>NZ_BNBC01000042.1:38419-83251 GCF_014654675.1 Streptomyces spiralis
AGCCGGCGACGAACGCGCCCCCCTTCTGACCGCCCTCGCAGCCCTTCGAGCACGTCTCGAGAGGGCTGCGAGGGCGGTCGTGCAGCCTTCTTCGAGCCCGTACCCGCACGGCATCCGGCGGATGAGCGAGCTGCCGCCGCACGACAGGGGCGAGGACCGTCCCGGTGGAGCACGAGCCGGGGACGAACATCTCGCGGCCCGCACCGGCCGGTAGGGTCGCGGCAGCGCACTCGTCTCCTCATCGAAAAGGAAAAGGTCATGCTTCGAGCGTGGAACTCCGACTGCGATGTGGTCTCATGAAAATCCTCGTCACCGGCGGTGCCGGATTCATCGGCTCGCATTACGTACGGACCATGCTCGACGGGGGTTATCCGGGTTTCGAGGACGCCCATGTGACGGTCCTGGACGCGCTGACCTACGCGGGAAACCGTGACAACCTCCCCGCCTCCCATCCGCGGCTGACCTTCACACACGGGAACATCCTCGACCGGGAACTGCTGGGCGGTGTCCTCGACGGCCAGGACGTGGTGGTCCACTTCGCGGCCGAGAGCCATGTCGACCGTTCGATCGCCAGCGGGGCGGCGTTCGTCCGCACGAACGTGGAGGGCACGCAGGCGCTGCTGGAGGCCTGTGTGACGGCAGGCGTCCAGCGGGTGGTGCACATCTCGACCGACGAGGTGTACGGCTCCATCGAGGAGGGCGTGTGGACCGAGGAGTCCCCGCTGCTGCCCAACTCGCCCTACGCCGCGTCCAAGGCGTCCTCCGACCTGATCGCCCTGGCCTACTTCCGCACCCACCGCCTCGACGTCTCGGTCACCCGCTGTTCCAACAACTACGGCCCCTACCAGCACCCGGAGAAGTTCATCCCGCTCGCCGTCACCAACCTGCTCGAGGGGCGCCCCATACCCGTCTACGGGGACGGCGGGCAGATCCGCGAGTGGCTGCACGTGGACGACCACTGCCGCGCGGTGCAGCGGGTCCTCGAGCAGGGCAGGGCGGGCGAGGTCTACAACATCGGCGCCGGCACGGCCGTGGCGAACCTTCAGCTGGCCCACCAACTCGCGAAGCTGTGCGGGGCGGGGCCGGAGATGATCCGGCACATCACCGACCGCAAGGGCCACGACCGGCGCTACGCCCTGGACCAGGGCAAGATCGAGCGGGAGCTCGGCCACCGGCCGCTGACCGGCTTCGACGCCGGCCTGGCCCAGACCGTCGCCTGGTACCGGGACAACCCCCGCTGGTGGAAGCCGGTCAAGGACAGCGGTGGTCGGCCGTGAGCGCCCCCGCACAGCTGGTCGCGCGTACCGGGGCGCACATCGCCGAGCGCCTGGCGCTGTCGGCCGCGACGGCCGAGGGCGCGCACACCGCGACGGCCGAGGTGCCGGGCTGGCTGGCAGAGCACCGGCGGGCCGGCGCGACCGTCGTCCGGCGGATCCCGTTCGCCGGGCTGGACCACTGGTCGTTCGCCCCGGACACCGGTGACCTGCGGCACAGCAGCGGGCGGTTCTTCACCATCGAGGGACTGCACGTCGTACGGGGCGGGGCCGAGTGGCAGCAGCCGATCATCGTGCAGCCGGAGATCGGCATCCTGGGCATCCTGGCCAAGGAGTTCGACGGGGTCCTGCACTTCCTGATGCAGGCCAAGATGGAGCCCGGCAACCCCAACCTGGTGCAGCTCTCCCCCACCGTGCAGGCCACCCGCAGCAACTACACCAAGGCCCACGGCGGAACGGAGGTGCGGTACCTGGAGCACTTCCTCGCCCCGCGGCCGCAGCAGGTGCTCACCGACGTCCTGCAGTCCGAGCACGGCGCCTGGTTCTACCAAAAACGCAACCGCAACATGATCGTCGAGGTGGACGGCGACGTCCCCGTCCACGACGCCTTCCGCTGGCTCACCCTCGGGCAGATCCTGCGGCTGCTGCGCCTGGACAACGTCGTGAACATGGACGCGCGCACGGTGCTGGCCAGCGCCCCGGCGCTGCCGGCCGAGACCAGGGCGCTGTCGTCCGACTCCGCCCTGCTGGCCTGGTTCACGGGCGAACGGGCCCGGCACGACGTGCGCGCGCGCCGCATGCCGCTGCGCGAGATCGCCGGGTGGCAGACCGACGAGCACTCCGTCAGCCGCGTCGACGGCAGGTTCTTCCGCGTGGTGGCGGTGTCGGTCGAGGGCGCCGGCCGTGAGGTGGCCGGCTGGACCCAGCCGATCATCGAACCGGTGGAGCACGGGGTCGTCGGTTTCGCCTACCGCCTCTTCGACGGCGTCCCGCACGTCCTGGCGCACGCACGCGTCGAGGGCGGCTTCCTGGACACCGTCGAGCTCGCGCCGACCGTGCAGTGCGTGCCCTCGAACTACGCCCCCGCCGGGGCCGAGGAGCGCCCGCCGTTCCTCGACGCGCTGCTGAACGCCTCCCCGGACCGCGTTTGCTACTCCACCGTCCACTCCGAGGAGGGCGGCCGGTTCCTCAACGCCGAGAGCCGCTATCTGATCGTCGAGACCGACGAGGCGACCACCCCCACCCAGCCGCCCCCGGGATACCACTGGGTCACACCGGGCCAGCTGAACTGGCTGGCCGGACACAGCCGCTACGTCAACGTGCAGGCCAGGACGCTGCTCGCCGTCCTCGACGCGGCACTCCAGGGGGGCGGCACACACTGAACCGGCACGCCCCCCGCACCCGGCCGGGGCACGCCCCCGTGCCAGGGGTCCCCGGGCCGGGGCGATCCACGGGCCCCGGGGCGCGTGATGCGTGACGCGAACAACGTAAGGCCCTGTCCGGGGATGAGCCGCCGGACAGGGCCTCAAAGCCGCGCGGAGGTTACTGGGCCGCGGTGAGCCGGCTTGTCATGGGGGTCCAGGTCTTGGGGTTGATGCGCCAGTCCACCGGCTCCTGCTTGGTGGCGACGTTGACCCGGTTCCAGAGGTTGACCAGCCCGATGTGCAGGACCACGGCGGCGAGCTGCACCTGGTTCCAGTGCCGGGCGGCCTCCTCCCAGACCTCGTCCGACACCGGATCCACGCGGTCGTCGATGCGTGTGGCGGCCTCGGCCAGCGCCAGTACGGAGCGTTCGGCGTCGGTGAAGCAGGTCTGCTCCCGCCAGGTCTCCACCAGCGGCAGACGGTGGTCCTCCTCCCCCGCCGCCTCGAACTCCTTCTGCTTCCTGGGCAGGTGGACCGTCCGGCCGTTGATCTGGCTCACCCGCAGGTGGATGAGCACAAGCGTCTGCAGCGGCACGCCGACGCTGTTGACGGCCTTGACCAGTGCGCGCATGGGCGGAAGGACATCGGGAACCACCAACGAGGGGTTGGGCATCCGCGGCGACATAATTCTCCTTCGCATGGGGATCGGAAATCAGTTTGCCCTCGGGGCCGCCTTTTCTCAATGAATCGAAATTGCGGCGGCCGGTTCATTCTTCGGGCGCCTGGCGGCATGTGCGAGGGCCTGGTGGAGTCGTTTGTCGGCCGTGTGCCCGGATTCCCATTGCACCCCGATCGCAAAGGGATGGCCGGTGACTTCGACGGCCTCGACGGTGCCGTCCTCGGCCCGTGCGGTGACGGTGAGGCCGTCGCCGATCCGGTCCACCGCCTGGTGGTGGTGGCATGCCGTCTCCGGCGCGTCCTCCTCGAGGATCGCGGCGATCTTGCTGCCGGGCAGCAGCTTCAGCGGCAGGCGGCCGAGGGTGAAGGACTGCGCCTGCGGACGGTGGCCGTCGTGGCCGGTGACGTCCGCCAGGTGCTGGTGGAGGCTGCCTCCGTGCAGCACGTTGAGCAGTTGCATGCCGCGGCAGATCGCCAGCACGGGCAGGCGGGCGTCAAGTGCCCTTCTCATCAGCGCCAGTTCGACGCGGTCGGCGTCCGGGCTCATCGCCCGGGTCGCCGGGTGGGCGCCCTGGCCGTACAGCGCCGGGTCCAGGTCGGGGCCGCCGGGGACCAGCAGTGCGTCGAGCCGGCCGACCAGGTCCTCGGCCCCCGGCAGCAGCGGCAGCAGCAGGGGCGTGCAGCCCGCCTCGGACAGGAAGGCCACGTGGGACTGCAGTGCCAGGGCGACGAGAAGGTCGCTGCCCTGGAGGGTGACCGGCGCCGTCCGCGCGCAGATCCCGATCACCGGACGCCGCCGGGCGGGCACCGGATCGTTCGTGAGTGAATTCATGACCACCCTCGTGGGTTTCCGGGTTCAACCGAGGAAAGTAAGCAGATGGAACACGGGGCTTCCCCGGACCGTCACAGCTGCCAAAATATCCGTGCCCTGATGCGCGGGCCATCGTTCACGGCCGCTCCAGGCTGCGACTACTGAACAGATAGCGATCCTGCTATCACAGGTGCCCGGGGGGAATTCTGCCCCGGCGTAACTCTCGCAGGCCATTCAACCGAGGTGACCATGATCGAGGCGAAGAACCTCACCAAACGCTACGGCGACAAGACGGCCGTGAACGATTTGTCGTTCACGGTCGAGCCCGGCCGGGTCACCGGCTTCCTGGGCCCCAACGGCGCAGGCAAGTCCACCACGATGCGACTGCTGCTGGGACTGGACAGGCCCGATGCCGGCCAGGCCACCGTCAACGGCGTGCCCTACCGCGAACTGGCCCGGCCGCTGCGGGTGGTGGGAGCGCTGCTGGAGGCGCGCGCCGTGCACACCGGGCGCAGCGCCTACGACCACCTGCTCTGTCTCGCGCAGACCCAGGGCATCGGCCGGCGCCGGGTCGAGGAGGTCATCGAGCAGGTCGGGCTGGCCTCGGTGGCCCGCAAGCGGGCGGGCGGCTTCTCGCTCGGCATGGGGCAGCGGCTGGGCATCGCCGCCGCGCTGCTCGGCGATCCCGCGGCGCTGGTCCTGGACGAGCCCGTCAACGGCCTCGACCCCGAGGGCATCCTGTGGATCCGGAACCTGATGAAGTCGCTGGCGGCCGAGGGCCGCGCCGTCTTCGTCTCCAGCCACCTGATGAACGAGATGGCGGTCACCGCCGATCACCTCATCGTCATCGGCCGCGGCCGGCTGGTCGCCGACTGCTCCACCGAGGAGTTCATCGAGCGGAGCACCCAGCGCTCCGTCCTGGTCAGGACGCCCGACGGGGCGCAGCTCGCCGAGCTGCTGCGGGGCAAGGGCGCCACCGTCACCACCACCGACGAGGGCGACCTGGACGTCACCGGGCTGGAGGCCCCGCGCATCGCCGAACTCGCCGCCGCCGACGGGCTGGTGCTGCACGAGCTGTCGACCCGGCGCGGCTCCCTCGAGGACGCCTTCATGGAACTGACCAAGGACGCCGTCGAGTACGACGCCGGCGTGCCCGCCACCGGAGGTACGAAGTGACGACCGCAACCGCCCCCGCGTCCGGCCCGGCCACCCAGGGCCGCGGGCCGGGCCTGGGGAACCTGATGCTCTCGGAGTGGACCAAGATCCGCTCCGTGCGCTCCACTGTCTGGTCGCTGGCCATCCTGGTGGTGCTCACCTTGGTGTTCACCGCGCTGTTCATGGAGATGGGCATCGCGAACTGGGACAAGACCGACGCCTCCCAGCGGGCCGAGATGCGGCTGGACCCGACGGGCACCATCCTGGGCAGCGGCATCCTGCTCAGCCAGCTGGCGGTGTGTGTGCTGGGCGTCATGGCGATCGCCTCGGAGTACTCCACCGGCATGATCCGTGCCAGCCTGCTCGCGGTGCCCCGGCGGGTGCCCGTGCTGGCGGCCAAGGGCACGGTGTTCGCCCTGCTGGTGCTGGCGGTGGGCGAACTGACCGCGTTCGGCTCCTTCTTCATCGGCGCGCCGATCCTGCACGGCAAGGCGCCGGTCGCGATCGGCGATCCGGGCGTCCTGCGGGCCGTCGTCGGCTGCGGCCTCTACCTCGCCCTGCTCGGCCTGTTCGCCCTCGCCGTCGGCGCGATCATCCGGCACACCGCGGCGAGCATCACCGTCGTCATCGGCTTCGTCCTGGTGATCACCCCGATGGCGGGCCTGCTGCCCGGCAGCGTGGGCGAGCACGTCCACGCCTGGCTGCCCACGCAGGCCGGCTTCATGATCACCCAGCAGCACTCCCGCGCCGGCGACGTGCTGGGGCCCTGGCAGGGCCTGGGCGTGCTCGCGCTGTGGACGGCCGTCCTGCTGGCCGTCGCCGCGGTGCAGCTGCGGCGCCGCGACGCCTGATCCCCCGCGGGCATCCGCCTTTTCGCGGATGCCCGCGGTGCGGCGTTTCCAGGCAACGTCGACCTGCTCTCCACTACGGCTGGAGACCCTCCTGCGACCCTCGTCGGCAGCGGCGGCAGCGGCGGCAGCAGAGAGGGAGTTACCGGAATGGCTCAGAACAACGCGCAAGCCGTGTCGATGACGAGTGCATTCAGTCCCGTCCGGATGGAGGGCGCCGGATCGTCGGCGCACACCGAATTCGACCTGAAGAACTTCGAGAAACTCCCGGCCCGTGAAGTCCCCATCGCCGCGCTCTCTCCCGGGGTTTCCCTTCGCCAGGGCGGAACGGACGCCGCGCATGTCCGGCTTCTCGTCGACGCGGCGGATTCGGCGGAACTTCCTCCCATTCTCGTCCAGGTGGACGGCTGCCGTGTCATCGACGGGCTGCACCGGCTGGAGGCCGCCCGGCTCATGGGCGACGACAGCATCCGGGCGCACTTCCTCGACTGCTCCAACTCCGAGGCGCTCGTCATCGCCATGAAGGCCAACGGCTCGCACGGCCTGCCGCTGTCGAAGGCCGACCGCGTCGCCGGAGCCCAGCGGGTCCTGGGCTCCCACCCCGACTGGTCCGACCGTGCCATCGCCGGCATCACCGGGCTGAGCGCGAAGACCATCGCGTCGCTGCGCGAGCGGTCGGCGATCGCGACGCCGCTGGGCGGCAAGCGCATCGGCCAGGACGGCAGGCGGCGCCCGGTGGACGCGGGCGAGGGCAGGCGGCGCGCCGCCGAGTACATCGCCGCCCACCCCGACGCCCCGCTGCGCCAGGTCGCCCGGGCGACCGACGTGTCGCTGGGCACGGTGCACGACGTCAGCGCACGGCTGCGGCGCGGCGAGGGGCCCGAACGCAACGGGCGCCGCACCCATACCGCACGCCCGCCGCACATGCGGCCCGTGCCGTCCGTGCCGTCCGTGCCGCGGCCCGACGACCTGACGGCGGACACCGACGCGGCCGCCGACGGCGTCCGCCGGGTGCCGCTGCGGGTGGCCGCAAGCGCCGAGGTGCCGCCGGCACCGCCGCAGCGCAGGAACCACACCGACACCCCGCCCACCTGGGCGGCCGTGGCGGCCAAGATGGCCACCGACCCCGCCATCCGGTACACCGCGGGGGGCCGGGAGTTCCTGCGCTGGATGCAGTCGCACGCCACCGAGCCCGGCGAGGACTGGCGGCGGCTGGTGGACGCGGTCCCGCCGCACTGGCTCGGCGTCGTCGCCCCGATCGCCGAACACATCGGCAAGGAGTGGTGCCTGCTCGCCGAGCGGCTCAAGGCCCGCCAGGAACTGTGCCGCAGCCCCTCCTCCTGACGGCCCGGCAGACGCCGCCTGCCGGTATCAGGCCCCCGGTGACGGCGCCGAGGCGCCGGGCAGCAGCCACAGCCGGGGGGCGGGCCGGTCCCGGCCCGCGGGGAGCGGGCCCGGTGGGGCGGCCGCGCAGCCGGGGTGGGGCACGACCGTCGCCGGTGGTTCGAGCTCGGGCAGGGCGAGCAGCACCGGCGGATCGGCCGGGTGTGCCAGGCGCAGCCGCACCGCCGCGCTGGTGACGGCGCCGGCGGTGACGGTCACGGCGGTGGTGCCCCGGTCCCCGACGAGCGCGCTCCGCACGGCCTGCGGATCGTGGCCGGTGCCCGCGGCCACCGCCACCGCCACCGCCAGCAGATGCCAGCTCCCCTCGGGGACCTCGGGCAGGACGTAGCAGGACGGACGGTCGCACGGCACGTCGACGACGGCCGACGCCAGGGCCGGGTACTGCACGACGGCCGTGGCGAAGGCCCCCAGGTACACGCGCGCGTTGCCGTGGCCCTGCGGCAGCCTGACGGTGCCGGCGACCGAGCCGTGCCGTGACCTCGGACCCGCCGGCCGCGGTGGCGGCAGCCCCTGCCCCTCCCCGCGGCACAGCCGGCGGAACCGGCCGGGAGACAGCCCGACACCGGCCGTGAAGGCATGGGTGAACGAGCCCAGACTGGTGTATCCGACCGCGGCGGAGATTTCCGCAATGGTCATCGAGGTGCCGCCGATGAGCCGCTTGGCCTCGTGAATACGGACCGCGGCGAGGAATCTGCCGGGGCTGACCCCGGTCTCCTCCTTGAAAACGCGCGAGAAATGGAAACGGCTGAGCCAAGCTTTTCGGGCGATGTCCGTGACGGTCAGCGGATCACCGAAACGCTCGCGCATATACGCGACCGCGTTTTCCACTGCTGGGTCCATGGCCCACCTCACCACCTGTCGGTCCACTCGACAGGATGGCTCGCGGCCGTCGTGATCCGCTCGAGTCACGCTCGGGATCCGCTGCAGGCTCACCGCAGGTCCCGGGCCTTGAAAAGGGATCAGGATCGAAGAAGCCCGCAGAACGGGCCCGCGGCTAGCGTGAGGCCATGGACCTCAACCCTCATACGAGTTCCCTCAACCTGGCCCGCATACAGCAGCTGCGCTCCGGCACCGAGTAGGGAGGGGCCCTGCCATGTGTCACCCCGCTTGGCGGCAGGCGCAGATCGCCGCGCAGCACCTGCTCGACCTCGCGCGCCTGCGCCGCGTCCGCGACCGGATCGGCCGGCAGTACACGCAGCCGCTGGACGTCGAGGCCCTCGCCCGCGAGGCGGGCATGGCGCCCGGCCGGCTCAGCCGGCAGTTCCGCGACGCCTACGGCCAGTCGCCGTACGCCTATGTGATGACGCTGCGCGTCGAGCAGGCGATGGCCCTGCTGCGGCACGGCGAGGCCGGCGTGGGCGAGGTCTGCCGCGCGGTCGGCTGCCCGTCGGCGGCCGCGTTCACCACCCGCTTCACCGAGCTGGCCGGCATGGAGCCCGGCCTCTACCGCAGCCGGGCGGCCCTCGGCACGGCAGGACTGCCGTGGCATGCGAGGGCGGCGGTGCCGGTATCGAGCAGGAATGAAGAAGCCCCGGCGAGCACGGCGCGGCTAGCGTGATCGCCATGACTTCTCTCGCATCCGTCACTTTGGAGGTGGCCGACGCCACGGCCGCCGACCGCTTCTACTCCGCCGCGTTCGGGCTGGGTTCGCAGGTACGCCTGCGGGCCTGCGAGACGCCGACGGCCGGCTTCCGCGGGTTCACGATGTCGATCACCGTCTCCCAGCCGGCCGACGTCGACGGCTTCATCGCCTCCGCCCTCGAGGCGGGCGCCACCACGCTGAAGCCGGCCTCGAAGTCCCTGTGGGGCTACGGCGGCGTCGTGCAGGCCCCGGACGGCACCATCTGGAAGCTGGCGACCTCGTCGAAGAAGAACACCGGCCCCGCCACCCGGAAGATCGACCAGCTCGTGCTCCTGCTGGGCGTGGAGGACGTCAAGGCGAGCAAGCAGTTCTACGTCGAGCAGGGCCTGTCCGTGGCAAAGAGCTTCGGCGGCAAGTACGTCGAGTTCGCCTCCGCCGACGACGCCCCCGTCAAGCTGGCCCTGTACAAGCGGCGGGGCCTGGCCAAGGACGTGGGGGTGAGCGAGGACGGCAGCGGCTCGCACCGGATCGTGCTCGGCGGCACCACCGGGGCCTTCACCGACCCGGACGGCTTCGCCTGGGAGCCCGCACCGGTGACGTCCACGCCGGCCTGATCCGAACCGAAAGACCGTGGGCCTGAACGCCGTGCGGGGCGATGCCCCCGCGTGAGAAGGTCACGTTGAATCCGGCAAGGAAGGAACAACCGCCATGAAGCGCACGCAGTCGTCCGCCGAGAACTCCGGTTCGGCCGCCGGGAAGCACGAGGGCTTCACCGCCGAGGAACGGGAGGCGATGAAGGACCGGGCCAAGGAGCTGAAGACCGCGCGACGCGGGTCCAAGGGGGACCCCGAGGGCGAGGTGCTCGCGAAGATCGCGGAGATGGAGGAGGCGGACCGGGTCCTCGCCGAGAAGCTCCACGAGATCGTCAAGGCCAGCGCCCCGGAGCTCACGCCGAGGCTGTGGTACGGGATGCCCGCCTACGCCAAGAACGGCAAGGTCCTGTGCTTCTTCCAGAGCGCGCAGAAGTTCAAGTCGAAGTACGCCACGCTCGGTTTCAGCGACCAGGCGGCGCTCGACGACGGAGCGATGTGGCCGACGTCCTACGCGCTGACCAAGCTGACCGCCGCCGAGGAGAAGCGCATCGCCGCCCTCCTGAAGCAGGCGGTGGGCTGAGGGCGGGTCTCTCCTTCCGGGGCCGGCGTCCCTTCCCGGGCGCTCGTCCTGGGCAGGGCCGCACACGGGCGAGCCCACCGAGCGGTGCCGGTCGCGGGCACCGCTCGGTGGGCTCCGGTCGTCCGGGAGGACGAGGGGACGGGGTGCCTCAGCGGAAGGAGATCCCCGTACCGACCGGGCCGGTGGCCTCCAGGTAGGCGACCAGCTGGCACGCTTGCGTGCCGCAGTCCACGGTCACGGAGGTGCCGGTGCCGGTGCTCCAGTCGGTGGCGGTGAACTGCTTGTGCACGGTGTAGGGGGCGGTGAAGCTGCCGTCGGCACCGACGGTGACCTTGGTCAGCGCGTCGGTGCACGTGGTGCTCTCCCGGCACTGCGACACGGCGACCTGGGCGCCCGCCGGGAAGCCGGTGCCGGTCACGGTCACGGACTGGCCGTCGGCCAGGCCGCTGCTGGGCGAGGCGGTCACCGCCGCGGCCGCGGAGGCCGGGCCGGTGGAGAGGGCGAGGGCGGCCACGGCGGCCGCGCCCAGCATGCCGGTCTTGGTCAGACGCGAGCGGATCTGCATGTTCGTCTCCCCGATGGGTGCGGAAAGCGGATATGGAACGGCGCGTTCCTGTTGATCACGCCTCACCCAGAGTCGACCGGAGCGCATGAGACCGGCTCGAAGACCACTTGAGTCCCAGCGGAAGGCGTCCGGGTCTGCGCACCCCCCGTCCGGCGCTGCGCGGAGCCTGTTTTCGGGGAGTTGTCAGTCGGTGGACGACACCACCGGGATGCTCGTCAGCGGCGCCCGGTTCGACACCTCGGACCAGACCCGTGACCGGATCCGGGAGCGCACCCCGGCCGTCCGCGCGATCGAGCACACCATCGAGTACCTCGACCTGGTCGGCTCCGGTCACGGCTTCGTGGCCACGCTCGGCCGCCTGGTCCCACAGCCGCGCGGGCAGGAGTTCGCCGAGGACGAGCGCGAGACCGTGCGCCGTGGGATCGGCCGTGTCCGCGCTGCGGCGGACTGGCTCGAAGGAGCGCTCGACAACGGCGAGTTCACCCTGGAGGAGCAGCTGTTCCAGCTGCTCAAGGGCGGGTAGGCCGTGCCGTGGCGCCGGGAGACCCGGCCGCTGGCCGAGCACTACGGCGACCTGGTCCGTGTCGCCCTGATGGACGCACGCCCCGCGGGTCATGCAGCCCTGTATGCAGCTTCGGTGGAGGCGTCGGCAAAGCCGGGAGACGAGCCCCTGGTCTACCTGCGGAGCAGCCCGGCACGCACGCCGGCGCCGAAACCGGTGGCCCGGTCCGTGGCAGCCGGGGCGTCGGTCGGCTCGGGGTCGGGCAGCGCCTGGCAGATCGCGTCGGGGCCTGGGCCGCTGCGTGGCAGAGCACCGGTGGCCAGATATCTCGTCAGGTATTCATCGATGCACGGGTTGCCGTTGTAGAGGCTGACGCCGTGGTTGCCGCCGTGTTCCTCCACGACCAGGCGGGAGGCCGGCAGCAGCCGGTGCATTTCGAGGGCGCCCTCGTAGGGGGTGGGGGCGTCGTCCGTTGCCTGGACCAGAAGGGCGGGCGGGATCTTGGCATTGGCCACGTTGAGCGGCTTCAGGGACTTGACGGGCCAGAACGCGCAAGGGGCGTTGTACCAGGCGTTGTTCCAGGCCTGGAAGGGCGCTTTGGCGTACACGTCGGAGGTTTCGCGGTGCCAGGTGGTCCAGTCGCGAGGCCAGGGAGCGTCGCGGCACTGCACTGCGGAGTAGACGGAGTAGCTGTTGTCGCCTTCGGAGTCGACGGCGCCCAGCTCCTCGAAGAGGTCCACCAGGCGCGCCGTGTCATGGTCGTTGACGTAGGCGGCGAAAGCGTCTGCCATGGAGGGCCAGTAGCCGTTGTAGTAGGCGCCGGCCAGATATGTGTCCTCCAGCTCGAACGGCCCCACCTTGCCGCATCGTGCGGCGGAGCACCGCTGGCCATCGTCCGCCAGTACATCGAGCAGCAAAAACGTCCGCTCTAACGTGCACGTCAGAGCAGCCTTGAGATGCATTCATCCCCGGCGTGAACGCCCGGGCTTTCTGCAAGAATCCCGGTAACCGACGCGGTGAGAGCGAGCGCCACCATGACGGATCTCTTCACTGGGCACCTTCAGACACTGAGGGGGATCCCGACGCAGACGCACGGCAGGCCACACCGGACGCGGGGGTGCCGATCCTCACACACACCTGACACTGCGTCATGCAGGCTCGACGGCCCGCTCACCACGGCTCGGGCATCGATCACCTGGCTGGAGGCGCAGAGAGCCGAGCACCCGCATGCCCAACGCGCACGGTCAGCGGAGCACCGCAGGGCTGCCGCGCTGCCGTGCCTTACGGCAGACCCGAGTGCTACCGCGTGACGCTGCGCGTGCTGAAGCTCCCGAGCGCCAGCTATTGCGCCTGGCTCGCCCGTCGGCCGGCCGCCGCCACGGCAGCGGACCGAGGACGAACTCGCTGAGGAGATGGGGCAGATCCGTGGAGCGTCGCGTGGCGCGTAGGACTCCCCTCGCGTGCACGCCGCGCTGCGACGCAAGGGACAGGGCAGTTCGAGGCGGGACGCCGCAGCATGGCCGAAGGGTGAACTACCCCTGACGGGCCTGTTCGAGCAGGATCTGCGCGGCTGCGCGTGCGTGCCGGCCGTAATCCGGTTGATTCAGCACCATCGCACGGCTGGCCGCCCCGTCCGCGAGTGTGACCAACTGCTCGGCGAGGGCTGCGGGTTCGCGGCAGCCCAGTTCCGTCACCAGTCCCGTGACCAACCCCACCATCCGGAGCTTCTGCTCGCGGGCGTAGGCGTGGATCGGGCTCATCGGGTCGGGGAACTCGGCTGCCGCATCGATGAAGGGGCACCCGCGCACCGCGGACGTGCCCGTGGTCGTCACATCGAACAGGCGAAGGATCCGCTCGCGAGGGCTGAGGTCCTCTCGGACCAGCACGCTCTCCATGGTGTCCCCCGACGATGCGAGCGCCTGCAGGTAAGCGACCGCCAGGTCGTCCTTGGTCCGAAAGTGGGCGTAGAGCGTGCGCTTGGACACCGGTGCCTCCTCCGCGACCTGCTCCATGCCCGTCGCGGTGATCCCGTTGTCCGCGAACAACCGCGTGGCGGCGGCCAGAATGCGCTCCCTCGCCCCTCGCCCTCGCGTCGTGTCACTCGCCACAGCCATGACTCAAGTATACGCCTGCGTTTACCTCATCCGCGGTGAGCCAGTATGATCGGCATCAAGGTAAACGCATCCGGTTACATCGCTCTTGTGCAAGGAGTCGCCGTGACCTGGTCCCACCGCGCCGAACTGAGCGGCGCCGCGGAGAAGCTCATCCGAGGCCGGCGTGCGACGCGCGCTTTTCGGCCCGAGCCCGTGCCCGAGGAGACGATGCGCGCGATCTTCTCGCTCGCCGGAGCGGCGCCGTCCAACTCCAACGCACAGCCGTGGAGAGTGGAGGTCGTCAGCGGCGCACCACGCGACCGTCTGGCGGCGGCCCTGCGGGCGGCCCATGCCGCGCGACGGACATCGGTCGACCTCCCGTACAGCGACGACATGTACTCGCCGACGCAGCGAAAGCGGCGGGCCGCCTTCGGTAGCCAGCTCTACGGGGCCCTGGGCATCGGCCTCGACGACCACGCGGCACGCGCGGCATACGACGCCGAGAGCCTGGGCTTCTACGGCGCCCCGCACGTCGCGTTCCTCTTCGTCTCGGAACAGGACAACCCGCGGTTGGCCGCCGACGTCGGCGGCTACATGCAGACCCTGTTGCTGGCGATGTCCGCGTACGGCGTGGCCAGCTGCCCACAGGGACTGCTGAGTTTCTATGCCGACGAGATACGCGCCGAGCTCGGAGTCACCGGAGGGAAACTGCTTGTCGGAATCTCGTTCGGATACGCGGACACCATCGCGCGGGTGAACCGCGTCAACACAGGGCGTGCCGCGCTGGAGGAGACCACGACATTCCATGGCTGACCAGGCGCCGAGCCCCGAGATCCGCCAGTGCCGGACATCCCGGTCCGCCCGCCACCCGCTACGACGTCGGCAAAACCGTCAAACGCCCCGAGATCCTCAAGGCCATCGGCAGACCCGGTTCGATCTTGGTAGATGAAGAACAAGCTCAGGGACTGCCGAGCATGAAGCCCACGCCCCGTACCGTCACGATCCAGCCGCTGTCGCCCAGCTTGCCGCGCAGGCTGCTGACGTGGGTGTCGACGGTGCGGCGGGACCAGGAGTCGCCCCAGACCTGCTGGAGGAGCTGCTTGCGGGGGATGACGGTGTCCGGGTGCGAGGCCAGCAGGCACAGGAGGTCGAACTCCTTGCGGGTCAGGGCCACTTCCTCACCGCCGAGCAGGACCTCGCGGGCGCCCACGTCGATGTGCAGGCGGCCGTGCCGGATCTCGCGGGCGGCGGCCGGCTGCCACTCGGCGCGGCGCATCACGGCCTCGATACGGGCCATCAGCTCGCGCAGGCCGTAGGGCTTGGCGACGTAGTCGTCGGCGCCCGCCTGCAGGCCGAGGACACAGTCCAGTTCGGAGGCGCGGGCGGTGACGATGATGACGGGCACCCGGCTGACGGCACGGATGGCCCGGCAGACCTCCAGGCCGTCCAGGTCGGGCAGTTCGAGGTCGAGCAGCACCAGGTCGGCGTCCTCGTGGGCGCGCAGCGCCGCCCCGCCGCGCCGGACGCCGAGGGCCTCGTGGCCGTGCCGGCGCAACTGGGTGACCAGGGAGTCGGCGCAGGCGGGGTCGGCGTCGACGACGAGGACACGGCGGCCGGAGGGCATCGAGACGGTCGCACCGTGGCCGGCGGCCCCCGCCTCGCGGTCCGCAGCGGGCCGGGGGCCGCCCGGGCCCTCACCGGCGGGGCCGGCGGGCGGGCGGGTGTCGAGCAGCGCCTGTGCCGATGTCACGGTCATGCCTCCCCCGGGGGATCCGGTGCGGTGCGCGGGTGACGGGATTTGCCCTGACCGTGAATCTAGGCAAGCACGGTCGAGCCCCGGTACAGCCCGGCTGACCCGTGGGCGGGTGCTACCCGAATTCATTCGCAGTGCATCGGCCTTCAGGCCGGTGGTGAAGCGAATCTGACAGTGGCGACGCGGAGCGTCGCAGACTCAGGTCGGCGGTCCGAGAACCAAGGGATCGCCGTGGAGGACCTGTCGGTGGCGGGACTGGCCCGCACGAAGCTGGCCAAGTCCGTGCACGACGCCGGATGGGCATCGTTCATCAGCATGCTCGAATACAAAGCGGAACGGTACGGCCGTGCCCTGGTCAAGATCGGCCGGTTCGAGCCGACCTCCCAGACCTGCTCCACCTGCGGCGTCAAGGACGGACCCAAACCCCTGAACGTCCGGGAATGGACCTGTACCGCCTGCGGCACCGTCCACGACCGGGACACCAATGCCGCGATCAACGTGAAGACGGCCGCCGGACTGGCGGTATCGGCCTGCGGAGCGCCGGTAAGACCAGGAGCAATCCCGGCACAGCGCGAAGAAACAGGAAGCCACGGATTCCCGACCGAACCCCGTGCCGCGTAGCGGCACAGCAACGATCGAGAAGGCCAGAATCCTCGGGCTTCAGCCCGAGGTGCAAGTCAACGGACGCTTGCCTCCACGACCGAGATCGCCCCCGCCGTCTGCACCACCCGCTCCAGCCGGAAGCCCGCCTCGTTAAGCAGCTGCGCGTACTGGGCGGCGGTGCGCTCCTTGCCGCCCACGAGCAGCATCAGCCACAGGTCGACCAGCTTCGAGGCGTGCGCGGCGTTCGGCTTTTGCGGCACGACCATCTCCATCAGCAGCAGCCGCCCGCCGGGCCGCATCGCGGCGCGCACGTTGCGCAGGATCTCAAGGGCCCGCTCCTCGGGCCAGTCGTGCACGATGTGCTTGAGGATGTAGGCGTCCCCGCCCTCGGGCACCGGCCCGAACAGGTCGGCGGCCACCACCTCGCACCGGTCGGCGACCTGCTGCTCGGCCAGGTACTGCGCCGCGCCGTTGCCGTCCACCCGCGGGTCGGCGAGGATCCCCCGCACGCCCGGGGACTTCTTCAGGATGCCGGCGAGCAGTTCGCCGCGGCCGGCGCAGAAGTCCACGACCGTGGCGAACCGCGAGAAGTCGTAGGCGGCCAGGACCGGTTCGGTCTCGGTGGCGGACATGGCGCCCATGCCCTTCATGAACACCTCGCCGTACTCCGGCTTGGCCTCAAGAAACTCAAACGCCGTCATGCCGCGCAGCTTGGGCAGGCTCGGCTCGCCGGAGCGCACCGCGTCCACGAAGTGCGACCAGTCCTCCCAGTGGACCGGGTGGCCCATGAGCACCGCGATGCCGCGCATGGACATCGGGGCGTCCTCCAGCAACGCCTTGCCCATCGGGGACAGTGCGAAGGCCCCGTCCTTGCGTTCGGCGAAGACACCGTTGGAGGCGAGCAGCCGCATCAGCCGGTGCAGCGTCTCGGGGTGGGCGCCGACGCGCTCGGCGAGAGCGCCGGCGGGCAGCGGGCCGTTGCTGAGCGCCTCGGCGACGCGCAGCTCCGCGGCGGCGTAGAGGGCCTGGCTGAGCATGGCGCCCTGGACCATCTCCAGCAGCGAGAACGGTGCGGGGGCCAGCTTTTGTGCCAGCCTCCGCAGACCGGTGCGCACGCCTTCGACGGCCCGGACGAGGCGGGCGGGCGGCAGCGGCATGGATTCCTCCGTGGTGGGCGGCGGGCGGCCCGAGCGGCCGGCCCGCGGGCGGGCAGGTCGGCGCGCACCCCGGCCGTGAAGGGCCGGGTGCGCGCCTGGCACACCCACGCTCCGGTGCCGTGGACGGGCCGCGCTCGCAGCCGGCTCGAGCGGGCGCGGCGGGACTCCAGCCGGTTCCCACCCGCGCTCCGGGGGCAGTCGAGAGGGCCCGGTGACGATCGGGACCGTCCGTCTTGGCCGTGGCCGAGAAGAGTCCCGGAGGGGGCCGATCCTGTGAAGAAGCTTGCCTCGTCTGCCGCGCTGTCGGAGCGCGCCGATCGCATCGCCCGACGCTCCCGCGCCGGCAACTGGAAGAAGCCCCCGCGCCGTATCGAGCCGTCCGAGTGCATCACCTGCGACAGCTGCCTGCGAGGCTGTCCGGCGGAGTTCGGTGCCGTCTTCGACCGGGGCCTGGACGTGGTGATCGTCCCCGAGCTGTGCTCGGGCTGCCCCGCCTGCGTGCTGGAGTGCCCGGTCGACTGCATCTACGTGGACGAGGACTGGACCCCGACCGACGACGCGATGTGGAACCACATCGAGCTCACCGCCGAGAGTGCGGCATGAAGGACCCCGCAGGGCGCCCCGAGTCCCGCCGCGCCGCCAACGCCAGGAAGCGGATCAGCCGCCGTCCCAGCCGGCTCGGCCTGCCCGCCGGAAGCACGGCCAAACCGGACCGCGTCCGTGAAGCCGACGCCGGGTTTTCCGGGCTGCTCAAGCGCGTGTGGCGGCGCGCGGCCGAGGCCGGGGACCTGCGGGCGAGTCTTCAGGTCCTGCTCACCCTGGACGGACACGTCCCCGCCGGCATCCAGCTGCGCGCCCTGAACTCCGTGGAGCAGGCCGCCCTGACCGCGCTGTGCGGCCTGAGCTGGCGGGATGCGGACGACACCGCCGACACCACCGCGGGCGGCGCGGCCGCGACGCGGACGGCGGCGGCCGCCAAGGCGGCCCCCGACGGCGGTGAACCCCCCGTCTTCCTCGGCGAGATCGGCCTGACGGCCGGCGGCCGCATCGCCGTGCGCACCCCCGGCGCCCGCCCCCTCGACCCCCGTGACCTGGTCGGCGGGGTGCGCCGCGTGCCCTGGAGCCGTGCCGCCCTCGCCGCCTACCAGGACGAACTCGGGCGCGCCCACAAGCGCGGCGCCGCCCGTGCCGCCGACTGCCGCGCCTGGCTCGCCGCGCAGGGCGCCGCAGGCCGCGACGCCCTGCTCGTCCAGGCCCGGGAGGCGGCCCTGCGCACCGCCCCGTTCGTCCTCTACCAGGAGGACACGCAGTACACGAACTTCCGGGGCCGCAACACCCTGACCGGCAAGACCCTCTGGCCCGGCCACCCCGACTGCGCCCTCAGCGCGCTCATCGGCCTGCCGCTTCAGCTGTGGTCCGACCAGGACATCCAGCTGCTGGTCTGCCTCACGCTGCTCATCCGCTCGGCCGGTTTCGGCCGCATCGAGGAGGCCAACGGCACCCAGCTGACCGTCGACCACGTCGCCGACACGCTGGAGCGGGTGCGCCGCCTCTACAACGCCGTACCCGGCGCCGAGCCGGTGCCCGCCGCCGCCTCGCACCGGGTGGCCGACCTGGACCGGCTCGCCGGCGCACTGCGCGAGCGCCGCCGGTCGGTGGGCGCCCACGCCCAGCTGTACCGGGAGATCCACGGTGCGCTGATGCACAAGGTGGAGCGGGTGGCCGCCGCGCCCGGTGCCGCCGCCCGCGCCCGTCAGGACGCCGTCACCGAGCGTCTGCGCGCCGGGCTGCCGCTGGCCGGCCGTACGCTCGCCGAGCTGGGCGAGAGCCTGGCCGCCGCGCCCGGCTGGCTCGCCGAACCGCACGGCGGCTTCGGCACCGGCCTGGAGTCGCTGGTGTACGAGAGCGTGGCCGCGGCCGCGGACGCCTTCGGCGCCGACTTCGCGATGAGCCGCGGCATGCGGTCGCTGCCCGACCTGGTACGGGCGCTGCGCGGGGAGAGCTGGGCGGAGATCTGCGACTGGGACATCACCCGCTTCTTCTGCTGCGTGGTGCCCCGGCCCCAGGCCGCCGTCCACTTCGGCGGCTCTACGGCCGCGCTGGCCGACGCGGCCTGGGCGATGTCCTCGCGCATGCAGTACAACTCCTGGCATTTCGTGGCCGGCAACCTGCCGCGCGTGCCCGAGGTGACGGCCCGCGACCACTTCGTGCCGCCCGTCATCCCGGACATCGCGTTCTTCTCCGACCAGCACCACCACGGGCACGTCAACAACAACGTGCGGTTCTCGATCCGTTCCCCGCACGCCGTGGAGGTCGACGGGCGCCGCTTCGAGGGCTTCATGGACCTCAGGCTGCTGCGCTGCGCCGGTGACCCGTTCGACGAGCAGGACCTGCTCGCCGCGCACCAGGTGTCGGCGTTCATCGCCCAGGCCACCTCGCTCGCCGCCCGACTCGTCGCCGCCGGGATGGCACTGGAGGTCACCGCGTTCGACTCCGGCTGGCACTGGAAGGCCGTCACGGGCCGGGGGCCGGCGGCTGCGGCCTCCCCGGGCGGCCAGGTCCCCAAAGCGTCCTGAAGGGAGAGCGATGACCGCCCGCGGCATCAGCCACACCAGGGAACTCCTGCGGCAGGGCGAGCTGTCCGCCGTCGAGCACACCCGTGCCGTCCTGAGGGCTGTCCGCGAGCGGGACACCCTCGACGCCTACGTCGCCGTCGCGGGCGAGGAGGCGCTGCGCGCGGCGGAACGCGCCGATGCGCACATCCGCGAACGGGGCGCCGACGCCTGGCAGGCCATGCCGCTGCTGGGCGTCACCGTCTGCGTGAAGGATTTGCTGCAGACCCGCGACCTGCCCACCGGCCGCGGCTCGCTGCTGCCCAACGACCGGCCCCGAAAGGACGCCCCCGCCGTGGCCCGGCTGCGTGCCGCCGGGGCGGTCGTCGTCGGCAAGACCGCCACCTCCGAGTACGGCTGGAGCGCCTCGACGGTCAGCCGCGTCGCCCCGCCCACCCGCAACCCCTACGACCCGCGCCTGAGCGCGGGCGGCTCCAGCGGCGGCGCCGCCGCCGCGGTGGCCATGGGCCTGTGCGACGGCGCGCTGGGCACCGACGGCTCGGGATCGATCCGGATCCCGGCGGCGTTCTGCGGCGTCGTCGGCTACAAGCCGTCCCTGGGCCGCATCCCGTATGTTCCCAACAGCGCCGACCGGCTCGCCCACCAGGGCCCCCTGGCCCGCACCGTCGCCGACGCCGCGCTGCTCGGGCAGGTCATGGCGGGCCCGCACCCGGCCGACCCCGACTCCGCCCTCGGCTCCCTCGACGCGCCCCGTGGCGAGGGGGTGCTCAGGATCGGCTGGATCGAGTACGACGGCACCTGCGAGGAGGTCCGCGAGGTCACCGAGCAGGCCCGTCTGGCCCTGCTCGGGCAGGGCCACCTGGTCGAGGACGTCGAGGTGCGCTGCACCCACCTCTACCCCGCGCTCGTCGACCTCCTGGCCGCCTCCGAGGCGGCCGGGGCCCGGCCCGAGGACGACGAGTGGGCCGATCCCGGCCGCCTGGAGGTGATCCGGCACGGCCGCACCCTCAGCGGCGCCGACGTGATCCGTGCCGAGGAGGTCCGCCAGGGCCTGCGCACCACCTTGCGCACCGTCATGGACCGCTACGACGTCCTGGCCATGGCCACCGTGCCCGTCGAGCCGTTCGCCGCCGGCGCCATCGGCCCGGCCTGGGCGGCCGACCCGCGGGACCTGCGGTGGCTGGCCTGGGCGCCCGCCTCCTACCCCTTCAACATGACCGGCCAGCCGGCCCTGTCGCTGCCCGCCGGACTGACCCGCTCCGGGCTGCCGGCCGGCCTGCAGCTGGTCGGGCCCGTCGGCGCGGACGACCTGGTCCTCTCGCTCGCCGGGCGCCTGGAGGCGGACCTGGGCACACCGGTGCATCCGCCCGCCGTACGGGCCCTGGAGCCCGCCGCCGCCCGGTGACCCCCACCCGTGGAAAGGACGTTTTCATGTACGCCAGGTCATGGTCCTCGCCGGCCGCGGAGGGCAGCGTCGGGCGGCCCTCGTTCGTGGCCGATCACGGGCTGTGGGACGACGCCCGTACCGACGCCGCCCGGCGGATCGAGGCGAGCCTCGCCGGTCTCGACTTCGTCCGTCTCGTCTTCGGCGACCCGCACGGACTGGCCCGCTCCAAGACCCTCACCGCCGAGGCGTTCCGTACCGTGCTGCGCAACGGCATGAACTTCAGCCCCGGGCCGTTCGTCTTCGACACCGGGCACGCCGTCGCCGTCGACTTCCTCGGCGAGCACGGCATCGGCGTCGACGAGATCGCCGGCGCCGGGAACTTCATCCTCGTCCCCGACCCGCTCACCTTCCAGGTGCTGCCCGGCGGCGCCGCCCGCACCGCCTGGGTGATCGGCGACGAGTACCTGCGCGACGGCAGCCCACACCCGCTGTCCTCGCGGGCCGTGCTGCGCCGCGTCATCGACCGGTACACCGGGCAGGGCCTGGCCCCCGTCCTCGGCCTGGAGGTCGAGTGGTACCTCACCCGGCGGCTCGACGACGCGCCCGGCAACACCGGCAACGGCTTCGGCCTGCAGGGCCGGGCGCCGCGCGTGGCCGCCCTGAACGCCGGCTACCAGTTCAACCTCGACGCCCACTACGACACCGTCGCCCCCCTGACCGACCCGCTGGCCCTGCACCTGCTCGCCCTGGGCCTGCCGCTGCGGTCGATGGAGCACGAGTCCGGGCCCGGGCAGGTAGAGACGACGTTCCACCCGATGTCCGCGCTGGACACCGCCGACGCGATGCTGCTCTTCCGCACGGTCACCAAGAGCTGGTGCGCCCGCCGCGGCCACCACGCCTCCTTCATGTCGCAGCCGCTCATCGACGCCGCCGACCCCAGCGGCTGGCACCTGAACCAGTCGGTCACCGACCTCGCCTCGGGCGGCAACCTGTTCGGCACCGAGGGCCCCTTCGGTGGCCTGTCCCCGCAGGGCAAGGCCTACGCCGAGGGGCTGCTGTCCTTCGCACGCGAGCTGTTCCTGCTCTCGGTGCCCACCGTCAACGGCTACCGGCGGCTCGACGCCCGGCACACCCTCGCGCCCACCCGGCTCGGCTGGAGCCAGGAGGACCGCAGCGCGATGCTCCGCGTCGTCGGCCACGGCGCCGGCGCCCACATCGAGAACCGGATCGGCGAGCCGTGCGCCAACCCCTACCTGAACATCGCCGCGCAACTGTTCGCGGGACTTGAGGGCATGACCGGCCAGGCCACCCCCGCAGACCCCGCGGAGGCCGGCAGCACCGCAGACCCTGACACCACCGCGGGGGCCGGCGGTGTTGCTCTGGTGCCGCAGCAGCTGCGCGAGGCCCTCGACGCCTTCCGCGCCGGCCGCGCCGCCCAGCTGCTCGGCGAGCCGCTGGCCGCCTGCCTCACCAAGCTCAAGGAGAGCGAACTGCGCCGCTACGAGGCCTGGTGCGGCCAGATGGCGCCCGCCGCGGGGCAGGTCACCGAGTGGGAGCAGCGTGAGTACTTCGGCGCCTACTGACCTGCGCCGCAGCGATTTCCCCGCCGAGAGCCCGTCCCCTGCCGGTCCCTGCGAAGAGGAAGGCCCCGCATGATTGCCCGTTACACGCTGCCCGAGATGGCCGGCCTCTTTGACGACCGATCCCGCTACGCCACCTGGGTGCGGGTGGAGATCCTCGCCTCCGAGGCGCAGGCCGCCCTCGGCCGCGTACCGCACGAGGCGGTCGAGGACATGCGCCGCGCCCGCGTCCCCGACCCGGAGCGGGTCGCCGAGATCGAACGGGAACGCGACCACGAGGTGCTCTCCTTCCTCGCCGCCTACTGCGAGGACATCCCCGACTCCTCCGCGCGCTGGGTGCACCTCGGCATGACCAGCTACGACCTCGTCGACACCGCGCTGGGCCACACCCTGGCCCGCGCCACCGACCTGCTCACCGGCGCCGCCCGGCACCTGCGCCGGGTGCTGACCGACAGGGCCCTGGAGCACTGGGACACCGCGATGGTGGGCCGCACCCACGGCGTGCACGCCGAACCCACCACCTTCGGGCACAAACTCGCCGGGCACGCCTTCGCCGTGGACCGCTCGCTTGGCCGGCTCGCCGCCGCCCGCGAGGCCGTCGCCGTGGGCACCGTCTCCGGCTCCGTGGGCACCTACGCGCTGATCGACCCGCGCGTGGAGGAGCACGTGTGCACCGCCCTCGGCCTGGGCGTCGAGCCCGCGCCCAGCCAGGTCGTCGCCCGGGACCGGCACGCCCAGCTCCTGCAGGCCGTGGCCACCCTGGGCGCCTGCGTGGAACAGATCGCCCTGGAGCTGCGGCTGTTGCAGCGCACCGAGGTCCGCGAGGTCGAGGAGCGGCGTACCGGCGCCTACCAGGGCTCCAGCGCCATGCCGCACAAACGCAACCCCACCACCAGCGAGCGGCTGTGCGGGCTCGCCCGCCTGCTGCGCGGCTACGCCGACACGGCACTGGAGAACGTGGCGCTGTGGCACGAACGCGACCTCGCCCACCAGAGCGTGGAGCGGGTCATCCTCCCGGACAGTCTCTGCGTCGGCCACTTCCAGGTGACCAAGGCCGCCGAGCTGGTGGCCTCGCTCACCGTCGACGCCGACCGGATGCGCGCCCACATCGACGCCACCGACGGCCTGGTGCACAGTTCCTCGGTCCTCGCCGAACTCCTGGGCGCGGGCATGGAACGCGAACGCGCCTACCGCAGCGTGCAGGCCGCGGCGAACCACACCCTGGCGACGGGCGAGCACTTCGGGGCGTCCCTGGCCAAGGAGGGCATCGACCTGGCGGCCGGGCTCGGCCCCGAGCGCCATCTCGCCCATCATGATGTGATCCGCACCCGATTGGAGAAGCTGCATGAGCTGGAAGATTGACCGCGTGGCGGGGGCGGCGCTCGACCTGGACGAGGTCCTCGGCGTCTACCACGCCTCGGGCCTGGGCGAGCGGCGCCCCGTCAAGGACCGGGAGCGGTTCGCGGCCATGGTGAACAACGCCAACCTCGTGCTGGTCGCCCGCGACGACGAGGGCACGCTCCTGGGCATCGTGCGCGCCGTCTCCGACTTCTCCTACGTCACCTACGTCTCGGACATCGCCGTCGTCAAGGACCGTCAGCGCTCCGGCATCGGCCGTGCCCTGATCGACGCCGCGCGCGGCGAGGCACCGCAGGCCAAGCTCGTGCTGCTGTCCGCGCCCGCGGCCGTCGACTACTACCCGCACATCGGGTTCACCCGCCACGGATCGGCCTGGGTGCTCAACTGACAGCGGCTTGCCACGCACACGAGGGGCGCCGCCCGGAGACCCGGGTAGCGCCCCTCGTCCGCTGCGTCCCCCGCCTTCGGCCGCGGGCCGGTCAGCCCTGGAGGGGTGTGCCGAACCAGCGGGTCAGGGCGGTGCCCAGGCCGTCGGTGCCGCCGGTGTGGGTCCATGCGACGTGGCCGTCGGGGCGGACCAGTACCGCCTGGGCGCCGGCGAAGACGGCGCCGGCGTCGGCCGTGGCGGGGGTGGCCGTCACCACGTCGACGCGGCCGGCCCAGCCGGCGGCGGCCTCGCGCAGGCGGGTGTCGCCGGCGAGGTCGAGCAGGACGCCGCGGCCGGCGTGCAGCAGAGGGAACGTGTCCGTGTGGCCGTCGGGTCCGCTCAGCGGGAGCTTGCCCAGGCGGCGCCCGAGCAGCGGGTGGGCCACCTGACCGGTGTCGTCGGTGACGTCGTAGCGGATGTCGAGGTGGGAGACGATGCCCGCGAGGTGGCGGCGGACGGTGTCGTAGCCGGTGAGTTCGGTCAGGATCCGGCGCAGCGGCTCGGCCGGGGTACCGCCGAGGAAGACCATGCCCTGGGCGCGGGTGTTCATCAGCAGGCGGCGGCCCACCGGGTGGCGTTCGGCGTGGTAGGTGTCCAGGAGGTCCTGGCCGGCGCGGCCGGTGGCGACGGCGGCGAGTTTGAAGCCGAGGTTGGCGGCGTCCTGCACGCCGGTGCTCAGACCCTGGCCGCCGGCGGGCAGGTGGATGTGGGCGGCGTCCCCGGCGAGCAGGATGCGGCCGCGCCGGTAGTGGGCGGCCTGGCGGGTGGCGTCGCTGAAGAAGCTGACCCACTGGGCGCCGCCGCCGCTGATGTCCTCGCCGGTGATGTGCTCCCAGGCCTTCGCGACCTCCTCGAAGGTGACGGTGTCGTCGGCGCCGCGGGCGGCGGCGCCGTGCGGGCAGACGATGATGCGGTGCACGCCCTCCTTCAGCGGGGCGGCCATCACCATGCCGTTGGGGAGGGCCTCGCCGAGGTAGCGGGGCCTGAGGTCGAGGCCGGTGACGTCGGCGAGGAACATGGCGCGGGTCGCCTCGGTGCCGGGGAAGTCGATGCCGGCGAGCTTGCGCACGGTGCTCTTGCCGCCGTCGCAGCCGACCAGGTAGCGGGCGCGCAGCCGCCGCACGCCGTGCGGGGTGCGGGCGGTGACCTCGACGTGGTCGCCGTCCAGGAAGCCGTCGGCCAGGTCGAGGACCTCGTGGCCGCGGCGGATGTCGGCGCCGCGGCCGGCGGCCCAGTCGGCGAGGACCGCCTCGGTCTGGCTCTGCGGGATGCCGCGGGCGCCGAAGTGGGCGCCCTCAAGGGCGGTGAAGTCGAACTGGACGCCGCCGAAGTGGCCGACGTCGCTGACCTCGAGGCTCTCGCCCTGCCCGAAGCGGGGCAGCAGCCCGCGCTGGTCGAAGACCTCCATGGCGCGGGCGGTGAAGCCCAGGCCGCGGGACTGGCCGGTGGGCTCGACCAGCTTGTCGAGCACGATCACCTCGGCCCCGCCGAGGCGGAGTTCGCCCGCGAGCATCAGTCCGGTCGGGCCCGCGCCCACGACGATGACGTCGGCGTCCATCCTGGTGTCCTGCATGGTCGTGTCATCCCTCTTTAGTCAACGGTGGTCCGTGCTCGTGCGGGCGGGGGGTGGCCAAGGCGGCGGGCTGCGCCGGTGCGCGGGCGGGGTCGTGAGCGGGATCCTGTGGATCTTGGGGATCCCCGTGTGTCTCAGGGGGAGCCGAACCACCGTGCGACCGCGCGGGCCAGGCCCTCGCCGTCTCCTCCGCCCGTCCAGACGACGTGGCCGTCGGGCCGGACCAGGACGGCGGGCGTGCCCGCGAGCGGCGAGGCGTGCACCGGGTGGGCGGTGACCGAGTCGATGCGGTCGGCCAGGTGCGCGTGGAGGGGCGGCGGCGGGCCGCCCAGTCCCAGGAGCAGCCCGCGTCCGGAGCGCAGCAGGTCGGCCGTGGTGCAGACGATGTCTGCGACGCGGAGCCCGAGGTGGGGCAGGCGGGCGCCGCCCAGCGGGTGTTCGGGGCCGCCGACGTCGTAGCGGATGTCGAGTCCGCTGATCATTGCGGCGAGGCGGGTGCGTACGTCGTCGTAGGCGATGAGTTCGGCGAGCACCGTGCGCAGCGGCTCCACCTCGGGGCCGCCCAGGAGCAGCAGGGCCTGGGCGCGGATGTTGGCCAGGACGGCGGCGCCCACGGCGCGGCGTTCGCTGTCGTAGCTGTCCAGGAGCCCTGCGGGTGCGGTGCCGTCGACGGCGGCGGCGAGTTTGAAGCCGAGGTTGTGGGCGTCCTGGAGGGCGAGGTTGAGGGCCTGGCCGCCGATGGGCATCTGGCGGTGGGCGGCGTCTCCGGCGAACAGGATCCGGCCGTGCCGGTAGCGGGCCAGGAGCCGGTTCTCGTCGTCGAAGTGGTTGACCCACAGCGGGGTGCCGCCGGTGATGTCCTCGCCGGTGACGCGTTTCCAGGCGGCGGCGATCTCCTCGAAGTGCGGGTTGCCGGCGTGCTGGCGGACCTCGGCGCCGAACTCGTGGACCATGACCCGGGTGATGCCGGCCGGGTTGCGGGCGGCGACGGCGAAGCCGCCCGGGAGCCTCTCGAAGCGCCGGGTGGGGATGTCGATGCCGTCGACGTCGGCGCGCAGCAGTTCACGGGCGGCCGGGGTGCCGGGGAAGGCGGCGCCCATCAGGCGGCGCACGGTGGAGTCCTGGCCGTCGCAGGCGACGAGGTAGGCGGCGCGCAGCGTGAGGCGGCCGCCGCGGCGGCCGGTGGCGGCGGCCTCGACGTGCGAGCCGCGGTCATCGACCGTGTGCAGGGTGTGGCCGCATCTGAGGTCGGCGCCGAGGCCGAGCGCCCACTCCTCCAGGACGGACTCGGTCCTGGTCTGCGCGACCTTCCACTGCCCGGGGTAGGGGGTGGGCAGCGTCAGGTCCAGGGGGATGCCGCCGAAGTGGCCGCGCACCTCGCACGGCGGGCTGCCCAGGTCGGCGAGCAGGCCGCGGCTGTCCAGCACCTCCATGGTGCGGGCGTGCAGGGTGGAGGCGCGGGAGGCGGTGTCCGGGCCGTGGCGCCGCTCGAGGAGGGTCACCTGGATGCCGCGCAGGGCCAGTTCCCCGGCCAGGAGCAGGCCGGCCGGGCCCGCGCCGACGACGATCACCTGGGTGTCGACCGTTTCGGCGGGCCCGGCCTGCGGCGTGGGGCCGTGGGTGTGCGCGCCGGCCATGTCAGCGCATCCGCTCCGCGTGGTCCTTGGCGTGGCCGAGGGTGGCCAGGCTGTTGGTGCTGAGCGCGCCGTGCACATAGGCGCGGGCGTCGGCGACGGTGGCCTCGGGGCCGAGGATCCTGGCGATGTTGTCGGTGTTGAGGGTGACGGTGTGCTGGGAGCTGGCCACGGCTGCTCCGTCGTCGGTGTCCTTAAAGGTCCACACGCCGGTGTGCAGGGTCATCAGTGCCGGCAGCGTGACCTGCTTGTAGGCGATGCGGTGGTGGCCGATGGCGACCCGGTAGGACTTGGTGGTGTGCGTGGAGCCGTCCTTGGCGCGGGTGTCCATCTGAAGTTCCTGCAGGCCCGGGGTGTCCTCGGTGAAGCGGACGCGGGCCACGTGCGGCAGCCGCTCGGGCCACAGCCCGGCCTCGTTGACGAAGTCGAAGGCGTCCTTGGCCGAGCCGTCGATCGTCACGGTGTCGGTGAAGGAGAAGGTCAGCTCCTGTGCCTGTGCGGCGTGGTCGCGTTCGACGTTCTCCTTGAGGGCGGCGAGTTCGGCGGTGCTGTTTTCGTCCACGGCCCGCTCGATCCACAGCAGGTCGTGCGGGTCGTCGTCGACGGCCCGGTAGTCGTGCAGGAGCCGCACGCGTGAGGTGTCCCCGGTCATGGGTTCGACGATCCAGGTGCCGCCCATGGCGGCGACCGGCGGCGCCGTCACCTCCTGCCGGAAGGTGATGCGCAGGGCCTCGGCATCCAGGGTGCGGCGCGAGGTCCACGTCTTGGGCTCGCCGTTGGCGGTGGCCCAGATACGGATGCGTTCCTGGCCGGCGCCGCACTCCTCCCGGTCGGCGTAGATGGTGGGCGGGAAGATCCGCGGCCAGTTGGCCACCTCGGCCAGGAGGCGGTAGACGGCGGCGGCCGGTGCATGGATGGTGGTCTCGTGCTCGACCTCACGAGTCGTCATGGCGACGTCTTCTCCTAGGGGATGCTGGCTGACTGCGCGGACGTGGCACAGCGGCCGCGCGGGGAGGGGGCCTGCGCGGCCGGCTGCGCTAGAAGTTGCCGAGGCCGCCGCAGACGTTGAGGGCCTGGGAGGTGATGGAGGCGGCGGTGTCGGAGGCGAGGTAGCCGACCAGGCCCGCGACCTCCTGGGGCGTGGAGTAACGGCCGAGCGGGATCTTGGCCTGGAACTTCTTGAGGATCTCCGCCTCGCTCGTGCCGTAGGCGTCGGCGTAGCCCTGCCGCACCCGCTGGGCCATGGGTGTCTCGACGTAGCCCGGGCAGACGGCGTTGACGGTGATGCCGGTGGGGGCCAGCTCGTTGCCCAGGGCCTTGGTGAAGCCGACGACGCCGTGCTTGGAGGCCGAGTAGGGGGCGCCCAGGACGACGCCCTGCTTGCCCGCGGTGGAGGCGATGTTGATGATCCGGCCGCGGTCCTTGGCGCGCATGCCGCCGGTGGTGAGGACCTCGCGGGTCATCCTGAAGACGCTGTTGAGGTTGGTGTCGATGACGTCGTCCCACAGCTCGTCGGTGATCTCCGCGGTGGGGCCGCCGCCGGAGCGCCCGGCGTTGTTGACGAGCACGTCGACGGTGCCGAAGGCGGCGACGGCGCTGCGCACGAACTCCTTGACGGACGCGGCGTCGCACACGTCGAGCCGGCGGCCGTCGACGTCCAGGCCCTCCTCGCGCAGCGCCTTGGCGGTCAGGGCGACGTTGTCGGCGTCGCGTGCGCCGATGAAGACCCGGTGGCCCTGGACCGCCAGCAGGCGGGCGACCTCCAGGCCGATCCCGCTGGTCGCGCCGGTGACGAGGGCGACCCTGCGCGTGGTGTCGGACATGGGGTGCTCCTCTCAGGCGGCGCGGGCCCCGGCCGGGGACAGCTGGGCGTTGACGGCGTCGATCAGGTCGCGCGGGGTGATGTCGTCGGCGAGGTCGTCGTCGTCCAGGACGATGCCGTACTCGCGTTCGATGCGGCCGCCGGTCTCCAGCAGGGCGATGGACTCGTAGCCGAGCACCTCGAAGGTGGTGTCCAGGATGTCGCCGGCGAGGTCGACGTTCTCGTCGGCGCCCGCGGCCTCGAGAAGGATCCGCCTGAGGTCGTCGAGGGTGAACTGGATGCTGGGCATGGGTACTTCCTTCGCAATCTCGGGGCCTTGCGGCCCCAGCCGATCGGTTCTCGTGGTCGCGCGGG
This sequence comes from Streptomyces spiralis, assembly GCF_014654675.1. GTDB lineage: Bacteria > Actinomycetota > Actinomycetes > Streptomycetales > Streptomycetaceae > Streptomyces > Streptomyces spiralis. Next base: position 68,091 of record NZ_BNBC01000042.1, read on the forward strand.
CACGGGCGCCCGGCGTGCCGGCGGCTGCGGTGCGCCGCCCGCTCAGGCGGTCGCCTCCCACCGGTAGAAGCGCTGTGCCATGGCGTCGGCCGGGGAGCGCCAGGTCGCCGGGTCGTACGGTGCGATGAACGGTTTGAGGTCGTCGCTGATCCGCACGAAGCGCGGGTCGTCCTTGGCGCCCTGGATCAGCTCGCCGCCGTTGTCCTCGTCGAAGTCCTGCAGGTGGAAGTACAGGCCGTTGAAGGCGAACAGCTGGCGTCGCCGGGTGCCCATCCGGTGCGGCATGTCCGTGGCGTCGAAATCGGCGAACAGCCTGGCGACGTCCGCGCCCGAACCGGGCGCCATACGGGCCACGATCAGCGTGCTGTGCATAGGTTTTCGCTCCTTGAGGAGATCCGGTGCGTGGCTCGGGGCGGGTTGGCGCACCGCCGGCGGGGACGCCGGACGCCGCACGGGCCGCCCTGCGCCGGGCGCCGGTCAGGGCGCCGGGTGCCGGGTGCGGGGTGGGGGTGCGGGTGCGGGGTGCGGGGGTGCGGGGCTAGTGGCCGGCGGCGCGTGTGTGCACCACGCGGTAGGTGTTCGCGTCGCGCTCGACGGTCAGCTCGGTGATGCGCTCGTCGTTGGTGCGCCGGGGCCTGGGCTTGCGCTCGTGCGGCAGGTCGCGGAAGGCCTCGTAGCTGTCCTTGCTGTCCCACTGGGAGTAGACGACGGCGAAGGCACCCTCGACGAACATCGCGCGCAGGCCCCTGAAGACGCTGTGCGAGCGGTAGCCGGGGACGTTCACCAGCCAGTCCTGGCCCTCGCCCAGGAGCTTGATCAGCTCGGCCTGGTCGGCCTCGCCGACCCGGTACACCTCGATGGCGGTGTAGTCGTCACGGTCCGGTGAGACCTCGATGCGGCCGCCGAGCCGGGGGTGGGTCTGGGTGAAGACGATCTCGTTCTGCAGCAGCCGGATGGCCGTGGTGATCTCCCGGAAGACGGGCAGCGTGCGGTGCTTGAACTCCTCACCGGCGTACCGCTTCTGAAGGTCCTCGCCGCTGCGCCACTGGATCAGGTTGGCGGTGCCGGGGCTGTCCTGCCCGGCGTGCACGGTGGAGGAGATCCATCCCTCGTAGGCCGCCGCGTCGACGATCTTGCCCATCTCGGTGAGCAACTGTGCCTGGTGCTCGGGGGTGTCGGTGGTGAACAGGTTGAGGACGGTCAGGTAGTTGTCCTGGGTGGAGATGATCGGCATGGTTCCTTCGCTTCCGTTCAAGGAGGTGCGTTACGGTCCCAAACAGGCGGGTGGGCCCCGGTCAGCGGGCGGGGCCGAACCAGCGGGCGAGTGCGTCGGTCAGCGGCATGCCGGTGACGCCGGCGGCGGGCCCCTCGCCGGCGGCGCCGGCCCAGGCGACGTAGCCGTCGGGGCGCACCAGGACGGCGCCCAGGCCCCCCTCGCCCTCGAGGCCCTGCACGGTGACGGTGTCGATCAGGTCGGACCACCCCCGGGCCGCGGCGCGCAGCCCGGCGTCGCCGGTCAGGTCCAGCAGCAGCCCGCGCCCGGCGTGGAGGAGGGTGTAGACGCTCTGTTTGACGCCGTCGCGGGTGATCTGCTGGTCGGGAAGGCGGCGGCCGAGCAGCGGGTGACGGTCGCAGCCGACGTCGTGGCGGATGTCGAGCCCGGTGACCATGCCGACCAGGTGGCGCTGCACGTCCTCGTGCCGCACCAGTTCGCCGAACACCTGGCGCAGCGGGTCGGCCTCGTCCCCGCCGAGGTAGAGGGTGCGCTGGGCGAGGGTGTTGGCCAGGATGCGGGCGCCGACCGGGTGGCGCTCGCTGTGGTAGGTGTCGAGCAGCCCCTTGGGGGCCCGGCCCTTGATGTCCAGGGCGAGTTTCCAGCCGAGGTTGACGGCGTCCTGGATGCCGGCGCTCATGCCCTGGGCGCCGATGGGCAGGTGGATGTGGGCGGCGTCGCCGGCGAGGAGGATGCGGCCCTTGCGGTACTGGGCGGCCTGCCGGCTGACGTCGGTGGTGGAGGATACCCACAGCGGGGTGGCGGCGCTGATGCCCTCGCCGGACAGCCGCCCGAACGCCTCGGCGACCTCCTCGAAGGTGATCGGGCCCGCTCCGGTGCGCAGCGGCCGTGCACGGTCGTAGTAGATGACGCGGCTGCGGTCCGGGCCGAGCGGCAGCACCATGACCATGCCGCCGGGCACCGGCTCGCCGCTGAACCGCGGCCGCAGCCTCACGCCCGCGATGTCGGCGAAACGCAGCTCGACGGTGGGCTCGGTGCCGGGGAAGTCGATCCGGGCGCTGGTGCGGACCACGCTGCGGGCCCCGTCGCAGCCCACGACGTAGCGGCCGCGGAGCATTGCCGTGCCCTCGGGGCCGGCGATGCGGACGCCTGCCCCCTCCTCGTCCTGCTCGACGCCGGTGACCTCGATGCCGCGGCGCACCTCGACGCCGCGCTCGGCGACCCAGCCGGCCAGCATGGCCTCGGTGAGGGACTGGGGGATGCCGCGGGCACCGTAGGAACCGCCCGGAAGGACACGGTAGTCGAGCGGCACACCACCGAAATGACCGAACGGAATGACATCGACATCGCCGAGCCGGGAAATGAGCCCGCGCTGCGCGAATTCCTCGATCGTGCGCGCGGAAAAGCCGAGGGCACGGGATTGACTGATGGGCTCGGCAAGCCGGTCGACGACCAGGACGGAGACTCCATTGAGACTCAACTCGCCCGCGAGCATGAGTCCGGTGGGACCTGCTCCTACTATGATCACGTCCGCGTCAATGCTGTTCATCCGCCCTCTCCCGACTGATGTTTGACGAGTATTGCCGGGCCACGGAGAAACGGTAAAGCGAATGCGGTACAGGCTTTTTACAAGCCGCTACAGAACTTGGCCGGGAATGTCAGATCTCTGGCAGGGATCTGGTACGGCGGCCGCGCCCGGCGCCATGCTCGGGCGGTGACTTCCAGTCTTCTGCCCGGCGCTTCGGCCCCGGCCGCCGATTTCGCCGACGCCGCCCAGGTCGCGGAACTCCTGGGCCGCTATCTGGTCACGCTCGACGACGAGGAGCCCGACGAGGCCTGGGCCCGCAGCCTGTTCACCGAGGACGCGGTCGTCACCTTCCCGATGAGCCGCCACCAGGGGCGCGCCGGCCTGGCCGAGTGGCACCGCGCCTCGCTCGCGGCGTTCGCGGCCACCCAGCATCTGGGCTCCCCGGCGGTGGTGAGCATCCGCGGCGACCGGGCCGTGTTCCGCGCCAACGTGCTGACCACGCACGTCCACCATCCCGGCGGCGACCGGCCGCCGCTCTTCCGCGCGGGCACGCTCGCCTCCGGCGAGGCCCGCAGGACCGCGGCCGGGTGGCGGCTGGGCGAGCTGTCGTTCCGGGTGCTGTTCACCGAGGGCGAGCCCCCGCAGCGGGACTGACTCGCGGCGCGGGACCGACCGCGCGGTGCTCGGGCGTCCCCGGCCGGGCCGCTCGGATGTCCGCGGCCGGGCCGCTCGGGCGTCCCCGGCCGGGCCGCTCAGATGTCCACGGCCGGGCCCTGGTCGCCGGGCGGGGTCATGGCCGTGAGCAGCCGCCGGTCCAGCATGGTGCCGACCGAGGTGTCCCCGGCCGGGTCGAGCCCGGCGTCGTGGCAGGCCGCGCTGATCAGGTAGCGGCCGAGCACCGGATGGCTGGCGAACGCCCACTCCTCGCCCTGGGCCGCGGCGCCGTCGGGGGTGCGCAGCCCGCCGAGGGCGAGGCCGAACCCGAACTCGGTGAAGGGCAGCCGCATGCCCTGGCCGAGCGCCTTGGTGTACGCCTCCTTCAGCGTCCACAGCCGCAGCACGCAGGCCGCCTGCTCCTCCTCCGCCAGCGCCGCCAGCTCCGCGGCCTCGGCCGGCGTGCACATCTGCCGGCGCATCAGGCCGAGGTCGAAACGCCGGTCCGCGCGTTCGGCGTCCAGGCCGATCCGGCCCATCCGGCTGATCCCGACGGCCATCAGCTCACCGGTGTGTGTCAGGCCCACCTCGACCTGGTCGAGGCCGCGCAGGTAGGGGCGGCCGCCGAGCCGGTAGGCGATGTCGATGTCCTGCGCTTCGATGCCGAGCGCGGCGGCCGCCGTGTACTTGATGAGCAGCCGGGACGCGGCGAACCGGCTGCGCACCGCGGGGTCCCGGGTGGCGGCGTAGCGGTTCCAGTCGCGGCCGAGCAGGGGTTTGAGGCGCGGCGTGGTGAGCACCGCGGGCAGCCACTCGGTCCAGGTCGCGTACGCCACGGTGGCCCCGCGGTCCAGGAGGTTCTCCCGGATCCGCAGCCAGGAGCTGTCCGGGCGCGGGATGTGCACGGGCGGTGCGACGGCGGAGCCGTGCGCGGTGGCGATGACGCCGAGGGCGCTCAGGCGGTGCAGGGTGTCCAGGACAGCGGCCACGTCGCGGGCGCGGATGTCGTCGGTGACGCGGCCGCCGTCCTTCGGCGCGGCCGCGGGCTCACTGTGGTGCACGGCGTTCGCCTCCTTGTGTCGTCGTCCGGCCGCCCGCCGCGGCGCAGAACCGTTTTGCCGGGGCCCGGCCCGGGCCCGGGTGCGGGGTGGGGGTGCGGGGTGGGGGTGCGGGGTGTGGGGTTCAGGCGAGTCGCATCCCGTACAGGTCGAAGCTCCGTCCGCGGCGGTAGCGGTCGGCCAGTGCGGCCGCGAGGTCCTGCGTGGTGCCGTCCGGCAGGTCGGGGACCTCCAGGCCGAGGCGGCGGCCGAAGCGGGTCAGGGCGAGCAGTGCCCAGTCGGGTCCGGCGAGCAGGTCTCCTTCCGCGGCGCCGGGGTCGGCGTTCTCGCAGACGGCGAGGCAGGACGCGGCGGCCAGCAGCAGGCAGTAGCGGTCGACGAGGACGTACGCGGCCGGGGCGAGCGTCCCGGTGTCGGGGCGGGAAAAGAGCGTGGCGCACCGTTCGGCGAGGCTGTGCACCTCGCCGGCGAAGGCGCGGGCGAGGGCGGCCAGTGCCGCCCATCGGGGGCCGCGGGTGCGTTTGCCCTCGAGCCGGGCGGCGGCGCCGAGCAGCGCGGCGAGCAGCCCGTCGCAGCCGCTGTGCGGGTCGCGGGGCTCGGCGTCCAGGCGCCGGAAGTCGAGCGCGGTGCTCGGGGCGCCGGGGGTGAACAGCGCGGATGGGGCTTCGTGTCCGGCCTCGCCGCGCCAGCCGGCGTGGGCGAGGGTGCGCAGGTGGGGGACGAGCACGGCCTGGGTGTCGGCGGTGCCGGCGTGCCCGAGCCCGGCCACCGGCAGGTCGCGCACGAGCTTTTGGAAGCCGCCGTAGGCGGGGCCGCGGTCGTAGCCGCGGGCGCCGAGCACCGCGGCGAGTTCGTCGAGGTCCTCGTGGAGCAGGGCGGACACGGCGTACTTGACGGCGGCGGACGGGATGAGAGCGTGCTGGGGGGCCAGGTCGAGCAGCCGCAGCCCGGCGACGGCGAGAGCGTCGCAGGCGAGCAGGTCGGCGAAGACCCCGGCCAGGACCCGGCCGCGGCGGCCGCGCGGCACCAGGCCCCGGCGGGACTCGCCGGCGGCCCGCACGGCGTAGCGCAGCGCGCTGTCCATGCCGCCGACCAGGGCGCCGCCGGACACCAGGGCCCGGCTGACCTGGAAGGTGCGCAGGGACAGCGACACCCCCTCGCCAAGCCTGCCGATCAGGGCGCCGGCGGGCACGGGGCAGCGCTGAAGTTCCAGTCCGGCGTAGTGGGCGCCGCGCATGCCGTGGGTGCGGGCGCGCGGCAGCCGGTGCACGGCGGGCGCGGGGAGCCGGTCGGTCTCGAGCAGGAACACGGAGTGGCTGTCGGGGCCGTCGCCGGGCGCGGTGCGCACGTAGGCGACGAAGGCGTCGGCGCGGTCGGCGTTGATGACGACCTCCTTGCGGCCCTCCACCGTGAAGCCGCCGGGTGCGGGGCGTGCGGTGTACTCGCCGCGCAGGATCGCGTTGGCGTGCGCGAACTCGCGGTGCAGGATGGTGATCCGGCCGCCGTCGAGCAGCCGCCGCGCCAGGTCCCGGCGCTGGCGCTCGTCGCCCGCGGTCCACACCACGGACGCGGCGAACAGGGCGGTCATCCCCGCGCCGAAGCCGAGCGCCACGTCCCGCCGGAACACCGGCCGCAGCACCTGGGCGAGCCCTTCGACACCGGTGAGGCGGCCGCCCAGGGCTCTTGGCACGAACTCGGCGGCGAGGCCGAAGCGGTCGAGGAGTTCCTCGGTGGCGGCCGGTGCCTCGCGCCGCTCGTCGGCGGCGAGCAGCGCCTGCTGGCCGTGCGGGTTGCCGGCGGCGAAGGGATCGCCGAGCAGGTCCTCGAGGTACTGGGCCCGCAGGCGCGCGTCGCCGGGCACCCGCCGGGTGGGCGGGGCGGCGGGCCGTCCCGCGGCCGCGGACGTGTCGGCGCCCGCGGCCAGGCTGTCTTTCACGGGGGACCTCCAGCATCAAGCCCGTCCGGCCAGGCGGACGGGGTCGTTCGGCGCGATGTGCACGCACGGACCCGGGGCCCGGCCCACCGGGCGGCCCGGTGGACCGCGTGGCCCGGTCGGCCAGGTGGCCGGGGTGGGCCGGGTGGCCCGGGGGCCGGGAGGCCAAGGGGCCAGGGCCAGGGGGGCCCGGTGGCCGGGGTGGGCCCGGGGGCCGGGTGGGCCCGGTGCCCGGGTGGGCCCGGTGCCCGGGTGGGCCCGGTGCCCGGGTGGGCCGGCCGGCGGCGTGGGCCGGCCGGCGGCGTGGGTCAGACTCCGCGGGCCAGGGCGCCCTCGGCGTGCTCCCTGACCAGCCGCAGCGCGCGGCCGCTGTCCGCGGCGAGCCGTGCGCGCAGCGCCTGCCGCGCGAGGCGTACCGCGTCCGCGCCGTCGCCGTACAGCCGGCGGACGCCGTCCTCGTCGAGGACCGCGTGGTGCCGGGCGACGACGGTGACGCCCGCGCCCCAGGGGTCGGGTTCGACCGACCACTCCCCCGTGTGCGCGGCCAGCAGCGCGGGCTGTTCGGTGTCCCGGATGTCCTTGTAGACGATGCGTCCGGCGTGCGGGAAGCCGATCCGTACCGACTCCGTCGTCCGTGCCGTCCCGTCGGCGCCGGCCAGCTCCACGGTCATCAGCTGCACCCCGGGCATGTGCTCGGTGATGTCGATGCCGGTGGCGCCGGGCACCGCGTCGGCCCGGTCGCCGAACCGGTGCAGGAAGTCGTAGACCGGCTCGGCGGGCGCGTCGACGTGGACGCAGTCCTCGAAGGACAGCACGAGGTCGTCCAGGCGGCGCCAGCGCTCGGCGAGCTGCCTGAGGTTGTCCAGCGCGGCACGGCTGTTGGCGGTGGTGGCCCGCTTGACCCAGTCGACGTCGGCGCGCGCGTTGTCGGCGACGGCGAAGTCGTTGCGCAGGGTGACCAGCGACCGCTCCGGGCCGCGCGGCTCGACGGTCCAGCTGCCGCCCATGGAGGTCACCGGCCGGGGCAGCACCTCCTGGCGGAAGTCGACGCGGTGCGCCACGGGGTCCAGGACGCGCCGCGTGGTCCAGGACCTGATCTCGCCGTTGGCGGTGACCCACATCCGCAGCCGTTCCGACGCGCCGTCGAACTCCAGCTGTTCGACGTGGACGGTGGGCGGCAGGAAGACGGGCCAGCGCAACGCGTCGGCGATCAGGCCGTAGAGCACACCGGCCGGGGCGTCAACGACCGCGTGCTGGGCCATACGGTGCACAGGCGCGAGGTACATCCACACACCCCTCTCGTCTCGGACGTGGAAGGCCGGGCGGACGGCCACGGGACGCCGTGGCCGGCCGGCCCGTACAGGCTCGTTATGGACGGTGTCCTGATCCGGTGGAGAACGGCTCGCCCGCTCCTTGACCGCCGCTCGAGTCGGCGGCACGCCGCGTCGGTCCCGGCCCCCGGGCGCCCACGCTCGAGGCCGCCTCGACCCGGACCCGGCCACGCCACGGCCACGACGCCGTACCGGCTCCGCAGAGGTGCGGGCTGCGGGCGCATGCGCAGCGGGCCGCTCCGACGGGCCGCATACGAGAAGAAGAGAAGAAGAGAGGAGAGGAGAGGAGAAGGGGCGCGGGAGTCGCGCCGGCCGGCCAGGTGCGTGTGCCTGGTACGTCATGGCGCGCCCGCGTTCCCCGCCGGTCCCGGTGCGGGCGGTCGGGGCGAGGGGCGTGCGCCTCGATGGCGGTGGGCGGCAGTTCGCGCTCAACGGGCCCTGCGGGCGTTCTCGGCGCCGGCCAGGACCCGGCGGTTCCCTCCTGCGTCACCGCCGGCCGCGGCGCGGACCGTGAGCGCCCCGGTGGCCGCTCCGGCCCGGGCAGCCCCGACACCATGCCCGGCCGGCCGCCGCCCGCCGTGCAGCCCCCTGGCAGCTCCCGGTCGGTCGATGAGGCCGCGGCCACCGGGCGCGGCCGGCAGACACTCCGGCGGCTCCCGGACCCGGCCACGCGGGCGTACGGCGGGCAGGTGCCGGCCCGGGCGCGTGGCCGGCGCGGGCGCGCTGCTCGTCGGTGTCCAGGACCAGGCCGTGAGGGGCGCGGCGCCGCGCGGGCCGCCGGGGCCGGTGTGACGGGTCGTCGGGTCACGGGCGCGGACGGCTCGGGCGCGGACGGCGGGGCGGGTCGCCTCGGGGCGGGCGCCGGGTGCCGGGTGTCGGGCGTGTGCCTCGAGCGGGGCTCGAGGGAACGTCATGCGGTTCCCGAGCGGGGCGGCCGAGCCTGACGGGGTGGGATGACGTTGTGCGGTCGGTCGAAGGAGTCCTGATGGCGTTTCCCGGCGCCCGGCGCCTGCGGCGGTTCACCCGCGCCCTGGCGGCCCAGGTCTGGCAGGGCCTGGTCGCCGCCGGCACCATGTACTTCGCGAGCGAGGCGGCGCGGGCGGAAGCCCGCCTGCTGGACGCGCCCCCGCCCGGCCATCCCGAACGCCTGCGCCCCGATCTGCCCCTGACCGCGCTGGAGCGTGCCCTGCAAAGAGAACTCGACCCGGCGGGCTGACGGAGCGACGGGCTTGAGGGCCGTCGGGCGCGGCAACTGCCCGCGGGAACCGGCCGCGGGAGCCGGCCGCGGGAATCGGCCGCGGTGGTGTCAGGCGGCGTACAGGTCGAAGGTGGAGGTGCGCCGCGGTCCCGACACCACGTCCAGCTGCGGGTCGACGGTGAGCATCGCCTGGTGCAGCCGCTGCAGCTGCGGTGAGGGCTCCACGCCCAGTTCCTCGACCAGGCGCCGGCGCAGCCGGTGGTAGACGTCGAGCGCGGCGGCCTGCCGGCCCGAGCGGTACAGCGCCACCATGGCCTGCGAGTGCAGCCCCTCGTGCTCGGGGTGCCGGGCGATCAGTTCCGTCAGCTCGGCGGTGACCTCGGCGTGCCGGCCGAGTCTGAGGTCGGCGTCGATGCGGCGTTCCCGGGTGACGAGCCGGCTCTCCTCCAGCCGCATCGCCTCGATCTCCAGCACCGGGCCGACGCGTACGTCGACCAGGGCGGGCCCCTGCCACAGGTCCAGCGCCTTGCGGTAGGTGCTGGCGGCCAGCTCGTCCTCGCCGTCCTCGAAGGCGTGCTGGCCCTCGCTGACCAGGCGCTCGTAGGCGTGGACGTCGACCGCGTCGGCCGGTATCTGCAGCAGATAGCCCCCGTGCCGGGTGGCGAGCACGTCCTTCGCGGCGCCGGGCTCGCCCGGCCCCATGGCGGTGCCGAGCCGGCGCCGCAGCTGCAGGATGTAGGTCTGCAGCGTGGTCAGGGCGCTCTGGGGCAGTTCGGTGCCCCAGATCTCCTCCATGAGCGTGGGCACGGGCATGACCCGGCCCGGGTAGAGAGCGAGCAGGGCCAGGATCTGGCGGGGCTTCCCGGCCGTCGGAACGATCGACATCCCGTTGACGTCGGCACTCAGTGGACCCAGAACGCGAATCTTCATGGTTTCCCTCCCCGTACCTCGACGGCTGGACCCGGCGTCCGAGCCGGTGTGCGAATCGGTGCCCGAGGTCCGCCGATATTGCGCCACGCGGGAAGGCCGGTGTCCTTGCCCCGCGATGTATGCCCGAGGCGCACCGTATCCCGCCGCAACTCGGCCCTCGGATTTCGTCGAGGAGTCATTGAGCGGCCTTCTTGCAATGCCGCTTCCAGCTGTGTCCACGGAAGTGGTCCCGCCCGGCCGCCGAAGCCCGGCCGTTTTCCCGCCGGGGCACCGCGAACGCCGCATGACGTGAACTCGGACGGTCCCGGAAAAACGCTGGAGCGGGACTCGTGCCGCCCCTTGCCGTCCCCCACACGCCGCCCAAGGAACGATTCCCGAGAAATTTTCAGCTTTGTTTTTCCGGCCGGAATCCGAGCGCCGGACAAAGCCGTCCCGAGACACCCGGAGAGTGCCCGGAGGGCGCCTGGAGGCGCCCGGAGCCGTCCGGAGAGTGCCCGGAAGCTGTCAGGAGCCGTCCGGGGTCATCCGGAGGCGTCCGTGGAATCCGGTGGCCCCGGGGGCGTCCGGAGGCGTCCGTGGAATCCGGTGGCGCCGGTCCGCCGCCGGACGGGCCGGCACGGCCCCCGCGGCCGGGAAAAGCGTCAGCCCGTCCGTGGCACGTCAGCCCGTCCGTGCCGCGTCAGCCTGCCCGGCCGCGTCAGCCCGTCCGTGTCACGTCAGCCTGCCCGTGCCGCGTCAGCCTGCCCGTGCCGCGTCAGCCCATCCGTGGCACGTCAGCCTGCCCGTGCCGCGTCAGCCTGCCCGGCCGCGTCAGCCCGTCCGTGGCACGTCGGCCTGCCCGTGCCGCGTCAGCCCACCCGTGCCACGGCCGGGCCGGTGACCTCCGGGCCGCGGGCCGCGACGGTCTCCGGGCTGGCCATCAGGATGGAGCGCTGCAGCCGGCTGAGCGTCGCCGAGGGCTCCAGGCCCAGTTCGCGCACCAGGGTGGTGCGCAGACGCTGGTAGACGCTGAGTGCCTCGCCGCGGCGGCCGGAGCGGTGCAGGGCCACCATGAACTGGCCGTGGAGACTTTCGTGCATGCGGTGCCGGTTGACGAGGACGGTCAGCTCGGACAGCAGCTCGCGGTGGCGGCCGAGCCGCAGATCGGCCTCGATGCGCTGGTCCAGCGCGCACAGCCGGGCCTCCTCCAGGCGCTTGACCTCCAGGCCGATCCGGCTGCCGGCGGTCACGTCGGCGAGCGCGGAGCCGGTCCACAGCGACAGCGCCTCCCGCAGCCGCCGCGCGGCGCCGGGGAAGTCCTCGGCGTCCATGGCCCGGTAGCCCGCCCCGGCCTGCCGCTCGAACTCGCGGAAGTCGACCCGGCCGCCCCGGGTGTCCAGGCGGTAGCCGCCGGGGAGGGTGAGCAGGATGTCCTTGGCGGTGACGTGCTCCTCACCGGCCTTGGCCAGCGCTTCGCCGATGAGCTCGCGCAGCTGCAGGACGTAGGTCTGCAGGGTGGTGCGGGCGCTGCGCGGCGGCTCGTCGTCCCACAGCTCCTCGATCAGGGAGGAGACCTGGACCACCCGGTCGGCGTGCAGGGCGAGCAGGGCCAGCACCTGACGCGGCTTCGGGGCCGTCGGTGTGACCGAGATGCCGTGCTCACGAGCTGACAGCGCGCCCAGAACTTCGATGTCCACTGCCGTCTCCCCCTTTTTTGGTCCAATGCCGGTTGCGTGCGGGTCCATGCGGCGAGGGCCGCCGCTTGGACGCCGGGAGGGCGTTCGACGGCTCTGGCTCGAACACGATTAAAAAAACAGCACAGTCGGTTTGTCAATGGGAAGGGGGTACGTTCGGCCACACGAGTCGCCCGGCCGCTGGTGAGGGCCGGCCCCCCGGCAGCGGATCGCATATGCCAAAGAGCCATGAAACAGACCCAGTTGGTCCGCCAGGGGGCTCCGGCACGGGCACGGCGGAAGGCCGGCGGGCGGTCGGCGGGCACCCCGGGGCCACACCGCGCCGCCGCGCCGGCCGACGGCCGGGAGGGTCAGAAGGGGTAGACTTCACCAATAAAACAGACCGCACGGTCTCATATGTGCCCTGTGCGCCGACCTCCCGGCTCCGGTTCCCGGCTGCACAACCGGCTGCACAGCCCGCCGCCCGCCTCCCCCGCCTCCTGCGGCCGGGGTCCCGCACGCTGGGCAGCGGGGCAGGGCGTGCCGGCCCCCGATTTGCGGTGCTGCTGCCCCAGCGGCGGTCCACGCTCCGGCCCGCCCACTGGGCTGCCACCGCCCGCCGATCGGCGACCGGTTCGTCTTCGGCAAGCCGCTCCGGCTCCTCCGCTTCGGCGGCCCCTGCCAAGCCATGGCGGAGACCACTTGCTCGGCCCCCGCGATGGGTAGGATCACCCCGCACGTCGAGCGGGCGGTTCCAGCCGCGCCGCGCATGGCAGGGACCGGAGCAGCGGGGGGCGGCACGGCATGAGTGCGAGCGGCAACGGTCACTGGGGTCCGGCGGGCGGACCCGGGCCCGGCCCCGGTGGACAGCCGGGTCCAGGTCCCGGCCGGCAGCCCTACCCCGGGGCCGGACACCACCCGTACCGGGGCGGTCCCGGTGCGGGGCCCTACCCGCCGCAGCCCGCGCCCGTGCCGCCGCAGGGGTACCCGGGGCACCCGCAGGGCTGGGGCCCCTACCCGCCGCAGCCGCACGGCGGTGGCCCGCAGCCGCCGTTCCCGCGCCCGCCCCGGCCGCCGCTGACGCGCGGACAGCGGATCCTCAGGTGCGTCTACAACCCGTTCTACGCCGCCCAGCGGGCCTTCCGCCCCTCGCGCCCGGACGTGGTCGAAGACCTGACGGTGCGCAAGATCCAGATGTGGCGGACCGGGCTCGGCATCGCCGCCTGGCTCGTGCTGGTCATGTCCTACAAGCCGGTCGACACCGCCAAGGGCGTCGAGACCGTCGCGGGCGACAAGTTCGACCAGAGCTGGATCAGCACACTCGTCCTCGTGTGCGCCTTCCCGTTCGTGATCGCCCTGTTCGCGTTCGCCGCGCGCGGTGCGCTGCGCGGGCTCTACCTGCGGCGGTCCCTGAAGTCCTTCGGGGCGGTGGCGGCCTTGATGGGGTCCATGGCCACGTTCCCCCTCGCCGTTGCGCCCGACCCGGCGACCGCCGGCTTCCGTGACGTCATCGGGACTGCCGGCATGGTCGTCCTCATCACGCTCTGCGCATGGTCGCTGGGCTTCGCCCTGTACGGGATCGCGCTCTGCCTCGTGCACGTGTTCCGCACCGCCGACATCCACGAGGTGCTGCCGCCGATCCTCGCCGTCTTGCTGGTGTGGGTGATGGCCGCCCTCGACGTGATCAACAACGAGAACGCCACGGTTCCCGTCCTTGCCCGGATCGTGTTCCTGCTCGGGGCTCCGGTATCGGTGACGGTGCTGTCGTGCTGGGAACTGTACCGGCTGCGCAGGTATCACAATCTGACCGTGCGCCAGGCCCTTGGCCGCCAGGGAGTGTCCGGCGGATCATGAGTGTTCCGGCCTGCACGGCCGTGTAGTTGGCCGTGGGCCGTGGTGATCTGACGAACGAGGAACGGCACCGCCTGGAGCCGCATTTGCCCCTCTGCGGACGGCACGGTGGGCGGTGGGCACGTCACCGCAGGTCCCGCCACCAGATCCTTTTTCCGTGAGCGGACCGGGATCCCGTGGCGGGACCTGCCGGAGAGGTCCGGCAGGTGCAAGACGGTCCACGAACGGCACAGACGCTGGCCCGCGGACGGCACCTGGGACCGGATCCCCCGGGCCGTCCCGGCTGATGCCGACGCCGAGGGCCGGATCGAGGGGAGCATGGCGGGCGTCGACCCGACGTCCTGCCGTGCCCACCGACACTCCGCCGGCGCCCACAGCAAGACACCCCGCATTCCGGAAAAAGAGCCACGCCCCAGCAGCATCGCCCCGCCGAGGGACTCAGAAGGTCCCCCGGCGGCCTGACGAGCAGGATTCACCTCGCCGGCGAAGGTGGTCGCAGACCTCTCGCGCTGCTGGTCACCCCCGGCCGGTGGGGCGAGGCACCACGGATGATTCCCGTACTCGCCACGCATCCGCGTGGCCCGGGGGGCGAGCAACGCCCGCACACCCGGCCGGGACACATGAGCGCGGACAAGGCGAACTCCTCCCGCAGGAACCGCAGCTGTCTGCGCAGACGCCCCCGGACACGCCTTTAGCGCGGCCGCCCCGGCTGTCCCCGGTGCCCGGGCTGTACCGGGTGGCTGCCGGCCGCCACGAGGCCGCCGAGGGCGGGCGGCGCGGCCAGCCTCGGCAGCAGCAGCTGCCAGAACCGGGTGATCGTGCGGTGCGAGAGCCATGCGGGGTCCTGGGCGCCCAGCACCTCGAAGCCGGTGGTCGCCGCCACCACGGAGGCCGCCACCTCCCCGGGCGTGACCTCGCCCAGCACCCCTTGGCCGGCCGCGCGTTCCAGTGCCGCCCCCACCCACCGGCGCCACTGCCCGTGCAGGTCCCGGCCGCCCTCGCGGACCTGGTCGCGGCTCAGCTCGAAGCCGGCGCGCAGCACCACGTCCTCGGTGAGCCGGCGGGCGAGGTCGTGCGAGACGTCCACCAGCAGCTGCAGGGCGTTGCCGGCCGCGCCGTCGTGGGCGGTGACGATGCGCTCCAGCCGGTGCGCGGCGGCGTCCTCCACCGCTTCGGCCAGGCGGGCCTTGCTGGCGAAGTGGAAGTGGAGCGCTCCGTTGCTCACCCCGGCCAGTGAGCTGATCGCGGTGAGAGAGGCCACGCTGAAGCCGTCCCGGTGGAAGACGGTGGCGGCCGAGTTGATCAGCGCCTCGCGGGTACGCAGCGCCCGTTCCTGTTTGACCATTCGAAGTGCTCCGTTACTGCGGCGGGTTGCCGTGCTTGCGTGAGGGCAGATCGGCGTGTTTGGTGCGGAGCATCGCGAGCGAGGTGATGAGCACCTCGCGGGTCTCGGCCGGGTCGATGACGTCGTCCACGAGGCCGCGTTCGGCCGCGTAGTAGGGGTGCATCAGCTCGGCCTTGTACTCCTTGACCATCCGCGCCCGCATGGCCTCGGGGTCCTCGGCGGCGGCGATCTGGCGGCGGAAGATGACGCCCGCGGCGCCCTCGGCGCCCATCACGGCGATCTCGTTGGCCGGCCAGGCGAAGGCGAGGTCGGCGCCGATCGACCGGGAGTCCATCACGATGTACGCACCGCCGTAGGCCTTGCGCAGGACCAGCGAGATCCGCGGCACGGTCGCGTTGCAGTAGGCGTACAGCAGCTTCGCGCCGTGCCGGATGATCCCGCCGTGCT
>NZ_BNBC01000042.1:83282-84068 GCF_014654675.1 Streptomyces spiralis
CACACCCGGCAAGAACCCCGGGACGTCCAGGAAGGTGACGATCGGGATGTTGAAGGCGTCGCACATCTGGACGAACCGCGCAGCTTTTTCGCTCGCCTCGATGTCCAGCACACCCGCCAGCACCTGCGGCTGGCTGGCGACGATGCCGACGACGCGGCCGTCCAGGCGGGCCAGCGCGCAGATGATGTTGCGCGCCCAGCGCTCGTGGACCTGAAGGTACTCGCCGTCGTCGACGATCTCCTCGATCACCCTGGCCATGTCGTAGGGCCGGCTGCCGTCCGCCGGAACCATCTCCAGCAGCACCTGAGAGCGGCGCGTGTGCGGATCGGCGCACGGAACCTGCGGCGGGTACTCCCGGTTGTTCTGCGGCAGCAGCGACAGGAGGTAGCGGACCTCGGCGATGCAGGTCTCCTCGTCGTCGTAGGCGAAGTGACACACGCCGGAGGCCTCGGCGTGCACGTCCGCGCCGCCGAGGCCGTTGTGGGAGATCTCCTCACCGGTGACGGCCCTGACCACGTCCGGGCCGGTGATGAACATCTGCGCGGTCTCCCGCACCATGAACACGAAGTCGGTCAGCGCCGGGCTGTAGGCCGCACCGCCCGCGCACGGGCCCAGCATCACCGAGATCTGCGGGATCACCCCGCTCGCCCTGGTATTGCGCTGGAAGATGCCGCCGTAACCGGCGAGCGCCGAGACACCCTCCTGGATACGGGCGCCCGCTCCGTCGTTCAGCGACACCAGCGGGGCGCCGGCCGCGATGGCCATGTCCATGATCTTGTGGATCTT
>NZ_BNBC01000043.1:0-39198 GCF_014654675.1 Streptomyces spiralis
GACAATGCAGCATCGGGGCGAGGGATTTCACTCCGGTGCGGTGAGCCGGGCCGGGGGTCCGGGGGTTGGCCCCCGGAGAACGCAGCATCGGGGCGAGGGATTTCACTCCGTGAAGTGACCCGAGCTCCCTCTGATCCAGGGCAGGGGCCTCCTCGTGTGGGACGGGAGGCCCCTGCCCGGCTGTGTCCGTCCGGCTGTTCTCACCCGGCCAGCACGTCCAGCAGCCGGTCCACGTCGGCGGCCGAGTTGTAGAGGTGGAACGCGGCCCGCAGGTTGCCCGCCCGGTCGGACACCTCGATGCCGGCGGCACTCAACTCGCCCTGGCGGTGGCCGAGTCCGGGTACGGACACGATCGCGGAGCCCGGCGCCGGAACCGGCTCGTGCCCGAGGGAGCCGAGCCCCTTGCGGAACCGCTCGGCGAGCGCGACGTCGTGGGCGTGGACGGCGTCCGCGCCCAGTTCCTCGATCAGTTCGAGGGAGGTGCGCAGCCCGGCGTAGGTGAACAGGGCGGGACTGACGTCGAACCGCCGGACGGCGTGGGCGAGTTCGGTGACCGGGCCGTAGCAGCTGTCCCAGGGCCGCTCACCGGCGGACCAGCCGGCGAGCAGCGGGGTGAGCCCGCCGAAGCCGTCGGCGGCGCCCGGACCGACGAAGAACGTGGCGCCGTGCGGGCCCATGAGCCACTTGAAGCCGACGGCGGCGAGGAAGTCGTAGCCGTCCGGGTCGACGCGCAGCCAGCCGACCGACTGGGAGGCGTCGACGTAGACGCGGGCACCGTGCGTCCGGGCGGCGGCGCGCACCGCGGGCAGGTCGGCGAGGCGGCCGTCGGCGGACTGGGCGGCGCTGACCGCGACGAGCGCGGTGCCGGGCCGGACGGACTCGGCGAGCCGCTCCAACGGGACGACGCGCACCGTGAGGTCCGCGCGCATGTGGAAGGGGTTCACCAGCGAGGAGAAGTCGGCCTCGGCGGTGAGGACTTCGGCCCCGGCGGGCAGCGAGGCGGCGATCAGGGCGCCGTACTCGGCGACGGAGGCGCCGGTGGCCACCCGCTCCACCGGCACGCCGGCCAGCCGGGCGAAGGACGCCCGGACGGCTTCCACGTCCTCGTAGAGGGAACCGAGCGGCCTGCCCTCGGCCCGTAGCCGCACCGCCCGGTGCAGGGCGGTCACGGTGCGGGCCGGGAGCAGGCCGTTGCTGGCGGTGTTCAGGTAGGTGTTCTTCGGGGCGAACTCGGCACGGACGAGGGTCTCGAAGGTCTCCATGGGACCACTGTGCGGCCCCGTGAAGTCGAAGTCCATCGCAGAATTCTGCGCGAAGCTCCCAAGGAACGCTTATGCATGGGCGCTGACCTGCGCGTTCAGGAAGCGCTCAGTGCTGCGGCACCGCGCATCCGTCCGGCCCGCAGGCCTCGGCGCCGTCGTCGTCGAGCAGGGTCAGCGGGGGGCGGTCGCCCCACGCCTGGGTGAGCGCCCGGGTGAACACCTCGGCGGGCTGGGCGCCGGAGACGCCGTACTTCCGGTCGAGCACGAAGAACGGCACGCCGGTGGCGCCGAGCTGGGCGGCCTCGCGTTCGTCGGCGCGGACCTCGTCGGCGTAGGCGGTGGGGTCGGCGAGCACCGTGCGGGCGGCGTCGGCGTCGAGCCCGGCGGCGACGGCAAGCTCGACCAGCCGTTCGTCGCCCTCGGTGAAGACGGACCGCTCCTCGGCGAAGTTCGCCCGGTAGAGCGCGTCCAGCAGTGCGGTCTGCCGGCCCTGCTCCTCGGCGAAGTGGAGCAGGCGGTGCATGTCGAAGGTGTTGCCGTGGTCGCGGCCCCGGGTGCGGTACTCCAGGCCCTCCGCGGCGGCCTGCGCGCCCAGGTTGTCCTCACCGGCCTGCGCCTGAGCCTCGCTCATCCCGTACTTCCGGGTGAGCATGGTGAGCACGGGCGTCACATCGCCCTTGGCCCGGTGCGGGTCCAGCTCGAACGAGCGGTGCACCACCTCGACCTGCTCACGGTGCGGGAAGGCAGCCAGCGCCTTGTCGAAACGGGCCTTTCCGACGTAGCACCAGGGACAGGCGATATCGGTCCAGATTTCGACACGCATACTCTCGGCTCTTCTCCAGCTCGCACGGCCACGGAGACTCTCTCCGCCGGTACCTGAACCTTCAACCAGCCCGCTTCATTCCCCGGCCCCGGCCACGACGTACCGCAGGAACAGACGGTGGTCCCCCTCGGCAGGCGGCCTCTCCGCGTCGGGGACCCAGCCCCGGCGGACGTAGAAGGCCTGGGCACGGGCGTTGTCCGCACGCACCTCCAGGACGGCCGCCCGCCTGCCGTCGGCCCGCCACTGCTCCACGCAGGCCCGGTGCAGAGCCGTGCCGATGCCGGTACGGGCGGGCGCCGCCGGTTTCAGGCCGGACCCGGCCGGATCAGCTGCCGTCCCGCAGGTCGTCCGGCCGGATCAGCTGCCGTCCCGCAGGTCGTCCGGCCAGGTCGGGCGGAACTCGAGGTGGTCGTAGGTCACCACGCAGCCCTCGCCCAGGGGTGACTGGGTCATGAAGCCGATCAGGGCCGCGCCCGTCTCCTTCTCGTCGCCCAGGGTGAACAGGCGCACGAAGGTCCAGTGCTTGCCGTCGCGGGAGGCGTGGAAGGCGAAGGCGCGGCCGGTGCGGCTCACCCGCAGCCACACCGAGCTGCCCTCGACCGTGAAGGAGTTGGCGTCGTCGGAGTGCCCCCGGGTGACCACCGTGCAGATGGTGGGCACGTTCGGGGAGTACTCCAGGCAGAGCTTGGCCCAGGCGCGCTCGCCGACGTGGACGTAGAGCACGCCCGCGTCGAAGGACGCGTTGAAGCCGACCGTGACCCGGGCGATCAGCTGGAAGTCGCCCTCGGGCGCCCCGAGGAGGCGGGGCGCGTCGGAGGCGGGGTCCAGGGCCTCACCGGTGGGCGGGACGAAACGGTCCTGCCGGGGACCCGCCCAGCCGGTGAGCACTCCGTCCTCGTAGGACCAGTGGCCGTCCGGGCCGTAGGTGCGCAGGGCGAAGGGGAGTTCGGGGAGTTCTACGTCCATGGCCGGAGTCTCCCAGTTCTTCCCGCGCCGTACGGCCCGGGGGGTCAGCGTTCCAGGCGGCCGTCGTAGCGGCGGGGCAGACCCAGCGGGTTGTCGTCGCGCAGCTCCGGCGGCAGCAGCGCCTCGGGGGCGTTCTGGTACGTCACCGGCCGCAGCCAGCGCTCGATCGCCGTGCCGCCCACGGACGTGGACGTGGAGGTGGTCGCCGGGTAGGGGCCGCCGTGGTGCTGGGCGGGAGCCACGGCGACACCGGTCGGCCAGCCGTTGACGAGGACGCGTCCGGCGAGCGGGGTCAGCTCGGCGAGGAGCTCCGCGCCGCGTCCCTCGCCGGCCGCCTCCTCGGCGGACAGGTGCACGGTCGCGGTGAGGTTGCCGGGGAGCCGGGAGAGGACCGTCGTGGCCTCGCCGTCGTCGGTGTAGCGGGCCACCACGGTGACCGGTCCGAAGCACTCCTCCAGCAGCAGGTCGTGGTCGCCCGCACGGGCCAGCCGCTCGGCCGGGACGGTGAGGAAGCCGGCGCTCACCGTGTGCTCGCCGCCCGCGCCCGGGGTGACCGGCGAGTCCACGTCGGTCAGTTCGGCGCGCTCGGCGATGCCGGCGAGGAAGTTGTCGCGCATGCGGTGGTCGAGCAGGACGCCGGCATCGGTGTCGCTGACGGCGTCCGTCAGGGACTTCACCAGGTTGTCGCCCGCCGCGCCCGCCGGGACCAGCACCAGGCCGGGCTTGACGCAGAACTGTCCGACGCCGAGCGTCATCGACCCGGCGAGCCCGGCGCCGATGGCCTCCGCCCGCTCCGCGGCGGCGGCCTCGGTGACGAGGACGGGGTTCAGGGAGCCCAGCTCGCCGTGGAAGGGGATCGGCACCGGCCGCGCCGCCGCCGCGTCGAACAGGGCCCGGCCGCCGCGTACGGAGCCGGTGAAGCCCGCGGCGGCCACCAGCGGGTGCCTGATCAGCTCGATGCCCGCCTCGAAGCCGTGCACCAGCCCGAGCACGCCCTCGGGGATGCCGTGCTCGGCGGCGGCGGACCGCAGCACCCTGGCGACCAGCTCGGACAGCGCCGGGTGGTCGGGGTGGGCCTTGACGACCACCGGGCATCCGGCGCCCAGCGCGCTCGCGGTGTCGCCGCCGGCGACCGAGAACGCGAACGGGAAGTTGGAGGCGGAGTAGACGGCGACGACGCCGAGCGGCACCTTGTAGCGGCGCAGGTCCGGCACCGGCGGGGTGGCGGTGTCGTCGGGGTGGTTGATGATCACGTCGAGGAAGGCGCCCTCGTCGACGATGCCCGCGAAGGCCCGCAGCTGGTAGCAGGTCCGGGCGAGTTCGCCGGTGAGCCGGACCGGGCCGAGCGCGGTCTCGGCGTCCGCGGCCTCCACGAGCTGGTCCCGGGCCGCCTCGAGGCGGTCGGCGGCCGTGCGCAGGAAGGCGGCCCGCACGGTGCGGTCGGCGAGGGCGCCGCGCGCCGCGTGCGCGGCCCGGACGGCGGCGTCCACCTCCTCCGCTGTGGCCTCCACCGCAACCTGTTCCCGCTGCTTCCCGGTACGGGGATCGACGCTCCAGACTGGTGCTGCTGCCACCGCGGGTCCCTCCACATGTCTTGCCGCAGTACGTGGGTCATCCGTCAGGGACGTTCGATATACTGAACACTGTCTCTGATGATGAATATGCTCCCGGAGACTATATCTTCAGGTCCTCGTCGAACGAAGGGGTCAAGGGCGATGGCGGCAGGCGAGACGGGCGGCGGGGCGCAGGTCAAGTCCGCGGTGCGGACCGTGGAATTGCTGGAGTACTTCGCCGGCCGCCCCGGCATGCACTCCCTGGCCGCGGTCCAGGAGGCCGTCGGCTATCCCAAGTCCAGCCTGTACATGCTGCTGCGCACACTCGTCGAGCTGGGCTGGGTGGAGACGGACGCGACCGGCACCCGGTACGGCATCGGGGTGCGCGCGCTGCTGGTGGGCACCTCCTACATCGACGGCGACGAGGTGGTCGCGGCGGCCCGGCCGACTCTGGACCGCCTCTCCGACGACACCACGGAGACCATCCACCTGGCCCGTCTGGACGGCACCAACGTCGTCTACCTGGCCACCCGCCAGTCGCAGCACTACCTGCGCCCGTTCACCCGCGTCGGCCGCCGCCTGCCCGCCCACTCCACCTCGCTCGGCAAGGCGCTGCTGAGCACGTACACCGACGAGCAGGTCCGCAAGATGCTCCCGGAGACGCTGCCCGCGCTGACCGAGCACACCATCACCGACCGCGAGAAGCTCATCGAGGAGCTGCACCAGATCCGCGAGCAGGGCTACGCTGTCGACCGTGAGGAGAACACGCTGGGCCTGCGCTGCTTCGGCGTGGCGATCCCGTACCGCACCCCGGCCCGCGACGCCATCAGCTGCTCGATCCCCGTGGCGCGCCTGACGCCCGCGCACGAGCAGATGGTGAAGGATGCCCTCTTCGACGCCCGTGACCGCCTGACGCTCGCCACCCGGAGGCTGTGAGCCATGGAAGTCGTGCTCCGCGAGGTCCACGACAGCGATCTGCCCGTGTTCTTCCGGCAGATGAACGATCCCGAGTCCCTGCGGATGGCCGCCTTCACCCCGCAGGACCCGGCCGACCGGGACGCCTTCGACGCCCACTGGGCCAAGGTGCGCACCTCCTCCGTCGTGCTGCGCACGATCCTGGCCGACGGTGACGTGGTGGGCAGCGCCGCGGTCTACGGCGAGCCGGGCGAACGGGAGGTCACCTACTGGGTGGACCGCGCCTACTGGGGGCAGGGCGTCGCCACGGCCGCGCTGCGCGCCCTGCTGACCGAGGTCCCCGAACGCCCGCTGTACGCCCGGGCGGCCTCGGACAACGCCGGCTCGCTGCGGGTGCTGGAGAAGTGCGGCTTCCAACGGACCGCGACGGCCCGGGGGTACGCCCAGGCACGCGGGGAGGAGATCGACGAGACGGTGCTCACCCTGCGCGGCTGACACGGCCGAGGGCCGCGAACGCCTTGTGGGCGGACGGGCAGGCGCCGTAGGGGCGTACGGCGCCTCCCCCGCGCGACGGAGGCGCATCGTCGGTGTGCAGGAGGCCCCGGGCGCGGTGCCCGCGGGAGCGTGGAGGCATGACCGAGTCGCTCGCCCGTCCGCCCGCCACCGCCGAGGCTCCCACCGCCGACACCCCCGCCGCCGTCCTCGACCGTCCGCGCCGCGTGCTGCGGGCCGTCGCGATCGCGGCCTGCGTGCCGTACCTCTCGCTCAAGGCCGCCTGGGTCGCGGGGAGCCGCGTCGGGATCCCGGACGGCAGCACGCTGCTGGAGCACCGCACGACCATGGCCGTCGCCAACACCGCCGGCGTGCTCCTGGACGGGGCCGTGATCGTGCTGGCGCTGCTGCTGACCCGGCCGTGGGGGCTGCGGGTGCCGGCCTGGCTGCTCGCCCTGCCGGCGTGGGTGGCCACGGGGCTGCTCACGCCGATCATGACGGGCTACCCGCTGCAGTTGCTGGTGCGCGCGCTGGGCGGGGCGGTGGACAGGCCGTCCGGCACCGGCCGCCGGCCGTTCCTGCACGAGTGGGTGTTCGGGGTGGTGTACACCGGCTTCATCGTGCAGGGTCTGGCCCTCGGCGTGCTGTTCCTGCTCTACGCCCGGGACCGCTGGGGGCATGTGTGGCGCGGGCGGGTGGGAGAGCTGCCCGCCGGGGCGGTCGGGCCGGCGCAGCGCGCGTGCGCCGTGGCGGCCTGCGCGTTAGCCCTGTTCCCGCTGGTGATGCACCTGGCGTGGGCGTGCGGCGGCACCGCGGGACTCAGCGCGGGCCGGGTCGCGGACCGGACGTCCGACTTCCACGTCCTGGAGGCGACCGACGTCTGCTTCGTCCTCGCCGCCGTCGCCGGCGCCGTTCCGCTCGCCTTCCGGCGCGGCCGCCGGCTGCCGGTGGCCGTGCCGCTCGCGCCGGCCTGGGTGGGCTCGGGCGTCCTGGTCTGCTGGGGCGGCTGGCTGTCGCTGGCCTCACTGACCTCCGTGGAGGACCCCGCCGACCGGCCCACACCGCTGATGAACCTCGTCTACGCTGTCCAGATGATCAGCGGCTTCCTGGTGGCGGCCCTGGGCGCGCACTTCCTCGCCGAGCGCTCGGCCGAACACGCGGGGCAACAGGACCGGCGGGTGGCGTGAGGGGGTTCTTCCGGCCGCTGCTGGGCCGTGTGGCGCGCCGCCGCTGGATCCATCTGATCCTCGGCGGCGCGCTCGTCATGCCGTACGTCCTGGTGGGCGCGGTGATCGTCGGCCCGGTCAGCGGCTCGTCGGACGTGTTCACCTCGCTGCCGCTGCAACTGGCCTCATTCGCCGTCGGGTTGCCGCTGGCCGCGATCACCTCGCTGTTCCCGCTGACCCGGCCGATGTCGGTTGCGGCGGTGCGCGCGCTGTGCGGGGTGGACGCCGGCTCCCTGGCCGACGGGCCCGCCCGGAGCCGGGCCGCGAAGGGGCGTACGGCGGCCTGGTTCACGCTGCACCTCGGACTCGGCGGGATCGTCTCCGGCATGTCGTTGTCGGTGCCGCCGTTCGGGGCGGTGCTGATCGCGCTGCCCGTCTTCGCGGGCCTGCGCGACACCCGGCTCGGCCTGCCCGAAGTCCTGGGCCGCCCCTGGGGGTTGGCGCTGGCTCCGGTCGCGGGCGCGGCGACCCTGCTCGCGCTCGCCGGCTGCGCGGCGGGCTGCGGCGCCCTCCTCGCCCGCTGGGCGCCGGCCCTGCTCGGGCCCGGCCTCGAGGACCGGCTGGCCGCCGCCGAGGCCCGCGCCGCCGACCTCGCCGTGCGCAACCGGCTCGCCCGTGAGCTGCACGACTCCGTGGGCCACGCGCTCAGCGCCGTCACCCTCCAGGCGAGCGCGGCCCGCCGCCTCCTCGACACCGACCCGGAGTTCGTACGGGAGGCGCTCGCCGCGATCGAGGACACCACACGGCGCACGGTGGGGGAACTCGACGCCGTCCTGGGTGTGCTGCGGGACGGCGACGCCCCCGGAACGGCCCCGGCGCCCACCCTCGCCGCCGACCTCGACGGACTGCTGCGCCGCACCCGCGCCGACGGTCCGCCCATCACCGCCGAGGTGGACACCGACCCCTGGGCGCTGCCCCCGGTGGTCTCCCGCGAGGCCTACCGCATCGTCCAGGAAGGTCTGAGCAACGCGCTCAAGCACGCGGGCGGACAGGTCCCGGTCACGGTCCGGATCGAGGCCGTGGACGGGCACCTGGAGATCACCGTCGAGAACCCGCTGGGGCAGGGGCCGTCGGCGGCCGCCGCCCGGCCCGGCGGCGGCCACGGCCTGCGGGGCGTCGCGGACCGCGCCCGGCTGCTCGGCGGCGCCGCGCACGCGGGCGAGGCGGACGGAGCGTGGCGCCTGTGGGTACGACTGCCGCTGAAGGGACCCGTATGACGGTCGAAGGGACCCGTATGACGAGCGAGCCGCTGCCGCAGGAACCACCGGCGAACGAGCCGCTCATCCGGATCGTGCTCGCCGACGACGAGCGCATGGTCCGCACCGCTCTGCGGGCCATCCTGGCCGCCGAGCCGGACCTGACGGTCGTCGGGGAGGCGACGACCGGCGCCGAGGCGGTGTCCGTCGTGCGCGAGACTCGGCCCGACGTGGTCCTCATGGACGTGCGCATGCCCGAGGTCGACGGCATCCGGGCCACCGAGCAGATCCTCGCCACGCTCACCCCGGCCCCGCCCCGGATCGTGGTCGTCACCACCTTCGAGAACGACTCCTACGTCTACGACGCGCTGCGCGCCGGAGCCGCCGGGTTCCTGCTCAAACGGGCGGAGGCCGACACCCTGGTGCAGGCGGTGCGGCTCGTCGCGCGCAGCGACACCCTGCTGTTCCCGTCGGCCGTACGGGCGCTGGCCGAGGAGCACGCGCGCGCGTCCGTGGCACCGCCGGCCTGGGTGGCGCGGCTCACCGTCCGCGAGGGCGAGGTGCTGCGGCTGATGGCGGCCGGGCTGACCAACGCGGAGATCGCCCGGCACATGGAGGTCGGCCCCGCCACCGTCAAGACGCATGTGGCGGGGGTGCTGGCGAAGACCGGCGCCCGGGACCGCACCCAGGCGGTGATCGCCGCCTACGAGGCGGGCTTCATGAACGTCCGATGAGAAACCGGGCGGACGGGAACGTTCCGCCCCTTCCCCCTCGTCCTCCACTGGGATGAACGGGATGAACAAGACGATCAGGCGGGCGTCCGTCTTCACACTGCTGCTCGTGTTCGCGCTGCTGGCCAGGGCCACATGGGTGCAGTTCTACGACGGCAAGGCCCTCGCCGACGACAAGGACAACCGGCGCAGGGCGATCGAGACGTACGCGCAGCCGCTGGGCAACATCGTCGTGGCCGGCAGCTCGATCACCGGCTCGGCCGAGACCAGCGGCGACCTGAAGTACAAGCGGACGTACGTCGACGGCAAGCTGTACGCGGCGGTCACGGGCTACAGCTCGCAGGTCTACGGCGCGACCCAGCTGGAGGGCATCTACCAGGACCTCCTGGACGGCACGGACACCCGGCTGAAGAACCCGCTCGACGCCCTCACCGGCAAGCGGGCCACGCCCGGCGACGTGATCACGACGATCGACCCGGACGTGCAGAAGGCCGCCTACGAGGCGCTCGGCGACAAGAAGGGCGCCGCCGTCGCGATCGACCCGGCCACCGGGAAGCTCCTCGCGGTGGTCTCCACACCGTCGTACGACCCCACCGTGCTCAGCGCCGGCGACGGCGACGCCTGGAAGAAGCTGACCAAGGACTCCGACAAGCCGATGACGAACCGCGCGCTGCGCCAGCCGCTGCCGCCGGGCTCGACGTTCAAGCTGGTCGTGGCGGCGGCCGCGCTGGAGGACGGGCTGTACTCGTCGGTCGACGTGAGGACGGACAGCCCGGACCCCTACACGCTGCCGGGCACCACACGGGTGCTGTCGAACGAGAACCCGAGCGCCCCCTGCGAGAACGCCACCATCCGCACCGCACTGCAGTACTCCTGCAACAACGTCTTCGCGAAGATGGCCGTCGACCTGGGCCAGGACAAGGTGCGGGCGATGGCCGAGAAGTTCGGCTTCGACGACGAGTCACAGGACGTGCCGGTGCGCGCCTACCCGAGCGTGTACCCCTCCGGCATGGACAAGGCGCAGACCGCGCTGACCGGCATCGGTCAGTTCGACGTCACCGCCACCCCGCTCCAGATGGCGATGGTGTCGGCGGCCATCGCCCACGGCGGCGAGCTCGTCTCCCCGCACATGGTGTCGCGGACCACCGACGGCGACGGCGACGTGCTGCGGAACTACGACGACTCCACCGACAGCAAGCGGATCATCAGCTCCCGCACCGCCGAGCAGTTGCGGTCGGCGATGCGCACGGTGGTCGAGCAGGGCACCGGCACCAACGCCCGGATCCCCGGTGTGACGGTGGGCGGCAAGACGGGCACGGCCCAGCACGGCGAGAACAACAGCAAGGTGCCCTACGCCTGGTTCACGTCCTACGGCACCTCGCAGGCGACGGGCAAGCAGGTCGCGGTCGCGGTGGTCGTCGAGCAGTCGGATGCGGCCCGCTCGGAGGTCAGCGGCAACGGCCTGGCGGCACCGGTGGCCAAGGCGATGATGCAGGCGGCCCTCGCCGGCTAAAGGGTGTTGCAGAAGGCCTGGTGGCGGCGTGTCTGGGTGATGGCTAACCCTGCTGTTTCACCCTGTCATGGCGAGGTTGTGCATGGTGGCGACGGCCTGGACGGCCTGGTGGAGGCCGTCGCCTCTCTGGCGGCAGTCGCGGAGGATCTTCCAGTCGGGCCGCGCGGACCGGGGCGATCGGCCGGCTGCGGGTGGCCGGGGCGACGGCCGCGGTCGCGGGGGTGCTGGCGGTGGGCGGCTACGCGGTGTCGTCCGCGGTACGGGACACCCCCGGCCGCAGCGGCAGACCGTGGCGGTCCCGCCGGCGCCCAGCCCCGTGCCGTCCCCGGACGCCGGTCCCGCCACCGCCGAGCGGGACGGTCCGCTGCGGGCGGACGCCTCGGTGGACCCGCACAGCAACGACTACTGGGCGCAGAGCGACATCACCCTCAGGACCTCCGAGCCGCTGACCGCGCTCACCGTGCGGCTGGAGGTCGCCCAGACCGGCGGGGTGGCCTCGACCGCGGCCTGGCGGTCGCTCCCCGAGTCGGACTTCACCCTCACGGTCGGCGAGCGGAACGGGTTCCTCGTCTACACCTGGACGCTCAAGAGCGGGCGTACGGTCCCGGCGGGCACGTGGGTGTTCGCGGGGCAGTACGACCACGACCGCGGCGGCCGGACCGCGCGGGAGGACCGCTACACGGCGACGGCCACCGCGCAGGGCCGGCACCGGTCGGTGACCGGCGACTTCACGCCGCGCGACGGCGACGGCACCTCGCCCGACGGCGCCGCACCCGGCGGCACCGCGCCCGGCGCAGACCCGTAGCGGATCGGCCGCCGGACGCCGTGCCGCCCGCGCGCCGTGCGGCTCAGCCGACGAAGTACGTCGGGTTGGGCAGCTTGTAGGTGCGGTCGGCGTAGCCGCCGTCGAGATCGGAGTACTGGTCGCCGAAGTTGGCGACGATGTCGTACCCGAGGTCCTCGATGTGCTTGCGGGTACCGGACTTGTACTGGACGGTGGTGCACTTCCAGGCGCCCGGGGTGGCACAGCCGCTCAGGTACGCCGGCGGGTTGGCCGCGTCCTTGAGGAACATGTGGTCGGCGTCGAGGTTGACGTCGGCGCCGACCTTCTTCAGGTTCTCCACGGCGGCGGAGCGCTGGGCCTCGCTCAGGCCCGAGTTGTAGAAGACGGTGACGCCCTTGCTCGCGGCGTACCGCACGAGCTCGGGGCTGCCGAAGACCTCGGGCCGGTCGGCCTGGTTGACGTAGGCCGCCCAGGTGGCGCTGTTGTAGCCGTAGTTGTTCTTCTTCTCGTAGTCCAGGCTGAGCAGCAGCGTGTCGTCGATGTCGAACACGACGGCCGGCTTGTGGCCCTTGTGCCCGGCCTGGAGGGCCGCCTTGTCGATGTACCGCTTGGCGTCGGCGTCGATGCGCGCCAGGTCCTTGGCGTACGGGCTGTCCGGGGACGCCTGGTAGACGCCGTTGGCGTCCGGCGTGGTGCCGTAGTAGGTGTCGATGTCCTTGGTCAGCAGCCCGATGTTGTAGGGCTCGTGGGTGGAGTTGGCGGTGGACTGCCCGGCAGTGGCGGCACCGGCGCCGTAGAGGGCACCACCGGCGACGGCACAGGCCGCGGCGACGGCGGCGACTCTGAGGGACTTCCGCATGGGATCTCCGGATCTGGTCGATGGACGTGACCGGTGAGATCGCGCCAAACACATGACGCGACACCAGGTCACGGACTGTCTACGCGCATTGCGCACCAGTCGCGAGGGGCGTTACCCGATCGATACGCAATTCCTTCACACGCGGCATTGCCCGCACATGATTGCGACATGACCTCCCCTTGACCCGCCTCCCCTAGGGTCGTGAGCCGCGATCGCGAACGGGGGAAGGACTGTCAGGTGGGGGAAGGCAAGGACCCGAGCAAGGTCCTGGACATCAAGACCGCCGACATCAAACGGGCGGCACCGGACTTCCACAAGGGCGCAGAGGACCTGAGCAAGGCCCTGACCGTGCTCGTCAAGTCCCTTGACGGACTGGGCGAACCCTGGGGGCACGACAAGCAGGGGAACGAGTTCGGCGACGCCTACAAGCCGCTGCAGAAGAAGATCGAGAGCTCGGCGGGCATCCTGGTGCTGGGCCTGACGAGCATTCACGAGGCCATGGTCGACATGGCGGACGGCCACGTGGACAACGACCGGCTCATCGCGGGCATCTTCACGGACGTGAAGGTCGACGGCAAGCACGGCGGTGCCGGTGAGCGTTGAGGACGAGGCCCGCAAGATCCTTCTGAAGCTGGGCCTGTGGTGGCCGGAAGCCGACTCCGGCAAGCTGCGGGACGCGGCGAAGGCCTGGCGGACCTTCGCGGAGTCGGTCGACGACGTCCGGGGACCCGTGCACCGCAGCGCGTCGTCGATCATCCACCACAACACGGGCCACGCGATCGACGCGTTCGAGAAGTTCTGGGGCCGTTACGCCAGGGGCCAGGACGGCGGCTGGCTCAGCGACCTCGCCGAATCCGCGCGGGAGATGGCCAAGGCGCTGGACAAGTTCGCCGACGCGATCGACGACGCCATCCACAAGCTCTGGGTGCAGATAGGCATCGACGCCGCCGTCATCGCCGGTGGCGTGGCGCTGGCGTTCTTCACGGCGGGATTGGCGTCGGGTGCCGCGGTGGCCGTCGCCGACGCGATCGTGGAACTCGGCGCCACTCTGGGGGTGGCCGTCTCCGCGACGGTGGCGGAGATCGCGGCGGGCACCCTGGTCGCCGCCGCCTTCGGCGGGGTGGAGTCGGTCACCGTCGACCTCGCCGTCGCCCAGCCCCTGAAGATGGCCACCGGTCTGCAGCACGGCCTGAGCCTCGACGAGATCAACCAGGCCGCCAAGGACGGCATGATCTTCGGCGGCGCGCTGGGCGCGGGCGGCGGCGTGCTGAAGGCGGGTCTCGAGGGCGGGCTGGGCGACATCACCCCGCCGCTGCTGCGCCCGCCGTCGCTCCGCCCGGACCTGGTGGAACTGGGCCCGGCGGCCCGCAACGCCGAGCGCACCCCCTGCGTCGGCGAGCCGATCGACGTGGCGACCGGCGCGATGCTGATGACGCAGACGGACCTGAGCCTGCCGGGGGCGCTGCCGCTGGAGTTCACACGCACCCACCTGTCGTCGTACCGCGGCGGCGTCTGCTTCGGCCCCACCTGGATCTCCACTCTCGACGAGTGCCTCCAGATCGACGGCGAGGGCGTCGTCTTCGCCGCGGCGGACGGCATGCGCCTGGTGTACCCGGTCCCCGAGCCGGGCGTGCCCACACTGCCCGTGAAGGGCGCCCGCTGGCCACTGGAGTGGGACGGCAAGCCGGACGGCGCGATGACGGTGACGGACCCGGCGACGGGCGTCGTCCGCACCTTCGCCGCGCCGGTCCCGGCGGCCTCCTTCGGCACCTTCCATCTGCCGCTGGAGTCCTGGAGCGACCGCAACGGCAACCGGATCGACATCGAGCGCGACGACGACGGCGTACCGTTCGGCATCCGCCACTCGGGCGGCTCCTACGTGGCCGTCGACACCTGGGGCCCGCGCATCACCGCCCTGCGCCTCCTGGACGAGCCCCCGTCCCGCTACGGCGCCGAGAGCCCGGCCGACGAGGGCACGGTCGTCATGCGCTACGGCTACGACCGGTCCGGCAACCTCACGGAGGTCGTCAACTCCAGCGGTGAGCCGATGAGGTTCACCTACGACGCCGACGGCAGGACGACCCGCTGGACCGACCGCAACGGCACCTGGTTCTCCTACGTCTACGACGAGCGCGGTCGCGTGACCCGAACCGACGGCGTGGACGGCATCCTGTCCGGCACCCTGACCTACGACGACACGGCCCGCACGACGACGTACACGGACTCGCTCGGCCACACCTCCGTCCACGAGTACAACGCCGAGGGCCTGGTGGTGGCGGAGACGGACCCGCTGGGGAACGTCACACGCACGGGGTGGGACGAGTACGGGTCGCGGCCGGTCGCGGTGACCGATCCCCTGGGGCACACGACACGGTACGCGTACGACGAGGCCGGCAACCTCACGGAACTCACCCTGCCGGACGGCTCGTCGGCGCGGGCCGCCTACAACGCCTTCGGCCTGCCCACCGAGGTCGTCGAGCCGGGCGGCGCCACCTGGCGCCACACGTACGACGCCCGGGGGAACCTGCTGACGACGGTCGACCCGGCCGGAGCCGAGACGCGCTACGCGAACGACGAGTCGGGACGCCCCACCGCCATCACCAACGCCCTGGGCCACACCCGCACCGTGGCCTACGACGGGGCAGGTCTGCCCATAGCGCTGACCGACGAACTCGGCCACACCACGACCGTCCGCCGGGACGCCTTCGGCCGGGTCGTCGAGGTGACCGACCCCCTGGGCCACACCACCCGCATGAAGTGGACGGTGGAGGGCAAGCCGGCCTGGCGGGAGTACCCCGACGGCACCCGCGAGTCCTGGACGTGGGACGCCGAGGGCAACCTGCTCGGTCACACGGACCCGGCCGGAAACACCACACACCAGACCGCCGCACCGTTCGACCTCCCCGCGACACGCACCGATCCGGACGGTGCGAGGTACGCGTTCGCCTACGACACCGAGCTGCGCCTGACCGGCGTCACCAACCCTCAGGGCCTGACCTGGTCCTACCGCTACGACGAGGCGGGGCGGCTGGTCGCGGAGACGGACTTCGACGGCCGGACGCTGACGTATGCGCACGACGCGGCGGGCAGGCTTGCCTCCCGTACCAACGGCGCCGGAGAGACCCTGCTCTTCACGCGTGACGTAGTGGGCCGGGTGGTGGAGCAGCGGTGTGCCTCGGGCGGCGGCATCACCACGTTCGACTACGGTCCGGACGGCGCCCTCGTGCGAGCCACCGGTGCGGACGCCGAAGTGGCACTGGAGCGGGACGCGTTGGGCCGCGTGCTGTCCGAAACGGTGAACGGACGCACAACGACGTACGGCTACGACGCCCTGGGACACAGGACACGCCGCGTGACGCCCTCCGGGCTCGCCTCTGACTGGACGTACGATCCGGCTGGACGCCCGGTCGCCCTGTACTCGGCGGCGGGTGGGCTGGAATTCTCGTACGACGCCGCAGGACGTGAGACGCAGCGCCTCCTGGCCGAGGGAGTAACGCTTACACAGGACTGGAGCGAGACGGGGCGGCTGACGACACAGGTCCTGACCAGCACACCCCGAGCGACAGGCGCCGATCGACTGCTCCAGCACCGGACCTACGTTCACCGAGCAGACGGCTACCTGACCGAGATCCGCGAGTTGACCTCGGGGACCCGCTGCTTCGAGCTGGACGGCGTGGGCCGGGTCACCGCCGTGCGCGCGCACGGCTGGACCGAGACCTACACGTACGACGCGGCCGGCAACGTGGTGCAGGCCGGTGCTCCTTCCCACGACACGTCGGGAGAACGGGAGTTCGACGGCGCCCTCATCCGCTCGGCCGGGCGTACCACGTACCAGCACGACGCCCAGGGGCGCCTCGTGCGCAGGACGCGCAGACTCCTCAACGGCCAGTCACGTGTCTGGGTCTACTCCTGGAACGCCGAGGACCGCTTGACGGGCGTTGTCACCCCGGACGGTGTCCAATGGCACTACGCCTACGATCCGCTGGGCCGACGCGTGTCCAAACATCGTGTCGTCGAGGACGGCTCGGTGGCGGACCGCACGGAGTTCACCTGGGACGACACGACACTGGCCGAACGGACGGCCCCGGACGGTGCCGTGACGACGTGGGAGTACGCACCGGGCACGCATCGCCCGGTGGCCCAGACCGATCACAGGCCGTCGGCCCCGTCGGCCAACACGTCCTACCTGGCCCGGCTGGCCGCGGAGTCGGACCCGGCCGGCACCGCCCGTTTCCATGCCGTGGTCACGGACTCGGTCGGCACGCCCACAGAACTGGTCTCCCCGTCCGGAGACCTGGTCTGGCAGCGCCGCACCGGCCTCTGGGGCACCCGCCTTCCGGCGCCTGACGAGAGGGCGCCCACGGTGGACTGCCCACTGCGCTTCCCGGGCCAGTACGCCGACCCCGAGACCGGCCTGCACTACAACCTGCATCGCTACTACGACCCCGAGCTCGCCCGGTACATCACTGCGGACCCACTCGGGCTGGAGCCCGCGCACAACCCGTACGCCTACGTGGCGAACGCCCTGGGCTGGACGGATCCCCTGGGTCTGGCCCCCAAGTGCGGCATCGACCTCTCGAACGCGACCCCGCACAGTGGCCGTTTCCCCCAGTCGGCGAAGCCCGACGAGATCCTGGTACGTCGAAAGGACGACGGAACCGTGACGGCCTACGCTGTCTACGACGATCAGGGGCTACCCATCAAACGTGTCGATGTGGACCCGAATTCGAAGCCGCATGGCGGAGTGCCGGCGCCGCATGTGCTGGAGACACGCAAGAACGTCAATCCCCGAACCGGGCAGGTGTTCCTGACCTGGAACAAGATGCCGCGACCCGCCCGGCCCGATGAACTTCCTCAATGAGGGAGAGGAGGAATCCCATGGACCCGCAGAGTATTCCGGAAGTAAGACGGTGGACGCAGGAGACGGGCGGAGACACCGACTATCTGGACTACCTTTCGCAGCGGGCAGGCCTCGGCGACTGGGCTGCCTTGTCGCGTGTGCTCATGCCGGAATTCGTGGAAGTGGCGGGCTGTGTCCTGTGGGACCGTGTGTACGCCCCGGACAACTTCCGGACGTGGCACGAGCACCTGAAGGGCGACGCCACAGCGATCGAAGCGACGCTGAATCAGCTCCGCCTGTGGCTGTACATCGACATCCCAGAGGACCAGGAATCCGAGAGGGGTGCCCTCGCTCTGGCGGAGGACATCGCCGCCTCCTGGCGTCGCTCCTTGCGCGAGGCTTTCCCGGATCGCGCTTTCGAGGTCAGCGCGACCGAAACCGAGGACGGTCCTGTCGTGAGTTTTGTGACAATGCGATGACGAGCACAAGAGTGATGCAGCATCTCACCATCGGAATGAACGGAGGTACGCGGTGACC
Source organism: Streptomyces spiralis (assembly GCF_014654675.1). Taxonomy (GTDB): domain Bacteria; phylum Actinomycetota; class Actinomycetes; order Streptomycetales; family Streptomycetaceae; genus Streptomyces; species Streptomyces spiralis. The sequence goes on from NZ_BNBC01000043.1 coordinate 17,698, forward strand.
ACCGTCGTCTTCGCCGTGGGCGGCCTCCTCGCCCTGTGGTGCGGTGTGAACTGGGCGTTCGACGTGCGCGGGATCACCACGCGCCGGGCCGAGCGGATCCGTCGCAGGAACGAGGGCCTGTGGGCGGCGAGCGGGCGTCTCGGCGGGTCGCCGACCCTGTTCGCGACGCCCGGATACCTGCGGTTCCTGGGCACGCTCATGGCGGGGGCGGGACTTGTGCTGCTGGTCGCCGCGTACGCCCTGTGGCGCCTGGGCTGAGTCCCGCCGCCCGCCGCTCCTCGCCGGGCCAGCGGGCCCTCCACGGCGCCCAGTCGCCCAGGTACGCCGACCTCGTCGCCCAATCTGCCTCGGGCCCGGGTGGGTTGGGGACGGATCTCCGGGACCGTGATCGCCGCGCCCGGGCCCGTGTTGTGGTAGTGATCACGGCTTTCCCGAGGAGTTGGAACTGATGGAGCAGGTCGCCTGCGCCCATTGCGGCCAGGACTGGGTTCGCTGCTATGTACGCAAGGACACCGGCCAAAGGTTCTTCATGTGCCCTGAATGTGAGTCCGTCTGGGACTTGGAGGATGACCTCCACGAAGACACAGACATGTACCTCAGCGAATATCTGCCCAGAGACCCTGCGAAGGACTGGGAGATCATCACTCAATGCACATGAGTGCCTACGCCGAGGCCGACAGTCGCGCCGTGATCACCGTGCAGTTCACCGTTCGCCCCGGCCAGGGCCGACCCAGCGGATTCGACCTGGGAGACATCCACGTCACCGGCGATCTCGGCACGGCGCAGTCGGCGGGACACTCCCCGGACCAAGGCATGATGATCTACCTGTCTGTCGTGCAACTCCTGGACGGCCTGGGTACCTTTCTGCGAAGCAGCGCCAAGTCATACGCGTTCACCGGCGTCGACACTTCCTTCGGTCTTGTCTTCCGGCGCGCGAAGGACGGCCTGTCCGTCGCCACGAAGGACGGTCTCATCGCCCGCACGACCACACCCGAGCTCGCTGCGGCGATCGCATCCGCTGCCGAAGCCTTGTCCCGCGCTCTCCCACCAGAGGATGCGGCATCGTCCGACTACCAGGACGCTCTGTCGGCGTTCCGCCCGCTCGCCTCGGAAGACCGTGCATGAAGTACGTCACGGCCGTCTGGGAATCCGGCGGGTTCTACGTGGACCCGAGAGCCTATCTGGCCGAACTCCCCAAGCTGCTTGATCGGTTGCCGGCCGGTGCCTCGGCTTTCGCCTCCGACCCCGGACATTACGACATCGCGGCCGCCACCCGGTGTGTGAAGGACCTGGAGCCGGCCGGGGTCCACCTCGCCACCGACAGGAGCGGCGGACTCGTCCTGGAATTCGCGCCCAACAGGTTCAAGCACGACTCCGGCCTGCGCATCACCTATTCGGGAGTGCGGCACTTCTCCGTCGACTACGCCCACGCCATTGACTGGATGCCGGTCGACACCGTGCTCCTCGACGAGATCCTCCCGGACGAGGACGGCGGCTGCCTGCACGAGATCGCACTGACCGACGCGTCCATCACTGTGCGCTGCCGGGACCTGGAGGCGGTATGGGGAAGTGGTGCTGAGGCGTGATCGACGTGACCTGGGCGTTCGACGTACGCGGGATCACCACGCGCCGGGCCGAGCGGATCCGTCGCAGGAACGAGGAGCTGTGGGCGGCGAGCGGGCGTCTCGGCGGGTCACCGACCTTGTTCGCGACGCCCGGATACCTGCGGTTCCTGGGCACGCTCATGGCGGGGGCGGGACTTGTGCTGCTGGTCGCCGCCTACGCCCTGTGGCGCCTGGGCTGAGCGCGCCCGCCCCCGACCGCTCCTCGTCCGGTCAGCGGCCCCTCCACGGCGTCCACTCCCCCAGATACGCCTCCCTCGTCGCCGAGTCCGCCTCAGCCCGGGTGAGTTGGGGGTGGTTCTCCGGGACGGTGATCCTCGCGCCCGGGCCCGTGTTGCGGTACTCGGCGAAGCGCTGGGCCTGCCAGGGGTAGGTGTCGCGCATGTTCGTGTAGGGCGCCACCGCGTCGATGCCGGGGCCCAGCCAGGTGTCCCGGACGGTGAGCATCGGGCGGGCGGTGGTGTCGGAGCTGGGCACCCAGGGGCGGGCCAGCTTGTAGTACCCCTCCGGGGCCTCACTGGTGATGCGGCCGTGCGTGACCAGGTAGCCGCGCGGGTTGGCGACCGCGGTGGAGGGGGCGAAGACGAAGCCGTACGGGGCGGCCGCCAGGTCCGTGCGGTTCAGGGTGTGGAAGTGGCAGCCCTCGAACACCGCCGTGGCCCGGCCGAAGACGAAGTCGACGTCTCCCTCGACGTAGCAGTGCGCGAAGTACTGGCGGGGGAAGGCCGCGAGGGACGTCGAGTCGGCGTAGAGGGTGTCCTGGTGGCCGAGGAAGCGGCACTGCCGGAACGCCGAGCGGTCGCCCAGCACCTTCAGCGCGACCGCCTGGGTGCCGGAGATGTCCGGGTGGTCGGCGCGCAGCCAGTCGTTGGCGAAGGTGATGCGGTGCGCGGTGAAGCCGTCGGCCTGGACGGTCGTCGTGGCCGAGCCGCTGGTGCCGTAGGTGCCCGAGCCGTCCGGCTTCTGGGTGCCGGCCGCGTTGTCGTACACGATCACCACGTCCCGGGGGTCTCCCGTGGCACCGAGCCAGGTCATGCCCGTGCGGGAGGCGTCCACGGCGACCGTCTCCCGGTAGGTGCCGGGCGCCAGGACCAGGGTCCGGCCGGTGCCGGTGGCCTCGTTCACCGCCGCCTGGACGGTGGTGAAGTCACCGCGGCCGTGCGGGTCGACGTAGAGGGTCTGCGGGGTGAGGCGGGCGGCCGGTGAGCCGTAGCGGCCGAAGGGATGGGAGCCGAAGGGGACCTCGGCCGCCTGGGCGGGTCCCGCGGGCAGGGCGGCGACGCCGAGCGCGGCGGCCGAGGCGGCGGAGGCGAGGAGGAAGTGCCGTCTGGAGGGCATGCGGATGCTCCTGGGCGAGGATGCGTGGGTTCGTATGGGGAGCCTGTCGGGGTGGGGGTCCGTGTCGGCTGGGTGGGGGTCCGTGTCGGCTGGGCGGGGGTTCGTGTCCGGTGGGCCGGGGCGGTGTGCCGGTCCGCCCCGGCCCGGCGGCTTCGGTGCGTCAGCGCAGGTGGCCGGCGCCAGCGCCGTGGTCGACGAGCGCGGGGACGGCCCGCGGGGAGTCGACGCGGGTGCGCAGGGTGGGGGTCCAGCCCGCGCCCGACTGCAGGATCTCGGCGGGGACCTCGGCGTTGTGGACGGCGATCAGGTCGGTGGGCCTGCCGTTGACGTAGTTGTCGGCGGCGGTGACCGGTGCCTCCTTCCACTTCTTCAGGATCGTGCCGGCGCCGATGCCGCTCGGCAGCGTGAACGCGTTGTGCTCGGCGACGAGCTGGGACTCCATGCCGATGCCGTAGCTGTAGCCGTGGTCCGCGCCCGCCACGAAGTGGTTGTTGTAGGAGTCGACCTGGCCGAAGCGGACGCGCGGGGCGCGTTCGACGAGGTTCGAGAACAGGTTGTGGTGGAAGGTGGTCTTCAGGTGGCCGCGGTCGACGGCGGCGGTGGACGCGCTGTCGCTGTTGCCGATCAGGATCGTCTTGTCGTGGTCGGCGAAGACGTTCCAGGAGGCGGTGACGTAGTCGGCGCCCTTGACGATGTCCAGTTCGCCGTCGTGCTGCTCGTAGATCCGGCCGTAGTAGTGCGGCAGGGTGCTGTCGGGGTGGTCGCCGTCGGTGAAGGTGTTGTGGTCCATCCACACATGGGTGGAGCCGTAGACCACCGCGCTGTCGTACTCGGAGTTCCAGTTGCCGTCGGCGGTGTCGGTCGGGTCCCACTGCGGGAAGCAGTCCAGCGGGCTCTCGAAGGCGAGGTTGCGGACGATGACGTTGTCCACGTCCTTGATCTGCAGGCTGGCGCCGTTGAAGCCGGCGTCCTTGCCGACGCCGATGATGGTGGTGTCGGCGGGGACGTAGGCCTTGATGTAGGCGTCCTGCCGTGCCTGCGAGGCGCGGCGCAGGCCCTCGGGGCTGTCGTCGGGCTCGGCGGAGAGGTCCTTGTCGCGGCCCCAGGTCTCGGGGGCGTAGGTCTTCAGGTAGGTGTCGAAGTCGTAGCCGGGGACGGCGAAGGAATCGCAGCTCGGTCCGTCGGCGTCGATCGTCCCCTTGACCTTGATGATCTTCGGCTGGTCGCCGCCGTCGGCGAGGGCGGCCTTGAAGGCGTCCCAGGTGGTGACGGTGTAGACGTGGGCGGCGTCGGCCTTGGCGCCGCCGCTGGTGCCGGTGCCGTAGGAGGCCCAGCCGTCCTTGGCGGCCGGCACCTGGCGGGCGGGGTCCGGGGTGTGCTGGTGGCAGGGCTGGGCGGAGGCGGTGCCGGTGACGGCGAGGACGAGGGCCGTGCAGCCCACGGCCACCGCGCTGACACGTCCATGACATTTTGATCTGCGCACTGTGCGGGTCTCCTCGTTTACGCGTCCGGGGCGCTGCTCGCCTCGGGCCAGGTGATCCAGGACGGGGGGATCTCGTCGTGCAGCCGGACGACGTCGTGCGGGGTGAGCACGCGGGTGCGCAGCAGCTCCCCGGCGACCAGCCGTGCCACGGCGATCGCGCCCGGCGGGTTGAAGTGCGTGTTGTCCTGCTCGGTGGCGGTCCAGTTGAAGTACGTCTTGGTCTCCTCCACGCCGAGCCGCTGCCACAGCGCGAGCGACAGCGCCTCGATGTCGAGCAGCGGCACGCGCTCGGCCTCGGCGAGGGCGCGCATCGCCGCCGGGTAGTCGCCGTGGGTCGGCACGGCGTTGCCGTCGGCGTCGAAGCGGCGCCGCTCGACCGGGGTGGCGAGCACGGGCCGGGCGCCGCGTTCCCGCGCCCCGTCGATGTACTGGCGCAGGCAGTCCTGGTACGTCGTCCAGGGCTCGGTGCAGCGGGTGGGGTCGGCGGACTTCTCGTCGTTGTGCGCGAACTGGACGAGCAGGATGTCGTGCGGCCGGATCCCGGCGAGGATCGCCGCGAGCCGGCCCTCGTCGATGAAGCTCTTGGAACTGCGGCCGTTCACGGCGTGGTCGGCGACCGTCACCCCGTCGCGGAGGAAGAAGGCCAGGGCCATGCCCCAGCCGGTCTCGGGGGCCTCGTCGGTGTACTTCTGCGCGGCGGTGGAGTCGCCGGCGATGTACAGGGTGCGGGTGCGGCGACCCGCGGCCCGTGCCGTTCCGGTCGCCGCCAGGGCGAGCGGAACGGCGGCGAGGGCCGCGGAGCCTACCTGTCTGCGGGTCAGGGACACGGCGCTGATCAGCCCTTCTGCTGCTTCCACTCGGCCTGCGCCTTGTTCAGCTGCTCGGCCAACGTGTCCAGGAACTCCTTGGCGGTCATCTTGCCGAGCAGCACCTTCTGGAAGTTCGGCTCGTTGTCGGCCTTGGAGATGGTGTTCCAGTCGGGCAGGTAGTACGGCAGCTGCACGATCTTGGTGTTGGCGCCGTTGAGCGCCTCGGCGGCCAGCTTGGTCGGCTCGCTCTGCTGGATCCAGGCGTCCTTGGCGGCGTCGGTGTTGGCCGGCACCTGCCCGGCGGACTCGTTGAACTTGGAGTTCTCCTCGTGCGAGAGGGCGAACTCGATGAACTTCCAGGCGGCCGCCTTGTTCTTGCTCGCCTTGAACAGGCCGAGTCCGTCGACCGGGTTGGACACCTGCACGCGCGTGCCGTCGTCCATGGTGGGGTTGGGGATGCCCCGGAACTTGTCCTTGCCCAGCGCCTTCAGGTGGTCCTGGTAGGAGCCGAGGTTGTGGCTCAGCATGCCGATGGTGCCGCTGTCCCACTGGGCGACCATCTTGGTGAAGTCGTTGTTGACGTCGGCGGACGGGGTGTCCTTCTTGTACAGCGCGACGTACTTCTCCAGCGCGGCCACGTTCTTCGGGTCGTTGACGGTGGTCCTGTCGCCGTTCCAGAAGGAGGTGATGCCGGTCTGGCCGTACACCGCGTCCAGGGCCGGGGCGATGGACCCCTCGCCGCCGCGGATGGTGAAGCCGAAGGCGTTCTTGCCCTTGTCGGTGAGCTTGTCGGCGGCCTCGTAGAACTTCGACCAGGTGGTCGGGGCGTCCAGGCCGGCCTTCTTGAACAGGTCCGTGCGGTACCACAGCGTGCCGTTGTTGGCCGAGGTCGGCACCTGGTAGAGGGTGTCGCCGCCGCCCGCCGCCTTGCTGACGGAGAGCAGACCCGGGCTCAGCCTGCCGTTCAGCGAGCTCTTCTCGAGCCTGCCGTCCAGCGGCTCCAGGGCTCCCTGGGCCGCGATCTCGGCGAGCATCGCGGTGCCCACACCGCCGACGTCGGGCAGCCCGCCGCCCTGGATGGCGGTGTCGTACTTGGACTGCGCGCTCGCGGCCGGGATGCCGACGTAGTTGACCTTGATGTCCGGGTACTTCTTCTCGAAGTCGGCGATGACCTGCTTCCAGATGTCGGTGCGCACACCCCCGTTGCTGTCCCAGAAGGTGATCTCGCCCTTGCCGGAGCCCTCGGAGCCCTTGCTCCCTCCGGTGCCGCTGCCGTCGTCGCCGCACGCGGTGGCGGTCAGCGCGAGCGCGGAGCCCAGGGCGACGGCCAGTGCGGTGCGGCGCCCGCTTCTGCGGATGTTGATCTTCATTGATCGGCTCTCTTCTTCTGGATCCAACGGGTGCTTCGAGCTGTGGGGGTCCGCACGTGCCTCAGTGAGCGGGCAGCGCGGTGATGCGGAACCGCGTGAAGCCGGCCGCGCCGGCGTGTCCCTGACCGGCGGGCGCGAGGGCGAACAGGCCGAGCAGGGCGCCGACCCAGCGCCAGGGGGTGGCGGCGAACACCAGGCCGGAGGGCCGGAACCCGTCGCCGAGGTCGTAGGAGAAGCGGCAGCGCGCCCCCGCGCCGATCTCGACGCGCAGCCGGGCCCGCGCCTCGGGCGCGGCCGTCGGACGGCCGGCGTCCCGTTCCCTGTCGGCGCTCTGTTCGGCGAACCGGTGCACCAGGCGGGCCGTCCCGTCCGCCTGCCGCTCCAGCCCGATCCAGCAGTAGGCGTCGCCGAGGACGGCCAGCCCGGCCCTGGCCCCGGGCCCGGCGCTGTCCAGCCGCAGGTCGACCTCGACCGCGCAGGGGCGGCCCGGCAGCCGCTGGGTGAGGACGTGCGGCAGGGTGCGCAGATCGTGGGCGCCGGCCGTGCGGACGCAGGTCAGCCGCAGGCCGTCGCCGGAGTGCTCGGTGGCCCAGCCGTGACGGGGGTTGGCGGTCCACTGCCACTGCCGGCCGTACCGTCCGCCGGGGAAGTCGTCGTCGGTGGTGGGCGCGGCCGGCGGCTGCGACGGCAGGGCGGGCCGTGCGTGGACGGCGACGGGGGCGCCGTCGTCGCCGATGACCGGCCAGCCGTCCAGGCCCCAGCGCATCGGCTGGAGGTGCACGACACGGCCGTAGGCGCCGCGCTGCTGGAAGTGCAGGAACCAGTCCTCGCCGGACGGGGTGCGCACCCAGCCGCCCTGGTGGGGGCCGTTGACCTCGGTGTCCTTCTGCTCCAGGACGACCTTCTCCTCGTACGGCCCGAAGAAGCCGCGCGAGCGGAAGGCGCCCTGCCAGCCGGTCTCCACTCCCCCGGCGGGGGCGAGGATCCAGAACCAGCCGTCGTGCCGGTAGAGCTTGGGGCCTTCGAGGGTGAACCAGCCGGGGATGTGGTCCGCGTCGACGATCACCTTGCCCTCGTCGAGGAGTTCGGTGCCGTCGGGGTGCATCCGGTGGCCGGTGAGCCGGTTCTTGATCCCGGAGCGGGACTTCGCCCAGGCGTGCACGAGGTAGGCCTCGCCGGTCTCGTCGTCCCACAGCGGGCAGGGATCGATCAGGCCCTTGCCCGCCTTGAGCAGGTGCGGGCGGGTCCACGGGCCGCGGACCGAGGGGGCGTTGACCTGGAAGATGCCCTGGTCGGGGTCGCCCCAGAAGATCCAGAAGCGGTCGTCGTGGTGGCGCAGCGACGGCGCCCACACCCCGCGGTCGTGGCGCGGGGAGCGGAACTCGGCGTCCGGCTCCAGACGCTGGAGGGCGTGGCCGATCAGTGTCCAGTCGACCAGGTCGCGGGAGTGCAGCAGCGGCAGGCCGGGGGCGCGGCCGAAGCTGGAGGCGGTCAGGTAGTAGTCGTCGCCGACGCGCAGCACGTCGGGGTCGGACCAGTCGGCGTCGAGGACCGGGTTGGTGTAGGTGCCGTCGCCGCGGTGGGCGCTGGGCAGGCTCATGGGGTCACCGCCTTCCGGACCAGCGCCCCGGCCTCGCCCCGGCCGAGGCGGCCGTCGGCGACGACGGTGACGATCCGGCGGACCACGGTCTCGCCGGGCGGCACCGGCAGCCGCTCCTGAAGGGCCAGCGACGAGCCCACGCCCGGGTACTCTGCGGCGCGCACGAACCACGCGTCGCGGCGGGTGGTGTCGGTGGCCCCGGCGAACACCAGCGTCCAGCCGGAGCCGGCCAGGGCCAGCCAGTCGGCGCGGCTGCCGTGCGCCTGCTCCTCGCCGTCCCGGTCGGGGGTGAAGACGTGCGGGGGCTCGTCCTCCTTGCGGGCGCGCCAGAAGAAGCCGCCGTAGGCCGCGCCGGGGCGGCCGTTGGTGGCCGGGCTGCCCAGCGACACGGGCCCCTGGGTGACGTTGGTGAGCGAGAAGGTGAAGTCCAGCGCCCAGGCGGTGTCGGTGAGGGCGAGGGCCGTGACGGTACGGCGCTCGCGCAGCAGTTCGCGGCCCGCGGCCACCCAGCGCAGCTCCTGGACGAAGCCGTCCGGGTCGCGCAGCTGGAATCCGGTGTGCCGCTGGGTGCCGTGGTTGTCCAGTTCGGTCGAGCCCCGGCCGCGCACGAAGGTGCGGCCGCCCCAGAAGTTGTGCCCCTCGACGTCGGGAACGGCGACACCGACGCCGAGGTGGTGCAGATGGTCGGCGGGGCCGAGTTCGGTGACGGCCGTGCCGGACAGGGTGGTGACGGGATGCAGATAAGGGCGCGGGGAGAGCCGTACGGGCAGCTCGGGACGGGTGACGTAGCGGGCGACGGGACGGCCCGCGACACGCAGCACGAGGGAGTCGTTCGGCGTCATCGGGCGGTCACCTCCTTCGACGGGGCCCAGGGGGCGCCGAGCTCGGAGTAGAGGGAGAGGGTGTCGGCGGCGGCCGCGACGAGCCCGTCGACGCCCGGCACGACCCGGCGCCGCTCCCCGGGGAGGGTCCGCCAGGCCCCGGCGGGCAGCGGCTCGGGGTCGGGGGCGGTGCGGACCGCCTCCACGACCCGCATGAACGCGTCCGTCGACGCGGGCGGGACCAGCAGCTCGGCGCCGGCGGTGAGATGGGCGACGAGGTTCTCCAGCAGGTCGGTCCGGCCGAAGTGGAGCTCCTCCGGACCGTGTCCGGCCCGCTGCACCAGTACGCGGTCCTGCTTGTACCAGAAGGTGATCCGGCCGCTGCCGCCGTGCACCAGGACGTACGGCTCGTCCGGGCGCTCGGCGCACAGGGTCGCGGCGATGGTGACCGGGCCGCGGGCGGTGGTGACCCGCACGCAGGAGGTGTCGTCGGACTCGACGGCGTTGGCCCGCCACAGCTCGGTCTCGATGCCGGTGACGTCGCCGGCGCCGGTGGTGCCGACCAGGGCGAGGGCGGTGGCGGTGGCGTGCGCGAGGGGGTTGGTGAGTACCCCGTCGACCACGTCGACGCCGTTCAGGCGGCGCCTGCCCGCCCAGGGGGCGCGCCGGTAGTACGCCTCGTCGCGCGCCCAGGCGCCCGCTCCGCCGACGCCGGCGACCCGCCCGATCGCGCCCTGGTCGATCAGCTCCCGGATCGCCGGGACGGCGTGCGAGCCGAGCGACTGGAAGCCGATCTGGCAGGCGACACCGGCCGCGGCGACGCCGTCGGCCATGCGGCGGAACTCGGCGTAGGAGGGGGCGGGCGGCTTCTCCAGCAGCAGGTGCACGCCCCGCCGGGCCGCGGCGAGCGCCAGCTCGGTGTGGGTGGGAATGGGGGTGCAGATCACGGCGATCCGCGCGCCCGTGGCGTCCAGGAGTGCACCGAAGTCGGCGGACTGTGCCGGTGTGCCGATCCCTTCGGGGAGCTCCGCCTCGGTGAGCGGAGTCAGTTCGCAGATCCCGGCCAGCCGGACCAGCCCTTCGGCCTGGAGCCGGCGGATGTTGTCCAGGTGCCAGCGGCCGTGGCCGCGGGCGCCGGCCAGCACCAGGGGCAGTGGGGTCGTGGGGGTCGCCGCGGTGGTCGTCGTGGTCGCCGCCGCGGAGGTTGTCGCGGTGGTCGTCGCTGTGGTCGTCATCCCTTCACCGCCCCCGCGCTGAAGCCGGTGATCAGCCACTTCTGGATGAAGGCGAACACGATCACCACGGGTACGGCGGCGACGATGCCGCCGGCGGCCAGGGCGCCCAGGTCGACGCTGTCCGCGCTCATCAGGGTGTTGAGGCCGACGGGGATGGTCTGCTTGCTCTGGTCGGAGAGGAACATCAGGGCGAACAGGAAGTGGTTCCAGGCGTGCACGAAGGCGAAGGAGCCGACGGCGACCAGCCCGGGCCGCAGCAGCGGCAGCACGACGATCCGGAAGGCGGCGAAGCGGGTGCAGCCGTCCACCCAGGCGGCCTCCTCCAGGGAGGGCGGCACGTTCCGGATGAAGCCGCTGATCAGGATCATCGACAGCGGCAGCTGGAAGACGGTCTCGGCGATGACGACACTGCCCAGCGAGTTGATCATGGACAGCTTGGCGAAGATCTGGAAGAGCGGGACCAGCAGCAGCGCGCCGGGCACGAACTGCGAGCAGAGCAGGGCGAGCATGAAGGCGCGCTTGATCCGGAAGTCGAACCGGGCCAGGGCGTAGCCGCCGGCCAGCGCGACGACGGTGGTCAGGACCAGGGTGGCCAGGCCCACCAGGACGCTGTTCTGGAAGTAGGTGCCGAAGCTCCGCTCGGTCCACACCTTCTCGAAGTGGTCGAAGGTGACCGGCCAGGGGACCAGGGAGGTGGACCCGGCCGGGCGCAGGGCGAACAGCAGGATCCAGTAGAACGGGATCAGGGTGAACAGCAGATAGATCGAGAGCGGCAGATAGATCTGCCAGCGCGGGACCTCGTCCCAGGCGCGGCGCCGGGTGCGCGGCCGGGTCTGCCGGGACACCACGCGCTCGGGTGCCGGGGCGATCTCGGTGATCACTTGGACTCACCTCCGAACTTGCTCAGCCGCAGATAGACGATCGAGCAGAAGAGCAGGATCACGAACGCCACCGTGGTCAGGGCGGACGCGTAGCCGAAGTTGTGGGCGTCGACGCTGGTGTTGGCGATGTAGAGCGGCAGGGTGGTGGTCTCGCCCGCCGGGCCGCCGCCGGTGAGGGTGTAGAGCAGGTCGACGTTGTTGAACTCCCACACCGCGCGCAGCAGCGTGGACAGGACGATGGCGTCCTTCAGATGGGGCAGGGTGATGTGCCGGAACTGCTTGAGCCGGCTCGCCCCGTCGACCTCGGCGGCCTCGTAGAGGTCCTTGGAGACGGACTGGAGGTCGGCGAGGATGAGGATCGCGAAGAAGGGGACACCGCGCCACAGGTCCGCGACCACCGCCGCCGGGAACACCGTCGAGGTGTCCGACAGCCAGCTGGTGCCGTAGGAGCCCATGCCCATGTCGGCGAGGTAACGGGTGATGCCCGTCTGGGAGTTGTAGAGCAGCACCCAGATCGCGGAGGTCAGCACACCGGAGACGGCCCACGGGGAGAAGACGAGGGCGCGTCCCAGCGCCCGCCCGACGAAGGTCTGGTTGACGATCAGGGCCAGCGCCAGGCCGAACAGCAGTTGCAACCCGACCTCGACCACGACCCACTTGGCGCTGAAGGTCAGCGTGTCCCAGAACTGGGGGTCGTGCGAGAAGATCTGCGTGAAGTTGTCGAGGCCCGCGAAGCCGTTCCGCCACGGCTTGGTGGGGTTGTAGTTCCGCAGGCTGTAGTAGAAGACGCTGAGCACCGGATACGCGATGAAGCCCAGCATCAGCAGGGCGGCCGGGGCGATCAGCAGGTAGGGGAGCCTGCGCGGCGTGGCGGAGGCACGGCGCCGCCGGGGTGGCGCGGGCGGTTTCGCCACGGCTGCGGCTTGGGCCATGACTGTTCTCCGTTCGCGATCAGAAGCGGCCGCCCGGAGGGCGTCCGTGAGGGGTGGTGGTCGGGTGACGGGCGGGCACTCACAGCGGTGGGGCACTTACAAGGGGCCGTAGGAAGCGCTTGCTACGTACACATGGGTGAAGCACTTCACTTCTCTGGATATGTGGGTCAGCCGGCGTACGGGTCCGGCACCTTGCCCGGCCGGGAAAGGAACTCGAAGTCGCAGCCGGTGTCGGCCTGGGTGATCTGGTCGTGGTAGAGGGCGCCGTAGCCGCGCTCGTAGCGCGTGGGCGGCGGCGTCCAGGCGGCCCTGCGCCGCGCCATCTCCTCGTCGTCCACGCGGAGATGCAGGGTGCGGGCCTCGACGTCCAGGGTGATCAGGTCCCCGGTGCGCACGAGAGCGAGGGGTCCGCCGACATACGACTCCGGAGCCACGTGCAGCACGCAGGCGCCGTAACTGGTGCCGCTCATCCGGGCGTCGGAGATCCGCACCATGTCCCGCACGCCCTGCTTCAGGAGGTGGTCGGGGATGGGGAGCATGCCGTACTCGGGCATGCCCGGTCCGCCCTTGGGACCGGCGTTGCGGAGCACCAGCACGCTGTCGGCGGTGATGTTCAGCGACGGGTCGTTGATGGTCCGCTGCATCTGCCGGTAGTCGTCGAAGACGACGGCGGGCCCGGTGTGCTTGAGCAGGTGCGCTTCGGCGGCGATGTGCTTGATGACGGCGCCGTCCGGGCAGAGGTTGCCGCGCAGCACGGCGACCCCGCCCTCGTCCGCGACCGGGTTGTCCCGGGGCCGGATCACGTCGTCGTCGTGCACCTGTGCCCCGGCGATCTGCTCGCGCAGGGTGTCGTACGAGACGGTCGGCCGGTCCAGGTGGAGCAGGTCCGGGATGCGGGAGAGGAATCCCGGCAGGCCGCCCGCGAAGTGGAAGTCCTCCATGAGGTACCGCTCGCCGCCGGGGCGGACGTTGGCGAGGACCGGGACGGTGCGGGCGATGCGGTCGAAGTCGTCGAGAGTGAGCCTCACCCCTGCCCGGCCCGCCATGGCGATCAGGTGGATCACCGCGTTGGTGGAGCCGCCGAGGCCGAGGACCGTGGTGACGGCGTCCTCGAAGGCCTCGGGGGTGAGGATCTCGGACAGCTTCCGGTCCTTGTGGACCAGTTCGACGATCGTCAGGCCGGCCCGGGCCGCCATCCGGTCGTGCCCGGAGTCCACGGCGGGGATGCTGGAGGCGCCGGGGACGGTGACGCCCAGGGCCTCGGCGGCGGCGGTGAGGGTCGACGCCGTACCCATCGTCATGCAGTGGCCGGGGGAACGGGCGAGTCCGCTCTCCAGCTCGGTCATCTCGCAGTCGCCGATCAGACCGGCGCGCTTGTCGTCCCAGTACTTCCACATGTCGGTGCCGGAGCCGAGGACCTCGCCCCGCCAGTGGCCGGGAAGCATGGGACCGGCCGGCACGAAGACGGTGGGCAGGTCGACGGAGGCGGCGCCCATGAGGAGGGCGGGAGTGGACTTGTCGCAGCCGCCCATCAGCACCGCGCCGTCGACCGGATAGGACCGCAGCAGCTCCTCGGTCTCCATCGCGAGCATGTTGCGGTAGAGCATCGGGGTGGGCTTCTGGAAGGTCTCGCTCAGGGTGGAGACCGGGAACTCCAGCGGGAAGCCGCCGGCCTGCCACACCCCGCGCTTGACGGCCTGGGCGCGGTCGCGCAGGTGGACGTGGCAGGGGTTGATGTCGGACCAGGTGTTGAGGATCGCGACGACCGGCTTGCCCAGGTGCTCCTCGGGCAGATAGCCGAGCTGGCGGGTGCGGGCGCGGTGGCTGAAGGAGCGCAGGCCGTCGGTGCCGTACCACTGGTGGCTGCGCAGCTCCTCCGGGCGCTTGCGGGCGGTCATATCGACCACCCCGCGGTGATGGCGGCGACCTCGGCGCGCTCGCTCTCGGGCAGCGGCTTGCTCGGCGGGCGCACGTCCCGCCGGCACAGGCCGAGCGAGGCGAGGGCCTCCTTGACCACGGTGACGTTGTTGGCGGAGCCGCCCTCGGCACGCAGCTCCTCGAAGCGGCGGATCTGCTCCCACACCTTCATCGCGGCCGGGTAGTCGCCGGCCCGCAGCGACTGGAGCATGTTCAGGGAGACGGCGGGGGCGACGTTGACCAGGCCGGAGGTGAAGCCGGTGGCGCCCGCGGAGAAGTAGGAGGGGGCGTAGGGCTCGGCGAGCCCGGCCACCCACACGAAGCGGTCGAGTCCCGCGTCCCGGGCGAAGGCGGCGAACCGGGCCGCGTCCGGGACGGCGTACTTCACACCGATCACGTTCGGGCAGGCGTCGGCGAGTTCGGCGAGGCGGGCGCCGGGCAGCTGGGCGTTGCGGATGTAGGGGACGACGCCCAGCTCGGGCACGGCCTCGGCGATGGCGCGGTGGTAGTCGACCCAGCCGGCCTGGGAGACGTAGGGGTGGACGGGCTGGTGGACCATGATCATCTGCGCGCCCAGTTCGCGGGCGTGCCGGGCGGAGGCGACGGCGGTGGGCACGTCGTGGCCGACCCCGACGAGGATGCTCGCGCGGTCCCCGGCCTCCTCGACGGTCAGTTGGGTGACCAGCCGCCGCTCCGGAGCGGTCAGGGCGTAGAACTCGCCGGTGTTGCCGCACGGGGTGAGGGTGGTGACGCCGCCGTCGAGGAGGCGGCGCAGCAGCGCCCGGTGGGTGTCCTGGTCGATGCGGCCGTCCTCGGCGAACGGGGTCACCGGGATCGCCACCACGTCGGCCAGGGCCGCCCGCTGGGTCTCGAACCGGGTGTCGAACGCGGCGCTGGTCATTGTCCGCCTTCCTCGTCGAGGACCCCGGGGAAGGCCCGGTGCACGAACGACGCGATGTGGGAGTGCAGGGCCCGGGCCGCGCCGTCGGCGTCACCGGCCAGGGCGAGCCGCAGGATCTCCCGGTGTTCGGCGGCCTCCCGCTCCCAGGAGGGGTCGGCGGACCAGGCGACGGCGGAGACGAGGGCGGCCTGGTCGCGGACCTCGTCGAGCATCCGGCCGAGCAGCGGGTTGCCGCAGGGCAGGTACAGCGCGCGGTGGAACTCGCGGTTGGCGAGGGAGCGTTCGGCGGTGTCGGCGGCCTCGTCTGCGCGGCGCAGCGCGTCCTGGGCGGCGTCCAGGGAGGCCCCGCGCCGGACCGAGCGCTTCAGGGCCTCGGGCTCCAGCAGGAGCCGCACGTCGTAGACCTCGCGCGCCATGTCCGCGTCCACCATGCGCACCGTGGCGCCCTTGTACTGGCTCATCACCAGCAGCCCGGTGCCGGCCAGGGTCTTGAGCGCCTCGCGCACCGGGGTCTTGGACACCCCGAACTGTGCGGCGAGCTCGGTCTCGACCAGGGCTTGGCCCGGCGTCAACTGCCCGGTGAGGATGCGGCGTTTGATCTCCTCCAGCACGAACTGCGTGCGGGACGGGATCGGGGTGGGCACAGAGGTCATGCGCGCCTCTCGGATCTCGCGTATCGCGTCTCATATATGACGTATGGAGTACG
Source organism: Streptomyces spiralis (assembly GCF_014654675.1). GTDB lineage: Bacteria > Actinomycetota > Actinomycetes > Streptomycetales > Streptomycetaceae > Streptomyces > Streptomyces spiralis. The sequence goes on from NZ_BNBC01000043.1 coordinate 33,313, forward strand.
ACGCGATGAAGGTAAGAGGGGCGCGGCGTTCCGTCAATGCTTCTGACAAAGATGGGCCGGACGGTTTCGGGCGGACGGTTCTGACGGGCGGTCTCCGGCGCGCGCTCGGCGCCCAGAGCCGGCGGGCGGCTTCCGGCGCAGAGCGCGGACGCGTCGGAGGACCGGACCTGCGCGGGCGGTCAGGGCAGCCGGGGGCTCCAGCGCGGGTCCCGTCCGCTCAGCCCCAGCGCGCGGTCCAGCAGCGGGGCGTCCTCGGGGACGGGCACGACGGGGCCGAAGATGCCACGGCCGCGGGCGAGGCCGTCGCCCGCCGCCGCGTGCAGGAAGCCGTACGCCGCCCGCAGCGCCGCCGGGTCCGGCTCGTACTCCTGGCCGGTGGCGCGTGCCAGGTCCCAGCCGTGGATCACCAGTTCGTCGGCGACGACGGCGCCGGCGACCTCGCCGGGCAGGTCCACGCCGCCCGCGCGGGTCATGCCGGTCCAGGCGGCCGGGTCGCGCCAGATCTCGGCGAGGTCGTCGAGTGCCTTCGGGAGCTCTTCGCGCCAGGCGGGGCCGATGTCGGGCACGGCGGTGTTCGGGGGCGTGTCCGTGGTGACGCCCAGGTGTTTGCGCCCGGCGTCGCGGAAGGCCACCGCCAGGCCCAGCAGGTGCCCCAGCAGGTTCCGGGTCGCCAGGTCCGGACACGGCGTGGGGCCGGCGAGCTGCTCGTCGCGCACGCCCTCCGCCAGCCGTGCCACGGCCCGGGTCTGCGGGCCCAGGTCGAAGATCGTGTCGTTCATCGGCTGCTCCTCGTTCCGGTCGAGTCCTTCCTGAAGTTCAGACCCTCCCCGGCCCCGGAACTCATCGCACGCCGCCGGAGAGGGAGGCGGCGGCACCCCGGCTTACGGCATCTGCCCCATCCGTACGAGGGGGCCTTAGGACCACGATCGCCAGGTATGAGGACGATCGGGACGACCGAGTGGACGGTGCTCCGGGTGCTGCGGGACCGTGCGGCCGGCCTGTGCCTGGCGGCGGTGGTGATCTCCGGCTTCGGCTCGTCGGCGCTGTGGCTGGCCTGCGGGGTGTGGGTGAAGGACCTCACCGGCTCCGACGGGCTCGCCGCGCTGTGCCTGCTCGCGATGTGGGCGCCGGCCCTGGCCGGACCGCTGCTGGGCACGCTCGCCGACCGCGTCCGCCGCAGGCCCCTGCTGGTCGGTGCGAACCTGCTGCTCGCGGCCGTCCTGCCCGTCCTCCTCGCCGTCGGCTCCCCCGGCCGTGTCTGGCTGCTGTACGCGGTGCTGCTCCTCTACGGCGCCACGGGCGTCGTGGAGGACGCGGCGGGGTCGGCGCTGGTCGCCTCGGCCGTCTCACCGGCGCTGCTCGGCGACTTCAACGGGCTGCGCACGGCCGCGACGGAGGGCATGAAGCTGGTCGCCCCGCTGGCGGGCGCGGGCCTGTACGCGGCCTACGGCGGCGGGTCGGTGGCCCTGCTGGACGCGGTCACGTTCGTGCTCGCCGCGGTCCTGTACGCGCGGTTGCGGCTGCGCGAGGAGAAGCCGGCACGGCCGGCCCGTACCTGGTGGGAGCAGACCGCGGACGGCGCCCGCCGGCTGTGGGCGCACCCGCGGCTGCGGCCCCTGGTGCTGGCCGGGGGCGCCACGATGCTGTGCGCGGGCCTGAACGGGGCGCTGGTCTACGCGGTCGTGGACGCCCTCGGGCACGCTCCGGCGTACGCCGGGGTGCTGTACGCCGTGCAGGGCACCGGGTCGATCGCGGCCGGGCTGCTCTCGGGTGCGGGGCTGCGCGTCCTGGGCGGGCGCCGGTTCGTGGTGTACGGGATCGCCCTCACGGCGGCCGGGGTGGCCGTCCGGGCGGTGCCGCACGACCCGGCGGCCCTGGCCGGCAGTGCGGCGATCGGCGCGGGGCTGCCGTGCGTGCTGATCGCCGTGTTCACCACCGTGCAGCGCGAGACACCGGCGGAACTGGTCGGCCGGGTGGCCGCCACCGCCCACACGCTGGTCTTCGTGCCGAACGTCGTCGGGCTCGCGGCGGGGGCCGGACTGGTCGAGGCCGTCGACCAGCGCGCGCTGCTGCTCCTGCTGGGCATCGGCCTGCTGGTGACGGCGGCAGCCCTGGCTCACAGCCCGGCGAGCGCCGAGCGCACCGCCGCCGGGTCGCCGTCCGACGCCGACCCGACATGACCCACCCGCCGCGCTTCGGCCACGACCGGGTCCGTGCACGGCCCACGTCCCCGGCGCATCCCGGCCACCCCCGTACGGGACACCGTGGTCGCACAGGACACCACCCCGCCCTCCGCTCCGGAACAGCGGCAGCCCCGGCTCACAGCCCGGCGAGCGCCGAGCGCACCGCCGCCAGGTCGCCGTCCGACGCCAATCCGACGTGGTACAGGCGCAGTTCGGTCGCGCCGAGACTTCGGGCGCGGTCGGCGTCCTGGGCCAGGGTGTCCGGTCTGCCGCCCATGCCGGAGACGATGGTCAGGTTGGCGGCGAGCACGGCACCGGCGCGGTCCTGGTCGGCGAACGGGGTGAGGAGGCCCGCACCGCCCGTGCAGGGCACCACCACGCCGTCGGCGACGGACAGGATGTGGGCGGGGTCGACGCCGGCGTTGGCGCCGCAGTGGTAGGAGACTGGGTCGGCGTGCAGCAGCACCTGGAAGCCGGCGGGGGCCGCCGCGCGGACGGCGGCGACCGCCGCCTCCTGGAGTGTGCGGGCGGTGTCGTCGCGCCAGGCGCGGGTGACGGCCGCCATGGTCTCGCCGAGCAGCTTCTCGACGCCCGCCCAGCCTCCATCGGAGGGCGCCGCGCCCTGCCAGACCGGTTCCAGGGCGGTGCGTACCGCGGCGGCCAGCTCCTCGGGGTCCAGGCCGCGTTCGCCGTAGCCCGCGCGGCAGGCCGGGCAGAAGCACAGGGACATGAGGTACTGCCCGGCCTCGCCGAGGGCGACGCCCGCGGTCTTGTCGTGGGCGTGCAGATGGGCGAGCCCGTACCAGCCGAGGGACTCCAGTTCGGTGCCGCGCGCCCCGGGCCGTACGGCGGCCTCGGCGGCCAGGTCGACCAGGTACGCGCGCGTGGCGGGCTGGGCGATGCACGGCGCCCACGGGTAGCGGTCGCCGTAGGCGTTGACGACCGAGGTGTCCGGGTGCTCGGCGCCCAGGCGGGAGTTGTGGGCGAGGATCACCCAGGTGTGCACGTCCAGGCCCGCCTCGGCGAGGGCCGCCGCCGCCTCGCCGTAGGCGTCCCCGGGCGCCCAGTCGCCGGCCGGGTACGGCCGGAGGGTGCGGCCCGCCCAGTGGTCGCCGGGCGGGTAGAGCACGGCGGCGTGCTCGGCGGTGACCACGCGGTGGCGCGGGTGGCGAGGGGTCAGGGCGCGGGTGGAGTGGTAGGCGGCGGCGAGCGTCACCTGCTCGACGCCGAGCGCGGCGATGCGGGCCGGCGCCGCCGGGTCGCCGACCACGTCCCACGGGTAGACGAACGCCGACGTCCTCACGCGCGGTCCCCTTCCTCCGTCAGCAGCGCCTGGCCCCGCTCGATCAGGTGGGCGAGCTGCTTGACGTGGTCCTCGGCCGGTTCGTGCAGCGGCGGGCGCACCTCGCCCACGTCCAGTCCGCGCAGCCGTACGCCCGCCTTGACCAGGGAGACGGCGTAGCCCTTGCCCCGGGCGCGCAGTTCGACGAACGGGCGGTAGAAGCCGTCCAGCAGCCGGTGCGCGGTGGCGTCGTCGCCGTCGCGCAGCGCCCTGTGGAAGGCGAGGGCGATCTCGGGGGCGAAGCAGAAGACGGCGGAGGAGTAGAGGCCGATGCCGATGCCGCGGTAGGCCAGCTGGGTCTGCTCGGCGGTGGGCAGGCCGTTGAAGTACAGGAAGTCGCCGGGGACCTCGCTGCGGACGGCGCTGACGATCCGCTGCATGAGGTCCAGGTCGCCGACGCCGTCCTTGAGGCCGATGATGCCCTCCGTGCGGGCCAGTTCGACCGCCGTCTCCGGGGTGAAGACGGCGTTGTCGCGCTGGTAGACGATGACGGGCAGGGCGGTCGCGGCGGTCAGCTCGCGGTAGTGGCGCAGCAGTCCCTCCTGGCCGGCGACCACCAGATAGGGCGGCATGGCGAGCAGCCCGTCCGCGCCGGCGGCCTCGGCGAGCCGTGCGTAGCGGACGGCGAGCGCGGTGCCGTATCCGGCGCCCGCCACGACCGGTACGCGCCCTTCGGTCACCTCCACGGCCGCGCGGACGCAGGCTTCGAACTCCTCGGGGGTGAGCGCGTGGAACTCCCCGGTGCCGCAGCAGGCGAAGACGGCGGCGGCGCCCGCCTCGACGCCGCGGCGCACATGGGTGCGGTAGGCGTCGAGGTCGAGGGAGCCGTCCGGGCCGTAGGCGGTGACGGGGAAGAACAGCGGCCCGCTGGGGATGCTGAGTCGTTCGGCGAGGGGGGCTGACGGCACGGGCTCTCCCTAGGGCAGGCGCTCACGTTTCTGATTAGCGTCCATATTTATGAACGATCCCACGCTAAAGGGCCCCATCGGCGCCGGTCAAGCGCGCGAACCGGCAACACGGCGGCGGAATCCGCGCCTCCGCGCCACACTTGACGCGGTGCGACCCACATCCTTAGCGTGTCCACGCATGTGAATGCCGTCTACACATGCGGTCTGCCGACTGAAGGAGATCCGAGGATGCCCGCTCCCCGCACCGTTCTGCTCACCGGCGCCGCCGGCGGGCTCGGCACCCTGATGCGGGGCCTGCTGCCCGAGTACGGCTACGCGCTGCGCCTCCTCGACGTCCGGCCGATCGAGGACGAGCCGGAGGCGATCACCGCGGACCTCTCGGACCGGGCGGCCCTGCGCGAGGCGGTCCGGGGCGTCGACGCGATCATCCACCTCGCGGGCATCTCCCTGGAAGCCCCGTTCGAGAAGATCCTCCGGGCGAACATCGAGGGGACGTACAACCTGTACGAGGCGGCCCGCGAGGAGGGCGTCGGCCGGATCGTCTTCGCCTCCTCCAACCATGCCGTCGGCTACACCCCCCGGCCGCAGGACGACGACCCGCTGATCCCCGTCGACACCCCGCGCCGCCCCGACACCTTCTACGGCCTGTCGAAGTCCTTCGGCGAGGACCTGGCCCAGCTCTACTGGGACCGGCACGGCCTGGAGACCGTCTCGGTGCGCATCGGCTCCTGCTTCCCCGAGCCGACCAGCGTGCGCATGCTCTCGATGTGGATGAGCCCCGCCGACGGCGCCCGCCTCTTCCACGCGGCCCTGACCGCCGAGCACGTCGGCCACACCGTCGTCTACGGCTCCTCCGCCAACACCCGCCTGTGGTGGGACCTCACCAGCGCGCGGGCGCTGGGCTACGAGCCGCAGGACGACTCCGAGCCGTACGCCGAGAAGCTGATCGCCGAGCAGGGCGAGCTGGACCCGGGCAACCCGGCGCACGCCTGCCTGGGCGGCCACTTCGTCACCGACCCGCCGATCTGGCCGTACTAGGTGTATTGATCACGAGCGTTGCTAACGCGGGCCGGTCTTGATCGTGGCGAAGGCCCCCGTGTGTGGTGGAGGTGTCGAATCTTCACCGCACGGAGGCCTTCGTGTCCCACCGTAATGCCCGGCTGACCGTTCACGGCAGGCGGCTGCTCGTCGAACGTGTCCGCTCCGGCCGTCCCGTCGCCCACGTCGCCGCTGGTTGTACGACCTCCCTGCACGCCCACGCCCCCGCCGCGCGCGGCCCTGCCGCCGGACGGCGAGTGCCGGCAGAGCGCGGCGGAGGTGCGGGCGACCGTCGAGGCCTCGGCCCCGGGACGGTCGGAGGACCTGGGCGGGTGGAAGACCCGGACGGGCGGCGGACCCGGACGGGCGGCGGACCCGGACGGGCGGCGGACCCGGACGGGCGGCGGACCCGGAC
>NZ_BNBC01000043.1:39250-39914 GCF_014654675.1 Streptomyces spiralis
TGGGCGGGTGGCGGACCCGGACAGGTGGAGGACCCGGACAGGTGGCGGAAAACGAGCCCTCGTCGCGGCGGGCGGGCACCGAACGGGCCCGCCCGCCCCCGCTTTCGGGCATCCGCCCTGCCCGTTCCCACGCCCTCCCCCCGTAGTCGCGCAGGTCCGAGGCGGGCACACGCCTCCGCAATCGGGCACACCCGGGCAGCATCGGGCCCGCAACAGACCTGGTCAGCACCGCGCACCCGCTGTAGAACTTTCCCCCAAGGGCCCCACCGGGCCCGAACGGGCACCACCGGGTGAGAGCGATCAGCACGGCAGGGAAGCAGGTGTCGGCCATGGGCGACGCACGGACGGCGGAGGAGCGGCAGCGGGAGATCGTGCGGGCCGCCCGCGCGACCGGCCAGGTGGACGTCACCGCGCTCGCCGCCGAACTCGGCGTGGCCAAGGAGACCGTCCGCAGGGATCTGCGTGCCCTGGAGGACCACGGGCTGATCCGCCGCACCCACGGCGGGGCCTACCCGGTCGAGAGCGCCGGATTCGAGACGACGCTCGCCTACCGGGCCACCAGCCACGTGCCCGAGAAGCGCCGGATCGCCGCCGCGGCGGCCGAGCTGCTCGGGGACGCGGAGACGGTCTTCGTCGACGAGGGCTTCACCCCGCAGCTCATCGC
>NZ_BNBC01000043.1:39945-83526 GCF_014654675.1 Streptomyces spiralis
CGAGGCCCTGCCCAGGGACCGGCCGCTGACCGTGGTCACCGCGTCCCTGCCGGTCGCGGGCACCCTCGCCGAGGCCGACAACATCTCGGTGCTGCTCCTCGGCGGCCGGGTGCGCGCGGGCACGCTCGCGACCGTCGACCACTGGACGACGAAGATGCTGGCCGGCTTCGTCCTCGACCTCGCCTACATCGGCGCCAACGGCATCTCCCGCGAACACGGCCTGACCACGCCCGACCCCGCGGTCAGCGAGGTCAAGGCACAGGCCATGCGGGCCGCCCGGCGCACCGTGTTCGCCGGGGTGCACACCAAGTTCGGCGCGGTCAGCTTCTGCCGGTTCGCGGAGGTGGGCGCGCTGGAGGCGATCGTGACCAGCACGCTGCTCCCGGCGGCCGAGGCCCACCGGTACGCCCTGCTCGGCCCGCAGGTCGTCCGGGTCTGACCCTCCCACCCCCTCCCACGGGCGTCTTCGTACCCACCGATGCCCCTTATCCCCCTATACGTCTCCCTCTACGTCCAGGAGCGATCCATGCGAACCCAGAGCCGACGACGACCGCCGCGGGCCACGCTCGCCGCGGTCGCCGCAGGGACGCTGCTCGCCCCGCTGCTCTCCGGCTGCTGGGTCGGGGCGGGCGGAGCCGGGTCCGGCGGCGACTCCATCAACGTCCTGATGGTCAACAACCCGCAGATGGTGGAGTTGCAGAAGCTCACCAAGGCGCACTTCACCAAGGAGACCGGCATCAAGGTGAACTTCACCGTCCTGCCGGAGAACGACGTCCGCGACAAGATCAGCCAGGACTTCGCCAACCAGGCCGGCCAGTACGACGTGGCCACCCTGTCCAACTACGAGATACCGATCTACGCCCGCAACGGCTGGCTGCACCCCATGGACGCCTACGTCGCCCAGGACCGCGCCTTCGACCAGCAGGACGTGCTGGAGCCGATGCGCCAGTCGCTCACCGCCGACGACGGAAAGCTCTACGGCGAACCCTTCTACGGCGAGTCGTCCTTCCTCATGTACCGCAAGGACGTGTTCGCGGCGAAGGGCCTGACCATGCCCGCCCATCCCACCTGGCAGCAGGTCGCCGACCTCGCCGCGAAGGCGGACGGCGCGCGGCCCGGGATGAAGGGCATCTGTCTGCGCGGCCTGCCCGGCTGGGGCGAGCTGATGGCGCCGCTGACGACGGTGGTGAACACCTTCGGCGGCACCTGGTTCGACAAGGACTGGAAGGCGCGCCTGGACTCCCCCGAGTTCGAGAAGGCGACGAAGTTCTATGTCGACCTCGTGCGCGAGCACGGCGAGTCCGGCGCCTCCCAGTCCGGCTTCGCCGAGTGCCTGAACAACATGACCCAGGGCAAGGTCGCCATGTGGTACGACGCCACGAGCGCGGCCGGCTCCCTGGAGGCCAAGGGCTCCCCCGTCAAGGGCAAGGTCGGCTACGCCCCCGCGCCGGTGGAGCGGACCAAGTCCTCCGGCTGGCTCTACACCTGGGCCTGGGGCATCCAGCAGTCCTCCCGCAACCCCGACAAGGCCTGGAAGTTCGTCTCCTGGGCGTCCGGCAAGGGGTACGAGCAGCTCGTCGGCGACACCTCCGGCTGGTCGAACGTCCCCGCGGGCAAGCGCGCCTCGACGTACGACAACCCCGCCTACCGCGCGGAGGCCGCCGCGTTCGAGGCGACCACGAGGGACGCCATCGAGGGCGCCCGGCCGAACGACCCCGGCGTGCAGCCGCGGCCCGCGCCCGGCATCCAGTTCGTCGGCATCCCCGAGTTCACCGACCTCGGCACCAAGGTCTCCCAGGAGATCAGCGCGGCCGTCGCCGGACGCCAGTCCGTCGAGTCGGCCCTGAACAAGTCCCAGAAACTCGCCGAGAAGATCTCCAAGGAGTACGAGGGACGATGACCGCCACGACCACGGCCCCTCTGGCCGGCACCCCCGCACGCACCACCCGGCAGCCCTCGGCCCGGCTGCGCGCCTGGGCCACCCGGGCCCCGCTGCTGCCCGCGCTCGTCTTCATGATCGCCGTGACCCAGCTGCCGTTCGTGGCCACGCTGGTGATCTCCTTCTTCGACTGGAACGCCCTCTACCCCAAGGCCCGCCACTTCACCGGCCTGGACAACTACCACCAGGTGCTGACCGACGCGGACCTGCGCCACTCGGTGTGGACCACCGTGCTGCTGACGGTCGCGGTGGTGCTGGCCAGCCTGGTCCTGGGCCTGGTCCTCGCCCTGCTCCTGGACCGCCGATTCCCCGGCCGGGGCGCGGTACGGACCCTGCTGATCGCGCCGTTCCTGGTGGTGCCCGTGGCCGCGGCCCTGCTGTGGAAACACGTGCTCTACAACCCCGAGTACGGCCTGTTCAACGGCCTGCTGCACTACGTCGGCGGACCCCAGCCGGACTGGATATCCAACACCCCGCTGCTCGCCGTCGAGGCCTCCCTGGTCTGGCAGTGGACGCCCTTCATGATGCTGATCCTGCTGGCGGGACTGCAGAGCCGGGACCAGCAGCAGATCGAGGCGGCCCGGGTGGACGGCGCGGGCGACTGGCAGATCTTCGTCCACCTCACGCTCCCGCATCTGCGCCGCTACCTCGAACTCGGCGCCCTGCTGGGCTCGATCTACATCGTGCAGAACTTCGACGCGGTGTTCACGATCACCTCCGGCGGCCTGGGCACCGCCAACCTGCCCTACACCGTGTACCAGAGCTTCTACCAGGCCCACGAGAACGGCCTCGCCTCCGCCGCGGGCGTCCTCGTCGTCATCGGCTCCATCGTCATCGCGACCTTCGCCCTGCGCGTGGTGTCGTCCCTGTTCCGCGAGGAGGTGTCCCGCGCATGAACGCCGTTCTCCGCCGTAACGGTCTGGGGCTCGTGGCCTGGCTGGCCGGGATCGTGTTCTTCCTGCCCATCGCCTGGATGGCGCTGACGTCCTTCCACTCGGAGGCGGACGCGGCCACCAACCCGCCGTCCTTCGCCGCGTCGTTGACGCTCGACGGCTACCGCGAGTTCTTCGGCAGCGGCGGCGGGGCGAGCCCCTGGCCCGCCCTGGTCAACTCCGCGGTGGCGTCGGTGGTGTCGACGCTGCTGGTCCTCCTGCTGGCCCTGCCGGCGGCCTACGCGCTGTCGATCCGGCCGGTGAAGAAGTGGACCGACGTGCTGTTCTTCTTCCTGTCCACGAAGATGCTGCCGGCCGTGGCGGGCCTGCTGCCGGTCTACCTCTTCGCCAAGAACGCCGGGCTGCTGGACAACATCTGGCTCCTGGTCGTCCTCTACACCTCCATGAACCTGCCGATCGCGGTGTGGATGATGCAGTCCTTCCTCGCCGAGGTGCCGGTCGCGGTCATCGAGGCGGCCCGCGTCGACGGCGCGCGCCTGCCCACGATCCTGGCCCGGGTGGTGGCCCCCATCGCCCTCCCCGGCATCGCCGCGACGGCCCTGATCTGCTTCATCTTCAGCTGGAACGAGCTGCTGTTCGCCCGAGTCCTGACGGGCGTGGTCGCCGAGACCGCCCCCGTCTTCCTGACCGGCTTCATCACCAGCCAGGGCCTGTTCCTGGCCAAGGTGTGCGCCGCGTCGCTCGTCATCTCCCTGCCGGTGCTCGCCGCGGGGTTCGCCGCCCAGGACAAACTGGTCCAGGGCCTGTCGTTGGGAGCCGTGAAATGAAGGCCGCCGTCATCGAGTCCGTGGGCCGCGCCGTCGTCACCGAGGTCCCGGACCCGACGCCCGGTCCGCGCGAGGTCGTCGTGGAGGTCGCCGCCTGCGGCCTGTGCGGGACGGACCTGCACATCCTCCAGGGCGAGTTCGCGCCCAAGCTGCCGATCGTGCCGGGCCACGAGTTCGCCGGCGATGTGGTCGGCGTCGGCGCCCAGGTCACGGAGGTCTCGGTCGGCGACCGGGTGGCGGTGGACCCGTCCCTGTACTGCTACGAGTGCCGGTACTGCCGCACCGGCCACAACAACCTGTGCGAGCGCTGGGCGGCGATCGGCGTGACGACGGCGGGGGGCGCGGCCCGGTACGCGGTGGCGCCGGTGGCCAACTGCGTCAGGCTGCCGGAGCACGTCCGCACCGAGGATGCGGCGCTGGTGGAGCCGCTGTCGTGCGCGGTGCGCGGCTACGACGTGCTCCAGTCGCGGCTCGGCGCCCATGTGCTGATCTACGGCTCCGGGACCATGGGCCTGATGATGCTGGAGCTGGCCAAGAGGACGGGAGCGGCGAGCGTGGACGTCGTGGACCTGAACCCGGCCCGGCTTGAGACGGCCCGGCGGCTGGGCGTGTCGGCGTCGGCGGCGAGCGCGGACGAACTGGACCGCCCGCAGGGCTGGGACGTGGTGGTCGACGCGACCGGCAACGCGGCGGCCATCCAGGACGGCCTGGACCGGGTGGCGAAGGCCGGCACGTTCCTCCAGTTCGGCGTCGCCGACTACGCCACACGGGTGACGATCGACCCGTACCGCATCTACAACCAGGAGATCACGATCACCGGCTCCATGGCCGTGCTGCACAGCTTCGAGCGGGCGGCGGAGCTGTTCGCGAACGGGGTGCTGGACCCGGAGGTCTTCATCAGCGACCGGATCCCGCTGGAGCGCTACCCCGAGGCACTGGAGCAGTTCGCTTCGGGGCTGGGGCGGAAGATCGTGGTCGTGCCGTAGGCCGGGGCGGCGACGGGGGCGCGCCGCCCGTTCGGCGGGCAGGGGCGGGGCGCGTCACCCGTTCGCCGGGCCGGGCCGCCAGGTAAGGGAACGGTAAAGCGCCCTCGTTCGTTACCCCCCACATGACAGCTATGACCCCCGGCTCGAACATCCCTCTCGCCGCCGCCCGCGTCTCGGTGGACGTGGCCGCTCCGGTGCGACTGGACGTCTCGGGCCTGCTGCTCACCGCCGACGGCAAGGTGCGCTCCGACGACGACTTCATCTTCTACAACCAGCCGTCGGGCCCGGGCGTGACCTACCGCTCGGGCGGCGGCACCGCGCCGGACGCGATCACGGTCGACACCACGGCCGTACCGCCCGGCATCGAGAAGATCGTCGTCACCGCGAGCCCCGACGCCGCGGGGCAGACCTTCCAGGGCATCGAACCGACGGCCACCATCCGCAACGCGGACGACAACAGCGTCCTGGCCACGTTCACGCCCCCGCAACTCGGCGCCGAGACGGCACTGGTGGTCGTCGAGATCTACCTGCGCAACGGCCAGTGGAAGGCGCGGGCCGTCGGCCAGGGGTACGCCGACGGCCTCGCGGGCATCGCGACCGACTTCGGCGTGACGGTGGAGGAACCGGAACCGGCACCGGCGGCCCCGCAGCAGCCGGTCGCTCCGCCGCACCCGGGCACGCCGCCGCAGCCGATGGCCCCGCCGCCGCCAGCCATGCAGCCCCAGGTCACCCCGCAGACCCCGCCCGCTCCCCCGGCCCCGCCGGCCGCCGCCGCTCCCGCGCCCGGCACCGGGAAGGTCAACCTCGACAAGGGCCGGGTCAGCCTGCAGAAGAACCAGACCGTGTCCCTGGTCAAGGGCGGCCGCCCGCTGCTGTCCCGGGTGCAGATGGGCCTCGGCTGGGAGCCCGCCTTCCGCGGCGCGGACATCGACCTGGACGCCTCCGTCATCGCCTACGGCCCGCAGCGCAACCACATCGACAGCTGCTACTTCGGCAAGCTGGCCATCCTGAACGGCGCGGTCAAGCACTCCGGCGACAACCTCACGGGCGAGGGCGCGGGCGACGACGAGGTGATCACGGTCGACCTCGGGCGCCTTCCGCAGGAGGTCACCGGCCTGGTCTTCACGGTCAACTCCTTCTCCGGCCAGAAGTTCACCGACGTCGCCAAGGCCTACTGCCGCCTCCTGGACGCCACCAGCGGCGAGGAGCTGGTGCGCTTCGACCTCACCCACGCCGAGGCCCAGACCGGCGTGATGATGGCCAAGCTGATCCGCCAGTTCTCCGGCGAGTGGGAGATGACGGCCATGGGCGACTTCGTCAAGGCCCGTACCGTACGGAACATGGTGAAGCCGGCGGCCCAGGCACTGTAGGGCGCTGCCCGTACGACGGTCGGGGCGCCCTCACCCGCGGGGCGCCCGCAGCCCCTCCATCAGCAGGGACAGATACCGGCGGATCTGCCCGCCGTGCCCGTCCGCCAGCTCGGCGGCCGTCGCCACCCCGTGTGCCAGCCGCAGCAGCTCCACCGGCTCGATGTCGGCACGCAGGGCACCCTCCCGCCGGGCCGCCTCCACCATCCGGGTCGCGGCACCCTTGATCGAGGTGGCGCAGGCGGTGACCGCGCCGGGTGAGCCGTCCGTGACGGCCGACCCCAGCAGCGCCTTCAGCCCGCGCACCTGGATCGAGCCCACGCACAGCTCGTACAGCCATTCCGTCAGGGCCTCGCCCGGCGCCCGGCTGTCCGCCAGCTCGTCGGCGCGGGCGGCGATGGCCTGGATCCGGTCGACGTAGGCGGCCTCCAGCAGCGCGCGGCGGTTCGGGAAGTGCCGGTACAGCGTCCCGGATCCGACCCCGGCCCGCTTGGCGATCTCGTCGAGCGACGCGTTCTCCCCCTGCTCGGCGAAGGCTTCCGCCGCCACCTTCAGCAACCGCTCGTAGTTGCGCCGAGCGTCCGCGCGCATGGGCCTGACCCGCGTCATCCAGATACTCCTTGCGAACCGGAGGCCATCTCCGTATGTTAACGGGCACCAAACGGAGACTGTCCCCGGTTGACCGCCGAACGGAGTCCGACACATGTCCAGCTCTCCCCCGGCCGACCCCGGCCCACGCGGTGTACTGGCCCGCTACCGCCGCGCGATCCTCGACAAGTCCGCCGACGACCTCGCCGAGCTGTACGCGGTCGACGCGGTGCACGAGTTCCCGTTCCGCTTCCCCGGCCTGCCCGCGCTCTACCAGGGGCGCGAAGAGGTGCGCGCGGGCTACCGGGCGCTGTGGGGCGCGAGCCCCGCGCGCCCGGAGGCGGTCCACGAGGTGGCGGTGCACGAGTCCACCGACCCGGAGGTGATCACCGTCGAGCAGACCGTCACCGGGACCGTGACCACCACCGGTGCACCCTTCGAGGTCCCCGGCCTGCTGGTGATGCGGGTCCGCGACGGCCTGCTCGTCCACGTCCGCGACTACATGGACGGCCTCGCGGTCACCGGCGCGCTGCCGCGATGACCCGGCGGCCGGGCCCTCGGGCGGCCCGGCCGCCGAGCCGTCAGACCGCCCACGGCCAGTCGGCGTTCCGCGCCGCCTCCAGCAGCGGGACCATCCGGAAGGCGGCGTCCGAGAGCCCCCCGAACACATGGCGGTTGCCCTTCCCCGACGGGCCGTGGCCGGCCCGGTAGCCCTCGAGGTTCCAGGTGTAGACCGGGATGTGGGCCGGGATCTGGGCGGTCGGGTCGCCGTGGCGGTTCGGGGCGTACTGCTCGTCGGTGACGATCAGCACCCGGTCGTGCTTGCGGTAGTGCCGGCGCACCGCCTCGGTGGTGTCGGTGCCGCCCAGGTTGCCGAAGCGGTCCAGGACCTTCAGCACGGACTCGCCCTTGCGGAACTCCACCGCGCTGCTGGTCGTACCGAACTCGACGAGGTCGGCGTGCGCGGCGCGCAGCGCGAGCGCGGTGCCGAAGATCGCCGCCGCGTCGGCCCGGTTGAGCTGCGAGCGCTCGGACACCTGCGACCAGAACATCGAACCCGAGCGGTCGACCAGCACGAGCGTCCGGCCCGGCAGCGCCGGCAACTTGGTCAGGCGAATCTCTGAGTGTCGGTTCCAGCAAGCAGGTCCAGCACGCGACGGCACATTCCGGCAAGGCTTCCGGCACATCTCAAAGCCGCACGCATCTGGGAACCAGCACCGTTTCGCCCGTGGAGGGGGTGACGCCATCTCCGGTCACAACACCGTTCGTGATCCACAGATGAGACGGCAGGCCCTGTACGCAGTAGGTCTTCTTCACACCCATCTGCGAGACGGAGACGATCCGATCCCACACGATGGCATCCGCGTAACCACGGGAGCCCGTCGCGGATCGACGGGACGCTCGTCCACGTGCTGCCAAAGACTCCAGTGCGGCGGCCTTGTGTCGCGCCCGAAGCCTCACAGTTTTACTCAGCTGCATGACAGAACGTCCATCGGCAACACGCAGCCGCCAGAGTGGCTTCGGGCTGTGGTTGTTCCTCTTGCTGCTGATGTTGCTTTGGACACCGAGTCGAAGCAGCATGTCGCCGAGCTGGCGCACGAGGGTCTCCGACGTATTGGCGAACTCGATTTGGCGCACCTCCACCGAGCCGTCACTGTCGAACAGCCCCGCGACAAGGCCGCAGACAAACGCCCGACTGTACGGAACGTTTGGCACTCGCTTCTCTTCCCCCTTGAGACCCCATACCTGGTGCTCGATCAGCAGGTCGCGCAACGCGTTGCGATGCCACTCGGGATCGGTGAGGCGAACTCGCAGCCACGTACCGTTGTCCTCCACCCGGGCCTGACACCCGCGCTTGACGGCGTAGTCACGAATCTGCTGGAGAGTTCCGTCGTCATGTCCCACCCAGGTCGGTGTCCGCCCGGTCATGTTGCCGTCTCCGAGCATCGAACCGACGAACCAACCATCCCACTCGTCACCGAGAGTTCCGAAGAAGCCCGCGGTCAGCGGCGCAGGGATGGCACACCCCGGGACCAGGTCTGCCGTCGTCCTCCAGGTTGGGCGGCGTGAGCCCATACGACTCCGCACCGCCCAACGATGGTTTGCTGCGGCTTCGATCACCCGGCCCGAAGCGAGCCGGACAGCGAAGACGGGTTGGATGCCGGTGCCGGCCCAGCGCACGGGGAGGGCAGGAACAAGATTGCCGACAGTACTGTCCCGAGGCGGATACGGACGCCCGGGCTTAGCCTCCCGAAGATCCCACTCCTTGTCGAACACGAGCACTGGGAGCTCTTCTGTGACGACGCGCTCCACAGGCGCGACGGTGCCATCCGGCAGCCAGACGGGGGTTCCCTCGGCGAGACCGTCGAAGTTGGACATGAGTGAAACCGTATGTCCAGGCCCACCGGCCAGCCGCCGAATCAGACAGGCCCACCCGTACGAGTGACCCGTTGTTCTAACGGCGCTGCCGCTTCCACGGACCGGTGATGGCGAGCATGATGCCGGGGGTCTGGATGTTGGCGAACAGGGTCCTGCCGTCGGGCGAGAAGGTGACGCCGGTGAACTCGCTGTACTCCGGCTCCTCCTCGGTGCCGATGTTCAGTTCGTTGCGGGCGATCGGGTAGGTGCGGCCGCTCTCGGTGGCGCCGAACAGGTGCTGGACGCCCTCGCCGTCCTCGGCGATGACGAGGCCGCCGTAGGGGGAGACGGTGATGTTGTCCGGGCCGTCGAAGGCGCCGTCCTTCGACGGGTCGGGGTTGACGCCGAGCAGCACCTTCAGGGTGAGGGTGCGGCGCTTGGGGTCGTAGAACCAGACCTGGCCGTCGTGCTGGACGGGGCTCTCCTCGCGGGCGTAGGAGGAGACGATGTAGGCGCCGCCGTCACCCCACCACATGCCCTCCAGCTTGCGGGCGCGGGTGATCTCGCCGTCCTTGAACTGCTTACGGGTGGAGACCTGCCTGGCGTCACGGTCGGGGACGTCCACCCAGTCGACGCCGTAGACCGTGCCGATCCTCGTCGCGCGGGACAGGTCGTCCACGAACTTGCCGCCGGAGTCGAAGCACTTGAACGCCTGGAGGACGCCCGCGTCGTCGGCGAGGGTGCGCAGCCTGCCCCGGCCGTGACGGAAGCCCTCCGGCGGGGTCCAGCGGTAGAGCAGGCCGTTGGGGCCGGAGGCGTCCTCGGTGAGGTACGCGTGCCCGCGCTTGGGGTCGATGACGACGGCCTCGTGGGCGTAGCGGCCGAAGGCCTTGATCGGCTTGGGGTCGCGGTTGGCCCGGTGGTCCTCCGGGTCGACCTCGAAGACGTAGCCGTGGTCCTTGGTGAAGCCGTTCTTGCCGGCCTTGTCCTCGGTCTCCTCGCAGGTCAGCCAGGTGCCCCAGGGGGTGCTGCCGCCCGCGCAGTTGGTGGCGGTACCGGCGATGCCCACCCACTCGGCGACCTCGCCGCCGCGGCGGACCTCGACGACGGTGCAGCCGCCAGCCGCGGCCGGATCGTAGACCAGGCCCTCGGTGAGCGGCACCGGGTGCGGCCACTGGGCGCGGGCACCGGCGAGCTCGTGGTTGTTGACCAGCAGGACGGCGCCGCGGGGGCCCTCGAAGGTGGCGGTGCCGTCGTGGTTGGACGGCGTGAACTCGCCGGACTCCAGCTTGGTCCTGCCGCTGTAGGTGATGACCTTGTACGAGAAGCCGGCGGGCAGCGCGAGGATGCCGTTCGGGTCGGCGATCAGCGGGCCGTAGCCGACGCCGTGGTGGCCACCGCGCGCGGACTCCGCCTCGTCACTGTCGATGTCCGTGGCGGCGAGGGCGTTCGGCGCGGTGGCGAGCGCGCCGACGCTGCCCGCCAGGGCGACCCCGGCACCGGTGATCGCGGATTTTCTGGCGAAGTCCCTGCGGGTGAGCGACATGGTGTCTCCTGAGACGGTGGAAGCTGCCGTGGAGGGTGGCGGGCCTCGGTTCGGCGCAACCGTCCCGCCCGTGCCTGAACGACGGCTGAACACCGGTCGACTTCACCGGACTCTGTTTCATGAATCCGTATACGCAACCCCACGGAAGACCCAAGACACCGGACACGGGACACCCAAGTCACCGGACACCGGACGCCCGAGTCACCGGACACCGGACGCCCAAGACACCGGACACGGGACACCCAAGTCACCGGACACCGGACGCCCGAGTCACCGGACACCGGACGCCCAAGTCACCGGACACCGGACGCCCAAGTCACCGGACACCGGACGCCCGAGTCACCGGACACCGGACGCCCGAGTCACCGGACACCGGACGCCCAGGGCACCGGACACGCGTCTGCCGAGTCGCCGGCGGAGACACCCCGGCTCAGCCCCGGCGGCAGCCATCAGCTTCCGTGCGCCGACCGTGCCTTGAAGGCCGCCTTGCGGGCCTCCTTGGCGATCTTCTTGTCCGGGTGCAGCCGCCCCATCGCCTCCAGCACGTCCGCCGTCTGCGGGTGGTCCACCCGCCAGGCCGCCGCGAAGAACCCGCTGTGCTGCTCGGCGAGGCCCTGCACGAGGGCGTGCAGCTCGTCGGAGTTCCCCTCGGCCGCCAGTTGCGCGGCCACGGTGTCGATGGTCAGCCAGAAGACCATCTCCTGGGACGGCGGCGGTACGTCGGGCAGGCCCCGCTCGGTCAGCCAGACCCGGGCCAGCCCGCCCAGTTCGGCGTCGTCGAGCACCTCGCGCAGCGCCGGTTCGGCCACGGCGCCCACCAGGGACAGCGCCTGCTGGCAGCGCAGCCGCCGCAGCGGGGCCCCGTCGTCCGCGCCGCGCGCCGCGGCGAGCAACTCGCGTGCCGCGCCGAGGGGTTCGCGGCGCGCCAGCCACTGCTCGGTCTCGGCGTGGGTGGCGGCGGGCGGGTAGGCGGCGGTGCCGTCGAGCAGCGCGTCCGCCCCCTTGTCCGCGAGGTCGCCGACCGCCGGGGCGTCGTGCCCGGCGTCCAGCAGCCGGGCGCGCACTCCGTACAGTCCGAGGGGGGTCAGCCGCACCATGCCGTAGCGCGTGACGTCCACGTCGTCCTCGGGGGACGCCGGACCGGCGGCGGAGTCCTCGGCGTGCTCGGCGTCCGACAGGAGCGCCTCGTCCACCGGCCGGTACTCCACGAGTCCGGCCGGCTCCAGCAGCCGGAACTGCTCGTCCAGCCGCATCATGGCGTCGGAGACCTGTTCCAGCATGTCGTTGGTGGGCTCGGCGATGTCGCCGGGCACGATCACGGAGGCGGCCAGCGCGGGCAGCGGCACCGGGCCGCCGGCGGGACCGTCCTCGCCGGCGGTGAGCAGATAGAGGTTGGCGAGCACGCCGTCCAGGAAATCGGCCTCGGAGTCGGGGTCCCAGCCGAGCGCGGAGAGGTCGACGGCGCCGCCCTCGTCCATCGCGTCGATCAGGCCCTCCAGGTCGGGCACGCTCGCGTCGGCCAGCACGGCCTCCAGCGCGGTCAGCCACACATCGAGCACGTCCTGCGGCGAGCCGCCGGTGAGCCGGCGCAGCTCGGCGCCGGCGGCGACGGTGCCCTCCTCCTCCTCGGTGATCTCCACGAGTCCGGTGTCGACGGCGATCCGCCAGGCCTCGCTCGCCAGGGCCGCGGCGTCGTCCCCGTCGAGCCCCAGCACCCCGGCCGCCTCGGGCAGTTGCTCCTCGACCAGCACTCCGCCGGCGTCGACCCGGGTGGCGGGTCCGGCCCAGCGGGCGAGCCGGGCGGCGCGCGAGAGCAGCGGGGTGGCGAGGGCGTCCCGGGCCAGCTCCGGTTCGGAAGCCAGCCGCACCGGCGGCAACGGGGACCTGTCTGACATCGGCTGGTTCTCCTAGCGGGCCTGGAGGCCTGGACGTGGGCGGGCCTGGGGGCCTTGACGACTCAACCGCTCAGCCTAGACGGATTTCCACCGATGCCGCCCGGTTCATCTTGCCGTCAGCGGCCGTACAGGGCCGAAACCTTGACAACCCCCGTCGCCAGGCAGGAGATTGACGCGCGTAGACGTTGGGGGGACAACTGTTCACTCGGCTCTACGCGTGTCACGACAGGGCCTGAGCCCCGGCACGCTTCCGTTCCACCCTCGTCCCGGCGCTCACGCACGTCCCCGGAGGGATCCCTTGCCGAGCAGGTCTTCCGCGCGCCTCGCCGCGCTCACCGTCGCCGCCGTGTGCTCGGCGGCATCGGCCGTCGTCCTCACCACGCCCGCGCACGCCGACTCGGTGCGCATCCACGACATCCAGGGCACGACCCGAATATCGCCGTTCGCGGGCCAGAAGGTCACGGACGTGCCCGGCATCGTCACGGCCACCCGCACCTACGGCTCCTCCAGAGGCTTCTGGATCCAGGACCCGACCCCCGACGACGACCCGGCCACCAGCGAGGGCGTGTTCGTCTTCACCAGCTCCACCCCGAAGGTCGCCGTCGGTGACTCCGTCACGGTCACCGGCACGGTCTCGGAGTTCGTCCCGGGCGGCGCGTCCTCCGGCAACCAGTCGGTCACCGAGATCACCAAGCCGGTGATCACCACGGTCTCCACCGGCAACGCGGTCCCGGCGCCGGTCGTCGTCGACGAGGACTCGGTGCCGGACGCGTACGCCCCCACCGGCGACACCGCCGCGGCGGGCTCGGTCAACGGCCTGACCCTGGACCCCTCTGCGTACGCCCTGGACTACTACGAGTCCCTGGAGGGCATGAACGTCCAGGTCGCCGACGCCCGCGTGGTCACCGCCACCGACCCGTACAGCGAGCTGTGGGTGACGGTGAAGCCGCACGAGCACCCGAGCCCCCGCGGCGGCACCGTCTACGGCTCCTACGACTCCCAGAACACCGGCCGGCTGCAGATCCAGTCGCTGGGCTCGACGGCCGACTTCCCGGTGGCGAACGTCGGCGACACCCTGGAGGGCACCACCACCGGCCCGCTGGACTTCAACCAGTACGGCGGCTACACCCTGGTCGCGAGCAAGCTCGGCACGCTGATGAGCGGCGGCCTGGAGCGCGAGACGACCCGGAAGCAGTCGAGCCGCGAGCTGGCGGTGGCGACCTACAACGTCGAGAACCTCGACCCGTCGGACACCACGTTCGACAAGCACGCCTCCGCGATCGTGAACAACCTCCAGTCGCCCGACATCGTGTCGCTGGAGGAGATCCAGGACGACAACGGCGCCGAGGACGACGGCACGGTCGACGCGAGCGAGACCGTGAACAAGCTGATCGACGCGATCGTCTCGGCGGGCGGCCCGAAGTACGACTGGCGCGCGATCGACCCGGTCAACGACCAGGACGGCGGCGAGCCGGGCGGCAACATCCGCCAGGTGTTCCTCTTCAACCCGGAGCGGGTGTCCTTCGTGGACCGTCCCGGCGGCGACTCCACCACCGCCGTCGGCGTGACCATGGTGCACGGCAAGGCGCAGCTGACGGCCTCCCCGGGCCGCGTCGACCCGGCCGACGCTGCCTGGAGCAACAGCCGCAAGCCGCTGGCCGGCGAGTTCGTCTTCCGCGGCAAGACGGTCTTCGTGATCGCCAACCACCTCAACTCCAAGGGCGGCGACCAGGGTCTGGCCGCGCAGTACCAGCCGCCGGTGCGCAGCTCGGAGATCCAGCGCCACGCCCAGGCGACCGTGGTCAACGCGTTCGTCAAGGACATCCTGTCCGTGCAGAAGAACGCGAACGTCATCGCGCTCGGCGACATGAACGACTTCGAGTTCTCCGGCACCGCGAAGATCCTCGAGGGTGACGGCGAGCTGTGGTCGGCGATCAAGTCGCTGCCGAGGAGCGAGCGTTACACCTACGACTACCAGGGCAATCAGCAGGTCCTGGACCAGATCCTGATCAGCCCGGCGATCCGGCGCGGCTGCGACTTCGAGTACGACAGCGTGCACATCAACTCGGAGTTCCACGACCAGATCAGCGACCACGACCCGCAGGTGCTGCGGTTCCGCCCGTAGGTCGGGTTCAGGACTGGCTGAACACGCCGTTCAGCCAGTCCTGCCAGGCGGCCTCGCACTCCTTGATGTCGGTGCCGGGTGTGAAGTCGTGCAGGGAGATGCCGACCGGGTGCCCCCAGTGGTTGCGCCCGAAGACGCGGGTGAGGCCCCGGTCCGTGCGCAGTCCGATGAAGTACGGGTTGCGGAAGTCGACCACGGCCTCGAACGTGTCCGGCCCCCGGACGGTCAGCCGCGTGCCCGCCGCCACGTCCTCGCCGACCCCGAGCGCCCGCCCGACCACGGCGAGGGCGTCGGCGGCCTTCGACGCCTCGGGCCCGTCGAACGTGGCGAACGCGGCCGGCCGGGGCGCGAAGTGGACCAGGTACTCCCGCAGGGTGTGCAGATAGAAGTCGGTGTGCTTGGCGGCGCCGTCGTACTGGTTGTCCCAGTCGTCGACGAAGATGCCGCTGTGCACGTACCGCACCCAGGCCCGTCGCCCCTCGTCGCGGGGCTCGATCGTGTAGTCGAGCTGGTTGAGGGTCTGCTCGGAGATGCCCTCGACGTCCTCCACGCGGTTGGTGTAGCGGTGCGGCGGGTCCCACGCGGTGACCTTGGACCCGAAGGGGCCCTTGCCGCCGACCCGGGGCTCGGGCGGCTCCATCGGCCACAGATACCCTCCGGTGCCGGTGGTGACGGCCTCCCACACCTGCTCCGGGGTGGCGTCGACCTCGAACTCGCGGGCGATCTCGAATTCCTTGGACATGGCGGGCTCCTGACTAGTCCTGCTCGGTTGCCTTGAGGGTGGGGTGGACGGCCACGACGATCCGGTGGTCGCGCCCGGCTTCGGCGTCCGGGGCGTCGTACTTGCGGATCAGGGCGCTCACGCCCGCCGTCAGTTCCTGGACGAAGGCCGCCCGGTCGGCGGCCGAGGCGAAGCGCACCTCGCCGTCCAGCGCGTACGTGGCCAGCCGCTGGCGGGCTTTGGCCGCACCGGTGATCAGCGCGCCGACGTCGCGCACCAGCCGGGCGCCGAGGGCGAGCAGCCAGCGCGCGGAAAGCTGGTCGCGGAAGCGGTCCGGGTCCGGCTGCACGGCGGCCAGCGCGAGCGGCGAGATGACGTACGACGCGGCGGTCGCGCGCATCAGCCGCTCGGTGACGTTGCCCTTGCGGCGCTCACCGGCCAGTTCGACCAGGCCGTGCCGCTCCAGCGTCTTGAGGTGGTAGTTCACCTTCTGCCGGGGCAGGCCGACCTGTCCGGCCAGCATGGCGGCCGACGCGGGTCCGGCCGCCAGTTCGGCGAGCAGCCGGGCCCGGACGGGGTCCAGGGAGACGGCCGCCGCCTCGGGGTCCTCGATCACGGTCACGTCCAGCATGGGTCCACCGTCCCACCGAAAACTTTTTTTGTCCAGACGGTTTGAGTTTTCGGTGTGGCTCTCGGCGTGGCTCTCCGGGTGCGCGCCGCCCGTCCGGCCCGACCGGCCGCGGAAAGGCCGCCGCCCTCCACCGGGTCCGGTGGAGGGCGGCGGCATCCCTTGAAGGAAGCCCTACCAGGCCTACTGGCATGTCCTGCGCTTGTACCGACGCACCAGCAGCGCCGCCGCCACCGCCGCCGCGCAGGCCGCGCCCGCGATCATCACGCGCCGCGGGTTGCGCCGGCAGGCCTGGACGGCGTCGGTCACGGGTCCGGGGACCGCCTGCTCGGCCCTGTGCCCCATCGACGTGGCCTTCTCCTGCGCCCGGTGCCCGACCTGGATGGCCCTCTCCTGGGTGCGGTGCCCCACCAGGACGGCCCGCTCCTGCGCCCTGTGCCCGGCCACGCCGGCCCGTTCCTGCGCCTTGTGCCCGACCACGCCGACCCGTTCCTGCGCCTTGTGGCCGACCAGGGTCGCCTTCTCCTGCGCGCGGTGCCCGGCCTGTGCGGCCGTGCCACGCAGGCCGACCGTCATCGCCCCGGCCCGGTCGCGCAGATCCGCGGCGCGCGCCTTGGCCCGGCCCTTCACATCGGCCCTGGCCGCCAGCTCCTCGACGGTGTCGCCGAGCCGGCTCCTGGTCTGTTCGATCTGCGCGCGCAGTTCGTCGGGGCCCTTGGCGCCGAGGACCCGCCTCGGTGCGCCGCCCGTGCCCTGCGTCCTGTCCGTCATCGGTGGTGCGCCCTTTCCTTGATCTCCTCGACGTCCGCCTTGACGCTGCCGATCGTGCGCCGCGGCATGGGCGGTCCGGCTCGCCGCAACTGGGAGCGGCCGACCACGGCCAGCAGACCCGCGATCGCGAACAGGGCACCCGTCACGATGAGCGCCGAGGCCCACACGGGCAGCGCCAGAGAGAGTGCGGCGACCGCCGTGCCGGCGAGCGCGATCAGTCCGACGTAGGCGACGGCGCCCGCGGCACCCAGCATCCCGCCACCGCGCCCCATACGCCGGCCCTTCGCGGTCAGCTCCTCCTTGGCGAGGGCCACTTCCTGCCGTACGAGCAGGGAGAGGTCTTCGGTGGCCTGGTGCACGAGCTCGCCCACCGAGCGGTCGCCCACCGGGTGGTGCAGCTCGCGCGCAGGTCTGGCTTCGATGGTCCCGGTCACGGTGTCCCTCCTCCTCTCGGTCCGGAACACCCGGGTACCCAGGGGCGCCCCCGCTACCCGTGGCCCGCCGGTCCGGTCCCGCGCTCGCCGAGCCGGGCCAGCTGGGTCTGGAACCAGTCGAGCCGCGCCTGCAACAGGGCCGCCTCCGCGACGAGTTCGGGCACGCCCAGCTCTTGGGGCGCGCCGAGTCCTTCGGGTGTGGTCGGTCCGTCGGGCGTGGTCAGTGCCTCGGGTACGCCGTCCGCACCGGCGACACCGGGCGCCTGCGCCCCGCCCGGGCCCAGGCCCGCGCCCACCGCACCGGACGCTCCCGTGCCCACGCCCGGTGCCGACGGCACGTCACCGAGGGCCGCGCCGCCCAGCGCACTGTCCGTCACGGCCCGCAGCCCGTCCCCGGCCAGCCGGGCGAAGCTCGCGGGGGTCACGGAGGTACGCCCGCGCACGCAGGCCGCGCACGCGGCGGCCAGGGCCCGCAGTCCGGGTCTGCCCCAGCCCGCGTCGGCCAGCGCGACGGCGGGCGCGCCGCACGCGCACGGGCCGACCGTCATCGTCCGCACCCGCTGGCGGGCGTAGCGGAAGCCGCGCTCGAAGCGGATGTAGGCGCCCAGCACCGACACCTCGAGAAGCACCGCGGACCGGTGCTCGGCCGTGCACAGCAGCGCCTCGGCCGCCGTGCGTTCGTGCACGCAGTGGAAGCCGCAGTCGCACAGCCGGGAGGGCGGACGGTGCCGGCGGCCGTAGACGCAGCCCGCGTCGGCGACGACGCCGTACGGCAGCGCGCCGCCGAGCGACACTCCGGTGAAACCGGCCCGGGTGCCGTCCTGGGACAGCACCGGGTGAGCGATCTTGAAACCGGTCGGCGGCTCCGTCGGGCGTTCCGTCGGCAGCCGCAGCCTCATCGGGCGGCCGGGACCTCTTCGGGCGCGGCGGCCTGCGGCTCCTGGATCTCCTCGGGACGTTCGATCTCCTCCTCGGCGACCCGCGGCTGCTGCCGTTCCTCCGCGACTCCGGTGGCCAGTGCCTTGCCGAGCTTCATGACGCCTCCCATGAGCTGCCCGTCGGGGACCTCATGCCCATGGTGACGCATGACGGGCGACTTGGACACAGGGCGCCGGAGAGGCGCTGTCCTGAGCGGGCGCCGTCCCGAGCGTGGAGCTTCACCGCGCCGCGTTGCGCAGCACTGCACCGCATGGCATTGCACGGCATTGTGCAGCATCACTTAGCGGATTTCCGTAGAAGAATTAAGTGGAGCTTCAGAGTGCGGTCGCCGACACTGCCTTCATGACAACCGCAGCCGCTTCCGCCCCGCCCCTCGGCCGCGCTCTGTGCGCCATGATCACGCCCTTCACCGCCGACTCGGAGGCGCTCGACCTGGACGGCGCCCAGCGGCTCGCCGACCGGCTGGTGCGCGAGGGCTGCGACGGCCTGGTCCTGAGCGGCACGACGGGCGAGTCGCCGACCACGACGGACGCCGAGAAGACGGCGCTGATCCGGGCCGTGCGCGAGGCCGTGGGGGAACGGGCCTCGATCGTGGCGGGCGTGGGCACGGCCGACACCCGGCACACCGTCGAACTCGCCCTGGCGGCCGAGAAGGCGGGCGCCGACGCGGTCCTGGTGGTGACGCCGTACTACAGCAGGCCGCCGCAGGACGCCGTGGAGGAGCACTTCCGCACGGTCGCGGACGCCTCCGGCCTGCCGGTCGTGCTGTACGACATCCCCGGCCGCACCGGCACCCGCATCGAGCCCGAGACAATGCTCCGGCTGGCCGAACACCCCCGGATCGTGGCGGTCAAGGACTGCTCCTACGACCTCCTCGGCGTCCAGAAGCTGCTGGCCCGCACCGAGTTGGCGTTCTACGCCGGCTGCGACGAGCACATCCTCGCCCTGTACGCGGTCGGCGGCACCGGATACGTCAGCACGGTCGCGAACGCGGCACCGCGCCAACTGCGTGCCGTCCTGGACGCGTTCGACGCGGGCGACACCGCATTGGCGGCGCGGTTGCAGCAACGGGCCATCGAGCTGGTGGAGTTGACGATGGCCTCCGGGCTGCCCGGCACCGTGACCGTCAAGGGGCTGCTCGGCGCGCTCGGGCTGCCCGCGGGCCCGGTGCGCGCACCGCTGCGGCCCGCGGGCCGGGAGACGGTCGAGGCGCTGCGGGCCGCCTACGAGCGCCTGTCGGCGCCCGCGCCCGTGAGCTGAGCGTGGGGTGGGCCGAGCCGTAAGGTGGCCTCGTGAGCCGCCCGCTGCTGTTCCTCGACGTCGACGGCCCCCTCAACCCGTGGGCGGCCCAGCCGGAGCGGCGCCCCGAGGGCTACACGACGATCCGGGTGGCACTGCACCCGGGCCGGGTGCTGCGGGTCTGGCTGAACCCCTCGCACGGCCCGGCGCTGCTGGACCTGGGCTACGACCTGTGCTGGGCCACCACCTGGATGGACGCCGCGAACCGCTGGCTCGCCCCGGTCCTCGGCCTGCCCGAACTTCCGTACGTCGACTTCGGCGAGGGGTTGTTCGCCTTCCGGCCCGACGGCGTCCACTGGAAGACGGAGGCGATCGTGGCGTACGCGGCGGGCCGCCCCTTCGCCTGGGTGGACGACGAGCAGACCCCGGCGGACACCGCGTACGTGACGGCCGAGCATCCCGGCCCTGCCCTGCTGCATCACGTGGACCCGAGGGTGGGTCTGCGCAGGCCGGACTTCACGGCGCTCGCGAGGTTCGCGGACTCGCTGCGTCGCGACACGACGACGTGAACGGGGCGTCCGTCCGCACGGGGCCCCGCCTGCGGTTCGTCCTCCGCTTCCAGGAGTGGTCGCAGGCGGGTGCCCCGGTCACGCGGTCAGGGGAACCGGGTGGATCTCGTCGGGCCGGTGACCGGCACGTTCGTGGACGCGCTGGATCGCTTCGGCCGAGGGAGCCTCGGAGAGGCAGTAGACCGTGCCGGACTCCGGGTCCGCCCAGGCCTTCTCGAAGTGGACGCCTTCTTCGTCCTCGATGGCAAGATCGGCCTGGTGTGCCTGCATCAGCTGGTCGGCCGAGATGCCCTTCATCCCGTGGTGGACATCCATGAACTGGGGCATGGCGGCGCATCTCCTTCCACAGCCGCGTCCCGGCGTTCGGCGCCGCCGAGTCCGCTGGGCCAGTTCCGTCATCTCCATCCTGTCCCCGTACGACCGTGACGGCGACCAGGCCGTTGACCGCCGGGGCAGCCGCGGGTCGCGGGCACCCGTGACCAGCACAGCGCACGCCATCCACCTGCTGTCCCGGCATCCCGTCGACTGGAGCCCGCCCCGATACCGCCGGACCAGGCGCACCGCCACCCGCCTCGGGCAGTGGCGCGCCTGGTACGAACAGGACTACCTGTCGCAGATCGTCGACGATCCGGGCTGTGTCGGGCCGTTGGTCAGCAGTGCTCGGGGCGTTCGATGGACACCTTGGGCAGTTTGCGGGCCAGCCGTGCGGGCAGCCACCAGGCCCACTTGCCGAGCATCTGCATGACGGCGGGAACGATCAGGCAGCGGATGACCACGGCGTCGAGCAGGATGGCTACGGCCAGGCCGAGCCCGAACTGCTGGAGCATGCGGTCGGAGCTGAGGACGAACGCTCCGAAGACGAACATCATGATGGCCGCGGCGGCGGTGATGACCTTGCCGGTGGCAGCGAGTCCTTCGCGTACGGATTGTGAGGGGTCTTTGGTGCGCGTCCACTCCTCGTGGATGCGCGAGACGAGGAAGACCTCGTAATCCATGGAGAGCCCGAAGACGATCGCGAAGATCAGTGCTGGGATGAAGGCTTCGACGGGACCCGGTTGGGCGCCGAACCAGCCGTGCTGGAACACCAGGGTGATCACGCCGAGCGCGGCGGAGATGGACAGCAGGTTCAGGATGGCGGCCTTGATGGGGATCCAGATGGACCGGAAGACCAGCAGGAGCAGGAGCGAGGAGACACCGACCACGACGGCGACGAACAGGGGCAGCCGGTTGGCGAGTGTCTCGGAGACGTCCTGGGAGGCGGCGGTGGCACCGCCGACCAACACCTCGGCTCCGGTGGTGTGCTCCAGGGGCGGGGCCACGTCGTCGCGCAGGTGGTGGACGAGGTCCACGGTTCCCTCGGCCTGCGGGGAGGTCGTCGGATAGACGAAGACGGTGGACAGGGCGCCGTCCTGTGAAGGGATCGCGGGACTGGCCTCGGCGACGCCGTCGGTGGTGGCGAGCTTTGCCTGGACGGTTCTGCCCGCTTCTTGATCGCCCTTGACCAGGACGACGAGCGGACCGTTGAATCCGGGGCCGAAGCCCTCGGCGAGCAGGTCGTAGGCGTGGCGGGACGTGGTGTTCTTGGGATCGTTGCCGGAGTCGGCGAAACCCAGGCGCATGCCGAGGGCCGGTGCGGACAGGGCCAGGAGCGCGATGACGCCGACCAGCAGGGTCGGGACTGGACGGCGCTGCACGGCGCGTGCCATGGCGCGCCAGCGGTTGCCTTCGGTCTTGCCCTTCTTCGTGGTCTTGGCCTGCTGTTCGAGTACATGGCGCTGGGTGCGTTCGCCGAACAGGGCGAGGAGAGCGGGCAGCAGGACCAGGGAGGCGGCCATGGTGACCAGGACGGTGATGGCCACCGCGAGGGCGATGCCCTGCAGGGAGCCGAGCCCGAGGGCGACCAGGCCCAGGAGGGCGACGATGACCGTGCATCCGGCGAAGAAGACCGTGCGTCCGGCGGAGTCGAGGGCCTTGCGGCCGGCCTCGGCGGGCTGAACCCCGGCGAGGATTTCATGGCGGTAGCGGTAGAAGATCAGCAGGGCGTAGTCGACGCCGACGCCCAGGCCGACGAGCATCAGGATCGGTGGGGTGAAGTCGGCGACGGTGAAGATGTGCGAGGCCAGGGCAATCAACCCGATGGCGCCGCCGACCGCGAACAGCGCGGTGAGCAGCGGCAGCGAGGCCGCGAGCAGCGAGCCGAACAGCAGCACCAGGATGACCAGCGCGGCCACGACACCGGCGAGTTCGGCGGTCGGCGCCGACTGGTCCTCCGCGTTGCGCGCGGCCTCGCCGCCCACCTCGACCTGGAGGTGTTCGGTGGCGATGCTCTGCGCGACGTCGATGACCTTGGCGACGTCCTCCTTGGGGACCTCCTCGGTCTTGCCGACCAGCGTGACGGACGCGTAGGCGATCGTGCCGTCCTTGGACACCGCCGAGGCATCGGCGAAGGGACTGCGCACGTCGGCGACCCCCGCCATCTGCTTCACCTCGGCCAGCATCGGCTCGACTCTGCCCTGGGCGCTCTCGACGCCTGCGGTGTCCTTGAAGACGATCTCGACGCTGTCGCCGGCCTGGTCACTGCCGTGCTTCTTGAACAGGTCGGCGGCCGCCTGGGAATCGGTGCCCGGCAGCGAGAAGTCGTTCTTGTACGCGGAACCGGCCGCGGTGGAACCCAGCGTGATGGCGGCCACGACAGCCACCCACAGCACAAGGGCGGCCCAGCGATGACGTTGCGCCCAGCCGGCCAGGGCGCCGAACCGGCCGACGGGTGCGGATGTGTCGGCCCGTGGCGGGGACGGGGCGAGGGGCGCGGCGGAGCCGCGGGGGGAAGACATGTGCCTACCTCGGATTCGAGCGAGCGTTGCCTGAAGTCACCACCACGCCCACGACCGCTCCGGCGAGCGCGGGTACACCGAGTGCAAGGCCGGCGAACGCACCACTGACCGTGATCGAGAAAGTCCCGGCAGCGGTGACCAGCAGAATCCCGGCAGCGGCACCCACGAGCGCGCCGACGACAGCGGCACTGCTCCGGGTGGGGGCGAAGGACGACGACATGCCCTCGATCGTGCTGGCGGCCCCGGGGCGCGAGCGTCGGCCCACGGCTTACAGTCGGCGGAGGCGGACGTACACCAGCGGATGTACGTCCCGGCCGCCACGTACTCCTCCAGCACGCACCCTCGACGCAAACAGGGACATACAACGCCAGGTGGCATCGCGCTCCGGGCAGAATGAAGCAGTGCCGCACCTCGATGTCACCCGCCTTCGCCTGCCCACGGGTCCGCGTGCCGACATGGCGCTCGCCGGGCTCGTACTGGTGCTGACGGGGGTGGCCGAGGGGCAGCGCCTTGGCTCGGACCGGGACGCGAACGCCTCGGTGATCGGCTCCTGGTTCCTGGCTGTGGCGGTGTGTGCGGCGTTGCTGCTGCGCCGCCGCCACCCGGTCGCGGTGGGCTGGTTCACGGTGCTCGGCACGGGCGCCTACTACCTGCTGAGCACGGTCGACGGCCCGCTGGTGGTGATCCCGATCGCCGCGCTGTACGCGCTGGCGGCCCGGGGGCGGATCCAGGTGTCGGTCGCCTTGGCCGCGGTCATGGTCATCGGCGTGGGCGCGGGCGCGCTCGTCGGCACAGGTGACGTCACCGGCACGGCGGTCTTCATGCTGACGGGCTGGCTGGTCGCGGTGGTGGCGCTGGGCGCGATGCGCCACGACCGGCTCGCCTACGCCGAGGAACACGCCAGACTCCGCACCACCCAGGAGCGACTGCGCATCGCCCGCGAACTGCACGACGTCATCGGCCACACCATGTCGGTGATCCACGTACAGGCGTCCTCCGCCCTGCACCGGCTGCCGAAGAACCCCGACCTGGCACAAGAAGCGCTGACCGCCATCAAGCAGAGCAGCAAGGACGGCCTGCAGGACCTGCGCGCCACGCTGGGTGTACTGCGTCAGGTCGACGAAGAAGCTCCGACCACGCCCTCACCGGGGCTGTCCCGGATCGACGAGGTGATCTCCTCGGCAACCCGTGCGGACCTGGACGTACGCATCGTGCGGAGCGGCGTCCGCGCACCGCCGCTCCCCGCAGCGGTGGACCTCGCCGCCTTTCGCATCGTGCAGGAATCGCTGACCAATGCCGTCCGGCACAGTGGCGCCCGGCACGTCGTCGTCGACATCCACCACGGCGAGCGGGAAGTGACGCTCTGCGTCACGGACGACGGTCACGGCGCGGCCCGCACCGGACACGGCAGCGGCATCGCGGGCATGACCGAACGGGCACGCGCCCTGGGCGGAACACTGAACGCCGGGCCCGGCCCTGCGGGCGGGTTCGCCGTCCGGGCCCGGCTACCGTTCTCGGATCACCACGAGCCGATCGGCGGAGCAGTTGATGATCAGGATCTTGCTGGCGGATGACCAGCGCCTCCTGCGTGCGGGGATCCGCGGCATCCTCGACGACGAGGACGACCTGCACGTGGCCGCCGAGGCCGCCGACGGGCGCGCCGCCCTCGCCGCCTGCCGCGAACTGCGGCCCGACGTGGTGTTGATGGACATCCGCATGCCCGGCATGGACGGCCTCGAGGCCGCCCGCCGCATCGCCGCCGACGAGCAACTGGCGGCAGTGAAGGTGGTGATGCTGACGACCTTCGACCTCGACGAGTACGTTTACGGGGCCCTGCGCGCCGGCGCCACGGGCTTCCTCCTCAAGGACACCGAACCGGCCGAACTCCTGCACGCGGTGCGTGTCGCCGCGCGAGGCGACGCGCTCATCAGCCCCTCCGTCACCCGCCGGCTCATCGCCGAATTCGCCGACCGCCCGGACAACGCACGTGAACCCGATCAGCGCCTCGACGCACTGACCAGCCGCGAACGGGAAGTCATGCGGCTGATCGCCGCCGGCCGCACCAACGACGAAATCGCCAGGCAACTGGTGGTCTCCCCACTGACCGCGAAGACCCACGTCAGCCGCATCATGGCCAAACTCGGTGCCCGGGACAGGTCCCAGGTCGTGGTCATGGCCTACGAGTACCGCATGGTCAGCCCCGGCTGGCTCACGGACTGAAACCACGCCTGCCGCCGGCCGGGAGTCACCTGCAGCAGGTCCACCACTCGTCGCGCGTGCGCGAGACCCTACGTTGAAGGCGGCCGCACGTCACGGCCGCCCGTGGTCAGTTGTGGCTGTGCAGGACCTCGTTCAGGCCGCCCCAGACCGCGTTGTTCGGGCGGGCCTCGACCGTGCCGGTGACCGAGTTGCGGCGGAAGAGGATGTTGGAGGCGCCGGAGAGCTCGCGGGCCTTGACGATCTGGCCGTCGGGCATGGTCACGCGAGTGCCCGCGGTGATGTAGAGGCCGGCCTCGACGACGCACTCGTCGCCGAGCGCGATGCCCACGCCCGCCTCGGCGCCGACCAGGCAGCGCTCGCCGATGGAGATGATCACGTTGCCGCCGCCGGAGAGCGTGCCCATGGTGGAGGCGCCGCCGCCGATGTCCGAGCCGTCGCCGACCACGACGCCGGCGGAGATGCGGCCCTCGACCATGGAGGTGCCGAGGGTGCCGGCGTTGAAGTTGACGAAGCCCTCGTGCATCACGGTGGTGCCCTCGGCGAGGTGCGCGCCGAGGCGGACCCGGTCGGCGTCGGCGATCCGCACGCCCTTGGGGGCGACGTAGTCCGTCATGCGCGGGAACTTGTCGATGGAGGTCACCTGGAGGTGCAGGCCCTCGGCGCGGGCGTTGAGCCGCACCTTCTCGATGTCGTCGACGGCGACCGGGCCGAGCGACGTCCAGGCGACGTTGGCGAGGTGGCCGAAGATGCCGTCCAGGCTCTGGCCGTGCGGCTTGACCAGGCGGTGCGAGAGCAGGTGCAGACGGAGGTAGACGTCGTGCGCGTCGAGCGGCTTCTCGTCGAGCGAGGCGATGACCGTGCGGACCGCGACCACCTCGACGCCACGGCGGGCGTCCGGGCCGATCGCCGCGGCCGCGCCGCCGCCGAGCAGCTCCGCGGCCCGCTCGGCGGACAGCCGCTCGGTACCGGCCGGGCCGGGCTCGTCCGTCAGCTCGGGCGCGGGGTACCAGGTGTCGAGAACGGTGCCGTCGGAGGCGATCGTGGCAAGCCCGGCGGCCACGGCGCCGGTGGTGCGAAGAGCAGTCGTGTCGGTCATAGGGGAAACCTAACCGGCGGGGGGCCGGGGAGGCGAACCAGTGGGGCTGCGTCTCAGGTGGCGGGCGGCGGACGGGCCGGGGGCGTGCGCCTTGGAGCCGCCGGGGGCGGGAGGCGGAGCGGCCGGGTTGGTGGGCGCGCGCCAAAGCCGCCGGGCGACGCGCGCGAGGACCCGCCCGGGCCACGCGCGCGAGGTCCGGGTCAGGCCACGCGCGGCAAGCGCCTCGCCAGGTGACCGGCGCGAGATTTCCGTCAGGTCGCGGGTACTGGGCAGACGGCAAGCACGAGGGCCCGTCGGATGGCGGGCACGAGCGCTGTGACACCTACGGCCGACAGGACCCCTCAGGTGCCGCCACGAACGCTGTGACATGACGGGGGCGAAGCGATCTGTCAGGCACCGGGTGGCAGGACCCCCGCCAGGCGACGGGCACCGGCACACCGTCGGACGGCCGTCGCGTGCACGCCACCGTGTGAGGGTGTGGAAGCACGCCTCAGGCACCAGGCGCGGGCTCAGCCGCGTGTTCCGGGGTGGGGTGTCGGTCGCGTCGTTGGCCGCGCGCGGGCGTCCGCAGTCGGCCGGCCGCCAGCACCGCGCAGCCGGCCGCCGCGCCGAAGGCCGTGCACAGCGGCCAGAGGAGTTCTGGCGCCGCGGCGTACAGTGCACCGCCGAGGGGCGCGGCCAGCACCATGCCGCTGATGGACACGCCGGCGTACAGGGACTGGAAGCGGCCCTGGACATGCTCCGGTGCCTGGTCGGCGACGTAGGCGGTCGCGGTGGTCTTGTAGAGCAGCTCGCCCAGGGTGAGCAGCGTCATCGCCACGACGGCGGTGGTGGTCGCGGCGCCGAGGAGCAGCGCGCCGAAGCCCGCGGCGACGAGCAGCAGCCCGCAGCCGACGACGGGCAGGGGCGAGCGGCGGCGCAGCGCGAGCGCGGTGGGCAGTTCCAGGCACAGCAGGACGCCGCCGTTGACGGCGAGCAGGGAACCGTACAGGCGGGTGTCCATGCCGTGGTCGGCGAGGAAGACCGGGAAGGTGGAGTACTGCTGCCGGTACACGACGTCGATGACGACGATCGCCGCCAGCAGCACCAGCACGGCCGGCCGCGCCCGGAGCTGCGGCCACACGCCGCCCGCGTCATGGCCCTTGCGGACCCGCCGGATCCCGTGGGCGGGCACCACCCGGGCGGTCCAGCAGGCGAGAGCGAGGCTGCCGAGCCCGTCGGCGACGTACAGCCAGTCGTAGGAGAACCGGGTGGCCACCAGTGCGCCGAGCACCGGGCCGACGGTGAACCCCCCGTTGGCCGCGGCCCGCACCACGGCGAACGCGGGCCGGCGGGCCCCCTCGGGCACGATGGCCGCGACGAGTGCGGAGTTGGCGGCGCGCTGCACCCCGGAGGCGTACTCGCACAGGGGCAGCGTGAGGAACAGCGCGGTGGTCGGGAGCACCGGCACGGCGGCCAGCAGCAGTCCGGAGGCGGCTGCCGAGGCCAGCAGCACCCGCCGGTGCCCGAGCCGGTCCCCGTACCAGCCGCCGGTGAAGTTGCCCGCGACGAGCCCCACTCCCCCGGCTCCGCTGAGCAGCCCCGCCTCGCCCACGCCCAGCCCGCGCGGCCCGGTCAGATAGAGGAACAGGTAGACGAACCCGACGCTCACCACCATGTTGACGAACGTTCCGGCGGCCAGCAGCCACACCGTCCGCGGTACTTCCCGCAGCGTCCGCACCCGTCCCCCTCCGTGCCCACACCCGCGACCGAGTGACCGAGTGAGTTCCTTTTGGGAACTGACTATGTCAGCATGGCAGCCTCGGGTCAACGTGCTGACGGACGAAGGGACGAGGGTCATGGCCCGCAGGACGAGCCTTGAGGACGCCACCTGCGCCATCGCGCAGGCCCTGGACGTCGTCGGCGACTGGTGGACCCTGCTGATCGTGCGCGACACGGCGCGCGGCGTACGCCGCTTCGACGAGCTGCAACGCGAACTCGGCCTGTCCCGCAAGGTGCTGACCGAGCGGCTGCGCCTCCTCGTCGAGGCGGACGTGCTCACCCGGGTGCCGTACCAGGAGCGGCCCGTGCGCCACGAGTACCACCTCACCGCCCGCGGTCGCGCCCTGCTGCCCGTCCTCGTCGCCCTCCAGGACTGGGGGGACGCCTGGATCCTGGGCGACGGCCGCACGACCGCGACGGCCGAGGAGGCCTCCGCGGAGGCCCGGCGGGTCCACGAACTGGCGGGAACCCGGATTCCCGAGCTGAAACTGCTGGACGCCGAGGGGACGGCGCGCGACCCGGTCGCCGCGCACACCCCGTACACCGTCCTCTACTGCTTCCCCGGCGCCTACGCCCGCGCCGACGCCTACCCTCCGGGCTGGTCGGAGATCCCCGGGACCCCCGGCTGCACCCTGGAGTCCTGCACCTACCGCGACCGGCTCGCCGAGTTCGCCGCGGCCGGCGCCACGGTGCACGGTGTCTCCACCCAACGCCCGGACGAGCAGCGGGCGTTCGCGGCGAAGGAGCGGCTCGGCTTTCCGCTGCTGTCCGACGCCGACCTGTCCCTGATCGCCGCCCTGCGCCTGCCGACGTTCCGCGCGGCCGGTACCGGCCGCCTCAAGCGGCTCACCCTGGTCGTCGACCGCGAGCGTGTCGTACGGAGCGTGCAGTACCCGATCACGGACGTGGCGGGCAGTGTCGACGCGGCCCTCGAGACGGTCAGGCGTCTGAACCAGGGGGACCCTGACGAGGACGTTTCGGGCAAGGGCGAGCGGACGGACCCGGTGGAATGACCCGGGCGAGCACCTCGCGCGCGTAGTCCTCGTCGTACGGCGTGTCCGTGAGCAGTACCTGGAGGCAGATGCCGTCCATCAGGGCCACCAGAGCCCGCGCCGTCAGCGGGTCGGTGTGGTGGGACAGGAGGGCGGCCAGCTCTTCGGCCCACTCGGCGGCCACGGGGCGCAGGGCGGGGCGGCGCAGGGCGGCGAGGTAGAGCTCGTACTCCAGCTCGACGCCGGTGCGGTCGCCCGCCAGCCACTCCCCCATCAGGCCGGCGAGTTCCGTGGCCAGGTCCGTGTGCGGGTCGGTCAGCCCGCCGCGGGTCGCGACCGCCTTGGCGAAGCCCTCTTCCGCCTGGCGCAGCGCGGCGACCAGGAGGTCGTCCAGGGTGGCGAAGTGGTACGTCGTGGAGCCCAGCGGGACGTCGGCCTCCGCCGCGACCGAGCGGTGGCTCAGGCCGGCGATGCCCTGCCGTCCCACCACACGGATCGCCGCGTCGATGATCCGCTGCCGGCGTTCTGGGTCGTAGCGGCGGGCCATCAGTGGGCTCCGCCCAGGTTCAGCACCACCACTCCGCCGATGATCAGCACGATCCCGGCGACCTTGGCCGTGCTCAGGCCCTCCCCGAAGAGGACCAGGCCGAGCGCGGCGACGGCCGCCGTGCCGATTCCGGCCCAGATGGCGTAGGCCGTGCCGATGGCGACGCTCTTGAGGGTCTGGGCCAGCAGGAAGAAGGACAGTACGTAGCCGACGAGGGTGACCAGGGACGGTCCGAGTCTGCTGAAGCCGTCGCTGTACTTCATGGCCGTCGTGGCGGCGACTTCGGCGGTGATGGCGCCCGCGAGCATCACATATCCCATGGCGGGAGCCTAACGAGTGTTGTGTACGGGCGTACATATCGGCGGGACGAAAACGGCGAGGTCCGTGCGGACCTCGCCGTTTTCGTGCGTCGGACGTTGAACTTCCGTCAGACGTTGAAGCCGAGCGCGCGCAGCTGCTCGCGGCCGTCGTCGGTGATCTTGTCGGGACCCCACGGCGGCATCCAGACCCAGTTGATGCGCAGCTCGTTGACGAGGCCCTCCGTGGCGGACTTGGCCTGGTCCTCGATGACGTCCGTCAGCGGGCAGGCCGCCGACGTCAGGGTCATGTCGACGGTCGCGATGTTCGACTCGTCGATGTGGATGCCGTAGATCAGGCCGAGGTTGACGACGTCGATGCCCAGCTCCGGGTCGACGACGTCCATCAGGGCCTCGCGGAGCTCCTCCTCGGAGACCGGCTTCAGTTCTGCGGTGTCGGTCATGCCGTCTTCCTTTCGGCGCCGTCCAGTGCCTGGGCCGTCGCGTCCTTCCAGGCCATCCAGCTCAGCAGGGCGCACTTGACCCGGGCCGGGTACTTGGACACCCCGGCGAACGCGACCGCGTCCTCCAGGACGTCCTCCATCGCGTCGTCGGGCTCGATCCTGCCCTTGGACTGCATCAGTTCCAGGAAGGTCTCCTGGATCTTCTGCGCCTCGGCGAGCTCCTTGCCGACGAGGAGCTCGTTGAGCACGGAGGCCGAGGCCTGGCTGATGGAGCAGCCCTGGCCCTCGTACGAGACGTCCTTGATCGTCGTGCCGTCGTACTTCACGCGAAGGGTGATCTCGTCGCCGCACGTCGGGTTCACGTGGTGCACCTCGGCGTCGCCATCCCGAAGACCACGCCCGTGCGGGTTCTTGTAGTGGTCCAGGATGACGTCCTGGTACATGGAGTCCAGCTTCATGCGATCGCTCGTCCCGTCCCGTCAGCCGAAGAAGTTCCGTACGTGCTCCAGGCCGTCGACCAGTGCGTCGATCTCGGCCGGCGTGGAGTACAGATAGAACGACGCTCGCGTGGTCGCAGGAATTCCGTAGCGCAGGCACACCGGGCGGGCGCAGTGGTGGCCGACCCGGACCGCGATGCCCTGCTCGTCGAGGACCTGGCCCACGTCGTGCGGGTGGATGTCGCCCAGGGTGAAGGAGATCGCGGCTCCTCGGTCCTCGGCCGTGGTCGGGCCGATGATCCTCAGGTCCGGGACCTCCGCCAGGCGCTTGACCGCGTACTCGGTGAGCGCGTGCTCATGGGCGAGGATCTTGTCCATGCCGATGGCGTTGAGGTAGTCGATCGCCGCGCCCAGACCGACCGCCTGCGCGATCGGCGGGGTGCCCGCCTCGAACTTGTGCGGGGCGGGGGCGTACGTCGACGAGTGCATCGACACCGTCTCGATCATCTCGCCGCCGCCCAGGAAGGGCGGGAGGTCCTCCAGGAGCTCCTGGCGGCCCCACAGCACGCCGATGCCCGTCGGGCCGCACATCTTGTGGCCGGTGAAGGCCACGAAGTCGGCCTGCAGGGCCTGCACGTCCAGCGGCATGTGCGGGGCGGCCTGCGAGGCGTCGACGCAGACCAGCGCGCCGACCTCCTGGGCGCGGCGCACTATCGCCTCGACCGGGTTGACGGTGCCGAGGATGTTGGACACCAGCACGAAGGAGACGATCTTCGTCTTCTCCGTGATGATCTCGTCGATGTTGGACAGGTCCAGACGGCCGTCGTCGGTGAGGCCGAACCACTTCAGCTTCGCGCCCGTGCGCTGCGCCAGCAGCTGCCAGGGAACGATGTTGGAGTGGTGCTCCATCTCGGTGATGACGATCTCGGTGTCGGAGTCCACCCGGTAGGGCTCGTCGGCCCAGCCGAGCATGTTCGCCACGAGGTTGAGCGACTCGGAGGCGTTCTTGGTGAAGACGACCTCGTCGCGGCTCGGCGCGTTGATGAACGCGGCGACCTTGTCGCGCGCGCCCTCGTACAGCGCCGTGGCCTCCTCGGCGAGCACGTGCACACCGCGGTGGACATTGGCGTTGTAGCGCTCGTAGTACTCGCTCAGGGCGTCCAGCACCTGACGCGGCTTCTGCGAGGTCGCCGCGTTGTCCAGGTACACGAGCTTCCTGTCGTCGTGGACCAGTCGGTCCAGGACGGGGAAGTCCTTACGGATCGCCTCGGTGTCGAGGAGGCCCGGCAGCTGTGTCACTCGGATGCGCCACCCTTCGTGTAAGCCTCGTAGCCCTCGCTCTCCAGCTTGTCCGCGAGCTCGGGACCGCCGGACTCGACGATGCGGCCGCCAGCGAACACGTGGACGTGGTCGGGCTTGATGTAGCGCAGGATGCGCGTGTAGTGCGTGATCAGCAGCGTGCCGACCTCGCCGGTCTCGCGGACGCGGTTCACACCCTCGGAGACGATCCGCAGGGCGTCGACGTCCAGGCCGGAGTCCGTCTCGTCGAGGACCGCGATCTTCGGCTTGAGCAGCTCGAGCTGGAGGATCTCGTGGCGCTTCTTCTCACCGCCGGAGAAGCCCTCGTTGACGTTGCGCTCGGCGAAGGAGGGGTCCATGTGGAGCCGCTCCATGGTCTCCTTGACCTCCTTCACCCAGGTGCGCAGCTTGGGGGCCTCGCCGCGGATCGCGGTGGCGGAGGTGCGCAGGAAGTTGGAGACGGAGACGCCGGGAACCTCGACCGGGTACTGCATCGCCAGGAACAGGCCCGCGCGGGCGCGCTCGTCGACGGACATCTCCAGGACGTCCTCGCCGTCGAGCAGCACGGTGCCGCCGGTGATCGTGTACTTCGGGTGACCCGCGAGCGAGTAGGCGAGGGTCGACTTGCCGGAGCCGTTGGGGCCCATGATGGCGTGCGTCTCGCCCTGCTTCACGGTCAGGTCGACACCCTTGAGGATCTCCTTCGTGGCGTTGTCGGCCTCGACGGTGACGTGCAGGTCTCGGATTTCAAGCGTTGCCATGGGTGCCTCAGGACTCCTGGGTGAGGGAGACGAGAACGTCGTCCCCTTCGATCTTGACGGGGTATACGGGGACGGGGCGCGTCGCGGGCAGGGCGTCCGGCTTGCCGGAGCGGAGGTCGAAGCGCGAGCCGTGCAGCCAGCACTCGATGTGGCAGTCGTCGACCTCGCCCTCGGCGAGCGAGACGTTCGCGTGCGAGCAGATGTCGTAGATGGCGAACACCTCGCCCTCGGTCCTGACGACCGAGATCGGCGTGCCGTCGATCTCCACCCGCTTGGGGGTGTCGTCCTCCAGCTCGCTCAGCCCGCAGACGCGTACGAAGGCGGCGCTCATCCGACCGACGCCTCCAGCTCTTCCTCGATCTTGGCGAGCAGGCGCTCCTCGATGTCCTTGACACCGATCTGCTGGACCAGTTCGGCGAAGAAGCCGCGGACCACCAGGCGGCGGGCCTCGTGCTCCGGGATGCCGCGGGCCATCAGGTAGAAGAGCTGCTCGTCGTCGAAGCGGCCGGTGGCGGAGGCGTGTCCGGCGCCGACGATCTCGCCGGTCTCGATCTCCAGGTTCGGCACGGAGTCGACCCGGGCGCCGTCGGTCAGCACCAGGTTGCGGTTCATCTCATAGGTGTCCGTGCCCTCGGCCTTGGCCTCGATGAGCACGTCACCGATCCACACGGCGTGCGCCTCGTCGCCCTGGAGCGCGCCCTTGTAGGCGACGTTGGACTTGCAGTGCGGGGTGTTGTGGGTGACCAGCAGGCGGTGCTCCTGGTGCTGCCCGGCGTCGGTGAAGTACAGGCCGTACAGCTCGGCCTCGCCGCCGGTGCCGGCGTAGGTCACGCGCGGGTGCAGCCGGACCACGTCACCGCCGAAGGTGACGACGACCGACTTGAAGGAGGCGTCCCGGCCGACCAGCGCGTTGTGCTGGGCGACGTGGACGGCCTTCTCGTCCCAGTCCTGGACGGAGACGACGGTCAGCTTGGCACCGTCGCCCAGGACGTAGTCGACGTTGGCGGCGAGCACCGCGTCACCGGTGTGGTCGATGACGACGACGGCCTCGGCGAAGGCCCCGAGCTCGATGATCTGGTGGCCGTAGGCGACCCCGCCCTCGCCGTGCACGGCGACGCGGATCGGCTCGGTGAGGACGGTCTCCTTGGGGACGGTCACGACCGAGGCCTGCTCGAAGGAGGAGTAGGCCTGGGCGGCGACGCGGTCCACCGGCGTGCCGGCCCGGCCGAGCCGGGCGTCGTCGCGGCCGACGGTCTCGACGGTGACGCCCTCGGGGGCCTGGACGTCCACCTTCACTCCGGTGCCGGTGGCGGTGGCGGTGCCGTCGTGCAGGCCGCGCAGCCGCTCCAGCGGGGTGAACCGCCACTCCTCCTCGCGGCCGTGCGGGACCGGGAAGTCCGCCACGTCGAAGGACGGGGGCGCGCTCATGCGCGTGGCGACGGTCGACTCGGCGGCGACCGCGATCGAGCCCGCGGTGGTGGAACCCACGGGGATGTTCTGGGCCTCAGCCATGGCTGTCGTAATGCTCGCTTTCCGTTGCGTAAGGGCTTGACGGGGGTCCTGCGGCGGCGGTCAGCCGACCGCACCCTCCATCTGCAGCTCGATCAGCCGGTTGAGTTCCAGCGCGTACTCCATGGGCAGCTCCTTGGCGATCGGCTCGACGAAGCCGCGCACGATCATCGCCATGGCCTCGTCCTCGCTCAGGCCGCGGCTCATCAGGTAGAAGAGCTGGTCCTCGGAGACCTTGGAGACCGTGGCCTCGTGGCCCATGGACACGTCGTCCTCGCGGACGTCGACGTACGGGTAGGTGTCCGACCGGGAGATGGTGTCGACCAGCAGCGCGTCGCACAGCACGTTCGACTTCGATCCGGCGGCGCCCTCGCCGATCTCGATCAGACCGCGGTAGGACGTACGGCCACCGCCGCGCGCCACGGACTTCGAGACGATGTTGGACGACGTGTTCGGCGCCATGTGGACCATCTTGGCGCCCGCGTCCTGGTGCTGGCCCTCGCCGGCGAAGGCGATGGACAGCGTCTCGCCCTTGGCGTGCTCACCCATCAGGTAGACGGCCGGGTACTTCATCGTCACCTTGGAGCCGATGTTGCCGTCGATCCACTCCATGGTCGCGCCCTCGTAGGCCACGGCGCGCTTGGTGACCAGGTTGTAGACGTTGTTCGACCAGTTCTGGATGGTCGTGTAGCGGCAGCGGGCGTTCTTCTTGACGATGATCTCGACGACCGCGGAGTGCAGCGAGTCCGACTTGTAGATCGGCGCGGTGCAGCCCTCGACGTAGTGCACGTAGGCACCCTCGTCGACGATGATCAGGGTCCGCTCGAACTGGCCCATGTTCTCGGTGTTGATCCGGAAGTAGGCCTGGAGCGGGATCTCCACGTGGACGCCCGGCGGGACGTAGATGAAGGAGCCACCCGACCACACGGCGGTGTTCAGCGCGGCGAACTTGTTGTCACC
Organism: Streptomyces spiralis; assembly: GCF_014654675.1. Lineage (GTDB taxonomy): Bacteria > Actinomycetota > Actinomycetes > Streptomycetales > Streptomycetaceae > Streptomyces > Streptomyces spiralis. The sequence continues at coordinate 74,947 of NZ_BNBC01000043.1, forward strand.
GGCCGGGATGACCGTGCCGAAGTACTCCTTGAAGAGCTCCGGGTGCTCCTTCAGCGCGGTGTCGGTGTCCAGGAAGATGACGCCCTGCTCCTCCAGGTCCTCGCGGATCTGGTGGTAGACGACCTCCGACTCGTACTGGGCCGCGACACCGGCGACGAGACGCTGCTTCTCCGCCTCGGGGATGCCGAGCTTGTCGTAGGTGTTCTTGATGTCCTCGGGGAGGTCCTCCCAGGACTCCGCCTGCTTCTCCGTGGAGCGCACGAAGTACTTGATGTTGTCGAAGTCGATCCCCGACAGGTCCGAGCCCCAGTTCGGCATGGGCTTCTTCTCGAAGAGCCGAAGGCCCTTGAGGCGGAGCTTGGTCATCCACTCCGGCTCGGACTTCTTCCCGGAGATGTCCTTGACGACCTCCTCGTTCAGGCCGCGCCTGGCGGAGGCACCGGCCACGTCGGAGTCGGCCCAGCCGTATTCGTACTTGCCCAGGCCCTCGAGTTCGGGGTGAGCAGTCTCCGTGGGGAGAGTCATGCGGGGTTCCTCCCGGCCGTGCTTGCAGATGCGTCAGTGGAAATCTGGGGGATGAACGTCGTACAGACGCCGTCGCCGTGGGCGATGGTCGCCAGCCGCTGGACGTGGGTTCCCAGCAGCTCGGCGAAGATCTCCGTCTCCGCCTCGCACAGCTGCGGGAACTGTTCCGCGACATGCGCCACCGGGCAGTGGTGCTGGCAGAGCTGCTCGCCCTTCTGCGGGAGGGGCGCGCTGCGCGCCGTAGCAGCGTACCCGTCCCTGCTCAGCGCCTTGGCCAGCGCTTCGGCCCGCTTGTCGGGGCTGACGCCCTCGATCGCCTTGCGGTACGCGCTCGCCTGCGCGGCGATCCGGGCCCGGGCGAAGGCGGCGACGGCCTTCTGCCCGCCCTCTCGCTCGGCGATCCAGCGCAGCGCGTCCGCGGCGAGCGCGTCGTACGACTGGTCGAAGGCGTCCCGGCCGCAGTCGGTCAGCGCGAAGACCTTGGCGGGCCGGCCGCGTGTCCGCGCCCCGTACACCCGCTGCTCGCGCGCCTCCACCACGTCGTCGGCGACCAGGGCGTCCAGATGGCGCCGCACGGCCGCCTGGGTGAGCCCGAGCCGGCCGGCCAGTTCGGCGACGGTCGACGGGCCGTGGTCCAGGATGGACCGCGCGACCCGGTTGCGCGTGGACCGATCCGAGCGCATCCCGGCCGCGAGCTCCTCCTGAGGGGCCCCCGTGGGGGTCTCCCGAGCCTCGCCGACGTTTTTCACAACGCCATTGTTGCGTAATTCCCGAGAGCCTGACAAGCGGCGCCGGTCCGGGCGGACGGTGCCCTGCGTCACTTAGGCAAACCTAATCCGACCTGCGGAAACGATTGCCGATCGCTCAAACGGGTGGCACCGCCCGCCACCGTGCACCACACTGCCGGACCATGCCCACACCCCCCGTGACCGGCCCTCTTGTCACCCGGACCATGATCGCCGAGCACCTGCGCGCGCTCGGTGTACGCCCCGGCGAGATCCTCCTCGTCCACTCCTCCCTCAGTTCGCTCGGCTGGGTCTGCGGCGGTCCCGTCGCGGTCGTCCAGGGGCTGCTCGACGCCCTCGGCCCGGACGGCACGCTCGTGGTCCCCACCCAGACCGGCAGCCTCACCGACCCGGCGGGGTGGAGCAGACCCCCGGTGCCGCGGGAGTGGTGGGACACGATCCGCGCCACGATGCCCGCCTACGACCCCCGGATCACGCCGTCGCTCGGGGTCGGCGTGATCCCGGAGACCGTCCGCACCTGGCCGGGCGCGCGGCGCAGCGCCCACCCGCACACGTCGTTCGCGGCCCTCGGGCCACGCGCGGCGGAGATGGTGGACGGCCACGCCGCCGACTGCCGGCTCGGGGAGCGGAGCCCGCTCGCCCGGCTGGAGGCCGCCGGCGCCCGCGTGCTGCTGCTGGGCGCCGGATACGACGCCTGCACCTGCTTCCACCTGGCCGAGTACCGGATCCCGTCACCGCTCGTCGAGCTGGGCCGGCCGGGGCCGCACGGCTGGGAGGTGGTGACCGAGGTGTCCATCACCTCCGAACGCTTCGACGAACTGGGACACGACTTCGAACGGGACCGTCCGGTGGCACGCGGGACGGTGGGCGCGGCGGGGGCGCGCCTGTTCCCGCTGGCGGACGCGGTGGCGTACGCCGAGCGCTGGCTTGCCGTGCACCGTCCCCGTGAGGAGGACTTCCCGCACCCGGCCGCCTGATCCGTCCGGCGCGTCCCTAGACTCTGGACCCATGCGAAGTGAGCCCGCCCGCCCGTCTCCCGACCACCACCCCGCAGGGAGACGCTTCGCGTCGCACCCGGTCGTCGAGGTCCGGTCCCTGGTGAAGCGGTACGGCACGAAGACCGCGGTGGACGGCCTCGACCTGGTGGCCCGGGCGGGCGTGACCGCCGTGCTCGGTCCCAACGGTGCGGGCAAGACGACCACGGTCGAGACCTGTGAGGGGTACCGCAGGCCGGACTCCGGCACGGTGCGCGTCCTGGGCCTGGACCCGGTGAGACAGTCCGCCGAGCTGCGGCCCCGGATCGGCGTCATGCTCCAGTCCGGAGGCGTCTACTCGGGCGCCCGGGCCGACGAGATGCTGCGGCACGTCGCCAAGCTGCACGCCCACCCGCTGGACGTGGACGAGCTGATCGAGCGGCTGGGTCTGGGCAGCTGCGGGCGCACCGGCTACCGCCGGCTGTCCGGCGGGCAGCAGCAGCGGCTCGCGCTCGCCATGGCCGTGGTGGGCCGGCCCGAGCTCGTCTTCCTCGACGAGCCGACCGCCGGACTCGACCCGCAGGCCCGCCGCGCCACCTGGGACCTGGTGCGCGACCTGCGTGCCGACGGGGTGTCCGTGATCCTCACCACGCACTACATGGAGGAGGCCGAGCAGCTCGCCGACGACGTGGCCGTGATCGACGCCGGCCGGGTCATCGCCCAGGGCTCCCCGGAGGAGCTGTGCCGCGGCGGAGCGGAGAACACCCTGCGTTTCACCGGCCGGCCCGGCCTGGACGTCGCCTCCCTGCTCAAGGCGCTGCCCACCGACAGCACCGCCGCCGAGCTGACGCCGGGCTCGTACCGGGTCGTCGGCAAGGTCGACCCCCAGCTGCTCGCCACGGTGACGTCGTGGTGCGCGCAGCACGGGGTGATGCCGGAGAAGATCTCCGTCGAACGGCACACCCTGGAGGACGTTTTTCTGGAGCTGACGGGCAAGGAGCTGCGCTCGTGACCACCACCACCGGCACGTCCGCCGGCACCCCCGCCGGTACGCCCACCGGCACCTACGCCCCACGCCCCGGCGCGGCCCCGCTCCCCCGCATGATCGCGGCGCAGGCGGCGCTGGAGACGAAGATGCTGCTGCGCAACGGCGAGCAGCTGCTGCTGACCGTCGTGATCCCGACGCTGCTGCTGGCGCTGTTCAGCTCCGTGGACATCGTGGACACCGGCGCCGGCAAGGCCGTGGACTTCCTCACCCCCGGCATCCTCGCGCTCGCCGTGATGTCGACGGCGTTCACGGGACAGGCCATCGCCACGGGCTTCGAGCGGCGCTACGGCGTCCTGAAGCGGCTGGCCTCCTCGCCGCTGCCCCGGTGGGGCCTGATGACCGCCAAGACGGCGTCGGTGCTGGTCACGGAGGTCCTCCAGGTCGTCCTGCTGACCGTGATCGCCTTCGCGCTGGGCTGGTCCCCGCACGGCAACCCGTTCGCCGTCCTGCTCCTGCTGGTCCTCGGCACGGCCGCGTTCTCGGGCCTCGGCCTGCTGATGGCGGGCACGCTCAAGGCCGAGGCGACGCTGGCCGCCGCCAACCTGGTCTTCCTGCTGCTGCTCGTCGGCGGCGGCGTGATCGTGCCGCTGGAGAAGTTCGGGTCGGCGGCGCAGGACGTGCTCGGCCTGCTGCCGATCTCCGCCCTCTCGGACGGCCTCAGGGACGTGCTCCAGCACGGCGCCGGGATGCCGTGGGGCGACCTGGGGATCCTCGCCGTGTGGGCGGTCGTGGGGCTGGCCGCCGCCGGAAAGCTCTTCCGCTGGGAGTAGGGACCGAGAGGCATCCGATGGACCCTCGTGAACGCGTGCACAAGCGGCGCCCTACGATGGACCGCGTGCCAAAGCTGACCCGCGACGACGCCGTGTCCGTCGTGCGCAACCCGCTCGCCTTCATCGCCGAACGCTGGACCCCGCACCCGCGGACCGTCCAGCGGGCGGCCTTCGCCGCGCTCGCCATGGCGGTCGTCATCGTCGTCACCGGCGGCGCCGTCCGCCTGACCGGCTCGGGCCTGGGCTGCCCGACCTGGCCCACCTGCACCGACGACTCGCTGACCACCACCCGGGCCATGGGCTTCCACGGTGTGATCGAGTTCGGCAACCGCATGCTGACGTACGTGCTGTGCGCCGCCGTCGGCTGGGCGATCATCGCCGCGCGCTCGCAGAAGCCGTGGCGGCACAGCCTGACCCGCCAGGGCTGGTGGCAGTTCTGGATCGTCATGGGCAACGCGGTGCTCGGCGGCATCGTGGTCCTCGTCGGCCTGAACCCCTACACCGTGGCGGCCCACTTCCTGCTGTCCACGGCGCTGATCACGGTCGCCACGGTGATGTGGCAGCGCTCCCGCGAGGGTGACACGGCACCGCGTCCGCTGGTCGGCAAGGCGGTGCAGCAGCTGGTGTGGTTCCTGGTCGCGGCGAGCGGCCTGCTGATCGCCGTGGGCACGGTGGTGACCGGGGCGGGCCCGCACGCGGGCGACTCCAAGGAGGTGGCCCGCATCCCGATCGACTGGGAGACGGTCGCCAAGCTGCACGCGGTGCTGGCCTGGATCGTGGTGACGCTGACGTTCGCGCTGTGGTTCGTGCTGAAGGCCGTGGACGCGCCGAAGGGGCCGCTGAGCCGCACCCGGGACCTGTTCCTGATCCTGCTCGGCCAGGGCGTCATCGGCTACGTGCAGTACTTCACGCACCTTCCCGAGTTCCTGGTCGGCCTGCACATGCTGGGCTCGTGCCTGATGTGGATCGGGGTGCTGCGGGTGCTGCTGTCGCTGCGTGAGCGGCCCGAGGCGGTGACCGGCCTTCCGGGGCAGCCCGCCGAAGCCGCCTCCCTGGCCAAGGCGTAGAGCCCGGGGCCCGGGGCCCGGGCCCCGGCCCCCGCCCCGGCAGGGCAGGAGCGGGCCGCGCCCTTGAGGGGTCACTCCAGCCCGTACACCCGCCGCGCGTTCCCCGCCGCCACCATCCCCGCGACCCGCTGCGCGTCCCCCGGCGACCAGGCGCCCTCCGCGACCCAGGAGCCGAGCACCCTCGCCAGCGCCTCGCGGAACAGACGGGCCCCCACCACGTGCAGCTCGGGCAGTCCATGCGCGCCGCTGGAGAAGAGGATCTTGCCGAAGGGGGCGAGTTCCAGGATCTCGGCGAGGATCGTGGCGGCCCGGGCCCCGGTGCGCACCAGGGCGGCGCCCGAGTCTGCGTACACATGCGGGAAGACGCCGGCGAGGTGGGCGGCGTGGCGGTGGTAGGGGTAGCCGTGCAGCAGGACGAGGTCCGTGCCCAGGCCCGCCGTCGCCCGTACGAAGTCCGTGAGCAGCACCGGATCGGTGCGGTCGATGCGCAGGCCCGGCTCGCCGAGCCCCGCGTGCAGCTGGAGGGGCCGCCCGGAGGCCACCGCGATCCACAGCAGATGGCGCAGCAGCACCGGATCGCTCAGCTCCCCGCCGACCCGCCGCCCGGCCAGCCAGCGGCCCGCGGCGCCCCGCACCTCCCCCGGTCCGGGCGGCTCGGGCGCGAGCGCCAGCCCGTGCCGTACGCCCGCCACGGAGGTGAAGGCGACGGCGTGCGCGGCGGCGCCGTGCACCGACTCGGCGAGGTTGGCGAGGAAGGACTCGACGGTGCCGGAGGTGTCGGCGACCTGCTCGGCGAGGAGTTCCAGGCGCACGATCTCGTGGGCGGCCGCGCCGCCCGCCGAGGCCATCTCGCCCGGACCGGTGAGGTCACCGGGCAGCCCGGTGTCGACGAGGTACGTCGTGATGCCGCTGCCGCGCAGCAGTCTGCGGCCGGCCTCCAGGACGCCCAGCTCCCGGCGCCGGGCGAGATAGCGCGCGGGCGGGCAGTGCGGCTCCAGGCCGAGCAGCGGGGGGCACCAGCGGCGTACCGCGAAGCCGGTCTGGGTGTCGAAGAGGGTGGTGCCGGGCGCGGGCGGGCCCTCGGTCCGGGCCAGCTGGGCCTCGAAGGTGCCGAGGCCCAGCTCCGTTCTCAGCACGCCGTGGCAGTACTGGTCCACGAGGGACGGCGTCTCGATCATCCGGTTCTCCCGTGGGTGGACCGCTTCCTCCACGGGGCCTAACGGGTGAACCGGCTCTCAGGTGTTGCTCGCCCGGCGTCCTTGTTCAGCGGTTGCCCGGGCCGCGTTCAGCGGTTGCTCGGGCCGCCCAGCTGGATGCCCGCCATGCGGGACCACTCGTAGGGGCCCGTCTTCACCTTGGCCGCGACCTCGCCGTCGAACGACTCGTGAACGGTGATCCCGGACTTCCGCACGGCCTCCTCGGCGATGGCGTACGTGGGGGCCACGATGTCGCCCCAGGTGCCGTCCTCGCCCACGAGGACGATCCGGGCGCCGCGCTGCCCGATGTACGCGACCTGGCCCTCGGCCCCGCCGTGGGCCTTGGAGAAGGAGCCGATCCGCTGGGCGAGGCGGGTGGCCTTGCGCTCGGCCTTGGGGTCAACCTGCTGCGTGTCTGCCATGGCAGGAGCCTACCGACGGGTAGCTCGAACGGCGACGGGCGGGGTGCGTGGCCTTGACCACGCACCCCGCCCGTCACAAGCGGTCGTCCCGGCGCAGGAAGGGACCCACCGGGACTCAGCGCAGGAAGGGGTCCACCGCGACCGCGACGAAGAGGATCGACACGTAGGTGATCGACCAGTGGAACAGCCGCATCTCCTTCAGCTTCGCGCCGGTCACCTCGGCCTTGGCCCGGTTCTGCAGCCCGTGCGCCTCCCAGAGCCAGAAGCCGCCGGCCGCGAGCGCGACCACCGTGTAGAACCAGCCCGTGTAGCCGAGCGGGGTCAGGAGCAGGGAGACCAGGACCATCACCCAGCTGTAGATGACGATCTGCCGCGCGACCACCTTGTTGGAGGCGATGACCGGGAGCATCGGCACGCCCACGCGCGCGTAGTCCTCCTTGACCTTCATGGACAGCGGCCAGTAGTGCGGCGGCGTCCAGAAGAACATCACGAGGAAGAGGACGATCGGCGCCCACGACATGGAGTTCGTGACGGCCGACCAGCCGATGAGCACCGGCAGGCAGCCGGCGATGCCGCCCCAGACGATGTTCTGCGACGTACGCCGCTTGAGGATCATCGTGTAGACGACGACGTAGAAGAGGAGCGCTCCGAGCGACAGCCACGCCGACAGCCAGTTGACGGTGAGACCGAACAGCAGCGTCGAGACGACCGCAAGGGTGATGCCGAAGACCAGGCACTCGCGGGGGCTGACCATCCCGGTGACCAGCGGGCGCTGCGAGGTGCGGTCCATGAGCGCGTCGATGTCACGGTCGATGTACATGTTCAGCGCGTTGGCGCCGCCCGCGGACAGGTAGCCGCCGACGCAGGTCAGCAGCACCAGCTTGAGGTCGGGCACGCCCTGCTGCGCCAGGAACATCACCGGAACGGTGGTGATGAGCAGCAGCTCGATGATCCGCGGCTTGGTCAACGCCACGAACGCCTTGACACGGGCCCCGAACGGCCGGTGGCTCGGGCTCTGGCCTGCACCGAGTACTCCCTCCCCCAGAGCCTGAAGGGCCTGGGAGGTACCCCCAGGACGGGATTCGACGGCCGTCACGCACACCCCTGACAGAGACATCCCAGCGAACCCCCACCCTGTGAACTCTCGGTAAAGGCTCGCGCGTACCACGCCACTGTAGACGTTGCCCAGACCCCGGCCTTCGCGGGGGTCGGGTCGTGTTGGCCGGGGCCCCGGCGACGGGCCCCGCGGCGGGTGCGCGAACCGCCGGAACGGCGAAATCGGACGGCCCCGTCGGCACGGAGACAGGAACGCAGACAGGAAGGGGGGACAGGAACGGCGCGGGGACGGGCTTTCGCAATGGCGAAGGGAACAGTCTTTCGGAACACCTTCCACACGAGCTTCCGACACCTTCCGGCATCCCTCCCGACACCCTTCCGGCCCCTCTCCCGACGCCCTTTCGACACTCTTCCGGCACTCTTCCGGCACCCTTCCGACGGGCGCGTGACAGCTCGATTGAGCGATCGGATGAGCGGCTGCGTATTCAGTTGCCGAATATGGTCCCGGCCAGTCGGGAGGCGGATTTCGGAGACTCCCGGCAGTCTGGAATGACTCGAAAAAATGCACGTCCTTACGGGGGTAGGCTCAGCAACGGCCGGCCGACGCGAGAAACGCCGGCAGCCGGTGCGCGCTCACGTGTGCCGGCATCCGACATGTGGAGAGGAGCCCTGACCCAGGGTGAGCACCAAGCCGACCACCACAGACCTCGAGTGGACCGAGTTGGACCAGCGTGCGGTGGACACCGCGCGCGTCCTGGCCGCCGATGCCGTACAGA
>NZ_BNBC01000044.1:0-1760 GCF_014654675.1 Streptomyces spiralis
GCGCCGGAGCCGCCGGGAGGCGGGGTGTAGGCACCCCGTGTGGGGGTCGTGGTTGCCACGGAGGGAGTCCTTCCCTGGAGGTTTGGGCCGGTTACGGGGCGGGAGGCACATGCAGGGACCGGGCGCCCGTCCCGCCGCTCCCTGTGCGGATCGTCCGCGGTGCCGGGCGGTCCGCGCCGCGGCCTGACGTGCGTGCGGGGCCGGGCCCGGCCACCGGACACGGGGTCCGGCCGGCCGGGCACCGGCCTGAGGCCTGGTGCCCGCCTGTCCGGTGGTCCCCGTCGGGCGCGACGGGCCCGGCAAGAAGCGTCGGACAGGCGTGGTCCTGCTGAGCGTGGTCGTGCCGGAACAGGATCGCGTTGCTCGTGGTCCCGTGCCCCGGCCGGCCCCGCTCGACGGCCTCGCGCCCGCGGCGGGAGCCGTCGTACGGCTCCGCGCGCGGGCGCGGTGCGGGCGGCCGGAGGAACCGCCCGCACCCCGGGCGGTCGTCAGCCGATCGCCTTGTCGATCGTGTCGGTCGCGTCCTTCCAGGCCTTGTCGGGCTTGGTGCCCCGCTGCTCCATGTTGTTGATCTGGGTGGAGATCGTGTCCTTGATCACGCCGTCCTTCGGGCCGAGCACGGCCTCGGGGATGGACTTGGCCTCGTCGGCGTAGATCTGGCCGATCGGGGCGTCGCTGAAGTACGGAAGCTTGGCGGTCTTCACGCTGGCCAGCTCGTAGGCGCCCTTGTTGGACGGGAAGACACCGACGGCCTTGAACACGGCGGCCTGCTGCTCCGGAGCGGTCAGCCACTTGACCAGCTCGGTGGCCTCCTTGACGTGCTTGCCGCTCTTGGGCACGGCCAGGAAGGAGCCGCCCCAGTTGGCCGCGGTGGTGCCGGGCGCACGGGTGATGTCCCACTTGCCCTTGTACTTGTCACCGGAGTAGGTCGAGATCTGGGCTGCCATCCAGGCCGGGCAGGCCATGGAAGCGATCTTGCCCTTGCGCAGCGCCGCCTGCCACGGGTCCTGGAACTGGGGCAGACCACCGCTCAGCTTCTTCGCGGCGGCCTCGGCCGCAAGGTTCCAGCCCTGCTTGACGGCCGCGCTGTCCTTGTAGACCGCCTTGCCGTCGGCGTCGTAGTACTGCTGCGCGGAGGAGCTGACGACCGCGTTGTACATGGCGCTCGCGGAGTCCATGAAGAAGGTGCCGGAGGGGGCCTTCTGCTTGTACTGCTCACCGAGCTTGATGTAGTCCTCCCAGCCGCCCGCGACCGCCTTCGCCACGGCGTCGCGGTCGGAGGGCAGACCGGCCTGCTGGAAGAGGTCCTTGCGGTAGCACAGGGACATCGGGCCGATGTCGGTGCCGGCGCCGATCACCGTGCCGTCCTTCGCGGTGGCCTGCTTCTCCTTCCAGGAGACCCAGTCGCTCACGTTGATGGACTTGCTCAGGTCGGCGAACTTGGCCGCCTGGGTGTCGACGACCTCCTTGATGCGGCCGACCTCGATGCCCGTGACGTCGGCCAGGCCGCTGCCCGAGTTCAGCTGCTGAAGCAGCCTCGGGTAGTAGACCTGCTCGTCGGTGGTGGTGTCCTCCTTGACCGTGATGTTCGGGTGCAGCTTGTGGTACTGCTCGAACAGGCCGGCTTCCTTGTAGCCGAACTGACCGAAGTCGGCCAGTTTGAGCGTGATGTTCCCGTTGGAATCCGAGGCGTTCGAATCGTCGCCGTCGTCGCTGCTGCAACCGGTCAGCAGCAGGGCCGAAGCCGTCAGAACCGTCGT
>NZ_BNBC01000044.1:1788-20379 GCF_014654675.1 Streptomyces spiralis
CGGCCGCCGCTCTGCGACCGCGGCCACCGCCGGTACGGGTGATGCGCATTCCACTACTCCTTGTTCCAGTGGGGAACGGGGACCTCAGGAATCCGACCGCCGAGGTACGACGGTCCGGACCTGCCCTCTCGGATCGAGCAGCGGCCAGCCCACAGCACTCGACGTGCGGTGAAAAGGTGCTGGTCAACGGTGTGGCAATGGGTACAGAGGGAAGGGCCGTTGGTGGTTTTCGTCCACACGGGAGAGAGCCCCGGTCACCCGTGGGACCGCTCCCACGCGGCATGTCCGGAAGACTCCTTGCTGCCGGGCCAGGTGTCAAGAGTTGAAAACGGCGTTGTTGCGCAAGCGTGTTCCGCGCGTCACGTGAATGTGTCGCACGACGGGGCGTAACCACCCCGTCATCGGCCCGCCTCATGCCTGATTCACGCTGGTCACCGACGGGTTGGCCACGGAAGCCGCAGCTCCGCGCCGGGCGCCGGGGCGGTGGCCGGATTTTTTTGGGTCAGAATGAAGCGGCCCGCCACGAAGCACCGGAAGGTGAACGATGACCGCTGCCGAACTGCCGCAGCCGCACAGGACCGCGGACGTCCGGCGCCCGACCCTGAACGCCGTCGCCGCCCGCGCCGGCGTCGGCCGCGGCACGGCCTCCCGGGTGATCAACGGCTCGCCCAAGGTCAGCGCCCGTTCCCGGGCGGCCGTGGAGCAGGCGATCGCCGAACTCGGCTACGTTCCCAACCGCGCGGCCCGCTCCCTGGTCACCCGCCGCACCGACTCGGTGGCCCTGGTCGTCCCCGACGCCGAGACCCGGCTCTTCTCCGAGCCGTACTTCTCGGAGATCATCCGGGGGGTCTCCGCCGGACTCGCCGGTGCCGGGATGCAGTTGCTGCTGGTGCTGGCGCGGGACGCGACCGAGTACGCCCGGCTCGCGACCTATCTGTCCGCACAGCGGGTGGACGGGGTGCTGATGATGGCCGTCCACAGCGACGACACGCTGCCCGACCGGCTGGAGGAACTCGCCGTGCCGACCGTGCTGGCCGGACGGCGCAGCGCCGCCGAGCCGCTCGGGCACGTCCGCGCGGACAACGCGGGCGGCGCCCGGGTCGCGGTCGAGCATCTGCTGGCTGGCGGCCGCCGGGCCATCGGCACCATCACGGGACCGCTGGACATGGACGTGGCCCGGGCCCGGCTCGACGGCTACCGCGAGGCGCTCCGGGACGCGGGCCTCACCGCCGACGAGGACCTGATCGCGCCCGGTGACTTCACGGAGGAGGGCGGGCGCGCGGCCATGCGCGGACTCCTGCGCCGGCGCCCCGGCCTCGACGCCGTCTTCGCCGCCTCCGACGTGATGGCCTCGGGCGCGGTGCTGGAACTGCGCGCCGCGGGTCTGCGGGTGCCGCACGACGTCGCCGTCGTCGGCTTCGACGACTCGATCGTGGCCCGGCACGTCGACCCCCCGCTGACCAGCGTCCGCCAGCCGCTCCAGGAGATGGGCCGCACCATGGCGAACCTCCTTCTCGACGAAATCACCCACCGCGGCACCGGCCACCGCGAAGTGATCCTGCCGACGGAACTGGTGGTACGGGAGTCGGCGTAGCGGGGGCCGGCGGGTCCACCGAGCGGGCTGAGCGGGCTGAGCGGAGGCTTCCGGTCCGGGCGTCCTTCGTGGCACCCCCCCTATTGGTGTGGGAGCGCTCCCATGCATAATGGGGCCCACTCGACTCGTGGGAGCGATTCCATGCCCGAACCGATGACCGTGTCCTTCCCTCCCGCCTTCCTCTGGGGCGCGGCGACGTCCGCGTACCAGATCGAGGGTGCGGTGCGGGAGGACGGCCGTACCCCCTCGATCTGGGACACCTTCAGCCATACGCCCGGCAGGACGGCCGGCGGCGACACCGGAGACGTCGCCGTCGACCACTACCACCGCTACCGCGACGACGTGGCCCTGATGGCGGAGCTGGGCCTGAACGCCTACCGCTTCTCGGTCTCCTGGCCGCGGGTGCAGCCCACCGGCCGGGGTCCCGCCGTGCAGGTGGGCCTGGACTTCTACCGCCGGCTGGTCGACGAGCTGCTGTCCCACGGGATCAAACCGGCGCTCACCCTCTACCACTGGGACCTGCCGCAGGAGCTGGAGGACGCGGGCGGCTGGCCCGAGCGGGACACCGCGCTGCGCTTCGCGGAGTACGCGCAGCTCGTCGGCGAGGCGCTCGGCGACCGCGTGGAGCAGTGGACCACGCTCAACGAGCCGTGGTGCAGCGCCTTCCTGGGCTACAGCTCCGGGGTGCACGCGCCCGGCCGGACCGAGCCGCAGGCCGCGCTGCGCGCGGCCCACCACCTGAACCTCGCGCACGGGTTGGCCATGCAGGCGCTGCGCTCGGTGCTGCCCGCCCGCGCCTCGGTCGCCGTCAGCCTCAACTCCCAGGTGATCCGGCCGCTGTCGCAGGACCCGGCGGACCTCGCGGCGGCACAGCGGATCGACGACCTGGCCAACGGCGTCTTCCACGGCCCGATGCTCCAGGGGGCGTACCCGGCGACGCTGCTGGAGGCCACCTCGTCGGTCACCGACTGGTCGTTCGTCCTCGACAAGGACCTCGCGGACATCAAGCAGCCGTTGGACGCGCTCGGCCTCAACTACTACACGCCCGTGCTGGTTTCCTCGCCCGAGAGGGCGCCCGAGGGCCCGCGCGCGGACGGCCACGGCACGAGCGAGCACTCGCCGTGGCCGGGCTCGGACGACGTGGCGTTCCACCAGACGCCGGGCGACCGCACGGAGATGGGCTGGACGATCGACCCGGACGGGCTGCACGAGCTGATCATGCGCTACAGCCGTCTGGCACCGGGGGTGCCGCTGTACGTCACGGAGAACGGCGCGGCCTACCCCGACAAGGTGGACGGCGACGGCCGCGTGCACGACCCGGAGCGCATCGCCTACCTGCACGCCCACCTGGCGACGGTCCACCGCGCCCTCGCGGACGGCGCGGACGTGCGCGGCTACTACCTGTGGTCCCTGATGGACAACTTCGAGTGGGCCTACGGCTACGCCAAGCGGTTCGGCGCGATCTACGTCGACTACGAGACGCTCGAGCGGACTCCGAAGTCCAGCGCCCACTGGTACGGGAAGGCGGCCCGCAGCGGGCAGCTTCCGCCGGTGGACGCTCTCTGACCAGGCGGGGCACCGAAGGAACTCCGGGGGTGGGGGAGGAACCCCCGGCGGGGGAAAGTGCGGGGCGCGGCACGCGGAAGCACTAGGGGAGTGCCGCGCCCCACGGGGGTCGTGCCCGGTCGGGCGCGATCAGTTGAAGGCGCCGAACGCCTTGGAGAAGGCGAACGGGTCCTGGGTGATGGAGCTGCAGGTGGCGTCGGCGGTGGGCTTGGTGCCGCCGGAGCACTGCTTGTCGCGGGTGGCGGACCACATGGACAGCCAGCCGAGCCCCTTGGACTTGGCGAAGTTCACCAGCTGGGTGGCGTCGTCGACCTTGAAGACCTCCGAGGAGACGTCGTTGACGCCGATCATCGGGGTGACGGCGACCGCCTTCCAGGCGGCGCTGTCGGACAGGCCGAGGACGCTCTTGATCTGGGCCTGGGTGGCGGTGGCGGCCTGCTCGGCGTAGGTGCCCATGTCGCCGCTGTAGGAGGCGCCGTAGTCCATCGCCATGATGTTGACGGTGGAGATCTTCACGCCGTTGGACTTGGCGTTCGCCAGCAGGTTCACGCCGTCCTGGGTCAGGCCCTCGGGCATGACGGGCAGGGTGAAGGAGACGTCCAGGCCCGGGTGCTGCTGCTGGAGCTTGGCGATGGCCTGGGCGCGGCGGGTGTTGGCGGCCGTGTTGGGCAGCGCGCCGCCCTCGACGTCGAAGTCGACCTTGGTGAGCTTGAACTGGTCCACGGCCTTGCCGTACGCCGCCGCCAGCGCGTCCGCCGAGGAGCAGGTGGTGGCCAGCTCCGAGCCGGAGGCGCCGCCGAAGGACACGCGCACGTCGCCGCCCTTGGCGCGCAGCGCGCCGATCTGGGACGCCACGCCGTCGCTGCCGAGGTCGGTGACGCCGCCCCACTTCGGGGTGCAGCCGCCGCCGTCGGTGACGAAGGCGAGGTTGTAGTTCTTCACCCCGGTCGCGTCCGCGCTCTTCAGCAGGTCGAAGGCCGGGTAGAGGGAGGTGTCGACGTAGGGCGCGAAGCCGGCGGAGGTGGTGGTGCCGGTGCCGGTGCTCTGGGACGGCGTGGGGGTCGGCGTCGGCGTGGAGCTCTTGGTGGGGGTGGGAGTCGGCGTCGGGGTCGGGGTCGCGGACTGGGTGGGCCGGCCGCTGGGTTCGGGGGTGGCGCCGTCGTCGGCGGAGCACGCGGTGTCGTCGATACGGCACCCGGTGGGGTCGCCGGTGCCGTTGACGACGAAGCCGACGGTGACCGACTTGCCCGGGGCGAGCCCGGCGGTGTCCCACTTGGCGGGCTTCACGGTGACGTGCTGCCCGCTGACGCCGGCCTCACCGTTCCACAGCGAGCCGAGCTTCGCGCCCGCCGGCAGGTCGAACTCCAGCGTCCAGTCCTTCTCGGTCTGGCCGCTGTTGTTGGTGACGACGTACTGCGCGGTGTAGCCGGTCGACCAGTCGCTGGTCCTGGTGTACGCGGCTCCGACCCCGGCCGCCTGCGCGGTGGCGGTGAACACGAGCGCCCCGCCACCGATCGCGGCGGCCGCCACCAGACCGCCTATCGCCTTGTTCCTGCCACTGATCCTGCGCCGGTGCGTGCTCATGCGCGTGCCTGCCTTCGCTGTTCACTGGGGGTGAGATGCGGCAGCACGCTAGCGGCCCGGAAAGGGACGAACCGCTTGATACGGGCGGCAGTTGAGGATCTTAGGGTGCGCTTAAGGAAGGGATCGGGGACGGTTAAAGGTGGAGACCAGCCTGCCCGACCGGCGTCTTCGTACGGCCCCTCGGCGCGTCCTGCCCGCCGGCCTGCGCCCGGCCGGCTGGAACCAGATGCGCACCTCGGTCCCGCCCAGCACCGAGGCGCCGATCCGGACGTCGCCGCCGGTGGACTCCGCCAGGCGCCGCACGATGTCCAGGCCGAGCCCGGTGGATCCGTCGCTCCCGGATCCGCTTCCGCGCAGCATGGCCTCCTCCGGGTCGGGTATGCCGGGGCCCGCGTCGGAGACGAGCACGATCACGGCGTCGTCGCCGTTGTGCACGTCGACCGCGAAGGCCGTGCCCTCGGGGGTGTGCCGGAACACGTTGCCGAGCAGGGCGTCCAGTGCGGCGGCGAGGTCGGCGCGGGCCACGGGTGTGCGCACCGGCCGGTCGACCCCGGCCACGCGCCACTTGCGCCCCTCGTCCTCGGCCAGCGCGGACCAGAACTCCATCCGCTCCCGCACCACCTCGGCCGCATCGCAGCCCGCGCCCGGACCGGCGGCCGCCGTCTGCGGCTTGGCCTCGCGGGCGGTGCGGATGATGGTGTCCACCTCGCGCTCGAGCTGGGCGACCGCGGCCCGGGTCTGCTCGGCGGCCGGCCCCTCTCCGAGGGAGGCGGCGTTCAGCCGCAGCACGGTCAGGGGGGTGCGCAGCCGGTGGGACAGGTCGGCCGCCAGCTCCCGCTCGTTCGCCAGGAGTTGGACGACCTGGTCGGCCATGGAGTTGAACGCGACCGCCGCCAGCCGCAGTTCGGTCGGTCCCTCCTCGGGCACCCTGGCCCCCAGCCGGCCCTCCCCCAGTTCGTGCGCGCCCTCGACGAGCCGCTGCGCGGGCCGCACCATCCGCACGCCGAGCCGGTCGGCGACGGCGACCGAGCCGACGACGAGCGCGGCACCGACGCCGGCGAGCACCGCCCAGGCCGTGCCGACGCCGTTGGTGACCTCGGCCTCGGGGACGTAGACCTCGACGACCGCGATGGCGCCGGAGCTGAGTGCGACCGGCTGGAGCAGGGTGGATCCGCCGGGCACCTCGGTGGTGGAGGCGCGGCCCATCCTCCGCACGGTGGCGATGTCCGCGTCGGCGGCGTGGCGGCGGCCGATGTCGACGGCCGGCTTGCCGTCGGCCGCCGGTATGTGCACGGCCATCTGCGCGTCCGAGCCGGCCGAGGCGACGACCCGCTCCAGCTGGTCGCGCTCGGTGGTGATGGACAGAGCGGGCGCGACGGCCGCGGCCTGGCGCTCGGCGTTGGAGAAGGCGCGGTCGCGGGCCATCTCCTTGATGACCAGTCCCAGCGGGACCGCGAAGGCGACCACGACCATCGTGGTGACCGCCAGACAGACCTTGACCAGTGCCCATCTCATCGCGCCGGCTCCGCTCCGGGCGGCTCCAGCTTGACGCCCACACCCCGCAGGGTGTGCAGATAGCGGGGCCGGGCGGCGGTCTCGCCCAGCTTCCGCCGCAGCCAGGACAGATGCACGTCGATGGTCTGGTCGTCGCCGTACGCCTGCTGCCACACCTCGGCCAGCAACTCCTTGCGCGGGACGACCACACCGGGCCGCCGGGCCAGGAAGGCGAGCAGGTCGAACTCGCGCCGGGTGAGGTCCAGTCGTACGCCGTCCAGCTCGGCCTGGCGGCGCAGCGGGTCGACGGTCAGGCCGCCGACGCTCAGCACGGTGGACGGCGCGGCCTCGGCGGCGCCGGAGCGGGCCCGGCGCAGCACGGCTGCCATGCGCGCCGACAGGTGCTCGACGGAGAACGGCTTCGTCAGGTAGTCGTCCGCCCCGGCGTTGAGCAGCCGGACGATCTCCGCCTCGTCGTCGCGGGCGGTGGCGATGATGACAGGGACGTCGGTGATGCCGCGCAGCATCTTCAGCGCCTCGGAGCCGTCCAGATCGGGCAGTCCGAGGTCCAGGACGACCACGTCGAAGCGGATATGGGCGACCTCGCGCAGCGCCTCCAGTGCCGTGCCGACGCTGCGCACTGTGTGCGAGGCGTCGGTCAGATGCCGGATGAGCGCCGAGCGCACGAACTGGTCGTCCTCGACCACGAGCACACTTGCCATGCGCCGCACCGTACGCCATGCGGACCGGTCCGGTGCGGGCCTGTGGACAACTCCGCACCGCTCCGAACGGCCTGTGGACGAACCCGGCGAACTCCTGTGGACAAACTCACCCCGGCCCTCCGCCGGCGACACGGGTGGGACGGGTGAGGCACTATGGCCGCGATGCACAGAGGACTCGTACACGTACTGGCGTGGTCGCTCGCGACGAGCGCGGCGGTCACGCTGTCGTGGTGGGGTGTTCACACGGTGATGGCGGGCACCGCATACGACCCGCCGCGCGCCCTGCCCATCACGGCGGCCGGGGCGACCACGCCGGAGTCGGCGCCGCTCGCCTCCTCCACCTACCGGCCGGCCCCGTCGCCGAGCGCGTCGCGGCGGCCGAGCGAGTCGCCGCGCACCCCGGCAGCCCCCAGCGCCTCGAAACCGGCGCCCGCCGCCGGCCCCGCGAGCCCCTCCCCCACCGCCTCCGGCCGTGTCAAGGGCTACAACACGGCGGGCGGGCGGGCGGTCTTCGACCTCGGCACCGCCTCGGCGACCCTGGTCTCCGCGACCCCGGGAACGGGCTGGTCGATGCAGGTGTGGAAGACGGAGAGCTGGATCCGGGTGGAGTTCACCTCGGGCACGAACCGGGTGTCGGTCTTCTGCACCTGGCACGACGGGCCGCCGCACGTGGAGGTCGGCAACTACTAGAGCCGGTCGGTCCGTCGGAGCCGTCCGGTCCGTTTCGTGGCGGTGCTCAGCGGAAGACGGACGGCGGCGGGGCCGGTGAGGCGACCGCGGCGGCGTCGGTGACGGGGAGGGCCCCGCCGGTGAAGTCGGTGAGGGCACGGCCGTGTTCGACGCGGCCCGGGTGCGGGTCGGACGCGGCGCGGCGGGTCAGTTCCGCGACCGGCAGCGGGAGGTCGCCGGCGACGAGCACCGCGTTGCCGAAGCGCTTGCCGCGCAGCACGGTCGGGTCGGCGACCAGCGCGAGTTCCCCGAACCGGGCGGCGGCGGTGGCGATCTGGCCGCGGACGTGGGCCAGTGGCGGGCCGTCGGCGAGGTTGGCGGCGTAGAGTCCGCCGGGCTTCAGGGCCCTGCGCACCTCGTCGAGGAACTCCGTCGAGGTGAGGTGGGCGGGCGTACGGGCGCCGCTGAACACGTCCGCGACGATCAGGTCGGCCCAGCCGTCCGGCACCTTGGCGAGCCCCGCCCGGGCGTCCACCGACCGCACCCGGATCCGGGCGCCCGCGTCCAGCGGCAGTGCGCGGCGCACAAGTTGGACGAGGGCCGCGTCCCGCTCGACGATCTGCTGGGTGGAGCGGGGCCGGGTGGCCGCGACGTACCGGGCGAGCGTGAACGCGC
Source organism: Streptomyces spiralis (assembly GCF_014654675.1). GTDB lineage: Bacteria > Actinomycetota > Actinomycetes > Streptomycetales > Streptomycetaceae > Streptomyces > Streptomyces spiralis. The sequence goes on from NZ_BNBC01000044.1 coordinate 10,093, forward strand.
CTCCGCCGAGGTGCACGGCGTGGATCGGCTTCCCCGCGGGCGCGGCGAGATCGATGACGTGCCCGAGCCGCCGCTGGTACTCGAAGGACAGATACGCCGGGTCGTCGAGGTCGACGTACGACTGCGGTGCCCCGTCGATCAGCAGGGTCCAGCCCCGTGCCCGCTCCCGGTCGGGTATCAGCTCGGCCAGCCCGCCGTCGACCTGCTCGACGACGGCCTCGGCGGCTCCGCGTTCACGGCGCGGGTTCCTGGACCTTCCCATGGGGCCATTGTCGCAAGCGGCGGCGGGCCGCACGCGCGGGCGCCGGTCACGCCGATCGGCCGGTCACACCGGTCGGTCCGTCACGCCGGTCAGCCGGTCCCATCGGGCCGTGCCCGAGCGCTCCGCCCGCGGCATCCGCGCCGCCGGGAGTGTCAGCTGCAGCTGTCCGCCGCCTCGATCATCCGCGCCGCCTCGCCCAGGGCGCGCCGGAGCACGGCGGGGTCCGTCGCGAGATCGGCCTCCCCGGGCGGCACCAGCCAGTCCGAGCCCTCCACCGGCGGCTCGGGGGCGAACCGCAGTCCGCGGCCGTCCGTCCTCGTGCAGGTGCTCCCCGGGACGTCCCAGCCCGCGGCCGTGCCCGCCGGGACCACGAAGCCCAGCGTGCCCCCGCCGTCGTCGTGCAGTACGGGCCCCACGGCGTCCGCCGCCCCGCGGCGCAGGATGTCGACGGCCTCCAAGCCCTGCCGTGACGGCACCGTCACCAGGTCGCACCCGGCCCCGGTCGCCGCCGTCGGCGGCATCGGTGACGTCGGTGACGGCGCGCAGGAATCAACGCTCCCGTTGGTCTGCATCCCGGCCTCCACCACGCGTACCCCTCCTCGTGAGCGAGCGGGTCGGGAGCCGGTGGCTCCCGGTCCACCGGGTCCAACGCGGCAACGCGTCAACGGCTACGGACAAAGTCAGCCGCAAAGGATGGCAGTTCATGGCAGATCGTGGATGAGATATCCGGTTTGTAGCCAAACGCTGCGTGGCGGGCCGGACACAGCAGGTACGTTCTTGCTCGCCGGAAACAGGGTGCCACTCGGGTAAGTCGGACAACTCATCCTGTATTCGGCATGGTTCGACGGTTCGCACGAGAGGGCCCGGCCATGGCGTCGTCAACGGTGACCTCGTCTCAGTCTTCCCGGCCACCGCGGCCGAATCTCGCCTTCAGGCGGCTGCGCGGACACCGCTCGCCGGCCGAGTTCGCCGCGGCGGTGCGGCGGGCCGCCCGCGAGATCGGTGAGCGGGTCAGCTGTGATGCGCGCTACATCGGCCGGGTCGAGGCGGGCGAGATCCGCTGCCCCAACTACGCCTACGAGCGGGTGTTCCTGCACATGTTCCCCGGCCGGACACTCACCGACCTGGGGTTCGCGCCCCGCTCGGCCGTCCGTGGGCGCGCGGCGCGCGTGCCGGCGGACGACCCGCCCCGCCCGCGGGTCACGAGCCAGGAACGCGCCCCGCGTGAAACGCCGGGGGCGTCCCACCCGTATCACCCGTACGAGGAGCACAACCCGTACGGCACGCAGCACCCGTACGGCAGTGATGACTCGTACGGCACGCAGGACCCGCATCACCACCCGCACGACCTGTACCACCAAGACCCGTACCACCCGCAGGACCCGTACCACCCGCACGAAGACCACGAGGAGAGCGACGTGCTGCGTCGCGCATTCATGACCCGCGGGGGCGCCACGGTGGCCGCCGCCTCGCTGGGCCCCCTGGGGCTCGCCTTCGACGCCTCGGCCGCGGACCGTCCCGTCCGCCGCGCCGGGGCGAGCGACGCGGGCGCCCTCGAAGAGGCCGTCCGCAGAATCCGGTTGCTCGACGACCGGCACGGCGCGGACGGTCTCTACCGGCGCGCGGCGGCTCCGCTGCGCGCCGCCTACGCGCTGCTCGACGCGGGCGCGACCCGGCAGGCCACCGCGGACCGGCTGCACTCGGGCGCCGGTGAACTGGCCATCTCGGTGGGCTGGCTGGCGCACGACTCCGGTCGCTTCGACGACGCCCGCTCGCACTACGCGGAGGCGCTGGCCACCGCGCGCATGACCTCGGACCCCGCCCTGGAGGCGCACGCGTTCTGCAACACGGCGTTCCTCGCGCGGGACGCGGGGCGGCCACGGGAGGCGGTGCGCGCCGCGCAGGCCGCCCAGCGCGTCGCGCGCGGGCTGGGTTCGGCGCGGCTGATGTCGCTGCTGGCGCTGCGCGAGGCGGGCGGCTGGGCGGGGCTCGCCGACCGCACCGGCTGCGCGCAGGCACTCACCCGCGCGCAGGCGCTGTACGACCGCGGCGCCTCGGACGCCGACCCGGAGTGGATGAGCTTCTACGGCGAGGCCGAACTCCAGGGGCTGGAGGCGCAGTGCTGGTCCACGCTCGGCGACTGGGAGCGGGCGGCACGGCACGCGCGGCAGGCCGCACGGCTGCAGGACCCCCACTTCACCCGGAACATCGCGCTGTACACGGCCGAGCTGGCCGACGACCTCGCGCGCGGGGGACGTCCCGACGAGGCGGCGGCCGCCGGAATCCGGGTCCTGGACCTCCTGGACCAGGTCCAGTCCTCCCGCATCCAGACGATGCTGGCGGGAACGGCCCGGGTACTGCTGCCGCACCGGCGGGCCAGCGGGGTGTCGGAGTTCCTGGAGAGGCACGCGAGCACACCACGGTCCTAGGGGGTGTCTCGTTGATCAGGCTGGGCTCGCGGCGCCTGGCACCGCACCCTGATCCGCCCTGATCGACGAGACACCCCCTTGCGCGATCGGCCGCAGGCGGCACGGGTGGGCGCGGCGGCAACCTCCCAGCGGGGCGAGCGCACCCACCCACCCGCAGTGCCCACGGGCACCGGTCGTTACGCGACCAGGTGGCCCAGATCGTTCCAGTTCTCGATCGCCGGCTCCCCGTACGCCCACCCCAGCACCGACAGCGACGTCGGATTGAGCCGTATCCGCGCCGCGAAGTCCAGGGGCAGCCCGAGCCAGCGCGCCCCGATCGACCGCAGGATGTGCCCGTGGGCGAAGACCAGCACGTCACGGTCCTCGGCCCGGGCCCAGGCCACCACCTCGTCCGCGCGGGCGGTCACCTCGGCGAGCGTCTCTCCGCCGGGGACGCCGTCGCGCCAGATGAGCCAGCCCGGCCGCTCGTCGTGGATCTGCTGCGGCGTGAGTCCCTCGTAGGCGCCGTAGTCCCACTCCATGAGCGCGTCCCAGCGCGTCGCACGGTCGCCGAAGCCGGCCAGTTCGCACGTCTCCCGCGCGCGGGACAGCGGGCTGGTGCGGACCTCGACGCCGGGCAGGCCGTCGAAGGGCGGCCGGTGCAGCCGCTCGCCGAGGAGCTTGGCGCCGCGTCGGCCCTCCTCCAGGAGGGGGACGTCGGTCCTGCCGGTGTGCTTGCCGGACAGCGACCACTCCGTCTGTCCGTGCCGGGCCAGCAGGATGCGCGGTGCCATGGGGAACCTTCCGGGAAATAGTGCGATCTTCAGACGGAACCCCTCCATCATCGCGCACCCTGTGCGGGAGCAACCCGAGGGTCGATCTCTGCGTCTTTGAGTGCCGGGGTGCCCCATGAGGGCGGGCGCATACACCGTAAAGTGGCACGACCGGCCGGACACCACCGGAGATCACCGGGAGCCGCAGCACCGACAAGAGCGATGAGAACGGGGAGGGGCATCGGATGCCGCAGACCGAGGCACCGGCACCGCGCACGGAGGCGGCCCCGCGAACCCGGCTTCGCTGGTGGACGGAACTGCCGCTGATCCTGCTGGTGTACGGCTGCTACTCGGCGGGCCGGCTGCTGGCCCGCGGTGACGTCTCCAGCGCCGTCGACCACGGACTGGCGATCCTGCGCCTGGAGAAGCTGCTGCGGCTCAACGCCGAGCACCCTCTCAACCGCCTGTTCACGCGCGAGCCCTGGCTCGGCGTCCCGGCCGACTTCTGGTACGCCTCTCTGCACTACGTGGTGACACCCGCGATCCTGGTGTGGCTGTTCCGGGCGCGCAGCGCGCACTACCGCGCGGCCCGCACCTGGCTGATGGCGTCCACCTTCATGGGACTGATCGGCTTCACGCTGCTGCCGACCTGCCCGCCCCGGCTGCTCTCCCCGGACCACGGCTTCGTGGACACCATGGCCCACTACAGCTCGTACGGCTGGTGGGGCGGCGAGGCCAGCGCACCGCGCGGCATGGGCGGCATGACGAACCAGTACGCGGCCATGCCGAGCCTGCACGTGGGCTGGGCGCTGTGGTGCGGGATCATGCTGTGGCGCCACGGCGGCACGCGCTGGGCGAAGACGGCCGGGGTCGCCTATCCGCTGCTGACCACGCTGGTGGTGATGGGCACCGCGAACCACTACTTCCTGGACGCGGTGGCGGGCGTGGCCGTGATGGGCGTCGGAGTGCTGCTCGCGCCGTACCTGATGCGGGGCATGGACCGGGCCCGGGCGGCGCTGGCGGCCCGCGTCCCGGCCGTCGCGGGGCGCACGAGCGCCGCGGGTTCCCCGATTGTCAGTGGCGGATGCCAGACTTCGGCGGGTGAGCGAATTCCACGGCAGCGCGAAGCACGGTTCGGTTCCGGAGCCGAGCCGGGTGCCTCCTCCCAGGACGCGGGGGACGGGGCTCCGGCACCGGCTCGCTGAGCTGCGCGGCCCCGGCGTGCCGGCGCGGGCGCTGGACGCCCGCGCGCTGGCGGCGCTGGCCGCGAACCCGGGCTGCAGGCGGCGCGCGATCCTGGACGGCGCGGGCGTGGACAAGGCGGCGCTGGCGGACGCGCTGGGGTCGCCTTCGGCGTTCGGCCAGTCCCAGTTCGCCTTCATGCGGGGCAACGCGTTCGAGGCGCGGGTCAAGGCCGACGGCGGTGCGGAGCTGCTGCGGCTGGCGCACCAGCGGCTGGACCCGGGCGCTGAGCCGCCGCGTCAGGCCCGGGTTCCGGACCTGACCGCCGCGGGCCCCGAGGGACGCGCGGAGCGTACGGCGATGGCGCTGCGCGAGGCGACGGCGGCGGGCGGCTGGACGCTGCTGGACCACCCGATGCTCGCCCTGGAGGTGGCCGGCTCCCCCGCCTACCTGGAGCCGGACGCGGTGGCGGTGCACCCGGACGGCAGCTGGACGGTCGTGGAGATCAAGTCGTTCCCGATGCTGGACGGCTCCGCGGACCCGGCGAAGGTCGGCGCGGCGGCACGTCAGGCCGCGGTGTACGTACTGGCGCTGGAGGACGTCGCCGCCCGGATCGCCCGAGATGTCCCGGCCCAGGACGACGCTCCGGACGGGGCGCCCGCCCCGCGTGTGCGGCACCGGGTGCTGCTGGTGTGCCCCAAGGACTTCTCCAACCTGCCCACCGCCTCCGCCGTGGACGTACGCAAACAGCGCGCGGTGACCGCCCGCCAGCTGGCGCGCCTGACCCGCATCCAGGACATCGCCGACACGCTCCCCGAGGGAGTGTGCTTCTCCCCCGAGCTGCCCGCCGAGGAGCTGACGGCCGCGGTCGAGGCGGTCCCGGCGACCTACGCGCCCGAGTGCCTGGCCGCCTGCGAGCTGGCCTTCCACTGCCGGGCACACTCCCGCGCCCAGGGCGCCGTGACCGCCCTGGGCCGCTCGGTCCGCGCCGAGCTGGGCGGCCTGACCACGGTGGAGGACGTCCTGGCGGCGGCGCACGGCGAGGCCGGCGACCCCGACGACCCGGCGGTGGCCGCCCTGCGCAGGGCGGCGCGGCTGCGGGCGGAGGCGCTGAGCGGCCACCAGGACGCACTCGGCGGCCACCCGGCCCACCGTGACCACGCCCACGGGGACCACCGGGAGGCGGTGTGTCGCTGATCGCCACCCTCGCCCGGCTGGAGGCCGTGCGGGCCGGGCACGCCCAGCCCGCCGCGACCGTCCGCCACCGGCATGTCGCCGAGCGTCCGCTGGTGTTCGTGCCGCTCACCACCGCCGGTGAGGCCGGCGCCCCGCTGGGCGCGCTGATCGGCACCGACCGGGACGCGCCCCGGCTGCTGGCCGTGCCGCAGCCGCGCGACCGGGACCTCAGGTTCGCGTTCCTGGCCGAACTGGCCGATGTGATCCTTCCGTACATCGACTCCTACGCCGACACCGTGGAGGCCGCCGAGCGCAGCGAGACCGACCCGGAGACCGGCAAGCGGGTCAAGGTCGAGGTCGAACTCTGCGCGGACGCGCCCCAGCTGATCGTGCCGAGCCGCGCGGGCATCGACTTCGTACGGCTGCTCGGACGCTCCATGCGGTTCCGGCGCACCGCCGAACAGGATCCCGAGGCCCCGCACCCGGCGCCGCCGAGGGTGCCGCTGCTGGGACGGTGGCTGACCCACTTCGGGGAGCGGGCCCGGGTGCCCGGCTCCTCGCTGCTGCTGGCGCTGAGCGAGGTGCTGGCCCGGCACTGGACCACCGGCCAGTCCAGCCTGGAGGACCAGCACCTGGGGGCGCTGCTGGCGTGGATCGCCCCGCCGGAGGGCGTCTCGGGCGCGGAGGCGGCGCTGCGTGCGGAGCTCGCCCGGGACGCGGCCGGCCAGCTGGAGTGCCCGCCCGCGGGCCCGGCCACCGACCCGGCGTTCGACAACAAGCTGCTCGCCCCCGCCATCGAGCGCTACGACCGCGCCCGTACCGCGCTCGCCGCGGCCGAGGACGGCCTGGAGGCGGACGACCGGCTCGGCGCCCTCACCGCGGCCGAGCAGCACATCCGGGCGCTCGTCGAACAGTGCACGCGCCCCACGTGGGAGAAGGTCTGGGACGGGCTGGACCTGCTGCGGACGCTGCCCGAGGGCGCGCACGTGGCGGAGCGCTGGACGCGCGACCGCTGGTCGTTCACCGGTCACCGCGACCGGGTGCTGGCCGGCGAACCGCCGCAGCCGCGCCGCGACGACGCGGTGACCGCCGCGAACAAGCTGGCCACCCGCGAGCGCGAGCAGGCCCGCCTGGACGCCCAGGAGGCGCTGGACGACCCGCTGGTCATGGCGGGTCGGCGGCTGGCCGGGGAGGCGTTCGCGGGCGAGGTGACCGATGTGGCCATGGCGTACAGCGAGGGCAGGCGGCCCAGCCCGCGCCCGCTGGTCACCGTGCGCACGGACGACCGGCCGCACCTGGGCGAGCGGGCCCGGGCGTACCGCTCGCTGGGCGGGAAGCCGCAGTCGGCGGAGTTCGTCGGCTTCGCGGAGGACGGCGCTCCGGAGGAAGGCGGTCCCGAGGCAGGCGGGTCGCTGATCGTGCTGCGGATCCTCGACAAGATGGGGCGCGGCAAGGAGCCCGAGGCCGGTTCCGTGCCGGAGAAGGGCGACCACCTGTGCTTCACGCTGTTCGAGCACGAGCAGCGCGGCGGGGCGAAGCTGCCCGACCCCGAGCAGACCCCGTGGACGCACGGCGGGCCGCCGGGCGAGGAGAGCGTGCGGGAGACCCCTGACCCGGTGACCGAGGAGGACGTGCTGTGACCGCCCCCGCCCACCCCGCCCGGGAGATCCCGGACAGCGCCGCCTTCGATCCGGGGACGGCGGCCGCCCGCGCCACCGAGGCGATCCTGCGCGACACCCTGCACGGCCCGCACCGCGGTGTCGTCGTCGACTCCCCGCCGGGAGCGGGCAAGTCGACGCTCGTCGTCCGCGCGGCGCTGGAGCTGGCCGAGGCCGGGCGGCCGCTGATGGTGGTCGCGCAGACCAACGCGCAGGTCGACGACCTGGTGGTGCGGCTGGCGGAGAAGAACCCCGAACTGCCGGTGGGCCGGCTGCACAGCAGCGACACCGACCCCTACGACAAGGCCCTCGACGACCTGCCGAACGTACGGAAGTCGGCGAAAGCGGCCGATCTCGCCGGTCTGGACGTCGTGCTGTCCACGGCCGCGAAGTGGGCGCATGTGAAGGTCGACGAGCCGTGGCGGCACGCGATCGTCGACGAGGCGTACCAGATGCGCTCCGACGCGCTGCTCGCCGTGGCCGGGCTGTTCGAGCGGGCGCTGTTCGTGGGCGATCCCGGTCAGCTGGACCCGTTCTCGATCGTGGGCGGCGAGCAGTGGGCGGGGCTGTCGTACGACCCGTCGGCCTCCGCGGTGACCACCCTGCTGGCCCACAACCCCGAGCTGCCCCAGCACCGGCTGCCGGTGTCGTGGCGGCTTCCGGCGTCGGCGGCGCCGCTGGTCTCGGACGCGTTCTACCCGTACACGCCGTTCCGCAGCGGCACCGGGCCCGGTGACCGGCGGCTCACCTTCGCGGTGCCCTCGGACGGCTCGGGCCCCGACCGGGTGATCGACGAGGCCGCCGAGTCGGGCTGGGGCCTGCTGGAGCTGCCCGCGCGGCACACTCCGCGCACGGACCCCGAGGCCGTGCGGGCGGTGGCGGCGGTCGTGGCGCGGCTGCTGGAGCGCGGCGGGGCCGCCGTCTCGGAGCGGTCCCCGGACCCGGCCCCGCTGGCCGCCGACCGGATCGCCGTCGGCACCGCGCACCGGGACCAGGCGGCCGCCGTACGGGCGGCGCTGGCGGACCTCGGTGTCACGAACGTCACAGTGGACACGGCGAACCGGCTCCAGGGCCGGGAGTTCGACGTCACGGTGGTCCTCCACCCGCTCTCCGGCCGCCCCGACGCCACCGCCTTCCACCTGGAGACCGGCCGTCTGTGCGTCCTGGCCTCCCGCCACCGGCACGCGTGCATCGTGATCTGCCGCGCGGGAGTCGGCGAACTCCTGGACGACCACCCCTCCACGGAACCCGTCCAGCTGGGCGTCACGGTGAAGTTTCCCGACGGCTGGGAAGCCAATCACGCGGTACTGGCCCGACTGCGGGAACATCGAGTGGGGTGGGCGCCTTGAGAATCTCTGCGCCTTGAGAACCCCTGCCTCTGGGCCTTGAGAACCTCCGGGGTGGGTAGGAACTGCCTCTGTCCGGTCCGCCGGGTTCCGTGTGATCCCCGGGACGGGCAGGCGCCGTGAGGCGACCGCCCTCTTGCGTGGGCGCGGGACAATGGAGGGTGGCCCCGTAAGAGGTGGCACCGATCCGAACCGTACGAGGAGGACACGAGATGGCGGAGCCCGAGCCGCGTCGGAACGAGCCGCGGCTACGCCCCGCGCCCCTGATCTTCGAGCCCGCCGAGGCCGCCGCCGACCCCGAGCACTTCTTCGACCTGGAGTCGATAGAGGACCCCCGGGCGCTGCTGGCGCGCGCGACGGAGCTGACGCTCGCGTTCCGCGCGGCGGCCGACCGTGCCGTGGAGTTCCAGGCGATCGCGGCGGCGCAGCTCGCCGACCCGCGGCGGTTCGACCGGCTGAGCCCGGCGGACATCGCCGAGCGGGCGGAGTGGACCGAGGACTATGCCAAGAAGATGGTCGAGTTCGGGCGGGACCTGCTGCGCGGGGCCGAGGGGCTGCACGCCAATCCCGCCGACCCCGTCTGACGCTTCGCCGCCGTCCGGAGCTTCCTCGCCGTCCGGAGCTTCCTCGCCGTCCGGTGCTTTCTCACCGTCCGGCGCCTCCCCGCCTCGATGCGCTGGCATATGCCAGGCGGGCAAGATACTCCTTGCCTTCCCCTTCTGTCCCGGTTTCCGGCAACCCTGAGAAAGTGCCCACTCACGGTGGGTAGACGTATCCGACATGAGCCGCACTGGGAAGCAACCGCTCGCCGACCGCCTCGACCTCACGGCAGGCCGCCCTTCCGACGCCTCCGGCGTCACCGTGGACGGCGCGACCTGGCTCGCCTCGGCCGGCCCGTACCCCCGCAGCACGCTCGCGTTGTGGCGGGAGCGGCCGGACGCGCCGGTCGTGCTGCCCTGCGGCGCCGCCTTCGACGTGGTCAGCGCACCGGCGATCTTCGGCCGCCGGATGCTGGACCGGCTGTGGGAGGAGGGCCCGGGGACGGGCCCGGTGGCCGTCCACCGGGGGCGGATGCTGCTGTTCGCCGCCCCGGGCACCGCGCAGCGGCTGCCGTCGCTGCTGGAGTGGGAGGAGTGGGGATCCCGGGGCCGTCAGGACGGCTCCGGGCGCGCCGGCGGCGTTCCCCCGCTGCTGTGCCACGGCAACGGCGACGCGGTGACCGTGCCGGCCCCGGTCGGCGGCCCTGGGCTCATGCGGTCCGCGTCCCGCTGGCTGGTCGCCCCGGACACCCGCCACCCGTGGCTGCCCGGCCCGGAGATCCTGCACTGGGCGGCCGTGCGGGCGGCCCGCGCGGCCGTACGGATTTCGATTTTTCCTCCCGCCGACCAGGATGCTAATGTCTACGACGTCAGCAGGCGCCGCTAGCTCAGTTGGTTAGAGCAGCTGACTCTTAATCAGCGGGTCCGGGGTTCGAGTCCCTGG
>NZ_BNBC01000044.1:20416-83479 GCF_014654675.1 Streptomyces spiralis
GCGATGGCGAGGCATGTTCGCGGAAAGCGCGAACCGGCCTCGCCATCGTTGTTTCCGCGCGGCTTCGCCGCGCGTTGTGGGGGCTTCGCCACCCACACCCCCCCGCGCCGCTCCCGCGCCCCCTCCGCCGCACCCCCTCCGCCCCTCCCCTCCCGGCCGCCCATCGTGCGGTCAGCCGGGGTGGTCCGTGGGGTAGCCGGGTGTGATCTTCACCGTGTACGCGCCCGAGGGCGTACGGTCCTCCACCTCCACACGGACGCCGTCGCCCGGCACCGTGAAGCTCTCCCCCAGGCCGATGGGCGCGTCCGCGAGCGGCGGGTACACGGAGCTCGCCGGGCAGGCCGAGGTGTGCGGATGGGCGTCGATCACCTGGACGGGGCCGCCGCCCGACTCCGTCTCGCTGCGCACCCGGTACACCAGCACCCCCTCCCGGCACCCGGCGATGTCGCTCCCGAGCGACTCCCGCACCTCGAAGGCCAGCGCGCTGTCGCTGCCGGTCCGCACCACCGCGAGCTTCGTGCCGCCGCCCAGCCCGAACATCGGCGGCCCGGCGGCACCCGTCGCCGGCGACTGCGCATCCGGTACGTCCGCGCCCGCCGGGCCCACCTCCACCGGCTCCAGCGTCAGCCGGGTCGGCCCGGTTCCCCGCACACAGGCCACCTGACGCGGGTCCAGCCAGCCGAGTTTCCACTTGTGCCAGGCGAACAGGTCCGGCGAGAGCGCGAACTGGCTCCCCATCAGGTCCCAGTCGCCCACATAGGTGTCCCAGTCACCCTTGTTGTCCGAGGGCCGGTGGTACAGGTCCGGCAGGTCGAAGACGTGCCCGGTCTCGTGGGCGAGCACCAGCCGGTCCGGGGGGTGCCGTTCGAACACCGTCACCACCCGCCGGATGTCCGTGTGGTCGGCCCGCAGCGGGGTGTCGAGGTTGACCACCTTCGTGGCGTCCGAGTCGACGCCGGGCGCGTCCGGGTCGGCGACGAAGTAGACGACGCGGTACCGCGAGAAGTCCACCTCCCTGTCGGCGGCCGCGAGGGCGTCGTGCAGGTAGGCGGCCCGGTCGGCAGGGTTCCAGTCGCGGTGCATGGCGTACGCGGTGGACGGCCGCGGCATCCGGATCCAGTGCTTCAGCGGGTGCGGGCGCAGCGCGAACCTGCCGTAGGACGCCCGTGCGTAGAACTGGCTGGTGGCCGGGAAATGGTCGGCGGCGATTTCCGCCGGGGTGGTGCGCGGGGTCGAGTCGGGGAAGGACAGGAAGATCATCACGGCGTCGATGGGCTTGGTGGGCCGGGCGTAGGCGGCGTTCCATGTGTCCACCCCCTCCGAGTGGTGCGCCTCGGTCCGCCGCAGCGCGCACGGCGCCGGCGAGAAGGGCTCGGCGACCGAGGGACCGCTCAGGATCGAGGTGGCGGCGACCGCCGACAGGACGCTGAACACGGCCGCCGTGCTGCGCAGTCGGGGCCGCGCCGCCGCCCCGGTCAGCGCGTTGAGGGCGTCACGGCTGAGCGCCTTCAAAGCGAGCTGACGCGGCACTGGGACCTCCGGGTGCGGTTCGCGGGGACACCGCACCCAGCCTGTGGGAGTTTGTAGGCGTACGCCCTGTTTGTCTGCACCGGAAGGGTGAGGGACGGGTGAGTGGTCCGAGTTCGCGCCGCACCAGGCCGTCGCCTGCCCGGCGTTCGCGGCCGGGGCCGCACGGAGTTCGCCGCCGTGGCGCATCCGGACGGCGACACCCCCGAACCGCTCACGGAACGTCACAAGTGGTCGGCCGTCAGAAGAACCCGTCCAGGTGCGAGCAGAAACGATCTGGCAGAAGGACCCGCCGCACGACAGAGGCGGCAAGTGGCTGGAACGGGTCAGGCGCCGGCATCTATGATCGGCACACTTTCCTGGCACTTCCTGCGCGGACACGGGCCCGGCGGCCGTGCGTCACCCGGCCGGCCACCCGACGAGACCGATACGAAGACCGAGTGCACTGCGGGAGCGAGCGGTGAGCGGAACGTCCGAGGGGCCGACGCCCACGGCAGACCTCATCCGGCCGAAAGTCACACAGAGTGATGTTACGAAGCCGTCCGGTACCGGGCCGCTCGCGGCCGCAGCCGACACGGGGGTCGTAGCCGCCACCGCCCCGGCCCCTCCCGCACCGCCCGAGAGCGGCCCCTGTGCGCCCTCCCCGACCGGTCTGACCGGCCCCTCCGACCCTGCGCCGGCACCCGTGCAGACGCCCCCGCCGGCCCCCCTCCGCACGCCCGGCCTCACTCCGATGGCGGAACCGGCCCCCACTCCGCCCGAATTCACCGACTTGGCCGAATCCCCGCAGGACCCCCGGCTCTCGCAGAACCCCCGGTCCGCGCAGGACCCCCGGCTCCCGCAGGACGCCCGCCCCGCCCCCGCCGGTCAGCCCTTCCGCTCGGTCTTCGAGGCCGCTCCCCTCGCGATGGCCGTCCTCGACGGCGACGGGCTGGTCGTCAGCGCCAACGACACCTTCGGCGCGCTGCTCGGCACCGGGCCCGACGAACTCGCCGGGCAGGTCGCCGCCGACCTGGTCGATCTGGCCTCCGACACCCGCACCTGGCACGCCTACCGCGAGGTCCTGCGCGGCCGGCAGGCCCGGCTGCGCTGCACCCGCCGCCTCAAACACGCCGACGGCCGCTCCCTGTGGGTCCAGGTCACGGTCGCCCCCCTGCCGCCCGAGAGCCCACCAGGACCCGCCGGACCCCCCGGCGTGCTGCTGTCCATCGCCGACGTCAGCGCCCGGCGCGAACTCCAGGCCCGGCTGCGGCATGTGCGGATGCACGACCCGGTGACCCGGCTGCCCAACCGCACGCTGTTCTTCGAACGCCTGTCGGCCGCGCTGGAGGCGGAGCCGACGGCGCCGGCGGAGTCGTACGACGAGGAGCGCGGCGGGACCGGCCGGATCGGCCTGTGCTACCTGGACCTCGACGGCTTCAAGGCGGTCAACGACACCCTCGGCCACCACGTCGGCGACCGGCTGCTCGCGGCCGTGGCCCAGCGGCTGACGAGCTGCGCCGACGCGGCCGCCCACGGCCGGGCCGGCGCCCCGCTGGTGGCCCGGCTCGGCGGTGACGAGTTCGCGCTGCTCGTCGAGGACTCCACCGGCACCGAGCAACTCGCCGGCCTCGCCGAGTCGGTGCTGACGGCCCTTCAGGCGCCGTTCGAGATCTCCGGCAGACGGCTGTCGGTGTCGGCCTCGATCGGCGTGGTCGAGCGGCAGGCGGCCGGGACCTCGGCCACCGCACTGATGCAGGCGGCCGACACCACCCTGTACTGGGCGAAGGCGGACGGCAGGGCCCGCTGGACCCTGTTCGACCCCGAGCGCAACGCGCACCGCATGACCCGTCAGGCGCTGGTCTCCACGCTGCGCGCGGCCGTCGAGCGGGGCGAGTTCACGCTGGAGTACCAGCCGCTGGTCGGCATGGACGACGGGCGGCTGCGCGGGGTCGAGGCGCTGGTGCGCTGGCGGCACCCGCAGTTCGGTGTGCTGACGCCGAATCGGTTCATCACACTGGCGGAGGAGGACGGCTCGATCGTGCCGCTCGGCCGCTGGATCCTGGCCACCGCCTGCCGCCAGGCCCGGCGCTGGCAGCTGGACCACCCGGACGAGCCGCCGATCTTCGTCAGCGTCAACGTGGCGGTCCGCCAGGTGTGGGACTCCGACCTGGTCGCGGACGTGGCCCAGGTGCTGGCGGAGACCGGACTGGCGCCGCATCTGCTGCAGTTGGAGCTGACCGAGTCGGCGGTGATGGGCTCGGCCGGGCGGCCGCTCCAGGCCCTGCGGGCCCTGAGCGACATGGGCGTGCACATCGCCATCGACGACTTCGGCACCGGCTACTCCAACCTCGCCTACCTCAGCCGCCTGCCGGTGTCGGCGCTGAAGCTGGACGGGTCCTTCGTGCGCGGCTTCCAGTACGAGGAGCGACAGCCGCGCGAGGCGGAGGCCCGGCAGGCGGAGTCCCCGGAGACGGAGCCCCGGCAGGCGCAGGCCCGGCAGACGCGGTCGGAGGAGGCCGCGGTGAACCGGTCGAGCCCCGCCGACGAGGTGATCGTGGAGGCGATGATCCAGCTGGCCCACCGGCTGGGGCTGACCGTCACCGCCGAGTGCGTGGAGACCTCCGACCAGGCCAGCCGCCTGCGCCGCATCGGCTGCGACACCGGGCAGGGCTGGCTGTACTCCCGGCCGGTGCCGCCGGACCGTATCTCCGAACTCCTCGACGGCCACGCCTGCGGACGCCGGTAGCGGCGTCGGGCCCCCGGCGAGAGATCCCCTAGGGGGTGTCTCGTCGATCAAACCGGATCAGGGAGCCCGGCATGATCGGCGCGACACCCCCTAGGGTGCGCCGGGCAGCCCGTAGGCGTCCGCGACGAGTTCGTAGCTGCGCAGGCGCACGTCCCCGGTGTGGGCGTTGCTCGTGATCATCAGCTCGTCGGCGCCGGTGCGCTTGTGCAGGTCGTCGAGGCCGGAGCGGACCTCGTCGGGCGTGCCGTGGACGACGTTGGCCGTCCAGGAGGCGATGAACTCCTCTTCCATCGGGCTGAATTCGTACGCCTCGGCCTCCTCGGGGGTGGGGACCAGGCCGGGGCGGCCGGTGCGCAGCCGGACCATGTTCAGCGCGGCGGCCCGCACCTGGCGGCGGGCTTCGCGCTCCTCGTCGGTGGCGAGGGCGGCGACGCCGATCAGGGCGTACGGGGCGTCGAGCACCGCGCTGGGCCGGAACGACTCGCGGTACAGGTCCAGGGCCGGGATGGTGTTCTGCGCGGAGAAGTGGTGGGCGAAGGCGAAGGGCAGACCGAGCATGCCGGCCAGGCGGGCGCTGAAGCCGGAGGAGCCGAGCAGCCAGATCGGCGGCCGGTGCGGGGACTGCACGCCGCCCGGGGAGGTGGCCTGGACCGGGCCGGGGACGGCGTGGATACGGCGGTAGGGGTGGCCGTCGGGGAAGTCGTCGTCGAGGAAGCGGGTGAGTTCGGCGAGCTGCTGGGGGAAGTCGTCGGCGCCCTCGTTCAGGTGGTCGGTGCGGCGCAGCGCGGCGGCGGTGGCGCCGTCGGTGCCGGGGGCGCGCCCGAGACCGAGGTCGATCCGGCCGGGGGCCAGGGCCTCCAGGGTGCCGAACTGCTCGGCGATGACCAGCGGGGCGTGGTTGGGCAGCATGACGCCGCCCGAGCCGAGGCGGATGCGCTCGGTGTGGGCGGCGAGGTGCGCGAGGATCACGGCCGGTGAGGAGGAGGCGACGCCCGGCATCGAGTGGTGCTCGGCGACCCAGTAGCGGTGGTAGCCCCTGGCCTCGGCGAGGCGGGAGATCGCGACACTGGTGCGCAGCGCGTCGGTGGCGGTGCTGCCCGCTCCCACGGTCACCAGGTCCAGTACGGAGAGGGGTACGGGTGCGATGCCGTGGGCTTCGCCGCGGATCTCGTTCGCCAACACGGGGGCGCCTCCTGTGTGTGCCGTGCGCTGTCCTGCCTGCGCGGCGTTAACAGGAGACGCTCTCCGCTTATTCCCTCACCCCGTCTCTCAGGCCGCCAGCGCGTGCCCCGGGTGCAGGACCACCTTCGTGTAGCCCTCGATCCGCTTGTCGAACTTCTCGTACGCCTGGGGCGCCTGGTCCAGCGGCAGCTCGTGGGAGACCACGAAGCTGGGCTTGGCCCGCCCGGCGATGATCAAGTCGCGCAGCTGGCGGTTGTACCGCTTGACGTTGCACTGGCCGGTGCCCATCTGCTGGCCCTTCTCGAACATCCGGCCGATGGAGACCAGCAGCTGGCCGTGCTTGGCGTGCTCGTCGGGGCCGCCCGGGTCGGAGGGGACGTACAGACCGGGCACGCCGAGCATGCCGGTGGGCCGTACCGTCTCCACGAGCGTGTTCAGGACGACGGCGGGCTCCTCGTGGCTGACGTCCTTGTGCGACTGCGCCTGGTAGCCGACGGCGTCCACACCCTTGTCGGTGCCCTCGCCCGCCGTCTGCTCCTTGATCTGCTGGGCCGGGTCGCCCTTGGTGAAGTCGATGGGGATGGCCCCGATCTCCTCCGCCTTGGCGAGCCGCTCCGGCACGCGGTCCACCGAGAACACCTTGGCCGCGCCGCGCAGCAGCGCCGAGTAGGCGGCCATCAGCCCCACCGGACCGGCGCCGAAGACGGCCACGGACTCACCCGGCGAGACCTGGGCGAGTTCACAGCCGTGATAGCCGGTCGGGAAGATGTCCGCGAGCAGCACGAAGTCGGTCTCGTGCTCCTCCCCGGGCGGCAGCTTCAGACAGTTGAAGTCGGCG
Organism: Streptomyces spiralis; assembly: GCF_014654675.1. Classification (GTDB taxonomy): domain Bacteria; phylum Actinomycetota; class Actinomycetes; order Streptomycetales; family Streptomycetaceae; genus Streptomyces; species Streptomyces spiralis. The sequence goes on from NZ_BNBC01000044.1 coordinate 26,692, forward strand.
TAGGGCACGCGCACCCGCTCCGCCTGGCCCCCGAGGAAGGGGCCCATCGCCACGTATCCGTAGGCTCCCCCGGCGAAGCCGGGGTTGACCGTCAGGCAGAACCCGGTCTTCTCCGCGAGGCAGTTCTTGCAGAAGCCGCACGCGACGTTGAACGGCATCACGACCCGGTCGCCCTCGGACAGGGAGGTCACGCCGCTGCCGACCTCCTCGATGATGCCGAGGTTCTCGTGCCCGAAGACGATGCCCGGCTCCGCGGCCGTGCGGCCCTCGTACATGTGCAGGTCCGAGCCGCAGATCGCGGACGACGTGACCCGGACGATCACATCGTTGGGGTGCTGGATCCGCGGGTCGTCGACCTCTCGCACCACCACGTTGTAGGGCTTCTCATAGACGACGGCTTTCACCTGGGTCACCTCCGCGTCGGACGCTGGCCGCCGACGGCGACGACGGGTCGCTGCCGGGGACGGGGACACACAGGGGCGGGGACACACAGGCCGACCGGGCCGCCGGGTGCTGCCGTGGGCCCCGGGGCGTTCTCGCTGCACCGCCGGTACTTCCAGGTAACGCCCCCGCGACGGGGGCCGCAACCGCGCCCCGACATGCCCGGACATACCCGGGCGGTCTCACACCTGGACGATCGGCTCCCGCGTGAACAGCGCACCCAGGTCGGGCGCGTTGACCCGGCGGTCGGTGAGCCTCAGCCCCTCCCACACGGTCACCTGGTTCGCGGTGAGGACCGCTTTGCCGAGCCTCTCCTCCAGGACCGGGATGTGGGAGGCGGTGTGCAGGGCCGTGTCCGGCAGGAGCAGCGCCTCGGCCCCGGTGGTGTCCACGGCCCCTGCCAGGGCCAGCACCTCCGGCTCGCCCCAGCCGGCCACCTCGGCCGCGGTGGCCGCACCGGCGCTGTGCGCGGCGACCACCTCGATGCCGCCCGCCCGCAGGAAGTCCGCGAACAGGGCGGTCACGTCCTCGGGGTACGGCGACGCGACCGCGACACGCCGTACGCCGATCTCGCGTACCGCGTGCACGAAGCCGAAGGAGGTGGATGAGGCCGGCATGCCGGCGGCCCGGGCGAGGGTGCGCACCTGTGTGTGGGCGTCGTGCGGGCCCGGCCCGAAGCCACCGCTGGTGCTCGCCCACACCACGGCCTCCGCACCGGCCAGTCGCAGCCCCTCGACGTTCCGCGCCAGTCGCTCGGCCGGGACCGTCTCGCGCACCGCCGGCGCCCGGTAGGCGTCCTCGCAGCCGACGTGCACCAGGTCCACCCGAATGTCACTGCCCAGGAGTTGCTCGATGCGCGGATAGTCGTCGTCGGCGAAGTGGCCCGGATAGAGGACTCCGAGTGCGGTCATGACCAGCCTTCCTGCTGCGGTCGTTGCGGCCTTCCGATGCGGGTACCCAGCAGCCGCCGCCATCTTCCGTTGCATAACTCGCTTGGGTCTGGGTAGCGGCGCGCCCATGGCTGCACCACTTGCACTGGGAAGAGGCAGACGGATACCCGGGCCCAGCCGGCGGTCGCTGCTCGCGGGGGTCGCGGCGCTCGGCGCGCTCGGCGCCGCGGGCTGCAGTCGCGTGGCGACGGCGTCCACCGAGAACGGCGGTGACCTGCTCGACCGGCTCCGGGCGGCGGGCGTCGTACGGCTCGGCATCGCGGGCGAGATCCCGTTCGGGTACATCGACAAGGACGGCGAGCTGACGGGCGAGGCGCCCGAGCTGGCCCGGGTGATCTTCAAGCGCCTCGGCGTGGACAAGGTGCAGCCCGTGCCGACCGAGTTCGGCTCGCTGATCCCAGGGCTGAACTCACAGCAGTTCGACGTCGTGGCCGCCGGGATGTACGTCAACCCCGACCGCTGCGAGCAGGTCATCTTCGCCGACCCCGACTACCAGATGCTCGACTCCTTCATCGTCCGCAAGGGCAATCCGAAGGGGCTGCACAGCTACCAGGACGTGGTGGCGAAGAAGGCGAAGTTCGCCACCGGCACCGGATACGCCGAGATCGAGTACGCGGTGGGCGCCGGCTACAAGCAGAGCGACATCCTGATCGTCCCCGACCAGGTGGCGGGCCTGAACGCCGTGGAGGCCGGCCGGGTGGACGTCTTCGCCGGTACGGCGCTGACCACCCGCGAGGTGGTCAAGAAGTCCTCCAAGGCCGAGGCCACCAAGCCCTTCGCTCCCCTCGTCAAGGGCAAACCGCACGTCGACGGCGGCGCCTTCGCCTTCCGGCCGACCGAGACCAGGCTGCGGGACGCCTTCAACACCGAGCTGCACAAGATGAAGAAGAGCGGCGAGCTGTTCCGGGTCCTGAAGCCCTTCGGTTTCACCGAGGACGAGATGACGGACCTGACCGCGAAGGAGTTGTGCGGCGGATGACCACAGGACTCTGGGAACTCGTCCTCAAGGGCGTCTGGACCACGGTCCAGCTGCTGATCTTCAGCGCGCTGCTGGCCACCGCCGTCTCCTTCGTGGTCGGTGTCGCCCGCACCCACCGGCTGTGGATCGTCCGCTTCCTCGCGGGCTTCTACACCGAGGTGTTCCGCGGGACCTCGGCGCTGGTGATGATCTTCTGGGTGTTCTTCGTGCTGCCGCCCGCCTTCGGCTGGCAGCTGGTGCCGATGTGGGCGGGCACGCTGGCGCTCGGGCTGACCTACGGCGCGTACGGCTCGGAGATCGTGCGCGGCGCGCTGAACTCGGTGGACCCGGCACAGCGCGAGGGCGGCGTCGCGCTCAGCTTCACGCCCTGGCAGCGGCTGCGGCTGATCCTGCTGCCGCAGGCGGTGCCGGAGATGATCCCCTCCTTCTGCAACCTGCTGGTCGAACTGCTCAAGGGCACCTCGCTGGTGTCGATCATGGGCATGGGCGATCTGGCGTTCAGCGGCAACCTGGTGCGCCTGGCCCTCCAGCAGAGCGCGGAGATCTACACGTACGTGCTGCTGATCTACTTCGTGATCGCGTTCGTGCTGACCCGGCTGATGCGGGGGCTGGAGAAGCGGCTGAAGCGGGGAGTCGGCAAGGACCCCGGGACCGAGTCGGCGGCGCGTGAGCTCAAGCGCGCGGAGACCACCGGCGTCGGGACCGCCGGAGGTGGTGCAGCGTGAAGTGGGACTGGGGCGCCGTGAGCGACTTCATGCCGCACTTCTGGGACGGCCTGCTCGTCACCCTTCAGGCCCTGGCGCTGGGCTCGGTGATCTCCTTCGCGCTGGGGCTGGTGTGGGCGCTGCTGATGCGGCTGCCGACCCGGTGGGTGCGCTGGCCGGTCGGGGTGGTGACGGAGTTCGTCCGCAACACCCCGCTGCTGGTGCAGCTGTTCTTCCTCTTCTACGTGCTGCCCGAGTGGGGGCTGACCTTCTCGGCCCTGACCACCGGGGTCGTCGCGATCGGGCTGCACTACTCGACGTACACGATGCAGGTCTACCGGGCCGGCATCGAGGCGGTGCCCGCCGGCCAGTGGGAGGCGGCGACGGCGCTGAACCTGCCGCGGCGTCGGACCTGGACGGCGGTGATCCTGCCGCAGGCGATCCGCAGGGTGATCCCGGCGCTCGGCAACTACGTCATCTCGATGCTCAAGGACACGCCGATGCTGATGGCGATCACCGTCCTGGAGATGCTCGGGCAGGCGCGGCTGTACTCCCAGCAGCACTTCCAGTTCACCGAGCCCCTGACCGTGATCGGCGTGGCCTTCATCCTCGTTTCCTATCTGGCCTCCCTCCTCCTGCGAGCACTGGAGCGACGTCTTGTCCGTTGACGCAGCCAAGAATCCCGAACGCCCGACCTCCGCCACCACGACCGACGAACTGGTCCGCCTGGATGGCGTGACCAAGCGCTTCGGGGACCAGACCGTCCTCGACGGGCTCGACTTCTCCGTCCGCCCCGGCAAGCACGTCACCCTGATCGGCCCCTCCGGCTCGGGCAAGACCACGATCCTGCGGCTGCTGATGACCCTGACCAAGCCCGACGAGGGCACCATCACGGTCGACGGCGACCAGCTCTTCCCGGCCGCCGAGAAGCAGGTCCGGGAGATCCGCAAGAAGATCGGGATGGTCTTCCAGCACTTCAACCTGTTCCCGAACATGACCGTCCTGCGGAACATCACCGAGGCCCCGGTCACCGTGCTCGGCCTGTCCCGGGACGAGGCGGAGGCCCGCGCGCGGGAGCTGCTGGACCTGGTGGGCCTGGCCGACAAGTGCGACTCCCGGCCCTCGCAGCTGTCCGGCGGGCAGCAGCAGCGGGTGGCGATCGCCCGCGCGCTGGCGATGCGCCCGCAGGTGCTGCTGCTGGACGAGGTGACCTCGGCGCTGGACCCGGAACTGGTCGCGGGCGTGCTGGACGTGCTGCGGGACATCGCCCGCACCACCGACATCACGATGCTCTGCGTGACCCACGAGATGGGTTTCGCCCGGGACATCTCCGACCAGGTGCTGATGTTCGACTCCGGGCGGGTGGTGGAGTCCGGCCCACCGGAGCGGATCTTCGGCGATCCCCGCGAGGAGCGGACCCGGGAGTTCCTCAGCGCGGTGCTCTGAGCGTTCGCCTGGTCCCGAGGGGTGGTCACGAGCACCCCTCGGGACCAGGTAGTATTTTCTTCGTCGTCGGCCGCGTGAAGCGGAAGGCGAGAGTCATGCGCCGCTAGCTCAGTTGGTTAGAGCAGCTGACTCTTAATCAGCGGGTCCGGGGTTCGAGTCCCTGGCGGCGCACGATGACGATGGCGAGGCATGTTCGCGGAAAGCGCGAACCGGCCTCGCCATCGTTGTTTCTGCGCGGCTTCGCCGCGCGTTGTGGGGGCTTCGCCACCCACACCCCCCGCCGGCACTCTTCCTCGCACGGATGTGCCGCCGTGAGACTTACGTGTGCATGAGCGGACGACCGTGGCCGGGCCGTCCTCCTCCTCGAACCGCACCACGCGGCCGTCCCGCGCGGTGAACCGGGCACGGCATGGAACAACACGCTCATCGCGCTCCCCCGTGGTCCTCGCGCCGCCCCCGTTCGGCCGGCGTGGCAGGAACCTACCCACGCCGGCCGCGCCCGTGGCTCAGACCATGCTCAGAGTTGTGCGTCAGAACGTGACGTCCGAGCAGGCGTAGAACGCGTTGCCCGTGTCGGCGATCGTCCAGACGGCGAGGATCACGTGGTGGCCGCTCAGCCCGGTGGGCAGGGTGCCGCTGTGGCTGAGGGTGGAGGGTGGCTGCTTGCCGCCGTAGGGGACCGTCAGGAACGGCGTCGTGTTCAGGTCGGAACGGGTCAGGGCGTGGTCCTGGTTCCAGCCCTGCCTGGTGACGTAGTACTTGAAGTCGGTCGTCGCGTGCCTGGCCGTGAACTGCCAGCGGAAGGTGTAGCTCTGGCCGCCGGTGACCTTGGTCGTCGGCCAGGCACCGCCCGAGGGCGTCCGGGGGCTGTCGAGCTGGGCGAACCGGGTGTTGTTGCCGGAACAGATCCGCCCGTCCGCCGGTCCGGCCGCCGGGAAGCCCTTGGGCCCCTCGACGCTCTGCGGCTCCCACTGGATGTCGCCGCAGTTGGTGACCGTGCCGTTGGCGCAGAGCTTCTGCCTGCTGATGGGGAGGTCGGTGTAGCCGTGGCTGCTGGCGCCGCCGGTGGAGAGCACGAAGGCTCCGGCGGTGGTGAGGCCCAGCACGGCCGCGTACAACTTGGCCTTGGTGCGCATGCTGCCGCTCCTGAAACGTGTGGGGAGTTCGGTGAGCTGTGCTGTGCGTGTGCTGTGCATGCTGGTCTAGACCAAGTTCAGGCTATTGCGCGTACTTGAACATGTCCATACCAATAGCAGGACGGCTTCCGGACATCCGGTGGTCGGGACCACCCCTCACCGTCCTGTAAAGTTGTCCACGTCAGCAGGCGCCGCTAGCTCAGTTGGTTAGAGCAGCTGACTCTTAATCAGCGGGTCCGGGGTTCGAGTCCCTGGCGGCGCACGATGACGATGGCGAGGCATGTTCGCGCAAAACGCGAACCGGCCTCGCCATCGTTGTTTCTGCACGGCTTCGCCGCGCGTTGTGGGGGCTTCGCCACCCACACCCCCCGTCGGCACTCCTCCTCGCACGGATGTGCCGCCGTGAAACTTACGTGTGTATGAGTGGTTAACTCCGTTTTTCGCATCTTGCGATCATGCTGAGCACCGTAGAACCCTGGATGCGGAGATGCCGCATGTACGCGGCAATTGGGGGGTTGTAGGGGGGTTTCGAAAGGTCGTTTGAGCCTGTTGCCCGATGTGTGGGGAGAAGGGGCTCCCGCGCGTCGACGGCCGCCGAGGGGGGCAGCCATGCAACCGGCACGAATCCGATGACACGCGCGTGACCTGCGTGTGGGGGGATGACTCATGACGTCGACGCCGACGGGCGCCTGGCACCAGTACGACCACACCAGCCGAACCGGCCGCACAGGCCGCGACAGTCACACAGGCCGCTCCGGCCGCACAGGCCACACCGGGAGTCTCCGCAGACTCCGGAAGACCCTGCCGAGATACGACTACGAGCACTACAGCCGCCTGGCCGGTCCCCTCACCCAGCCCGACCCGGACCGGCCCTACCGGGTGCAGTACCGCTCGCTGATCTCGCAGGAACCGCACCGCCTCCGGGTCGCGCTGATGCTCGCCGCCGCGCCGCTGCTCTCGCTGGTCCTGCTGGCCTGGCTGCTGCGGCCCGAACACTGGACCGAGCGGGACTACCCGGCGTACGACTTCCTGCCGGTCCTCGACGTGGTGATGCTGGTCTCGATCGGCCTGATCGAGTTCTTCCGCTGCATGAACGTGCTGTCCAACGCGCACGCCACCCTGGTCGCCCGCGACCCGGTCCCGGTGGTGCCCGAGACCGGCACCCGCGTGGCCTTCCTCACCACCTTCGTGCCCGGCAAGGAACCGCTGGAGATGGTGACGAAGACCCTCCAGGCGGCCGTACGGCTGCGCCACCGGGGCGTGATGCACGTCTGGCTGCTCGACGAGGGCGACGACGACGAGGTGAAGGCGGTCTGCGCGCGCCTGGGCGTGCACCACTTCACCCGCAAGGGCGTCGAGCGCTGGAACCGGCCCAAGGGCCCGCACCGCGCGAAGACCAAGCACGGCAACTACAACGCCTGGCTCCAGGCGCACGGCGACGAGTACGACTTCTTCGCCTCCGTCGACACCGACCACGTGCCGCTGCCCAACTACCTGGAGCGGATGCTGGGCTACTTCCGCGACCCGGACGTCGGCTTCGTCATCGGCCCGCAGGTCTACGGCAACTACGACACGTTCGTCACCAAGGCCGCCGAGTCGCAGCAGTTCCTCTTCCACGCCCTGATCCAGCGCGCCGGCAACCGCTACGGCGCGCCCATGTTCGTGGGCACCTCCAACGCCGTACGGATCAGCGCCATCAAGCAGATCGGCGGGCTGTACGACTCGATCACCGAGGACATGGCGACCGGCTTCGAGATGCACCGCGCCAAGAACCCGGCGACGGGCCGCAGGTGGAAGTCGGTCTACACACCGGACGTGCTCGCCGTCGGCGAGGGCCCGAACGCCTGGACGGACTTCTTCACCCAGCAGCTGCGCTGGTCGCGGGGGACGTACGAGACCATCCTCAAGCAGTACTGGAAGGGCTTCGGCTCGCTGCCGCCGGGCCGGCTCTTCAACTACACCATGATGATCATCTTCTATCCGATGTCCGCCCTCAACTGGATCCTGGCCGCGCTGAGCTGCGCGCTGTTCCTGGGCCTGGGCGCCTCGGGCGTGAACATCGACCCGACGGTGTGGCTGATGCTGTACGGCAACGCCTCCGCGCTCCAGATCGGCCTGTACGTCTGGAACCGCCGGCACAACGTCTCCCCGCACGAGCCGGAGGGCTCCGGCGGTGTCGCGGGCATGGTGATGTCGGCGCTGTCAGCGCCGATCTACGCCCGCTCGCTGATGGACGCGGTGCTGCGCCGCAGGAGCAGGTTCGTGGTGACCCCGAAGGGCGAGTCGGCGAGCCCGGACACCCTGTTCGGGACCTTCCGCGTGCACTGGTTCTTCATCCTCGTCTTCGCCGGCTCCCTCGCCGCCGGCTTCGTCCGCGGTCACTCCCACCCCGCGATGATCACGTGGGCGGTCCTCGCCCTGCTGATCACCGCCTCGCCGATCCTCGCCTGGCGGTGGACGCTGCGGCAGGACGGGCGCGCGCCGGAGCCCGCCCAGGCCGCGCCGCACGCCGACCCGCAGGACGCCGCGCTGCCGGCGCAGACAGCACACGCGCAACCGCACGAGCCACACACGCCAACCCACGCACCACAGACGCAGCCTCACACGCCGCACACGCCACCACACAGGCCCACCTGGGCCGGGTCCGGCGCGAGGAGCTCGGAGGGGACGGGCGAGCACACCATGCAGATCGCCCTCGGCGGGCTGGGGGGACGTAAGGAATGAGGGAGCAGCAGGCCGGCCTCCGCCGTGCCCGCCGGCTCGGGATCGGCGCGGTGGCGGTCCTCGCCCTGGCCGGGATGAACGGGCCGTGGCTCTACCGCTTCGGCACGGAGCGCTACCACCAGTACGTGATCAACAAGCCCGAGTACAAGGCCGCCAACGGCCACTGGGACATCATCGAGTTCCCCAGGAAGTACCGGCAGGACACCATCCACGCCGTGCTGCTGCACACCGGGAAGGTGCTGCTGGTCGCGGGCTCGGGCAACAACCAGGAGAACTTCGACGCCAAGAAGTTCGACTCGCGGGTCTGGGACCCGGTCAAGGGCACCGTCAAGAAGGTGCCCACGCCCAACGACCTGTTCTGCACGGGCCACACCCAGCTCGCCGACGGCAAGATCCTGATCGCGGGCGGCACCAAGCGGTACGAGAAGCTGAAGGGGGACGTCACCAAGGCCGGCGGGCTGATGATCGTGCACAACGAGAACCCGGACAAGCCGATCACGCTGCCCTCGGGCACGCGGTTCATCGGCCGGGCGAACGGGAAGACCTTCGTCTCCAAGGACCCGGTGCTGGTCCCGCGCGCGAAGAAGAACTTCGACAAGAAGACGGGGAAGTTCCTCGGCAACACCCCGGGACTGGGCCGGATCTACGTCGAGGCGCAGAAGAGCGGCGCCGCCTACGAGACCGGGACCCAGGACAACTACCGGATCCAGGGCCTGACCGGCACCGACGCCCGCAACACCTACGGCATCGCGCAGAAACTCGCCCTGGACAAGAAGGACTTCCAGGGCATCCGGGACACGTACGAGTTCGACCCGGTCGCGGAGAAGTACATCAAGGTCGATCCCATGCACGAGGCCCGCTGGTATCCGACGCTCACGACCCTGAGCGACGGCAGGATCCTCAGCGTCTCGGGCCTGGACGACATCGGCCAGCTGGTCCCGGGCAAGAACGAGATCTTCGACCAGCGGACGAAGAAGTGGACGTACACGCCGAAGACCCGTCAGTTCCCGACCTACCCGGCGCTGTTCCTGATGCAGAACGGCAAGATCTTCTACTCGGGTTCGAACGCCGGCTACGGCCCGGACGACGTGGGCCGCGCCCCGGGCATCTGGGACGTGGCCGGCAACACCTTCAGCGAGCTGCCCGGCCTGAGCGACCCGGACATGCTGGAGACCTCCGGCACGGTGCTGCTGCCGCCGGCCCAGGACGAGAGGTACCTGGTCATCGGCGGCGGCGGGGTCGGCGAGTCCAAGCTGTCCAGCAGGAAGACCCGGCTGATCGACCTCAAGGCGAAGCACCCGCACTTCACCGACGGCCCGTCCCTGGAGAAGGGCACCCGCTACCCGCAGGCCTCCGTCCTCCCCGACGACACCGTGCTGGTCTCCGGCGGCTCTCAGGACTACCGGGGCCGCAGCGCCTCCGACATCCTCCAGGCCCGGTTGTACGACCCGAAGTCCAACACCTTCAAGCGGGTCGCCGACCCGCTGGTGGGCCGCAACTACCACTCGGGCTCGATCCTGCTGCCCGACGGCCGGGTGATGTTCTTCGGCTCCGACTCGCTCTACGGCGACAAGGCCAACACCAAGCCGGGCACGTTCGAGCAGCGCATCGAGATCTACACGCCGCCGTACCTGTACCGGGACGCGCGGCCCTCGCTCTCCGGCGGCCCGGGGACCATCGCGCGGGGCGCTTCGGGGACGTTCACCTCGCAGCACACCACCACGATCAGGAAGGTCCGGCTGATCCGGCCCAGCGCCTCCACGCACGTCACGGACGTCGACCAGCGCTCGATCGCGCTGGACTTCAAGGCGTCCGGGGACAAGGTCACGGTGACGGTGCCGAAGAACCGGAATCTGGTGCAGTCGGGGTGGTACATGCTGTTCGTGGTCGACGACCAGGGGACGCCGAGCACGGCGCGGTGGGTGAAGGTGCCGTAGCCGGTCCGATGGCCGGGCCGGCCCGAGGGCTGATCCGGCCCGAGGGCTGATCCGGCCCGGCGCTACCGGCTGGCCCTGGCGAGGGCGAGCGCATAGCTCGCCCACCACTGACCCGCCTTCGGCCCGCCCTTGCACTCGCCGTCCGACTCGCCGGGCCGCTTCACCCACAGGTAGGCGTCCACGAGCGGGTCGGCGGTCCTGGTCGTGGGCGGCTCACCCAGGGCGCGGCCCGGCGGGTTGCACCAGCGCTCGTCCGGGTCGCCGTCGGTGTAGGGGCCGTTGCCGTTGCGGCTGGTGTCGATGACGAAGTGCTTGCCGCCGGCCTCGGCCGACAACTGTTTGCCGTAGGCGAGGGAGTCCGGCGTGGAGTAGAAGTTGGACACGTTGACCGCGAAGCCGTCCGCCGGGTCGACGCCCGCCCGCTTCAGCGGCTCGACGACCTGGTCGGGGCGGCCCCAGCCGGCGTTGCCCGCGTCCAGGTAGACCTTGGTGTTCTTCAGTGACTTCAGCGTGGTGACAGCGCCCTCGAGGAGGTCGTAGCGCTCCTCGTGGAACTCCTCCGGGGTGCAGCCGTCCACCAGGTGCAGTACGGCGTCCGGCTCCAGGATCACCGTCGCCGGGCGGTCCCCGATGCCGCGGGCGACGGCGTCGATCCAGGCGCGGTAGGCGTCGCCGTCGGCGGCACCGCCCCGCGAGTACTGGCCGCAGTCGCGGTGCGGGATGTTGTACAGCACCAGCAGGGCCGTACGGCCCGCGCGGTCGGCGGCCTCGGTGAAACCGCGGGCCTCCTGCTCGGGGTTCTCCGGGCCGATCCACTCGCCGGTGGGCTGCTCGGCGATCTTGCGGATCTGCTCGGCGTCGCCCCTCCTGCCGGCCTTCTCGTACGCCGCGACCTGCCGGGCCGCGGTGCCGTCCGGGTTCACCCAGAACGGGTCGGCCTCCTTGGGCTGCTGGGTGATACGGGCGCCGGCCCCTTCCTTCCGGTCGCCTCCGTCCCCGTCCCCGCCACCCGATGAGCACCCCACGACGAGCAGCGCCGCCCCCAGCACCGCCGCGGTCACCGGGGCGCGCCGGAACCGGGCCCCCCTCCTGCCGTCCATGCGACTCCCCCTCGGTGCGCTCGGTCACCTGGCCCGCGTTCCATGCTGCCAGGTGGCCCCGGCGCACGGGCCGGTTCCGGCGAGGTGGCGCGTGGACCGGTTGCGCGAGGTGGGACGGGGTACGCGGACACGCTCCGGGCGCCGGCCGGGGGGTGCCCCAGCGGCCGGACGGTGTACCCGGGGGGGTGCCTCAGCGGCCGGGCGGTGGACCCGGGGAGTGCCTCAGCGGCCGGACGGCACAGGCGGCGGGCTGTCCGTCATGGGCCGGCCGACCGCGGCCATGTCCCCGGTGACGGTGGCCGGCCGGACCGGGCCCTGCCGCACCTCGGCCCGGTCGCTTCCCCACTCCCACACCCCGAGCAGCAGGACCAGCCAGGCGAGCCCGGCCAGCAGACGGCCGGTACTTCTCAGACGTTCGGTGTCGGACATCGTGATCGCATCCCTCAGACCTCTGTCTCGGACTCGGTCTCGTTCTCGGCCCGAGTCTCGGTCTTGGTCTTGGTCTCGCCGTCGTCCCGGGTGCGGCTCGCGCCGAGCGCCCGGGGCAGGAGGAGGACGGCGGTCGCCGCGGCGCCCGCGAGAACCAGGCCGGTCACCGCGTGCGCCGTACCGGGCGGGGCCGCGACGGGGTGGAGCTCCGCACAGAGCGTCATGCGCAGTGAACCCATCGTGACAACCTCCGGGTACCAGGAGACGCCCGGAGGACCGGCCCCGCATCCGCGGGCGGTGCGTCACTGCTCCGTTCGGGTGACGGGGAGGGTCGCGGAAGGTCAGACCAGGTCCACCAGGTCGGCGATCGAGTCGACGACCTCGGACGGCCGGAACGGGTAGCGGTCGACGTCCTTCGGCTGCGTCACCCCGGTCAGCACCAGGAACGTCCGCATCCCGGCCTCCAGGCCGGCGAGCACGTCGGTGTCCATGCGGTCGCCGATCATGGCGGAGCTCTCCGAGTGGGCGCCGATCGCGTTCAGCCCGGCGCGCATCATCAGCGGGTTGGGCTTGCCGACGAAGTACGGCTTCTTCCCGGTCGCGGCGGTGATCAGGGCGGCGACCGAGCCGGTGGCCGGCAGGTCGCCCTCGGCGGACGGGCCGACGTTGTCGGGGTTGGTGGCGATGAACCGGGCGCCGCCGTTGATCAGCCGCACCGCCTTCGTCAGGGCCTCGAAGGAGTACGTCCGGGTCTCGCCGAGGATCACGAAGTCGGGATCGTGGTCGGTCAGGATGTAGCCGACGTCGTGCAGCGCGGTGGTCAGGCCCGCCTCGCCTATGACATAGGCGCTGCCACCCGGCCGCTGGTCGGCCAGGAACTGGGCGGTGGCCAGCGCCGACGTCCAGATGTTCTCCACCGGCACGTCCAGGCCCATGCGGCTCAGCCGGGCGTGCAGGTCGCGCGGGGTGTAGATGGAGTTGTTGGTGAGCACCAGGAAGGGGCGGCCCGAGTCCCGCAGCTTCTTGAGGAAGGCGTCGGCTCCGGGGATCGGGACACCCTCGTGGATCAGGACTCCGTCCATGTCGGTGAGCCACGACTCGACGGGCTTGCGTTCTGCCATGTGCGGATCTCCTGCCGTACGCGGGCCTGCGTGGGCCTCAGCCTAACGAGTGACCCGATCTTGCCGGAACGGTTCAGCTTCCTGCGGTCCGCTTCCACGATCCGACACACACGGCGCCGGTCGCAGCAGGGCGGGCAGGGCGGCGACCGAGTCGAGGACGTGGGTCGCGCCCGCGCCGCGGAACTCCTCGTCGCCGTGGGCTCCGGTGCGGACCCCGGCCACCAGCCCCGCCCCGGCGCGGACGCCGCTGAGCACGTCGTAGGAGGTGTCGCCGACCACGGCCACCTGGCGCACGCCGTCGGCGGCCCTGGTACGCAGGAACGCCTCCAGCACCATGTCGGGGTACGGCCGCCCGCGCCCGCCCGCGTCGGCCGGGCAGAGGGTGAGCGGCACCAGGTAGCGCCAGCCGAGCGCGTCGAGGATCGCGTCCTGGGTGACGCGCGCGAAGCCGGTGGTCAGGACGACCGTGCGGCCCTCGGCCTGCATCTCCTCGACGGCCTCGCGGGCGCCGGGGACCGGCGCCACGAGCCCGCCGTCGACGAGTTCGCCGTACGCCCTCTCGAAGGCGGTGTTGGCCCGCTGAGCCGCTTCCTCGGCGCCGAACAGGTGCCGGAAGACGGAGATCTTCGACTCGCCCATGGTGGCGCGGACGTAGGCCAGCTTCCTGGCGTGGTCGGCGGAGCCGGGCTCGACGCCGAGTTCGGCGGCGGCCGCGGCGAACGCCTGCTCGACCAGGCCGCCGTCGGCGACGGTGGTGCCGGCCATGTCGAGGACGACGAGGCGGATGTCGTCCCGGTCGGTGGCGTGTGCGTCGGTGGTGGCGTGTACGTCGGTGGTGTGTGCGTCGGTGGTGTGTGCGTCGGTCATCTCTCTCCTCACCAGCCCAGTTCGTTCGCGGTCCGCTCGGCGATCGCGGGCGCGCAGGTCATGCCGCGCCCGCCGGGCCCGGTCACCAGCCACACCCCGGCGCGGACCTGCTGCCGGTGCACCACCCGGCTCGGGTCGGTGCACTGCGCGTACACCCCGGCCCAGCGGCGGCGGATCCTCGGCAGCGGGCGGCCGAGCAGGGACTCGACGACGGCGGCGAGGTGCTCGTACGGCTCCTCGACGGTGTCGAAGGCGAAGGGGTGCTCGTACTCGTGGGTGTCGCCGATGGTCAGGCCGCCGTCGGCGCGCTGCACCATGAGCAGCTGCATCCGGTGCGCGGCGGCCGTCGCGGACTGCGGCTGCCGGGCGTCGAGATCGTCCAGGGCGGCGGAGGCGTACGCCGGGTAGTACCGGAAGCTGTCGGCGTCCGCGACCGAGGTGGGCAGCGGCTCGCCCAGCGGGTCGGTCTGCATCATCTGCAGCCGGACCCGGCGCACCGGCAGGTCCGGGCCGGCCAGTTCCCGTACGAGTCCGCCGAGCCAGGCTCCCGTGCACAGCACCACCACGTCGGCGGCGTGGACGTCGCCGTGGTCGTCGCGGACGGCGCTCTCGCCGACGACCTCGCGGACCTCGCGGCCGGGCAGGAAGGTGTAGTTCGGGTGCTTGAGCAGTTCTGCGCGCAGGGCGCGCTGGGCGGTGCGCGGCTCGACGGCGGCGTCCCGCTCGCAGTACAGGGCCGCGTCGAACTCGCCGCGCAGGGCGGGGTTGAGGGCGCGGGCCTCGGCCGGGGTCAGCAGCTTGTGGCCGCGGGCGGCGGCGTCCGGGCGGGCCACGGCGGCCTCGGCGACGGCGCGCTCCAGCTCGCCCCGAACGGGGGTCAGGGAGCCGTTGGCGCGGAAGCCCAGCGCGGGCACTCGGCCGCCGATCTCCTCCCAGATCTCCCGGGCGCGCAGGGCGGTCTCCAGCTCCTCGCCGCCCGCCCGGCCGCTCACCCAGATCTGCCCGAAGTTGCGCAGTGAGGCGCCGCGGGCCTCGGCCTCGCGCTCGATCTGCACGACCTCGTGGCCGCGTTCCACTGCCTGCCAGGCGTGCATGGTGCCCACCACGCCGGCTCCGACGACTGTCACTTTCACGACGTCGACGCTCCTCTCGAAGGGGGAACCGGAAGAGTCCGGCCGACTACGAGCCTGGACGAGCCGCGACGATTGGGCTAGACCCGTTATCTTTTCGTGACACGACACTCCGGCAGGAGTGGCTTTTGTCTCAGCCGCGCAGGTGCGTGGCGAAGGAGAAGCGGTCCCCCCGGTACAGGCTCCGGACCCGCTCCAGCGGGCCGCCCTCGGTGTCCCGCGAGACCCGGTGGATGAGCAGCATGGGCAACGCGGGCGGCGTGCCGATGAGCAGGGCCTCGCGCGGGGTGGCGAGCACGGTCTCGATGCGTTCGTCGGCGTCGCCGAAGACGATGCCGAGCCCTTCGAGGTAGGCGTAGAAGGAGGAATCGGGGTCGAAGTCGGTGTCCAGGCGCGGCAGGCGGGCCACGGCCACGTACGTGCTCTCCAGGCCGATCCGCTCGTCGTCCGCGAGGAGCACGCGCTCCAGATGCCAGACGGGCTCGCCGCGGGTGAGGCCGGTCTCGGCGGCGAGGGCGTCGGGACAGGGGAAGCGGTCAAGGGTGACCAGGGTGCGGCCGGGTGTACGGCCCTGGCGCCGCACGCCCTCGGTGTAGCTGGCCAGGGACAGCGGCTGCTCCAGCTTGGGGCCGGCGACGACCGTGCCCCGGCCCCGGCGCCGCAGCTTGCCCTCCAGGACCAGCTCGCGCAGCGCCTGCCGCACGGTCTCGCGGGCGACGCCGTACTCCTCGGACAGATCGCGCTCGGTGGGGATCGGCCGGCCCTCCCCCAGCTCGCGGACGAGGCGGTCGATCCTCGCCTTCACCGCGTAGTACTTGGGGATCCGGCCGTGTTCCGGGATGCCGGAGCGGACCGGGGCGCCGGGGGCCTGGTCGTTCGGGTAGTCCACCCAGGGATCGTCGCAGACTCGGGCCACGCCTTCAGCGGCGCCTCCAGGTCAGTACGAGCGTGCCGCCGGCCGCCAGCAGCAGGGCGACGGCCGTGATCACTCCGTGCGGGGTGACGAGGCCGGTGCGGGCGAGCTGGTCGGCGAAGGGCAGGTCGTCGTCGGGGTCGGCGGGGTCGGCGGAGGCCGTGGGGGTGGTGGTGGAGGTGGCCGAGGGGGCTGGGCCGGTGTCCGTGTGGGCGTGGGACCGGATACGGAACCGGTAGTCGTTGGACTGCCCGACCCAGTCGCCGTCGTCGTCGTGCCGCTGTACGACGGCTGCGTTCGCGGTGACCTCGTTCGCCACGGCGTCGGAGGTGAACGAGAGCCTGACCTTCACGGTGACCGTCCTGCCCGGCCCCACGGTGAACCCGGGCAGCCCGGCGTCGAACGGGCCGACGAGTTCGTCCTGGTCGGTGGACTCGAGGCGCACGGGGTGGACGCGGGCGCCGTCGTAGAACTCCAGCCGGGTCTGGCCGGCCTTGAGGGCGCGCTTGCCGTCGACGAGGACGACGACGGGGTGGACGGCGGCGCAGGTGCCGGAGGTGGTGTTGGTGAGGTCGAGGGAGAAGGTGCCGTACCCGCCGCCCGCGCGGTAGGCGGCGGGGCCGCCGTGGATACGGCTGGTGATCGGGAAGTGACGGTCGTCCGGCCCGGCACAGGCGGGACGCGAGTCGGCCCGGGCGAGGGTGGGACCGGCCAGAAGGAGGGCGGCTGCGGCAAGGCAGGGGGACAGGGACGTGCACAGTCGCATGACCACGTGACCTTCCCGAACCCCACCCCCTCCAGGAAGCCACCCCGAACACACCCCTCGAACAGCCGCACATTTCCGCCCGACCAGCCCAGTTACCCAGCTACCCAGCTGCGGGCAGTCGTGCCTCCCCCAGTGCTCGACGCCTGGGAGGTACCCCCATGGCGGCACGGGTGGGCGCAGCGGCACCCCCACGCGGGGCAGGCGCCCCCACCCACAGCAACCACCCCCTGGGGGCGCCCAGGGGGTGCGCTCACCCCTCCCCCCGCCCGAACAACGGCGCCAACAGCAACTGCGCCGCCCCCACCGCGACCCCCCACTCCCCACCCGGCGCCACCCGAACCGGCACCCCGCAAGCAGAACTCCCACCCCGCCGAGCCCGCGCAGCGACCCCCGCGCCCACCCCCGACACGAACACCTCCGTCGCCGCCGCGACCGTACGCCCGCCCAGCAGCACCCGATCGATGTCCAGCAGCCCCACCAGATTCGCCGCCCCCGCCCCCAGCACCCGCGCCGCCTCCTCGACGTCCCCCCGCTCCACGGCCGCCAGGCACAGCGCCTCGACACACCCCCGCTCACCGCACTCGCACAGCGGCCCGTCCAGCTGGATCACCTGGTGACCGAACTCCCCTGCCCCGGTCCGCGCCCCCCGGTGCACGCTCCCGCCGATCACCAGCCCGGCCCCGAGCCCCGTACCGAGATGGAGGTAGGCGAACGAGCCGCCCTCCCCGGCGACGGCGAGCCCCAGTGCGGCGGCGTTGGTGTCCTTGTCGACGACGACCGGCAGCCCCAGGCGCGCGGCGAGCGCGTCCCGCAGCGGAAAGCCGTCCCACTCCGGGAAACCGGTCACCCGGTGCAGTACCCCCCGCGCATGGTCGAGCGGCCCGGGCAGCGCGGCGCCCACCCCGAGCACCGAGCCCGCCGGAACCGACCCGGCCGGCGGCCGCACCGACCGCTCCACGGCGTCCAGCACCGACTCGGCCCCCGCGCCGAGATCGAGCGGCGCACGCCGCTGCCCGACGACGGCACCGGTGAGGTCGACGAGGACCACCCGCAGTTCGTCGCGGTCCAGGTGCACGCCCACGGCATGCCCGGCGTCCGGCACCAGCCGCAGCACCGTGCGCGGCTTGCCCCCCGTGGAGGCGCGCCGCCCGGCCTCCGCGGCCAGTCCCTCCTCCCGCAGCCGGGCGGTGATCTTGCTGACGGCCTGCGGGGTGAGCCCGGTGCGCTCGGCCAGTTCGAGCCGGCTGATGCCCCGCTCACCGGCCGTGCGCAGCAGATCGAGCACCAGCGCGGTGTTGTGGCTGCGCACACCCAGCAGGTTCACGCCCGCCGCGTCGTTCCTGATGCCGCCGATGCCACCCACTCCGCCGATTCCGCCGTCTCCGCCCGCCCTGCCGTTCGTACCGCTCACAGCCCCATTCTCTCCGCCGCTTGCACTTTGGCAACAGCGTTGCGAAAGTGGGAGCCATGACAGGTACGACAGGCACCCCCCTCCGCGTGGGCCTCATCGGCTACGGCCTCGCGGGCTCCGTCTTCCACGCCCCGCTGATCGCCACCACCGACGGCCTGGTCCTCGACACGGTCGTCACCTCGAACCCGGAGCGGCAGGAGCAGGCCCGCGCCGAGCACCCGGGCGTGCGGACCGTGGCCGGCCCGGACGAGCTGTTCGCCCGCGCCGGCGAACTCGACCTGGTCGTCATCGCCTCCCCGAACAAGACGCACGTCCCGCTCGCCACGGCCGCGCTGAAGGCCGGACTGCCGGTGGTCGTGGACAAGCCGGTCGCGGGCACGGCGGCCGAGGCGCGCGAGCTCGCGGTCCTCGCCGAGGAGCGCGGACTGCTCCTGTCCGTCTTCCAGAACCGCCGCTGGGACAACGACTTCCTGACGCTGCGCCGGCTGATCGCCGACGGCGAGCTGGGCGACGTATGGCGGTTCGAGTCGCGCTTCGAGCGCTGGCGGCCCAAGCCCAAGGGCGGCTGGCGCGAGTCCGGCGACCCGGCGGAGATCGGGGGCCTGCTCTACGACCTCGGCAGCCACGTCGTCGACCAGGCCCTGGTCCTCTTCGGCCCGGTCACCCAGGTGTACGCCGAGTCGGTGATCCGCCGCGCGGGCGCCGAGACCGACGACGACACGTTCATCGCGCTCACCCACGCGAACGGCGTCCGCTCCCATCTGTACGTCTCCGCCACGACCGCCCAACTCGGCCCGCGCTTCCGGGTGCTGGGCTCCCAGGCGGGCTACGTCAAGTACGGGCTGGACCCCCAGGAGGACGCGCTGCGGGCGGGGGCGCGCCCGGGTCCCGAGGGCTGGGGCCGGGAGGACGAGTCCCTGTGGGGCCGTGTGGGTGCCGGGGAGTCCCCGGTGACCGGCGGCGGCCGGGCCGTACCGACCCTGCCCGGCGACTACCCGGCGTACTACGCCGCCGTGGCCGCCGCCCTCCGCGAGGGCGCCCCGAACCCGGTGACGGCCCGTGAGGCCGCCGCCGCGCTCGACGTCCTGGAGGCGGCCCGCCGCTCGGCCCGCGACGGAGTGGCGGTGCAGCTGTGACCACGAACCCGGAAACCACCCCCACCATCGAGGAGCTTCAGGCGCAGGAACGCCGCCTGGTCTTCAGCCGGTTCAGCCACGAGGACGCCTGGGTGCTGGGCTCGCTGCTGGTGGAGCTGGCGCGGGAGCGGCAGGCGCCGGTGGCCATCGACATCCACCGCGCCGGCCAGCAGCTCTTCCACGCGGCCCTGCCCGGCTCCACCCCCGACAACGACGCCTGGATCGCCCGCAAGCGCCGGGTGGTGGAGCGCTACGGCTCCGCCTCCTACCTGGTCGGCGCACGCTTCCGGGCCAAGGGCACGACCTTCGAGGACTCCTCCCGCCTGGACCCCGACACCTACGCGGCCCACGGCGGCTCCTTCCCGATCAACGTCGAGGGCGTCGGCGTGATCGGCGCGGTCACGGTGTCGGGCCTGCCGCAGTTGCAGGACCACCGGCTGGTGGTGGAGGCGCTGGAGGCTTTCCTCGACCGGTAGGGCGGTTGGCGCCGAGCCGTAGTCCCCTCGGGGGATTACCGGCGAGGCCCCACGGGTTGGGGTGCGTGTACGCGAGATGATCACCGCACCCCGCCCGGAGGGATCGGAACCGATGAGCGACACGACAGCCCCACTGAAGGAAACGGCCGCGCTGAAGGAGAAGGTCGGACGGTACGGCGTCTGGAGCATCGGCCTGCGCTCGGAGGACCCGACCCGGCGCGGCGAGATCGCCGAGGCCGCCGCCGAACTGGAGGAACTCGGCTACGGCGCCGCATGGCTCGGCGGCAGCAGCGCGCCGGGCAACGCCGCCCCGCTGCTCGAGGCGACGTCGAGGCTCGTCGTCGGCACCAGCATCCAGAGCATCTGGCAGCACGACGCCGAGGCGAGCGCGGCCGGCTTCACCGAGCTGGAGGCGTCCCACCCGGGCCGGTTCCTCCTGGGTCTGGGGGTGAGCCACGCCAGGGCCACGGAGCAGTACCGGCGCCCGTACTCGGCGCTGGTCTCCTATCTGGACGACCTGGACGCCGCCGGGGTGCCCGCCGGACGCCGGGTGCTGGCCGCGCTCGGCCCCAGGACACTACGGCTGGCCCGGGACCGGGCGGCGGGCGCGGTCCCCTACCTGGTCACCCCGGAGCACACCGCGCAGGCCCGGGAGATCCTGGGCGAGGGCCCGCTGCTGGCCCCTGAGTTGAAGGTCGTCCTGGACGAGGACCCGGACCGCGCCCGCGAGACCTCCCGCGACTACCTCGCGATGTACCTGGAACTGCCGAACTACACCAACAACTTCCTGCGCCTGGGCTTCACCGAGGACGACGTGCTGCACGGCGGCAGCGACCGCCTGGTCGACGCGGTGTTCGCCTGGGGCGACGAGAGCCGGATCCGCACCCGTGTCGAGGAGTTCCGGGCGGCGGGCGCGGACCACATGGCCCTCCAGATCGTCACCGGCACGGGCGACCGCGACGAACTCCCGCGGGAGCAGTGGCGCAGGCTGGCCGATCTGTTGAACGGCTAGGCATCCTTGAGTTCCTGGCGCTGGCGTCCCAGGCCCTCGATCTCCAGCTCGACCACGTCCCCGGAGCGCAGAAACGGCTTGGGGTCAGGCTGACCGAGGGCCACGCCGGCCGGGGTGCCGGTGTTGATGACGTCGCCCGGGTAGAGCGTCATGAAGTGGCTGACGTAGCGCACGACTTCCGCGACCGGGAAGATCTGCTCGGCGGTCGTGCCGTCCTGCTTCAGCTCCCCGTTGACCCACAGCTTGAGGGAGAGGTTCTGCGGGTCGGGCACCTCGTCGGCCGTCACCAGCCACGGCCCGAACGGGTTGAACGTCTCGCAGTTCTTGCCCTTGTCCCAGGTGCCGCCCCGCTCGATCTGGAACTCGCGTTCGGACACGTCGTGCGACACGGCGTACCCGGCGACATGCGCGAGCGCCTCCTCCCGCGACTCCAGGTAGCGGGCCGTACGGCCGATGACGATCGCCAGCTCCACCTCCCAGTCGGTCTTGGTGGAGCCGCGCGGCACGAGCACGGTGTCGTTCGGCCCGACCACCGTGTCGGCCGCCTTGAAGAAGATCACCGGCTCGGCGGGCGGCTCGGCACCGGTCTCACGGGCGTGGTCGTGGTAGTTCAGCCCGATGCACACGACCTTGCCGATCCGCGCGAGCGGCGGCCCGATCCGCAGCCCGGTCGCGTCCAGCGCGGGCAGCTCCCCGGCCTCGGTGGCGGCCCGGATCCGGCCGAGCGCCGCGCCGTCGGCGAGCAGCGCGCCGTCGATCTCCGGCACGATTCCCGACAGGTCACGCAGGGTGCCCTCGGCGTCCAGCAGCGCGGGCCGCTCCGCCCCCGCCGTACCGACTCGCAGCAGCTTCATGTTCCCCATCTCCCTCGATCGCGGTCAGCCCGGCCGAGCGACGCGACCTGGGTGCGGCGGACGCAGCCGTCGGACGACTGGTCGATCCTCCAAGGTCGGCATCCAGTCCGCAATACCCCGTTCACGTACTGGACCGTAGCCAGGTCCACGCACAGGGTCACCGGTAGAGCACCGCCCGCTCGACGGCGCTCCACGCCGTACTGGTCACCACATACAGCGCGGCGGCCAGCGGCACCACCGCCACGGTGACGAGCGTGAAGTAGGACATGAACGGCATGGCCCTGCTCACCGCACCGAGCCCGGGAACCTGCTCCCCGCCACCGAGGCCGACCCCGCCGCTCTCGGCCATGCTCCGCTTCGCGCGCAGGAAGTTGAGGGTGGCGACGGCGGCGACGACGGCGAACAGCGCGACGTACACGAACCCGGACACCCCGAAGACCTGGCCGTCCGCCAGGACGTCCGCCCACCGCCCGCCGAGCGGGGCGGCCAGCAGCCGGTGGCCGAGCAGTCCGTTGTCCTCGCCGCCGATCGTCGAGCTGGAGAAGAGGCGGTAGAGCAGGAAGAAGGCGGGCAGCTGGAGCAGGCTGGGCAGGCAGCCGGACAGCGGTGACACCTTCTCCTCGGTGTGCAGTTCGAGCACCGCCTTCTGCAGCCTCTCGGGATCCTTCCGGTACTTCTTCCGCAGCTCGGCGACCCTCGGCTGGAGCGCCGCCCGGGCCCGCTGCCCGCGCGCGGCGGCGCGGGAGAGGGGGAGGACGAGGAGTCGTACGAGCGCGGTGAACAGGACGATCGCGGCGGCGGCCGCCGAGGCGTGGAACAGCGGCTGGAGCAGGTCGGCGAGCCGCTCGACCAGGCTCGCGAAAACGGACAGCAGTGCGGACATGGGTGAGCCCTCCGGGGGTCTCTCGTCGTGCCGGGGTCGATGACATGGCGGCATGACGACCGGACCCGCGCAGGGCCGAAAAGGGGAGAGAAGAGGTGCGCCCTACGCGACGACGGTCGTCGGGAGGGCGCATCCGGGTGCCCGGGGCCGTCGCCGGCCCGCGGCGTCGGGATCGCGCTGCGGCAGGAAGGCCGTACGGCGCGCCCGGTCGCGGATGGCCGTGCGCACCCGGGTGGGCGGCACGACCGGCACGGAGCGCGCCGCGAGCAGGGCGCAGGCGACGAGCGCCGCCCCGGCCGCGACGGTGACGGAGAGGCTGCTGCCGGAGTCGAGCAGCGAGAGCTGGAGGACCAGGACCAGCAGGGACAGCAGCACGGGAGCGAGTCGCGCGCCGACCCGGTGACGGATCACGGTCGACTCCCTTCCTCGCGTCCCAGCCGTTCTCACGCAGGATCGATCTGGAGCGGCTGCAACAGCCTCTTCGGCCGCAGCAGCGCCCGGCTGACCGGATCCGCCGGGTGGGGATCGAGTCCGGGTCCCGGCACCATGATGACGTCCCGGACGGGCACGACGGTTCCGCAGGCGGGGCACTCGCCGTACGACCCGAGTTCGGTACCGCAGTCGGCGTGCCGGAAGAAGCGCAGCTGCTCCTCGCCGAAGTGCTCGCGCCCCCACAGGCCGAGCGCCCGCAGGGCGGGCCACAGGGCGATCCCGCGCTCGGTGACGACGTACTCGTCGCGGGGCGGCGACTCCTGGTACCGCCGCTTCTCGAGGATGCCCTCGGAGGTCAGTGTCTGGAGCCGGGCGGCGAGGACGGCGCGGGGGGCGCCGAGGTGGACCAGGAAGTCGTTGTAGCGCCGTATGCCGTAGAGCGCGTCGCGGACGACGAGCAGCGTCCAGCGCTCCCCGACGATCTCCAGCGCGCGGGCGATCGAGCACTCCTGCGTCGCGTAGTCCTTGCCCAGTGCCATGGGACCCACTGTAGCCACTTTTCGACATCTTGGTTCAGTGAACGAACTGAGGATGCTACGGTGACCGCAGGCACTGAGTTCAATCACTGAACCAACATGGAAGCCCAAGGCTGAACCAACGGATCCGGCACACGGAAACCGTGGATCCCCGCCCCGTCCGGAAGGACCAGGTCATGACCGGCCTCGACTCCCCCGCCACGGCAAACGCCACCACAACCGCAACCGCACTCGGCAAGGAGGCCCTCCGCGAAGAACGCCGGGCCTCGCCCCCACGCCCGCGGGCCACCCTCGCCGTGACCAGCGCCGCCACCGCCGTGACCCTGATGACGTACACGGCGCCGATGGTCACGCTCCCCGACACCGCGACCGCCCTGCACACCTCCCTCTCGGCGCAGGCCTGGCTGCTCAACGGCACCCCGCTGGGCCTGGCGGCACTCCTCCTGGTGGCCGGCAGCCTGGCCGACGACCACGGCCGCCGCCGCGTCTTCCTCGCCGGCACGCTGGCCCTGGGCCTGACCACGGTCCTGGGCGCCTTCTCGACCTCGACCTGGCAGTTCACGCTGGCCCGTATCGCCCAGGGCGCGGCGAGCGCCGCGCTGCTGGCCAGCAGCCTGGGCCTCATCGTCCACGCCTTCCCGTCCCCGCGCGGCCGGCTCCACGCGACCGGCGTCTGGGGCGCCTTCGTGAGCGGCGGCATCGCGGTCGGCCCCCTGGTCTCGGGCGCCCTGCCGAACTGGCGGATCGGATACGGCATCCTGGGCGCGGCGGCGCTGGTGGTGACGGCGCTCGGCGCACGCGCCCTCTCCGAGTCGCGCGCCCCGAGGCCCGGCCGCCCGGACGTAGCCGGCGCGCTGGCCTTCGGCCTGGCCCTGGTCGCCCTGGTGGCGGCCCTGACCCTGGGCCGGGACGGCTGGCTCCGCCCCTCGGTGGGCCTCCTGCTCGCGGCGGCGGTGCTGCTGGTCGGGGTGTTCGTGGCGGTGGAGCGCCGTACGGCCACCCCGATGATCGACCTGTCCCTGCTGCGCCACCCGCCCTTCCTGGCGTCCTCGGCGGGCGGCCTGTTCACCGGCCTGGCGGTGATCGGCCTGTTCAGCTTCCTGCCGGCCCTGTTGCAGCAGACCCTCCACCTGTCCCCCATGGCCACGGCCTGGCTGTTCCTGCTCTGGTCGGGCCTGAGCTTCGCCGTCGCGCTCCTGGCGAGGCACCTGGCCGGCCGGCTCTCCCCCCGCACGCAACTGGCCCTCGGCTTCGCCCTGCACGCGGCCGGCGTCCTGACGATGCTGGGCGCGATCGGCTCCGGTTCCTGGGTACGCCTGCTCCCCGGGCTGCTGGTGGGCGGCGTGGGCAGCGGACTGCTGAACGCGGCCCTGCCGCTGGTCGCGGTGGAGTCCGTACCGGCGCAGCGGGCGGCGATGGGCTCGGGCGCCCAGCAGACCTTCCGCTACATCGGCTCCTGCGCGGGCGTCGCCCTGACCATCGCGATCGCCACGTCGGCGGCGAGCCCGGCGCGCGGCGCGAACCTGGCGATGCTGGTGTCGGTGGGACTGGCCGCGGCGGGCGCGCTGACGGTGGCGGCGGCGCGGGGACGGTGACGCCGGCGCCCTGACGATGACGGCAGCGCGGGGACGGTGACGGCAGCGCGGGGACGGTGAGCGGCCAGGGCACACGATCCCGGCCGGCAGGTGCCTCACCTTTGTCACCGCCCGGCAGTACGGTGTCCACCATGCGCCCCGACACGCCGCCCGCCGACAACGCCGACACCGTCGACCACGCCGCCGAAGCGGCCCGCCTGGAGCGGACCGCCGGCCTGTACCCCGAGGACGCCGAGGCCCTGCTGCTCCGGGCCGCGGCACACCTGGAACTGTCCGGCGACCGCCCCGCCGCGACGGCTCTCTACGACCGTCTGATCTCCTCCGGCGACGGCCTGGAGAACCCCCACCTGGTCCGCGCCCTGAAGGCCTCCAACCTCTGGGAGTACGACCACGAGGCGGAGGCGAGGGCGATCATCGAGGGCATCCGCACGACGGCGCCCCGGGACCCGGCCCCCTGGGTGATCATCGCCGAGTCCCTGGAGTCCCACGACGAGCTGGAGTCGGCGCACAAGACGTTCACGGAGGCGGTGGACCTGCTGCTCAGGGACGTCCCGGAACCTCCGTACGCCACGCACCCCCTCCTCTTCGGCCGCCACCGGGTCCGCCGCATGCTGGGCGCGGCCCACGACACCTGGGACACCCTGGCCGACACCCTGCACACCGCCCCGGTCTCCCTGGACGAACTCCACGACCCCAAACGCGTCTGGTCCCTCGGCTCCGACAACCCGGCGGAACTCCAGGCCGAACTGGTACGCCTCCGCGCCGAACTCGGCACCTACCGGGAGGCCCTCTCCCGCCCCTTCCCGGTCGCGGTCCTCCACTGGCCGACCCAGGAACTCCAGGAACTGCTCACGGCCTACCCGGACCTCACCACGGAGTACCCCTCCCACGAGACCCACCTGGCGACCATAGAAGCGTCCCTGCGGGAACTGGCCGCCTCCGGCACCCAGAATCTCGGCATCGTCTCCGGCACCCTCCCCTCCTACGAGGCCTTCGCCGCCTCCGAGGGCTCATCACCGGCGGACACGACCCTCCTGCCCCAGTACGCGACGACTCTCGCGGCCAGGGGCCGAGCGGTGGCCTGGCCGCCGCAGAGGGAGGCGGAGTGCTGGTGCGGCTCGGAACGGCCGTACGAGACGTGCCACGGGGTTCAGCAGGCCTGAGGCCGCGGGTCGGGCGGGCCTCCTGCATCGCCCCGGGAACGCATCCAGGAGCTACGGACGTATTTGTTCCTATCCGGTTACTCCTTCACGTCACGCTCACGCTAACGTCACATGCGAACCAGTTGCACTGGCATGTCCGTACACACCTGGGCATGCCCCGGCCCGCGAGGAACACCCGTATGCCGCCCTACGAGCCGTCTTCTGACTGGCAGTTCGACGTACCCACCACCGGAAGCAAGCGGCTCCCCCCGGCGGCCAGGTCGTTCGAATCGCTCGCGCATCAGGGCTACGGCTTCGAGGCGGCCATCGCCGACCTGATCGACAACTCGATCGACGCAGGAGCGCGCAACGTCGTCGTCAGCTTCCTGCGGGACACCGGTGAGCGGGGTGGACGGGACCGGCTCGTGGGCTTGCTCGTCATCGACGACGGCCATGGCATGGACGAGACGGGCCTGGACACGGCGATGACCGTGGGCGGCCGTCAGGAATACGCCGTCGGCGCCCTCGGGCACTTCGGGGCCGGTCTGAAGGCCGCTTCCCTCTCGCACGCCGATGCGCTCACCGTGATCAGCCGCACCAAGCGCAGTCCGTCGGCCGGCCGCCGCTGGCTCACCGCCCGCGCCCAGGCCGACTTCACCTGCGACATCGTCGATGCGACGTACTGCCAGAACCTGGTCGACCGCTACGACGGGATCATCGGCTGGCACGGGACGATCGTGCGCTGGGACCAGGTCCGGACGTTCGAGACCATCACCGTCGGCCAGACCGACCGCTATCTCGACGACGCGATCGAACGGCTCGAGACCCACCTCGGACTGCATCTCCACCGCTTCCTCGCCCGCGACGGCTTCCACATCGACATCGTCGTCGAGGACGTCCACACCCGGGAGGAGCTGGACCACCGCGGCGTGGAACCCATCGACCCGTTCGGCTACCGGATTCCGGGCCGCCCCGGCTATCCCCGCGCGTACACCGCGCCTGTCGAGGGCGTCGGCGACGTCGAGCTCACCGCCCATATATGGCCGCCCAAGTCACCCCTCGTCGCCTACCGCGGCATCGGGCCGCTCGCCGAGCGGCAAGGCTTCTATCTCTACCGCAACGACCGGCTCGTCCAGGCCGGCGGCTGGAACGACACCCGGAGTCCGGAGGGCCACCTCGCCCTGGCCCGCATCGCCGTCGATCTGCCGCCCGAGCCCAATGACGTGTTCGCCCTGACCGTCAAGAAGGACGGAGTCCAGGTCACCCCGGCGTTCGCCCGGGGCCTTGAGAAGGCGGCGGCCCAGAGCGGCCACACCTTCGCCGAGTACGTCCGCGAGGCCGAGGTGACCTACCGCGAGGCCGCCAAGCGGCGTACGGAGGTCAAACGCGCGGCCGTCATCCCGCCCGGCAAGGGCATCGACCCGAAGCTGAAGCGGACGCTGCGGGACGAACTGCCGCAGCTGGAGGGCGCCGACCCCATCACCTTTACCTGGGCCAGGCTCGACGTGCCACCCGGCGTCGACTCCGCCGAACTGCTCTTCACGATCGACCACAAGGAACGCCGGGTCGTCCTCAACAAGGACTACCGGAACGCCTTCAACCGTGACCGACGCGGGGGTTCCAACGACGCACCGGTCCTCAAGAGTCTTCTCTATCTGATGCTCAACGAGATCTTCCAGAAGGAACGCGTCTGGGCCAACCAGACCGACAAGGTCGCCCTGTGGAACAGCGTCCTCGTCACCGCGGTGCGTGCCGAACTCGCCCGCGCAGAGGGTTAGTCACGCCTCTCGCCCGCGCCCGCCCGTATCTCCAGAAAGGCCGCCCAGCCACCGTGACCGCCGAGAACACATCCGCTCCCGACCACCTTGCTGACCTGCACGGCGAGGTCCTCGACGCGATGAGCAGGCGTGGCCCCAGGCACTTCGCCAAGCTCGCCTTCGTACTTGCCGACGCCGACGATCCGGCGGACGCGGACATGGCCCGTTTCCGCGACCGTCTGCTGGCCGCGGATCCCGGCGACGAGCTGCTCACCCTCTGGCGCCGCAAGCTCACGGCATGGGACTTCGAGCAGTCCCCGACGTGGTCGGCCACCACCGCGCCCCGCACCGCGGAGCGGCGCGCCGAGATCTACGACAAGCTCGCGTTCGGCGCGGACCTGCGCAAGGCGCTCGACGCGGCAGTCCCCGTGCACGAAGAAGCGGGACCCGTCACCATCAGCCGCGAGTTCGAGCCCTGGTACACCCGGGAGCAGGCCGCGAACCGCTCCTTCTACTGGACGTCGTACGAACGGCTGCTGCGTCGCAAGGGCTGGAGTGACGCGGCGGTCTCCAGCCTGGACGAGGCCGCCCACGCGGTCGTCGAGCGGCTTGCCGATCCCACGCGCGACACCCCGTACGGCGCCCGCGGACTCGTCGTCGGCTACGTGCAGTCCGGCAAGACCGCCAACTTCACCGGCGTCACCGCCAAGGCCATTGACGCAGGCTACCGCCTGGTCATCGTTCTGGGCGGCACCCTGAACCTGCTGCGCGGCCAGACCCAGCGCCGGCTCGACATGGAGCTGATCGGCCAGGAGAACATCCTGGGCGCCGCCGACCCGAACGACCCGGACGCCCTGGTCGGCATCGACTACCAGGACGACGAGGACTGGCCCGCGAAGTTCGTCTCCTTCGGCGCCCGCCCCTCCCTGCTCGGTGCCTTCGACATCGAGCGTCTGACCTCTCGCGACCGTGACTACATGGCGCTGGAACGCGGCATCAGCGCCCTGGAGTTCGAGAAGCCGGACCGCACCCGGCCCCTGTACGAGCCGGCGAACCTGCACGCGGCCCGCGCCCGCGTCATGGTCGTGAAGAAGAACAAGTCGGTGCTGGAAAAGCTGGTCACCGACCTCAAGAAGATAGGTCCGATCCTCGGCGAGATACCGGCCCTGATCATCGACGACGAGTCGGACCAGGCCTCCGTGAACACGACCGACCCGAAGAAGTGGGAGGACGGGAAGGTCACCCGCACCGCGATCAACGGCCAGATCAGCAAGCTCCTCAAGCTCCTGCCCCGCGCCCAGTACGTCGGCTACACGGCGACCCCCTTCGCCAACGTGTTCATCGACCCGGGTGACGAAGAGGACCTGTTCCCCCGCGATTTCCTGATCTCGCTGCCCCGCCCCACCGGCTACATGGGCGTTCAGGACTTCCACGACCTGGACACCATCGACGGCGGCGAGGGCGAAGCCGAGAAGAAGCACGTCCGAGGCATCTACTACTCCACGGGCGACCGCCTCCAGGAGGCCCTGGACGCCTTTGTGCTCACCGGCGCCCTGAAGCTCTACCGCGAGAACCACGGCGTTGCCTCGGGCCCGTTCCGCCACCACACGATGCTCGTGCACGAATCGGTCCGCATGGCCGAGCACGCCGTACTCGCCGAGCGCATCGAGACGATGTGGCACAACGCCGCCTACACCGGCCCGGAAGGCCACGCCCGCCTGGCATCCCTCTTCGACAAGGACTTCCACGCCCACGCGGACGGCTCCCTGCCCACTCCCGCGACCTACGCGGACCTCAAGCCGTACGTCTCCGGGGCCCGCCGCCTGATCAACCAGGGCGGCGGCCCGGTCATGGTCGTCAACGGCGAGAACGAGCGCGACTACGCCCAGCCGGACCTGGACTTCGACCGCACCCCGAACGTCTGGAAGATCCTGGTCGGCGGCACCAAGCTGTCCCGTGGCTTCACGGTCGAGGGCCTGACGATCACGTACTACCGCCGCACGACGCAGCAAGCGGACACGCTGATGCAGATGGGCCGCTGGTTCGGCTTCCGCCCCGGCTATCGCGACCTCGTACGTCTCTACATCGGCCGCGAGGAAACCCTCGGCCGCGGCCGCAACGCAAAGACCGTCGACCTGTACGAGGCCTTCGAGGCGATCTGCCGCGACGAGGAGCTCTTCCGCGCCGAACTGGCCCGCTACGCGCCCTTGGTGGACGGCCGCCCCCAGGTCACCCCCGCACAGATCCCGCCACTGGTGGCCCAGCACCTGCCGTGGGTGAAGCCGTCGGCCCGGAACAAGATGTTCAACGCGGAGCTGGTGGAGGTCCGGTCGCCCGGTACGCCGATCGAACCGGCTGCATACCCGGTGGACTCCAAGATGACGGCACGGAACACCGAGCGCTGGAAACCCGTTCTCGCGGCACTCAGCGGGACATCGACGACGTGCCTGCTGCTGCCGGATGACACTTCACCGCTGTCCCGTAGCTTCCAGGCAGCGACCACGGTGATCTCGCACGCCCAGCTCCTTTCCGTCCTCAGCTCACTGGAGTGGGAGGACGGCAACGTACTCGCCCCGCACCTGGCCTACCTGTCCCAGCTCGACGGCCGCCTGGCCAAGGTCGACGATTGGCTGGTCATTGCTCCGCAGCGCACACAGCGCAACCGGATCGAAGCCACTGTGGTGGATCAGGGCCCCTTCTCCCTTTTCCGCCGAAGCCGCCAGTCCGGCAAGCTGTCCTTCGGCCGTATCTCTGGCCTGGAACACCGTTTGTACGCACAGCAGCTGGTCAACCAGCCCGACTCGGCCTCCCCGGGGGACAGCTCCCCGGTACTCGGAGCGGCTCAAGGTGTAGTCCTCCTGTACCCCGTCGTAGAGGCCGCTCAGGACGATGAGGTGAAGGCCGTTGCCGCGACAGGTGCTGCCTCGGCTGACCGGGTCACCATGGCGTTCACCGTGATTCCGCCCAAGGCAGCCATCGACACGAAACAGCAGCTGGTGCGCTTCCGGACAAAGGACTCCACTCGTCCGGACGCGGTGATCGTCAAGGCGTTCTGAGGCGCGGCGGGTCTGCACGTAACGAACCACTCACCGACGGGGAGAGCATGCTTCCTTTCGAAGAGGCCGACATCAAAGCCGCTACCGCGGTCGCTCTGCAGCATGCGGCGGCCGCGGTAGACCCTGAACTCGACAAGGTCTGCGAGCACATCAAGGCTCTCGACCCGACGGGCCGACGGTTCGCCAGGGTCCTTCGTGACACCATCGACCAGCTGCTCAACGGCGAGGTGACCGGACGCTACGACTGGAAGACGCTCTTCAAGACCGAGAAGACTCACGCGGGAACTCTCGTGGAGATCAATCTGCAGCGCGAGTTCAGGTTCGCGGACGGCGACGCTATGGACTACCAGATCGCCGGCGTCGACGTGGACTGCAAGTACTCCCAGCAGTTCGGCGGCTGGATGATTCCGCCAGAGGCGGTCGGCCACCTCTGCCTGCTGGCTTGGGCAGACGACTACAAGTCCCTCTGGAGCATCGGCCTTGTCCGGATACGCGAGGAGTGGCTGAACACGGGGAACAACCGTGACCTCAAGCTCACGATCAAGGCGGCACACCGGAACAAAATCCAGTGGATCTGGCACGACGAGGACCTCCCCGAGAACGTGCTGCTCCACATGGATGCCGCAGACCGGGAGGCCGTGTTCAGCGCGAGCTCGGGGCAGGGCCGCTTGAACGAACTCTTCCGGCGCGTCCAGAAGCGACGTATCGGCCGTAACGTGGTGCGCACAGTGGCCCAGCAGAAGGACTACATGAAGCGGGTCCGCGGCAACGGCGGCAGCCGGTCGGCACTCAGAGCGGAGGGCATCCTCATCATGGGGGACTATGCCAGCCACCGCGAGATCGCCGACCAGCTCGGTCTCCCGCTCCCGGACGAAGGCGAATTCGTCAGTGCCCGGGTCGTCGCCGCAACACCTCAGCACGAGGACACTCCGCGAGTGTCCCTAGACGGGAAGCAATGGGTCCTCGCCCAGCCGGGCGACCCCGTTGAGCCCGCCCCGGTCTTGCCTTCACACACCAGACAGGACTGACGATGCACGCGCCGTTCGCAACTGGCCTCCTCGGGTGGAAGAGACTGGAGAAGACCGGAAAGCTCGTCCCAAACAACGCGGACTCCGACAGCAATACGTCAAAGCTGCTCGCGAGGCATGTCCTTGAGGCACTGGGGGTGGAATCCGATGTCGTGCTTCCCGATACCCCTGAAAGTCTTGGCCCAGCGCTGGAACACGCGGTCTGTGATCATCTGAGGATCGCGCTGCCCCATCTGTCTCCGGAACGTACGTGGCACGTTGATCACAAGAAGACCGTGGCCGACTTCGCGCAGTACGAGCACTTGGACAGAGTGGCTGAAGCGGTACGCAAGAACGCCACCCTTCGTGTTGATCTCGGCCGTGATTACCTCATCAAGCCTGATGTCACGGTAGGCGTCACACGTCCAGGGACAGAGGCCGCGACCCGTCCGCATCTGCATGCCGCGGTATCCTGCAAGTGGACAATCAGGTCAGATCGCGTACAAAATGTGCGCCATGAATTTCTCCAGATGATCAGGCACCGGCGCGGTCGGCTGCCGCATCTGGTGGTGGTGACCGCGGAGCCTATGCCCAGCCGGATCGCCTCGATAGCGCGAGGGACGGGAGAAGCCGATGCTATCTATCACATCGCCTTCGATGCCCTGAAGGCGGCAGTTGCCGCTGTTGGCAGCCGCCAGCAACAGGATGCTCTCAACGAGATCATCGAACAGGGCCGTCTCCTTCCCTATGGGACGCTGCCGCCAACTCTGTCCGACTGGTAACTCACCGCAGATGACTGCTTCCACTCCAGAACCAGATCCGTCACAGACCGCCTGGGTGCCGCCCGAGGGCTCATGGGCGTCGTCCGCCGCGCGCCGCCGCAACATGCAGGCGATCCGGAGCCGGGACACCACTCCGGAGCGGCTTGTCCGCCGGCTGGTGCACGCCCAGGGGCTGCGCTACCGAGTGGCGGCTCGCCCGCTCTCTGGCCTTCGCCGTACCGCCGATATGGTCTTCCGGCCCGCGAAAGTAGCCGTCTTCATCGATGGGTGCTACTGGCACGGCTGCCCTGAGCATTACGTTTCTCCGAAGACCAACCCTGGTTACTGGTCCGACAAAGTGGCCCGGAACGTGGCCCGTGACCGCGATACAGACGAGCGCCTGCGGGAAGCCGGCTGGCTTGTCCTGCGCTTCTGGGAGCACCAGTCAGCGGAGGAATGCAGTGAGGTGATCCGCCAAGCCGTGATATCCAGGCGTCCGCCCTCCCTCGCCATCAAGGCTGACGCCCCTACTGAGCAAGGGACATCTTGAGTACTCGCCGGGCCATGACGTTGTCCTCGATCCTCATGAACTCGTAGGCGATCTCGGCAAGCTGGCGCCCATCGCGTCCGGTCTGTGCATACCTGAGGATCACGTCTGCCTCAGAACGCAGCCCGCACGCCCTGCACGCGGCCACCGCGTGAGCCACCTCTGCCGGCCCCCCCGCCATGCCGACGTGCCGCAGGATGCCGGCAACGTCCTCAGCCCTTCTGGTCTGCTTCATGTCCAACAGGATCAGCGCGGTGGGCCACTGCCCTTTCCCGTGTTGCCGGTCCCCCTGCGCTGGGGGGACCGGCAACATAGTCCGCTGGCAGTTGGTACACAGGCGTGCCGGCGGCTGACGCGCCTTGAGCCAGAGGTCCTCCAGCTCCTCCCAGGTGGTCGGCATTGCGGCACCGTTCGTCCGCGCCACGGTCTCCGCCAGGTCGTAGAGCGCGCGGATAACTTGCCCCTTGGGCCTGTGTATGCGTGCGTTGAGCAGGTCGGACAGTGCGCTCGCTGAGGTGTCGCAGCTGTGGTCGCGCCTTGCCAGCTCCTCATGCGTCTGCCGCAGCGAGAGGCCAACCACCTTCATCAACCCGCGCAAAGCCCTGGCGAGGGCCCTTCTCTCATCCGGAATTTCGGCATCCAGTTCTCTGAAGTGACCCGGTCTCGGCACGCCAGCTCCTTCTGTCCTCACTGCAGGCAGCTTTGACGACAGTGTGCCGCCGCCCAACCCGAACGGGCTTCTCAATTGTGTCCGGATGCTCATCCGGACACCCAGCAGCTTCACTTTCAGGTCGGCTTGGAGTTCCGTTGTGCCCAGCGGGCCACCGTCAGGCACCAACTGTCCTGACATGCAGCCGGGCTGGCCCGCTCAGGCTCTGCGAGGTGGAGATGAGCACGGCCTTGCCTTCATGGCAGGACAGCAAACTGGGCACGATGAAGCGGGCCGCACTCTGGCTCGTCCAGGTGGTCGGCGAAGGGAACGTCTTCACCAAGGCACAGCTCCGCGATGCCTTTCCGGATGTGGCGCAGATCGACCGCCGCATGCGGGATCTCCGTGATTTCGGGTGGAAGATCGACACGAAGCGTGAGGACATCGGCCTGGACGCCAACGAGCAGCGCTATGTGCAGCGCGGCGAGCCCGTCTGGGAGCCGGGCCGCGGTACTCGGCCCAAGAGTGCGATCACGGTGAACCAGCGCCGGGAGCTGCTGGCCACCTACAACCACAAGTGCAGTTCGTGTGGCGCCACCCCGGGAGACACGTACGCCGACTCGGAGGTCACAGCTCAGCTCGACGTGGCCAGGCGTGAAGTCCTGCTGCCGAACGGGACAAAGGCTCTCCAGTACGTCGTCGAGTGCAACCGCTGCCGAGTCGGCGGCATCGGTTCCACGTACGACGTGCCGGCGTTGCTCTCCGAGGCTGCCTCGCTCCCCTCGCTCGAACTCGACATCCTGAAGTCCTGGATCAAGCGGGATGCGCGGACGTTCAGTTCCGTCGAGGACGTCTGGGCGAAGTACCGGGCACTGCCGGCCGAGGCACGCGAAGCCTTCCGCGAAGGCCTGGGGTAGGAGCCTGCGGCTCCCTTGCCGGCGTTCGACATCATCGTTTCCCCGCTCACTTCACGACGAGAGGTACCCATGCCGACGGACTTCGGCGTCCCCCCGATCGCGGATGAGAACCGCGCCCTGGTCGAGCAGCGACTCCAGGATGTGCGCGCAGGTGACGCAGTGCCTGAAACACTCCGCGTGGAGTTCCGAGGCCGCCCTATCCACGTCGAAGTCATCGACATGCCGGTAGAACGGCTCTACTACAACCCCGCCACCCACAGGGTCAGTGCACAACGCGCTTACGACCCCGTGCAGGAAGAGGCACTGGCTAAGGATCACTGGTCCGAAGCCGGCCAGAGCTACCTGCACCACCTGCTGACAGCAATGCCGTCTGACCCGCGCCAGCGCGATCCGGACTTCGACAAACTGAAGGAGAGCCTTCACGAACACCGCCAGAACGAGCCGGGACTCATCTCCCGTGAAGGTGTTCTCGTCAACGGCAACACCCGCCGGGCCGCTCTCAAAGAGCTGGGCGTCCAGTCCATCCGCGTGGGTGTTCTGCCGGCTAGCTGCACCTGGGACGATATTCTCTCCGTTGAGCTGTCGCTGCAGCTCAGGCCGGACCGGCGGCGCGAATACTCCTACGTCAACAAGCTGATGGCCATTGAGGAGCAGATAAGCCAGGGGCTGCCTCTTCCCGCCATCGCCAAGCTGTTTCACACCACAACGCGGGCGCTGGAACGGGACACATGGGTTCTCGGACAGCTGCGCGACCTCGTCAAGCGCAGCGAGCACGGCCGGATCAAACTGCGCCTCATGGACTTCGAGGACGCTAAGGAGAGCTTCGCCGAGCTCTACCGAACCTATGACAAGGAGAAGGCCAAGAACAAGGAGGCGGCGGACACCCTCCTTGAATACCGGTTGGCGGCGATTGTCCTTGAATTCGCCAAGACTGATATCCGTAATATCCGCACCGACTTCCGCGAGAAGTACCTGGAACGCTACTTGCCTGAAGGGATCCGCGCAGCCGCCCCGGAGCCGCCGAAGGCGGTCTCCATCCCTGGTCTCAATCGTTCCGTGCCGGCACCAAGTTCCGAAACAGCCGGGGCCCGTGCCCTCACTGACGTGCTCCTCCGGGCGAAGGCCACACAGAAGTCCGCGTCCACAGCGACCGCCGAAGAGCTCACTGCGGCCAACACTTCCCTGTCTTCGCTGCGGGAGGCCTTCGAGGAGTCAATCCAGGATGCTGACAAGGCGAACCGCGACCGGAAGAAGCGGCTTGCGGCCCCCGACCGAGTCAACGCGGCAGTTCGAGAACTTCAGCAGTGCATCACCGACCTGGTGCTGGCACGGGGCAACAACAGCCTGGATGAAGCCGCCTTCGATGACACTCTGATCGCACTCAGGCAAGCACTGACCAAGGTGTCAGCCGAAGCGTCAAAGAGCATCCAGCTCCCGGGGGAGGGCCTGTCGTGGCTGCGTGAGGTCGTGGCAGACCAGCGATGACGCACTCTGACCTCCCGTCGCTCCGGATCAGCTTCGACGTCACCAGGACGCGGGCAGTGCTCCGTGCCCGGCCGGGCCTGGAAGGCGACTTCGGGATGCTGGCCACCCGGGTGACTCCGGGTGGCCAGCGCGGCCCGCTGACATCGGATGCTGATCTGGACAGCTTTCTGTTCTCAATCGGCGAGCTGGCCACCTGGCCCCACGCTGATGTCGAGTGGGAGCCTGAGCTGGCCAGCCTGGTCACCGGTGTCCTTGATGACGCCGAGACAGTACAGGCCCGGCTGGGCTCATCGGCTGCCGGCTCCGAGCAGCTGCCGCTCACTCCAGGTGATGTCCAAGCGCTGCTGGGCGCGGGCTGGCAGGCAGACCTCACTTCGTTCCAGCTGCGGGACATCGGGGAGCTGCTGTCCCTGGGGCACGGCGCGAACTTCAGCGTCCCCGGTGCCGGCAAGACCCGCACGGCCCTGGCGGTATTCAGCGCCCTGCGCGAGCGGGGAGAGGTCCGGCGACTTCTCGTCGTATGCCCCAAGCCGGCCTACGAGTCCTGGCAATTCGAAGGGGAGTTCTGCTTCAAGGAACCCCTGCTGACATCCGTCATGGACACCGGATTCCCCGATCCGGAAGCCGATGTTGTCCTGGTCAATTACGAAAGGCTGTCCGGGTCTGTCAACCACCTGTCGGAGTGGCTGCGTACGGCTCCGGCGATGTTCGTGCTCGACGAAGCGCACCGTATGAAACTCGGAGCCCGCGGCACCTACGGATCTGCTTGTCTGTCGCTGGGTCCACTGGCCCGGCGGCGCCTCATCCTCACTGGGACACCAGCTCCCAACGGCGCCCGGGATCTGGAAAGCCTGCTCTCGTTCGTCTGGCCAGGCCGCGGAAAGCAACTCGTCGTCGAAGCGGTCAGCGGCGGCGATCTCGCCTACGCCAGCCAGGCCCTACGTCCGCTGTTCACGCGGACAACGAAGAAGGAGCTCGGCCTCCCTCCCTTTGAACCCGTAGTCCGCTATGTCGAACTTCCGCCCTTGCACCGCGAGTTGTACGACGCACTCAAGGGGATACCGTCCGCACGCCGAGGTGACCTGGCCGCACTCGGCAAGGCGGCGATGCGCACCCTGATGGCCGCCATCAGTCCGGCTCTGCTGGCCCCGAGTGACAACCCCTACGACCCTCTCGCCTTTCAGCTGCCGACGCTGGACGTCTCCCATGGCGATTCACTTCACACGCTGCTCCAGCGACTGCCGCAGCATGAACTTTCCCCGAAGTACGAGGAGGCCGTTCGCATCGTCGCGAAGAACGCGCAGGCCGACCGCAAGACACTGGTCTGGACTGGTTTCATCCGAAGCCAGAAAACTCTGGAGGAGCTGCTGGCACCGCATGCCCCGGCTTCCGTCTACGGCGCCACCTCGGCCCAGGACCGGGAAGCTGAGCTCAGCCGCTTCCGTGAGGACCCGTCATGCAAGGTCCTGATCTCCAACCCCGCGACCCTTGGTGAAGGGATCAGTCTTCACCAGGTCTGCCACGATGCCGTGTACGTGGACCGCGACTTCATGGCTGGCCGCTTCCTGCAGAGCCTTGACCGCATTCACCGGCTGGGGCTGCCTCCAGACACCGAGACGCGCGTGACCGTTCTGGCGGCCCGGGGCACGATCGACGAAATCGTCGCTATGCGTCTCGAAAAGAAGCTGCACTTCCTGGGCAGTGTGCTCGACGACCCCGCGGTGCGCCAGCTCGGCGATCTCCAAGAGGAGGAGACCACGGGCCTGGGCATGGACGCCGATGACATCCATGCCCTTCTGGCGCACTTGGACAGCCGGACGCCATGACGGACGGCTGAGCTGCGGTACCGCCCACGTATGCCGCTTCTCAGCCGCCCTCAGTCACCGACCGGCAGCCCGCCTGCGGTCCGCCTTGAGCACCTCGATGATCGATTCGCCGATGGCCTGTGCGACGGGCGGCGGGAACGCGTTTCCTACCTGCCGGTACTGGGCCGTTTTGCGCCCCGCGAAGTCCCATTCCGTCGGGAACCCCTGAATGATCGCGGCCTGCCGAACCGTGAGCATCGGGCCTTCGGCACCGAACAAATCCCTGTCCTCCGTACCGGTCGGCTCACCGTTCACCGGCGCGTTGGCCACGCCCATGCCCGATACCCCGAGCGCTCGCCACGCCTTCTTAGCCCGGCTGGGACCAAGGTCGGCACCGCCATGCTTCTTGGAGCCTCCCACGAGCGTGGGGGCGACGTCCTTGCGGGCGTTCTCCTTCCAAGCGTCAAACGCCCTTTGCGCCTGGGCAGCCCGAGACCCGTCCTTGAACGGCTTGAAGCGCTCCTTCATCGTCTCCTCAAGCGCATCGAAGACGGTGACCCTCTCGGCACTGGGCGCCGGAGCTTCGTACTTCAGATCCTTGAGTACGTCCTTCCGGAACGCGACGAGGATGGAACGCGGCCGAAGCTGCGGAACACCGAACTTCTCAGCCTCGTACACCTCCCACCCCACAACCTCATAGCCGGGCAGTCCGTCGTCGTCAGGCTCCATCTCCTCGAGACTGGCCCGGATTCGTGACCTGTAGTCGTCGAACTTGGCGTCCATGAGACCGCGGACGTTCTCGATCATCACAGCGCGAGGGCGGATGAGTTCGGCCAGCTCCAAGATGCGCGGGAAGAGATCGCGTTCATCGTCCTCGCCGAGCTGCTTGCCAGCGTGAGAGAAGGGCGGGCACGGGACGCCGCCGGCGAGCAGGTCAACCTCACCCCGCCGATACAGACGGGCGCTCTTCTCCAGGTCACGCTCGGGATCGAACTCAAGCACGTCTTTGCAGAGAACATCGCAGTTATCGCGCTCCCAGTCCCACTTCGGGTGCACCTCGATGTTTTCACGCAAGGTCGCCGCCGCGTACTTGTCGATCTCGACGAGGGCAAGGTGCCTGAAACCGGCCAAGTGCAGTCCGATCGCCTGTCCGCCCGCGCCGGCACAGATCTCGATCGACGTGTAGCCCCGGTCAGTCCCGGTCATGGCCCCTCCTCTTGCACGAATTCCAGTGACGCCTCATACGGCAGCCCTCACAGAGGGTGACACGACCCACTGACATTGCGACTCGACACGGCGGCACACACCAGTGTGCGGCATCCCCTGGACCACCTTGGCCACCACCAGCCCAACGGACGCCAATTTTCGAATGCCCGTACGATATCGCGACAGCCCGCGCCGGGGATCCGGGGTCACTACGAAGGGTGTCCGACTGAGCCGCGAGGGGTGGCCCCTCAGACGCCGGCCCTCTACCGCTAGCGGGGCAAGCCCATGCACGACCGTAAGATCCAGGCGGTACTGGAAGAGGGCACGCCGCTGCGGTGTGAGTTGTGCTCGTTCGGCTTCACCGCTGCCGACGGCGAGCCGGGAGACGGCTCCATAGAGGTCCACCACAGGCTGCCTCTCCACATATCGGGCGTAACGGAGACCCGGATCGCAGATCCTGCCCTCCTGTGCGCGAACTGCCACCGCATGCTCCACAGGAGCCGTCTTGCAGAATCCTGGCGCACTCCAGCATCTCTGCGCGCGGAGATGGGGATGCCCACTCGGTCGGCGTCCCACTAGGCCATCTCCGCTTCGGCTTCGTAGTGCATGTGAGCCCGGTCAAGGACGTCTTCCGGGTCGTGCCCACGTGCGGCTGTCCAGTGGAGCAGGTCGGCGATCAGCTCGACTGCGCACTTCTCAAGGGCAGCGTCCCGGCTCCGCCCGCGCCGGCCTGCGCCGCTTTCGGCGCCCTGGTACCTCTCCAGCGCCTCGACCGCCCGCTCGATTCGAAGGCAATCCGTCTCTGCACTGAGCGGCACCTCACACCAGACCGC
Organism: Streptomyces spiralis; assembly: GCF_014654675.1. Classification (GTDB taxonomy): domain Bacteria; phylum Actinomycetota; class Actinomycetes; order Streptomycetales; family Streptomycetaceae; genus Streptomyces; species Streptomyces spiralis. Next base: position 66,835 of record NZ_BNBC01000044.1, read on the forward strand.
CTTGCCGCCAGCGGTGACAACCGCCCCCCAGCCAACGGCGAGGCCGGCGATGAGATGCAGGCCTCGACCGCACTCTTCGTAGCAGTCCGCGTCCCGGAGGGACGGGAGAGCAGGACTCCGGTCGTGGACCTCCAGCCGGAGTCGGTCACGCCTCCACTCCAGAACGAGCATCGCCGAGGCACCCTCCCCCACATGCTTGACGACGTTTGTCGCCAGCTCCGTGACGATGACTTCGGCCTCGTCGACAGCGACCGGCACATTCCACCTGCTCAGTTGCCTTGCGGCAGCTCTCCGCAGCAGCGTCACCTCGCTAGGCGCGGCCTCGAATGGCAGAACGCAGCGGACCCGGCAATCAGTTGTTTTGGGGACGGACATCGCCAATCCTCACTCCCAGGCCACGCACATGCCTGCGCCTGCCGTATCTGATCGGCTGCACTGCGTAGCGATCCGAGGCCGAGCATGGCACACGGGAAGTCTCGCTGTGTAACTTCTCACCAGAATCAATCGAGTGAAGCTGATGGTGAGCCCCGCATAGAGCTACCTAGCCTGATGGGCGTCTTCCGGGCCGCCGCCCGGCACACGGCGAAGGAGCCACATGTCCGAACGGACCACCACACGCCGGCGACAACTGGGTGCGATGATGCGCAAGTTGCGCGCCCGGAAGGGTCTGACGCTTGAGGAAGCCGGTCTGCTTGTCGGGGTATCGAAGGCGACGGTCAGCCGATACGAGACCCAAGCAGGGCCGGTCAAGTGGATCGTTATCGATGCCCTGTGCCGGGAGTATGGCGCCACCGAGACCGAGCGGCGCGCTGTTGTCGGACTCGCCAAGGACGCGAGGCAGCAGGGCTGGTGGAGCACCTTCGCCGACTCCATCCCCGAGAGCATGAACTTGCTGCTCACGCTTGAGGACGAAGCGGTCGGGGAGAGCCACTTCTCCTGCGTCTACGTCCCAGGGCTGCTCCAGACCCGCGACTACAGCACCGCTGTGCAGAAGGCCAATGAAGTACCCCTGGAAGCGGAGGAGATCGAGCGGCTCGTCGACATCCGCATGAAGCGGCAGGAGATCCTTTCGCGGCCGAGGCCGCTTCGCCTGTGGGCCATCCTGGACGAGTCCGTCATCCGCAGGGTTGTCGGCTCTCCGCAGGTCATGAGGGAACAACTCGGCCGACTGCTTGAGGCCAACGAGTCTCCCCACATCACGCTGCAGATGCTGCCCTTTTCCAAGGGAGCTCACGCCGCAGCACTGGGCAGCTTCGTCGTGATCGGAGGCCGGGAGCCGACCCTCGATGTCGTCTACGTCGACTTCCACACCGGGTCCCTCTTCCTGGAGAAGGACGAAGAACTGGAGCGATACAGACTTGCGTTCGAGTATCTGCGCGCACAAGCGTTGGACATGGAGGCTTCCTCCGCCCTGATCGACCGCGTTCGCAAGGAGTTGTAAATGCCTGCCGACCCTTCGTTCCCACATGAGCTGGCGTGGTTCAAGTCGTCACATAGCGGCGGCAACACCACTGAGTGCGTGGAGGCCGCCTTCGTCCCGTCGGGCGGCGTGCTCATACGGGACTCCAAATGGCCGGAGGGCTCTTGCCTCGCCGTGTCGGAAGGGGCATGGGAGTGGTTCGTGACAGCTCAGGCCCGCTCTCGGAGGTAAGAGGCCTCGCAGATCGGCGTTTTGACCCATCCATGCCGCCCCAAGCCGTACAGGAGTCTTACGCCGCCGAGCCTCGTCTGGACGGCGCCCGCCCCCAGCCCCCCAACTTGGTCTGGACCAATAACCTCGCTTTGGAGGCGGAGCATGAGACGAAAGATCGCGACCTCAACCGCCGCGCTGACAGCCGTCCAGGTGTTCCCCTTCTACGGCGGCCGGCCGGCCTCCGCCCCGGTGACCAGCCCCAGTGCCAACCCGGTGCCGTTCGCCGGCGTCTTCGACGAGGCGGGCGATCTGCTCCTCACCGAGGCGGGCCCGTCGACCGTCACCGCCTACCACCTCGCCCCGGACGGCACGCTCAGTGTGATCGGCTCCTCCGCGTCCGACGGCAAGACGGCCCCGTGCTGGATCGTCGGCGTCGACGGCCACTACTACGGCACGAACGCCGGCAGTGCGAACATCAGTCGGTTCGAGGCCGGTTCCTCCGGAGTGCCCATGGCACAGACCGCCGCGGCGAGCGACGCGGGACCGATCGACATGGCCGCCGGCGGTGACTACCTGTACGTCCAGAACGCCGGCGCCGATACCGTCACCGGCTACGCGGTCGACCCCGCCGACGGAGCCCTGCGCCAGGTGACGTCCGTGACCGGACTGCCCGCCTACGACAACGGGGGCATGGAGGGGATCGCGGTGAACTGATCGCGTCACCGCGGTGGCCACCGCCGGGGAACTCCCGCTTCCTGGCGGTGGCCGCAGGTCTGGTGGGTACGTGCGTAGGCGTTACCGAGCCGCGGCCAGTTCCGCCCTGCCGAACAGCAGCGCATAACCCGGCGGGAGTTGGGCCAGGATGCGGTTCAGCAGGTTCGGGGCCAGCATGTCGGCCAGGACGCTCAGGACCGAGCTGACGTCCCAACGGGCCGTGGCCGGTGTGGAGCCCTCGATGCGGGCCGCGGCCGCCTCGACGAACTCCGGTGCGGTGAGGGGGCGGGTGACCGGGATCTGGGAGGCGATCACCTGTGCCGCTTCCCTGGGGAGGGTCCGGGCCAGGTCCACTCGTTCCTCGCCGGTCACATGGCCGCCCAGGGCCGAGAGGACTATGCGGGTGACTCGTTCGGCCTCCGATCTTGTCGCGTACTGGCCGGCTTCCCTCACCTTCTCGGCCAGTTCCTCCCACCGCCGGTGTTCTGCCGCTTCGTCGCCGCGCGCGGCGCTCGTGCCGCGCCTCGTCGTCTCGACCGGTGCCGTCGTCGCGATCATTCTGTGGTTCTCCTCCGCGTGGGGTCCGTCCGGGCAGGGACACGTCACTGCGGCGCCCGCGGGTGGTGCCACAGGGCGGCACCATGCCCGCGGGACGCCTCTCGTGAGCCGCTTGCGCCGCGGCTGCCGGAGCAGGTGGTCAGCCGGTCAGCTGCCTGCGCCGGTTGCCGCCGGCAACCTGGATCTTGCGCGGCTTGGCCTGTTCGGCCACCGGGATGCGCAGCGTGAGGACGCCGTCCTCGTACGACGCGTCGATGCGGTCGGTGTCGAGGGTGTCGCCGAGGAACAGCTGGCGGGTGAAGGCGCCCGTGGGGCGTTCGGCGGCGATCATTTCCGCACCCTCGGGGGCGGGGGACTTCCGCTCGGCGCGGATGTTGAGCACGTTCCGTTCGACGTCGAGGTCGATCGTCTCCGGGTCGACCCCTGGAAGGTCGAAGTGGACGACGAAGTCGTCTCCGGAGCGGTAGGCGTCCATGGCCATCGTGCCGGGGCGGGCCGGGCCGAAGACCTGCTGCGCGAGCCGGTCGAACTCACGGAACGGGTCGGAGCGCATGAGCATCACAGGTCACTCCTCTCGTGCGGCACTGCTGTGCGATGCCCTACGCCCCTTATATAACCCGCTGGATGAAAGTTGACAAGAGGCAGCTCAGGTTGGCTGACTCGGGTCGAGTGCCGGGTCCGGGCTCCGGCTCAGCCGAACATGCCCGGCTGGTAGTCGCCCGCCGGCTGCTGGACGATGACGTTCACGCGGTTGTAGGCGTTGATGAGGGCGATCAGGGAGACCAGGGCGGCCAGTTGGTCCTCGTCGTAATGCTTGGTGGCGTTCTCCCAGACCTCGTCGCTCACGCCGCCGGCCGCGTCCGCGATCCGGGTGCCCTGCTCGACCAGCTCCAGCGCGGCACGCTCGGCCTCGGTGAAGACCTTCGCCTCCCGCCAGGCCGCGACCAGGAGGAGGCGCTGCGCGGTCTCCCCGGCGTGCAGGGCGTCCTTGGTGTGCATGTCGGTGCAGAAACCGCAGCCGTTGATCTGGCTGGCGCGGATCTTCACCAGTTCCTGCGTCGCGTGCGGGAGCGTCGAGTCCGACAGGACCTTGCCCGCGGAGTTGATGTAGCGGAGGAACTTGTTCGCGACGTCGTTACCGAAGAGGTTGATACGGGCTTCCATCGTGGGCTCCTTGCTCGTCGTCCTGCTTGTCGACCTGCTTGTCGACTTGCTTGTCGTCGGCTCGTTGTTTCGGCGTTGCACAGGTACGACGGAGGCCGGCCTCGGCGTGTGACAGCTCTGCCCGAGCGGATGATGTGACCTGCGTCTCATTCGGTGGACCGGTGAGTCGCGGTCCGGAGGGGCGGTCGATCGGCGGACTCTTGTGCGGGTTAGCCTCGGTTTGCTCGACTTCTGTTCGACGTCTGCGGGAGGCAGTGATGGCGAAGGTCGCGGCGAAGGTTCCCCCGGCGGTGGTCGCCGCCGGTGGGCTCGTCGGCGGGTACGGCGTGGCCCGGTGGACCAGGAAGCGGCAGCTGGGCGGGGCCGTACTGGCCGTCGCCGGGGCCGCCGCCGCGCAGCAGTGGCGGCAGCGGGCCGGCGGGAAGGCGGCCGGGGCGCTCACCGCCGCCTATGTCGCCGCGTTCGCCGGGTCGCATCCGCTGGCCAAGAAGATGGGCGCCTGGCCGTCCGTGTTCACCGTCGCGGGGGCGGTCGCGCTGGCCTCCTGGGCCGTCGCCGACCGGCGTCACCCGTAGGCGTAGGTTCCGGATCCGCCCACCGTCAGGTCAGGCCGGGCTCGACGACGGGGGCGTGGCGTCCGGAGGCGAGCCAGGCGGCGTGGTGTCCTGGTGGCCGCCGCCCTTGGCGGCCGCCTTCGCCTTCTGCGCCACCGCCGTCAGCGGCTTGGCGATGTCCTCCAGGGAGCGGCGCTCGGCGTCCACGGCCAGGAAGGCCGCCACCAGGCCCGCCGCGCACATCAGGGCGGCGCCGATGGAGAAGGCGAGGACCGTGTCGCCGATCTTGCCGGTGCCGGTGAGGTCGGCGAAGAGCAGCGGGCCGCTGATGCCGCCGGCCGCGGTGCCGATGGCGTAGAAGAAGGCGATGGACATCGCCCTGGTCTCCATCGGGAAGATCTCGGAGACGGTCAGATAGGCGCTGGAGGCGCCGGCCGAGGCGAAGAACAGCACGACGCACCAGCAGGCCGTCAGCGTGACCGTGCTCAGTACGCCGCTGTGGAACAGCCAGGCCGTGCCGAACAGGAGCACGCCGGACAGCAGGTAGGTGGAGGAGATCATCACCCGGCGGCCGACGGTGTCGAAGAGCTTGCCCAGCAGCAGCGGGCCCATGAAGTTGCCGACCGCGATGACGGCGAAGTAGTAGCCGGTACGGTCGGAGGGCACGTCGAAGAACTTGGTCAGGATGGCGCCGAAGCCGAAGGTGATGGCGTTGTAGAGGAAGGCCTGCCCGATGAAGAGCGAGAAGCCGAGGACGGCCCGCCTGCGGTAGTCGGCGAAGACGGTGCGGCCGATCTCGACGAAGCTCACGCTCCTGCGCTGGTGGATGGTGATCTCGCCGTGCGGCTCGGGCAGCGGCTCGCCCTTCTCCGCCTCGACGCGGCTCTCGATGTCGGCCACCACCTCCTCGGCTTCGCGGTCCCGGCCGTGGATCAGCAGCCAGCGCGGGCTCTCGGGGACGTGGCGGCGGACCAGGAGGATCACCAGGGCCAGGACGGCGCCCAGGGCGAACGTCATCCGCCAGCCGACGTCGGCGGCCAGGATGTCGGTGTTCAGCGCCAGGATCGACAGCAGGGAACCGCCCACCGCGCCGACCCAGAAGCTGCCGTTGATGATCAGGTCGACGCGTCCCCGGTAGTTCGCGGGGATCAGCTCGTCGATCGCGGAGTTGATCGCCGCGTACTCGCCGCCGATCCCGAAGCCCGTCAGAAAGCGGAAGAGGAAGAACCACCAGGCCTGGAAGGAGAAGGCGGTCAGGGCCGTCGCCGCGAGATACACCGCAAGGGTGATCATGAAGAGCCTCTTGCGGCCCCAGCGGTCGGTCAGCCGGCCCCAGAAGAGGGCGCCCGTGCAGGCGCCCGCCACATAGAGGGCCGCCGCCACGCCCGTGACCTGACCCGAGGTGATCGACAGGCCGCTGCCGGGCTCCGACAGCCGGCCGGCGATGTTGCCCACGACGGTGACTTCCAGGCCGTCGAGGATCCACACGGTGCCGAGACCGATGACGATCGTCCAGTGCCAGCGCGACCAGGGCAGGCGGTCGAGCCGGGCGGGGATGCTGGTGGTCACGGTACGGCCGGTGGCCGCGTCGGCGGTGGCCATGGGCTCCCTCCTCGTCGAGCGGAACCCCATGCGGGTTCCCCTCGAAGGAACGGATCACGCCCGGGGCACGGCCGACCGGCCTACCCACCATCGGAAACCGGCCACGGCGGTCGGCCTACCTGGCCATGGCTAACCGGCCACGGCGGTCGGCCTACCCGGCCATGGATAACCGGCCACGGCGGCCGGCCTACCCGGCCATGGAAAACCGGTCACGGCCGAACGGACTACCCGGCCACCCAAAACCGGCCACAGTCAGCCGGCCCAACCCGGTCCGTCAGCCGGCCCACCCGGTCCACCCGGCCCCGCGGCGACCGCTCCCCCTACGCCCCCAGCACCCGCGACACCGTGTAGATCAGCAACCCCGCCAACGAGCCCACCACCGTGCCGTTGATGCGAATGAACTGCAGGTCGCGGCCGATGTGGGCCTCGATCTTGCGGGTGGTGTGCTCGGCGTCCCAGCTCGCCACGGTGTCGGTGATCAGGGAGGTGATCTCCTTGCGGTACGTCGTCACCACGTAGACCGCCGCGCCCTCCACCCAGCGGTCCACCTTGCCCTGCGCCTTGGGGTCCACGGCCATCCGGGCGCCCAGGGAGAGCAGGGAGGCCCGCACGCGCAGGCGCAGCTCGCTGTGCTCGTCCTCCGCCGCCGCGACGATCATGGACCGTACGGCCGTCCAGGCGGAGGCGATCAGGTCCTGGACCTCGCCCCGGCCCAGCACCTCGCCCTTGAGCCGCTCCACCCGCGCGCGTGTGTCGCTGTCGGACTGCAGGTCGGAGGCGAAGTCGGTGAGGAAGCGGTCCAGCGCCCCGCGCGCGGGATGGCTGGGCATGTCCCGCATCTCGGTGACGAAACGCAGCAGTTCCTTGTAGACGCGCTCCCCGACCTTCCGGTCGACGAACTTCGGGGTCCAGCCGGGCGCGCCGCCCTGCACCGCGTCCATCACGGAGTCGCCGTGCAGCACCAGCCAGTCGTGCGCACGGGTGACGACCAGGTCGACGACGCGTCTGTGGCCGCCGTCGGCGACGATCTTCTCCAGCATCTTGCCGAGGCCGGGCCCGATCTCCTGGGCGCCCGCCCGGCGGGTGATCGCCTCGCCGACCACCGCCTGCACATCCGAGTCGCGCAGCACCGTCAGGGCGCCGCGCAGCGCGGTGGCCAGCTCGGCGGTCACCCGGTCCGCGTGTTCCGGGTGGGCGAGCCAGGCACCGAGGCGGCTGCCGATCCCCACGGCACGCAGCCGCAGCCGTACGACGTCCTCGGAGAGGAAGTTCTCGCCGACGAACTCACCCAGTGAGATGCCGAGCTGGTCCTTCTTGGTGGGGATGATCGCGGTGTGCGGGATGGGCAGGCCCAGGGGGTGGCGGAAGAGGGCGGTGACGGCGAACCAGTCGGCCAGGGCGCCCACCATGCCCGCCTCGGTCGCCGCGGCGACGTAGCCCGCCCAGGCGCCCGCGCCCCGGTGCTCGGCCCACTTGGCGAGGACGTACACCACGGCCACGAACAGCAGCAGCCCGGTAGCGGTCAGCTTCATCCGGCGCACACCGCGCCGGCGCTCCTCGTCGGCGGGGCTGAACACGGTCATCGCGCGGCGCGAGACGGCGGCCTCCGCCTCCGCCTGCGCCTGCGCCGCTTCCGGGCCGGCCTGTGTCGTCGGTTCCATCCACCCTTCCATCCACTCGACCGTTCGGCTCCGCTCCGGTCCTTCGGTCCGCTCCAGTCCTTCGATCCGCTCCGGTCCGGTGGCTCCGGCCGCACCAGGGTGCTCCGGAGCCTTTTGGTCCGCCCGTTTTGGTCCACCCGTTCGATGAGGGCCCACGGGTCCCGTACACAATTGTCCCTGCCTGAGCGACTCCCGGAACGCGACAGAAGTTCCCGGCGTCTGTCGGAAGAGGACCGGAGCGCTGGGCCCCCGCCGCCGGAGGAGAACGTCACCCATATGACCAGGCGTCACGGCTACGGCCTGCTCGCTGCGATCGTCGCGCTGATCGTGGCCGCTTCCGCCGCTCTGTACGGCGTGCTCTCCTCCGACGACGGCGCCCCCGAGGACTCCCTCGCTGCCCGGCACGGCCGGCACGGCTCCGTCGCACCCGCCTCCACGGCCGTCTGGGTGGGGGCCTGGGCCGCCGCCCCGGCCGCCGGCGAACCCGGCACGGAGACCACCGGCACGGCGCGGCGCTCGGTGCGCAACGTCGTGCACACGAGCGTCGCGGGTACGAGTGCCCGTATCACGCTGTCCAATCTCTACGGCCGGTCGCCGCTGACGATCGCGCACGCCTCGGTCGCGGTCGCCGCCGCCAGGGGCACCGGCACCGACGGCACCGCTGCCGCCGCCACGGGCACGATGCGGCGGCTCACCTTCTCCGGCGTGCCGAGCGTCGTCGTCCCGCCGGGCGGGCGGGTCGTCAGCGACGCCGTCCGCATCGCCGTACCGCAGGACGCGGACGTCCTGGTCACCACCTACTCCCCCACCCCCTCCGGCCCGGTCACCTACCATCCGCGCGCCCGCCAGACCTCCTACGTCGCCCAGGGCGACCACACCGAGGACACCACCGGCACGCCGTACACCGAGCGGACGCCGTACTGGCGCTACCTGACCTCGCTGGACCTGCTCAGCGACCAGGCGGACGGGACCGTCGTCGTCCTCGGCGACTCGATCACCGACGGCATCACCTCGACCGCGGGCGCCAACCACCGCTGGACCGACGTCCTGGCACAGCGGCTGCGGGCCGCCGTCGCCGCGGACCGGGACGTGCCCCGCTACAGCGTCGTCAACGAGGGCATCAGCGGCAACGAGATACTCACCGACGGGCCCGGACGGCCCGCGGCCAACCCCAGCGGGCTGCACCGCTTCTCCCGGGACGTGCTGGAGCGCACGAACGCCAAGGCCGTCGTGATCGACCTCGGCATCAACGACATCCTGCGCAACCGGGCGCTGCCCGACCCGGCGAAGATCGTCGCCGGGCTGCGCACACTGGTACGGCAGGCCCACGCGCGCGGCCTGAAGGTCGTCGGCGCGACCCTGATGCCCCTCGGGGGCCACCCCGGGTGGACGGCGGCACGCGAGGCGGTACGGCAGCAGGTCAACGGCGCCATCCGGGCCGGCGAGGTGTACGACGGCGTCGTCGACTTCGACCGGGCGCTGCGGGACCCCTACGACCCGCGGCGGCTGCGCGAGGCGTACGACTCCGGGGACCATCTGCACCCCAGCGACCTGGGGTACCGGAGGATGGGCGAGGTGTTCAGCCTGGAGAGTCTGCGGCGGGCGGTCCAGAGGGGGGTCTGATCCGTCAGTGGTGGCGGTGCCTGCGGCGGTCGCGCTGCTCCCAGCGCTCCTCTCGGCGGGCCGCCTGCAGTTCGCGGCGCTCGGACCGGCGGTCCAGCTTCTCCTGGCGGCGCTCTTCCTTCAGCCGGAGCCGTTCCGTCCTGGTGAGCTTGCGCTCCACACCCACGCCGCCCCAGAAGGCGAAGCCCGTCACGATCACGCGCGGGGCGCCCGGCTCCCCCGGTACGCCCTCCTCGCGGTGGTCGAAGCCGCCCATGATGCCGATGCCGCGCACGATCACCTCGACGCCGGGCGGCACGATGATCTGCATCCCGCCCATGATGGCCACGCAGTTGATCTCGACCTCGCGGTCGGCGAAGTTGGCCTCGCGCAGGTCGATCTCGCCTCCGCCCCAGAACGAGAAGCAGTTGAACCGCCTGGGCACGGTCCAGGACCCCTTGCGCTGGAACCCGGACATGATGGCGACGGCCCACGAGGAGGAGCCCTCCCCGCCGATCACGCGGCTCCCCCAACTCCCGCTCTTCTCGGGCGCCTTGTGCAGGGACACCACCGGGGCGGCGGTCTGCGCGGCGGGCAGGTCACGGGTGAGCGGGGCCAGTTCCCCGTATGTGCGCGCCTTGTACGCCGCGTCCAGGCGCTCCTCGAACTCCGCCATGTCCAGGCGTCCTTCGGCGAGGGCGTCCCGAAGGACCTCGGCGACTCGTTCACGATCGGCGTCGGAGGCGCGCAGCTCCGGGGCATCGTCGGTCATGTGGAGCAGCCTACGAGTTCCCCGCCCGCCAGGCTACGAGACCGCGCGCTCGGAGCTACGACACCGCACGCTCCGCACCGGCCGCCGAAGCCGCGTACATCTTGGCGATCACCGCCTCGATGTCCGGCTCCCGCACCGACAGGTCCACGAGCGGATACCGGTCCGCGATCCGCGCCACCAGCGGCGCCGCCGACTCGGCGGCCGGGAAGGCCAGCCACTGCCGCGGCCCCTCCACGCGCACCACGCGCGTGCCCGGCACCTCGATCGGCGGCAGCTCCCGCTCCAGGTCGACCACGAGGGTGCGTTCGCTCTCGCCCGCCTCGTGCAGCCCGGCGAGCGGGCCGTCGTACATCAGGCGCCCGTGGTCGATGACCATCACCCGCGAGCACAACTGCTCGATGTCCTGAAGGTCGTGCGTGGTCAGCAGCACCGTCGTACCGCGCTCGGCGTTCAGGTCGCGCAGGAACTCGCGGACCCTGGCCTTGCTGATGACGTCCAGGCCGATGGTCGGCTCGTCCAGGTAGAGGACGTCCGGGTCGTGCAGCAGGGCCGCCGCGATGTCGCCGCGCATGCGCTGGCCGAGCGAGAGCTGGCGTACCGGGACGTCCAGCAGGTCGGCCAGTTCGAGGAGTTCGACGCAGCGGTCGAGGTTCGCGCGGTAACGGGCGTCGGGGATCCGGTACATGCGGTGCATCAGCCGGTAGGAGTCGATCAGCGGAAGGTCCCACCACAGCGTCGTACGCTGCCCGAACACCACCCCGATGCGCTGCGCGAGCCGCGTCCGCTCGCGGGAGGGGTCGATTCCGGCGACGCGCAGCCGGCCGCCGCTGGGGGTGAGAATGCCCGTGAGCATCTTGATCGTCGTCGACTTGCCGGCGCCGTTCGGGCCGATGTAGCCGACCATCTCGCCGCGCGCCACGGAGAAGGAGATCGCGTCGACCGCGCGCACCCGCCGCCGCTCCCGCTTGAGGAAACCGGTCTTCTTGCGCACGTCGAAGACCTTCTCGACGCGGTCGAGTTCGATGAACGCCCCGTCCGTCCCGCCGCCCGGTCCGTCCAGTTCCATGGGTTCCACGTCCCTTCAGCTTCCCGTGCTCCGGTACGAGCGCAGCCCCACGCGCCAGGCCAGCCCCGCCAGCGCACAGCAGCCGACCCCCACCAGCGGTGAGGCGAACGCCGTCCACCACGGCAGCGCCAGCGGATACGGCCGCCCGAGCACGTAGCTCGCGGGCAGCCAGTTGACGAACGCCAGCGGCAGCACGAACGTCACCCCGCGCACCAGCTCCCGCGCGAACACCGTCGGCGGATACTGGAGCAGCGTGGTGCCGCCGTAGGTGAAGGCGTTCTGCACCTCGGAGGCGTCCTGCGCCACGAACTGGAAGGCCGCCCCGGCGACGAACACCGCGCAGAAGATCGCCGCGCCGCCCAGCATCATCAGCGGCATCAGCAGCACCTTCGGGGCCGTCCAGTGCACGTCGAACGAGCCGAGGGCGTAGACCAGCACGAGCACGCCCTGCACCACGCGGCCCAGACGGCGCAGCGCGAACCGGTCCGCGGCGACCTGGGCGAGCACCGGGGCCGGGCGCACCAGCAGCGTGTCCAGCGTGCCGTCGCGCACCCGCCGGCCCAGGCGGTCCATCGAGCCGATCGCGAGATCGGCCAGCCCGAAGGAGATGCTGGTCAGCCCGTAGAGGAAGGCGATCTCCGGCAGCGTGTAGCCGCCGAGGGCGTCCACGCGGGAGAACATCAGCAGGATCGCCACGAAGTCCAGCGCGGTCGCCGCGAAGTTCCCGAACGTGGTCATGATGAAGGAGGCCCGGTAGGCCATCGTGGAACGCAGCCACATCCCGGCGATCAGGCGGTAGGCCCGCAGGCCGTCCGCCGGCCGGCTGCGGGACGCGAGCGCGGGAGCGGGAGCGGGCACGGGCGCGGGCGCGACTGCGGCCTCGGTCTCCTCGTCCGTACGGCGCCCGTGGGGCCCGGCCCCCGTGATCTCAGCCACCCTGGACCACCACCCGCCGCGTCGCCGCCGACTGCAGCAGCCGCCCGGCCGCCAGCAGCGCCACCGCCCACGCTCCCTGGAAGACGTACGTGTTCAGCGCGTCGGCATGCCCCAGCAGTACGTCGGCCGGGGCCTGCAGCAGCGACGACCACGGCAGCGCCCGGACCACCTCGCCGAGCGCGCCGGGGAAGACGTTCAGCGGCAGCAGCATCCCCGAGCAGAAGTACCCGGCCAGCCACGCCATCTGCACCACACCGGTCCCGTCCATCAGCCAGAACGCGCTCAGCGCGACCAGGAACCTGATCCCGAAGCTCACCAGCATCGCCATCGGCACGGCACCGAGGAACGCCGCCCAGGTCAGCGGGTCGGTGGGCAGCGCGACGGGGAAGAACAGCGCCCCGAACACGAAGGGCACGATCCCGCGACCAACCAGCTGGAACATCGCGCGGCCCAGGTCGGCCGCCAGCCACCACAGCTGCAGGTCGGCGGGCCGGTACAGATCGATGGCGATGTCACCCGTACGGATGCGTTCCATCAGTTCGTCCTCGACGCCGCCCCCGCCGATCGCGAGCGTGGACAGAAAGGCCTGTCCCAGCCACACGTACGTCACGGCCTGGGCACGGTCGTAGCCGCCCAGGTGCGGGCGGACGTCCCACAACGCAAGGTACGTGTACACGAGAATCAGCCCGAAAACCGTGTTCGTGAACACCCCGGCCGCCGTGGCCGCCCGATACGTCGCGTACCGTCTGAATCCCCCCGCCGCGACGGCCGCGTACAACCGCCCAGCGCCCACGTCACGCCCTCCAAGGTCCGCCGACACCGAAGCGCAGGAGCCTAGTGCGCGCGCGACGCGACATGCCACGCGTTTTTCCGTCCGGACAATTGCCCGAGACCGGGAACGGAACGCTTGGTGCGAGAGTCTTCATCTGGGGGCGCAGAAGGCGCATGAGGGCGTACGGCGACGTACGACGCGAAACAGGAGTCCGTGCACGAGATGAGCGACGAGCCGCAGCCGCAGGCCGAGCAGCCACAGGCGGAGGCGCAGCCGCAGCCGCGGTCCGCCGAACCGGAGGCGACCGCACACCAACCCGAGCGAACCGGGCCGGCGAAGCCCACACCCGGGCCCGGGCCCGCCTCCGCAGGCGCGGGCTCGGCCGAGCCCGCGGCCCGGGAGCCCGAGGGCTCCACGACGCGGCACTCGGCCGGGGGCGCCGGAGAGAATGCCGAGGGGGCGGCCGGGGAGGACGCCGAGGGTTCCGCGGCACGGGGCCGCACGACGGCCACCGGACAGGGCAGCTCCGGATCTGCGACGCAGGACTCCGCCCGGACCGCCGGACAGGAACGCGACGAGTCCGCGGGCCAGGGCCGCGCGGGGACTGCCGCGGGTGGGCGGCCGGGTGGCGCCGGCGGCGACCGAGCCGAGACTGCGGCCGGGAGCGCGGCGGGAGGCGTGGGCAGGTCCTCCACCGCCGAAAGCACGGGCGGGTCCTCGGCGGGAGGCAGCGGCAGCGGCAGCGGCAGCGGCAGCGGCAGCGGCAGCCAGGGCGACGCCGTGGGCGGCCCCGCGGGTTCCGCCGAAGGCGGAGCCGCCGCGGCCGCCGGGCGGGGCAATGCCAACGCCCCCGCAGCGAAGCACGACACGGGCAAGAGCGGACAGCCCGCGAGCGGAAACGAGGACACCACCGTCCTCAGGCCCTCATGGGCCGGCGGTGCCGGCGCTGCGGGTGCCGCGGGTGGTCGCGGCGTGGCCGCCCGCGCGGGAGCTTTCGGCCAGGGCGGCCCTGTGGGCGGCCCGGCGGGCAGCCCCTCGGCAAGCCGGCCGGCCACCCCCGGGGCAGACAGCCCGAGGGCACAGCTCGCCGCCGACGGCGGTGCAAGCGACCGATCCGAGCAGCCGGAGCAGCCCCACCAGCCCCAACAGCCCGAGCGGACCAAGCAGTCCAAGCGGGCCAAGCGGACCGGTTGGCGGCGGCTCGTGCCGACCTGGCGAATGGTGCTCGGCGGGTTCCTCACCGTCGTGCTGCTGGTGATCGGCGCGTTCTTCCTGGGGTACTCCCTGGTCAAGATCCCGCCCGCCAACGCCCTCGCCATGAAGCAGGCCAACGTCTACCTCTACGAGGACGGCACCGAGATCGCCCGCGACGGCGACATCAACCGCGAGAACGTCACCCTCGCCGAGGTCTCCAAGGACGCCCAGCACGCCGTACTGGCCGCCGAGGACCGCGACTTCTACACCGAGTCCGCCGTCGACCCCAAGGCGATGCTCCGCGCCGGCTGGAACACCGCCACCGGCAAGGGCAAGCAGTCCGGCTCCACGATCACCCAGCAGTACGTCAAGAACTACTACCTGGGCCAGGAACAGACCGTCACCCGCAAGGTGAAGGAGTTCTTCATCTCGATCAAGCTGGACCGCAACGAGCCCAAGGACAAGATCCTCGAGGGCTACCTCAACACCAGCTACTTCGGCCGCAACGCCTACGGCATCCAGGCCGCCGCCCAGGCCTACTACGGCGTCAAGGCCAAGGACCTCGACCCGGCCCGCGCCGCCTACCTCGCCGCTCTCGTCAACGCGCCCAGCGAGTACGACGTGATCGCCCACCCCGAGAACAAGGCCGCCGCCGTCGCCCGCTGGAACTACGTCCTGGACGGCATGGTCAAGAAGAACTGGCTCAGCGCCTCCGATCGGGCAGGCATGAAGTTCCCGATGCCCAAGGAGGCCACCGTCCCCACCAACATGGCCGGACAGCGCGGCTACCTCGTCCGCGCCGTGAAGGACTACCTCGCCAAGAACAACATCCTCAGCGAGGACGAGCTGGCCGCGGGCGGCTACCGCATCACCACCACCCTGGAGAAGAGCAAGCAGGACGCCTTCGTCAAGGCGGTCAACGACCAGGTGATGAGCAAGCTGGACAAGAAGAACAACCCCGTCGACAAGTACGTCCGGGCCGGCGGCGCCGCCGTCGACCCCAAGACCGGCGAGGTCGTGGCGATGTACGGCGGCATCGACTACGTCAAGCAGTTCACCAACAACGCCACCCGCAGGGACTTCCAGGTCGGCTCCACCTTCAAGCCGTTCGTCCTCACCGCCGCCGTCCAGAACCACTCCGACACCGCCGACGGCCGCCCCATCACCCCCAACACGCTCTACGACGGCACCAACAAGCGGCCCGTACAGGGCTGGAACGGCGGCTACTACGCCCCCGAGAACGAGGACCAGCACTCCTACGGCAACATCACCGTCCGCGAGGCCACCGACAAGTCCGTCAACGCGGTGTACGCGCAGATGGCCGTCGACGTGGGCTCCGACAAGGTGAAGGACACCGCCGTCGCCCTCGGGGTCCCGTCCGACACCCCGGAGCTGATCGGCAGCCCGTCCATCGCGCTCGGCGTGGCCCAGGCCAGCGTCCTCGACATGGCCGAGGCCTACGCGACCCTCGCCAACCACGGCAAGCACGGCACGTACACGATCATCAAGAAGATCACCAAGGACGGCACCGACGTGGTGGACCTGCCCGAGCGGACCACCTCGCAGGCTGTCAGCCGCGAGGCCGCCGACACCACCACCGCGGTCCTGCAGTCCGTCGTCCAGAACGGCACCGGCGCCCCGGCGCTGGCGATCGGCCGCCCGGCCGCCGCCAAGACCGGCACCGCCGAGAACGACCAGGCCGCCTGGTTCGCCGGCTACACCCCCGACCTGGCCACCGTCGTCTCCGTCATGGGCCAGGACCCGGTCACCGCCGCCCACAAGCCGCTCTACGGCGCCCTGGGCCTGGCCCGGATCAACGGCAGCGGCCCGCCCGGCAGCATCTGGGCCCAGTTCATGGGCGACGCCCTGAAGAACACCCTGGCCAGCGACTTCGACCTGCAGATCCAGCCCGGCGCCGACCAGACCCAGCCGCCGCCGTCCAGCGGCGCCGTGGAGACGCCCGGCACCGGCGGCCAGGACAACGGCTCCACCACCACCGGCACGGACACCGGCGGTCAGGACACCCAGGGTCAGGGCCAGGTCCAGGGCCAGACCGGCGGCACCACGGGCGACACCACCGGCACCACGGGCGACACCACCGCCGGCGACACCACCGGTGGCACCCCGACCACCGGAGGCACGGACACGGGCACCACCACCGGCACCACGGGAGGCAGCACCCCGACCACGGGCGGCGCGGGCGGATCCACCCCGACCACGGGTGGCAGTACGACCGGCGGCACCAGCCCGAGCGGCGGCACCACCGGCGACGGAGGGACGACCACCGGCACGGACACGGGCATGTGGGGCGGCCAGAACCCCACCTAGCCCAGAACCCTGCCTAGTGACCTGAGTCAGAGGTTCGTCGTTGGTTTGGTGTGAATCGTCGTGGACCGAAGATCCCGCCGTTGTCGGTG
>NZ_BNBC01000045.1 GCF_014654675.1 Streptomyces spiralis
ACGCTTCCTTCGTACTCACCCTCTCGGGCTTTCCTCCGGGCGCTTCCCTTCGGTGTTTCCGACTCTATCAGATCTTTTCGATCCGATTCCCGGCCGGCGGGAGTTTTTGTCTCGGGACTTCCTGGCTTTCGCCCGTCTGCCTTTCGACATTCACTACGTTAGCCGATTCCCGCCCCGATTCATAATCGGGTTCAGCCGGTTCGAATTCGGGCATGCGAACACACCAGAAACGACCCCGCTGAGGGGTGCTCGATAAGTAGTGGGTTGGCCGCTCCGGCTGCTGGCAAACGCCGTACCCGGTTCAGCGGCTCGGGCTACGTTACGCACCTTGCGGGTGCGAGTCAACTTCTGCGGCGCCTCGGCGCGTGGGCCCGGTAGGGGCTCACCGTCGGGTCGTCGGCGATCCAGAAGCGCCACGGGTGGACATCTCCGTTGCCGCCCTCGCCCGCGACGCCCGTGCGCGGACCGTTGCGTACCTGGTCGGAGGGGATCGGGGTGCCGGTCAGGATCCGTATCGGGGTGTCGCCGGCGGCGCAGGCGTCGGTGCCGTCGAGGGACCGGTCGACGTTCAGGGCGGTGGCCAGACGGGCCGGACCTTTGGCCAGTTCCTTGTCGTTGCGGGCCGAGATTCGGCGGGTGCGGGCCAGCTCGGCGCCCTCGACGATCTCGCCGGCGCGCAGCAGGACCCCGCTCGCACGGCCCTCCGGTCCGCAGACCAGGTTCATGCAGTGCCACATGCCGTAGGTGAAGTAGACGTACACATGGCCGGGGGGACCGAACATCACCTCGTTGCGGGCGGTGCGGCCACGGTAGGCGTGGGAGCCGGGGTCGTTCGGGCCGTCGTAGGCCTCGACCTCCGTCAGGCGCAGGGCGATGGGGCCGTCCGGGGTCGTACGCACCAGGAGGCGCCCCAGGAGGTCGGGAGCGACTTCCACTACAGGGCGGTCGAAGAACTCTCTGGGCAGGGGCGTACGGTCCGAGGGCGCGATCATGGCTTACGAGGGTAGTCCAGCCGGGTGGTGTCCCAGGGGTCGTCGATCTGTGAGGTCTGTTGCAAGGCTGTGGGCGCGGAACCGGTGGCGGACGGATCGCGTATGTAGGGATCAGGGATCCATACGTAAAGGGAGAGTCAATGGCGTTCAAGAAGCTGCTCGCGAGCCTCGGGGCCGGTGGGGCGTCGGTGGAGACCGTCCTGCACGAGGTCAACGTCGTGCCGGGCGGCGTCGTCCAGGGTGAGGTGCGGATCCAGGGCGGGTCCGTGAACCAGGAGATCGAGGGGCTGTCGGTCGGGCTCCAGGCGAAGGTCGAGGTCGAGAGCGGCGACCAGGAGTACAAGCAGGACATCGAGTTCACCAAGGTCCGGCTCGGCGGTGCCTTCGAGCTGCAGGCCGGCGCGGTGCACGCGGTGCCGTTCGGCCTGGAGATCCCCTGGGAGACTCCGGTCACGATGATCGACGGGCAGGCGCTGCGGGGCATGCACATCGGCGTGACCACGGAGCTGTCGATCGCGCGTGCCGTGGACTCCGGTGACCTGGACCCGATCAACGTGCACCCGCTGCCGGCTCAGAAGGCGATCCTGGACGCGTTCATCCAGCTGGGCTTCCGGTTCAAGACCGCGGACATGGAGCGCGGGCACATCCGCGGGACGCGGCAGCGGCTGCCGTTCTACCAGGAGATCGAGTTCTACCCGCCGTCGCAGTACCGGGGGCTGAACCAGGTCGAGCTGAGCTTCGTGGCGGACGAGCACGCGATGGACGTGGTGCTGGAGATGGACAAGAAGCCGGGTCTGTTCAGCGACGGCAGCGACACCTACCGGTCGTTCCAGGTGGGTCTGCACGACTACCAGGCGACCGACTGGGCGGCGTATCTGCACCAGTGGATCGCCGAGGTCGGGAGCAAGCGCAACTGGTTCTAGGCTCGGGACCGGTGATTCCGTTGATCAGGGATCACGCGTAACGGATCAGCCCGTATCTATCAGGAGGTACCGAGGTGACCGAGCTCAAGAGGCGGCCGCTCCCCCACGACTTCCATCCGCCCGTGCCGTCCTTCACGGTCACGAGCGACGACGTCCAGGAGGGCGGGACGCTCAAGGACGCTCAGGTCCACGCGGCGGGGAACACCTCGCCGCAGCTGCGCTGGGAGGGGTTCCCGGCGGAGACCAAGAGCTTCGCCGTGACCTGCTACGACCCGGACGCGCCGACGGGCAGTGGGTTCTGGCACTGGGTGCTGTTCGACATCCCGGCCTCGGTGACGGAGCTGCCGGCGGGTGCGGGCAGTGGCAAGTTCGAGGGGCTGCCCGCCGGCGTCGTGCACGCGCGCAACGACTACGGGACGAAGGACTTCGGGGGTGCCGCGCCGCCGCCCGGGGACGGACCGCACCGGTACGTCTTCACGGTGTACGCCGTCGACCAGGAGAAGCTCGGTCCGGACGCGGACGCCTCCCCCGCGGTGGTGGGCTTCAACCTGCGGTTCCACACACTGGCGCGCGCCCAGCTGATCGGTGAGTACGAGAACCCCGCCGAGGGCTGACGTATCGCCCCGACGTGTCCGCCGCGGAAAACGGCGTTCACCGAACGTTTGCCCGCCTCCGGTCTTGGAAGTGATCGGAGGCGGGCATTTTTATTGCGTTGTCCATCACGGCGCGCCCGTCCAGAGTTGATCCGAGCCCGCCGGGGGGTGGGCAGGTGCACACGGGAGGTGGGCCGGATGCGGGACACGCTGGTGCTGAACGCGAGCTTCGAGCCGCTGTCGACGGTGACGCTGAACCGAGCCGTCGTTCTGGTGCTCCAGGACAAGGCCGTGGTCGAGCAGGCCCACCCCGAGCTGCGTATGCGGGGAGCGGCGGTGGACATACCCGCGCCCCGGGTGATCCGGTTGTGCAGATACGTGCGGGTGCCGTTCCGAAGACAAGCGCCGTGGTCGAGGCGGGGTGTGCTGGTGCGGGACCGGCACCGGTGTGCGTACTGCGGGCGGCGGGCGACGACCGTGGACCACGTGGTGCCGCGGTCGCAGGGCGGACAGGACACCTGGCTGAACACGGTGGCCTCGTGTGCGGAGGACAATCACCGCAAGGCGGACCGGACTCCGGAGCAGGCGGGGATGCCGTTGCTGAGGGAGCCGTTCGAGCCGACGCCGGCGGACGCGATGCTGCTGGCGCTCGGGGCGGACGATCTCACGGCGCTGCCGGAGTGGCTCGCGCAGTCGGCGGCGTAGTCGGCCGGTCGGTGTGACAGCGGGGCCCGCCTCCTGAAGGAGGCGGGCCCCGTCGCCGTTGGCATGTCACTGCTCAGTCGATGGACGGCTTCTCGCGGCGCTCCGTACCGGCCCCGCCGGAGTTCGAGGAGGTGCCGCCGCCCGAACCGCCGCCCATGGCACCCAGGTTGCCCATGGCGCCGGACAGGCCCTTGAGGGCGTCGCCGATCTCGCTGGGGACGATCCAGAGCTTGTTGGCGTCGCCCTCGGCGATCTTCGGCAGCATCTGGAGGTACTGGTAGGACAGGAGCTTCTGGTCCGGGTCGCCGGCGTGGATCGCCTCGAAGACCGTGCGGACGGCCTGGGCCTCGCCCTCGGCGCGCAGGGCGGCTGCCTTGGCCTCACCCTCGGCGCGCAGGATCTGGGACTGCTTCTCGCCCTCGGCGCGCAGGATCTCGGACTGCCGGACACCTTCGGCCTGGAGGATGGCGGCGCGCTTGTCACGGTCGGCGCGCATCTGCTTCTCCATCGAGTCCTGGATGGAGGTCGGCGGCTCGATCGCCTTGAGTTCGACGCGGTTGACGCGGATGCCCCACTTGCCGGTGGCCTCGTCGAGGACGCCGCGCAGGGCCGCGTTGATCTCCTCGCGGGAGGTGAGGGTGCGCTCCAGGTCCATGCCGCCGATGATGTTGCGCAGGGTGGTGACGGTGAGCTGCTCGATGGCCTGGATGTAGCTGGCGACCTCGTAGGTGGCGGCCCGGGCGTCGGTCACCTGGTAGTAGATGACGGTGTCGATATTGACGACCAGGTTGTCCTGGGTGATCACCGGCTGCGGCGGGAACGGGACGACCTGCTCGCGCAGGTCGATGCGGTTGCGGATGGTGTCGATGAACGGGACGACGATGTTGAGGCCCGCGTTGAGCGTCCGCGTGTAACGGCCGAAGCGCTCCACGATGGCGGCGCTGGCCTGCGGGATGACTTGGATCGTCTTGATCAGGGCGATGAAGACCAACACCACCAGAACGATCAGGACGATGATGACCGGTGCCATCGTTGCTTCCCGTACCCTTCTCCGCCTCGGCGCTCTCGGAAGATCCTGTGGGCTGTTGAAGATCTTGCTGGTCGAGTCTGACAGACCGTCGCATGCCGTGGGGGGCGTTCGGTCCAGGTCGGTCGGTCCCGGGGACCCGGGTCCGGTGTCCCGGTCCCCGTCGTTCGGTCCAGCTCGTTCGGTGCGGGTCAGATGACGATGGCGGTGGCCCCCTCGATGTCGACGACGTCGACCTCCGCGCCCACGTCGTAGGCGCGGCCGGTGTCGAGCGCGCGCGCCGACCAGATCTCCCCGGCGAGTTTGATCCGGCCGCCGGAGCCGTCGACGCGTTCGAGCACGACGGCCTGCTTGCCCTTCAACGCATCGATTCCCGTGGCGAGTTGGGGGCGCTGTCTGCTGTGCCGGGCCGCGATGGGCCGCACGACGGCGATGAGGGCGACCGAGACGACGAGAAAGGCGATGACCTGGACGACGACGTCGAAGCCGAACCCGGCGACGACCGCGGCGGCGACGGCGCCGACCGCGAGCATGCCGAACTCCGGCATCGCGGTCACCACGAGCGGGATTCCGAGCGCCGCGGCGCCGACGAGCCACCACACCCATGCGTCGATGTCGTTCACATGGTCATGGTAGGGCCGCGGGTCCTACGGCGGACAGGGCGCGAAGGGGGTGGCCCGGGACGACGGGTGGCTCAGGCCAGCGGGAGGCCCTGGGCGGTCCAGCGGTCGCCGACCTGCTCGACGACGAGCGGGAGGCCGAAGCAGCGGGAGAGGTTGCGGGAGGTGAGTTCGAGCTCCAGGGGGCCGGCGGCGAGGACCTTGCCCTGGCGGATCATCAGGACGTGGGTGAAGCCGGGGGCGATCTCCTCGACATGGTGGGTGACCATGATCATCGAGGGGGCGATGGGGTCGCGGGCGAGCCGGCCGAGGCGGCGGACCAGGTCCTCGCGGCCGCCGAGGTCGAGCCCGGCGGCGGGCTCGTCCAGGAGCAGCAGCTCGGGGTCGGTCATCAGGGCGCGGGCGATCAGGGTGCGCTTGCGCTCGCCCTCGGAGAGGGTGCCGAAGCGGCGGTCGAGGTAGTCGGTCATGCCGAGGCGGTCGAGGAAGGCGCGGGCGCGCTGCTCGTCGACGTCCTCGTAGTCCTCGTGCCAGCCGGCGGTCATGCCGTAGGCGGCGGTGAGCACGGTCTGCAGGACGGTCTGGCGCTTGGGGAGCTTCTCGGCCAGGGCGATGCCGGCCACGCCGATGCGCGGGCGCAGCTCGAAGACGTCGGTGCCGGGCTTGCCGAGGGTCTCGCCGAGGATCGTGGCGGTGCCCTTGCTGGGGAAGAGGTAGCTGGAGGCGACGTTGAGGAGGGTGGTCTTGCCGGCGCCGTTGGGGCCGAGGATGACCCAGCGCTCGCCTTCCTTGACCGACCAGGAGACCTGGTCCACCAGAGCCCGGCCCTCGCGGACCACGGATACGTCCTGAAGCTCCAGAACATCGCTCATGAGCGCGTTGTCTCCCCTTGCAGTGTGCCGCCGGTCTCGGCTGTCGCGTACGCCTGTGGCTCGGTCCGCCGCGCCGGTGGGCGCAGCCCCCAACGAATCTACGCCACGAGATGGGCGGGCCGTTCCATCGGTCCGGTCCTTAGGGTGGAGGCATGCTTTCGGAACCGCGCTCTGGACGCCTTGCCGCTTGGGGAAATGCCCTTCTTGCCGGACTTGTCTCGCCGGACGACGCCGTGCTCGCCATCGTGGGTGAGGACGCCGTCCATCGGGTGGAGGGGTTGCCCGGCGAATCCGGGCCCGTGGGGCTGACGCTCGCGCTGGGGCGGCTGCGGACGCTCGGGGTGGGCGCGCTGCGGGTGGCGCTGCCCGCGCCGGGCCATCCGCTGGGGTTGAGCGGGCCGCCGGAGTTCAACGCGCGGGCGATGGACGCCGAGGAGGCGGTGGTCTGTCACGGCGCCGCGTTCGGGCTGGTGCCCGAGGTCTCCGAAGCGGGGCCCGAGGGGGATGTGCACGTCGAGGTGGTGTGGCACGTGCTGCCGGTGCGGGAGGCGCCGCCGGCCGATGTGCCGTCGCTGGGCGAGGCCGAGCGGGAGCTGGCGGAGGCGCTGCGGGATGCGACCGAGGTGCTGTCGCGCCTGGACGTCGCCGCGTCGGGGCCGGTTGCCGAGGCGGCGATCGACGCGTACCGGGCGCGGGCGGAGCGGGGGCGGGAGGTCTTGGCGCCGGGGTATCCGCCGCGGGCGGTGCGGGTGCTGGAGCTGGCGCAGCGGGTGGGACTGCTGATCTCGCTGGCGTACGACAACGGGCACGGGGGTGCGGTGAGCGCGTCCGAGATGGCCGCGCGGGGTGCTGCCTTGCGGCCGGTGGAGCGGACGGCTCGGCGGGCGCAGGTGGCTGCGTACAACTCCGTTGTGGAGGAGCGGGAGAAGAGGGTGCGGTGACCGTGGGGTGATGCGCACCGTGCGTCCGTGTGAGCGCCCTGGGGGCTGTGCCCCCAGCCCCCCTTGTCGGCCTTGACGGCCTCCCGGTGGAGCCGGGAGGCCGTGGGCAGCGGTGGGTGGGCCTTGGTCAGTGGTTCAGGCCGAGGTTGCCGAAGGCCGGGTTGAGGACGCCGATGACGTTGACGCTGTTGCCGACGGCGTTGACCGGGATGTGGATCGGGGCCTGGATGACGTTGCCCGAGACGACGCCCGGGGAGCCCTTGGCGACGCCGGCGGCCGAGGCGCCGTCGTGGGCGGAGGCCATTCCGGCACCGGCGGCCACGATCCCGCCGGCCACCATCGTCACGGCCGCTGCCTTCTTCAGGTTCTTCACTTCTCAGCCCTTCTGGTGTTCGCCACGGCAGTCGCCGCGGCACGCACTGGAGAACGGCCGGGGCAGGCGGAGGTTGCGCCATCCGGGGGACATTCCCACGACGGTATGAATCTCAGTCCGGAGTGGAACCCTCCGAATTGCCGTGGGCAGCAGCAGACCTGCGGGTCCGCGGGCGGCGGGCGGCAGGCGGCAGGCGGCAGGCGGCAGGCGGCAGGTCAGCCGTTCAGCCGGTCACGCCATGGCGTACGGCCCACAGCGCGGCCTGGGTGCGGTCGGCCAGGTCGAGCTTCATGAGGATGTTCGACACGTGGGTCTTCACCGTCTTCTCGGACAGGACGAGGGCGCGGGCTATCTCGCGGTTGGAGCGGCCGTCCGCTATCAGGCCGAGGACCTCCCGTTCCCGCTCGGTGAGCGAACTCCCCCTGCCCTGCCCGGTGTTGTTCTCCTCCTCGGACAGCAGGGCGCCCGCGACCTCCGGTTGGAGGAGGATGTGTCCCGCGTGCACGGAGCGGATGGCGCCGGCGAGCGCGTCGGGGTCCACGTCCTTGTAGACGTATCCGGCGGCGCCCGCGCGCAGCGCCGGGACGACCGTGCGCTGCTCGGTGAAGCTGGTGACGATCAGTACGCGCGCCGGGTTGCCGAGTTCCCGGAGCCGGCGCAGGGCCTCGACGCCGTCCATGACGGGCATCTTGACGTCCATGAGGACGACGTCGGGCCGCAGCTCCTCGGCGCGGGCGACACCCTCCGCGCCGTCCGCTGCCTCGCCGACGACCTCGATGTCCTCCTGCACCTCGAGGAAGGTGCGCAGGCCCCGGCGGACCACCTGGTGGTCGTCGACGACCAGCACCTTGATTGCGTCAGCCACCGGGGGCCTCCATCTCGATCGTGGTGCCCTTGCCGGGCGCCGATTCCACCGTCAGCGTGGCACCGGCCCCGTTCGACCGGTCCCGCATGGAGACCAGGCCGAGGTGGCGGCCCGCGCGCCGGATCGCCCGGGGGTCGAAGCCCCTGCCGTCGTCGGTGACGCGCAGGACGGCTCCCCGGCCCCGGCGCTCGAGGGTGACGTCGACATGTTCGGCGCCGGAGTGCCGCAGCGCGTTGTGCAGGGCCTC
Organism: Streptomyces spiralis; assembly: GCF_014654675.1. GTDB lineage: Bacteria > Actinomycetota > Actinomycetes > Streptomycetales > Streptomycetaceae > Streptomyces > Streptomyces spiralis. The sequence continues at coordinate 8,159 of NZ_BNBC01000045.1, forward strand.
CTGGGCGACGCGGAGCATGGCCTCCTCCTGGGCGGCCGGCAGGGCGCGGAAGCAGCGGGCGGTGAAGGTGACGTGCGCGCTGTGGGCGCGGTCGAGGACCTGGACCTGGGTACGCAGGGTGGCGACCAGGCCGTCCTCGTCGAGAGCGGCGGGACGCAACTCCACGACGGCGGCGCGCAGTTCGTCGGCGGCCTCGGCGGCGAGCACGGCGACCTGCTGCAGTTCACCCTTGGCGCGCGCCGGGTCCCGGTCGACGAGGGCGGCGGCGGCCTGGGAGGTCAGGCGCAGGGAGAACAGCTTCTGGCTGACGGCGTCGTGCAGCTCGTGGGCGAGGCGGGAGCGTTCCTCGGCGATGGTCAGCTCGCGGCTGCGCTCGTAGAGGCGGGCGTTGGTCAGGGCGATCGCGGCGTGCTGGGCGAGGATCGAGAGCAGTTCCTCGTCCTCCTCGGTGAAGCCGCAGCCGCCCTCCGGTCTGGGGCAGCGCTTGTTGGCGAGGAACAGGGCCCCGAGGACCTCGTCGCCGTCGCGGATGGGCAGACCCAGGAAGTCGGACAGCTCGGGGTGGGCGGCCGGCCAGCCCTCGAAGCGCGGGTCCTTGCGCACGTCGGCCAGGCGCTGCGACCTGGCCTCGTGGAGCATGGCCGCGAGGATGCCGTGCTGGCGCGGGAGCGGGCCGATGGCGCGCCACTGCTCGTCGCTGACTCCGTCCACCACGAACTGGGCGAAGCCGCCGTGGTCGTCCGGGACGCCGAGGGCCGCGTACTGGGCGTCGAGCAGCCCGCGGGCCGAGGCGACGATCGTCTTCAGGACGTCGCGCACCTCCAGGTGCCTGCTCATGGCCAGCAGCGCGGAGCTCACCGCGGACAGCCCGGACCGGGGACCTTGACTCATGCCCTCACGGTACCGGCGGGGTGTGACAGTGCGGATCGGACCTGTGGCGGCGCGGTCTGCGCCGGTGGGCGTAGGACCGGTGGACTAGGTCGCGGGCCCGGTGGACCCAGGTCGCGAGCCCGGGCCGTGCGGTGTAGGGCGAAGGGCCCCGGCTGTTTGCGGCCCGCGTCCGAGGCGTGGCGGGCGGCCCGGTTCCTAGGTTGGGGTCACCGCCGATCAAGAGGCGGGTGGGACGAGGAGACGTGTCATGCCGGTAGCGATCATCACGGGAGCCTCGAAGGGGCTGGGGCGGGCGCTGGCCGAGGCGCTGGCCGCGCGCGGCTGGGATCTGGTGCTCGACGCCAGAACGGCGGCGGTCCTGAAGGAGACGGCGGATCGGCTCACGACGTACGGCACGCGTGTGACGGCGCTGTCCGGTGACGTCACGGACTCTGGCCATCGGGCGGAGCTGGTGGCGGCCGCGCGGCGGCTGGGCGGTCTGGATCTGCTGGTGAGCAACGCGAGCGCGCTGGGCGCGGAGCCGCTCGTACGGCTGGAGGCGCTTGCCCCGGAGGGGCTGCGGCGGGCGCTGGAGGTGAACGTGGTGGCCGCGCTGGGGCTGGTCCAGGAGGCGCTGCCGCTGCTGCGGGCGTCCGGGGCGGGCACGGTGATCGCGGTCAGCTCGGACGCGGCCGCCGAGGCCTACGAGACGTGGGGCGGCTACGGGGCGTCGAAGGCGGCTCTCGACCACCTCACGGCGGTGCTCGGCGAGGAGGAGCCGGGGCTGCGGGTGTGGGCGGTGGACCCGGGGGACATGGCGACCGACCTGTACGCGGCGGCCGTACCGGACGACGACGGTCCGCGCCCGGCGCCGGAGAGCGTGGTGCCCGCCTTCCTGCGGCTGCTGGACGATCGTCCGGCCAGCGGTCGCTATGCGGCGCCCTCCCTTCTGGAGGCGCGGTGACCCTCGCCGTACGGATACCGGAGGAGCTGTCGGCGCGGCTGCCGGTGGAGCAGCGCGGTCCCGGGCTGGACCGGGACGACGTACGGCTGCTGGTGTCGCGGGGGACGGAGGTGTCGCACCACTCCTTCCGGGAGCTGCCGGGGTTGCTGCGGGCCGGTGACCTGCTCGTGGTGAACACCTCGCCCACGCTGGCCGCGGCGGTGGACGGGCGGATCGGGCCCGCGCGCGTGGTGGTGCACTTCTCCACGCGCGGGGACGACGGACGGTGGGCCATCGAGCTGCGGGATCCCGACGGTAGGGGCACCACGCGCGCGCGTAACCAGGGCAGTGCGCGAAGCACTCGGTGGAAGGGCGGCGGTGGGAGACGGGCGGGCGGTCCTGTGGGTACGGAGGTGGTGCTGCCGGAGGGCGTGCGGCTGGTGCTGGAGGAGCCGCTGAGCGCTCACGCGGACCGGCTGTGGTGGGCCCGGGCGTCGGGGGCGGAGGTCCTCGGGATGCTGCGGGCGCACGGCCGGCCGATTCGTTACTCCTATACGGAGCGGGACCAGCCGTTGTCCGTGTACCAGACGGTGTTCGCCGTTCCGTCCGCCGACGGGGCGGGCAGTGCGGAGATGCCGAGCGCGGCGCGGCCCTTCACCGCGCGGCTGGTGGCGGAGCTGGTGAGCCGTGGGGTGCAGTTCGCCCCCGTCACGTTGCACACGGGGGTGGCCTCGGCGGAGGCGCACGAGCCGCCGTATCCGGAGCGGTTCTCGGTGCCGGAGGCGTCGGCCCGGCTGGTCGACGCGGCACGGGCGGGAGGCGGCCGGGTGATCGCGGTGGGGACGACGGCGGTGCGGGCCCTGGAGAGCGCGGCCGGGACCGACGGGGTGGTCCGGGCGGCGAGGGGATGGACGGATCTGGTGGTGACGCCCGAGCGCGGGGTGCGGGTCGTGGACGGGCTGCTGACCGGGCTGCACGAGCCGGAGGCCTCGCATCTGCTGATGCTGGAGGCGGTGGCCGGGCGGGCGGCGATCGACCGGAGTTACGAGGAGGCCCTGCGCGGGCGCTACCTGTGGCACGAGTTCGGCGACGTGCACCTCGTCCTCCCTGCCCAGAACGCTCACACAGAGAGTTGCAACGGCAACTCCTGGTAAGGAAGCCGCCCCCGCGATGTGAGGACGCACATAGGACCCACATCACGTACGAGCGGGCATAGGAGACAGAACGACCCCCAACGAACGGGACAGACGCCCTCGTCTGTCCCGTTTTGTCTGTTCCTGATCCACTACCCGGCTTCGTACGTCACACCTTTGCCCCACGATTTTGCGATCGCTAAGAATGGCTCTCGTCGCTCAGCGCCGCGGGTTCCGCTCGCGGCGTTTGCGCGGGAAGGACCCCCTCCCGCAGTCCGGAGAGCGACCTCCGCGCTACTCGAAGAGGTCCATTCGCCATGTCCGCAAACTTCCGTTCTCTCCGCCATAGTCGTGCCCTGACCAAGGCCACCGAGTTCCTCAATCAGGGCCGTACGATGACCCGGGCGAAGACCGACGAGCTCGTCCGCCGCGGTCGTACGCTGACCAGGGTCCAGAAGGCCGCCGTCGCCGGTGCCGCCACCCTCACCGCCGCCGCCGTCGCCGTGCCCGTCGCCGTCGCCGGCGCCGAGGGCGCCACGACCGTCTCGGCCGACACCGTCGCCGCTCCGGTCCAGGTGGGCTCGCAGCCGGTCAAGGACGTCAAGGCCGACGTCACCGACCAGCTCGCCGGTGACAGCGTGAAGATCCAGGCCATCGAGGCCAAGAAGCAGACCGCCGCCAAGCAGCAGGCCGCGAAGCGGAAGGCCGAGGCCGCCGCCAAGCGCAAGGCCGAGGCAGCCCGCCAGGCCAAGGCCGCGAGCCGGTCCGCGCAGCGCCCGCAGATGCAGACGGTCGCCGCCGCCACCACTTACGGCAACAACCTCGACGGCTGGATCCGTCAGTCGCTGTCGATCATGAAGCAGCACGACATCCCCGGCTCCTACAGCGGCCTGCACCGCAACATCATGCGGGAGTCCTCGGGCAACCCGAAGGCCATCAACCTCTGGGACATCAACGCCCGCAACGGCATCCCGTCCAAGGGTCTGCTCCAGGTCATCGACCCGACCTTCCGCACGTACCACGTCCCGGGCACGTCGTGGAACATCTACGACCCGGTCGCGAACATCACCGCCGCCTGCAACTACGCGGCGCACCGCTACGGTTCGATGGACAACGTCAACAGCGCGTACTGACCTCGGAGGTCGGCGCGGGCCTCTGACGACAACGCGGAAGGGCGGCACCCCGGTGTGGGGGTGCCGCCCTCAGCCGTGTCATGGACGGCCGTTCGCCGTCGTGGACGGTCCTACGTCGTCGTGGACGGTCCTACGTCGTCGTGGACGGTCCTACTTGCGCATGACCTCCGGCTCGTGACGGCGCAGGAAGCGCGCCACCAGGAAGCCGCAGACGACGCCGAGGACGATCAGCGCGACCATGTCGACGCCCCAGGCCGAGGCCTCGTGGTTCCACAGCGGGTCGGTGCTGGTCGGGTCGTCGGTGTTCGGGGCGATGTTGTTGAAGTCGAGCGTGGCGCCGGCCGCGGCCACCGCCCAGCGCGAGGGCATCAGGTACGAGAACTCGTTCACGCCGACCGTGCCGTGCAGCGTGAACAGGCAGCCGGTGAACACCACCTGGATGATCGCGAACATCACCAGCAGCGGCATCGTCTTCTCGGCGGTCTTCACCAGCGAGGAGATGACCAGGCCGAACATCATCGAGGTGAAGCCGAGCGCCATGATCGGCAGGCACAGCTCGAACAGCGTCGAGCCGCCCAGCACGAGCCCCTGGTCGGGGATCTCGCGGCTGGAGAAGCCGATCAGGCCGACCATCAGGCCCTGCAGCACGGTGACCGCGCCCAGCACGACGACCTTGGACATCAGATACGCCGAGCGGGACAGGCCGGTGGCGCGCTCCCGCTCGTAGATGACCCGTTCCTTGATCAGCTCGCGGACGGAGTTCGCGGCGCCCGCGAAGCACGCGCCGACCGCGAGGATCAGCAGCACCGTGGTGGCCGTGCCGTTCGGGACGTGCACGCCCGTCTTGGGGTTGACCGGGTTGACCAGCAGGCCGCGGTTGTGGTCGATCAGCAGGCTGACCGCGCCGAGCACCGCCGGCAGGATCACCGTCAGCGCCAGGAAGCCCTTGTCGGAGGCGATCACCGAGACGTACCGGCGGATCAGGGTCAGCAGCTGCGAGCCCCAGCCCTGCGGCTTGGGCGGCTTCATGGCCTGCGGCGGAGGCATGTGTACGGACTGCGGGGCGACGGCGTCGATGTCCGCGGCGTACATCTGGTAGTGCTGCGAGCCCTTCCAGCGGCCCGCCCAGTCGTAGTCGCGGTAGTTCTCGAAGGCGGAGAAGACGTCGGCCCAGGTGTCGTAGCCGAAGAAGTTCAGCGCCTCCTCGGGAGGGCCGAAGTAGGCGACGGAACCGCCCGGTGCCATCACGAGCAGCTTGTCGCACAGCGCCAGCTCGGCCACGGAGTGGGTGACCACGAGGACCGTACGGCCGTCGTCGGCCAGGCCGCGCAGCAGCTGCATGACATCGCGGTCCATGCCCGGGTCGAGGCCGGAGGTCGGCTCGTCCAGGAAGATCAGGGACGGCTTGGTGAGCAGCTCCAGGGCCACCGAGACGCGCTTGCGCTGGCCACCGGAGAGGGAGGTGACCTTCTTGTCCTTGTGGATGTCGAGCTTCAGCTCGCGCAGCACCTCGTCGATGCGGGCGTCGCGCTCGGCGGCCGTGGTGTCGGCCGGGAAGCGCAGCTTGGCCGCGTACTTCAGGGCCTTCTTGACGGTCAGCTCCTTGTGCAGGATGTCGTCCTGCGGGACCAGACCGATGCGCTGGCGCAGCTCGGCGAACTGCTTGTAGAGGTTCCGGTTGTCGTAGAGGACTTCGCCCTGGTCGGCGGGGCGGTAGCCGGTGAGCGCCTTGAGCAGGGTGGACTTGCCGGAGCCGGACGGGCCGATGACCGCGATCAGCGACTTCTCCGGGACGCCGAAGGAGACGTCCTTGAGGATCTGCTTGCCGCCGTCGACCGTGACGGTCAGGTGGCGGGCGGAGAAGGACACCTCACCGGTGTCGACGAACTCCTCGAGCCGGTCGCCGACCAGGCGGAACGTGGAGTGGCCGACGCCGACGATGTCGTTCGGCCCGAGCAGCGCCGAGCCGCCCTTGGCGATCGGCTGGCCGTTGACGTACGTGCCGTTGTGCGAGCCCAGGTCGCGGATCTCGAAGCGGCCGTCGGGCGTGGCGTGGAACTCCGCGTGGTGGCGGGAGACCTGGAGGTCGGAGACGACCAGGTCGTTCTCCAGCGCACGGCCGATGCGCATCACCCGGCCGAGGGAGAACTGGTGGAACGTGGTGGGGCTGCGGTCGCCGTAGACCGGCGGCGCCCCCGCGCCACCACCGGGGCCCTGCTGCTGCGGGATCGACGGCGCCTGCTGCGGCTGCTGCCAGCCGGCCTGCGGTGCCTGCTGCTGCGCGGCCTGCTGGGCGGCGGGCGGCTGCTGGCCCGGCTGGCCCCAGCCGGGGTTCGCGCCCTGCGCGGCGTACGGCTGCTGCTGGGGCTGGGCCTGCGGCGTGGCGACGGCGGAAGCGGCGGCCGAGAGGTTCAGTCGCGGTCCGTCGGTGGCGTTGCCGAGGTGGACGGCCGAGCCGGGGCCGATCTCCATCTGGTGGATCCGCTGGCCCTGCACGAATGTGCCGTTGGTGCTGCCGTGGTCCTCGATGACCCAACTGCTGCCGTTGAAGCTGACCGTCGCGTGCCGCCAGGAGACCCTGGCGTCGTCGAAGGCGATGTCTCCCTGCGGATCGCGTCCCAGGGTGTAAGGCCTGGACGGGTCGAGCGTCCAGGTCCGTCCATTGGTTTCCAGTACGAGTTCCGGCACTCCATGCCCCACTGAGTTGTCCCCCGAATTACCCCCGTCACAGGGAGTCTAGGGATGTCGAACATCGTGGGGAACTATTTCAGGCTCCGGCCTGTGACCGAAACCCGGGCCTTGTCATGAGTGGGTAACGCACGCTTCGGCCGACGGCGTTGACGGGGTTGAAACCCGGCCGGAGAGTGGTATTCCACGCGAGGGGGACATGTGCGGCGGTCACGCCGTGCCGTGGATCGGGGGGTCTGCCATGAGTGCTGCCACGAAGACTGCCACCAAAGCCGGGACCGCCGGGCCGGCCGCGCCTCTGCCGTGGCTCGATGTGCTGCTGTCCGCGATCGCCTGTGTGAGCTGGGCGTTGACGGGCATGGCGGCCACCGCCGTGCTCGGGCTGCATCTGCTCGGGGCGGACTCGGCCGGTTCGCTCGGCCCGATGACCGCCGCGGTGGTGGCACTTGGGGCCGGTGGTGCGGTCACACCGTCCGGGGACGTGTCCGTGTTCGGTCTGAAGGGGGCGGCGGCGCACACCGCCATCCAGATCACGCCACTGGGCGTGAGCCTGGTCGGGGCGCTGCTGCTGTCGTGGTTCTTCCTACGGTCCGTGCGCGCGGCCGGAGTTGACATCGCCCCGGCCGAACTGCTCGCCCGCGCGGTGGCGGTGGTGACGCTGTTCATGACGATGATGGGCGGGCTGGCCTGGGCCGGGCACGACGTGGTCACCATCGACGGTGCCTCGCTGGGCCTGGACCGGCTGCCGGGCGGCGGGACCGGCGGAGGATCGGGCGGTCTGAGCATTCCGGGGCTCGGCGACCTGGGCGACATCGGCGGGCTCCTGCCCGACAACATCGGCAAGCTCATCGACGCCAAGGCGGCCGTCGGCTTCCGTGTCGACACAGCGCCCACGCTGCTCGGCGGGCTCGGCTGGTCGGCCGGGATCCTGCTGATCGCGCTGCTCGCCTCGCGCCGCACTCCCCTGCCGCGCGGCTGGGCCGCCGTGCACCGGGTGGTGCGGCCGGCCGTGTCCGCACTCGTCACCGTGCTGCTGACCGCGGTGGTGGCGGGTCTGGCCGCGGCCGGATACGCGGCGGTGGGCGACCCCCACCCCCGGCGCATCGCGGGGGCCGCGCTGCTCGGCGCGCCCAACGGGGTCTGGCTCGGTGTTCCGGTCGGTCTCTTCGTCCCGTTCGACGGCAGGGCCACGGGCGTGCTCGCCACGCTGCTGCCGGATCCGCTGGACCGGCTGCTGGACGCGGGCTCCGACCGGCCGGTCACGCTGGCGCGACTGGCCGACCTGGACGGGCAGGTGTGGCTGCTGGGGGTGGCGGCGGCGCTGATGATGCTGCTGGCGGGGGCGCTGACCGCGGTGCGCACACCGGTGGCGCCCGCCGGCCGCGCTGCCGGGGCGCCGGCACGGGGACGGGGGACCCTGGGATTCGTGGGGCGGTGTGCGCTGCGGCTGGGGGTTGTCACGGCTGTGGCGCTGCCGCTGCTCGCCTGGCTGACGGACGTGTCCGCGAACGCCTCCCTGTCCGTGCTCGGCGTCGACGCGTTCGGCGCGGGGATCGAGCTGCACGGGCATCTGGGCACGGCCCTGCTGCTGGGTGCGGTGTGGGGCGCCGGGGCGGGGGCCGTCGGGGCGCTGCTGGCGACCGCGGCCGGGATGGCGGGACGGCGCGCGGCGCCGCTGGCACTGGGTGTCATGGAGGCGGGCGGGGGCGTCGAGGAGGCGGGCGGGGGCGTCGGCGGCGCGGGGGCTCATCCAGGTGGTGCGGTGCCAGGGGGTACGGGACCAGGGAGTGCGGGACCGGCTCCGGGTCGCGGCCCTCGTCCGGCGGTCGGTGCCGGGGGCGACGTGGGGGGGTCCGTCCGGCCCGGGGGCCGGTCCGGCGTACGGGCCGATGCCCCGTCCTCCGGCGACGATGACGAACCGTGGCGCCCTGCGGGGCAGGCCGGCCCCTACTCCCCCGGTACGCCGTTCCGGCCGCCGAACCCGGCCACCAACCCGTACCTCCGGCTGCCCGGCGAGCTACGGGGAAGGGAGAAGGGCGGCCGCCCGGAGGCCGCACCCCGGCCGCCGGAGGACGCCCGGCCACCAGCGCCCAGCCGGCCACCGGAGACCGCCCGACCACCCGAGGAAACCCGTACACCGGACGACGCCCGGCCCACGCAGGACGTCCGAACGCCGGAGGATGCCCGGCCGCCGCGGAGCGCCTGGCCAACGCAGGCCGCCCGGCCGCCGGAGAACACCCCGCGGCCGGAGGACACCCAGCCGTCGGAGGGCTCCCAGCCACCGGAGAGCTCCCGGTCGCCGGAGGAGAGGGGCGGCCGGAAGGACGGTTCCGCGGCGGGGCGGGCGACGCCCACGCCCGCCCCGGAGGACGTGGCCGGGGCGCCCACGATGGTCGGCCCCGTCGCACCGCCGCCGCGTCCGCGGGGGCGGCGCTCCCGGCCGCGGTCCGGGACGTGGCCGCCTCCCCCGCCGCCTCCGCCGCCGGTGGCGCCCCGGCCCGAGGACGATCCGCCGGACGCGCCCCCTCCACCCCCTCCGCCGAGGCCGCCGAGGACGCCGAGGACACCGCCCCGGAAGTGACCCCGCCGTGCGGCCGAGTCCCCTGTCCGCCAGGCGGACCTGAGGGGCGTCAGGCACTGGGTGCCGGATACGGTGGAATCACCATGAGCGCTTCGCAGAGTTCCGATGACCTCACCCTTCTCGTCAAGATCTTCGGGAAGGACAGGCCGGGCATCACGGCCGGCCTCTTCGACACCCTCGCCGCCTACTCCGTCGACGTGGTCGACATCGAGCAGGTCGTCACCCGTGGCCGGATGGTGCTGTGCGCGCTCGTCACCCAGCCGCCCGCCGGGCTGGAGGGCGACCTGCGGGCCACCGTGCACAGCTGGGCCGAGTCGATGAAGATGCAGGCGGAGATCATCTCCGGCCGTGGCGACAACCGGCCGCGCGGCCTCGGGCGCTCCCTGGTCACCGTGCTCGGCCACCCCCTCACGGCGGAGGCGACCGCGCAGATCGCCGCGCGGATCACCAAGACCGGCGGCAACATCGACCGCATCTTCCGGCTGGCCAAGTACCCGGTCACGGCGGTGGAGTTCGCGGTGTCCGGCGTGGAGACGGAGCCGCTGCGCACCGCCCTGGTCACGGACGCGGCGGCACTAGGTGTCGATGTCGCGGTCGTCTCGGCGGGCCTGCACCGGCGGGCGCAGCGTCTGGTCGTCATGGACGTGGACTCGACCCTCATCCAGGACGAGGTGATCGAGCTGTTCGCGGCGCACGCGGGCTGCGAGGACAAGGTCGCCGAGGTGACGGCGGCCGCGATGCGCGGCGAGCTGGACTTCGAGCAGTCGCTGCACGCACGGGTGGCGCTGCTGGCGGGGCTGGACGCCTCGGTGGTGGACAAGGTGCGCAGCGAGGTACGGCTGACGCCGGGCGCGCGCACCCTGATCCGTACGCTGAAGCGGCTCGGTTACCAGGTCGGTGTCGTCTCCGGCGGCTTCACCCAGGTCACGGACGACCTCAAGGACCGGCTGGGGCTGGACTTCGCGCAGGCCAACACGCTGGAGATAGTCGACGGGAAGCTGACGGGCCGGGTCACCGGGGAGATCGTGGACCGGGCGGGCAAGGCGCGGCTGCTGCGCCGGTTCGCGGCCGAGGCGGGCGTCCCGCTGTCGCAGACGGTGGCGATCGGTGACGGCGCGAACGACCTGGACATGCTGAACGCGGCCGGTCTCGGCGTGGCCTTCAACGCCAAGCCGGTGGTGCGTGAGGCGGCGCACACCGCGGTGAACGTGCCGTTCCTGGACACCGTGCTGTATCTGCTGGGTGTCACCCGCGAAGAGGTCGAGGCGGCGGACGCGCACGAGGAGGGCTGAGGCCGGACGGGGCCTGACAGGGCGGGAGGCCCTGCGGCCCGGACGCCGCCCCCCGGTGACGTTCCTCGGGGCCGGATCGGTGGCCCTGGGCCCGGCGGCCGCGCAGGCGCCGGGCCCGGTCCACGGGTGGTGGCCGGAGGGTAGGGCTACTCCGACGGCGCCCAGTAGTCGACCAGCGTGGCGACCCCCGGCTCCAGGCTCTTCCAGGAGCCCTCGAAGGTGACGACGGCGAAGGCGGCGGCCGGGAAGCCGCGGCGGCTCATGCGCTCGCGGGCCTCGGCCTCGGACGCGCCGCACACCACCTCGGTGAGTCCCTGAACACCCGGGTTGTGGCCGATCAGGATGACGTTGTGGATGTCGTCCGGCGTTTCGTTGAGCACCGTGATCAGCTCGCCGGGCGAGGCTTCGTAGATCCGCTCCTCGTAGACGGTTTTCGGCCGGTGCGGCAGCTCGTGGACGGCGAGCTTCCAGGTCTCACGGGTCCGGGTCGCGGTCGAGCACAGGGCAAGGTCGAAGGGAACACCGGAGTCGGCCAGCTTGCGGCCGGCCACAGCGGCGTCCATGCGGCCCCGCTCAGCCAGCGGTCGTTCGTGGTCGGACACCTGGGGCCAGTCGGCTTTCGCATGCCGGAAGAGGACAATCCTGCGGGGTTCTGCGACGCTCATGGCTCCCAGCTTCGCACGAAACAGGCCATGGGGCGCAGGGAGTTGACATGCGGCTTCGCGGCCGGCGCGGCTCGCGCCGGAGGTGCCGGGGCGGGGCCACCGCGTCAGCGGGAGAACAGGTCCTGGGCGTGCTGGAGCAGCTGCGTGATCGCGGGGTCGCCCGCGCTCGCATGGCCGCCCGACGGGTTGAGTATCAGGGCGAGCAGGGTGAGGAAGGCGAGGGCGGGCAGGGCCAGGGCCCACCACGGCAACCGCATGTCGACGCCGCCCGTGGTCGCCGGGTGGGGCCGGGAGTGCGTTCGGGCCGACATGATCGCCTCCGTGGGGCTTCGAGTGCTCCTGTGACCGCCACTCGCGACCACACCTCGAAATTACGGAACCGGCGGGCCCCGGCCCATCCGGTGATCCACCCACTTGACCCTGACCCTCACCCCCTAGGGGATCGGGGGTTACCCCCACCCCGGGGTCAGGGGGACGCGATCGTCGTGGGGGTCAGGGGGACGCGATCGTCGCGATGATGCCGATGATCACGAAGATGGCGAAGAACGCACCGAAGACGAGCAGCATCTTCTTCTGGCTGTTCTGGGGGTTCGGGTCGAGCACAGGCTGCATGGCCCCAGTCTCGCACCCGGGCCCCGGCGCGGGTGCGCCGGGGGCGGTTCAGCGCGTCGCCTCGTCCTCCACGGTGCGGTCGCGCCCCGCCAGCCAGCCCACCACCATCTGCGGGATCATCAGGCCGGTCATCAGCGCGATGGGCACCCCCCAGCCGCCGCTGCTCTGGTAGAGCACGCCGACCAGCAGCGGTCCCGGGATGGAGATCAGGTAGCCGGTGCTCTGGGCGAACGCCGACAGCTGGGCGACGCCCGCGCCGGTCCGGGCGCGCATGCCGACCATGGTGAGCGCCAGCGGGAAGGCGCAGTTCGACACGCCGAGCAGCAGCGCCCAGGCCCAGGCGCCGGCGGCCGGCGCGAGGTAGAGACCGGCGTATCCGGCCAGGCCGCAGACGCCGAGCACGACCACGATGGAGCCCTGGTGGGGCAGCCGGGTGGCCAGGCGGGGGATGACGAAGGCCAGCGGTACGCCCATCACCATGGTGACCGCGAGCAGCAGTCCGGCCGTGCCGGCGGACACGCCCGCGTCCCGGAAGATCTGGGCCATCCAGCCCATGGTGATGTAGGCGGCGGTGGCCTGGAGGCCGAAGAAGACGGCCAGCGCCCAGGCGGTGCGGCTGCGGGTGATCCGCAGCGCGGGGGCCTGCGGGGCCTGCTCCGCGCGCGCGGTCTCGCGCCGCACGGACTGCTGCTCGGCCGGTGCCCGGTCGGCCGGCGCGCTGCCCCGGTCGCGTACCAGCGGCAGCCACGGCAGTACGGCGACGGCCGCGAGCGCCGCCCACACCGCGAGGCCGGGCTGCCAGCCGCCGCCGAGGGCGCCGGTCAGCGGCACGGTCACCGCGGCGGCGGTCGAGGTGCCCAGGGCCAGGGCCATGGAGTACAGGCCGGTCATGGATCCGACCCGGTCGGGGAACCAGCGCTTGACGATGACCGGCATCAGGACGTTGCTGACGGCGATGCCCATGAGCGCGAGCGCGCTGGCGACGAGGAAGCCCACCGTGTTCCCGGCGTAGGGACGTATGAGCAGCCCGGCGGTGATGGCAACCATGCCGGCGCACACCACCGCGGCGGGGCCGAAGCGGCGGGCCAGCCGGGGGGCCATGACGCCGAAGACGGCGAAGCAGAGCGGGGGCACGGAGGTGAGGAGACCGGCCACGCTGCCGCTCATCCCGAGTCCGTCGCGGACCTCCTCCAGGAGGGCGCCGAGGCTGGTGATGGCGGGACGCAGGTTCACGGCGGCCAGCACGATGCCGACCATGACGAGGCGCGTGGCCCACGCGCGCGTGGATGCCTTCCCGGGCTCCGGTGGTGTCCCGGGTACCCGGGAAGCGGCGGTCGCGGCCGGGGGCTGCGGCTCGGTCGTGGGCGTCGTCGTCCGGGTGGTTTCCTCGCGTGGCATGAGGCCCATCATAGAATGATGGGATGATTGACTGTCCACGGCCCGGGAGTCGGCTTCCGGGTCCCGCGTGCGAAGGTGTGCCATGCCCCTGAGCCATCCACGCCGGTCGGCGCTGTCCGAGCAGGTCATCGCAGCGCTGCGGCACCAGATCACGTCGGGCGAGTGGCCGGTCGGCTCCCGCATCCCGACGGAGCCGGAGCTGGTGGAGCAGCTCGGTGTCGCCCGCAACACCGTGCGCGAGGCGGTCCGCGCACTGGCGCACAACGGCCTGCTGGACATCCGCCAGGGCTCCGGCACGTACGTCGTGGCGACCAGCGAGCTGGCCGGCGTGATGCACCGCCGGTTCGCCGGCGCCGACCCGCGGCACATCGCCGAGCTGCGCTCCACGCTGGAGTCGGCCGCGGCGAAGCTGGCCGCCGAGCGGCGCGGCGAGAAGGACCTCAAGCAGCTGGACGCGCTGCTCGTGCGGCGGGAGGAGGCCTGGGCCTCCGGCGACGCGGAGGCGTTCGTGACCGCGGACGCGACCTTCCACCTGGCCGTGGTGGCCGCCTCCCACAACGACGTGATGACCGCGATGTACGCGGACCTGGGCGAGGTGCTGCGGGACTGGCTGCGCGCGGACGTCGGCGCGGGGCTGACCCCGGACACGTACATGGACCACACGCGGCTGGTCGACGCCATCCGCACGGGCGACGCGGAGGCGGCCGCCGCCGAGGCGGCGAGCTACCCGTTCCTGTGCCGTGCGGCCCGGCTCGGGTTCAGTCCGCCCGCAGGTGACTGATCCACACCGCGCGGATCTCCTTCCAGCAGCGGCCGGTCATCCGGACGGTCTGCGCGGGCCCCACGTCCACCGGGGCGCCGTCGCCGTCCAGGTCCCACCACCGTGCGCACTCGATATGCAGGGCGACGCGGTCGGTCTCGGGGTACGGGTTGTGGCAGTAGGCGGTCACCTCGGACCCGGAGACGGTGCTGCGGCACGTCGCGCCGAACGGCTCGGCCGCCCATGCGCCGTACGGCAGGAGCAGGAGGGGTCCCAGCCCCGCGGCCAGGGTCGCCGAGGCCACGCTGCGGAACGGACGCACAGGGGACCTCCTCGGCCGTGCTGGGGAGGGAAAACGCGAGGTGAGCGCAGTCCCAGGGTGCGCGAGGACCGGTCCGCCCCGCCCGGCCGGATGAGCCGATCGGGTGACGCGAAGGGCCCGCTCCCCTGGGGGAAGCGGGCCCTTGAGCGGCTGTGCGGGTCAGGCGCCGATGGCGTGCAGACCGCCGTCCACGTGGATGATCTCGCCGGTGGTCTTCGGGAACCAGTCGCTCAGCAGGGCGACGATGCCGCGCCCGGCCGGCTCGGGGTCCTTCAGGTCCCACTCCAGCGGGGAGCGGGTGTCCCACACGGAGGCCAGCTCGCTGAAGCCCGGGATGGACTTGGCGGCCATGGAGCCGAGCGGGCCCGCCGAGACGAGGTTGCAGCGGATGTTCTGCTTGCCCAGGTCACGCGCCATGTAGCGGTTGGTCGCCTCCAGGGCGGCCTTGGCCGGGCCCATCCAGTCGTACTGCGGCCAGGCGAACTGCGCGTCGAAGGTGAGGCCGACGACCGAGCCGCCGTTCTGCATCAGCGGCAGGCAGGCCATGGTCAGCGACTTCAGCGAGAAGGCCGAGACGTGCATGGCGGTGGCGACCGACTCGAACGGCGTGTTGAGGAAGTTGCCGCCGAGCGCGTCCTGCGGCGCGAAGCCGATGGAGTGCACGACGCCGTCGAGGCCGCCCAGCTCCTCGCCGACGATGTCGGCCAGGCGCGCCAGGTGCTCGTCGTTGGTGACGTCCAGCTCGACGACCTTGGTGGGCTTGGGGAGCTTCTTGGCGATGCGCTCGGTCAGCGTGGGCCGCGGGAACGCGGTGAGGATGACCTCGGCGCCCTGCTCCTGGGCCAGCTTCGCGGCGTGGAAGGCGATGGAGGCCTCCGTCAGCACACCGGTGATCAGGACGCGCTTGCCCTCGAGAATTCCGCTCATGGTGATCAGTGACCCATTCCCAGTCCGCCGTCAACGGGGATGACGGCTCCAGTGATGTACGAGGCGTCGTCCGAGGCGAGGAACCGCACCGCGGCGGCGATCTCCTCCGGCTGCGCGTAGCGGCCCAGCGGCACCTGCGCCATGATCGCCTCGCGCTGCTCGTCGCTCAGTGCCCGGGTCATGTCGGTGTCGACGAAGCCGGGGGCGACGACATTGAAGGTGATGTTGCGCGAGCCCAGCTCACGGGCGAGGGAGCGCGCGAAGCCGACCAGGCCGGCCTTGGAGGCGGCGTAGTTGGCCTGCCCCGCGGAGCCGAGCAGGCCGACGACCGAGGAGATCAGGACGACACGGCCCTTCTTGGCGCGCAGCATGCCGCGGTTGGCACGCTTGACGACACGGAAGGTGCCGGTGAGGTTGGTGTCGATGACGGAGGCGAAGTCCTCCTCGGACATGCGCATCAGGAGCTGGTCCTTGGTGACGCCGGCGTTGGCGACGAGGATCTCGACCGTGCCGTGCTGGGCCTCGATCTCCTTGTAGGCCTGCTCCACCTGCTCGGGGTCGGTGATGTCGCACCTGACGGCGAGGCAGCCCAGATCCGTCAGGTCGGCCGGCGGCTCACCCGACCGGTACGTGATCGCGACCTTGTCGCCGGCGTCGGCGAACGCGCGGGCGATGGCGAGGCCGATGCCCCGGTTGCCTCCGGTGACGAGAACCGAGCGGCTCAACGGATCACCCTTTCGTAGCGGTCTGAAGCGTTCACAGCTCGCCCGGACACCTCGATGAGCAGGCGGCTTCACCCGAAAACCTATCGGTCCGGACGCGAGAGCGGACAATCGGGCACCGACAGTGACGTACGGGCCCCGCTGTCGAGTCCCTACAGAAAACGGCGGACCGGGCCCGCAAACGTGTGGTCCGCGCCGCCGCCCGCGAGACATGATCGGTCCGACAGGCGACGAGAGCAGGGAGATCCCGGTGCCACATACGATCGACGAGGCCTTCACGGCCCTTCCACTGCGCGCCCTCGCCGACGCCGCGCTGGCACGCGCGCGGGCGCTCGGGGCCGAGCACGCCGACTTCCGGTTCGAGCGGGTGCGCAGTGCGTCCTGGCGGCTGCGGGACGCCCGGCCGGCCGGGTCGTCGGACACCACCGACCTCGGGTACGCGGTGCGGGTCGTGCACGGCGGTACATGGGGGTTCGCCTCCGGAGTGGATCTGACGTTGGACGCGGCCGCCAAGGTGGCCTCGCAGGCCGTGGCGATGGCGCAGCTGTCCGCGCAGGTGATCAAGGCGGCCGGGGCCGACGAGAGGGTGGAGCTGGCCGACGAGCCCGTGCACGCCGAGCGGACCTGGGTGTCGTCGTACGAGATCGACCCCTTCACCGTGCCGGACGAGGAGAAGTCCGCACTGCTCACCGACTGGAGCAGGCGGCTGCTGGCGGCCGACGGCGTGGACCACGTCGACGCCTCGCTGCTCACGGTGCACGAGAACAAGTTCTACGCCGACACGGCGGGCACCGTGACCACCCAGCAGCGGGTGCGACTGCATCCGCAGCTGACGGCCGTGTCCGTGGACGACTCCAGCGGGGAGTTCGACTCCATGCGGACGCTGGCCCCGCCCGTGGGGCGCGGCTGGGAGTACCTCACCGGGACCGGCTGGGACTGGGACGCCGAACTCGAACAGATCCCCGAGCTGCTGGCCGAGAAGATGCGCGCGCCGAGCGTCGAGGCGGGCGTCTACGACCTGGTCGTGGACCCCTCCAACCTGTGGCTGACCATCCACGAGTCCATCGGGCACGCCACCGAGCTGGACCGGGCCCTCGGCTACGAGGCCGCCTACGCGGGCACCTCCTTCGCCACCTTCGACCAGCTCGGCAAGCTGAAGTACGGCTCGGAGCTGATGAACGTCACCGGCGACCGCACCGCCGAGCACGGCCTGGCGACCGTCGGCTACGACGACGAGGGAGTCGAGGCGCAGTCCTGGGACCTGGTGAAGGACGGCACGCTGGTCGGCTACCAGCTGGACCGCAGGATCGCGAAGCTGACCGGGTTCGAACGGTCCAACGGGTGCGCCTACGCGGACTCCCCCGGCCGGGTGCCGGTGCAGCGCATGGCGAACGTGTCGCTGCGGCCGGATCCGGCGGGGATGTCGACCGAGGATCTCATCGGCAGCGTCGACCGGGGCATCTACGTCGTCGGCGACCGGTCGTGGTCGATCGACATGCAGCGGTACAACTTCCAGTTCACCGGGCAGCGGTTCTTCCGGATCGTCAACGGGCGGCTGGCCGGGCAGCTGCGGGACGTCGCCTACCAGGCGACCACGACCGACTTCTGGGGCTCCATGGCGGCCGTCGGCGGCCCGCAGACGTACGTCCTCGGCGGCGCCTTCAACTGCGGCAAGGCCCAGCCGGGCCAGATCGCGTCCGTGTCCCACGGCTGCCCCTCCGCCCTCTTCAAGGGCGTCAACATCTTGAACACCACCCAGGAGGCCGGTCGATGAGCCCGCGTACCAGCAAGCCGCACGAGGTCGTCGAGCGTGCCCTCGCACTGTCCCGGGCGGACGGGTGCGTCGTCATCGCGGACGAGCACTCCACCGCCAACCTGCGCTGGGCGGGCAACGCGCTCACCACGAACGGTGTCACGCGCGGGCGCACGCTCACCGTCGTCGCGACCGTCGACGGGAAGGAGGGCACCGCGTCGGGTGTCGTGTCCAGGTCGGCCGTGACCGAGGAGGAGCTGGAGCCGCTGGTGCGGGCCGCGGAGGCCGCCGCACGCGGGGCCGGGCCCGCCGAGGACGCGCAGCCGCTGGTCACGGGCGTGCCGGAGTCCCCGGACTTCACCGACGCGCCCGCCGAGACCTCCTCGGCGGTGTTCGCGGACTTCGCCCCGGCCCTCGGCGAGTCCTTCGCACGCGCGCGTGCCGGTGGCCGTGAGCTGTACGGCTTCGCCAACCACGAGCTGGTGTCCACCTACCTGGGGACCTCGACGGGTCTGCGTCTGCGCCACGACCAGCCCAACGGCACGCTGGAGCTGAACGCGAAGTCCCCGGACCGTACGCGCTCGGCGTGGGCCGGACGGTCCACGCGGGACTTCAAGGACGTCGACCCGGCGGCGCTGGACGCGGAGCTGGCCGTACGGCTCGGCTGGGCCGAGCGGCGGATCGAGCTGCCCGCGGGGCGCTACGAGACGCTGCTGCCGCCGACCGCCGTCGCGGATCTGCTCATCTACCAGACGTGGTCCTCGTCGGGCCGGGACGCGGCCGAAGGGCGGACGGTGTTCTCCAAGCCGGGCGGCGGCACCCGCGTCGGCGAGAAGCTCAGCGGGCTGCCGCTGACCCTGCGCAGCGATCCGGACCAGCCCGGTCTGGAGTGCGCCCCGTTCGTGGTCGCGCACTCCTCCGGCGGCGACCAGTCCGTGTTCGACAACGGGCTGCCGGTACGGGCGACCGAGTGGATCGGCGACGGAGAGCTCCGGAACCTGCTGACCACCCGGCACAGCGCGGGCCTGACCGGGCTGCCCGTGGCCCCGTCGGCCGGGAACCTGATCCTGGACGGCGGCAGCGAGCGCTCCCTCGAGGAGATGGTCGCCGCCACCGAGCGCGGCCTGCTGCTGACCTGCCTGTGGTACATCCGCGAGGTTGACCCGGCGACGCTGCTGCTGACGGGGCTGACCCGGGACGGGGTGTACCTGGTCGAGAACGGCGAGGTGACCGGCGAGGTCAACAACTTCCGGTTCAACGAGTCGCCGGTGGACCTGCTGGGCCGGGCCACGGAGGCCGGGCGGACCGAGAAGACCCTGCCGCGGGAGTGGAGCGACTACTTCACCCGGGCCGCGATGCCGGCGCTGCGCGTCCCCGATTTCAATATGAGCTCTGTCAGCCAGGGCGTATAACCTCGTAGTCGGCTGTCACCCGACTGGCCCGGAACCGCCGGCACGATCACCCGTGATCACCGGCGGGACCACCCACGAGATCATCGAGGAGACACGAGAACCGTGACGGACATCGTCGACGAGCTGAAGTGGCGGGGGCTGTTCGCCCTGTCCACTGACGAGGACGCTTTGCGGAAGGCGCTCGCGGACGGTCCCGTCACGTTCTATTGCGGCTTCGACCCGACCGCGCCGTCGCTGCACGTGGGGCACCTGGTGCAGGTGCTCACCGTGCGCCGGCTCCAGCAGGCCGGTCACCGGCCGCTGGCGCTGGTCGGCGGCGCAACGGGCCTGATCGGCGACCCGCGCCCGACCGCGGAGCGCACGCTGAACGACCCGGAGACGGTCGCCGGCTGGGTGGACAAGCTGCGCCGCCAGATCGAGCCGTTCCTGTCCTTCGAGGGCGAGAACGCCGCGGTCATGGTGAACAACCTGGACTGGACGCAGAACCTGTCGGCGATCGAGTTCCTCCGGGACATCGGCAAGCACTTCCGCGTCAACAAGATGCTGACGAAGGACTCGGTGGCCCGCCGTCTGGAGTCCGACCAGGGCATCAGCTACACCGAGTTCAGCTACCAGATCCTGCAGGGCATGGACTTCCTGCAGCTCTACCGGCGCCACGGCTGCACGCTCCAGCAGGGCGGCAGCGACCAGTGGGGCAACCTGACGGCGGGCCTGGACCTGATCCACCGGCTGGAGCCGGACGCGAGCGTGCACGCGCTGGCGACTCCGCTGATGACGAAGGCGGACGGCACCAAGTTCGGCAAGACCGAGGGCGGCGCCGTCTGGCTCGACCCGGAGATGACGACGCCGTACGCGTTCTACCAGTTCTGGCTGAACGTGGACGACCGGGACATCTCCAAGTACATGCGCATCCTGTCCTTCCGTTCCCGGGAGGAGCTGGAGGAGCTGGAGGAGCAGACCCTGGAGCGTCCTCAGGCCCGGGCCGCGCAGCGCGCGCTGGCGGAGGAGCTGACGACGCTGGTGCACGGCGCCGACCAGACGGCCGCGGTGATCGACGCCTCCAAGGCCCTGTTCGGCCAGGGCGAGCTGGCCGGGCTGGACGAGCGGACGCTGGCCGCGGCGCTGTCCGAGGTGCCGCACGTGCGGGTGACCGAGCTGGGCCCGGTGGTCGACCTGTTCGCCGAGGTCGGCCTGGTCGCCAGCAAGTCGGCCGCGCGCCGCACGGTCAAGGAGGGCGGTGCCTACGTGAACAACGTCAAGGTGACCGCCGAGGACGCGGTCCCCGCCGCCGATGACCTGCTGCACGGCCGCTGGCTGGTGCTGCGCCGGGGCAAGAAGAACCTGGCGGCGGTCGAGGTCACCGGCGCCTGAAGGGACGCTGCATGAGGACGGGGGTGGTCTCCCAGGAGGCCACCCCCTTCCTCGTGCGCGGCGCGCTACGCCCGCTCCCGCTGCCGCTTCTTGTTGCCCCACAGCGCCATGTACGCCATGTCGCCGATGGCGACGATGATGATGGCGGCCACGATCTGGAAGATGTGCCGGCTCCAGTCGATGCCGCGGGTCTCGGCGACGCCGGCGGCGCGGGCGACCGCGTTGCCGACGGCCGCGCCGATCATGCCGAAGATGGTGGTCAGCCACAGCGGGCTGTGCTGCTTGCCGGGGATCACCGCTTTGGCGATCAGGCCGAGCACGAAGCCCACGATGATCGCCCACAACCAGCCCATGGCCGCCTCCTCCGGCTCGATGTGACCGTTACGGTCAGTGTCGGCCGGACGGCCCCGCGCCGCATGCCGGGCGCGGCTGTACGCGTCGGGCGCCGGGGGCGTGGCCGGGCGGAGGCACCGCGTGCGCCCGCGTGAACGCACGCGGGTCGTTCGCGCAGGCAGAGGGTGCCCCGGCCTCGTAGGCGCGGTCGGCGCGGCGTAACGTGGAGCAGGTGCGGACCGGTGTTCCCTGTGGGTGGGCGACCGGGCAGGGAGCCGAGGAACTGTCCGATGCGGGCGAATGGTGGGTTGTGATGCGGAAGCAGCATGGCGGTGGCCACGTCGAGGTGTTCCGGATCACGGGAGCCCGGACGGGCCTGCAGGAGGACGTGCGCGGCCGTCAGCGCCGGTATGTCATCTCGATGTCGGTCCGTACGGTGTCGGTGCTCCTCGCGGTGGCGCTGTGGAACGTCGAGCGGTATGTGGCGATCGTGGCGCTGGTGCTCGGGCTGGTGCTGCCCTACATCGCCGTGGTGATCGCCAACGCGGGGCGGGAGAACGCCCCGAAGCTGCCGTCGACGTTCGTCGCCATGCCGACGAAGCCGATGATCACGTCGCAGCGGAACGAGGAGGACGGCTTCGCTGAGTCCGGCGCGCGGGACACCACCGCCGACCCGGCGGCGGGCCCGGCGAACGGCACCCCGAACGGCACCCCTGGCAGCGCCTCGGGCGCGGCACGCGAGCCCCACGACGGGGTGTGACGGCGCCGACGGCCGGCCCGGACGGGCATTCGACGGGAAGCTCAAGAAATGCTCAGATCAATCATGTTGTTCCGGTGCCGGGCGACGGGTTACCCGTGACATACTTCGTACGCGCTCCGCATCCCCCGTCGGAGCGACAGACCGACGCCGGGCAGCTCCCCCCGTGGCTGCTCGGCGTCGCCTTGTATGCCGTGGCTGTGAGACGAAGTTGTGACTGACGAGACCCCGATCTGCTCCGCCAAGGGCTGCCGTGCCGCCGCCGTGTGGGTGCTGGCCTGGAACAACCCGAAGATCCACACACCGGAGCGCCGCAAGACATGGCTGGCGTGCGAGGAGCACCGGGAGCACCTGTCGCAGTTCCTCGGGGTGCGGGGGTTCCTGAAGGACGTGGTCCTTCTGAAGGAGTGGGAAGCCTCCGAACGCCCCGAAGCGCCTGACGGCTCCTGATCCTCCGAAGGCGCCCGAGCCCGGGCGGAGACACCCCCTGGGGCGGAACCTCAGCCGCCGATGGCGGACATCGGCCGGTCCGGCTGGACGAAGGACGGATCGTCCAAACCCGCGCCCGCCTTCTTGCCCCACATCGCCAGCCGCCAGATGCGGGCGATCTCCTCGTCGGGGGCGCCGGAGCGCAGGGCGCCGCGCAGGTCGGTCTCCTCGGTGGCGAACAGACAGGTGCGGACCTGCCCGTCGGCCGTGAGGCGGGTGCGGTCGCAGGCCGCGCAGAACGGGCGGGTGACGGAGGCGATGACACCGACGCGGTGCGGGCCGCCGTCGACGAGCCAGCGCTCGGCCGGCGCGGAGCCGCGCGCCCCGGCCCCCTCGGGGGTCAGCTCGAAGCGGGTGCGCAGGGAGGCGAGGATGTCGCCGGCTGTGACCATGCCGTCGCGCTTCCAGCCGTGCTGGGCGTCCAGGGGCATCTGCTCGATGAAGCGCAGCTCGTAGTCGCGCTCCACGGCCCAGGCCAGGAGGTCCGGGGCCTCGTCGGCGTTCAGGCCCGGCATCAGGACGGTGTTGACCTTCACCGGGGTCAGGCCGGCCTCGCGGGCGGCGTGCAGCCCCTCGATGACGTCCTTGTGGCGGTCGCGGCGGGTGAGCGCCTTGAAGACGTCCGGGCGGAGCGTGTCGAGGGAGACGTTGACCCGGTCCAGACCGGCCGCCTTGAGGGCCGTCGCCGTGCGCTTCAGACCGATGCCGTTGGTGGTGAGAGACATCTGGGGGCGCGGGTCCAAGGCTGCGACGCGCTCGACGATGCCGACCAGACCGGGGCGCAGCAGGGGCTCGCCGCCGGTGAAGCGGACCTCATTGACGCCCAGGGAGGTGACCGCGATGTCGATCAGGCGGACGATCTCGTCGTCCGTGAGCAGGTCGGGCTTGGCCAGCCACTGCAGGCCCTCCTCGGGCATGCAGTAGGTGCAGCGCAGATTGCATCGGTCGGTGAGCGAGACCCGCAGGTCGGTGGCCACTCGGCCGTAGGTGTCGATGAGCACGTGGCCCCCTCCCTCGTCCGGAACACTCGTCTTCCGTCACCTGTGAGCCTACGTGACACCACCGACATCGGCCGAGGGGTGATCCCGACGAGGTCGGACGCGGCCGTGTCGTAGGGACCTACGACACGGCCGCACCCGACGTCTCAGTGGGCCCCGGTGCCCGTCAGCGAGCGCACCTCCAGTTCCGCGTACTTGCCCTTGTCCGGGGTCTCCTTGGACAGCAGGGTGCCGAGGACGCCCAGCAGGAAGCCGACCGGGATGGAGATCAGACCCGGGTTCTCCAGCGGGAACCAGTGGAAGTCGACGTCCGGGAACATCGACGTGGGCTTGCCCGAGACCACCGGCGAGAACAGCACCAGGCCGACCGCGGTGACCAGGCCGCCGTAGATCGACCACAGGGCGCCGGCGGTGGTGAACCGCTTCCAGAAAAGGCTGTAGAGGATCGTGGGCAGGTTGGCGGAGGCGGCGACCGCGAAGGCGAGGGCCACCAGTCCGGCGACGTTCAGATCGCGGGCGAGGGCGCCGAGGACGATGGAGACGGCGCCGATGCCGACGGTCGCCCAGCGGGCCGCGCCCAGCTCCTGCTTCTCGGTGGCGGTGCCCTTCTTGATGACGTTGGCGTAGATGTCGTGGGCGAACGAGGACGACGAGGCGAGGGTCAGGCCCGCGACGACGGCGAGGATCGTGGCGAAGGCGACGGCCGAGATGCTGGCGAGCAGGATGGCGCCCCAGTTGGAGTCCACGCCGCCCAGGTGCAGGGCCAGCAGCGGGGCCGCGGTGTTGCCGGCCTTGTTGGAGGCGATGATCTCGTCCGGCTTGATGAGGGCGGCGGCGCCGAAGCCGAGGGCGAGGGTCATCAGGTAGAAGGCGCCGATCAGGCCGATCGCCCAGATCACGGACTTGCGGGCGGCCTTGGCGGTCGGGACGGTGTAGAAGCGGATCAGGATGTGCGGCAGGCCGGCGGTGCCGAGCACCAGGGCGATGCCGAGCGAGAGGAAGTCCAGCTTGGTGGTGCCGGTGGCGCCGTACTTCAGGCCGGGCTCCAGGAAGGCGGCGCCCTTGCCGCTGTTGTCGGCGGCGCTGCCGAGCAGGTCGGAGACGTTGAAGTCGAACTTCAGCAGCACCAGGAAGGTCAGCAGGATCGCGCCGACGATCAGCAGCACGGCCTTGACCATCTGCACCCAGGTGGTGCCCTTCATGCCGCCGATGGTGACGTACACGATCATCAGTACGCCGACCAGGGCGACGATGCCGATCTTGCCGCCGTCGCTGGTGATGCCGAGCAGCAGCGAGACCAGGACGCCCGCGCCCGCCATCTGGGCCAGCAGGTAGAAGATCGACACGACGATGGTGGAGGCACCGGCGGCGGTGCGGACGGGACGCTGGCGCATCCGGTACGCCAGGACGTCGCCCATGGTGTAGCGGCCGGAGTTGCGCAGCGGTTCGGCGACCAGGAGGAGGGCGACCAGCCAGGCGACCAGGAAGCCGATGGAGTACAGGAAGCCGTCGTAGCCGAACAGCGCGATGGCGCCGGCGATGCCGAGGAAGGACGCGGCGGACATGTAGTCGCCGGAGACGGCGAGGCCGTTCTGGAATCCGGTGAACTGCCGTCCGCCGGCGTAGAAGTCGGCGGCGTCCTTGGTCTGGCGGCCGGCCCAGACGGTGATGACGAGGGTCGCGGCGACGAAGACGGCGAACAGGGTGATGATCAGGGTGCGGTGCTCGCTCGCCTCACCGGCGGCCAGCAGGGTGTGCGCTGCGGGGTGTGCGGTGGTCATGCTCCGCCCTCCATCCGGGACTTGATGGCCTCCGCCTTGGGGTCGAGCTTGGCGGCGGCGTGCCGCGCGTACCACCAGGCGATGAGGAACGTGGTGAGGAACTGGGCGAGTCCGAGGACCAGGGCGACGTTGATGTTGCCGAAGAGTTTGGTGCCCATGAAGTCGCCCGCGTAGTTGGACAGCAGGACGTACAGCAAATACCAGGCGGCGAAGGCGATGGTCAGGGGGAAGGCGAAGGAGCGGTAGGAGCGGCGCAGTTCACCGAACTCGGCGCTCTCCTGCACCGCGGCGAACTCCTCGGTGGAGGGGAGGGGGACCTGGGTATTCGAGGGTGGCGGTGTCTCGGTGGCCACGTCAGTCTCCTCGCGTTGCGACAGCGGGTCCGGCTGCGGTCGGACCGGATGCGGATGCGTATGTGACAGGGGCCCGAGGGTGCTGGGGCTCCCGTCCAAGGTCCACGGCGCCGCACGAGAACCGGTTCAAGTTCCGCGCGTTCTTTCGCAAGTGGCCTGGGGAAGTCATTGCCAAGTCATTGCTGGCCGGTGAGGGCGCGGGATAGCTTCGCCCTGCACCACCGTCATGTGACCGCCCGAGCAGCACACCTGTGTCTCGGGCGGTTCTGTATCCGGATGATGTGGAGACCCCATGGCTCATCTGCGTTCCAGACGCCGACTCGCCCTGGCCGTACCGGTCGCGCTGTCGCTGACCGCCTCACTCGGCTTCCTGCCGGCCGTGGCCTCGGCGTCGCCCCGAGCGCAGTCCACCGCCACCGAGACCGACGCGGCCTCGCTGAGCTACGTCGTCAACGTCCGTCCCGGACACGGCGTCTCGGCCCAGGTGAAGAAGGCGATCGCGACGGCCGGCGGCACGATCGTGACGTCGTACGACCAGATAGGCGTCATCGTCGTCCACTCCGCCGACCCGGGCTTCGCCAAGGCCATACGCAGGACGCCCGGGGTGGAATCCGCGGGCGCCACGCGTACGGCGCCGCTGCCCGCGCAGTCGACGACCGACCTGGGCACGCCCAAGGCGCTGACCGCCGCGCAGGTGGCCGAGGCGGGGTCCGAAGCGGCCGACGGGCAGGACCCGTTGGAGCCGTTGCAGTGGGACCTGCCCGCCATCAAGGCCGACAAGGCGCACGAGAAGACGCTCGGCAGCCCGAAGGTCACCGTCGCCGTCATCGACACGGGTGTGGACGACACCCACCCGGACATCGCCCCGAACTTCGACCGCGCCGCCTCCGTCAACTGTGTGGCGGGCAAGCCGGACACCACCGACGGCGCCTGGCGGCCGAGCGCCGCCGAGAGCCCGCACGGCACGCATGTGGCCGGGGAGATCGCGGGCGCGAAGAACGGCGTCGGCATCACGGGTGTGGCGCCGGGGGTGAAGGTGGCCGGCATCAAGGTCGCCAACCCGGACGGGTTCTTCTACACGGAGGCCGTGGTGTGCGGCTTCGTGTGGGCGGCCGAGCACGGTGTCGACGTGACCAACAACAGCTATTACACCGACCCGTGGTACTTCAACTGCACGGACGACCCGGACCAGAAGGCGCTGGTGGAGGCCGTCCGGCGGGCCTCGCAGTACGCGGAGCGCAAGGGCACGGTCAACGTCGCGGCGGCGGGCAACGAGAACTACGACCTGGCCTCCCACTCGATCACCGACCCGGCCTCCCCGAACGACTCCACGCCCGGGGACCGGGTGATCGACCCGCACAAGTGCTACGACATCCCGACCCAGCTGCCGGGTGTCGTCACGGTGGCGGCGACCGGTGCGAAGGGCGTCAAGTCGTCCTTCTCCAACTACGGTCTCGGTGTCATCGACATCGCCGCGCCGGGCGGCGACTCCACGGTGTACCAGAAGCCCGAGCCGCCGGCGACCAGCGGCCTGATCCTGGGTCCGCTGCCGGGTGGCAAGTGGGGCTACATGGCCGGTACGTCGATGGCGAGCCCGCATGTCGCCGGGGTTGCGGCATTGATCAAGTCGACGCATCCGAACGCCCCCGCGGCCCTGGTGAAGGCGCTGCTGTACGCGGAGGCCAGCGCCACGCCGTGCACGGACCCGTACGACATCAACGGGGACGGCAAGGTCGACGCGGTGTGCGAGGGCACGAAGAACCGCAACGGCTTCTACGGCTGGGGCACGGCGGACGCGCTGGCCGCGGTGACCAAGTAGCCGACACATAGCCGTCCAGTGGGGGTACGCGGGACCGTATATTGATTCAGTCAATACTGCATAGTGAAGTCATGACTGACATCAGGTTCGCATGGTCCGCGCTGGGCGGCGATCCCGCCCTCGTGTCACGGATCACCACCGTGGAGCGGGAAGGCGCGCTCGGGGCGCGCCTTCCCGTACGGGAGCTGGCACGCGCGTGCGTGGGCGCCTGCGCGCTGGCCGCCGCGGAGCTGGCCGCACGACGGGCCGGGCTCGCCGAGGTGCCCGCGGTGCGCGTGGACGACGGTGCCGTGGCCACCGCGTTCACCAGTGAGCGGCATCTCCTGGTCGACGGGCGGCCACCGCTCACCTTCGCGCCGCTGTCACGGTTCTGGCGGACGGCCGACGGCTGGGTGCGCACACACGCCAACTACCCGCACCACCGGCAGCGGTTGCTCCTGGCGCTGGGGCTGCCGCAGGACGCGGAGCCGGCGGCCGTGGAGGCCGCGCTCGCCGAGCGGTCCGCGCTCGACGTCGAGGAGGCCGTGTACGCGGCCGGCGGCCTCGCCGTCGCGCTGCGCACGCCCGAGGAGTGGGGCGCGCACGAGCAGGCCACCGCGGTGGCCGCCCGGCCGCTGGTTCAGAGCGAGCGGCCGGACGAGGCACGCGCGCGCGTGCTCCCTGCCCTCGAGGGCTCGCCGGCGCTGCCCGCCGCCGGGCTCCGCGTCCTGGACCTGACCCGGGTCATCGCCGGGCCCGTCGCCACCCGCGCCCTCGCCCTGCTGGGCGCGGACGTGCTGCGCCTGGACGCGCCGCAACTGCCCGAACTGGCCGACCAGCACGCCGACACGGGCTTCGGGAAGCGGTCGGCACTCCTGGACCTGGCGGCCGGCCGGACGGCCTTCGAGGAACTGCTGGCCGAGGCGGACGTCGTCGTCACCGGCTACCGCCCGGGCGGCCTGGACCGCTTCGGCCTCTCCCCCGAGGCGCTGGCCGAGCGGCGGCCCGGACTGGTCGTGGCGCAGTTGTCGGCGTGGGGCGGGTACGGGCCGTGGGGCGGACGGCGCGGCTTCGACAGCCTCGTCCAGGTCGCCACCGGCATCGCGGCGGTCGAGGGGTCGGCGCGGCGGCCGGGCGCGCTGCCCGCGCAGGCGCTGGACCACGGCACGGGCTATCTCCTGGCGGGGGCGGTGCTGCGGGCCCTGACCGAGCAGTCCGCCGAGGGCGGCAGCCGGGTCGTACGGCTGTCGCTGGCGCGGACGGCGACGTGGCTGACGCAGGGAAGCGGTCCGGGTGCGAGCGAGCCGGGCGGTGCGCCGGGTTCCGCCGGGACGGGCGCGGTCCCGAGTTCCGTGCCGGGCGCCCCGTACGACGGGCCGGAGCCGTGGCTCGGCGAGACGGACAGCGGGATCGGCCGGCTGCGGTACGCCCTGCCGCCCGTGGCCTTCGCCGGCGGCCCCGCCCTCTGGGCCCGGCCACCCGGCCACTGGGGGGCGGACGTGGCCCGCTGGGCGTGAGCACACGGGCGTGGCGTCGAGCGGACGCCGTCGGGCGGAATGCCGTTCCCTCAGTTGCTTGTACCCACTTGCCCCGTTTGTGGCGGCTGGTGAAGATCCTGGGGTGACGCTCATACGACCGGCCTCCGAGGCGGCAGACGCCGGCGGGAGGGGGCGGCGGGCCGCGACGTTACGGGCGGCCGCCGTCCTCGCCCTGGTGGCGCTCGCCGCGCTGATCCCGCTGCTCGGTCCGTCCGCCGCCCTGCACGGCACCGGAGAGGCCGCCGCCCCCGGAACCGGCGGCACGGCGCTGCTGCGGACGGTGCTGTTCGCGGCGCTGTGCGTCCCCGTCGGCGAACTGTTCGTGAACCGGCTGGCCGACGGCCTCCCCGGCCCCACGGCGGAGCCGCCCCGCAGCCGGTCCCTGTACGCGGCCGCCGCCGGTTTCCTCGCCGCCCTCGGACTCGCCTCCATGGTGGCCACCGGCAACCTGGTGCCGCACAGCCCGACCCGGATCGACATGGGCGGCCTCTACCGCACCCGGGACGGCTCACTGGCCCTGCTCGAGGTCAACGCCTTCCTTCTGGCCGGTCTGTGCGCGCTCTCACGCCACCTGCGACTCCAGGTCCTGCCGCTCGCCGCGGTGGCCGTGGCCGAGGCGCTGCGCGCCCATCCCCCCACCGAGAGCGGCCCGTTGCTCGGCTCCGGTCTGACGCTCGCGCACCTGGTGTGCGGGGCGCTGTGGGCGGGCGGTCTGCTGCACACCCTGCGCACGCTGCGGCGCCGGCGCGGCACCGAGGCGGCCGCCGCGCTGCTGGGCCGCTACGCGCGCGTGGCGCCCGTGCTGCTCGCCGCGGTCACCGCGACGGGCGTGTGCAGCACCCTGCGCCGGATGCCGCCGGAGACGGTGCTGCACCAGCTGACGGCGACGGCCTACGGCCGCACCCTGCTCGCCAAGGTGGTCCTGGTGGCCTGCGTCGTCCTGCTGGCCCTCCGGGCGCGGCTCCGGCTGCGCCGGGCGCCCGACCCGCTGACGGCGTGCACCCCCGCGCGCGCGGAGGTCGCCGGCCTGGCCGTGGTGGTCATGGTGTCGGGGCTGCTGACGGCTCTGCCGCTGCCGATCCGCTGGAGCTGACGCACAGGTGGCCGGCGCCGCTGCGCGGCGGGGTGGCGCCCGGCCGGGTGAACTCTGATGCGCTTCGCCCGGTTTGCGGCACGCGCGCGTGACCGGCGCGCGAAGTGGCGTGCGGGCGTGCCGGTGTGCGCGTGTGGTGCGATGGCCACCTGAAGGACCGGGCTGTCAGTCGCGGCCCGTATCCTCAGTGACCATGCTCGAAGACCGCACGCTCGCAGGGCCGTCCCCCACACCGTGGCCGGCCGCGTATCCGCAGGGATACGCGGTCGTTGACGTGGAGACCACCGGCCTGGCCCGGGACGACCGCATCATCTCGGCGGCGGTCTACCGGCTGGACGCGCGCGGCGAGGTGGAGGACCACTGGTACACGCTGGTCAACCCGGAGCGGGATCCGGGACCGGTGTGGATCCACGGTCTGACGAGCGAGGTGCTCGAAGGGGCGCCGCTCTTCGAGGACATCGCCGACGAGTTCTCCGCCCGGCTGGCCGGCCGGGTGCTCGTCGCGCACAACGCGGTGTTCGACTGGCAGATGATCGCCCGGGAGTACGCGCGCGCGAAGCGCGAGGCACCGGTGCGGCAGCGGCTGTGCACCATCGCGCTCTCCAAGGAGCTGGGGCTGCCGCTGCCCAACCACAAACTGGAGTCGCTGGCGGCGCACTTCGGCGTCGTACAGCGGCGGGCACACCACGCGCTGGACGACGCGCGAGTGCTGGCGGAGGCGTTCCGGCCGAGCCTCGCGGCCGCGGCGGCCGACGGCGTGCGGCTGCCGCTGCTGGAGTGCCGGCCGCTGACGGAGTGGTCGGACCGGCCCGTCCCCCGGCAGCCGTCCGGTGGCTACGGCGGCTACCGGGCGGGCAGTTGGCGCCCGTCCCGCAAAAGACCCGCCTGCCCCTATCCCAACCCGGGCCGTTACGAAGAGGGCAAACGTCTCAAGCAGGGCATGCGGATCGCCTTTTCCGGTGACACCTCCGTCGACCGCGAGCTGCTGGAGGACCGCGCGACGGAGGCCGGGCTGCATGTCGCCACCAGCCTGTCCCGGCTGACCAGCCTGCTCGTCACCAACGACCCGGACTCGGGCACGTCGAAGGTGGTCAAGGCGCGGCTGTACGGCACACCGGTGGTGGACGAGGCGGCGTTCGGGCAGCTGCTCGGGGACGTGGAACCGGCGGACGGCGACTGAGGGACCGCCGGAGCGGCGGACGAGCGCGCGTACGGGTGACCGGCGGGCGTACGGGTGATTGCCGGGCGACTCGCCCGGCGGCCGCTCGCCCGCGAGGCGGCCACGGCCCACCCTGTGGCGCATGGCCAGATGTGAAGTATGCGGCAATGACTACGGTATGACCTTCGAGGTGCACGCCCAGGGCGCGGTGCACGTCTTCGACTGCTTCGCCTGCGCGATCCACCGCATGGCGCCGATCTGCGAGCACTGCCGGGTGCAGATCATCGGGCAGGGCGTCGAGGTCGAGGGCCACTGGTTCTGCGGCGGGCACTGCGCCCGCGCTGAGGGGAAGGTCGGAATCGTCGACCATGTCTGAGGACACCCGGCACCCCCTGCGGGAAGAACCCCACGGCCGGGGAGGTACCGTCGTGGGGTGTACCGCTTCCTGTTGACCCGCCAGTGGGTGATCATCACCCTCGTGGCTCTCCTGCTCATCCCGACGATGATCTGGCTGGGTTTCTGGCAGCTGCACCGCCACGACCACAGGCAGAAGCTGAACCAGGTGATCACCGCCTCGCTGGCGGCGAAGCCCGTGCCCGTCGAGTCGCTCACCTCGGTCGGCGGATCCGTCGCGCACGACGCCATCTACCGCCGGGTGACCGCCAGGGGCCACTTCGACACGGCGCACGAACTGGTGGTGCGCCGGCGTACGAACGCGGACGACCAGGTCGGCTATCACGTCCTGACCCCGTTCGTGCTGGACGACGGCCGGACCCTCCTCGTCAACCGCGGCTGGATCCCCTCCTCCGCCTCGCAGACCGCCTTCCCCAGCATTCCGGCACCGGCGTCGGGCGAGATCACCGTCACCGGCCGGCTGATGCGGGACGAGACGACGGCCGCGAGCGGCATCAAGAACCTCAAGGGGCTGCCCGACCGCCAGATCATGCTGATCAACAGCGAACAGGTCGGCGCGCTCCTGCGTGACTCGGGCGACGCCTCCGCCAAGTCGGTGTTCGGCGGCTACATCGAGCTGACCTCTCCCGCGCCCAAGGGCGGCAGTCCCGAACTGCTCCCCTCGCCCAAGGAGGACACCAGCTGGATCGGCATAGGGGACATCAACCTGCCGTACGCCGTCCAGTGGTGGCTGTTCGCCGCGGGTGTCCCCGTGGGCTGGCTGGTGCTGGTCCGGCGCGAACTCAAGGAGCGCGCGGGGGCGGCGAAGGAAGCGGCGAAGAAGGAGACGGAACCCGCCGCCGTGTAAGGCGCCTGATTGCCCGGTGCCTCCAACGGGAATCCGGACATCCGTGTACCCGCGGATCGAGGACTACGCGCTCATCGGTGACGAGCAGACCGCCGCCCTGGTCGGCAGGGACGGCTCGATCGACTGGCTCTGCCTGCCCCGTTTCGACTCCGGCGCCTGCTTCGCGCGGCTGCTCGGCGACGAGGAGAACGGCCACTGGCGCCTCGCCCCCAAGGGCGCCGAGGGCCCCTGTACCCGCCGGGCCTACCGCCCGGACACGCTGGTCCTCGACACCGAGTGGGACACCCCCGAGGGCTCGGTCCGCGTCACCGACCTGATGCCGCAGCGCGACCGGGCCCCCGACGTGGTACGGATCGTGGAGGGCCTCAGCGGCCGGGTGACCGTGCGCAGCACGCTCCGGCTGCGCTTCGACTACGGCTCGATCATCCCCTGGGTGCGCAAGGCAGACGGCCACCGGGTCGCCGTCGCCGGGCCGGACTCGGCGTGGCTGCGCAGCGAGCCACCGGTGCGCACCTGGGGCGAGCACTTCCGTACCCACGCGGAGTTCACCGTCGCCGAGGGCGAGAAGGTGGCGTTCGTGCTGACCTGGCACCCTCGCACGATCCGCGCCCGCCGCTGGTCGACCCGTTCCGGGCGCTGGACCACAGCGTCGTCGACTGGAGGGCCTGGGCGGCGCGCTGCCGCTACACCGGCCCGCACCGGGACGCCGTCGTCCGCTCCCTGATCACACTGAAGGCGCTCACCTACGCCCCGACGGGCGGCATCGTCGCGGCCCCGACCACCTCCCTGCCCGAGGACCTGGGCGGGGTGCGCAACTGGGACTACCGCTACTGCTGGCTGCGCGACTCCACGCTCACCCTGGGCGCCCTGCTGTCGGCGGGCTACCAGGAGGAGGCCGAGGCGTGGCGCGACTGGCTGTTGCGCGCGGTCGCGGGCAACCCCGCGGATCTGCAGATCATGTACGGGCTCGCGGGTGAGCGCCGGCTGCCGGAGTACGAGCTGCCGTGGCTGTCCGGCTTCGCCGGCTCGGCGCCCGTACGGATCGGCAACGACGCGGTGAAACAGCTTCAGCTGGATGTGTACGGGGAGGTCCTGGACTCGCTGTCGCTGGCCCGTCGCTCGGGCCTGTCCTCCCAGCCGCACATGTGGTCGATGCAGTGCTCCCTGCTGGACTTCCTGCGCCGGGCCTGGCGGCAGCCCGACGAGGGGCTCTGGGAGGTGCGCGGCGGCCGGCGGCACTTCGTGCACTCCAAGGTGATGGTGTGGGTGGCCGCCGACCGGATGGTGCGCACGCTCGAGGAGAACCCGGCGCTGCGCGGCGACCTGGAGGGCTGGCGGGCGCTGCGCGGCGACCTGGAGGGCTGGCGGGCGCTGCGCGACGAGGTGCACCGCGAGGTGTGCGACAAGGGCTACGACCCCGAGCGGAACACGTTCACGCAGTCCTACGGCTCGCGCGAGCTCGACGCCGCCCTGCTGCTGATCCCCCGTGTGGGTTTCCTGCCGCCGGACGACCCGCGGGTGACCGGCACCATCGACGCCGTCCGCGCGGAGCTCGGCAAGGACGGCCTGCTGCACCGCTACAGCACCGACACGGACGCCGCCGACGCGGACGCCGTGGACGGGCTGCCCGGCGGCGAGGGCACCTTCCTGGTGTGCTCGTTCTGGCTCGCCGACGCGCTGCACATGACCGGCCGGACCCGGGAGGCCCGGGAGCTGTTCGAGAGGCTGGTGGGCCTCGCCAACGACGTGGGGCTGCTGGCGGAGGAGTACCGGGTGGACGAGGCGACGGGCGCGGGCCGGCAGCTCGGGAACTTCCCGCAGGCGTTCAGCCATATCGGCCTGGTGAACACCGCCCTCGCCCTGTTCGGGGACGACCGGGCAGGATAGGGGCCATGGATCTTGGATTGAAGGACAGGGTGTACGTCGTCACCGGGGCCACCCGCGGGCTGGGCAACGCCGCCGCGCGCGAGCTGGTCGCCGACGGGGCGAAGGTGGTCATCACCGGACGGGACGGGAAGCGGGCCGCCGACGCGGCGGCCGAGCTGGGTGCGAACGCCGTGGGGGTGGGCTTGGACAACGCCGACGCCGAGGCACCGGCGCGGCTGATCGCGGCCGCGCGGGAGCACTTCGGCGGCTTCGACGGCGTCCTCGTCAGCGTCGGCGGGCCGGCGCCGGGCTTCGTCGCCGACAACACCGACGAGCAGTGGCAGTCGGCGTTCGAGTCGGTGTTCCTGGGCGCGGTGCGGCTGGCCCGGGCCGCGGCGGCGGAGCTGGAGGCGGGCGGTGTCATCGGCTTCGTGCTGTCCGGTTCGGTGCACGAGCCGATCCCGGGGCTGACCATCTCCAACGGGCTGCGGCCCGGACTCGCCGGGTTCGCCAAGTCCCTGGCGGACGAGCTGGGACCGCGCGGCATCCGGGTCGTCGGCCTGCTTCCGGCCCGCATCGACACGGACCGCGTGCGCGAGCTGGACGGGCTCTCGGCGGACCCGGAGGCGACCCGCACGGCGAACGAGTCCAGGATCCCCCTGCGCAGGTACGGCACCCCGGAGGAGTTCGGCCGTGCGGCGGCGTTCCTCCTGTCCCCGGCGGCGTCCTACCTGACCGGCATCATGCTCCCGGTCGACGGCGGCGCACGGCACGGCTTCTGACCCCCGCCCGGCTCGCGGGCGCGCGGGCAGTCACCTGCCCACGGCGCCCACACGACGGCACCGTCCCCCTCCAGGGACCGCTGGCCCCACGGACGGGCGTCCCCGGAGGCGCGGTGCCGTCCGGAAGCGGCTCCGTCACGTGGTCACGCCGTGGCCGGACGCGGGCCCGTTGGAGACAGGCCCGGTGAGTACGACCGGCCGTCCTGGGCCCGGACCCGACGGCGCGCGCCGCTCCTCGCAGACGGTCGTCGCCGGTGAAGACGACCACCGGTGGACCGGGCGGCGCGCCCGGTGCGAGAAGTGACGACCGGGTCCGGCCGGACGGCGCGGCCGTAGCGCGTGGGCCGGCTGGGCGGTTACTCGCCGAGGCCGGCCAGGTCGCGCAGGCGGCGGGCCTGGGACTGGCGTTCGGCGGTGCGTTGGGCTTCGTAGGTGTGGGTCTGGGCGCTCCGGAGCAGGGCCTTGGTCTCGACCACCGCGTCGCGGGGCGCGGCGAGGATCGCCGAGGCCAGGTCGCCGACCGCCGCGTCGAGCTGGTCCCGGGGCACGGCGAGGTTGGCCAGCCCGGTGTTCACCGCCTCCTCGGCGGTCACGAACCGGCCGGTCACGCAGATCTCCAGGGCGCGGGCATAGCCGACCAGCCCCACCAGCGGATGCGTGCCGGTGAGGTCCGGTACCAGCCCGAGGCTGGTCTCGCGCATCGCGAACTGCACGTCGTCGGCGACGACGCGCAGATCACAGGCGAGCGCCAGCTGGAAGCCCGCCCCGATGGCGTGCCCCTGGACCGCGGCGACGGACACGAGGTCGCTGCGCCGCCACCAGGTGAACGCCTCCTGGTACTCGGCGATGGTCGCGTCCAGCTCGGCGTCGCTGCCGCGTGCGAGGTCGATGAACGACGGCTCGCCGTCGAATCCCTCCGGCGTGAACGCCTGCCGGTCGAGGCCGGCGGAGAAGGACTTGCCCTCGGCGCGCAGCAGCACGACACGGACGGAGCCCGGCAGCAGCCGCCCGGCCTCGGCGAGCGCCCGCCACAGGGCGGGGCTCTGCGCGTTGCGCTTGGCCGGGTTGGTCAGCGTCACCGTGGCGATCGAGTCGTCCACGGTGAGCCGCACGCCGTCCTTGTCGAGTACGTCGGATACTGGGTCACGTACCGGGTCGAGGTCGTGCTCGGGCGAAGCCATGGTGCGCCTCCGATGGGTGCGGTCGTCCAGGACGCCAGCGCGGGCATCCTAAGTGACTGCACAGTAACCACCCGGTCGTTCGGCTGCCCGACCGGGTGGTCACCATCGAAGCCGATGGCCCCTCCCGAGGTCAGGCCGACGGGGCCTTCTTGCCCCGCGTCGCCCCGCCACGCCCACGAAGCGTGACGCCCGACTCGCTGAGCATCCGGTGCACGAAGCCATACGAGCGGCCGGTTTCCTCGGCCAACGCCCGAATGCTCGCACCGGCGTCGTACTTCTTCTTCAGGTCTGCCGCGAGCTTGTCGCGCGCGGCGCCGGTCACCCGGCTGCCCTTCTTCAGAGTCTCGGCCACCCGTGCCTCCTCATGGGAAGTGCGCTCTGGTCTCCTCATGATCACCCCTCCCGGGCCCGATGGCCACCCATTCGGCAAGGTCTGTGAGACATGGTTGTGACGACAGGAGTCGGCCCCCACAAGCGGAATCAGGCATTCCATACGGTGCCGTCGATACCGCCGAACGGGTTGTTCCACGAAGCCCCAGGTCACAGGCGCACGACGCCCGAACCCTTGGTACGTAAGGGCTCGGCCGGAAAATCCGTGTACGACACACCTCGATACCAGGAGATCTCACACAGATGATGGATCACCGATGGGCCGAATGATCCATACGCCGTTGATCAGAGGATGAGCAGAGGGTGACCGGAGGCGGCACGGAGCCCGACCGGAGCCCCGGCCGGGCGAGTCCCGGTCACGCCAGGGCGACGAGATCCGCGTAGTCGGAGCCCCACAGGTCCTCGACACCGTCGGGCAGCAGGATGATCCGCTCCGGCTGGAGCGCCTCGACCGCCCCCTCGTCGTGCGTGACGAGCACGACCGCGCCCTTGTAGGTGCGCAGCGCCCCGAGGATCTCCTCGCGGCTGGCCGGGTCGAGGTTGTTGGTCGGCTCGTCGAGCAGCAGCACGTTCGCGGAGGAGACGACCAGGGTGGCCAGGGCCAGGCGGGTCTTCTCGCCGCCGGAGAGGACGCCGGCCGGCTTGTCGACGTCGTCACCGGAGAAGAGGAACGAGCCCAGCACCTTGCGGACCTCGACGAGGTCCATGTCGGGGGCCGCCGAGCGCATGTTCTCCAGGACCGTGCGGTCCGGGTCGAGGGTCTCGTGCTCCTGGGCGTAGTAGCCGAGCTTGAGGCCGTGACCGGGGACTACCTCGCCGGTGTCGGGCGTCTCGACCCCGCCGAGCAGGCGCAGCAGGGTGGTCTTGCCGGCGCCGTTGAGGCCGAGGATGACGACCCGGGAGCCCTTGTCGATGGCCAGGTCGACGTCGGTGAAGATCTCCAGGGAGCCGTACGACTTCGACAGGCCCTCGGCCATCAGCGGGGTCTTGCCGCAGGGCGCGGGCTCCGGGAAGCGGAGCTTGGCGACCTTGTCGGACTGGCGGACGGCCTCCAGACCGGAGAGCAGCTTGTCGGCGCGGCGGGCCATGTTCTGCGCGGCGACGGTCTTGGTCGCCTTGGCGCGCATCTTGTCGGCCTGGGCGTTGAGCGCGGCGGCCTTCTTCTCGGCGTTGGCCCGCTCCCGCTTGCGGCGCTTCTCGTCGGCCTCGCGCTGCTGCTGGTAGAGCTTCCAGCCCATGTTGTAGACGTCGATCGCCGAACGGTTGGCGTCCAGGTAGAACACCTTGTTGACGACCGTGTCGACCAGGTCGACGTCGTGCGAGATGACGATGAAGCCGCCGCGGTAGGTCTTCAGGTAGTCGCGCAGCCAGATGATCGAGTCCGCGTCGAGGTGGTTGGTCGGCTCGTCCAGGAGCAGCGTGTCCGCGTCGGAGAACAGGATCCGCGCCAGCTCGATACGGCGGCGCTGACCGCCGGAGAGCGTGTGCAGGGGCTGGCCGAGCACCCGGTCGGGCAGGTTGAGCGCGGCGGCGATGGTGGCGGCCTCGGCCTCGGCGGAGTATCCGCCCTTGGTGAGGAACTCGGTCTCCTGGCGCTCGTACTGCTTGAGCGCCTTCTCGCGGGTGGAGCCCTTGCCGGTGGCGATGCGCTGCTCGTTCTCGCGCATCTTGCGGATCAGTACGTCGAGGCCGCGGGCGGAGAGGATGCGGTCGCGGGCGAGCACGTCGAGGTCGCCGGTGCGGGGGTCCTGCGGGAGGTAGCCGACCTCGCCGGAGCGGGTGACGGTACCGGCGGCGGGGATGCCCTCGCCGGCCAGGACCTTGGTCAGGGTCGTCTTGCCGGCGCCGTTGCGGCCGACCAGGCCGATGCGGTCGCCCTTGGCGACGCGGAAAGTGGCGTTCTCGATGAGGATGCGGGCACCGGCGCGCAGCTCGATGCCGGAAGCGGAGATCACGGACAGACTCCAGGGCAGGTGGGGGCGGATGGGCGGCTGTGGACGTACCCGCCCTCTAATGCGCAAGGAGAATGGCCATGCGAAACAGTCTAACGGGGGTGTGCAAGCGGTTTTCCCGTCCGCTCGCGGCGTGAGCGCCGGGGCGTTGTCAGTGGCCGGTGCCAGACTGAGCGGCGAACCGGACTTTCCGGCGAGTACCGACTCACAAGGGAGTGATCGGCATGGCGGACACCGGCGGCGGGCGCCCGAGCGTCTACCCCACGCTGCTGTACGCGGACGCGAAGGCGGCGATCAAACTGCTCACCGAGGCCCTCGGTTTCACCGAGCTGACGGTCTACGAGGGCGAGGACGGCCTGGTTCACCACGCCGAGCTGGTGCAGGGCAACGGCGCGGTGATGCTGGGCTCCAAGGGCCGTGGCGGCCGCTTCGACGAGGCGATGCGCGGCGCGGGCCCCGTGGGGGTGTACGTCGTGGTGGACGACGTGGACGGCCACTACCAGCGCGCTGTGGACCACGGCGTGGAGATCCTGATGCCCCCGACGGACCAGGACTACGGGTCCCGGGACTACATGGCCCGGGACGCCGAGGGCAACATCTGGAGCTTCGGCACGTACGCCCCGCGCATGGAGGGCTGAGCCGCCTCCCGCGGGCAGGCGCCTAACTGCCGCCGGTGTGCACTTGGAAGGCGGCCCGGCGGACCGCCTTCGCCAGGGCGGGGTCGGGGTGGGCGGCGGCGAGCGCGACCAGCACCTGCACGGTACGGGGGTGGCCGACGGCCCGTACCTCGTCCAGCAGCGCGGGGACGGTGGGCTGCAGCGCGGCCTCCAGGTGGCGGACGAGCATCGGGGCCTCTCCGTGGTCGGCGACGGCGGCGGCGGTGTCCACCCACAGCCACGTGGCCTCCTCGCGGGTGAGGACCTCGTGGGCGTCCTCCGGGTCGACGCCGTCGTGCTCCGCCAGCCACAGCAGGGCGTACGGCCGCAGCGCGGGCTCGTCGAGCACGGCGCGTACGTCGGGCTCGGCGGGGGCGCCCACGACCCGCAGCGCCTCGAAGGCGAGCCCGCGCAGCAGGGCGTCCTCGCCGCGTGCGGCACCGAGCAGTTCGGTGACGGCGCTGCCGACGGGGCGGGCGGCGAGCCAGGCCCGGTACTCGGCGCGGGCCGCGTTCGGGCGCAGCTGGGCGCAGCCGCGGAGCATGTCCTCGGCCGCCTGCTCGATGTTCCCCGCGGGGCTCTGGGCGGCGACGCAGATCTGCTCCAGCTTGACCCAGACCGCCCAGCTGCCCAGCGGGGTGAGCGTGGCCTGGCCGTCGCCGTAGGTGAGCGCGCCGACGGAGGCGAGCGCCCGCAGCGCCCAGTCGAGCAGGGGGGCCAGTGCACCGGCCTCGGCGGGGCCCGCGAGGCTCGCCGGCTCGGCGGCGGGTACGGCGGGCTGGGCGTCGTAGGGCACCTCGCAGCGTGCGGTGCGCAGCTCGGTGACGCGCTGCCGGAGGAGGTCGAGGAGCTGCTCGACCGGGACGGGGCCGGCCGAGAGCTGGAGGAAGGACAGCACCTGCGGCATGGCCGAGACGACTTCGGCGACGGCGGCGGCCTCCTGGTCCCCGGGCTCCGGACAGGCCAGCGACCAGGCGTCGAAGAGGGCGACCCAGCCGCGCAGCACGGCGCTGTCGTCGCGGTCCCAGGCGCGCAGCCGCCAGCCGGGGCGGGCGTTGTCGCCGTGCACCTCGACCAGGCCGGCGAGGCGGGCGGTGTCCCAGTCGGCGCGGACCTGGTCGACGCCCAGACGCAGCTCGGCGGCGGCCTGCCGCGCGGTCGCCTCGGAGAGGGTGGCCTTGCCGTCGGCGGTCGCCCCGTTCCGGCCGGGTCCGAGGGCGGCGTCGGCCCAGCGGGCGACGCGGACCGCCCCGGCGAGGCCGGAGCGCGCCATTCTGGCCAGTTCCGCGGGTGCCGGGGTGCCCTCCGGGGGGCGCGGTGCGGCGCGGCGCGGGCGCCGCTGGTTCACGGCTCGGGGGGCGGCGGCCAGGGGTCGTGGTCGGACGAGTCGAAGCCTGGAGTCGCGCGGGATACGGGACGTCACGGGTGCAGTCTTCCGTTTGACGGTCCGAAAACCCAAACGGAATGTCACGGCGGGCGACGGAGATGGCCAACGCAGGGGTCCCCAGGGTGCCCGACAGAGCGGAACAAGCCAGCCCCACATCCCCAAACGGAACCACCTCGGCCGCCCACCGCCCCCCGCGGCCGGCCGAGTCTCCGCAGCCGCTCCGGTCCCCCGTGATCAGTCCCGTCGGGCCCGGGCGCGGGGCCCACCCGACACGCCTCGTCCGCGTGTTCGGCCCGGGCTGCCCGGTCGCCCCCACCCGCCCGTCGGGCCGCCCGTCCGCCGGGGCCGCGCGGCCCCGTCACATCAGCGGGGTGAGGAAGCGGCGCAGGGCTTCCTCGTAGCTGTCGGGGTCGGCGTTCCACATGGCGCTGTGGGGGGCGTTCGGGACCGTGTGCAGGGCCACCAGGTTGGGGTGGCGGGCGGCGAGGCGGCGGGAGTAGCGCCAGGGGGCCACCTCGTCGCCGGGGCCGTGGAAGATCAGCGTCGGCACGGTGAGCCGCGCCGGGTCGTTCGCCCGGGCGAGCCGGTCGCCGTACAGGCCCACGCGGCCCTGCGCGGCACGCACCGCGAGCGGCAGCAGGGGGCGCGGTGTGTGCCGTGCCTTGGCCAGGGCGCGCAGTGTCGCCTCCCAGTCGAGCACGGGCGAGTCCAGGATCAGCCCGGAGACGCGCTCGCGCAGGTCCGACTCGAGGGCGGCGCGCAGCGCCATGGTGGCGCCGGTGGACCAGCCGTGCAGGACGACCCGTTCGGCGCCGTACCGCACGGCGTAGCCGATCGCCGCGTCCAGGTCGCGCCACTCGGTCTCGCCGAGGTGGTTCAGGCCGTCCGGGGAGCGGGGCGCGCCCGGGTCGCCGCGGTAGGTGACGTCGAGCACCGGGAAGTGCCTGCGGTGCAGGAACTCCATGATGTTCAGGGGGAGTTCGCGGGTGGTGCCCAGCCCGTGCACGGTGATCACCCAGGTCTCGCGGACCCCCGGCACGAGCCAGGCGGGCAGCGTGCCGAGCTCGCCCGGGACCTCCACGTCGTCGTGGTGCAGGCCGAGGGCGGAACGGGGGTCGCCGACGTACAGGTTCGGGGTGAGCCAGACCTTGTCGCGGGGGTGCGGCAGGCCGTGCGTGACCCGTTCCAGTCGGCGTACGACGGTGTCGGGCAGGTGCGGGGCGTCCGGCAGGACGGGACCGACGACCGCGTGGGAGCCGTTGCCGGCCAGGCCGTAGGTGCCGGGCCGCAGGGAGGCCAGGTCCCGCGTGAGCGTGATCTGGCCCGCGGCCGTGCTGTGCACGGTGAGCCTGGGTTCGGTGGGCAGGGGCCGGCCCGGGGGCGCCTTGAGCGCGGCGTCGCTGGCGAGCCGGCCGGCGGCGACGCTCGCCGCGCCGGCCGCCAGGGTCGCGGTGACGGCCGCTGCCGTCGCTCTGACTACTGTGCGCACAGGTCCAGTGTCGTGGCGTACCCGGTCACCGGCCAGTGGGAGGAAGGGTCGGGGTGACATGTTCCTGCGAGTTCCAGAAAGAGCCGGCTTCACCCCTCACTGGCCGGCTGTCCGTAGCCCCGCAGCCGCTCCGTCACCCGGGCCAGCTGTTCGCTCGACAGCAGGGACGGGGCCAGGCCCGGCACCGAGGACGCGGTCAGCCACAGCCGGCACATCCACTCCAGCTGGGCCGTGCGGTCGTAGGCCTGGTCGAGGGTGGCGCCGTAGGTGACGGTGCCGTGGTTCTGCAGGAGGCAGCCGGAGCGGTCGGCGAGGGCGCGCAGCATGTTCTGGGCCAGTTCCTCGGTGCCGTAGGTCGCGTAGGGGGCGACACGCACCGGACCGCCGAGCGCGGCGGCCATGTAGTGGACCAGGGGCAGCTCGGGGACGAGTGTCGAGACGGCCGTCGCGTGCACGGCGTGGGTGTGGACGACGGCGGCCGCTTCGGTGGCGCGGTAGATCGCCAGGTGCAGGGGCAGCTCGCTGGTCGGGACCAGCGTGCCGAGCACCTGCCGGCCGTCGAGTCCGACGCCGGTGATGTCGTCCGGCGTGAGCCGGTCGTACGGCACGCCCGACGGCGTGACCAGCACGATCTCCCCCACGCGCACCGACACGTTGCCGGAGGTGCCGACCACCAGCCCGTCGGTCACCGTGCGCCGGGCCGTCGCGACCAGCTCGCCCCAGGCGCGGGCCTCCGGCTCCCGCACCTCCCGCGCGCCCCCGGGATCTGTTGCATCCGTCACTCGCATGTCCCGCTCAGCCATGCCGTGATCCTTTCAGCCCGGACGTGCGGCAGGCCAGGGACAGCCGGTCCTCCGGGCCGCGGGCAACGGCCCGCGCCGGCGAAACGGAACCTCGGGGAAGCAGATTCGGACACTCCGAGGACCGACCCAGTTCATCTTCCGTTCACCCTGGTTACCTACGTTCAACCAGCCAATGACGCTCGAACGATTGCCTGGGTAAATGGAAAGCTTCTCGCTGATCCTCGCGATTGTGGTGGTAACCGCACTCGCGTTCGATTTCACGAACGGTTTCCACGACACCGCCAACGCGATGGCCACCACCATCTCGACCGGCGCACTCAAGCCCAAGGTCGCGGTGGCCATGTCCGCCGCGCTCAACCTGGTGGGCGCCTTCCTCTCCGTGGAGGTCGCCAACACGATCTCCAAGGGCCTCGTCGACGAGGCCGGCATCCGTCCCGAGGTCATTTTCGCCGCCCTGGTCGGCGCGATCCTCTGGAACCTGCTGACCTGGCTGGTCGGGCTTCCGTCCAGTTCCTCGCACGCCCTGATGGGCGGTCTGATCGGCGCCACGATCGCCTCGGCCGGCGTCGGCGCCGTGCACGGCGACGCCCTGGTCACCAAGGTCATCATCCCGGCGGTCGCCGCCCCGGTCGTCGCGGGCCTCGCCGCGATGCTCGCGACCCGGCTGTCGTACACGATCGGCAGGAAAGCGGACGGCAAGGCGGCCGAGAAGGGCCACCGCGCCGGGCAGATCGCCTCCGCCGGCCTGGTCTCGCTCGCCCACGGCACCAACGACGCGCAGAAGACGATGGGTGTCATCACCCTCGCCCTGATCGCCGGCGGCGCCATCGCCCCCGGCTCCAACCCTCCCACCTGGGTCATCCTCTCCGCGGGTCTGGCGATCGCGCTCGGCACCTACATC
The DNA here is from genome assembly GCF_014654675.1 of Streptomyces spiralis. Taxonomy (GTDB): domain Bacteria; phylum Actinomycetota; class Actinomycetes; order Streptomycetales; family Streptomycetaceae; genus Streptomyces; species Streptomyces spiralis. The sequence continues at coordinate 51,708 of NZ_BNBC01000045.1, forward strand.
GGCGGCTGGCGGATCATCCGCACCATGGGCACGGGCCTGACCGACCTCCAGCCGCAGCAGGGCTTCGCCGCTCAGACCAGCGCGGCCACCGCCATCCTGGCCTCGTCCCACCTCGGCTTCTCGCTCTCCACCACGCACGTCGTCTCCGGCTCGGTGATGGGCGCGGGCCTGGGCCGCAAGGGCGGTGTGGTCCGCTGGTCCACCGCGGGCCGCATGGCCGTCGCCTGGGTGCTCACGCTGCCGGCCGCGGCGCTGGTCGGCGCGGGCGCGGAGGAGGTCACCGGGCTGGGCGACTGGGGCACCGCGCTCGTCGCCGTGTTCCTCGTGGCCTCGAGCGCGGCGATCTGGAAGATCTCCCGCCGCCAGGTCGTCGACCACACCAACGTCACCCGGACCGCGAGCGAGGAGCCGGCCGGGGTCGTGACCCAGGCGATCGCCGCCGTGACCCCGCCCCCGGCGGCCCCCGCGCCCGCCTCCACGGCACCGGTCTCCACGGACGAGTCCCCCGCGGTCGAGTCGCTCACGGCGACGATCCCCGCCCAGCCGACCACGCCCGTCATCGACGCGCCGGTGATCGACGCGACAGTCATCGACCCGCCCGTCATCGACATGTCCGTCATCGATCCGGCGCCCGCGCCTGCCGCGTCCACTCCGGCCACCCCGCCGGCCGCCACCGTCTGACCCCCGCACACCCGGCACCCAAGGAAGCATCACCATGAAGATCGACTGGGCAGCCCTCGGCTCCGTCTTCGGCGTCAGCCTCGCGGTCACCGTGGGCCTGGTGGCACTGTTCACCCTCGGCATCGCGGGTCTGTCCCGGCGGGAGCGGACCGTCGCGCAGGGCGACGGCGGCGGGGCCCTCGCGGTCACCGGCGCCTACGTCTGCTTCGCCGCCTGTGCCGCCGCGGTGGCCTACGGCATCTACCTCATCGTCGGCAAGGGCTGACAGCCGGTCAGAACCGCTGTCCGGACCCCGGAAGTCAAGAGCGTCCCACCGCCCGCCCCGTCCGCGTCGCCACCTCGGCGAACGGGCGGGGCGGGCTTTTCGCGCCGCCGGTGTGGGCCTCATCTCAGTATCCCTTCGCAGGTCAACAGCGAGTTGACGGCTGTTCGCGGCGCGTGGTGGACTGCCGGAGCCATGTACGGCGGCAGGAGAGGAAGCCGGTGCGAATCCGGCGCGGTCCCGCCACTGTCACCGGGGTAGGAACCCCGGGAGCCAGGAACTCTCACCGCCGGTCTCGTCGAACCAGGGCGTGGACACCCTGAGTGAGGACATATCGCCATGCGCGGCTGCCGACCGAGGTCCATCAGCAACGCTCTGCCCGACCCCGAAGTCGGCTGAACCCATGGGTGCCGATCGCGTCTTCGCGTACGGCGCCGCCGCCGGCCTCCTCGGTGACCTCCTCCTCGGCGATCCTCGCCGGGGACATCCGGTCGCCGTGTTCGGCAGGGCCGCGGGCGCCGTGGAACGCGTGCTGTGGCGGGACCACCGGGGCTGGGGCGCACTTCATACGGCCCTGTGCGCCGGCGGCGCCGCCGCGCTCGGTGCCGCCGCCGCGCGCGCCGTCCGTACCTCCCCCGTCGCCTCCGCCGCCCTGACCGGCGTCGCCACCTGGGCCGTCGTCGGCGGGACCTCCCTCGCCCGGGAGGCGCGCACCATCGGCCGGGCGCTGGAAGCGGGCGACGTGACGGCCGCCCGCGCGCGGCTGCCGCACCTGTGCGGGCGCGACCCGCAGGCGCTCGACGCCGACGGTATCGCCCGGGCCGTGGTGGAGTCGGTGGCCGAGAACACCTCCGACGCGGTGGTGGGCGCGCTGGTGTGGGGCGCCGTCGCCGGGGTGCCGGGGCTCGCCGGGTTCCGGGCCGTCAACACCCTGGACGCCATGGTCGGGCACAAGTCATCCCGGTACCGGCGCTTCGGCTGGGCCTCGGCGCGCCTGGACGACCTGGCCGGCTGGCCGGGTGCGCGGCTCACCGCCGTCCTCGCGGCCGCGGCCGGCCCGGACCCGCGGGGCGCCCTGCGCGCCTGGCGCGCCGACGCCGACCGGCACCCGAGCCCCAACGCCGGCCCGGTCGAGGCCTCGTTCGCGGGGGCGCTCGGGGTGCGGATGGGCGGCACGTTGTCGTACGGGGGGCGCGTTGAGCACCGGCCGGTGCTCAACGGCGCCGGGCGCGCCGTGCGGGTCGGGGACATCGAGCGGGCCGTACGGCTCTCACGGCGCGTGAGCTGGCTCGCGCTCGGCACCTGCGCCGCCGTCAAGCTGCTGTGCAACCGCGGCATCCGCAGCAACCGTCCGACGAAGGGACGTAGGTCATGAGCGGTGGTCTGCTCGTCGCCGGCACCACCTCCGACGCCGGGAAGAGCGTCGTCACGGCCGGGATCTGCCGGTGGCTGGTGCGGCAAGGCGTCAAGGTCGCGCCCTTCAAGGCGCAGAACATGTCCCTCAACTCCTTCGTCACGCGCGAGGGCGCGGAGATCGGGCGGGCGCAGGCCATGCAGGCCCAGGCCTGCCGGATCGAGCCGACCGCGCTGATGAACCCGGTGCTGCTGAAGCCGGGCGGGGAGCAGAGCAGCCAGGTGGTGCTGCTGGGCAAGCCGGTGGGCGAGTTGAGCGCGCGCGGCTACCACGGCGGACGCCAGCAGCGGCTGCTGGGCACCGTGCTGGACTGCCTCACCGAGCTGCGGGGCACGTATGACGCCGTGATCTGTGAGGGGGCGGGGTCTCCGGCGGAGATCAATCTGCGCCGGACGGACATCGTGAACATGGGGATCGCGCGGAACGCGCGGCTTCCTGTGCTGGTCGTCGGGGACATCGACCGCGGGGGTGTCTTCGCCTCGTTCTTCGGGACGGTCGCGCTGCTCTCACCGGAGGACCAGGAGCTCGTCGCCGGGTTCCTCGTCAACAAGTTCCGGGGGGACGTCAGTCTCCTGGAGCCCGGACTGGACATGCTCCAGGACCTCACCGGGCGGCGGACGTACGGCGTCCTGCCCTTCCGGCACGGGCTCGGCATCGACGAGGAGGACGGGCTGCGCGTGTCCCTGCGGGGCACCGTCCGCGAGTCGACCGTGGCTGCGCCCGTCGGCGAGGACGTGCTGCGCGTCGCCGTGTGCGCGATCCCGCTGATGTCCAACTTCACCGACGTGGACGCGCTCGCCGCCGAGCCCGGTGTCGTCGTGCGGTTCGTGGACCGCCCGGAGGAGCTGGCCGACGCCGACCTGGTGGTGGTTCCGGGGACGCGCGGGACCGTACGGGCGCTTCAGTGGCTGCGCGAGCGCGGGCTCGCCGACGCGCTCGTGAGACGGGCCGCCGAGGGACGTCCGGTCCTCGGGGTCTGCGGCGGCTTCCAGATCCTCGGCGAGCACATCGAGGACGAGGTGGAGTCGCGCGCCGGGGCCGTCGCCGGCCTCGGTGTGCTCCCGGTCCGGGTGCGGTTCGCCCGCGAGAAGACCCTCACCCGGCCGGTGGGCGAGGCCCTCGGCGAGCCGGTCGAGGGGTACGAGATCCATCACGGGGTCGCCGACGTCACGGGCGGAGAGGCGTTCATCTTCGATGACCGGGGACACGGCCTGGACGGCTGCCGGGTCGGCCAGACCTGGGGCACGCACTGGCACGGCTCGCTGGAGTCGGACGCCTTCCGGCGGGCGTTCCTGCGCGAGGTCGCGGCCGCCGCGGGCCGCCGTTTCACGCCGGCCCCGGACACCTCGTTCGCCGCGCTGCGCGAGGAGCAGCTGGACCGGCTCGGCGACCTGATCGAACAGCACGCGGACACGGACGCGCTGTGGCGGCTCATCGAGTCGGGCGCGCCGCAAGGACTGCCTTTCATCCCACCGGGAGCGCCCGCATGAGCACAGTGTTGTTGTTGTCGACCGCCGACACGGATCTGCTGGCGGCCCGGGCCTCCGGCGCCGCCTACCGGATCGGCAACCCCACCCGGGTGGACGTGGCGCAGGAGCTGCCCGGCCTGCTCGACGGCGCGGACCTCGCCGTCGTACGGCTGCTCGGCGGCAAGCGCGCCTGGGAGGAGGGGCTGGCCGCGCTGAAGGCGTCCGGGGTCCCGACCGTGCTGCTGGGCGGGGAGGCCGTGCCGGACGCCGAACTGATGGCCGAGTCGTCCGTGCCGGCCGGTGTGGTGGCCGAGGCGCTCAGGTACCTGGTCGAGGGCGGCCCCGCGAACCTGCTCGAGCTGTCCCGGTTCCTGTCCGACACCGTGCTGCTGACCGGCGAGGGCTTCGAGGAACCGCGGAAGATGCCGGAGTACGGCGTCCACGGCTCCCACGAGCTCCGCGACGGCCGCCCGACCGTCGGCGTGCTCTTCTACCGCGCCCACGAACTCAGCGGGAACACCGCTTTCGTGGACACCCTGTGCGACGCGATCGAGGCCCGGGGCGCCAACGCGCTGCCGGTGTACTGCGGTTCGCTGCGCGGCGCGGACGCCGGGCTGTACGAGCTGCTGGGGCAGGCCGACGCCCTGGTCGCCACCGTGCTCGCCGCCGGCGGCACGCACGCCTCGCAGGCGTCGGCGGGCGGTGAGGAGGAGTCCTGGGACGTCGGCGCGCTGGCCGACCTCGACATCCCCGTCCTGCAAGGACTGTGCCTGACGTCGTCGAAGAACGCCTGGGACGAGTCCGACGCCGCCCTGTCCCCCATGGACGCGGCGATGCAGGTCGCGATCCCGGAGTTCGACGGCCGGCTGATCACCGTGCCGTTCTCCTTCAAGGAGCAGGGTCCCGACGACGTGCCGGTGTACGTCGCCGACCCCGAGCGGGCCGCCCGGGTGGCCGGGATCGCCGTACGGCACGCGCAGTTGAAGCACAAGCCGAACGCGGACAAGAAGCTCGCACTCGTCTTCACCGCGTACCCGACGAAGCACTCACGCGTCGGCAACGCGGTGGGGCTGGACACGCCGGCTTCGGCGGTACGCGTGCTCGACGCGCTCAGGGACGCGGGGTACTCGCTCACCGAATACCCCTCCGGCGGCGACGAGTTGATCCACCGGCTCATCGAGGCCGGCGGCCACGACGTGGAGTGGCTGACCGAGGACCAGCTGGCCGCCGCTCCCGCGCGCGTGCCGCTCGCCGACTACCGGGCGTGGTTCGACAAGCTCGACCCGGAGCTCAGGGACGGGATGCTTCGGGCGTGGGGCGAGCCGCCGGGTTCGCTCTACGTCGACGGCGACGACATCGTGCTGGCGTCCCTGCAGTTCGGGAACGTCGTCGTGATGATCCAGCCGCCGCGCGGCTTCGGCGAGAACCCGATCGCGATCTACCACGACCCGGACATGCCGCCGTCGCACCACTACATGGCGGCCTACCGCTGGCTCGAGAACAGTTTCGGCGCCGACGCGATCGTGCACATGGGCAAGCACGGCACGATGGAGTGGCTGCCGGGCAAGGGACTCGGGCTCAGCAGCGGGTGCGCGCCGGACGCCGTCCTCGGTGATCTGCCGTTGATCTACCCCTTCATCGTCAACGACCCCGGCGAGGGCACCCAGGCCAAGCGGCGCGGGCACGCAACCGTCGTCGACCACCTCGTACCGCCGATGGCCCGCGCGGACACCTACGGCGACCTGGCCAAGCTGGAGCAGCTGCTCGACGAGTACGCGCTCGTCTCCGACCTGGACCCGGCCAAGGCGCCTGCCGTCCGCGCGCAGATCTGGACGCTGGTGAAGGCCGCCGAGCTCCACCACGACCTGCACGTGGCCGAGCAGCCGGACGACGACGAGTTCGACGAGTTCGTCATGCACATCGACGGCTATCTGTGCGAGATCAAGGACGTGCAGATCAGGGACGGGCTCCATGTCCTCGGCGGCGGCCCGGTCGGCGAGCCGCGCGTGAACCTCGTCCTCGCCGTACTGCGCGCCTCGCAGGTGTGGGGCGGGCAGGCGAACGCCCTGCCCGGTCTGCGGGCCTCGCTGGCCGACCGCTTCGGGCTCGCCGAGAAGGAGCTGCTGGCGGAGCCGGGCGCCCCGGTGAAGGTGCCGGTCGAGCTGACGGACCTGGCGGACGGCCCGTCCCGTACGGCGGCGGACGCGATCGACCTGCTGGAGCAGCTGTGCCGGCGGATCGCGGAGGGCATGGAGGAGCGGTCCTGGGACCGCACGGCCGTGCGCGCGGTCCTGAAGGACGCGCTCGGCACCGAACTCCCGGACGTGGTCGCGGTGCTGGAGTTCGCCTGCGCCGAGGTCGTGCCGCGGCTCGCCCGCACCACCGACGAGATCGGGCACATCCTGCGGGCGCTGGACGGCGGTTACGTCCCGGCCGGCCCGTCCGGCTCCCCGACCCGCGGTCTGGTCAACGTGCTGCCCACCGGCCGGAACTTCTACTCGGTCGACCCCAAGGCCATCCCCTCGCGGCTGAGCTGGGAGGTCGGCCAGTCGCTCGCCGACTCCCTGGTGCAGAGGTATCTGCAGGACACGGGCGAGTACCCGAGGTCCGTCGGCCTGACGGTCTGGGGCACGTCCGCGATGCGCACGCAGGGCGACGACATCGCCGAGATCCTGGCGCTGCTGGGCTGCCGCCCGGTCTGGGACGACGCCTCGCGCCGGGTGACGGGCTTCGAGGTCGTGCCCCTGGCGGAGCTGGGCCGGCCGCGCGTCGACGTCACGGTCCGCATCTCCGGGTTCTTCCGCGACGCGTTCCCGCACGTCGTCGGCCTGATCGACGACGCCGTACGGGCCGTGGCCGAGCTGGACGAGCCCGCCGGGAGCAACTTCGTGAAGGCCCACGCGGACGAGGACACCGCCGCGCACGGCGACCGGCGCCGGGCCACGGCCCGGATCTTCGGCTCCAAGCCGGGTGCGTACGGCGCGGGTCTGCTGCCGCTGATCGACGCCCGCAACTGGCGTTCGGACGCCGACCTCGCCGAGGTGTACGCGGTGTGGGGCGGCTACGCCTACGGGCGCGGCCTCGACGGGCGGGCGGCACGCGGGGACATGGAGACGGCGTTCCGGCGGATCGCGGTGGCCGCGAAGAACGTGGACACGCGCGAGCACGATCTCGTCGACGCCGACGACTACTTCCAGTACCACGGCGGCATGGTCGCCATGGTGCGGCATCTGACGGGTTCCTCGCCCGAGGCGTACGTGGGCGACAGCGCCGTACCGGACCAGGTGAAGACCCGGACGCTGGGCGAGGAGACCCACCGTGTCTTCCGGGCCCGGGTGGTCAACCCGCGCTGGATGGCAGCCATGCGCCGGCACGGCTACAAGGGCGCCTTCGAGATGGCGGCGACCGTGGACTACCTGTTCGGCTACGACGCGACCGCCGGGGTCGTCGACGACTGGATGTACGAGAAGCTCAGCGCCGAGTACGTCTTCGACGCCGAGAACCGGGACTTCATGAAGAAGTCCAACCCGTGGGCGCTGCGCGGCATCACCGAGCGGCTGCTCGAGGCGGCGGACCGGGGGCTGTGGGCCGAGCCGGACGCGGACACCCTGGAGCGGCTGCGCGCCACCTATCTGGAGCTCGAGGGCGACTTGGAGGGCGACGAGAAGTGAGTACCCCCTTTCCGTTCACGGCCGTCGTCGGCCAGGACGACCTGCGGCTCGCGCTGCTGCTGAACGCCGTGTCCCCGGCGGTCGGCGGGGTGCTGGTGCGCGGCGAGAAGGGCACGGCCAAGAGCACGGCCGTCCGTGCCCTGTCGGCGCTGCTGCCCGAGGTGGACGTCGTCCCCGGGTGCCGGTTCTCCTGCGACCCGGCCGCCCCCGACCCGGGCTGCCCCGACGGCCCGCACGAGCCGGGGCCGGGTGCGCAGCGCCCCGCCCGCATGGTGGAACTCCCCGTCGGCGCCTCCGAGGACCGGCTGGTGGGCGCCCTCGACATCGAGCGGGCGCTCTCCGAGGGCGTCAAGGCGTTCGAGCCGGGGCTCCTCGCCGACGCCCACCGCGGCATCCTCTACGTCGACGAGGTCAACCTGCTCCACGACCACCTGGTCGACCTGCTGCTGGACGCGGCCGCGATGGGCGCCTCGTACGTCGAGCGCGAGGGCGTCTCCGTGCGGCACGCCGCCCGGTTCCTGCTCGTGGGGACCATGAACCCCGAGGAGGGCGAGCTCAGGCCGCAGTTGCTGGACCGGTTCGGGCTGACCGTGGAGGTCGCGGCCTCGCGGGAGCCGGAGCAGCGGGTGGAGGTCGTCAAGCGGCGCCTGGCGTACGACGCCGACCCGGCCGCCTTCGCGGCGCGCTGGGCCGAGGAGGAGGCCGCGGTACGGCAGCGGATCGCGGCGGCGCGGGCGCTGCTGCCGCAGGTACGCCTGGGCGACGGTGCGCTGCGGCAGATCGCGGCGACGTGCGCGGCGTTCGAGGTGGACGGCATGCGCGCCGACATCGTGATGGCGCGTACCGCGACCGCGCTGGCGGCATGGGCCGGGCGCACCGACGTGCTCGCCGAGGACGTGCGGCAGGCCGCGCTGCTGGCCCTCCCGCACCGGCGGCGGCGCAACCCCTTCGACGCTCCCGGCCTTGACGAGGACAAGCTCGACCAGACGCTGGAGGAGTTCTCCGGCGAGTCCCCCGACGACGATCCCGACCCCGACCCCGACCCCGACGGCGGTGGCGGCGGTGGTCAGCCCGCGCCGAACGCCGGTCCGCGGGGCGGGGACTCCGGGGCGCGGCCCGAGGAGGGCGACGGCGGGCAGCCGCAACCGTCCGGCGCCCAGGAGCAGCCGGCCGCACGCGCCTCGGAACCCTTTCGCACCAAGGTGCTGAGCGTGCCCGGGATCGGCGAGGGTGCCGCCGGGCGGCGTTCGCGGGCGCGCACCGAGCACGGGCGCACCACCGGGGCGCGCCGGCCGCAGGGGGCGCTGACCAAGCTGCACCTGGCGGCGACCGTGCACGCGGCGGCCCCCCACCAGCGGGCGCGCGGCCGGTCCGGGCCGGGTCTGGTCATCCGCCGGGACGATCTGCGGCAGGCGGCCCGGGAGGGGCGTGAGGGCAACCTCGTGCTGTTCGTGGTCGACGCCTCCGGGTCGATGGCGGCGCGGCAGCGCATGGGCGCCGTGAAGGGTGCCGTGCTGTCGCTGCTGCTGGACGCCTATCAGCGGCGGGACAAGGTCGGGCTGGTGACCTTCCGGGGTTCCGGTGCCGAGGTCGCGCTGCCGCCGACCTCCTCCGTGGACGCCGCCGCCGTGCGCCTGGAGTCGCTGCCGACCGGCGGCCGTACGCCGCTCGCGGCCGGCCTGCTGAAGGCGCACGAGGTGCTGCGGGTGGAGCGGTTGCGGGACCCGGCGCGGCGGGCGCTGCTCGTGGTGGTGACCGACGGGCGGGCCACGGGTGGTCCGGAGCCGGTGGCGCTGGCGGGGCGGGCCGCGCGGCTGTTCGCGGCCGAGGGTGTCGCGTCCGTGGTCGTGGACTGCGAGTCGGGGCCGGTGCGGCTGGGGCTCGCCGGGCAGCTCGCCGGTGAGCTGGGCGGTACGGCCGTCACGCTCGACGAGCTGCGGGCCGACTCCATCGCCGGGCTGGTCAGGGACGTTCAGGGCAACAGGAGGGCCGCGTAATGCCACAGGGGCAGCCGAGTGTCGTACCGGACGACGGGCTGACGACGCGTCAGCGGCGCAACCGGCCGCTCGTGGTCGTGCACACCGGGGTCGGCAAGGGCAAGTCCACCGCCGCCTTCGGGCTGGCGCTGCGCGCCTGGAACCAGGGCTGGCCGATCGGAGTGTTCCAGTTCGTCAAGTCGGCGAAGTGGCGGGTCGGCGAGGAGCGGGCGCTGCGCGTGCTCGGCGACTCCGGCGAGGGCGGGAGCGTCGCCTGGCACAAGATGGGCGAGGGCTGGTCGTGGGTCCAGCGGGATGCCCAGATGGACAACGAGGCCAAGGCCCGCGAGGGCTGGGAGCAGGTCAAGCGGGACCTGGCGGCCGAGACGTACCGGCTGTACGTGCTGGACGAGTTCGCGTACCCGATGCACTGGGGCTGGGTCGACACCGAAGAGGTCGTCGAGGTGCTGCGCGACCGGCCGGGCACCCAGCATGTGGTGATCACCGGGCGGAACGCGCCGGAGAAGCTCGTCGGCTTCGCCGACCTCGTCACCGACATGTCCAAGGTCAAGCACCCCATGGACGTCGGGCAGAAGGGTCAGAGGGGCATCGAGTGGTGAGTTCCCCGTCCGTGCCCCGGCTGGTCGTGGCCGCGCCGGCCTCCGGCAGCGGCAAGACCACCGTCGCCACGGGGCTGATGGCCGCCCTGGCCGGGCGGGGGCTGTCCGTGTCCCCGCACAAGGTCGGACCGGACTACATCGACCCCGGGTACCACGCGCTCGCCACCGGGCGCGCGGGGCGCAACCTGGACGCCTACCTGTGCGGGCCCGAGCTGGTCGGACCGCTGTTCCTGCACGGGGCGCGCGGGTGCGACATCGCGGTCGTCGAGGGCGTGATGGGCCTGTACGACGGGGCGGCGGGCGAGGGTGAGCTGGCGTCCACGGCGCAGGTGGCGAAGCTGCTGCGGGCTCCCGTCGTGCTCGTCGTGGACGCGTCCTCGCAGTCGCGGTCGGTGGCCGCGCTGGTGCACGGGTTCGTGACGTGGGATCCGGAGGTGCGGGTCGGAGGGGTGATCCTCAACAAGGTCGCCTCGGATCGGCACGAGGTGCTGTTGCGGGAGGCCCTGGACTCGGTCGGGGTGCCTGTGCTGGGGGTGCTGCGACGGGCGCCGCAGGTCGACACTCCGTCGCGGCATCTCGGGCTGGTGCCGGTCGCCGAGCGGCGGGCGGCGGCCGTGGAGGCGGTCGCGGCGATGGGGGCGCAGGTCTCCGACGGCTGTGACCTGGACGCGCTGACGGCGCTGGCGCGGAGCGCGGGTCCGTTGACGGATCCGGCCTGGGACGCGGCCGAGGCCGTGGCCGGACCGTCCCCGGACGGGGCGGTGGTCGCCGTCGCCGGCGGAGAGGCGTTCACGTTCTCCTACGCCGAGCACGCCGAGCTGCTGCGAGCCGCCGGCGCCGACGTCGTCCCCTTCGATCCGCTCCGCGACGAGCGACTGCCCGAAGGGACGCGCGGGCTCGTGATCGGCGGCGGGTTTCCCGAGGTGTACGCCGCCGAGCTGTCCGCCAACGAACCCCTCCGCAAGGCCGTCGCCGAGCTCGCGCTCAGCGGTGCTCCCGTCGCCGCCGAGTGCGCCGGGCTGCTGTATCTGTGCCGGGAGCTGGACGGCCGCCCCATGTGCGGCGTGCTCGACGCCACCGCACGCATGACTGAGCGGCTGACCCTCGGCTACCGGGACGCGGTGGCCGTCGGGGACAGTGCGCTGGCCGCCGCCGGGACGCGGATGCGGGGGCACGAGTTCCATCGCACGGTCGTCCAGCCCGGCGCCGGTGCGGCTCCCGCCTGGGGACTGAGGGCTCCCGTGCGGCGGGTCGAGGGTTTCGTACAGCAGGGCGTGCACGCGAGTTTTCTGCACACGCACTGGGCCGCCGCGCCCGGTGTCGCCCGTCGGTTCGTGGAGAGGTGCCGGACGTCATGAGCAGCAGGCTGATCGGGGTCGGGGTCGGTCCGGGCGATCCGGAGCTGGTGACTGTCAAGGGGGTGGGCGCGCTGCGCGCGGCCGACGTCGTCGTCGTCCCCGTGATGGACACCGGGGAGCGCGGACGCGCCGAGGCGACCGTGCTGCACTACGTGCCCGAGGAGAAGGTCGTCCGGGTCGTGTTCGCGCTGAACGAGCGGTCCGACCGGGCGCGCCGGGAGGCCGCGTGGGACGCGGCGGGCGAACGGGTCGCCGGGCTGCTGAGGGACCGCGGCTCGGTCGCCTTCGCCACCATCGGCGACCCCAACGTGTACTCGACGTTCACGTATCTCGCGCAGACCGTCGCGGATCTGGTGCCCGGCGTGGTCGTGGAGACCGTGCCCGGCATCACCGCCATGCAGGATCTGGCGGCGCGGTCCGGGGCCGTGCTCACCGAGGGCACCGAGCCGTTGACGCTGGTGCCGGTGACCGCCGGGTCCGCCGTGCTGAAGGAGGCGCTGGCCGGGCCGGGGACGGTCGTGGCGTACAAGTTCGGGCGGCAGGCCGCCGAGGTCGCCGAGGCGCTGAGGGAGACCGGGCGGCTCGGGGACGCCGTGTGGGGGTCGGCCCTCGGGCTGCCCGAGGAGTCGGTGCGGCCGGCCGCCGAGCTGGACGGGGCGCCGTTGCCGTATCTGTCGACGCTGATCGCGCCGCCCAGGCGGGACGGCGGGCGGGGCGGGAAGCTGTGACACCCGGCATGCGGTCGTCCGGCGATCCGGTCACGCGGTCATCTGGAGATCCGGTCACGCGGTCATCCGGAGATGCCGACCACCAGCCAGATGAACGCGGCGCCGGCCACCGTGCACAGCAGGGTGGAGCGGGCCGGGTGCTCGTGGTGGGCCTCGGGCAGGATCTCGGCGGCGGCGAGGTACAGCAGTGCACCGCCGAACAGGCCGAGATAGCCGCCGAGGACCGGCTCCGGGATGGTGAGGAACGCCGACGCGGCCGCTCCGGCGATGGGCGCGACGGCGTCCGCGAAGAGCATCGCGAGAGCCTTGCGGCGGGCGTTGCCGTACAGGCTGGTGAGGGTGAAGGTGTTGAAGCCGTCGGCGAAGTCGTGCGCGATCACGGCGAGCGCCACGGCCGCGCCCATGCCGCCGCCCACCTGGAAGGCCGCGCCGATCGCCAGGCCGTCCATCGCGCTGTGGCCGACCATCGCCGCGGCGGCCGTCAGGCCCACCTCGGGCGCGCGATGGTGATCACGCTCCTCGCCGCCGTGCGCGGCCTGCCGTGCGGCCAGCAGCCGCTCGACCAGGTGGGCCATCAGGAAGCCGGCCACGAACAGCAGCAGGGCCGCGGGTACGCCGAACACCTCCCGGCCCGCCGCGTGCAGCGCCTCCGGCAGCAGGTCCAGGCCGACCACGCCCAGCATCAGGCCGCCCGCCAGTCCGAGGACCAGGTGGCGACGGTCGGTCACCCGCTGTGCCGTCCAGCCGCCGGCCAGCGTCATCAGGAACGCGCCGAGCGCGACGAAGACCGCCATGTGCCCTTGCTATCCGATCAACCCCCGATCGCGCACATCCGGCCGTCTTCCCACCCCCACACAACGTGACATTCCGTACGAGAGGATCCGACCCCATGGCCGATGCCCCCACCGGCAAGGTGACCTTCGTCGGTGCCGGCCCCGGCGCCGCCGACCTGCTGACGTTCCGTGCCGCGCGCGCGATCGCCGACGCCGACGTCGTGATCTGGGCGGCCAGCCTGGTCCAGGCGGAGGTCCTCGAACACGCGCGTGAGGGCGCGGAGATCCTGGACTCGGCGGCCATGTCCCTGGAGGACGTCGTCGCCGTGTACGAGCGGGCCCACGCCGAGGGCCTGAAGGTGGCCCGCATCCACTCCGGCGACCCGGCGCTGTGGGGCGGCACGCAGGAGCAGCTCGACCGGTGTGCGCGCATCGGGATCGCCACGGAGGTCGTGCCCGGTGTGTCGTCCTTCTCCGCCGTGGCCGCGCTCGCGCAGCGCGAGCTGACCATTCCCGAGGTGGCGCAGTCGGTCGTGCTGACCCGGCTGGGCGGCGGCAAGACGCCGATGCCGCCCGGCGAGGAGGTGCGCGAGTTCGCCCGGCACGGCACCACCATGGCCGTCTTCCTGTCGGCGGCGCGCAGCGGGCAGCTGGTGCGGGAGCTGCTCGAGGGCGGCTACCCGACGTCCACGCCGGTCGTCGTCGCGTACCAGGCGACCTGGCCGGAGGAACTGGTCGTGAAGTGCACGATCGGGACGCTGGAGGAGACGGTCAAGGAGCACAGGCTCTGGAAGCACACCCTCTTCCTGGTCGGCCCGGCGCTGGACGCGCACGGCACCCGTTCGCACCTGTACCACCCCGGCCACTTCCACGGCTACCGCAAGGCCGACCCCGAGGCCCGCAAGGCCCTGCGTGCCCGGGGTGCGAGCACATGACCTCGAAGATCACGGTCGTCGGTACGGGCACGGGCGCCGCGTACGACGGTGAGGTGCTGCGCGGCGCCGAGCTCGTCGTGGGCGGACGGCGGCACCTGGACGCCGCACCGCTCCCGGAGACCGCCGAGCGGGTGGTGCTGGGGCCGCTGGCACCCGCCCTCGACGTCATCGAGGAGTACGCCGGCAAGGAGCGGCGCGTGGTCGTGCTGGCCTCCGGCGACCCCGGGTTCTTCGGGATCGTGCGGGCGCTGGCCGAGCGGTTCGGGTCCGGGCGGCTGGACGTCCGCCCGGGGGTCTCCTCCGTCGCCGCCGCCTTCGCGCGGATCGGGCTGCCCTGGGACGACGCCGTGGTGGTCAGCGCGCACGGCAGGGAGCTGCGCACGGCCGTCAACGTCTGCCGGGCCCGGCCGAAGGTCGCCGTGCTGACCGGGCCGGGGGCCGGGCCCGCCGAGCTGGGGGCCGCGCTGGCCGGTACCTGCGGCGACCGGGTGCTGGTCGTGGCGAGCGCGCTCGGCGATCCGGAGCGGGAGCGCGTGGAGCGGGTGACGCCCGACGAGGCCGCCGCCCGCGACTGGGGGCCGGCGGTGAGCGTGGTGGTCTGCCTGGACGAGGCCCGGGCGCTGGGGCCGGTGCGTACGGTCGCCGGGGTTCCGGACCGGCCCGGCGGATGGGCGCTGGACGAGGACGCGTTCGCGCACCGCGACTCGATGATCACCAAGTTCGAGGTGCGGGCGCTGGCCCTGGCCCGGCTCGGGCCGCGCCTCGGGGACCTGGTGTGGGACGTGGGCGCCGGGTCGGGGTCGGTGGCCGTGGAGTGCGCGCGGCTCGGCGCGGCCGTCGTCGCCGTCGAGAAGACGGCGGACGGGGCGGAGCGCGTCCGCGCGAACGCGCGGGCCCACGACGTGGACGTGCGTGTGGTGCGCGGCGCGGCGCCTTCCGCCCTGGACGGGCTGGATGACCCCGACGCGGTGTTCGTCGGCGGCGGGGGCGCGGACCTGCCCGCGATCGTCGGCGCGTGCGCGCGGCGGGCGCGGCGGACCGTGGTCGTCGCCATGGCCGCGCTGGACCGGGTGCCGGCGGCGCGGGCGGCGCTCACGTCCGCCGGGTTCGAGTGCGACGGCGTGCTGCTCCAGTCGTCGCGGCTGGCGCCGCTGCCGGGGGACGTGACCCGGCTGGCGGCCACCAATCCTGTGTTTCTGCTCTGGGGCGTCAGAACCCCGGTTTCCGATGAAGGAGTTGTCCAGTGATCGGCCTGATTTCCGCCACCGCGGCGGGGGCGGCGGCGCGGGACCGGCTGGCCGCGGCGTGGCCGGACCGCACCCGGGTGTACGAGGGTCCCGTCGGGGAGGCCGTACGGGCCGCGTTCGCGGAGTGCGAGCAGCTGGTGTGCTTCCTGGCGACGGGTGCGGTGGTGCGGCTGATCGCTCCGCTGCTCGGCGACAAGACGGCCGACCCGGGTGTGGTGTGCGTGGACGAGGGCGTCCGGTTCGCGGTGTCGCTGGTCGGCGGGCACGGCGGCGGCGCCAACGAGCTCGCCCGCGAGGTGGGCGAGTCGCTGGGCGCCGAGCCGGTGGTGACGACGGCGACGGACGCGGTCGGGCTGCCGGGGCTCGACACGCTCGGGTTCCCGTACGAGGGTTCGGTGGCCGTGGTCTCCCGCGCCCTGCTCGACGGCGAACCGGTGGCGCTGGAGGCCGAGGTGCCGTGGCCGCTGCCCCCGCTGCCGGCCTCGGCGCAGGGGTCGTACACCGTCCGGCTGACCGACCGGGCCGTCGAACCGGGTGAGCGCGAGGTGATCCTCCGGCCGCCGTCCTTGGTCGTCGGGGTGGGGGCGTCCAAGGGAGCGCCGGCCGAGGAGGTGCTCGGGCTGGTCGAGGACGCGCTCCGGGAGGCCGGGCTGTCGGTGCGGTCGGTGGCCGAACTCGCCACCGTGGACGCCAAGTCGCAGGAGCCGGGCATCGTGGCCGCCGCCGAGCGGCTGGGGGTGCCCCTGGTGACGTACCCGGCCGGGGAACTGGCGGCCGTCGAGGTGCCCAACCCCTCCGGCGCCCCGCTCGCGGCCGTGGGCACCCCTTCCGTGGCGGAAGCCGCGGCGCTGGTGCGCGGCGGTGAACTCCTCGTGCCCAAGCGGAAGTCCGAGCGTGCAGACGGGCTGCCGGCCATGGCGACCTGCGCCGTCGTACGGCGTCCGGGGCGCGGCCGGCTCGCGGTCGTCGGGCTCGGTCCCGGGGCCCGGGACCTGCTGACCCCGCGCGCGGCCGAGGAGCTGCGGCGCGCCTCCGTGCTCGTGGGGCTCGACCAGTACGTCGACCAGATCCGCGACCTGCTGCGGCCGGGCACCCGGATCCTGGAGTCGGGCCTCGGGGCCGAGGAGGAACGGGCGCGCACGGCGGTCGCCGAGGCCCGGCTCGGGCACGCGGTCGCGCTGATCGGCAGCGGCGACGCGGGCGTGTACGCCATGGCCTCGCCCGCGCTCGCCGAGGCCTCGGACGACATCGACGTGGTCGGCGTGCCCGGCGTGACGGCGGCGCTGGCGGCCGGGGCGATCCTCGGCGCGCCGCTCGGGCACGACCACGTGTCCATCAGCCTCTCCGACCTGCACACGCCGTGGGAGGTCATCGAGCGGCGGGTGCGGGCCGCTGCCGAGGCCGACCTCGTGGTGACCTTCTACAACCCCCGCTCCCGGGGCCGGGACTGGCAGCTGCCCAAGGCGCTCGCCGTCCTCGCCGAGCACCGGGAGCCGACGACGCCGGTCGGCGTCGTACGCAACGCGTCCCGTCCGGACGAGTCGAGCCGTGTGACGACGCTGGCCGGACTGGACCCGGCGACGGTCGACATGATGACGGTCGTGACCGTGGGCAACACCGCGACCCGGAACATCGCGGGGCGCATGGTGACCCCGCGCGGCTACCGCTGGCAGGAGGGCGCCCGGTGAACCCTGTGACCCGTGTGGTCCATCCGATCGAGCAGGAGTCCTACCGGCGGCTGCGCGCCCGCCTGGACACCTCGCACTTCCCGCCGCTGACCCGGGCGGTGGTGGAGCGGGTCGTCCACTCCGCCGCCGACCTGGAGTACGCGAACGATCTCGTCATGGACGAGGACGAGTTGGCGACGGCGCACGCGGCGCTGCACGCCGGAGCCCCCGTGGTGGTGGACGTCGAGATGGTGGGCGCCGGGATCACCCGGCGGGAGACCGTCTGCCGGCTGCGGGACGCCGAGTCCGGGCCGGGGCTGACTCGTTCGGCGCACGCGATCCGGCTCGCCTACCAGCAGGTCGGCCCTGGCGCCCTGTGGGTGATCGGCAACGCTCCGACCGCGCTGGAGGAGCTGCTGACCCTGGACGCGGCGCCGGCCCTCGTCATCGGGCTGCCCGTCGGCTTCGTCGGGGCGGTCGAGTCCAAGGCCGCCCTGCGCGAGAGCGGGCTGCCCGCCGTGAGCAACGTGTCCGAGAAGGGCGGTTCGGCGGTCGCCGCCGCCGCGCTCAACGCCCTGCTGTACCACCCCGTTTCACACTCCGAGGAGCAATCGTGACCACCCCGCCGCCCGCCCTGCTCATCGCCGGTCACGGCACCCGGGACGACGCCGGGGCCGAGGCCTTTCGCGACTTCGTCCGGCAGCTGCAGCTCCGCCTGACCGACGTGCCCGTCGCCGGGGGCTTCATCGAGTTGTCCCCGCCGCCGCTAAGCGATGCGGTCGCCGGAATGGTGGCGCGGGGTGTACGGCGGTTCGCGGCCGTCCCGCTGATGCTGGTGTCCGCCGGGCACGCCAAGGGCGACATCCCGGCCGCGCTGGCCCGCGAGAAGGAACGGCACCCGGGGATCTCGTACACCTACGGCCGTCCGCTGGGCCCGCACCCGGCGCTGCTTCGGGTGCTGGAGCGGCGGCTGGAGGAGGCGCTGGAGGGCACCGCCGCGGACCGGTCGGACGTGACGGTGCTGCTGGTCGGTCGGGGCTCGACCGACCCGGACGCCAACGCCGAGGTGTTCAAGGCGGCGCGGCTGCTGTGGGAGGGACGCGGATACGCGGGCGTGGAGACGGCGTTCGTGTCGCTGGCCGCGCCGGACGTGCCGAGCGGTCTGGAGCGGTGCGCGCGGCTGGGCGCGAAGCGGATCGTCGTCCTCCCCTACTTCCTGTTCACCGGCATCCTGCCGGACCGGGTGCGGCAGCAGACGCGGGAGTGGGCGGCGGCGCACCCGGAGGTCGAGGTGCGGTCCGCGGACGTCATCGGTGCCGAGCCGGAGCTGCTGGATCTGGTGCTGGAGCGGTACGAGGAGGCGGTGAAGGGCGATCTGCGGATGAACTGCGACTCGTGCGTGTACCGCATCGCGCTGCCGGGCTTCGAGGACAAGGTGGGGCTGCCGCAGCAGCCGCACTTCCATCCGGACGACGACGGCCACGGGCACCATCATCACGGAGGGCACGCTCACTCGCATGCGCACTGAGGGTTCTTCCGGGACCGCTCACGACCTGCGTCACCACGGTGACGCGGAGGTGCGGGACGAAGGTGCGGCGCTGGTCGACCTCGCGGTCAACGTCCGCGCGGACACTCCCCCGCGCTGGCTGCGGGACCGGATCGCCGGGTCGCTCACGGGTCTGGCGTCCTATCCGGACGGGCGGGCCGCGCGGGCGGCGGTGGCGGCGCGGCACGGGCTTCCGGTGGAGCGGGTGCTGCTGACGGCGGGGGCGGCGGAGGCGTTCGTGCTGCTGGCGCGCGCGCTGAAGGTACGGCGACCGGTCGTCGTCCACCCGCAGTTCACGGAGCCCGAGGCGGCGCTGCGGGCCGCGGGCCACACGGTGGACCGGGTGCTGCTGCGTGCGGAGGACGGTTTCCGCCTCGACCCTGCGGCCGTCCCCGAGGACGCGGACCTGGTCGTGATCGGCAACCCGACGAACCCGACGTCGGTGCTGCACCCGGCGGCCGCGCTCGCCCGCCTGGCCCGCCCCGGGCGGGTGCTGGTCGTGGACGAGGCCTTCATGGACGCCGTACCGGGCGAACGGGAGGCGCTGGCCGGCCGGACGGACGTGCCCGGACTGGTGGTACTGCGCAGCCTCACCAAGACCTGGGGCCTGGCCGGACTGCGGATCGGCTACGTCCTCTCCGACCCGGAGACCGTCGCCGAACTGGAGCGCGCCCAGCCGCTGTGGCCGGTGTCCACACCGGCGCTCGCGGCGGCGGAGGCGTGCGTGGAGCCGCGGGCGCTGGCGGAGGCGGCAGCGGCGGCCCACCGCATCGCCGCGGACCGGGCCCACTTGGTGGCGGGCCTGGGGGCGTTGGCAGCGCACGGGGTGCGGGTGGTGGAGCCGGCCGAGGGCCCCTTCGTGCTGGTGCGGCTGCCGGGGGCGGCGGAGGTACGGCGCCGGCTGCGGGAGCGGGGGTACGCGGTGCGGCGCGGGGACACGTTTCCCGGGCTGGGGGCGGAGTGGCTGCGGGTCGCGGTGCGGGGGCGGGGGGTGGTGGACGGGTTTCTTGCGGCGCTGTCTGAGGTTCTTCGCCCACCCGCCCGCCCGACTCGGTAGGGAAACAGGCCCCGCCCTGGGGCTCCGCCCCAGACCCCGGCGGGGGCTTCGCCCCCTGCGCCCCCCGCGGGGCTGCGCCGCTGCCCCCTCCCCGCCTACCCCCAACCACTCGACTCCCCTCCAGGCTTAGCCCCGTCCCCTGCGCCTACGGGCAAACGCCACCGCTCCCCCGCCCGCCGCCAGCAGTACCGCCGAGCCGCCTGCCAGGTACGGGGTCAGGGAGCTGCCTCCTGTTTCCGCGAGGTCCTGTTTCGCGACGGGGGCCGCCTGGGGCTTCGTGTCGGGGGCGGGGGGTGTGGAGGGCGTCGACGGCCGCTCGGCGGGTGTCGGGGACTCGCATGTCGTCCTGGCGAGGGTCAATGTGCCCTCGACCTCGGCGACGTTGAGCTTCAGCGGGTTGACGGAGACCTTCAGTTGGAGGGCCGTCGCCGCGGCCGTGCGGGAGGTCGTTTCGCGGTGGGAGAGGTCCAGGCGGACCTCTCCGACGCCGGGGACCTGAACGGCGGTCGTGCCGCTGGGGGTGAGCGTGACCTTCTTGCCGAGCACCGTCACGGCGCCCAGGACGTTGCTCGTCGCCGCCGGAGGCTTGCCCGCCTCGCAGGTCGCGCGGGAGGTGACCTGGTCGACCTCGATGAGGGACAGCAGGGGGAGGCCGGGGACGTGGATGCGGGCGTGGGCGAGGGTCACGGTGCCCTCGGCCTTGGTCGCGGAGGTCGTCGCGGCCGACTTCGCCACGTCCGCGCGCAGCACGCTGAACGGCTTTCCGCCGTTCACGCCGTCGAGACGGGCGGTGAGCGCCGTCTGCTCGGCGCTGCGCGGTGCCTGGACCTCGTTGAGGGAGACGGCGAGTGGGACGTTCACCGTCTTGTTGAGCAGGGACACGTCGAGGCCGGTGCGCAGCACGGACGCGCTCGCGCGGCCGTGGTCGGCGGTCGCGTGGGCGGAGCCCGCGCCGGCCAGCGTCACCGGGCCGGCGGCCAGGACGGTGGCCGCGGCGGCGGTGGCGCAACGGCGCGCGGGCAGGCGGAAGGTGTTGCCGTTCACGGTGTGGGACCCCCAGAGATGACTGCTTGGGACCCCGCAAGGATTACGCACTGAGAGTGAACGGACAGCGATCCAGCGTGACTTCACTCCATCGTGGGGTTTCCGGCCTGGTTTTCGATTCTTTCGGCACGGGTGTTCCCTGTCGTCCCTCCTCTTGCTCCTTCCGGGCGAACACGCTGGTGGACGCCCCGGCGCGAACGACGGAGTGTGCAACGAGCCACGCCCTCCACCGGTCACGTTCCGTCAATCCGGTGGAGCACGACCGTTGACCGCTGCCGCGCGAGCCGCTGACCGGCGCTAGGCGACGATCCTTCCGTTCAGCACCACCCGGCGCGGGCCCGCCAGCACTCGTACGTCCGCGCGCGGGTCCGTCTCGTAGACGACGAGGTCCGCCGGCGCGCCCTCGTCCAGGCCGGGCCGGCCGAGCCACGAGCGCGCCGCCCAGGTCGCCGCGGACAGGGCCTGAAGCGGTGGGATGCCGGCCGTGACCAGTTCCTCGACCTCGCCGGCGACCAGGCCGTGCGGCAGCGCGCCTCCGGCGTCCGTGCCGACGTACACCGGGATGCCCGCGTCGTGGGCGGCGCGGACGGTGTCGTAGCGGCGCTCGTGGAGGCTGCGCATGTGCGCCGACCACCGCGGGTACTTCGACTCGCCGCCGGCGGCCAGGGCGGGGAAGGTGGCGATGTTGACCAGGGTGGGGACGATCGCGACGCCACGCTCGGCGAACAGCGGGATCAGGTCCTCCGTCAGGCCCGTGGCGTGTTCGACGCAGTCGATGCCCGCCTCCACGAGGTCGCGCAGGGAGTCCTCGGCGAAGCAGTGCGCCGTGACGCGGGCACCCAGGCGGTGCGCCTCCGTGATCGCCGCCTCGGCGGCCTCGCGGGGCCAGCAGGCGGACAGGTCGCCGAGGTCGCGGTCGATCCAGTCGCCGACCAGCTTGACCCAGCCGTCGCCGCGCCGGGCCTCCTGGGCGACGTACGCGACCAGGTCCTCGGGCTCGATCTCGTGGGCGTAGTTGCGGATGTAGCGGCGGGTGCGGGCGATGTGCCGGCCCGCCCGGATGATCTTCGGCAGGTCGTCGCGGTCGTCGATCCAGCGGGTGTCCGAGGGCGAGCCGGCGTCGCGGATCAGCAGCGTGCCGGCCTCCCGGTCGGTCAGTGCCTGCTTCTCGGAGACGTCGTCCGTGACCGGGCCGTGCGCGTCGAGGCCGACGTGGCAGTGCGCGTCGACCAGGCCGGGCAGCGCCCAGCCCTCCACGGTCCGCACGTCCCGCGCGCCGATGGGGCACTCGTACGTGATCCGGCCGCCGACCACCCACAGCTCGTCCCGGACCCGGTCCTCGTCCGGGCCGACGAGCACCCGCCCCTTCACGTGCAGCACCGCGCGATCGCTCATGCCCGCACCCTAATGAGCCGCCATGGGGCCGCGTCCACCACCTCCCTCCCTCCCTCCCTCCCCCCCCGCCGACCTGCCTGCCTCTCGGACGTCACCCGTGGGAAGCGGGGAACGGCCGCCGGTTACGCTCGACTGCGTCGCCGTCGCCCCCGCGGCGATCGAGAGACGACCGAGAACCGAGAAGAGAGCACCGCCGTGACGCACCCGTTCCTGGACCTCGCCCCGCTGAGCGCCGCACGCTTCGCCTCGATCGAGGACCGGGTGGCGCGTCTGCTCGCGACCGAGCAGGACGTGGTGGTCATGCAGGGTGAGGCGCTGCTGCCGCTGGAGGGCGCGATCCGCGCGACGGCCGGGCCCGGCACCACGGCACTGAACGTGATCACGGGTCCGTACGGGCAGACGTTCGGCAACTGGCTGCGGGACTGCGGCGCGACGGTGTACGACCTGTCGGTGCCTTACCACACGGCGGTCACCGCCGAGCAGGTGCGGGAGGCCTTCGCGGAGCACCCGGAGATCGACTTCGTGTCGCTGGTGCACGCGGAGGCGGCGACCGGCAACACCAACCCGGTCGCGGAGATCGGCGAGGTGGTGCGGGAGCAGGGGGCCCTGTTCTATCTGGACGCCGTCGCCTCCGTCGGCGCGGAGCCGGTGCTGCCGGACGCCTGGGGCGTGGACCTGTGCGTGATCGGGGCGCAGAAGGCGATGGGCGGGCCGGCCGGGGTGTCGGCGGTGTCGGTGAGCGAGCGGGCGTGGGCTCGCATGGCGGCGAACCCGCGGGCGCCGCGCCGCTCCTACCTGTCCCTCCTGGACTGGAAGGAGCGCTGGATCGACGGCGGCCGCAAGGCGCTGCTGCACGCTCCGGCCCAGTTGGAGATGCTCGCCCTGGAGGCGTGTGTGGAGCGGATCGAGGCGGTCGGCCTGGAGGCGGTGATGGCCCGTCACCGGGCCGCCGCGGCGGCGACCCGCGCGGGCGCGCGAGCCCTGGGCGGCGGCCTGGAGCCCTATGTGCACCAGGCGTCCGAGGCCGCCCCGGTCGCGACCACCCTGCGCGCGCCCTCGGGCGTCTCCGCCGCCGACCTGGTGGCACGAGCCCTGGCGGCCGCCCCCTCCGCCCCGTTGGCGGTCGGCGGCGGCGCGCTGGCCAAGGAGATGATCCGCGTCAACCACTACGGCCCCGACGCCACCCGGGAGGCGGTCGAGGCCGGCCTCACGGCCCTGGGCACCGCCCTGGCCGCCACGAACGGCTCCTCGAGCGTCGACGTCCCGGCCGCACGGGCCGCTGCCGCGGCAGCCTGGCGGTAACCACCCGGACCGCCCGAACACCCGGCCTGGACCACCCGGCAGTCCGGGCCGGATGCCCGGGCGTCCCCGGACGTGTCCGGGCCCGCGGCGGCGGCACGGTGGCCGAAAGTGCTCGTTTGATTCGCCCCAGGTTCCACCCCGACCGCCCCGCGCTTGCCCGGCGGTCGGCCCGGCCCGCGCCAGCCCGGCGGTCGGCCCGCCCCGCTCCGTCGCCCACTCCGCTGGGACCGGTCCGGCACCCCACCTCGCGGAGGTCGCACGGACCGCTTTCCGGCGCATTGACGGGGTTACCTGGACATGAATGCAGCAAAGTAATTCCGAGAATATTATCCGGGCAGCTTCCCGTCTTCTTCTGCCCCGTTTCCCCGACCCTAAACGCAAAGATTTCGCGAACAATCCGAGGTGCAATTCCAAGGGATTCCGGGAGAGTTACGTCATTGTGACGCACCCCACAATCGCGCCCCTTTCGTCCGGGTATGGATGGACAAAACCCCACATCACGTCGGCCCTACGCGCGACCGCGCGCCCGCGTGATAACACAGACGGGCGCACCACGTAAGGGCATCCGACGATGCATTTTTGAATTTGGCTCGGTAAGTTCAATTCGCATGACTGCCGCACAAGCAGACCTGCGAACCGACCGCACGGAAATGCCGGACGCCATCTCCGTCGAGCGTCCCGCCGTCGCCGACGGCGCCGCGCTCTGGCGGCTCGCCAAGGACTCCGGAACGCTGGATGTGAACTCCTCGTACAGCTATCTGCTGTGGTGCCGCGACTTCGCCGCCACCTCCGCGGTGGCGCGCGGCGCAGACGGCGAGCCCGTCGGCTTCGTCACCGGATACGTGCGCCCGGACCGCCCCCGCACGCTCCTGGTGTGGCAGGTCGCCGTCGACGCCGGCCACCGCGGCAAGGGACTGGCCGCCCGGCTGCTGGACGCGCTGACCGCCCGCGTCGCCGCCGAGCGCGGGCTGACCGCCGTCGAGACCACGATCACCCCGGGCAACACCGCCTCCGAGCGGCTCTTCACCTCCTACGCGGCCCGTCACAACGCCCCGGTCGAGCGCGAGGTCCTGTTCGGGACCGAGCAGTTCCCGGACGGGCCGCACGACCCCGAGGTGCTGTACCGCATCGGTCCGCTCGCCCTCCCGTCTGCCTGAGCGACCGCCCCGCCTCACCCCACTCACTTCCTCTTCCGACTCGACCGACCTCCCCCTCCCCCCACCCGAGGAGCGATTCGTCGTGACCATCACCCAGCCCGACCTGAGCGTCTTCGAGACCCTGGAGTCCGAGGTGCGCAGCTACTGCCGCGGCTGGCCCACCGTCTTCGACCGCGCGCGCGGCAGCCGTCTGTACGACGAGGACGGCCACGAGTACCTCGACTTCTTCGCGGGCGCCGGCTCGCTCAACTACGGCCACAACAACCCCGTCCTGAAACGGGCGTTGATCGACTACCTGGAGCGCGACGGCATCACGCACGGGCTCGACATGTCGACCACCGCCAAACGCCAGTTCCTGCAGACGTTCCAGGACCTGGTGCTGCGACCGCGCGACCTGCCGTACAAGGTCATGTTCCCGGGGCCGACGGGGACGAACGCCGTGGAGTCCGCGCTGAAGCTGGCGCGGAAGGTGAAGGGACGCGAGGCCATCGTGTCGTTCACCAACGCCTTCCACGGGATGTCGCTGGGCTCCCTCGCCGTCACCGGCAACGCCTTCAAGCGGGCCGGCGCCGGCATCCCGCTGGTGCACGGCACGCCCATGCCGTTCGACAACTACTTCGACGGCCAGGTCCCGGACTTCCTCTGGTTCGAGCGGATCCTGGAGGACCAGGGCTCCGGGCTCAACAAGCCCGCCGCGGTGATCGTCGAGACCGTGCAGGGCGAGGGCGGCATCAACGTGGCACGCCCCGAGTGGCTGCGGGCGCTCGCCGACCTGTGCGCGCGCCAGGACATGCTGCTGATCGTCGACGACATCCAGATGGGCTGCGGGCGCACCGGCGCGTTCTTCTCCTTCGAGGAGGCCGGGATCACGCCGGACATCGTCACCGTGTCCAAGTCCATCAGCGGATACGGGCTGCCCATGTCGCTGTGCCTGTTCAAACCCGAGTTGGACATCTGGGAGCCGGGCGAGCACAACGGCACCTTCCGCGGCAACAACCCGGCGTTCGTCACCGCGACGGCCGCCCTAGAGGCCTACTGGGCCGACGGGGCGGCCATGGAGAAGCAGACCCGGACGCGCGGCGAGCAGATCGAGCAGGCGCTGATCTCGATCACCGAGGAGAACCTGGCCGACGTCAGGGAGTACCGCGGCCGCGGCCTGGTGTGGGGCATGGAGTTCCACGACAAGGCGCGCGCCTCGCGGGTCGCCCGGCGCGCCTTCGAACTCGGTCTGCTCGTCGAGACGTCGGGTCCGGAGAGCGAGGTCGTCAAACTCCTGCCGGCCCTCACCATCACCCCGGACGAGCTGGACGAGGGCCTGCGCAGCCTCGCCCGCGCCGTACGGGAAACCGTCTGAACCCCTGACCTGTCCGAACCCCCCACCTGTCCGAACCCCCACCTAGGAGGCATCGCAACACCGTGATCGTCCGTTCGTTCAAGGAGATCGAAGGCACCGACCGGCATGTGAAGGCGGCATCCGGCACCTGGGAGAGCAAGCGGATCGTCCTCGCCAAGGAGAAGGTCGGCTTCTCCGTGCACGAGACGATCCTGTACGCGGGTACGGAGACCGACATGTGGTACGCCAACCACATCGAGGCCGTCGTCTGCACGAAGGGCGACGCGGAGCTGACCGACCGCGAGACCGGGAAGACGTACCACATCACGCCCGGCACGATGTACCTCCTGAACGGCCACGAGCGGCACACGCTCAGGGTCAAGGAGGACTTCCACTGCATCTGCGTCTTCAACCCGCCCGTGACCGGCCGCGAGGACCACGACGAGAACGGCGTCTACCCGCTGCTTACCGAGCCCGAGGAGGTGTGAACCGCATGACGACCACGAGCGTCACCGACCTGTACCCCACCCGCGGCACCACCGAGGTGACCGTCCCCCGCCAGGACCCGGTCGTCTGGGGTTCCCCGGACACGCCCGGACCGATCGCGGGCGCCGACCTCCAGGCGTTCGAGCGCGACGGCTTCCTCGCCGTCGACCAGCTCATCGCCCCGGACGAGGTCGCCGTCTACAAGCGGGAACTGGACCGGCTGGTGAGCGACCCGGCGATCCGGGCCGACGAACGTTCCATCGTCGAGCCGAAGTCCAAGGAGATCCGCTCGGTCTTCGAGGTGCACCGGATCAGCGAGGTGTTCGCGAACCTGGTGCGCGACGAGCGCGTGGTCGGCCGGGCTCGGCAGATCCTCGGCTCGGACGTCTACGTCCACCAGTCCCGGATCAACGTCAAGCCGGGCTTCGGGGCGAGCGGCTTCTACTGGCACTCGGACTTCGAGACCTGGCACGCCGAGGACGGCCTGCCGAACATGCGCACGGTGTCCGTCTCGATCGCGCTGACCGAGAACTTCGACACCAACGGCGGCCTGATGATCATGCCGGGCTCGCACCGGACGTTCCTGGGCTGCGCCGGCGCCACGCCCCAGGACAACTACAAGAAGTCGCTGCAGATGCAGGACGCGGGCACGCCCTCCGACGAGGCGCTGACCGCGCTGGCGGGCGAGCACGGCATCCGGCTGTTCACCGGCAAGGCCGGTTCGGCCACCTGGTTCGACTGCAACTGCATGCACGGCTCCGGCGACAACATCACGCCGTACCCGCGCAGCAACGTCTTCATCGTGTTCAACAGCGTGGAGAACACGGCGGTGGAGCCGTTCGCGGCACCCGTGCGGCGGCCGGAGTTCATCGGGGCGAGGGATTTCACTCCGGTGCGGTGAGCCCGGCCGGGGGTCCGGGGGTTGGCCCTCGGACAATGCAGCATCGGGGCGAGGGATTTCACTCCGGTGCGGTGAGCCGGG
>NZ_BNBC01000046.1 GCF_014654675.1 Streptomyces spiralis
TACACCATGGCGGCTCTCCTCGGTGGATGGCGAGTGCGGTACGACGGCCCACGCCGTCGTGACGCGGTGCACTATGAACCCCCGAGGTTGGCGAGAGGTTGGCGCCGCCCGCCCGGCCCGCGCGGTCAGTCCCGCAGGGCCGCGGCCAGGCGTCCGGCCGCGATGGCACGACGGGGATCACGCGGGCCGAGCAAGTTCAGCGCGTGCTCGTGCACCTCCACGTCGTACGGGACCCGTTCGCCGAACCGCAGCGCGTGCTCCGGGCTGGTGCTCACCAGCACGGCCGCCCGGACGGACACCTCCAGGTGGGTGCGCCACTCCGCGATGCCCGGCGCCTCGGACCAGGAGAGCAGCGGGCCCCGGTACAACCGCAGGGCGGTCTCGGTGTCGCCCTGCTCCAGGGCGCGCAGCAACTCGGCGGCGTCGCAGGACACAGGTGCGGTCAGCACGTAGCGGCGGGTGGCGACACCGCCGTCGAGGGCGCGCCGCAGATGGGAGATCTCCGCCTTGAACGTGGACGCCGTCACCGGCCGGTCGCCGTACACGGCCTCGCGGAGGCGTTCGGGGGAGTATCCGTCCGGCTCCAGCGCGAGCAGGGTCAGGATCTCCAGCTGCCGGGGTCGCAGCGCGAGGGGAACGCCCTTGCGTACGGCTCGTCCGGCACCGAGGCAGGTGAGGTTGACGGGGTCGGTGTTACCGCGGGGGCGCGACGGGGGCTCTGTGCGGAGCCTAACCTCGATGGTGGCGACCAGCGAGCGCACCGTGGACATCGCGAGAGGGTTGGAGCGGTCCCAGGTGGTGGACATGTCCAGCACGCCCAGAACGCGTCCGTCCGGGCCGTGCACGGGAGCGCAGTAGCAGACCCAGTCGTGCAGGGCCGTCACCAGGTGCTCGGCCGAGAAGACGGAGGCGGGGCGGCCGGTGCGCAGCGCGAGGGACAACGCGTTGGTGCCCATGGCCTGCTCGTCCCACCGGCCGCCCGGCGCGAAGTTGACACGCTCGGCACGGCGGCGCATGGTCCGCCCGCCGCACGTCCACAGAATCGTGCCGGACTCGTCGGTGAGCGCGGTGACGAACCCGGCGTCCTCCGCGATGCTGCGCAACTCGTCGGCGAGGCCGTCGACCGGCCGGCGCAGCGGCGAGCCGCTCCAGCGGTGCCGCACCCCTCCCCCATCGGTGACCGGGGCGCTGTCCCGGTCCGGATCCACGCTGCTCAGCGAGCGAACCCACGATTCGGTCACGTCGTCGTGCACCGCTTCCAGACCGCTCGGTTTCGATCCGGCGGTTCTCATCTCCGGGACCAGGCGGGACCACTCGTTCTCCAGCGCGGCCCTGCGCCGCCGGAGGTCACTGCGTTGTGACATGTGCTTTCCCCTGTCATCGAACGGGGACGACCGATTATTGTCCGCAGGGGCCGCGCCGGCGCACCTGTCCGAGCGGTCCGCGTCCCCTGTCCGATCGGACAGGTGCCGTACCCCGGCGCGCGCGCCTAGCGTGGTCTTCAGTTGGACGACAGTGTTATCGACCAACTCGGCCGTAAAATCAAGGTTGCATGTGCGTTGCGGGCTTCCCGCCCTTTGGAGGTCGCATGTCGCTCACATCTCACGTCATGGTGGCGGGCGGTGACGATCCGAGTGCCGACTGGAGCCGCGACGAGGGTCGCTGCGAGCTTCTGGGGCCGCAGCGCACGAGCACGGAGGCCGTGCGGCGGTCCGCCCGGCTGGCCAAGTTCCATGTGCCCGAGGTCGTCTTCGGGCCCGGTTCGCTCACGGAGCTCGGGCACTGCGCGCTGCGCCTCGGCGGTCGCCGGCCTTTCCTGGTCACCGATGCCGGGCTGATGGAGGCAGGCTGGGTGGACGAGGCGGTCGGCCATCTGCGCAGGGCAGGTCTGCGCCCTGTCGTGTGGTGCGATGTGACGCCCAACCCCAAGGACCATGAGGTGCAGGCCGGCTTCGAGCGGTACGCCGCCAGCGGCTGCGACGTGATCGTGGGGGTCGGCGGCGGCTCGGTCATCGACGCGGCCAAGGGCGTGGCGATTCTGTCGAGCAACGGCGGGCACATCCTCGACTACGAGGGTGTGGACCGGGTCGTGCAGCCCATCCCCCCGACCGTGATGGTGCCCTCCACGTCGGGCACCGGTGCGGACGTCTCCCAGTTCGCCGTGATCACCGACACCACCGAGCACGTCAAGATCACCATTGTGAGCCGCACGCTGGTGCCTGAGATCTCGGTGATCGACCCGCGGCTGCTGACCACCATGCCGGACTGGCTCAACGCGGCCACCGGCCTGGACGCGCTGACGCACGCCATCGAGGCGTTCGTCTCCCGGGCGCACAACCCGCTGACGGACAACCACGCCCTGCACGCGGTCGAGCTGATCACCGCGAACCTGGTGCGCACCCAGGTCGACCCCAGGGACTTCGGAGCCCGGCTCGCCATGGCCCAGGCCGCGCTGGAGGCCGGCATGGCCTTCACCAACGCCATCCTCGGCGCGACGCACGCCATGAGCCACCAGGTCGGCGGTCTGCTGGACGCCCCGCACGGCGTGGTCAACGGCGTGCTCCTGCCGCACGTCATCCGGTTCAACGCCGAGGCGTGGCCGGAGCGCTTCGTCGCGCTGGGCGCGGCGGCCGGCCTTCCGGTCTCCGGTGTGCCGGCACAGGAGGTGGCCGAACAACTCGCGGATCTGGTGCGCGCACTGGCGGACGACGTCGGCGTGCCGAAGGGACTGGCGAGCCTCGGGGTCGCGGAGCGCGACGTGCCGGTCCTGGCCCGCACGACGCTCAAGGACGCGTGCATGGCCACCAACCCCAGGGACGTCGACGTGCGGGACGTGGAGACACTGTTCCGCGAGGCACTGTGAGGCGATCCCGGTGAGCACCCCCGAACGCACGAACCGGACCCCCGACCTCGGAGTCCTCACCGGGCTGCGGTCCGGCAAGCGGTCCTTCTACCCGGCGTACGTCCGCTCCACCGAGCGGCTGGAGAGGACCGTGGAGGCGCTCGACGGCATCTCCCGCGCCCTCGTGCGCACGGCGGAGGGTCCGCGCGCCCTGGTCGAGACCGTCGTACGGACCGCGGCCGAGCATCTGCGCGCCCGCTGGCTGCTGCTGGCCGTCGCCGACGGCGCGCTGCGGGCCGCCCGTCCACGGTTCCTGCTGTACGCGGACGACGTGTTGATCGACGACGAGACCCGGATACCCGTCGACGTGCGTGAGCACCTGGAGCTGCTGCGCACCCGCCCCTGGGAGGCCCAGGAGCCCGACCGGGGCCGGGGCTGGGTGCGCGCGCCGATGACCCTGGACGACGAGCCGGTCGGCGGCATCGCCGCGGAGCCCGGCGCCGGTGTCGAGGTCGCCGACACGGACCTGGCCATCCTGCGGGTCCTCGCCAACCAGGCCGCCGTGGCGCTGCACCACACGTTCCTCTTCCACGCGGCGACCACCCTGCGCGGACGCGCCGAGGAACTGTCCGAGGCGGCGGAGCGGCAGGCCCGGGACCTGGCCGCGCGCAGCGCCGAGCTGGCCGAGACGCAGGCACGGCTGCTGGACGCGATGCAGCGGCAGGCACTCGACGACGAGCGGCGTCGTATCGCACGCGAACTGCACGACAGCGTCTCCCAATACGTGCTCAGCGCCGGGATGACCGTCGAGGTGTGCCGCGCGGAACTGGCGGGCCTGGGCGGACAGGCCGCGGAGATCGCCGGACGGCTGGCCGGCGCCAAGGACCTCAACCGGCAGGCCGTGGAGCGGCTGCGTGCCGCGATCTACGCGCTCCACCACACCTCGCAGGAGCCGGCGGGCCCGCTCCCGGTGATGCTGCAGCGGCTGTCCACGGTGCACCTGCCCACGGAACTCGACGTCCGGGTACGGGTGGCGGGCAGTCCGTCGCCGCTGCCGCCCGAGGCCGAGCAGTCGATCCTCCGGATGACCGGCGAGGCCCTGTTCAACTCCGCCACGCACGGCAAGGCCGGCCGGGCACTGGTGCGCTTGCGGTACCTGCCCGGGATGCTCGTGCTGACCGTGTCCGACGACGGCGGCGGCGACCCTGCTCAGCTGCGCCGCGCCCTGCGCGTGTCCCGGGCGACCGATCTCGCCGGACGCCATCGGGGGCTGGCGAACATGGTGGCCCGGGCCGAGGAACTGGGCGGCAGACTGTCGATCCGCCGGTCGGCCATGGGAGGAGTCCTGCTGCGGGTCGACGTCCCGCTGCCGGTGACGCGCGTCGGGGAGGCAACGGATGACCACTGAGCAGCGGACTCACGTACCCACGCAGGCCTTGCGGATCGTACTCGTCGACGACCATGCCATCGTCCGGCACGGGCTGCGGTCGATCCTGGAACGCGAGAGCGACCTGGAGGTGGTCGGCGAGGCGAGCACGGCCGCCGAGGCGGCCGCCGTGGTCGAACGGACCCGTCCGTCGATCGTGCTGCTCGATCTGAAGCTGTCCACGGCGGCCGACACCGAGGGCCTGGACCTGTGCGCCCGGCTGACGCAGCGCCACCCGGACCTGGCGGTGCTGGTGCTCACCACCTTCCTCGACGACTCGCTGGTCGTGGAGGCGATCCAGCACGGTGCGCGCGGCTACGTCGTCAAGGACGTGGACACCACCGAACTGCTGCGCTCCATCCGCGCGGTGGCCCGTAACGAGAGCGCCTTCGACTCGCACGCGGCCGCGGCGATGGTGCGTTCGATGCGTGTGCAGCCGCAGCGGCCGAAGTTCACCGAACGGGAGCTGAACGTCCTCCAGATGCTCGCCCATGGGCTGAGCAACCGGGAGATCGGCGGGGAGCTGTACATCTCGGAGACCACGGTGAAGTTCCACGTCCGCAACATCATGCGCAAGATGGACGCGAGCAGTCGGGCGGAAGTCGTGTACGAGGCGAGCAAGCTGGGCGTGATCTGACGGGCGGGAGGCCGGGACCGGCCGTCGGCCGGTCCCGGCCTCCCGCCCTCGGGTCATCCGCCCACGGCCGGGCGGCCGAGCGGCAGTCCGCGTCCTCCGGTGGCCAGCGAGGTCACATGGAGGAAGAGGTAGAACCCGACCGCGACGAACGCGAAGACGGCGTATCCGCCCAGGGTCCGCAGCCCGCTGGATCCGTTCAGGGTGGCGCACAGCACCAGTGCGAGCGCCAGGTCGATCAGCGTGAACAGGACGGTGAAGGCGGCCGGCAGCCGGAGCGTGCTCACGGTCAGCAGCACGATCGTGACCAGCCAGGAGATCAGGAACAGGCCCTGGGTCCTGGTCGCGGCGCCGGCCGTGATGCCGAACCAGCCGTGGATGAGCCCGAGCACGAGCACCGCGTAGCTGAGCCAGAAGCCGGTGAAGACACCGAAGATCGCCGCGACCGCGCTCTGCCCGAGCGCGGCCGCCCAGACCGCGGCGATCAGCTGGCCGAGTGCGGTGGCGGCCAGGATGATCGCGACGGGCGCTCCGGCGGCCTGAGCCGGGAGATAGCCCACCAGGGTGAGACCGAGGGCGATCGAACCGACCACGAAGGTGGGCACGCCGATCAGCGCCGGATCCCCGTCCAGCGGTCCGGGCGCGGCCTGCGGCCGGTGCTTCGCGTGAGCTGCGGCGGCGGTACCTGCCGCGTCCGTTTCCGAGAGGGACATGAACGCTCCTTTGCGTTGTGTTCTTCGGGGTGGCGCAGTTCGTGGGGGAGCGGCTCAGCCGGGCTCGACGACCAGCCAGCCGCCGTGGAAGGCGCCGACCGAGAAGCGGCGGCCCGTGCGGCGGCCGAGGTCGGCGAGTTGCTCCGGGGTGAAGCACCGCACATGGCCGTACGCGGCGGTCGGCTCGTCCTCGTACGGCACGGCCACCACCACGCGCCGCCGGGCCAGCCGCAGCGCCTCGTGCACGACGGCGTCACCGTGCCCGGCGTCGAGGTGCTCCAGTACGTGGATGACGGTGACGGTGTCCACCGACCGGTCGGGCAGCGGCACCCGGGAGGCGTCGCAGACCAGCACGTCGAGCGTGCGGCCCCGGGTGCGGGCCACGGCGCTCAGCAGACGCATGGTGCCGCGGGAGAGGTCGGAGGCGATCACCGTCTGCCGCTCGCGCTCGGCGAGCAGCAACGGCAGGAAGCCGAAGCAGGAGCCCAGGTCGAGCACGCTGCCGGGGGCGACCAGGTCCAGCGTGCGCCGGTACACGGGCGCGAACCCGGCGATCGAGGAGTGCCCGGCCGGCTCCGGGGTCTGCCAGCACTGCCGGATGCGGGCCAGCGTGTTGTCGTAGAAGGTGGTCCAGGCGGGCAGCGGTCCGTCCACGCAGGAGCGCACCACCCCCGTGAAGACCCGCTCGAAGACATCGCTGCCGGACAGCCAGCCGGGGGCGAACAGCTCCTCGGCGAGCAGCCCGGCCAGGTCGTTGTCCAACTGCTCGGGGCGCAGCGAATGGCCCAGTTCGACGCGGCGGCCACGGCGGCGCAGCGTGAAGTGCTCGGTGCGGACGATCGGCGGGGGGACCACGCTCTCGGGGACAGGCCTGTCGCGGATCACGCGGACCAGAGGGTCGGCGTACAGGCCGGGCGCGCCCGGCGCCAGCGGGTCGATGCGGCGGGCGGCGATCGCGCTGCGCAGGCTCGGGACACTCATGGCTGTGGCTCCCCCTGACGGTGTGCGGTGGTGCTCATCGGCCGGTCGCCTCCGTGGCCATCCGCAGGGCGGCGCGCTCCAGCCCGGTGAGGTCGGCGACCACCTGGACGCGGTCGCAGTACTCGGCGTAGCGGGGCAGGTCACAGGCGCCCAGGCCCCAGGAGTAACGTGCCTCCGGGGTCAGCCAGATGGTCTGGCGTACCCGCCGTGTGATCTCCGCGAACGCCTCGGTCCGCGGTGGATTGCCGTTGCCGCGGCCGTCACCCAGCACCAGGAGCGTGGTGCGGCGGCCCAGCGCCGGCGTGTGTTCGGTCAGCAGCGTCTCGAAGGTCCGGCCGTAGTCGGACGTCGCGTCCACGTCCAGCAGACCGCCTGCCGGCAGCCCGTCGAAGACCAGCCCCAGCGCCCGCTCCAGCGGGTGCTCGGCGAACAGCTCGGTGATCTCGGTGGGTTCGTCCACGAAGGCGTAGCTGCGGACCTGTCCGAACAGGGACTGCAGCCCGTGCACCAGGTGGAGGGTGAAGCGCGCCGTTGCCCGCACCGACAGCGAGACGTCCGCGAGGATCACCAGGCGGGGCCGGTCCTCGGCGCGGGTGACGGTGACCGGCCGGAACGGTACGCCGTCGTAGCGCATGTTGCGGCGCATGGTGCGGCCGGGATGGACACGGCCCGTCGGGGTGTTGCGCTTGCGGCTGGTCAGGGCGCCGTGCACGCTGCGGCCCACCCTCCGCAGCGCCTCCTCCAACTGGCCGCGCTCGTCCTCGTCCACCGTCTCCAGGCGGGCGCGTTCGGCGATCCGGGCGGACTCGACGGCCACGGCCTGCAGTTCGGCCAGCCGGTCGAGATGCCGCTTCAGCAGCTCGGGCAGGTTCTCGATGACACCCGCCAACTCCTGCTTGAGCGAGTCGGGTTCGAGACCGTCGTCGGTCTCCTGGGTGAGCCGGCCGAGCAGGGCGTCCTGCTGGGCGACGGTGAGGGTCGTGTCGACGGTCTGCCCGGTCGCCGACGAGAGCTGGCCGGGGATCCCGGCGCCGTGCAGCCGCTCGGTCTCCAGCTGGACGGACGGGCTGTCGTCGCGCCCGCCGGTCGCGCCGTCCTCGGCCAGCACGATCTCGTCGGTCATCGACGCCAGATCGATCTTGTTGGCCTCCTGGTGCAGGTTGTACTGCTGGGCCAGGTCCTGCTGGTCGAAGAAGTCGCGGATGTCGGCCGGCTTGCCGTGGCTGTGCCCCTGCTGAGGGGTCTCGGACGGCTCGTCGGAGACGGTGAACGACTCCAGTTCGCCGGTGTCGGTCAGGTCGTCGTGCGCATGAGTGTGGCCGTGCCCGCCGGAGTCCTGGGAGACCGGGCGCAGCGAGAAGAACGCGGTGAACAACTCGTCGAACAGCGCGTGGTCGCGCCGGTCCTTCACGAGTGTCATGCGCAGTGCCTCGCGCAGCGTCTCGCGCCGGGCGAGGACGCCGGGCTGGGCCGCCCCGCGCATGGCGTCCATCGCCTCCGACACGGATACCCGCAGGCCGAACAGCCGCAGCACGCGGACGAATCGGTGCACGCCGGCTTCCATGCACGCCTCCCGGGTCAGTCCGTACGGCGCCGCGCGACGGCGGCGAACGAGCGGGCGCCCTGGCCGGCACCGGGGGTGGTGCGGTGCGTCGGCCCGGCGCCCGGGGCGCCGTAGTAGCCCTCGTCGTGGCGGCCCTGCCGGTCCATGGCGGCCCGTACCGCGCGCCCGTCGGTCTCGTCCGGCTCGCCGTGCCCGGGGCCGTGGTGGTGTTCGTCGTGGTGATGGTGGCCGCCATGGTGGTGATGGCCTTCGTGGTGATGGTGGCCGGGTTCGGGCAGCGTGCGGTTGGGGTCGACCAGGCGCGGCAGGACCTCCAGCGCGCGGTGCAGGTCCCGCTCGTACTTCAGAACCACGTTGGCGGTGTCCGCGAGAACCTCCGGGTCGAGTTCCTCGACGCCCAGGACCGCGAGGGTGCGGGCCCAGTCGACGGTCTCGGAGATGCTGGGGCTCTTGCGCAGCGGCAGCTCGCGCAGGCCGCGCACCACGTCCACCAGATGGCGGGCGGCCGCCTCGGGCAGCCCGGTGTCCTTGGCCCGTACGATCTCCAACTCCCGTTCCGCGTCGGGATAGTCGAGGAACAGGTGCAGGCAGCGGCGCTTCAGCGCGGCCGACAGGTCGCGCGTGTTGTTGGAGGTGAGGACGACGTACGGGGGCACCTTCGCGGTGTACGTGCCGATCTCCGGCACCGACACCTGGTACTCGGCCAGGCACTCCAGGAGCACCGCCTCCAGTGCCTCGTCCGCCCGGTCGACCTCGTCGATGAGCAGAACGGCCGGCTGCTCGCCGCGCACCGCGTCCAGCAGCGGGCGGGGCGCGAGGAACCGGTCGGAGAAGAAGACGCTGTCCTGCTCCTCGATCCGGTGGACGGCGGAGGCCAGGTCGGGGGCGTCGGCCGTGAGGTCGCCGATCTTGTCCCGGAGCATCTGGGTGTACAGCAGCTGCTTGCCGTAGTCCCACTCGTACAGTGCACGGCTCTCGTCCTGGCCCTCGTAGCACTGCAGGCGCAGCAGCCGGCGCCCGGCGGCGGCGGCCAGCGTCTTGGCCAGCTCGGTCTTGCCGACGCCGGCCGGCCCCTCCAGCAGCAGCGGCTTCTCGAGTCTGGTCTGCAGGAACACAGTGGTGGCGAGCCGCCGGTCGGCGATGTAGCCGTGGGCGGCGAACCGCTCGGCTACGTCCTCGACCGAGCCGAACGCGGGGTTCTCGGGTGTGGCGGGCACGGTTCCTCCGTCCGGTGGGGCGGGAGCGGGGGGCGGCGTCCCATGTCGCCCCCCGCTCCCGGGCACGAGGTGCTCAGCCGAGCAGGTCGTCCAGGTCGCCGGTCATGCAGTGCTCGACGACGGGGCGCACCGTGTCGAACGTGCACTCCTTGGCGTTGCCCGGGGTGCAGGCGTCACCGAGCACGTGGTTCGTGATGCGGTCGACGTCGGCCGCGTCGCCCTTGATGACCTTCGCCTGCTCGTAGAACTTCGTCGGGCCCTGCCCGAGGCGGTTCTTGGAATAGGTGTCCTGCTGGACATCGGTGAACTTCTCGGGGATGCCGACGTCACGCAGCAGCCGGATGCCCGCGGTGAGCGCCGCCTCGGCGGCCTGCACCTTCGTCATGCCGTGCGTGTCCACGCCCATCGCCTCGGCGATGTCCGCGAACCGCTCGTAGTGGGCCGGCATGTTGAACGCCCACACCCGGGGCAGCGCGATGGCGTTGTTGAGGCCGTGGTGGGTGTCGTAGAACGCGCTGACCGCGTGCGAGATGGAGTGGATGATGCCCAGGCCGCCGGAGTTGAACGCCTGCGCCGCGATGTACTGCGCGTACATCATGCCCTCGCGCCCGGCCAGGTCCTGGCCGTTCCACACCGCCTGGCGCAGATGGCGGGCGGTGAGCCTGATCGCGTGCAGCGCGTTGCCCAGCGAGGGCTGGAAGTCCAGCCGCGAGACGTACGGCTCCGAGGCGTGCGCGAGGACGTCGAAGCCGCACTGCGCCGTGTAGTCGAGCGGGCAGTCGTAGTACAGCGTGGGGTCGTCGATGGCCAGGCTGGCCACCGAGGCGTCGTCGAAGGCGACGTACTTGTGCGGGTTGTCCGGGTCCGTGGTCGTGTCGGTGATGACGTACGCCCACGAGGTCTCCGAACCGGTGCCGGCCGTGGTGGAGACGGCGATGTGCGGCGGGTTCTTGGGGTTCTCGGACTTGTTGAAGCCCTCGAAGTCGTTGACGCTGCGGCCGTCGTGGGCGACGGAGATACGGGCTCCCTTGCACGCGTCGTGCGACGAGCCGCCGCCGATCGACACGAACGAGTCGCACTTGTTCTCCTGGTACAGCGCCACGGCGTCCATGACGTTGTAGTCCTTGGGGTTCGACTCGACCTTGTCGTACACCACGACCTCGAGCCCGTGGTACTTCATCGACTCGACGATCTTGTGCACCGTGTCGCTGCCGCGCAGACCGGTGGTCATCACCAAGGTGCGCCGGAAGCCCAGCTTCTTGGCCTCCGGACCGATCAGCTCATGGGCGCCCGGGCCCATCAGCGCCCGGGGGAACGGGTGGAATTCCTTGATCGGGAACGGCTTGAGAAGTTCTTCGACCTGCATGATCGCGACATTCCTCTCCGCGCGGCGACCCGCGCGTCCTGCGTCGGCTGCTCCGTTGCCGGCGGCGCAGATGTCCGGGGTGGAGCACGGACGTGCCGGAGTTGGTGGCGTGTCTCACCCTCCGGGAACGCGGTGCACGGCGACACCGGCCGCTTGGACGGCTGCGTGGCGCGGACGCAGGGGGCGCGACCTGACCGATCGGACGGGGGACCAGGCGGACACCAGCCCCGGCGCGGCACACCTGTCCGACCGGACAGGGTGAGGGCGGCCGGAAGCAGGGTGAGCGGCGCGGCGGCCCGGCCGTAGCGTCGAGTACGGCCCGGTCACCGCGCGACGGGACCGGCCGCGCCCCCCAACTCCCTTTTTCCTCCAGGAGGTTTGTCGTGAACGAGGACCAGCTCAGGGCAGAGCAGGACACCATCGACGTCGCCGGTGAACTCGTCGAGGAGGTCCTCGTCGAAGAGGTCTCCATCGACGGCATGTGCGGCGTCTACTGAGGCCCGCCATGCCGTCCCCGGCGTTCGACGTGGCACGCCCCTACCGGCTGAACCCCTCCGTCGCTCTGCGCCCCGAGCCGTTCGGGGCGCTCGCCTACCACTTCGGCAACCGTCGGCTGTCCTTCCTCAAGGCACCGGAACTCGTCGAACTGGTCCGGGGGCTCGACCGGCACCCCAGCGTCGGGGACGCCCTCGCCGGCGTGCCCGACGCCCGGCGGGGCGCCTTCCTGCGCGCGCTGGCCTCCCTGGCCGCCGCCGACATGATCATTCCCCAGCACAGTGGAACCGGAGCTCGGTGATGACCACCCTTCACGATCCACCGCACGCCCCCGAGCGGGTGCCGGCCCTCGTCGAGCAGTTCAAGGGCGGTCTGCACGCTCCGATCTGCCTGACCTGGGAGTGGACCTACGCGTGCAACCTGTCCTGTGCGCACTGCCTGTCCTCGTCCGGGCGCCGCGACCCGCTGGAGCTGTCCACGGACGAGATCAAGTCCGTGATCGACGAGCTGCAGCGCATGCAGGTCTTCTACGTCAACGTGGGCGGCGGCGAACCCACGGTCCGCCCCGACTTCTGGGAGCTGCTGGACTACGCGATCGCCCACCAGGTCGGCGTGAAGTTCTCCACCAACGGGCTGCGCCTGACCCCCGAACGCGCCCGGCGGCTGGCCGCGACCGACTACGTCGACATCCAGATCTCCCTCGACGGCGCCACCCGCGAGGTCAACGACGCGGTGCGCGGCCGGGGCTCGTACGACATGGCTGTCCGGGCCATGGAGAACCTCGCCGACGCCGGTTTCCGGGACTTCAAGATCTCCGTGGTGATGACTCGTCAGAACGTCCCCCAACTCGACGACTTCGCAGCCATCGCCGACCGCTACGGCGCCCAGCTGCGCATCACCCGGCTCAGGCCCTCCGGGCGTGGCGCGGACGTGTGGGACGAACTGCACCCCACCGCCGAGCAGCAGTACGACATCTACTCCTGGCTGCTCGGCCACGGCGAGAAGGTCCTCACCGGGGACTCCTTCTTCCACCTCAACGCGCTCGGCTCGGAGCCCATCCCGGGGCTGAACCTGTGCGGTGCGGGACGCGTGGTGTGCCTGATCGACCCGGTCGGCGACGTGTACGCCTGCCCGTTCGCCATCCACGACGCCTTCAAGGCGGGCAACGTCCGCTCCCCGGGCGGCTTCGACCGGGTGTGGCGGGAGTCGGAGCTCTTCGCCGAGCTGCGCCGGCCCTCCACCGGGGGCGCCTGCTCCGGCTGTCCCGCGTACGACACCTGCCAGGGCGGCTGCATGGCCGCGAAGTTCTTCACCGGCCTGCCGCTGGACGGCCCCGACCCCGAGTGCGTCAAGGGCCACGGCGCCGCCGCGCTCTCGGCGGTGGCGCGGGACGCGCTCCCGCGCCAGGGCAACGACCACTCGCACCGGACCGTGCCCCTGGGCATGCCCGCCGTCCGCACCGCCCGCCCCGACCGCCTCTGTGACGAGAGCCCGCTGGCCGGCGCCGACCTCGCCGCACACACCGTGAAAGGAACGTCATGAGCAAGTGGTTCGAGACGGTCGCCGAGGCCCAGCGAAGGGCCGGCAAGCGGCTGCCGAAGTCGGTCTACAGCGCACTGCTCGCCGGTTCCGAGAAGGGCACCTCCTACGACGACAACACCAAGGCGTTCGCGGAACTCGGCTTCGCGCCCCACGTCGCCGGGCTGTCGGCCAAGCGGGACCAGTCGACGACGGTCCTGGGCGAGCAGATCTCGCTGCCGGTGATCATCTCCCCGACCGGTGTGCAGGCGGTGCACCCCGACGGCGAGGTGGCCGTCGCCCGCGCCGCCGCGGCCCGCGGCACGGCGATGGGCCTCAGCTCCTTCGCGAGCAAGCCGCTGACGGAGGTGGTGGCCGCCAATCCGCAGACGTTCTTCCAGATGTACTGGATGGGCTCGAAGGACGCGATGCTGCGCCGCATCCAGCACGCCTACGAAGCAGGCGCGAAGGCCCTGATCGTCACCCTCGACTGGTCCTTCTCGCACGGCCGCGACTGGGGCAGTCCGAAGATTCCCGAGCGGCTGGACCTGAAGGCCATGGCGCGGTTCGCGCCGGAGGCGCTCACGCGCCCCAGCTGGCTGCTGGACTTCCTCAAGTCGCGCAGCCTGCCCGACCTGTCGACACCCAACCTCACCGACCCCGGGCAGGACGCACCCACGTTCTTCGGCGCGTACGGCGAGTGGATGCAGACCCCGCCGCCTTCGTGGGAGGACGTCCGGTGGCTGCGCGAGCAGTGGGACGGGCCGTTCCTGCTGAAGGGCATCTGCCGGGTGGACGACGCGTTGCGCGCGGTCGACGCGGGAGTCACCGCGATCTCGGTGTCCAACCACGGTGGGAACAACCTCGACAGCACCCCGGCCCCGATCCGCGCCCTCCCGGCCGTCGCGGACGCGGTCGGCCACCAGATCGAGGTCCTGCTGGACAGCGGAGTCCGCCGGGGCAGCGACGTGGTCAAGGCGCTGGCGCTCGGCGCGAGGGCCGTGATGATCGGCCGCGCCTACCTGTGGGGTCTGGCCGCGGGAGGGCAGAGCGGTGTGGAGAACGTCCTCGACATCCTGCGCGGCGGCATCGACTCCGCCCTGCTGGGCCTCGGCCGTTCCTCCGTCCATGAGCTGACCCGTGACGACGTGGTGATCCCGCCCGGGTTCACCCGCACCCTGGGCGGGGCCTGAGATGACGGCCGAACCCGCCCGAACCACAGCAGCGGGAAAGCCGTCGTCGGCGACGGCCGGGCCGGGGACCCGGCTCGCCGACCTCGCCTGGCCGGACCTCACCGACCGCGGCCCCCTGGTGCTGCTGCCCCTCGGCTCCTGCGAACAGCACGGCCCGCATCTCCCGCTGGACACGGACACCGCCGTGGCCGCGGCGGTGGCCGGGCGGGCCGCCGGTCTGCTGCGGGGCGAGGTGGATGCGCTGGTGGCGCCGGCCCAGTCGTACGGGGCCAGCGGCGAGCACGAGGGGTTCCCCGGCACGGTGTCCCTCGGCCACGACGCGCTGCGCCTGCTCGTCACGGAGATCGGCCGCTCGATGCTGCGCTGGGCGGGCCGACTGCTCGTCGTCAACGGGCACGGCGGCAACCTGGTGAGCCTCGCCGACGCGGTGACCGGGCTGCGCGGCGAGAGCCGGGACGTCGCCTGGTGGCCCTGTCTGCCGACGGGCTCCGACGCCCACGCGGGCCGTACCGAGACCTCGATGATGCTGCGGCTGCGGCGTTCGGCCGTCCGCGAGGAGCGGGCCGTCGCCGGACCCACCGACCCCGTCCACCTGCTGATGAACCGGCTCGTCACCGAATCCGTCCGAGGAGTCAGCCCGTCCGGAGTCCTGGGCGACCCCTCCGGGGCCCGCGCGAGCGAGGGCGAACGGCTCCTCGACCGTATGGCGGACCGGCTCGCCGCCGACATCCGGGCCTGGCGGGTCTCGGGGCGGGGCCGGCTCGGCGCGCCCGAACAGCGGCCCGTCCCCGTGCCCGCGGGAGCCGGGCGATGACCGGCCCCAGGGTCGCCGTGATCACCGGTGCCGCCCGGGGCATCGGGGCGGCGACCGTGGCCGGGCTGGCCCGCGGCGGCTGGGCGGTGGTCGCCGTGGACCGCTGCGCCGACGACCCCGACGTGCCCTACCCTTTGGCCGGGCCCGCGCAACTCGACGCCCTGGCACGGAAGTTCCCGCTGGTCCGCACGGTGCGCGCCGACGTCCGCGACGAGGCCGCGCTGCACGCCGCCGTCGAGACGGCCGAGCGCGAGTTCGGCGGTCTCGATGCCGCCGTGGCCGCGGCGGCCGTCATGCTCGGCGGCGGCCCGGTGTGGGAACAGACCGACACGCAGTGGCGCACGCTGCTCGACGTGGACGTCATGGGCGTCGCCAACCTCGCCCGCGCGGCCGTACCCGCCCTGCTGCGCCGGCCGCAGCCCCGCACCGGGCGGTTCGTCGCACTCGCCTCGGCCGCCGCGCATCGCGGGCTGTGGGGACTCGGCGCCTACTGCGCCGCCAAGCACGCCGTGGTCGGCCTGGTCCGCGGCCTGGCCTGCGACCTGCGGGACACCGGCGTGAACGCGGTCGCGGTGTCACCGGGTTCGACGCGCACGGACATGCTGCGGGCCACGGCCGACCTCTACGAGCTGCCGGAGGTCGACAAGCTCGCCGAACAGCAGCTCACCGGACGCCCTCTGGAACCCGAGGAGGTGGCCGCCGTGGTCGCCTGGGCCTGCTCCGCCGACTCCTTCGCCGTCACCGGCTCCGTACTGCACGCGGACGGGGGATTCACCGCATGACACTCGTACGCCCCCAACCACTCGCCGCCCGGCTGCCGTCACCGCCTGATACCACCCTGCCCCACGGGTTCACGGTCGAACTCGCCCCCGGCACACACCGGTCGCGGGACGGACGGCTCATGACCGGCGGCTCGCCGCTGCGGCTGGTCAGGCTGACCGACGCGGCGGTCAGCCGGCTCGGCGACGGCCGGTTCACCGTCACGGACGCGACGAGCGCCGCGCTCGCCCGGCGACTCCTGGACGCGGGCGTCGTCCACCCACGCCCCGCGCCCGTGCCGGTCGGCGACACCACGGTCGTGGTCCCCATCCGGGACCGCGCCGACCAGCTCGACCGGCTGCTGAGCGCCCTGCGCGCCGATCCGGAGACCTCGGACCTGCCGGTGCTGGTCGTGGACGACGGCTCGAACGACCCCGCCGCCCTGTCCGCCGTGGCCGGCCGGCACGGCGCACGGCTGCTGACCCACCTGAGCAACCGGGGCCCGGCGGCGGCCCGCAACACCGGGCTGCGTCATGCCCGTACCCGCTACGTGGCGTTCTGCGACTCCGACGTCGTGCCGGAACCCGGATGGCTCGCCGCCCTGCTGGCGCAGTTCGCCGACCCCGCCGTGGCGCTCGCCGCACCACGGGTGACCGCACTGCCCGTGTCCGCTCCCAGGCTGCTGGACCGGTACGAGGAGATCCGCTCGCCGCTGGACATGGGCGCGGCAGAAGGACCGGTCGTGCCCGTGTCCGCGCTCTCCTACGTGCCGAGCGCGACCGTCGTGGTCCGGCGTGAGGCCGTCGGCCCCGGCTTCGACGAGGCCATGCGCGTCGGCGAGGACGTCGACCTGTGCATGCGGCTGCACGAGGCCGGCTGGCGGCTGCGCTACGTCCCCTCCGCCCGCGTGGGCCACCGGCACCGCACCGACCTGCGCGGCTGGCTGGCTCAA
Source organism: Streptomyces spiralis (assembly GCF_014654675.1). Taxonomy (GTDB): domain Bacteria; phylum Actinomycetota; class Actinomycetes; order Streptomycetales; family Streptomycetaceae; genus Streptomyces; species Streptomyces spiralis. Next base: position 16,475 of record NZ_BNBC01000046.1, read on the forward strand.
CGGGCCGGATACGGCACGGGCGCCGCCGACCTGGCACTACGTCACCCCGGCCGCGTGCCGCCGCTGTACGCCGCCCCCTGGTCGCTGGCCGCCTGCGCCCTGCTGCTGCGCGGCAGGCCGGCCCCGGCGGCACTGGCCGCGGCCCTGACGGCAGCGACCGCCGTGCGCGTGGCCCGCAGGATGCCCGACGCCGACCATCCGGCCCGCGCGGGCGCCCTGCTCTCGCTCGCCGCCGTGCGCGGCACCGCCGAGCAACTGCTGCGCTGCGCCACCCGGCACCACTGGCCGCTCGCCGTCGCCGCGGCCGCCGTCGACCGCCGCGCCCGGCACGCCCTGGTCGTCGCGGCCGTGGCCGAGGGGCTGCTGGACCACCACCGCTCGGGCAGCCCGCTCTCCCCGCTCGCCCACACGATGCTCCGTCGCCTGGACGACCTGGCCTACGGCTGGGGCGTCTGGCAGGGCGCACTACGCCGCAGGACCGCGGCACCGCTGAAGCCCCGTCTCGCGCTGCGCATGGTGAGCCGCTGGACCGCGGCGCGGCCGTAGCCGTACGGCGCCGCACCAGCCGGCGTCGACCTCACGCCAACCTCACGCCAACCCTGTCCGGCCACCGTGGCCGCACTCGCCCCCTGGAATCGTCCCGGCACCTTGGAGGACCCACATGTCTCCGCGCTCCGACCACCGCGTCCGCTCCGACAGCCCGCCCACCGCAGCGGGCGAAGCGGTGCCCGGACAGCCCGGGCAGGCCGGTGACGACCGTCTGGCGTTCTGGGCGCGGCAGGCGGAGCGGTTGCACTGGGACACCGAGTGGACCACGGTGCTCGACTGGTCGGACGCTCCGTTCGCCCGCTGGTTCGTCGGAGGCCGGCTGAACGTGGCGTACAACTGCGTGGACCGGCACGTCGAGGCCGGCCACGGCGACCAGGTCGCCTTCCACTGGGAGGGCGAGCCGGGCGACACCCGCACGATCACCTACGCCGACCTCAGGCGGGAGGTGTGCAAGACGGCCAATGCCCTGCTCTCCCTCGGCCTGACGGCCGGGGACCGGGTCGCCATCCAGTTGCCGATGATCCCCGAGGCCGTCTTCGCCATGCTGGCCTGCGCGCGGCTCGGGCTGCCGCACAGCGTCGTGTTCGGCGGGTTCTCCCCGGCCGCGCTCCAGTCCCGTATCGAGGACGCCGAGGCGCGGCTGCTGATCACCTCGGACGGCCAGTACCGCCGGGGCAGGGCCGAGCCGATGAAGGCCGGCACCGACGAAGCCACCCGGAACACGCCCTGCGTCGAGCACGTCCTGGTGGTCCGCCGTACCGGCATCGACGTGCCGTGGACCGACGGCCGGGACCTGTGGTGGCACGAGCTGGTGGACGCCCAGTCCGACCAGCACACCCCCGAGGACTTCGACGCCGAGCACCCGTTGTTCATCCTCTACACCTCGGGCACGACCGGCAGGCCGAAGGGCATCCTGCACACCTCGGGCGGCTACCTCACACAGGCCGCCTACACCCACGGCACGGTCTTCGGCCTCGATCCCGAGGCCGACGTCTACTGGTGCACGGCCGACATCGGCTGGATCACCGGGCACTCGTACATCGTCTACGGGCCCCTCGCCAACCGCACGACATCGGTGATGTACGAGGGAACGCCCAACACTCCGCACGAGGGACGCCACTTCGAGATCATCGAGAAGTACGGCGTCACCGTCTACTACACCGCCCCCACCCTCATCCGCACGTTCATGAAATGGGGCGAGGACGTCCCGGCCCGCTACGACCTGTCGTCGATCGGTGTGCTCGGCAGTGTCGGCGAGCCCATCAACCCCGAGGCGTGGCGCTGGTACCGCAAGCACATCGGCGGCGACCGGGCGCCCGTCGTCGACACCTGGTGGCAGACCGAGACCGGCACCATCATGATCGCGCCGCTGCCCGGAGGGCCGGCCGCAAAGCCGGGCTCGGCGCAGACTCCGCTGCCGGGGATCTCCGCCAAGGTCGTCGACGACCAGGGCAGGCAGGTCGGCAAGGGCGAAAGCGGCTACCTGGTGCTCGACCAGCCCTGGCCGTCCATGCTGCGCGGTGTCTGGGGCGACGACGACCGCTACCGGGAGACGTACTGGTCCCGCTTCGCCGCGCAGGGCCACTACTTCGCCGGAGACGGCGCCCGCTACGACGAGGACGGCGACATCTGGCTGCTCGGCCGGGTCGACGACGTCATGAACGTCTCCGGGCACCGGATCTCCACCGCCGAGGTCGAGTCGGCACTCGTCTCGCACCCCGCGGTGGCCGAGGCGGCCGTGGTCGGCGCCTCGGACGCGACGACGGGCCAGGCCATCGTCGCCTTCGTCATCCTGCGCGGCGGCACGGTCTGGTCCGCGGGGGACGTCAGCGGTGCGCTGCGCGAGCACGTGGCCCAGGAGATCGGCCCCATCGCCAAGCCCCGGCAGATCATGGTCGTCCCCGAGCTGCCCAAGACCCGCTCCGGGAAGATCATGCGCCGACTGCTGCGGGACGTCGCGGAGAACCGCGAAGTCGGCGATGTCACCACACTCGCCGACGCCTCGGTCATGGACTTGATCAACGCCGGACTGGCCGACGGGTCCCCGCAGGCCGGTTGACCGGCGCTGTGCGAAGGGAGACGGACATGGGACGCGCCGGCACCTTCACCGGTCGGGTCGTGCTCGTCACCGGTGCGGGCGACCTCGCCGCCGCCGTGGTGGGCCGCCTCGCGGAGCGCGGCGCGTACGTGGTGCTCGCGGGCTCCGAGGCCGAGGACGCGCACCGGGCGGCGCCGCCGCCGGGAGCGCCCCTTTTGATGCTGCCCTGCGCACCCGGTGATCCGGCGGCGCTCGGTCGCGCCGTGGACACGGTCGTCGACCGTCTCGGCCGCCTCGACCACCTGGTGAACCTGGTCGCGACCCCGTCCCCTCCCGGCCCGCTGATGGAAATGGATCCGCTGGCCCTGCGCGACATCCTGCACACTGCCTTCGCGACCCCGCTGACCTGTGTCCAGCGTGCCTACTGGCGGTGGATGGCCGCGCACGGCGGATCCGTGGTCAACGTGGTCGCTGCCAGGGCACGAGGCGGGGCGCAGGACACCGTCCTTTCCGGCCTGACCGAGCTGACCGAGTGGCTGGCCGCCGAACTGGCGCCCAGCGTCGACGTCCACGCCCTCGTGCCCGGCCCGTCACTGGACACCGGTGCGTACCAGGCAGGTGCGGCCGAGGCGGTGTGCGAACTCCTGACCCGCCGCACGGACTCCACGCACGGGCCGGTGCTCGTGCTCAGTGAGGATCCCGTCTGTCCTTCCCGGGCCTGATGAGCGCGGCGTACGCGTGTACGGGGAACGACCGGCCGGGCATCGACGTGAACCGATTTCCGAATCCGCTTCAGAACCGACTCGAAAGGTGTGCAGCACCGATGCGACTCGTCCTGATCGGCCCTCCCGGAGTGGGCAAGGGCACCCAGGCGGCCGTGCTCAGCCGGCGGCTCGGCGTCCCCCACATCTCCACCGGAGACCTGTTCCGGGAACACGTGGCGCGCCGCACCCCGCTCGGCCGGGATGCTCAGCGTTACCTCGACACCGGCGAACTCGTCCCCGACCACGTCACCGGGGGAATGGTCCGGGACCGGCTCGCGCACCCGGACGCCCGGCACGGCTTCCTCCTCGACGGGTTCCCCCGTACGCTGCCGCAGGCGCGGGAACTCGCCGCCGTACTGGGCGCCGCGGGCTCCCCGCTGGACGCGGTGCTGGAGTTCACCGCTCCCGAGGAAGCCGTCGTGGCGCGGCTGCTGGGCCGCGGCCGGCCGGACGACACCGAAGACGTCATCCGGCACAGGCAGCGGGTGTACCGACAGCAGACCGCACCCCTGCTCGCCCACTACTCGGCCATCCTTCTGACGGTCGACGCCGTCGGCCCGGTCGAGGACGTCACGGCGCGGGCACTGGCGGTCCTGCCGGACGTGGAACGACGGGCCGGGTAAGCGATCTCGGCCACAAACCGGGCGAGTCCGGCCGAGTTCAGAGCCACCGCCGCCGCCCGGGAAGGGGCCGGATCACGTCCTCGGTGGCGGGCCGTGAGCGGCCCGCCACCGAGGGAGTGACAGCCCTCAGCTCACAGCGCGAGGGCTGCTGCCCTGCGTCACCGCACCTCGCGTGCGTACGGCGCGACGGTGATCCGGTCGATCAGTGGTGCGTAGCGGGAGCGGAGCAGCACTCCGGGGAAGGTGTCCGAGGCGTACGTGGTGCCGTCGAAGTTCGGCAGTTCCTCGGAGCGGAAGGTGATGCTGTTCTGCCCCTTCCTGAGGTGCACCGGGACGGTCAGCTCCCAGAAGTTGTTCTGGTGGAAGCTGTGCGGGAAGCTCACGCGCAGCATGTCACCGCCGTTGACGGTGATGTCGGCGTGACGGGCGAGCGGGTCGGGGTTGTAGTGGGTGGCCTCGGACTGTTCGGGGTTGGAGTAGCGGATGCGCAGCGCGTACAGGCCGGCCTTGTCCGCCGCGACCGTGAACGTCGCCGTGTTGTCGTTGCCCGGGGCGCCGCCGATGCCGGTGATGGCCGTGCCGTCGGTCGCCAGGGACAGCGGGGTCAGCGCGGCCGTGCCCGTGAGCTTGGCGTCCCGCGCCTCGTACTGCTGCGCCTTGAGCGTGCCGTCGGTGGGCGTGACCGTCAGGCGGTCAACGAGCGTGGCGGCCGAACCGCCGGTCACCGTCACCTTGTTGACGCCGCCCGAGAGGGAGACGGCCACCTCGTGCCGGCCCTTGGTCACGTGCAGGACGTCGTGCCCGTCGACGGACAGACGTGCGTCCGCGCCGCCGAGGGTGTCGACGCTCAGGGTGGCCTCGCGGTCGGCGGCGGAGTAGACCCAGAACGTGGCCGTCTGGTTCTTCGAGACCCGGACCGCGCCGGAACCGGTGGCAGGCGTCCGGGTGTGCCGCGGAAGGTCGTAGACGGGCCGCGCCCCGCCGGTCGTCCAGGCGAGTTCACCCTCGTAGGCCCTGGTGGCCGCCGACGCGCTGGGCAGGGACAGGGTGAGTCGGTCCACGATGGCGTCACCCTTGGTGGCGCGCTTGCCGTCGAGGCTCTTCGCGGCGAGCGTCAGGGTGTGCTTGCCCTTGGTCAGATGGACCGTGGTGTCCGTGTGGTCCCAGACCACCCACTTGTAGCCGAGCGGCAGGTACAGCTCCTGCTCGCTGTCCGCCTTGCCGTCCACCCGCAGGAAGACGTTGGTGGGGCCCTGTTCCTTCACCTTGTCGAAGGTGTTGAGGGAGTTGGCGAAGACGCTGAGGTCGTAGGCGCCGTCCTCGGGTACGTCCACGCCGAAGTCGAGCGTGACGTCCGAGCCGGTGCGCAGGCCGCCCACGTCGTAGCCGCCGGAGGTGTAGAACTTCGACACATCGCCGGTCGAACCCTCCGGGCCGTTCTTGGAGTAGCCGGACCCGGTGTGGGCGGCGTCCTCCGCCTCGTACGATCCCTGCCAGCGCACGGGCAGGGACTGCGTGCCCTTCGCCTGGCCGGCCGGGCTGAGGACGATCTCGTACGCCGAGGACTCCTTGAGTTTCGGCAGCGTGCCGTCGCCGAAGTCCACGACGACCTTGCCGTCGTCACCGACCTTCAGGTTCGTCTCCGTCAGCAGCTTGGGCCCGGAGTTGTCGCCGATCTGTCCGCTCCAGTCGATCTCGCTCACCCAGGCGTGGACGCTGTCTCCGAAGACCTTCCTGGGGACGTTGTCGAAGGTGACGTGCCCCTCGCCGGCGGAGCCGCCGAAGATCAGCCGGGACTGCTTCTTCTCCTTGTCGAGCGTGGCCACGCCCTGCATGGTGTAGTTCCGGCCCGGGAACGGCGGGGTCACCGTCACCGTGTGCCCGCTCATCGAGGCGTACGAGTGCAGCAGCCACCACTGGCCGTTGCCCCGGTTGGACTGCACCGCGGAGTCGGAGAGGTTGCCGTCGATGTTCCAGTACGCGATGTCGGCGTCCACCTTGGACTCCTCGATCGCGGACACCCACTGGATCATCTGGCCGGGGACCGAGGTGTGGTAGTTGAAGGCGTACTCGTTGATGTTGACGGGCAGTTGGGTGCCTTCGCGGGCGGTTCCCTTGAAGAGGTCCTTCTCCCACGCCCGGTACCTGGCCACGCTCTCGCGCACCGCCTCCGGGTGGCTCAGCTCGTGCCAGGTGATGACGTCCGGGAGCGTGCCGGCGGCCAGGGCGTGACTGAGGAAGCCCTTCACCTGGTCGTACAGGACGCTCGTGTTGGGCCCGGCTATGCGGGCAGTGGGCATCCTGCCCTTGATGAGCTTGTAGGCGGAGTCCCAGGCGGCGAAGTAGTCCTTGGGGTCGCTCAGCCAGCTGACCTTGTCGTAGCTCCAGTCGCCGGTGCCGAACATGTTGCCCTCGGGCTCGTTGAAGGGCACGAAGACGATGTTGTCCTGGTACTGCTTCGGCAGCTGCAGCACCTGGTCGACCTGCCTCGCGATCTTCTCCTCGTAGAGCTTGAGCTTCTCCGCCGGGGTGTCACCCGGCCACTCGTACGGGAAGCCGCGGTGGATGTCGGTCATGTAGATGTACACATCACCGTTCGTGGAGTCGGCCAGCGGCCTCACCACGTCCAGCGCGTCGGCCCCGGGGTGCTGCGGGCCGTCCTGGGCCTTCGTGGAGACCGTGCGCAGGCCCATGCCCTCGATGAGGTTGTCGGTCGGGACGTTCGGTCCGTACACGCCGTAGAGGGTGCCGGAGGCGCCGCCGTGGAACGCGCCGGTGTCCGAGCCGAGGTCCACGGTCAGCGCTCCCTCGCGGACGACGGAGACGGTCGCCTTCACCGCCTGCCCGGCGGCCGTCCCGGCGACGGTGAAGGTGCCCGGCCCGGAGTACTTCTCGGGCGCCACGGCGTCCCAGGTGATCGGCGTGTCGCGGTCGTAGCCGTCGGAGAAGGAGGAGCGGACCGAGGCGGGGAGGGAGGGGGCGGTCCCGGTCGTCGTACGGACGTCGAACGACGCTTGCGAGAGCTGCTGGAGGGTGGGCACCTTCCCGACCGTACCGGCCACCTGCTCGGCGGTGAGCGCCGAGTGCCAGACCGTGAAGTCGTCGATCGCGCCCTTGAGCAGCGGGTCCTGGTAGAAGGACCTGCCTATGCAGCCGGCCGCCGTGGCCGAAGAGTCCAGCAACTCCCTGGCCTTGACACTCGTCACGGCGGAGGACACCGCGACGCCGTCGAGATAGGTGGTGACCCGGTGGGCCGCCGTGTCGAGGGTGACCGTCACCGTCCGCCAGCCGTCGGCGGGCAGCGGTGCGTAGCCGGAGACCTGCGCCTCCGCGCCTCCGCCGCCGGTGGTCACGGCGGTGCGCAGCACGCCGCCGTTGGACGGCGTCGTGAACAGGTACTTGCTGGTGTCGGTGCCCAGATCGAAGATCCGCTGCCAGGCCGACTTGTCATCGCCCCACTTCACGCGGGCCGAGACCGTCAAGTCGTCGGCTTCGCCCAGGACTTCACGGGGAAGGCGGACGTACGCGCCGGTGGAGCCGGGCGCCCCGCCGGGCAGGGACAGCGCCCTGCCGCCGTCCCTGCCCGCGACCGACTGTGCGGTGGAGGCGTTGACCAGGGTCGCCGTCAGGGCGTTGCCGGAGCTGTCGGTGATCTTGCCGGAGGCGAGGTCGTCCTGGTCGAAGGTGTAGTGGGCGGTGGGCTCTGGTGTGTCGGCCGCGTGTGCCGGGACGGCCGGAGCGGTCAGCAGGCCCGCACCGAGAGCCAGCGCCATGGCGGCCGGCGCTCGGCGCCGGGCGGGTCTGTCAGCGGATGGCATGGATCGCGTCCTCAATCCTTGAGTGTCGGCATCTGTCGAACCGGTTCGATCACGGCGTCGCAGCGACGGGGGACTCGTCTGAAGGAAGGGGGTGGCGGCTCACTGGCTCCGGCAGAAGGTGTGGAACCGGTCCACGGTCGTCGGAAGAATCACTCCATCGAACCGGTTCGAGGAAGCTAGCACCGGGAATCCCGAGCCAGCAATCCCCTCGCCCTGACAGGATCCGGACGTTCTGCCGGACAAGGAAGTGCGGCCGGATGTGTTGACAGGTGCTCGCTCCGTTCCTACCTTCACTTCACGCGAACCGGTTCGACGAGCGGCCCTCGCACCGCGGTACAGCCCACCCTCACCCTCACGACCGGCGCGTACTCTTTTACGAGTTGTCGAACCGGTTCGAGCAAGGAGTCCCCGTGAACATCGGTGAGATCGCCCGGCGGGCCGGTGTGTCGCGGAGCACCGTGTCGTACGCGCTGAGCGGCAAGCGGCCGGTCTCGGACGACACGCGCCGTAAGATCCAGCAGGTCATCGACGAGTTGGGCTACCGCCCGAACGCCAGCGCACGCGCCCTTGCCAACGGCCGGACCAACACGATCGGACTGGTCTTCCCGCCGGCCGGCAACCACTACACCGGGATGCAGCTGGACTTCATCGGCAGTGTGGTGGAGGCCGCCGCGGCCTACGACTATGACGTCCTGCTCTCACCGAGCGGTGTGGACAGCGACCGTTCGTTCCAGCGGCTGCTGGGGGAGCGGCGGGTCGACGGCGCGATCCTGATGGAGATCAGGCTCGAGGACGACCGGGTCGACCACCTCGCCGAGCTGGGCTTCCCCGCCGTCGCCATCGGCCGTACCGCCCACCCGGAGGGCGGCTGGTGGGTCGGCCTGGACCACACGGCCCTGGCTGCGGCCTGCGTGCATCACCTGGCGGACCTCGGCCACCGCAGGATCGCCTTCGTCAACCGGCCCGAGCAACTGCTGCGGTCCGGATACGAGTCCGCGCACCGCGGCCTGGACGGCTTCACCAAGGCCGCGGCCGAACGCGGGCTGACCGTGCGGACGTACTGCTGCGGGGACGACGCGGCATCGGGCCAGGCCTGCGTGGAGCAGATCCTGCACGACGACCCGGCCACCACGGCCCTGGTCACGCTGAACGAGGCCGCGCTCGGCGGCCTCTACCGGGGGCTCGCCCAGGCGGGCCGCCATGTGCCGCGCGACTTCTCCGTCACCGGGGTCGTCGCCAGCCGGTGGGCGGAGACGGTGACCCCGCAGCTCACCGCCGCCGACGTGCCGGCGGAGGAGATGGGCCGGCGCGCCGTCGACCTGCTGGTGGAGCGCCTCGACCATCCCGGCGCACCGCCCCGCCACCACCTCCTCGCCCCGCCGATCTCCCTGCGGGCGAGCACGGGGCCCAGCACGGCCTTCTGACCACACCCGCGTAGTTCACCGCACCGCACTCCACCTCACGGGACGCCCGAACCGCTCACCGTGCCGTTCGTCGTGCCCGCTTGTGCTCACCATCCCGTGCCTCGGCACCCGCATGCCCAGAACAAAGGAACCCTCGCGATGAACAGCACCTCCAGACGGCGCCGTCTGACCGCCGCAACCGTGACCGCTCTCGCCGTGGCCGTCTCCGCCTGCTCCACCGGCTCGGGCAGTACCGACACCAAGGGTGCCGGCGGCGGCACGTACACGATCTGGGACCCGTATCCACAGTTCGACAAGGGCTCGGACTGGGCGAAGCTGCTGGACCAGTGCGGCACCAAGGCCAAGGTGAAGGTCAAGCGGACCGCCTTCGACACCAGCGACCTGGGCAACAAGACGCTGCTGGCGGCGCAGCAGGGCAACTCGCCGGACGTCCTCATCGTCGACAACCCGGTGGTGTCGACCCTGGCCGAGGCGGGCGTGCTCACCACGACGGACGACAACAAGCTGGACACCTCGAAGGTGGACCCCAACCTGCTCGCGGCCGGCCAGTCGGGCGGCAAGATCTACGGCACGCCGATCGGCGCCAACACCCTGGCCCTCTACTACAACAAGGAGGTGCTGCAGAAGGCCGGCGTGGACATCGCCTCGGTCAAGGACTGGACGTCGCTGACGGCGGCGCTGGCCAAGGTCAAGAAGGCCGGCAAGAAGGGCATCACCTTCTCGGCGATCGGCACCGAGGAGGGCAGTTTCCAGTTCCTGCCCTGGTTCTGGGGTTCGGGCGCGAAGCTGACCGAACTCGACTCCGCCCAGGCCGTGTCGGCGCTCTCCCTGTGGAAGGACTGGCTGAAAAGCGGCTACGCCCCCAACTCGGTCCTCAACAACACCCAGACCACCAGCTGGCAGGAGTTCGCCGGCGGCGACTACGCCTTCGCGGAGAACGGCACCTGGCAGCTCGCCAACGCCAAGAAGGCCGGCTTCGATTACGGGGTGCTGCCCATCCCGGCCGACACGGGCGGCAACGCTGCAGCCCCGACCGGTGGCGAGTTCGTGACCGTCCCGGTCCAGAAGGACACCGGCCGCTACGCCACCGCTCAGAAGCTGGTGACCTGCCTGACCAGCGGCGACAACCTCTACAACACCGACACCACGCTGTCCTACGTGGCCCCCGACGGCGAGGTCCAGGACAAGCAGGTGGCCGCGAACGCCGACCTCAAGCCCTGGGTCGACGCGGTCAAGGCGGCCAAGGGCCGCACCAGTGACGACCTGGGCACCAAGTACCCCAAGATCTCAGAACAGATGTGGAAGGCCGTCCAGTCCGCCCTCAGCGGGTCCAAGTCGCCCAAGGACGCGCTGTCCGAGGCCCAGTCCGCCGCCAAGTGAGCCGACCACAAGGGTCGTTGATGAACCACACGACACAGCTCCCGGACCACCGATCCGAGGGCGTCCGGAACGGGGCGGCGGCCGCCACCCCGCACTCGGCCCGCAGCACGGAACGCCGCCGGCCCGCCTCCCCCCAGTGGGCCGCCTGGGCCTTCCTCACCCCGGTGACCCTCTACCTCCTCCTCTTCTACGCCTATCCGCTGTACCGCAACCTCGACCTGAGCCTGCGCGACTACACCGTGCGCTCCTTCGTCCAGGGCGACGCGCCGTTCACAGGCCTGGCGAACTACCGCGAGGTCTTCGCCGACCCGGTCTTCGCCCCGGCCCTGCTCCACACCGCGGTCTTCACCGCCGTGTGCCTGGTCTTCCAGTACGCCATCGGACTCGCCCTCGCGGTCTTCTTCCACCAGAACTTCCGGCTCTCGGCCACGCTCCGTGCCCTGTTCCTGGTGCCCTGGCTGCTGCCGCTGATCGTCTCGGCCTCCACCTGGTCGTGGATGCTGAACAGCGAGTCGGGCGTCGTCAACGCCGCCCTGCACGCCATCGGCATCGGGCCGGTGAACTGGCTGACCTCGCCGTCCTGGTCGCTGACCTCGGTGATCATCGCGAACATCTGGATCGGCGTCCCGTTCAACCTGGTCGTGCTCCACAGCGGCCTGCAGTCTATCCCCGCGAGCCTGTACGAGGCCGCCGCCATCGACGGGGCGAACGCCTGGCAGCGCTTCTGGCGCGTCACCTTCCCGCTGCTGCGTCCGGTGTCGGCGATCACTCTGCTCCTGGGACTGATCTACACGCTCAAGGTCTTCGACATCATCTGGATCATGACCAAGGGCGGCCCGGCGGACTCGTCCACCACCTTCGCCACCTGGTCCTACCGGCTCGGCTTCGGCAACCTCCTGCCGGCCTTCGGCCCCGGCGCGGCCGTCGGCAACCTGCTCGTGGTCGCCGCGCTGGTCTTCGGCCTGGTCTACGTCCGGGTCCAGAGAAAGCAGGCGCTGTCATGAGCCGAACCCGCAGGCATACCTGGGTGAAGACCACGACCGGAGTGCTGTTGACCGGGATCATGCTCTTCCCGGTGTACTGGATGGTCAACGTCTCCCTCACCCGCGACCGGGACATGCGCAAGAGCCCACCGGACCTGCTGCCGCTGCACGGCACCCTGACCGGCTACCACACCGTCCTCGACGAGCAGCTGCCCTACCTCGGCACCAGCCTCGTCATCGGCCTGGGCACCGTGGTCCTGACCGTCGCCCTGTCCGCACCCGCCGGCTACGCACTGGCCAAGCTGCGCCCGCGCGGCGGAGGCATCCTGGGCTTCGTGCTGCTGGCCGCCCAGATGATCCCCGGGATCATCATGGCGATGGGCTTCTACGCCATCTACCTCCGGCTCGGCCTCCTGCAGTCCGTCCCCGGGCTGATCGTCGCCGACTCCACCCTCGCCGTCCCCTTCGGCGTCCTGATCTTCACCGCGTTCATGTCCGGCATTCCCGGCGAACTGCTCCAGGCGGCGACGACCGACGGCGCCGGGCCGCTGCGCACCTTCTGGTCCATCGTCCTGCCCATCAGCCGCAACGCCGTGGTCACCGTGTCCCTGTTCGCGTTCCTGTGGTCCTGGTCCGACTTCGTCTTCGCCGGCACCCTCGTCAACGGCGGCGCCCACGAGCCGATCACCCTCGGCATCTACCACTACATCGGCAACAACAACCAGCAGTGGAACGCCATCATGGCCACCGCCGTGGTCGCCTCCCTGCCGGCCGCGGTCATCCTCGTCCTGGCCCAGCGCTATGTCGCCGCGGGTGTGACCGCCGGTGCGGTCAAGGACTGAGTTCCCCCTCAACCACGGCACGACGGCTGACCCGACGGCGCGTCAGCCGACCGTTGCCCCTGCTCCAGAAACGAGTCACGCCCCATGACCGCCGCCCGATCCGGCCCGGCCTTCTCCGTCCATGACATCCCGTTCAGCACGTTCGGATCCTGGTTCGACATCTCGCCCGTGATCGCGGAGAAGACCTACGCAGAGGACCTCCACCTCGTCTCGCACCAGAACGGCATGCACGGCGTCCTGCGCCTGGTCCCCCTGAACACGGCGACGGGCGACCGCGCCGAGGGCCGTGTCGAGGCGACACCTGGCCTGCTCAGCTGGATCGGCGAGAACGGGCGCGTCGACCTCGCCTACGAGTCTCCCGACACCGTACGGCTGTGGGGGAGCGGCCTGGGCTTCGGCGTCTTCGCCGCCGCACAGACCCTGACCCCCTTCAGCGGAACGTACTTCTTCCACGACCCGGCGGCGGACGCGTACGTCTTCACGTCGTACGAGACCGGACGCCGTTACCGCGTCTCCGTGCTCTCGGGCACCCGCGCCGAGGTGGCCGGAGAGCAGGCCCTGGGCGGCGCCGACCGCGGTCTCGCCGTGACCGGGGACGCGGACGGGGTGTGGGAGATCGCGATCGAGGAACTCGACACCGCCCGCCCGCCGTACACCTCCTCGGCGGCTTTCGAGGCCGTCGCGGAGTCCGCGCGGCGGGAGTTCGCGGACTTCGTCGAAGCGGTGGCCCCCTGGCGGTCGGCCGCCACCCCGGCCGCCGAACTCGCCGCCTACGTGGTCTGGTCGGCCACCGTGCGGCCGACGGGCCTGCTCTCCCGGCCCGGCGTGCTGATGTCCAAGCACTGGATGGACAAGGTCTGGAGCTGGGACCACTGTTTCAACGCTCTTGCGCTGGCTCCCGGTTGCCCGGAACTGGGCTGGGACCAGTTCCACCTCCCCTTCGACCACCAGGACGCGGCAGGCGCGCTGCCCGACTCCGTCACCCACTCCGAGGTCCTGCACAATTTCGTCAAGCCGCCCATCCACGGCTGGGCCTTCGGTCACCTGCGCCGCCGGTTGCCGACACCTCCCGGCCAGACCGAACTGGTCGAGACCTACGACCGGTTGGAGCGCTGGACCGACTTCTGGCTCACGGCGAGACGGGCCCCCGGGGATGCACTGCCCTACTACCAGCACGGCAACGACAGCGGTTGGGACAACGCCACCACCTTCGATCCCGAGCGGGTGGTCGTCACCGCCGACCTGGCCGCCTTCCTCATACTCCAGCTGCACGAACTTGCCGCTCTCGCCACGGAGTTGGGTCGCCCGGACGACGCGGACCGGTGGACGCGCACGGCCGCGGAGATACAGACGGCGCTGTTCGAGGAGCTCTGGACCGGCGACAGGTTCGTCGCCCGCGGGGCCGCCGGCGGGACCACTTGGAGCAGCGCCAGTCTCCTGGACCTGATGCCCGTCGTGCTGGGCGAACACCTGCCCGACGAGGTCGGCGGCGCGCTGGCCGACCACATCAAGGCCCACCTCACCCCGTACGGTCTCGCCACCGAACTGACCACCTCACCGCACTACCTCGCCGACGGCTACTGGCGCGGTCCGATCTGGGCCCCCGCCACCGTCCTCGTCGAGGACGGCCTGCGCCGCGCCGGCCACACCCGACTGGCCGACGACATCAGCGCCCGCTTCCGCGCCCTGTGCGAGACCCACGGCTTCGCCGAGAACTTCGACGCCCTGACCGGAACGGGCCTGCGCGACCGCGCCTACACCTGGACCGCCAGCAGCTACCTCCTCCTCGCGGAGGCGCACGCCCACCGGGAGAGCCACTGACCGGGGAGAGTGCCGGCGACGAGCGGGATCGGTGATCTTTGATGTACATCGCGGCGTCCGGTTCGAGGCGGTCGACGACACCCGGTGAAGGAATGCGCGGAGGCGGTCTTGGACTACCTGGTGCAAGCTTCGAAGAGCAGGCGGCATGACCTGTGAAGGGTGATCATGAGTGTGAGGGATCCGAACGCCGGCCACGCGGAACCCGCGGATCAGGGCGCTACGGCCGCGGGCGCCGGCGTCGCCCATGGCGATGCGCCATTGGCCGGATGTGCGGCGCTGGTGACCGGCGCGTCCAGCGGTATCGGCGCGGCCACCGCTTTGTCGCTTGCGCGTCAGGGCGCCGCCGTGGCGGTGGTCGCCCGCCGTACGGGGCGGCTGGAGGACCTGGCCGCGGTGATCCGTGACGGGGGTGGCTCGTGCAGCGTTCTCACCGCTGACCTCGAAGACGCGGCGCAGGCTCGTCGGACCGTCGAAGAGGCCGTGGCTTGCTTCGCACGGTTGGACGTGCTCGTGAACAACGCCGGTTACGTGGCCATGGGCACCATCGGGGAGGGCGACGCGGCGGAGTGGGAGCGGATGGTCGATCTCAACTTCAACGCCGTCCTGCACCTGTCGCAGGCGGCGTTGCCCCATTTGCTCCGCGCGGCGGCGAACGGGCCGCGCGGGGTCGCTGATCTTGTGAACGTCAGCTCGGTCGGGGGCCGGGTGGTGCGCAGGAACAACGGTGTCTACTCGGCGACCAAGCACGCGGTGGGCGCGCTCAGCGAGGCCCTGCGTCAGGAGGTGACGGGAAGGGGCATCCGGGTGGGGCTGATCGAGCCGGGCATGACGGTGACGGAGATGGCGACCGGCCCCGGGGCCGCTGCCGCCCGTGGTGTACCGCAGGACGCTTGGCTGCGCGCCGAAGACATCGCCCGCGCCATCACCTTCGTGATCACGCAGCCCCCGCATGTAGCGGTCAATGAGATCATGGTCCGTCCCACGGCCCAGGAACACTGACCGTCGACCCAGTGGGAAGCTCGATGACCGGTCTGACCGTTGTTCTGCTGCTCGTGGTCCTGGCCACGGCGGTGGCGACCGGTGCCCGGCGCTGGAGCCTGCCCGCTCCGTCACTCCTCGTGATCGCCGGCCTCGTCGTGGGGCTGATGCCGTGGGTTCCCGAGGTGCGTCTGCCGCCTCAAGTGATCAGCGTGCTGGTGCTGCCTCCCCTGCTCTACGCCTCGGCCGGGGAAATCTCTGTCCGCGACCTGCGCGCCGTGTGGAGGCCGGTGAGCGCACTGGTCTTCGGTCTGGTCGTCGTCTCGGCCCTTGCCATCGGGTACATGGCCGCCGCGATCACCCCGCTCACCGCCGCGACCGCGCTTATTCTCGGGTCTGCACTGGCCAGCACCGACCCCGTGGCCGTCACCGCGCTCGGCCGACGTCTGTCCCTCCCACCGCGCGTGCAGGCCCTGGTGCAGGCGGAAAGCCTGTTCAACGACGCCACCTCGCTGGTCCTGTACAAGGTCGCCGTGGTGACCGCGGTGACCGGCAGCGCCATCAGCGTGTCCGGGACCGCCCTGGAGTTCCTGATTCTCGCGGGCGGAGGAGCCCTCGTGGGTGCGGCGGTCGCCGCGGTGGTGACCCTGATCCGCAGGCGGACCGACGACCCCATGCTGGAGACCGTCATCGCGCTGGTCACTCCCTACGCCTCCTACGTCATCGCGGAGCAGTCGCGCACCTCCGGCGTGACCGCCGTCATCGTGTCCGGGGTCGTCCTCGGCAGCACCGGCCACAAACTCGGCAACGCCTCCGTCCGCCTCCAGGTCCACGCCGTCTACGACACCGTCACCTTCCTGCTGGAGAGCGTCGTCTTCGCACTGATCGGCCTCGAGCTTCCCTCGGTCGTCCGCCATCTCGCGCGCGACGAGCACGGCTGGCCGCTGTGGGTGCCGTTGATCGCCTTCGCTCTGCTGGCGATCCGCCTGCTGTGGATCTTCCCGCTGTCCGCCCTGATCCATCACCGGCACAGGATCGGCGACAACCGGCTCTCCTGGCGCGTTCCGGCCGTCCTGTCCTGGGCGGGCACCCGCGGTGTGATGCCGCTGGCGGCCGCGCTCTCCATCCCCCTGGTCACCCACACCGGGGCGCCGCTGCCGCACCGGGCGCTCATTCTCATGCTCACCACCGGGACCGTCGCGCTGACTCTCGTCTTCCAGGGGTTCACCCTGGCCCCTGTCGTCCGCCGCTCCGGTATCGCTCTGGAACCGGAGCACACCGCTCGCGAGGAGGCGCGGACCCGCCGACGCATCGCCCACGCCGCACTCGCAGAGCTGGAGCAGCTCGGCGATCTGGATGAACTCGCCGATCTGGGTGCCGCCGCGCAGGCCGCATTGAAACAGGCCCGTCGTCATTTGGAAGCGCGCATCCACCAGGTGGAAGACGCCCACTACAGCGACCCGGACGCCCGGCCTGCCGACGCCTACCGCGAGATTCGCCGGACACTCATCGCCATCGAGGCGGCCGAGCTCCAGCACCTCTACGAAGCGAACAAGATCAGCAACGCCACCCGGCGCCGGATCCAGCACGAACTCGACCTCGAAGAAGCCAGCCTCCGCCCGCGCGACTGACTGCCGGCGCTCAGGTTGCGTGCAAGGGGGCGGTGTACGGGTTCAAGCTGATCCGGGGTTTCATGGCGCTCTCCCGGACGCGGACGGCGCTGGGCCGGTTCCTGTGTCTCGAAAAGCATTGCCGTACGAGGGGTGTTGACGGGACTCGCGGACACCCTAAGATCCCTGCTGCTCGAAGTACCGATCAGTGTACGGAATACCGAACGAGGTCGGTCGGCAGCTTCCGCAGGGCTGCCCTGCTCCGGCCGCTACGCAACGCAACGGTCTGTCACAAGGGAATGAGCCGCATGCCTTCAGAAGCCGGAGTGCCGCGCAGAACCGTCCTCACCGTCCTGGGAGCCGCCTCGCTCGCCGGGACCTTCGCCACCGCCGCTCCCGCCGGAGCCGCCGAACTCGCCGGCACAACCGCGAGCGCCGCTGCCGCGGACCTCCCCGCCGCAGCCGCCCACTGGACCTTCGACGAAGGATCCGGCACCGTGGCCGCCGACTCCTCCGGCAACGGTCGTACCGCGACGCTCCAGGGCGCGGCCGGCTGGGACACCGGCAAGGCCGGAACCCACAGCCTGAATCTCAAGGCGGGCGGCAACGCCACGGCGTCCGGGCCGGCCCTCGACACCTCCAAGGCGTTCTCGGTGGGCGTCTGGGTCAACCTCGCTCAACTCGGCGGCTACCAGACCGCCGTCAGCATCGACGGCAAGGTCGTCAGCGCCTTCTACCTGGGGCTGCGCGACGACACCGGCACGTTCGCCTTCGCCCGGCTGGGCTCGGACGCCACCCAGAATGCCGCGGTGGCGGCCGCCGCCTCAGCGCCCACCACCGACACGTGGACCCACCTGGTCGGCGTCAGCGACCCGACCGCCGGCGTCATCCGCCTGTACGTCAACGGCGTGCTGGAGGGGGAGACCGCCTACACCGCGGGCTGGGCCGGCAGCGGCGACACCGCCATCGGCCGTGCGCTCTACGGCGGCGGGCACGTGGACCAGTGGCACGGCCTGATCGACGACGTGTGGATGTTCCCGACCGCCCTCACGTCCGACCAGGTCGCGGCGCTGGCCGGGGTTCCGGTGGAAACCACGACGCCGCTGCTGAGCGTGGACGTCGCCAGCCCCGCGCACGCCGTGTCCCCCATACTCCCCGGCTTGATGTTCGAGGACATCAACCACTCCGGCGAGGGCGGCATCTACGCCGAACTGGTGCAGAACCGCTCGATGATGGCCGACGACACCACCCCCGTCCACTGGTCCGCCGTCGGCGGAACGACACTCGCACTCGACACCGCCACCCCGCTCAACGCCGCGCTCAACCGTTCCCTCAAGGTCGCACTGCCGGGCAGCACCGGGGCCGGAAACCGGGCCGGCGTCGCCAACGACGGCTTCTGGGGCATACCCGTGCGGCCTGCAGCCACCTATACCGCCCGGTTGTTCGCCAAGGCCTCCCGACGCATCGGCCCGCTCACGGTGGCCATCGAGTCGGCGGACGGCGCGACGGTGTACGCGTCCGCCCACGTGCCCCACATCGGCACCGCCTTCCCCGGCCGCCCGTTCGAGCTGACCCTGCGCACCGGTTCGCGCACCCCCGTGGCCGGTGACGCGAGGCTGACCGTCACCACGGCCGACCCCGCCGCCGCGGGCGAGACCCTGTGGCTCCAGCACGTGTCCCTCTTCCCGCCCACCTACAACAACCGGCCCAATGGCCTGCGCATCGACCTGATGGAGAAACTGGTCGCCCTGAAGCCGAAGTTCCTGCGCTTCCCCGGCGGAAACTTCCTCGAAGGCAACACCATTGCGACACGGTTCAACTGGAAGAACACCGTCGGTCCGGTCTGGGAACGCCCTGGCCACATGGACGACGCCTGGGGCTACTGGTCCACGGACGGTCTCGGACTCCTCGAATACCTGGAATGGGTCGAGGACCTGCACGCCCAGCCGGTCCTCGCCGTGTACGCCGGCTACGCGCTCAAGGGCGAACACGTCACCGGCGACGCCCTCAAGCCGTTCGTCCAGGACGCGCTCGACGAGATCGAGTACGTCACCGGTCCCGTCACCAGCACCTGGGGCGCCCGACGTGCCGCCGACGGACATCCGGCGCCGTTCCCGCTGGAGTACGTGGAGATCGGCAACGAGGACTGGTTCGACTCCTCGGGGTCGTACGACGAGCGGTTCGCGGCCTTCCACGACGCGATCAAGGCGAAGTACCCGCATCTGAAGCTGATCGCCACGACGTCCGTGACGAGCCGCACGCCGGACCTCATCGACGAGCACTACTACCTCGCGCCGTCCGCCGCCCAGGCCTCCACCCACAAGTACGACAACCGGGACCGTAATTCGACGAAGGTGTTCGTCGGAGAATGGGCCGCGCAGGAGGGCCGCCCCACACCCGACCTCGACGCGGCGCTCGGCGACGCCGCTTGGCTGGCCGGCCTGATCCGCAACTCCGACCAGGTCCTCATGGAGTGCTACGCGCCGCTCTTCTCGCACGTCAAGAACAACGTCTGGGCCACCAACCTGATCGCCTACGACAACCTCACCAGCTACGTGTCGCCCAGCTACTGGGCTCAGCACATGCTGACGAGCAGGCTCGGCAACACGGTGCTTCCGGCCACCGCACGCGCCCTGCCCGGCCTCGCCACCGTGGCCACCCGTTCCGGGAAGCGGCTCTATGTCGCGATCGTCAACTGCGGCACCGAGAAGGTGAAGGTGCCCGTCGAGCTGAAGGGACTGGCCAGCGGGGTCAAGAGACAAGCCACCGCGACGGTCCTGACCGGCTCTTCGCGCGCGACCACCAACACGCTGACCGCCCCCGACACGTTGGTGCCCAGGACGAGCGCCGTGACCGGTGCGGCAGCGTCCTTCACGAGCACCGTGCCACCTCTCTCCGTCACCGTACTGGAGCTCGTCCTGACCTGATCGGTCACTGCCCGACGCCCCTGTTTCTCGGCGCCCCCGGTTTCGGGAACAAGGGCTCGCCCTGTGCCACCTCGACCGTATCGTCAGCCGTCAACTCCCCCTCGGACACAGAGTTGCCCCACGGCGCCCCGTTTCCGGACAGGCGTGATCGACACCCGCTTCCGGCTCCCGGCCGGTGGCACGACCTGCGGGCCGACCTGCGAGGTCAGCGGGCGAGCAGGGTGTCGAGCCAGTCGAAGGTGCGCTGGTGGAACAGGGAGAGTGCCCCCTCGTGGCAGTGCTCGCCGGCGCCTTCGTCCTCACGGAAGAGGATCAGTTCCTTCTGGCAGGTCAGCTCGCCGAGCAGACGCTGCGGCTGCCCCTTGAAGAACGCGTCGTTCTCGGCGTCGAGGACGAGTGTCGGGCAGGTGATGCGGTCGGCGATACCCGCCAGGGTGTACGACTGGGCTGCCTCGACCAGCTCATCGAAGTCGGACACACCGAAGGTCCACCGGCCGTTGCGCACAATCCATCGCACCATGGTGTTCTGCGCCATCAGTGCCTCGATACCGCCGGGCGTCGTGGCGGCTCGGCCGGCGGTCGCGGCGGCGACTTCGTGGAAGTCGTCGACGCCGTCGTGCAGCACCAACGCGGCGAGGCGGTGCTCGAAGGCGGCCGCCCTCGCGGCGAGGTAGCCGCCGAGACTCGTGCCGACCAGCACGAGTCGTTCGGCATCCACCTCGGGCACGGTGAACGCGAAGTCGACGACCGGAGTGACCACGGCCTCCCAGTCCGGCCGGAAGTGCAGGCCCTGTTCGCGGACGGTGCTGCCCTGACCGGGACCGTCGAACGCGATGACGTCGTAGCCGCGCCGCAGCGCGCCTGCGGCCAGTGCCAGGTAGTTCTCCTCGAGGGTGGAGTCGTATCCGCCGTGGTAGAGCACGGTCGGGCGCGGGGTGCCCGAATCGTCGGCGAGGAACAGGTAGCCGGGAAGCGTGGTGTCCTCGTACGGGATGCGCAGGGCGCGGGCCGGAGTGTCGAGCAGGGCGGCCGCGTCGGCGAATGTCTGCTGGGATGCCTTGGCCAGCCGCGCCGACTCGGTGTCGGCGGCGGGATTCTCGCGGCGGTAGAAGTCGGCGGTCCGGTAGTAGTTGGACGCGCGCAGCAGCGCCTCGCGGGCGCTGACCCGGTGACCGGCGGCCAGCGCGTTGCGGCCGATGCGCTCGATGCGCGCCGCCGTCGCGGCCCACTGGGCCGACCAGGCCTCCTCGTCCCCCTCCGGGATCTGCCGGCAGGTGACCAGGACCTCGCCCAGGTCGGCGCCGCTGTAGGCGGCGTAGCCCGCGGCGCGCAGTGCCTCGAAGGAGAAGGACTCGTCGTCGTAGAGGAACTTCATTCTCACTCCCTCGTGGAACGGAACGGTAACGTTCCATTGCGTTCTCAGGCTAGCACATATGGAACGGGGCCGTTCCGTTCGTTATGCTCGGACCGTGGCAGCAGAGCAAAAGGAGACCAGGCCGGCGACCGGCGGGGCGGTCCTGCGGCAGCGGGTGACCGACGCGATCACCGAGGCAGCCTTCACCGAACTCGCCGAAGTCGGGTATGCACGGCTGTCGATGGAGGCGGTGGCCCGGCGCGCCGGCGTGGGCAAGGCCGCGCTCTACCGGCGCTGGCCCTCGAAGCAGGCGATGATCACCGAGTTGATCCACGACAAGGTCACCGACACACTCCCGCACACGCCGGCCACCGGCGACTTGTACACCGACCTCCGCGAACTGCTCGCGACCTTCCGCAGCCAACTGGCCAATCCGCTCCTGGCCCGGATCGGGACGGAACTGCTCGCCGAGTCCCGCCGCGACAGCGCCCTCGCGGAGATGCTCCACACGGCAGTGGCCGCCCCGCGGCGGCTGGCAGCACGCGCGATACTGCAGGGCGCGATCGACCACGGCGAACTTCCACCCACGGTGGATCTGGAACTCGGCACCGACCTGCTCATCGCCCCTCTCGTTTTCCGCATGCTGCTCATGCAGGACCGCAGCGACGACGACTACCTGGAAACACTGACCACCGCCACGGCGGCAGCACTGAAGGCAGCCGTCCGCTAGCCGCGATCATCAACATGGTGGTCCGCCGACGGGTCGGCGGTTTCACCGCAGGGCAGCGAGGTTCCAGGAGCGGGGCTTTGCCCGTCAGGACGAGCATGGGTATCCAGGCCGGCGCCCGACCGTTCTTGCGGGGTGCGCGTCGCTGCCTGAACCTCAGCCCTCCGACGCCGTGTACACGTGCGGGACGACGGCACGAACGGCGGGTTGTGGTGCTCGCCGGTGGCGAAGACGTCGAGGCCGGCCTCCTCGGCCTTCTGGGCGATGGCGACCATGGCCTTGATCCGCTCGTGCTCGGTCGGGACCGCCCTGTGGTGGGTTCCGGTGTGACGTCGCCGACGCTTGCCGTCAGGTGATGTGGCGCAGCAGCGCGGCGACCGCCGGGGGTGCTTCGCCGGGAGGCCGTACCACCATGATCTTCCAGCTCGGTGCGTGTCGGTCGAACCGGTACTGGGGCAGATCGGGGAAGCGGTCCGCGATCGACTTGGGCATGATGCAGACGCCCAGGTCGCCCCGGACCAGTTCGGCCGCCGCGCCGATGTCGTTGACCTCGAACGTCGTGCTGCGGTCGATGCCCGCGGCGCGGAAGGCCCTGTCGACCGCGTAGCGGATGGCCCAGCCGGGTGTGAAGTCCACCAGGGGCAACTGGGCGATGTCGGCGAGCCGGACCTCGCCGTTCGGTGTGGCCCCGGCGAGTACCCGCCGGGGCGCCGCCAGCAGCACCATGTCCTCGCGGGACAGCAGCCGGGTCGCGAGCCCGCGCTGCTGCTGGCGGTCCAGCGCGACCACGGCCAGGTCCACCGTGCCGTCGCGCAGTGCCTGCCGGATGTCGGCGACGGCCGCCTGTCGCAGGTGCACGACCACGCCCGGATGCTCCGCACGCAGCGCGGCCAGGGCGTGGTGGAGCCCCGCCCACACCCCCTGCATCGTGCCGACCGTCACCCGCCCGCGCAGCTGCCCCCGTACGGCATCGACGGCCTCCCGTGCCAGCTCGGCGGCCCGGAGCGTCGCGCGTGCGGCGGGGACGAACGCCTCGCCGGCCGGGGTGAGGGCGACGCGGTGCGTGGTGCGGTCGAACAACGGGGTGCCCAGTTCGCGTTCGAGGGCGCGGACCGTGCTGGACACCGCGGACTGGACCACGTGCAGCCGCCGTGCCGCCGCCGTGAAACCGCCCGTGTCGGCCACCGCGACGACGACCTCCATCTGCCGCAGATCCATCATCCGCTCCCGGTCAAGCAGCGCCGGCTTCGATCTTCGCTGCATCGTATGCGTTCGGTAGGGCTCACATCGGCGGGGACAGTGGCTGGAGGCCGTCGGTCAGGCACGCACCAGCGGTGTGTCGACCAGATGCTCGGCCAGGAACCACGCCTGCCGTTCGCCGGTCCGGATCACCTGGGAGACCAGGAGGTCGATGGCGCCGTCGTCACCGTGTCGGCTGCTGGAGGCCCACGAGACCATCCTCATCGACGCGCACGACGCCACCGACCGGACCGCCGAGTTCGCGGCCGACTGAGGGACAAGTTGACCGCGAGCTGAACCCGACCTGCGCGGAACCCGGGGTTACAGGCTTGCCGTGCTCGGCTTTCCTGCCGCCCCGCTCCGACGTTCGGTGGTCCAGTAGAGGAGGGCGACGAGGGGGAGAGCAGCACCGAGTGCGGTGAGGCCGGTCCAGCCTCCGGCGTGGTAGACGACGGAGCCGAGCTGCGATCCGGCCGCGCCGCCCACGAAGAACAGGGCGATGAATGCACTGTTCAGGCGGGCGCGGGCGGCGGGGTCCAGCTGGTAGACGGTGTGCTGGCCGAGGATCAGGGTCGTCTGTACGGCCATGTCGACGAGGATCGCTGCCAGGGCGATCAGCACGACGCTGTGTCCGCCGAACCCGGCGAGCGCGAAGGCCAGGGCGGCGACCACGAAGGCGATGCCGGTCATGGGGCGGACGAGCCCACGGTCGGCCCAGTGCCCGGCGAACGGGGCGATGGCCGCTCCGGCCGCGCCGACGAGGGCGAACACGCCGACCCCGACGGGGGAGTAGTGGAAGCGGGGACCGGTCAGGACGAAGGAGACCGTGGTCCAGAAGGCACTGAAGGCGCCGAACATCGCCGCCTGGTAGAGACCGCGGCGCAACAGCGCAGGGTGCGTGCCCACCAGCCGGACGGTGGAGCGCAGCACGTGGTGGTACGGGATGTTCGTGGTCGGCGCGTGCTGCGGCAGGGCCAAGCGCAGGGCCACGGCCAGCACGGCCATCAGGGCGGCGGAGCCGAGGAAGACGACGCGCCAGCCGGCGAGGTCCGAGACCAGACTGCTCAGCGTGCGGGAGAGCAGGATGCCGGTGAGCAGGCCGCTCATCACCCGGCCGACGATACGGCCGCGGGCGTGGTCGGGAGCGAGGCCGGCGGCGAACGGCACCAGGATCTGGGCGACGACCGAGGTGGCTCCGCTGACCAGCGAGGCGATCAGCAGCATGGGGAAGCTGGTGGCGAGTCCCGCCGCCACCAGGGCGAGGGTCGTGACCGCCAGCAGGACGGTGACCAGATTGCGCTTCTCCAGCCGGTCGCCGAGCGGGACAAGGAAGAGCATGCCGAGCACATAGCCGACCTGGGTCAGCGTGATCAGTGCGCCGGCGGTGGCCGTGCTGGTGTGGAAGACACCGCTCAGCGAGGACAGCAGGGGCTGGGCGTAGTAGAGGTTGGCGACCGTCATGCCGGAGGCGACGGCCAGGAGCGCGACCAGCCACCCTGGCACGCCGTGCGGGGCCGTTGCGGTCGCGGTCCGACGCGAGGCCTTGAGTTCGGACGATGCGGACATGTGCACCTTCTTGGCGGGGCGAGCCGGGAGACCGGCGCGGGCGGTAGTGCTGCGAGTGGCCGACAGCTTCTTCGATGCCGTCACGCAGGCGTAAGCGTCGGTCCGCACTGGGTGCTTCCCCGTCTGTGGCGATGGTTCGGGATGTCAGTCATCTCCATCAGAGATGGACGGGGACTTGTCGATTCGACCGACACATCGGTGCCGGGAGTGTGGAGCCCTCGATTGCGCCCCACACTGTGGAAACCCGAGCCCCCGGCGGACACCCGGCCCGTGGACACGGGACAGATCCGGTCCTGGATAATCTCCCAGGGCTATGAAGTGCCCATGCTGGGACGGACCCCGAGGAGGTTTGCGAGGCTTGGGATCGCGCATACCACCCCGAGCCCGGGTTCGTCGGCGGCCGCCGAGTGTATCCGAGTGGGCGCAAGCGATCATGCCCCAGTTTGTCGACCAGGTTGCTCGATGACGCCGGTACACACCCCCTCTCGGTGCTCCGACGTTGCACGAGTTTGTTGCCGGGGAACAACACAGCCGTGTGCTATGGGGCTTGCGCCACACGCTCCAAGACCAGTGGAGGCTTCGTAAGACTCTTCGGGCTGCCGGGATCTGTCAGCGCTGGAGATACAGACGCCCTTGGGCGATCACGAGCGTATCGTTGAGGACCGACTCCCCCCTCGGACACAAACAGTGACATCCCAGTGACGAGGGTCTCGACCTGACGGTCGGGTCCTCGTCGTGTGTGCGTGGCTGATGGTGATGTCCGCGGGGCTCGTGGAGCGAGCCGCTCCCGCGCTTGCGGCGAACACGCTCGCGGAACGACACGACGCGCGGTCGTCACCGCGACGAGGGACGGCCGGCAGCGCGGCCTCACGGGACCACCGGCCAGTCGATGGTCTGGGAGTATCGTTCATTTACGTGGCAGGTCATCGGACCAGTTCCGCGGCCGGTCCGCCCCGCGCGTTCAGTGCCGACCTTCATGTGGAGCTGCGCGGACCGGGGCTGCGCGCAGGGCTCGCGGACGCCTTGAGGGAGGCCGTGCGCACGGGGCGTCTGGCGCCCGGCAGCCGTCTGCCGGCCTCCCGCTCACTCGCCGCGGATCTCGGCGTCTCGCGTAACACCGTGGTCGAGTCCTACGCCGAGCTGGTCGCCGAGGGCTGGCTCACCGCCCAGCAGGGCTCCGGGACCCGGGTGGCCACGCGGGTCCCGGAGCCGCACAGGGTCACGCCCGACGCTCCTCGTTCGAGGCCCGACGAGCACCGTCCCAGGTATGGCGTGTGGACGGGTGCACCGGACCTCGCGAACTTTCCGCGCACACAGTGGCTCACCGCGGCCCGCCGGGCTCTGACCGCCGCGCCGTACGAGGCCTTCGGCTACGGTGACGCCCGCGGCCGGACGGAGCTGCGCGCCGCACTCGCGGACTACCTGGCGCGGGCCCGCGGGGTATGCGCGGGGCCGGAGCGAATCGTCATCTGTTCCGGTTTCCACCACGGCCTGGCGCTGATGGCGCGGGCGCTCAGGGTGCGGCGGGCGGGGGCGGTGGCCGTCGAGGCCTACGGCCTCGGTCTGTATCGCGACCTGCTGAGGAATGCCGGTCTGCACACTCCGCCCCTCTACGTCGACGAACATGGCGGGCGCATCGACGACCTCGCGCGACTGCCCGGAGTGGGCGCGGTGCTGCTGACCCCGGCGCACCAGTACCCGACGGGGGTCGCGCTCTGCCCGGAGCGGCGCACGGCCGCCGTCGACTGGGCACGCGCCACGGGCGGCCTGATCCTGGAGGACGACTATGACGGGGAGTTCCGATACGACCGTCAGCCGGTGGGGGCCCTGCAAGGCCTCGATCCGCAGCGGGTGGTGTACTTCGGTTCCGTGAGCAAGTCCCTGGCGCCTGGGCTACGGCTCGGATGGACGGTGCTGCCGGAGGAACTCATCCGGGAGATCGTGACGGCCAAAGGGCACGGCGATTACATGACGAGCGCCCTGGAGCAGCTGACGCTGGCGGAATTCATCGCCTCGGGTGCGTACGACCGTCATGTGCGCTCGATGCGGCTGCGCTACCGGCGTCGCCGCGATCAACTGGTCGAGGTCCTGCGTCAGAGGGCTCCCGGCATTCGTGTGACCGGGATGGCCGCCGGACTGCAGACGGTCCTCGAACTCCCGCGTGGAACCGAAAGCTCGGTGGTCCAGGCCGCGGCCCGGCAAGGTCTGGCGATCAGGGGGTTGACGCAGTTCCGCTACGAAACGGAGGACTGCGGATGGCAGTTGCCCGAACGGGACGCCCTGGTGTTCAACTACGCGGCGCCCTCGGCCAGCGCGTGGTCGAGCGCACTGGACGCACTGTGCACGGTGCTGCCCTAGGGGGTGTCTCGGCGATCATGCCGGGCTCGCGGCGGCCGGCACCGCACCTCGCGGCGTTGTCGTCGGTCGCCGATGCTCCGCGTCGACTCCCTCCTCCGCCTTGCGATGCTTCCCCACTGCCTGAACGGCGTGGGAGGTGCCCCCACCACCAGCCACCGCTCCCTGATCCGGCCTGATCGACGAGACACCCGCCAGCAGGGCTTCCGAGGGCGGAGCGGATGTGCCGGATCTGGGCCTCACCGCGTCCGTGTCGGGCTGTCCGAACACGGTCCGCAGCAGCGTGGCCACCCGCGCCGTCGGAGTTGACGAGCTGGACACCGGTCAGGCCGCGGGCGATCAGAGAGCGCAGTGGACAGGGACTCGCCGCTGAAAATGGACCGGACCGCTACTGTCACGCGCCTCCCGCACGGGCCCTTTTCTTCGCGCAGCAATGCGCAGAGGCGGAAGCGGTAGACAGGAAAGATCCGGCCGTTTCCGCTGGTCAGATCACGCAACCACTGCGATGGGCGCCGTAGAGAAGTTATAGAGCTGTTCTAGACACTGCTATGGCAGGGTCAGGTGGAACACGGGAAAGAAGTGTTCATCGCTCAATGGAGAAGGACCGTAGCCATGGACTTCGAAGGCAAGAAGCTCGTCGTGATCGGCGGTGCCAGCGGCATGGGTCTCAAGGCCGCCGAAGACGTGATCGCGCAGGGAGGCAGCGCGGTGATCGTCGGCCGCCCGGGTCGGAAACTCGACGACGCCGTGGCAGGCCTGTCGCGCTCCGGCAGCGCGTGGTCGATCGCGGCCGACCTGGCGGACCGGAACCAGGTCGTCGAGGCGCAGAAGCAGCTGGCGGAGGACCACCCCGACGCCACTCTCCTCGTCAACTCGGCAGGGTTCTTCATGCCGAAGCGCTTCCTCGACTACGAGGTCGCGGACTACGACGCCTATCACGACCTCAACAGGGCGACTTTCTTCCTGACTCAGACGATCGTCCGGGGCATGGTCGCCGGGGGCCGGGGCGGCGCCATCGTGAATGTGGGCAGCATGTGGGCGCACCAAGCCCTCGCCGTGACCCCGTCGTCGGCCTACTCGATGGCCAAGGCGGGACTGCACGCCCTCACCCACAACCTGGCCATCGAGCTCGCCGGCGAGGGCATCCGTGTGAACGCCGTGGCTCCGGCCGTCACCAGGACGCCCCTGTTCGAGAAGGTCTTCCCGGCAGACCAGCTGGACGCCGCGATGGAGCAGCTGAGCGGGCTGCAGCCCCTCGGTCGGGTCGGCACCCCGCAGGACGTGGCCTCCGCGATCGTCTTTCTCCTCTCGCCGGCCTCGAGCTGGACGACGGGCGCCATCCTCAACGTCGACGGCGGGGTCATGGCAGGCCGCAATTAAAACCCGTCCGGCCGATCATGGCGCAGACGCGAGTCTGCCACGTGAGTTGATCGGCGCCGCTACTTACCTGCACCTTGATTCGCCGGGCAGACCCTGGACGCACCCTCACGCCCCGCCCGGGACGGTGACCCGTCATCTGCTCCGAACGAGGTGTCCAGAAGGCGTCGATCAATACCGCCCGCTTTTGAGGTAGCCCGAACGGCAGGCAATCCGAGAAGCGTGACGGACGAGACCTTCGCGAATGAGGTGCGCAAGAGCACAAGCCCGTGCTTGTCGATTTCCGGGCCGAGTGGTGCAAGCTCTGCCGCCTTGTAGCACCGGTCCTCGAGGCGAATCCCGGAGACCGTGAAAGCGATGCATTTCCCATCGGAACCGGGCACCCGCAACCAGCGGGAGAGTGCCGCGCAGCGCCGTGCGAGATTCGAAGAGGAAGCCCTCCCGCATCGTCGCACCCTCTACGCCGCCGCCTGGCGCATCACGCGCCACGCAGCAGACGCTGAGGACCTGGTCCAGGAAGCGTACGCGCGCGCGTACGCATCGTTCGACCGGTTTCGCCCAGGCACGAACTTCGCGGCCTGGATGAAGAAGATCATGGTCAATCAGTACATATCCATGCGTCGTAGCCAGCAGTGCAGACCGCAGCTGTGTCTCTCCTCCGAGGTCGAGGACGAGCAGCTGGCACGCCTTGGCGCCCGTGCTTCCGAAGCGCCGAAGTCGGCCGAGGCGGAAGCGCTGGAGAGCATCGTGAATCCCGACCTGAAAGCCGCCTTCCGCCAGATCTCCCCGCCGCGCCGCCTCGCTGTGTACCTCGCAGACGTCGAGGGTCTCTCCTACCGCGAGATCGCGGACCTGATGGGAACCCCTGAGGGCACCGTGATGTCGCGCATCCACAGGGGGCGGCGGCAGCTGCGTCGGCTGCTGCAGCAGCACATGCTCGGAGTGCACACGGTGTGACCGCCCGCCCGCCCGGCTGGCCGGCCAGGTTGCCCGAACGACATGGCGGTGGGCGCCCCCTCTTGCGGCTCGCGGCCCAGCAGCCCCAGCCGATAGCCGTGTACAGCAGTACGCAAAACGCTCATCCAGGGGAGACTTCTTCCAGGCAGGACGCCGGACGGAAGGCACCTGGTCCGTCGACGCGAATGGGCGGTTCTGTTCCTGGCCCCAGGTTCCGGGACAAGCCCAGGCGGTGGCCCCGCCGGCCTCCAGCGGCCCGGCCTGCCGGTCGTTCGTCGACGCTGCAGACTATTCGGAATCGCCGGGCTTCAGCCGCAGGGAGAGGCTGTTGATGCAGTATCGCTTGTCCGTCGGTGTTGCAAATCCCTCACCCTCGAACAATTCTCCAAGATACGACCCGCAACGAGCGCACCGCACCACAGGATACGGGGATTCTCCCTGCTTCACTTCGACCGACGCGAGATCCTTGGGGTCGTAGAACGCGGGCCAGCCGCAGCGAGAGTCGAACTTTTCTTCAGATGTGAAAAGGTCGGCACCGCAGGCCCTGCATGAGTAAACGCCCTTTTCTTTGGCGTCGGTGTACTCTCCCGTGAACGCCGCTTCGTCCTCCGCGCCGCGCAGCACCCTGTATTCCTCCGGGCTGAGCTCTGCGCGCCACTCCGCGTCTGACTTCTCGATATCGTTTGCCATGACTTCATCCTTCAGGGATGAGAGCGCTGCTTCGGTAGGTGAGCAGTGCTGGGCGGATCGTTGCTTTTTGTCGGGACATATATCGATGACACCGGGTCCAAATTATGCCTCCGAAGCGGACCGGAAACCTCTTCCTGAGCGTTGGCCACGGAGCTCATCGCTCGCGTGCCGAACGAGATCCGCGAGAGTGGAAAGAAGAGCACCATCGTCTGGGGGACCGAGAAGGAAGGCCTCGACGATCCCCGCTTCACAGCGTGGACGGGAGCTCTTGGTCGGCCCAGACGAGCTTGCCGCCCGTTGCGGAGCGGGAGCCCCACTTGCTGGACAACTGGGCGATCAGGAACAGTCCCCGGCCGTTTTCGTCGGCCATGCGGGCATGGCGCAGGCGCGGGTAACACTTTCCGCTGTCAAAGACTTCACAGGTCAGGACTTGGTGCTTGATGAGCCGTAGCCGGATCGGGCCCGCGCCGTGGTGGATGGCGTTGGTGACCAGTTCGCTGATGAGCAGCTCCGTGGTGGGCACGAGATGCTCCAGTCCCCATGCGCTGAGTTGATGGGCGGCCAGGTGCCGGGCGTCGCTGACGACGGCCGGCTCGGTCGGCAGGTCCCAGGAGGCAATGTCGGCCGGCTTGAGTGTGTGGACCCGGGCAAGGAGCAAGGCGACGTCGTCAGATGCTGCCTGAGCCGGCACGGTCTCCATCACTGAGGAGCACAGGTCTTCCAAGGACTGTTCGGGTTGTGACAGAGCGGTGCCGAGGCGGTGCATGCCGACCTCGATGTCGTCGTCACGGGATTCGACCAGCCCGTCGGTGTAGAACGCGAGCAGGCTTCCTTCGGGCAGTTCCACCTCCACGGCGTCGAAGGGGACCAGCCCGAGGCCGAGGCCGAGTGGGACCCCGGTGGGCAGGTCGGGGAAGGTGACCTGGCCCTGTGCGTCGACTATCGCGGGCCGGGGGGTGCCCGGCCCGTGCCATCGTGCACTGCCGGGTGACCGGGTCGTAGACGACGTACACACAGGTCGCGCCCATAATCGCGGGGATCTGATCAGAGGCGTCATCATCTTCCCCGGTCAGCCGCCGGACGCTGTCATCGAGGTGGCTCAGCAGTTCGTCGGGGGGCAGGTCCAGGTCCGCGAGCGTGCGGACCGCGGTGCGGAGCCTGCCCATGGTCACCGCGGCGTTGATGCCGTGTCCGACTACATCACCGACGACGAAGGCCACCCGGGCACAAGGCAGCGGGATCACGTCGAACCAGTCGCCTCCGACACCGGCGTCCGTGTCGGCCGGCAGGTAGCGCCCGGCCGCCTCGACGGCGACGCCGCCCCTCAAGCGGTGCGGGAGCAGGTTGCGCTGGAGCGCGAGGGCCGTGCTGCGTTCGCGAGCGTACTGACGGGCGTTGTCCAAGGACAGCGCGGCCCGGGTGACCAGTTCCTCGGCCAGGAGCAGGTCGTCCTGCTGGAACGGCGTCGGGTCCTCGGTGCGTGCGAACAGGGCCACGCCCAACACGGAGTGCCGGGCACGGATGGGCACGATCATCAGGGAGTGAATCCCGTTCTCACGGATCTTTTGCGCCCGTGCCGGATCGCGGTCGACCCATGTCCCAGGGGTGGTGTCCAGTACGGGTTCCAGGTGGGACCTTCCCGTGCGCAGTGCGTCGGCGAGCGGCGAATTCGGGGGGACGGAAATCGTCTCCCCTCGCGCAAACGTCGACTCTGGGACCGCTGGGTGGATCGAGGCCAAACCGGCACGTCGGAACACGCGGGAGTGGTCGTACAGCGTGTCGATTCGGGGGGAGGGCTCTCTGCCGAGTGGAACCGACTCTGCCAGGTCGACGGTGACGTAGTCGGCCAACAGGGGCACGGCGAGGCCGGCCAGTTCCTGTGCGGTCTGCATGACGTCCAGGGTGCTCCCGATGCGTGTGCTGGCCTGGCTGAGGATCGCAAGGCGCTCGCGCACCCGCTGGTTGCTGGTGACGTCCACGGTCAAGGAGCAGACCCCCAGTGCCTGGCCGTCCGCGTCCTGGAGGCAGAAGAACGAGGCCGAGAATGCGCGCTCCCGGCGTGGATCTTCCGGCGGCCATGCCCGGTACTCGTGGACCGCGGAAGTGCCGCTCGCCAGCACCTGGCGCATCACCGCTTCAAGGGCCTCGGCCTCGAAGCCGGGCAGTGAATCCTTCAGGCGCCGTCCGATCCTGCGGTCACGGGAAATGCCGTCATGCTCCACCGTGTCGTTCGTCCAGGTACAGCGCAGCTGCGGGTCATGAATGGCGATGCCGACCGGCGCGCGGGCAAACAGCGACTCCCGCACCGATCCGTTCACCATTTCTGGGGAGAGCGCCCCTATGTCGGTCAGGGATATCAGCCACCGGTGGGCTGTGCCCTGTCCCCGCAGCAGCGAGAGGCGCACGCTCAGGTTGAGCGTGCGGCCGTCGTGGTGGCGGACCGCCGCGGTGCCGGACCAGCCACCTTGGGCACGGCACTGCTCTGCGAACGCCGATACCCCCAGCGTCTCCGCGGACGACGGCAGCACGAGTGCGGCGGATCGTCCGACCACGTCCTCAGCGCAGTGCCCGACAAGGTGCTGAGCGGCCTGCGTCCACGCGACCACCGTCCCTTGCGCGTCGATCACCGCTATCGCTGCGTCGGATATCTCGCGGAGCGCCGGCGGCGGCTCCCGGAGCGTGGCCTGGTCAGTGCTCATCATCGTGGCCCCTATCAGATGCGTCGCGACCCGACCGTATGCGCGCGCGTGCCCACACGTGCGGACCATTTTCTGAGCAAAAGACCGGACCACTTCGCGCCGCACGGCCAGGCGGGCCCCTGGCGCCGCCGGTCGGACCGGTTGCATCGCGAAGCGCCACGTCGCATGTTCGGGACGCCCACGCTCGGGAAGGGAGCGAGGCAGCCTCGATTCGCGGTGCGGAATTCGGGAGGCGCGCCGTACCCGTCTCCCGGACGTCGCCACGGCGGTGAAGCCCCCCTGCGCCCAGGCGAGGGCATGGTCGGGCCGACGCGGCCGAATGACATGCTGGTGGCGGTGTGCGTGGCGGTCAGGTTTCTGCCGAAGGCCGGGTCCCCGGCCGGCCGCCGTTCAGCCATGTGCCCGCGTTTTGGCGGGAGTTCGCCTATGCCGCAGGCCACTCACAACCCTTGACACAGGTCCGTGACCACTGCATTCTTCCACCATTCGGTTGGCGTCTACCGAGTAGTGGAATCGACATTGTCGTCAACACCTCGGAGTGCCCGCATGGACATTGCACCAGATCCCGGATCGGTCAGGGAGCGAGCGCCGAAACGTACGAGCTGCTGCATCCCGCATCCGCCCGCGAACCCGGCGAGCGCAAGACGAAAACGGTGCCGGCCACCCGCGCAGTCGTCATCCTGACCGCCGACACCGGGTGCCGGGCGCAGGTCGCGGCCATCCCCGCCCGCATCGGCGAAGGGATGCCCT
This sequence comes from Streptomyces spiralis, assembly GCF_014654675.1. GTDB lineage: Bacteria > Actinomycetota > Actinomycetes > Streptomycetales > Streptomycetaceae > Streptomyces > Streptomyces spiralis. The sequence goes on from NZ_BNBC01000046.1 coordinate 49,946, forward strand.
ACCGAAATTGCTCGAGCGAGCGCTGTACGGCCCCGGCGCGCCGTCGTCGCGCGCGCCATCCCACCGACCACCGCGGTGCCGACCGCGGCGCGGCCCCCTCCTCTCCGATGTCGTAGAAAAGGGTGCTAGATGATCCTCGCCAACTACCAGCAGGACTACACCCCGGTGGGTCACTCGCTCGGGCTGTCGTCCATCATCGCGATCCTTCCGCTGCTCATCCTGTTCGTGCTGCTCGGCGTGGTGCGGATGAAGGCGTGGCTCGCCTCGCTGATCTCCCTCGTCGTCGCCGTGGTGCTCGCGGTCGCCGTGTACTCGATGCCGCTCGCCGACGCGCTCAACAGCGGGCTGCTGGGAGCCGCGTTCGGTTTCTTCCCGATCATGTGGATCGTCATCAACGCGATCTGGGTCTACAACCTCACCGTCGAGACCGGTCACTTCGACGTACTGCGCAGGTCGTTCGCGTCCATCAGCGACGACCAGCGAGTGCAAGCGATCCTCATCGCCTTCTCCTTCGGCGCCCTCATGGAGGCGCTGGCCGGTTTCGGCACGCCCGTCGCGATCAGCTCGGTCATGCTGATCGCCCTGGGCTTCAAGCCGCTCAAGGCAGCCACTGTCGCCCTGGTCGCCAACACCGCGCCCGTGGCTTTCGGCGCGATAGCCGTGCCGATCACCACGCTGGCGGGCGTCACCAGCCTGCCCGTGGACGACCTCGGCGCGATGGTTGGCCGGCAGACGCCAGTCCTGGCACTGTTCGTGCCGCTGGCTCTGGTGTTCATCGTGGACGGCCGAAGAGGGCTGCGGCAGACCTGGCCTCCGGCGGTGGTGTGCGGCGTGTCCTTCGCGATCTTCCAGTACCTGTCCTCGAACTACTGGTCCGTGCCGCTCGCCGACATCATCGCCGCCCTCGCCTCCATGCTGGCGGTCCTGGCGTTCACCCGGGTGTGGCACGCCGAGGAGACGTACCAGGAGAGCGACGAGAGCGACCCTCTCGACGGCGTCCTCGGCGGTGCCGACGGCGGCTCCGGGCGGCCGCAAACCCCCGCGGGCGCGCCGGATCCGGCCGGCGGCGAGTCCGTGGCGACTCGGCTGCCGATCCGGGCCCGCGCGGACATCGACCGCGACACGCACGACTCGCCGCTGGACGTCTTCAAGGCGTACGCGCCCTACCTGGCCGTCATCGTGGTGTTCGTGCTGGCCACCCGGGTACCGGCGATCACCGGAAAGCCGCCGGCCGGGGTCGGTGCGACCGGTACCGGCCTGGAGTCGGTGACGCGCATCGTCAACTGGCCGGGACTGCACATCCTCAAGGCGAACGGCGACCCGGTCGCCACCACCTTCAAACTCAACTACCTCTCGGCGGCCGGAAGTCTGTTGCTGATAGCCGGCCTGATCAGCATGGTGCTGATCCAGGTCGGCCCGCGCCGAGCCCTGCGTGCCTACGGACGCACCCTGGACCAGCTGAAGTTCGCGGTGCTCACCGTCATGCTGGTGCTGGGACTCGGCTACATCATGAACGAGTCCGGTGAGACCACCACGCTGGGTCTGTGGGTGGCCGGGGCCGGCGGGGCCTTTGCCTTCCTCTCGCCGATCCTCGGCTGGCTGGGCGTTGCCGTCACCGGCTCCGACACCTCCTCCAACTCCCTGTTCGGTGCCCTCCAGATCACCGCCGCCCACCAGGCCGGCCTGTCGCCCACCCTCATGGCCGCGGCCAACTCCTCCGGTGGCGTGCTCGGCAAGATGATCTCACCGCAGAACCTCGCCATCGCTGCGGCCGCGGTCGGTTTCGAGGGCCGCGAGGGGATCCTCTTCCGCCGGGTCATCGTGTGGAGCGTGGTCTTCATGCTCTTCATGTGCGCGCTGGTCTACCTGCAGAGCACCCCGGTGCTCGACTGGATGGTCGTGAACACCTCGGCAACCACCCCCTGACAGGGCGTGTGCCACCGCACTGTACGCGCCGGAAGATCCCCGTCCTGTCGCTGTCTGCTCAGTCCGGTGGCTGCCGGCGCCTGGATGGGAACCATGGCCTCGGACGGGCTCGTCTCCTGAAAATCGTCTGGTGCGCGCAAGGCTCGTCGCGATTCTCCGCATGGGCTGTCGACGGCAGCCGCAGCCAGGTGTCGCGCATCGACGTGCCGCTAGAGCTCACCGAGGGAAGTGAAAGTGGAGCAGTTTGCCGCGGGCAAGGTTCTGCGCAGCAGGTACCGGCTGGACCGGATTCTGGGCCGATGGGCGATGGGACGCGTCTGGCAGGGGACGGACGTCCATCTGGAGCGGCCGATGGCGGTCAAGACCGTTGCCGCGGATCTTCGGTTCGAAATCCGTGAGCTGTACGGCGACAAGTACGACACCCACATCAAGGACTGCGACATCCTGAAATGACGCCGTCGTGAGGGAGTGAGGGGTACATTGGATCTGGTACTCGACCCGCCGCGCGGAGTCGCGCCGATCCTGCTGGGCATGACGCTCGACGAGGCCCCGCAGCGGCGGCCGACTGGGGCGAGCCCCGCGTGCTGCGCCGCCCGAGCCGGAACCCGGCCAAGGCGTCCCGGACCCTCGACCACGTCGGTGTGCAGGCCCCCGGCCGAGGGTAAATCCCAGGGCACCGCGGTCGAGTTGGTGGCCTGGCGAGGGGCGCACGTCCAGCACCCGCGTCCTGCTCGGTGAGTACGAGGTGTTCACACCCCCGCCGAGGACCTCTTCCGGCGCGCGACCGAGCCGGGCTGGACGGTCGACATGTCGCAGCCCGAGTGCCGGTGATCCCCGGCGTGTCCCTGGGCTTCGCCCGGCAGACCCGCCAGGAGGTCGGGCGGGACGCCGACGGCCGCCCGAGGCACGTCACGTCGGTGCTGGTGGGCGGTGAGGACTATGACAACTACCGATAGGAAGGACGCGGCTCACCTCGGCTCGTCGGACACCCCGCCTTCCGGCTGGTCAAGTAGCCCAGACAGATCCTTTGCAGAGGTGGTGCTGTGCGGAAACTTTCGCCAGGTCGCCTGATCACGCGGCAAGACAGGGTCGGCCGCCCTGCGGTTGCTGTTCTCACTACGGTGCTGGTGAGCTACCGGAGCCGGGATCTCTCCGGGCCTGACGGCCTTCAGTACAGGGGCCCCGCGCGCGGTGCTCGGGGTGTGTGGCGGGGGGCCGAGCCTGGAGTGAGTTCGATCAGGCGGAGGACCCGGTAGCGGTGTGGGCGGAAGGGTTCGTAGAACGCCTCGATCTCGCTGTCGTCCAAGGGGCGGCCGAGCAGGGCGGCACCCGTCATCCGGCTGAGGTGGTAGTCCCCCAGGGGGAGTGCGTCGGCGTCGCCGAGGGCGCGGTGGCCGACCTGGGCCGCGGTCCAGGGCCCGATGCCCGGCAGCTTGGTCAGGAGCGCGTAGGCACGCTCGGGGTCGGCCGCGGTCCGGTCGATGCGAGTGGCGTGGTGTGCGGCCTGGATCACGGTGCGGGAGCGGTGCAGGTCGACGCCGGCCTGGCGCCATTCCCAGCTGGGGATCGACGCCCATGCCTTGGGGGTCGGTGGCACGCGCATGCCCTGCGGGGCCGGCCCGGGCGGTTCGGTGCCGTGCGCTCGCACGAGGCGGGTGAGGGCGGCCTGGGCGTCGAGACCGACGATGCGCTGCTCGATGATCGCCGGGACCAGCGCTTCGAACGGCCGCCCGGTGCGTGGCACTCGCAGGCCGGGCATCCGGCGCAGCGCGCGCCGGAGAAAGGGGTGGGTGGGCCGGAACAGCTCGGGGTGATCCCCGGCGCCGAGTTCGGTCGGGATGGTGTCCACCAGCTCCTCGGCCCCGGGTCCCCAGGCGTCGATGGTCAGGTCGTCGAGCCGCTGTTGCCGGATGCGATAGCTGACCGGACCTGCGGCAGTGAGCGCGGCGCGCCAGAGGACCCGGTCGGGCGTGACGCGGTGGGTGGGATCGTGGCGGCCGCGGTGCAGGGCGGCCAGCGTCCGTCGTGCGTCGACGGGGAAGCCGGGCTGCCAGTGGAGCGACGCGTCCGGTGGCTGGAGCATCTGGCTGCTTTCAGGAGGGCCGAACTCTCGCGGGGCCGCTGAGGGTGAGGTTCGTCATGATTACCCAGCATGCCATCCGTTCCCGGCATGCCATCCGTTCCCGGTCGTGTCCGCATGCGGGTTGCGTGCGGCGAGGACAGTGATCACGCCGGCGGCGAGGGCGACCTGGAGCCCGTCGCGGAAGATCTCTCGCCACTGATCGAACGGCTTTTCGAGTCTCGTCGTGGACGTCGAGGTCGGTCTTGATAATCTCGCTCGCGAGGGAGCCGAGGGTGCAGCCCTCCTTCGACATTCCCTCCGTCAGCTCGGTCGGTATGCCCAGCTGACGACGAAACCCCAGAGTGAGAGATACGGACGTCGTCCTCCTGGAGGTGCCTGAGCCGTCGGCTCCTGTCCCGGTCAGCTTCCGCTGGAGATGGAGGCGGCCGGTGCCGGTCCGCGGGATCGGTTGCTGCCCGGCACACGTGCAAGGGGCTGCCGCCTTGGCGGCCCAGGAGGGCGGGGCACGCGGACGAAGCAGGAAAGGCTGAGGAGCGATGGGAACAGTCACCGAGGACATGCGGCAGATCGTCGACAGCGCCGGCCGGCATTCGTCGCGACGGTCTGCGAGGACGGCTCTCCGAACCTCTCCCCGAAGGGGTCCGTGCCCGTCTACGGAGGCCCGCCCCCGGTGAGATCCGGGTCTTCGAGGCGGTCCTCGCGGCTCTGGCCGACCACGGCTTCACCCCTACCGCCATTCGCTCGCTTCACCGAGCGGCCTGCCGGGCCGACACCGGACGGCGGCAGCCTTGAGCAGCCATACCTGCACGCGCAATACGGCTTCGTGCTGCAGCCCTGCGGCAGACCGCCACCGGACCGGCGTCCCCCCCGGACGGTTCCTCAGACCGTCGCCACCCGGCCGGCGTACCGCTGCGTCCAGCCGGTCGCGCCGCCGTCGGTGATCACCACGTCGTAGTAGCCCTGCTCGGTGGGCCAGTGGACGACCACCGACCTGCCGCCGGCGACGTGGTAGTGCCGGGTGCCTCCGGCGTAGTCGTTCGCCGTCAGGGTGTACCGGACCGCCCGCTTGCCGTGGTTGCGCAGGGTCAGCCGGACCTTGGCGTGCCGGCCGGTGATCAGTTCCGCCTCGACGAACGGGATCGCGACGTTGGTCCGGTCGGCGGGGACGACCTGTCCGGCGAAGGAGCGCAGGAAACCGTCGGGCCCGTAGACGGAGAAGGCGTACTTGCCGTCGGTCTCGTTCGTGTCCCAGGTGTACTCGCGCGGGTCGGAGGCGGAGACGGTGAACGGCGTGTTCGAGAAGTCGCGGTAGTCGTCCGGGAAGACCTGAAGGCTCACCGCCTTGCCGTCCGGACCGCCGGCCAGCGTCATCGACGCGGTCACCGTGCCGGCGTCGCGGTCCTCGGTGAGCGTGGCGTGCGGGTGGAAGGAGAGGCCGCGGGGCCGCATCCCGCCCTCAGGGAACGACGGCGGCGTTCCGTCGACCGGGTCGGCGATCTCCACGGGGCCCGGCCGGGGGTGGGCGAAGTCGAGTGCGCTGGTCAGGTCACCGGCGATCGAGCGGCGCCAGTCGGTGATGTTCGGGCAGGTGAACGGCTTGCCGAGGAACTCGGCCCAGGTCTCGAGGAACCTGACGACCGAGGTGTGGTCGAACACCTCCGAGGCGACATGACCGCCCCGCGTCCAGGGCGATACCAGCAGCATCGGCACGCGCGGGCCGAAGCCGTAGGGGGTGGCGCCGGAGTACTCGCCCTCCGTGCCCGGCTCGGGGCGCGGCGGCAGCACGTGGTCGAACTTCCCGTCGTTCTCGTCGTAGGTGATGATCACCAGGGTGTGGTTCCAGATGTCCAGGTTGCTCTGCAACGTCTGGAGCACCTTGTTCATGTAGCGCTCGCCGTGGACGGTGTCGAAGTTCGGGTGCTCGCTCCAGGCCGCCGGCATGACCACCCACGAGACCTCCGGAAGCGGGTACTCGGCGTTCGGCTCGCAGGCCGCGATGAGGTCCCTGAGCACCGCGTTGAGATTCTCCTCCGAGTCGTCGTTGGGCGTGGTCGCGCCCGAGTAGACGAAGGAGTTGGCCTTCCAGATCCTGCCGGTGCCCGGGGCGAGGTCCTCCTCGCCAGCGATCCGCGGGTCGAAGGCCTTGAAGCTGTTCGTCACGTTGCAGCCGTACTCGCCGATGAAGCCGCTCTGCATGCTGCGGCCGACACCGTTGCCGCTGTTGTCCGAGTAGACACGCCAGTTGATGCCGGCCCGCTCCAGCTGCTCGGGCACCGTCAGCCAGGTCCGGGAGTAGTTGTTCTGCCCGGCGTTGGAGGTCTCGCCGCCTCCCGTGCCGGACATCAGGTAGTAGCGGTTCGGGATGGTCGGCCCGTGCAGCGAGCAGAAGTTCATGTCGCAGACGGTGTACTGGGCGGCGAGCGAGTACATCCACGGCATGTGGTCGGGCGTGTAGTACCACATGCAGTGGTCGCCCTTGTCCTTCACCCAGGTGTTCCAGCGGCCGCCGTTGGCGCCGTAGAAGCTGTGGTTGTCGCTCCAGGTGGCGGTCGAGACGGCCGGCGTCACGATGGTGCCGTCGGCGTCGCGCTGCTGGAAGACACTGGTGCCGTCCTGGAACTTCAGCACCTGCTTGTCGCCGTGCCCCCGCACGCCCGGCAGTTGGCCGAGGTAGTGGTCGAAGGAACGGTTTTCCTGCATCAGGACCACCACGTGCTTCAGATCGGACATGTCGCCGCTGAAGCCCTCCGGCAGGACGTACTCGGCGGCACGGGCGTCCGTGGCGCCGGCGAGGTCGGCGACGGCGCCGACGGCGAGCGCACCGAGGGCGCCCGCGGCGGTCTGGAGCGCTCTGCGCCGGGTGAGCCGGAGTTCACCGCGGGGACTCTCGGCGGACGAGGGTTCGGTGATGGTGGGTGTCATCAGTGGGACCTCTCGGGAGAAAACACTGAGAACGGGAGGGGCGAGGACACGTCGCGGTGGAGGGCGGGGGCAGGAGCTGGGGCGAGGCCGGCGCGCGCGTCGTCCATGGACCGCACCACCGCATGACCTCCCAAAACGGACTCCGTCGCGAGAGGAACGATAACTTCCGGGCCGCCGGACCGGGTCGTGTTTCCGCCTCCGGATGACGCCCGGGGCGTGCCGTCGCCGGATCTCAGGGTTGGGACGTCCACCGCACCGGCAGCCGGTGCGGGCCCCGGATGAGCATGCCCTGACGCCAGCTCAGGGCCGCCGGGTGGGCATCGAGTGCGAGGTCGGGGCAACGCTCCAGCAGCGCACGGATCGCGATGCGAGCCTCCATGCGGGCGAGCGGTGCGCCGAGGCAGTAGTGGATGCCGTGGCCGAAGGCGACATGGCCGCCCGCGGCCCGCCGGATGTCGAAGCGGCCGGGGTCGGGGAACCGCGCCGGGTCGTGGTTCGCGTCCGCCAGGGCGACGAGGACCAGCTCGCCACCGCCGGGGACGACCGTATCGCCGATCTCGACCGGTTCCGTGGTGAACCTGAACGTCGGCGTCTCCACCGGCCCGTCGTAGCGCAGCATCTCCTCCACGGCGCTGTCGATGAGCGTCATGTCCTCGCGCAGCGCGGCGAGTTGGTCGGGATGCGTCAGCAGGGCCAGTACGCCGTTGGATATCAGATTGACCGTGGTCTCATGCCCTGCGACCAGCAGCAGCCAGGCGGTGCCGCGCAGTTCGTCCGCGGACAGCCGGTCGCCGTCCTCGTCGGTGGTGCGGATCAGAGCACTCATCAGGTCCTGGCCCGGCTCCAGGCGCTTGCGATCCAGCAAGTCGACGAGATACGCGGACGTCTCTCGCGTCGCCGCCTGCCGCGCCGCCGGGTCGGGGTCGGTGAGGATCGTGCTGGTCCAGGCCCGGAAAGCGGCCCGGTCCAGCATCGGCACGCCGAGCAGCTCGCAGATCACCGAGATCGGCAGCGGGAACGAGAGGGCCTCGACGAGATCGGTCCGCCCTTCCGGAATCGCCACCATGGTGTCGAGCAGCTCGTCGGTGATCTGCTGCACCCGCGGCGCGAGCTGGTCGATCCGGCGCGGTGTGAACTCACGGACGACCAGCTTGCGCAGCCGCTCGTGGTCCGGCGGGTCGGAGTTGAGCATGTGCGGCCCCGCGGCCGGACTGGGGAACGGGAAGGAGGGTGAGGCGTTCTTCCACTGCTTGGACAACCGCGGGTCCACCAGCGCGGCGCGGCCGGCCTCGTACCCGACGACGAGCCAGGCCTCCGTGCCCTCGGGAATCCGCACCTTGTGCACAGGGCCACGCTCCCGCAGCGCCGCGTAGACCGGATAGGGATCGCGGACGAAGTCCTCGCCCATCGCGACCAGATCGATCACCTCGGCTGCTGCCATCTCATGCCCCCGTCTGCCCCCGTGTCCCGCTCCGCCCGACGCTAGCAGGGGGCGGTGCTTCGGCGAAGAACGCATTCGGCCGAAACGGGCCGCACGAAACCGGCGCGTCCCGGGATGTCCGCCCCGCGATGTCCGTTACGCACCGCTGTTCGCGGAGATGCAGGCGGTCGTGGTCCGGTGACCGGGCGTCTGCAGCGTGGCCAGGAAGGTCGTGCGGGTGTGCGGGTAGATCTGCTGACAGGACTTCAGAGGGATGCCGCCGTCATCGGCGGCCGTGCGGTCGATCCAGCCGTTGCAGTCGGCGGCGGCACGGCCGGTGCCCTTGTAGTCCACCGTGCCGGTGGCCCAGCCGGTGCCGTCCAGCACGAGGCAACCGTCCGGCCCGCGTGGGTCGCCGGTGTTCGCGACGTAGATCGAGGCTTGAGGGGCCTGGCCGCACAGCTTGTCGATGTCGGGGGTGTACAGGGGCGCGCCGAGGGCGCAGACGTCGGACAGTGCCGCGCAGTCGGCCGGGCCGTCCGCTGTCTTGTAATGGACGGGCACGCAGCCCGAGGAGGGCGAGGCAGTCGCCGTCCGGGTGCTCGAGCCGGTCGACGGCGCGGCGGTCGGGTGACCGCCGTCCCCGGAGGGCAGGAGGTTCAGCACCAGGATCGCGATCGCGGCCGCTGCCACCGCCGCGACGACCGCTGCCAGGGCGGTACGGCGCCGCCGCCGCTGCCCGCCGTCCGGGGCCGTCTCCTCGGCGGTGCCGTCGGGTGCGAGCGGGGACACCGGATCCGGGGGGACGTCCCAGGGAGTGTCCGGCGGCGGCGACACACGCGAGAGAGTCCATGCGTCGGCGATCGCCTGCGCCAGTCCCGTCCTGTGAGCGCCGGGATGCCACCCGCTGCCGAGGGGCTGTCCGGCCGGCTGTCCCCGGAACCGGGGACAGCTTCGGCGTTGAGAAGCCGGGGCGGTGCTCGGTACAAAGAAGGCCGCGGATGTGCCGTCAACTCCGGTGGCTTATAAGGGCGTTGTGGACTCGGGGGCTGGTTTTCATGTACGTCAACGTGCTGGCCGACAAGCTGGTCACGGTCCTGACCACGGATCCTGAGGGCGTGCGCGTGCCCGACGACGTCGCACGGCGGCACGGTGAGGTCATGAGCCGGTGGACAGAGTGGAACGCCGACCCACGCGCCGCCACCCGGCGACGCCTTCTCACGGCAGTGGAACAGGCGCTCGCCGACGACCCGCCGCTGCGTGACGCCGTACGCGTGGGCGCGGTGGGGAGCCTCTGGCGCGGCGCGGCCGCGGCCGGTACGCCGGTGGCCGCGCTCCCGTCACCGGCCCCGGCGGCGCCCGCGGCCGCCGCGGCACGACCGGCACTTCCCGGCCTGGCACCTCCCGGCCTGGCACCTTCCAGCCCGGCACCGCCCAGCCCGGCACCTGCCGACCCGGGCGGTGCCCCGCGCCCACCGGCCCACCCGCCTCGCCCGTCGGTGCCGCCGCCGTCGGGGGACGGGCGGACGCGGACACCGGAGGCGCGCCACGGCATGGCGTTCGCCGCCTATCTCATCGCCCTCACCGCGTTCGGGTTCAGCTCTCTCAGTGGGGTGTTCCTGCTGATCGCCCTGTGTACGGCGGTGCTCGGCGCCGGGATCCACGTGGGAGTCCGCTGGGCGCAGGCCGTGCTCTGCGTCCTCGGGATCGTCCTCGCGCTCGCGGGAGCCGTCGGGACGATCGGTGTGTTCGCGGGCGACGCCACGGCCCTGTGGGGCACGGGCCTGGCCGTCGACGCACTGCTCCTGGGCCTGGGAGCCGCCGTGCTGCCCCTCACCCGGGACGCCCGGCGACCACGCGTGCCCGCCGACGGGCGGACCGCCGCTGCCTCCACCCACGGGTGCCCGGCGAGTGTGGTGGTCCTGGCCGTGCTGGTCGCCGTCGTCGCCGCCCTCACCCTGCTCTTCCGCGCCGGCTCCACGGCCGCTCTCGGAGCCGCGCTCGCCGACGACTCCTCCCGCTGGCTGGGGAGCCGGCCGGAGATCGGACTGGGCGTCCTGCTGTCATGGGTCACCGCACTCGCGCTGGCGGCCTGCGTACCCGGTGTGCTCCGCGGTGCGCTGTGGGCGCGCGCCCTGCTGAGCTGGCTCATCGTGCTCACGCTTGCACAGGAAGCGGCGGCGTTCACGGCGGTCCGGGCCCACTACGGTGACTTCTTCGCCCGGTACGCCCTGCCCGTGCCCGGTCACCCCTTCCCCTCCCTGATCGTCTTCGCCGTTCAGGTGTGGTGCCTCTACGTGCTGCGCGGTTCCGCCGCGGCCGCCAGGCACTTCGCGGGTCACTGACCGGGTTCGCCGCCCCGGCGGTCGATCCGCCCCCGGACAGACAGAGGTCTCAGCAGCCGAAAGGCCTGGTCAGCGTGGTGACCAGGCCTTTCGCTCGCCGTCGCGTCGTGTCAGCGGGTCGTGTCGCCCGCGGTCCACTGACTCCACGGCATGTTCCAGTCGCTGAGACCGTTGTCCGGGGCCAGTGCGGTCGTGTCCTGGGAGTTCTTGACGGTCACGACGTCACCGGTCAGCGAGTTGTCGAAGAACCACGCGGCGGGCTGGTTGTGGTCGCCGCCGCCCCTGACGTCCTTCAGGCCCACGCAGCCGTGGCTGGTGTTGACCTTGCCGAAGACCGAGTCGGCACCCCAGTAGTTGCCGTGGATGAACGTGCCCGAGTCGGTCAGGCGCATGGCGTGCGGTACGGCCTTGATGTCGTACGAGGGCTTGCCGTCCTTCTCCTTGAGGTCGACGGTCGCGGCGTTCATGTGGACCTGCCGGAACTTTTCGGAGATGACCATCTGGCCGTTGTACGTCGGGTGCTCGGGGCTGCCGGACGAGATCGGGATGGTCTTGATCGTCTTGCCGTCCCGTACGACGGTCATCTGCTTGGTCGCGGCGTCGACCGTGCTGATCTGGCTGCGGCCGATCTTGAAGGTGACCGTCTTCTGGGTGCCGTGGAGGTCGAGCTTGACGGTGACGGTGGAGCCGGGCTTCCAGTAGTTCTCGGGGCGGAAGTCCAGGCGGTGGTCGTTGAGCCAGTGACCGACGACTTTCTGGCCGCTGGAGGAGCTGACGTGGATCTCCGACGCCACGGCGGCCTTGTCGCCGATCGCCTTGTCGAAGTCGATCCTCACCGGCATGCCCACGCCGACGGTCGAGCCGTCCTCGGGGGAGAGGTGCCCGATGAAGTCGTTGGCCGGGGAGGCCGTGGTGATCGTGGCGTTCTGGGTGACGGGGCGGGCCTGGGCGTCCTCGGCCTCCGCGGCGATCTGGTACCTGGTGGCGCGCTCCAGCGGGCCGTTCGGCTTCCAGGAGGTGCCGTCCGCGGACAGCGTGCCCGGGACCTCGGTACCGGTCGCGACGGCGGTCATCGTGACCTTGGTGAGCTTGCCGTCACTGACGGTGACCTCGACGGGGGCGTTGATCCCTATGTTGTAGGCCGCTTGGCCAGGGGTGATCTTTACTCGGGCATCGGAAGCGTCCTGGGCGGGTGCCTGCGCCGCCGGTGCCTGCGCCGCCGGGTGGCTTCCGGCCTCGTTGCCGCCGGTGGCGGCGTGGCTGGTGCCGCCGAGTGCGGTCAGGGCGAGCACGCCGCCCAGGGCGCCGGCCGCAGCCGCCAGCCCGGTGCTTCGTTTACGTGCCGTGATCAAACGCTTCTCCCATGCCACTGGTTACTGGAGTCTCCGATGAAGGTCGCCGGAGTAATGCGGTCAGCTGTGAAACCACTTATAGGCGCTCAAGCGTCCAAATTGGGCAAATTGTGGCGAAGGGCACGCGTTGTGGGGCGAGGGGCGTGTTGTCGAACGCCTGCCCGGGCCCGCCCCGGGCACAGGAACGGAGGGCCCCGTCTCCGGGGCCCTCCGCCGTTGCCTGCTGTCAGCTCGGCTCAGCTCATCGTGAACGCGTCCAGGCTGAACAGGTCGCCGCTGCCGCCCTTGAAGACGAAGTACAGCTTGTGCGTCCCGCCCGGGTCGGTCACCGGTGCGCTGACCGTCGTGAAGGCGCCGGAGGTGTCGCCGACCGTCGCCGTACCGACCAGCGGGCCGTCGGGGGCGTCGGTGCGGACCTCGATCGTGCCGCCGGCACCGCTGGACGCGGCCCGGAAGTCGATCTTGCTCACACCCTGGAGGTCGTACGGGTCGAACTCGATCCAGTCACCGTTGCCGATCGACGTGACCGCCTCGCCGCCCTGGGCGCCGGCGACGGACGTCGTCTGCACGCCGGACTGCGTGCGGTAGAACTCCGCCTGCCTGCCCTTGGGCATCAGGATGATCTGCGTCGTGCCGGTGAGGTCGGGGACCCCGGCGGTCGGCGAGGCGTCGGTGTAGCTCGCGGAGAAGATGCCGTAGAAGTCGTCGGAGTCCGTGTGGCCCGCCGTGGTCATGGAGAACGTGCCGCTGCACCCCGTGGCCTGCGAGAGGTTGTGGGCGTGCATGTCATGGCCGAGCGAGTAGCTGACCTGGACCTTGGAGCAGTCCACCGGGGTGCCGTCCGGGTCGGTCGCGTCGATCTTCCAGGCGACCTGGTCACCGTCCTTGAACGTCAGCCCGTTCGGCGGCTCGGAGAACTTCAGCACCGGCGCGGAGTTGCCCACCGTGACCAGGACGGCGGCGACGCCCGTCCTGCCGCTCGGGTCGCTGACCGTGAGCTTGGCGTGGTACTGGCCGTTCGCGGTGTAGGTGAACGACGGGGTGGCACTCGTGGAGTCGGTCGTGCCGTTGTTGTCGAAGTCCCACGCGTAGGTGAGGGCGTCGTTCTCGGGGTCGGTCGAGCCCGTGCCGTCGAACTTCACCGTGAGCGGGTTCTTGCCCGAGGTGGTGTCCGTCGTGATCGCCGCGGTCGGCGCCTTGTTGCCCGGCGAGTACTCGATCTTGTAGAGCCCGGCGTCCAGGGAGCCGCCGAACCACGCGCTGCCGTAGTCGAGCACGTACAGCGAGCCGTCCGGTCCGAACTCGGTGTCGATGGGCTCCACCAGGCGCGCCCAGTCGTTGCCGTTGGTGAGCGTGTCGATCGACTGGATCTTTCCGCTGGCGTCGGATGCGATCGGCTTGATCCAGTGGGCGCCGAACTCGTAGGCGAAGAACTTCCCGTCATAGCTCTGGGGGAACTTGACCGCGGACTTCAGCCCCGGGTCGTAGTCGTAGACGGGGCCGCCCATGGGGGCGCCCTCGCCGCCGAGCTGGGGGAACAGCGGGTTGCCCGCGTAGTGGTTCCATATCCACGCCGGCTGGGCCGGGGGCAGGTCCTTCAGACCGGTGTTCAGAGGAGCGTCGTTCACCGGGTGGGCGCAGTCGAAGGGCTTCCCGGACTGTCCGGTGGCGAAGTCGTACTGGACGTAAGGCGTGTTGTCGCCGATGCAGTACGGCCACCCGAAGAAGCCGGGCTTGGTGATCCGGTTGAACTCGACCGTGTTCTCCGGTCCGCGCTTCGGGTTCGCGGTGCTGGCGTCCGGGCCGTAGTCGGCCAGGTAGACGACGCCGGTCTTCTTGTCGACGTTGAACCGGAAGGGGTTACGGAAGCCCATCGCGTAGATCTCGGGACGGGTCTTGGAGGTGCCCTTCGGGAACAGGTTGCCGTCGGGGATCGTGTAGGTGCCGTTGTCGTGCACCTTGATCCGGAGCAGCTTGCCGCGCAGGTCGTTGGTGTTGGCCGTGGAGCGCTCGTTGTCGAAGACGGGGTTGCGGCCCGGGCGCCGGTCGATGGGGGCGTAGCCGTCGGACTCGAACGGGTTGGAGTCGTCGCCGGTGCTCAGCAGCAGGTTGCCGTCGCCGTCGAAGTGCATGTCGCCCGCGACGTGGCAGCACTGCCCTCGGTCGGTGTCGACCCGCATGATCTTCTTCTCGCTCGACAGGTCCAGCTTGCCGTCGGTGAAGGTGAACCGGGACAGCTGGTTGTAGCCCTTGTAGGGCGCGAAGTCGGCGGCCGTCCCGTTCTCCGGGGCGTCGGTCATGGGGGTGTCGAGTCGGGGGGCGTAGTACGCGTAGACCCAGTGGTTCTTGGCGAAGTGCGGGTCGATCGCGAGGGTCTGCAACCCGTCCTCGTCGTGGGTGTACACCGAGAGCTTCGCCGCCACGTCGGTGAGACCGTCGAGGGTCGTGTAGTAGACGGTGCCGTCACGGGAGCTGTGCAGTGCGCTGCCGTCGGGCAGCACGGCGAGCCCCATGGGCTCACCCACCTGTTCGGGTCCCTTGGCGAGAGTGACCTGCTGGAAGTCGGATGTCGCGGCACTGGGTGCGGCCGCGGCCGTACGGGCCGATGCCTCGGTCCGCGCCTGCGCGGTCGTCGATCCGGCCACCGCGACCCCCACGCTGAGCATCGCGCTCAACGTGGCGGTGAGTAGTCGGCTCACTGGTGTACGCACGTACTGCCTGCCTCTCGTGTGGCGCTGCGATGAACGTCGCGCGAACCGTCGCGTCGCGCGGGGGTGTCGGGCCGGGGCTGGATGCCGGGGCCGGTGTGTGCCGTTCGACCGGTGGAGCGGGCACATGTCCCAGAACTGCACGGGCGCCCACAACATCCACGGCCCCCTGAGGAAGCGTCATGAGCGTGAACCCGTGGCCATGCACTGTCAAGAATCTACTGCCGGGTAGCTGCGTTTCATTGCCTCAAGTGGCCACATCTTTTGCTCGTACGGTGAAAAGTGGCGGCCGTTCGTGGTGAACTATCGGCCGTCTCAGGTGTTCATCGTCCGTCAGTTCCGCCAACTACGCGCCCCTCAGGCCTTCCAGGTCGACGAACGCCCCGTACCACCCCCCTGCTCCACACGTAAGGAGTGATGATGGGTCAGTTCACCCATGACGTCGGTCGCAGAGGCTTTCTGCGGGCGGCAGCCGCCGGCACCGTGGCCATCGGCGCGGCGACCGTCGCGGGCGCGCTCCCCGCGGCCGCCCAGACACTCGCCCCGGACGCCGGTCCCCACGGCGCGAGCCTGAGCATCCCGAAGGACGCCATCGGCATCCAGCTCTACAGCGTCCGCGACAAGGTCTACGACCTCGGCTTCCGCGTCGTCTTCGAGGAACTGTCGCGGATGGGCTACAAGGAGGTCGAGTTCGCCGGATACACCCAGAACACCTCCATCCTGGGCCGGCAGATCACACTCCAGGAGATCCGTACGCTGCTCGACGACAACGGCCTGCGGGCCATCGGCAGCCACATCGGCATCGGGTCCTTCCGCAGCAACCTGCAGCAGGAGCTCGACAACGCCCAGATCCTCGGCATGCCGAACATAGGGACCGCGAACGCCCCCTCGGACACCCCGACGGTCGCCGCGTACCAGGCCGCCTCGGAGGACTTCAACCGCTGGGGCGAGGCCGCCACGGCGCGCGGACTCAAGCTCTACCAGCACAACCACTCGGGCGAGTTCGCCTTCGGCAAGGATCAGCCGGAGGTGCGTCTCTACGACGTCTTCCTGGAGAACACCGACCCCGCCCACGTCTACCTGGAGATGGACGTGTACTGGGCCTTCGTCGGCCAGTTCCGCTACCCGGGCTTCGACCCCGCCGCCTATGTGCGCGCGCACCCCTACCGCTACACGATGTTCCACATGAAGGACGGCAAGTCCGACCCGAACGTCGCCGACGGCTACGACATGACCGAGTTCGGCGCGGGTGACATGCGCTACCAGCGCTTCATCCACGCGATCGGCCCGTTCGGCAACCACCACGGCATCTGGGAACAGGACACCGCCCCCGGCACCCAGCCCGACCCGCCCGGCTCGCTCGGTGCCGCGCAGCGCAGCTACACCGCGCTCGCGAACCTGCTCTCCTGACCCTGCGCCACCGCCCCGTCCCGCCGCCCGCCCCGCTCCTGCCGGGGTGGGCGGCGGGACGGGGCGGCCGCTTTCTCATGCCTGGCGGCGAGGAGTTCCCTCACCGCCAGGGACGTCGCTCCCACCTGACTTCGGCGCGCCCTGTCGCAACCCCTCGAGGGACGCGGCAGGGCGCGCAGCAGTGCGCTGCGCCGGGAGAGGCGCCCGGCTTCCGGCTGCGGTCAGATCAGTCTGCGCCGGGCCGCCCAGGCGACGGCCTCGATGACGCTGCCGACGCCTATCTTGTCGCACACCCCCCGGCAGCGACGCCGCACCGTGCGGGGGCAGACATGGAGCCGCCGGGCGACGGCCTCGACCGGCAGACCGGTCGCCAGGAGCGACAGCAGGCGCACCTCGTCCCTCAGCAGACATGCGGTGTCGGATTGGGTTCGCCGGCCTGTCGGGTAGCTGAGCGTGGACACTTCCGTCTCCTTCGCCGAGCGCGGCCGGCAGGGAACGCGGGGAAGGCCGCCCCACGGGGGTGGCCAGAACCGTGATCGACCGCGGGATCTTTCATTCGCCTGTAAACGTTTCAGATGACTAGGGCAACTTCAGTAGCTTGGGTAACCGGTCCCGTGCACAGGGTCAAGAGTGCCGCCGCTGCATGGGTCCGCATTTGATCCGCTCTACACGAAAACTTCTGCCCGTTGAACGGTTCAACCCGTGGCAGAGCCGGGCCCGGGGCTGCCGCCCCGAGCCCGGCGTCGACCGCTCCCTGCTACAGGTTCCGCACCCGGATGTTGCGGAACTCGATCAGGTCGTTGTCACTGTGGTTCTGCAGACCCACGTAGCCGCTGAGGAACTGACGCAGGTCCGTGGGCGGATCGCCCGCACGCGACGACGACTTGCCGGGCGTGTTGTCGAACTCGTTGATCACCACGCCGTTGCGGATGATCGTGTAGTGCTGCCCCACGACCCGGATCTCGTAGTCGTTCCACTGGCCCTTCGGGGTGACCTTCGCCTGGTCCAGGTCGAGTGGATCGAAGTTGTAGACGGAGCCGGTCTTCTGGGGTTCACCGGTGGCGCCGTCGTAGATCTGGATCTCGTTGCCGCAGTAGATCGCCACCCACTCCGGAGCGGTGCGGGCCGATCCCGTGGTACTGCAGCCCTCGGGCCGCTGGTCCAGCGGAGTCCGCGGATCCGGGAACCTCACGAACACACCGCTGTTGGCCTGGTGGCCCTCCGGAGCGACATCCCGGAACTGCAGCCTGATCGAGTAGTCCTTGAACTCCTGCTTGCTGTACCACAGCATGCCCATGCCGCCGGAGCTGCGCAGGGTGCCGTCCGGCAGGAGCGAGAACGTGCCCGCGCCAGCCTGGCTCCATCCGGCGAGACTGCTCGCCGACCCGTCGAAGATGGACTTGTATCCCGGCGTCTTGCCGATGGGCGACTGGGCACCTTCCTTGCTGAGGGTCGCCGCCTCGCGGTTGTCGATGATGCCGTCCTTGCGGAACTGGTCGACCAGGTCGTTGAGGTTGCTGACGAACGCGCCGTGGTTGGGCCAGGCGCCCTCGTCGTCGATCAGGTCGTTGATCGTGCAGCCGCCGCCGACCTTGTGGTTGGCCACACCGGTGTCGGTGTCGAGCAGCCGGACCGTGGAACGGGCGTCGGGCGCCGTGCAGCCCGCCGTCACGTCGATCTTCCCGGTGGACTGCTCGCCGTTGGCGTAGGTCACCTTGAGCGTGGCGTGGTAGGTGCCGTAGTCGGCGTAGGTGTGTGTCGGGTTGGCCTCGTGCGACGGCTGGCTGCCGTCACCGAAGTTCCACTCCCAGGAGACGCCGCCCGCCTTCGCGGCCGAGAACTGGATCGTCCGCGGCTTGCTCTGCGCGACCGCGCGTCCCGCGGCGTCGCTCGGGTTCGGCGTGGCCGGCCCACCGTGGTAGGCGACGCGGACCAGCTTCTGGTTCGGGTCCAGGCTGAAGAAGCCACCGGCGTAGTCGAGCATGTAGAGCGCGCCGTCCGGGCCGAACTTGGCGTCCATCCAGCTCTGGATCTTGTTGTCCCCGACGCCGCCGGGGAGGATCCGGCGCAGGTCCTCGCCGAAGGCCGGCTGGGACTGGTCCTTGACGTTGTCCGGGGTGACGGTCACCGCGACGCGGTTGTTGGCGTTGGACTCGTCACCGATGAACCACTTGTTGTCCCAGTACGAGGGCCAGGCGACACCGCTGTCGGTGTCCACCTCCGAGCGGTGGTAGGTCGGGCCGTCCATGATGGCCTGGCCGCCGCCCTTGAGGTAGGGCTCGGTGTACTTCTCGTCGCTCTGCACGTACGTGGGCAGCCCGCTGCCGTCGTTGCGCTTCGGGTAGTCCACGCCGCCGCCCTGCGGCGAGTACCAGATCATGTTGCTGCGGATCGGCGGGAGGTCCACCAGCCCGGTGTTGCGGGGCGAGGTGTTCTTCGGGTGGTCGCAGTCGTACCAGCCGGTGAGCACGCTCGCGTCGGTGTTGCTGCGGTCACGGTAGGGCTGCTTGTTGCCCATGCAGTACGGCCAGCCCTGGTTGCCCGCGGAGGTGATGATGGTCGCGGTCTCGTACTTGGCCGGGCCGAGCTCCGGGTCGGGCGTCGGCGCGTCGGGGCCGACCCAGGCCGCGGTCAGCCAGTTGTTGGTCTTGTCCCAGGCGATCCGCGCGATGTTGCGGACACCCATGACGTAGATCTCCGGGCGGGTCTTGCCGCCGCCCTCCTCGTTTCCGGTGAACAGGTTGCCCTTGGGGATCGTGTACGTGCCGTCGGCCTCGGGGTGGATCCGAAGGATCTTGCCGTTGAGGTCGTTGGTGTTGCCGGCCGTACGGCGGGCGTCCTGGAAGGACAGGCCCTTGTAGTCCTTGGTCCAGTTGTTCCCCGAGTAGCCCGCCCCGGCTCCCTGCGAGGAGTTGTCGTCACCGACGCCGACGTAGAGGTTGCCATCGTTGTCGAAGGTCATGCCGCCGCCCGTGTGGCAGCAGCTGTGGATCTGGGCGGTCCAGTGCAGGAGGTCCTTGCGGGTGCTCTTGTCGATCGACTGGTTCTTGAAGTCGTAGGTCAGCCGCGAGATGGTGCGCTGGCCCGTCTGCTTGTCCCGGTCGACCGACTCGTGCGGCATCCAGTAGATGTAGATCCAGCCGTTCTGCTCGAACTTGGGGTCGAGCGTGATGCCGACCAGACCCTCCTCGTTCTTGACCAGCTCGTCACCGCTGCCGCGGTTGCCCATCACGTCGAGCGTGGTGAGCAGCTTGACCTGCTTGGTCTTGGGGTCCCACTGATGGATCGTGCCGCAGCCCAGGCCCACCTTGGGGTCGTTCCAGTCCGGGATGGGTCCGCTCGGGCAGGCCGCCTTGCCGATGTAGAAGGTCTTGCCGTCGGGGGCGATCGTCAGCCCGTGGGGCTCACCGATCTGGTCGAGCTGGCCCGACTGGTTCTTGGCCGTGAGCCGTTCGACGGAGTAGTTCGACGCGATGGTGGCCTGGCAGTCGCCGCGGACCATGCCGGTCGTCCACTCGATGGCGCCGAGCAGATGGCTCTGGAACTTGGTGTCCGAGGTGTAGCTGTCGTCGGTGCGGCCCATGCCGGTGTAGAACGACCGGCCGCCGTCGTAGTCCCGGCACCAGGAGATCGGGTGGAAGGCGCCGTTGCCCGCCGGCCCGGCGTCGTAGGAGTTCTCCTCGACCTGGGCGACCGTCTGGACGGTGCCGCTGGGGTTCGGGTCCCAGTTCATCCACTGGTCGGACCGGGTCCACTTCAGCGGAAGGCCCTTGTTCGCCGGGTGCTGGCGGTCGGTGACGTCCACTACCGCCTGCTGCACCTTCGTCTCCGGCGCGGGCGCCGGGTCGGCGCCGAACAGCCGCAGCTCGGCCAACTGGGTCAGCGGCTCACCGGAGTTGGCGGTGACGTTCAGCCGGTAGTACTGGTAGGCCGTGGTGTTGGAGAACTTGTACTGCTTGGTCTGGAAGCGGTCCGGGAAGCTCTGGCCGGACTGGGTGTCCAGCGTCTTCCAGTCGTTCCCGTCCTGCGAGCCCTGCAGGGTCCAGTCCTTGGGATCCCGGCCCGGGTAGTCGTTGGCCGACGTCAGCGCGTACTGGGCCACCGCGACGGCGTGGTCCATCTTCGCCGTCACCCACGCGGTGTTCTGGTGCGCCAGCCACTTGGTGGTGTTGCTGCCGTCGAAGAGCTTGGCCTTCGTCTCGTTGGGCGGGTTGTCGTCGCTCGCCGTGACGTCGGCCACCTTCTCCGAGGCGGGCAGGCTGGCGGCCGGACGCGTGCCGATCAGGCCCGTGAACCAGCTGGAGCCGGCCTCCGCGCGTGCCGCGTCGTGGACGCCGACGAAGCCGCCGCCGCCCTTGACGTAGGCCTGGAACGCGGACTCCTCGTCGGAGGTGAGGGACACGCCCTTGGCCGACAGGAAGACCACGCCGCGGTACTGGGCCAGGCGGTCGGTGGTGAAGACGGACGGGTCGTCCGACTCGTCCACGGAGAAGCCGTTCTTCTGCCCCAGTTCCTTGATCGTCGATACGGCGGTCTTGACGGGGTCGTCCTGCTGGTCGGCCGGCCCGTGGAAGACCAGGACGTTCACCGAGGCGTCGGCGGCGGTGCCCTGGTCCTCGGTCGCTCCGGTCTGTGGCCGTGCCTGTGCCTGCACGGCCGGCAGCGCGGCCAGTCCCAGTGCCAGCGCGGAGCTGGACAGCAGAACGACCCCGCGCCGCCAGGCCGGCGTACGACGGGGGGTCGGTGCGGAATGCGACGGTGGCGCGCCACTCAGTCGCGACAGGGTGAACCGGTTTCTTCGGCCCATTGTTGCTCCTTGACTCGATCCGACAACGGAAGAGTGGTCAGGGGTGGAGCCGGGGCCGCCGCTCGGCCGGCGTCGCCCTGGACCCGATGGCCCAGGGCCGAGCGAGCGGCGGCGGGGTGGTACACGCCCGTCAGACCGTCCGGTCAGGTCCGACGGGCGTGGCTCGGGGAGTGACGGGACGAGCGCCGCTCCTTCTACATGCCGGGCATATCGGGCATGTCAGGCATGGAGTGCATGCCGCCGGGGACCGTTCCGTCGGCCTCGGTCACCATGAAGACACCGGACATCCCCATGTCGGAGTGGCTCTGGACATGGCAGTGGTACATCCAGTGGCCCGCGCCGACCCGCTCGCCGGCGATCACCTGGAACCCGAAGGAGTCCGCGGGGCCGGTGGTCTTGGTGTCGATCACCCGGCTGACGTCCTGCGGGCCCTCCAGGATCCCGGTGCGGTTGTCCACCCAGCGGTGGCCGTGGATGTGGAAGGTGTGGAAGAAGTCCCCGTGGGTGATCACGATGAACTCCACCCGCTCACCGCGGACGGCCTTGAACATGGGGGTGTTGGGAGCGGTCCTGTTGTTGATCGTCATGTCGTTGAACACGACCGTGAACTGCTTGTCGGGCAGCGCGTCGCCCTTGCGTCGCACCACCACGGGGCCGTACAGCCCCTTCTTGATCCCGCCGGTGCCGTGCTCGGTGCCGACGTTGTGGTCGTGGTAGTGCCAGTAGCCGGCGCTTCCGGCCTCCCATGTCCCGTCTTGGCGCCTGCCCGGGGCGTGGGTGCGCCAGACGTACGTTCTGCGCTCGCCCGGCTGGACGACGCTGTCGTTCATCTTGGTGCCGTCGCTGGCGACGTCGTAGTCCAGGCCGTGCACGTGCAGGCTGGCGGCGACGTCGAGGTTGTTGACCACCTCGATGTTCATGGTGTCGCCCTCGGTCAGCTCGATGAGCGGGCCCGGGATCGTCGCCTCGCCGGGGCGAAGGCCGTAGCCCATCTCCCCGTTCGGCAGCTTCTCCATGTACAGCGTCAGATTGCGGACGTCGCCGCCCTTGTCCGCGGCGGCGGGCTTGTCCGATGCCGGGACGGCGGTCTTGTCCGGGGTCGCGGCGGCGCTGCCGCCCAGCACCGTGGGGGCGACGGTGGCCGCCACAGCTGAAGCGGCGAACGATCGCCGGGTCAAGAGGCGTCTGGCGCCTGCGCCTGAGTCGGTCATCGCTCTCCAATCCGCGACAGGCCTGGATGCCTGAAGGCGTTTCGTGGTCGTGAGGCGCGCCGGCGTCCCGGGCGGCACGGCATCCGGACGCGGCGGTCAGCGGTGGTGCGCCGGGCGTTCGGCCCCCACGGGGCCGGGGGAGAAGTCGTTCTGTTCGGCAGAGGGGTCGTCGGGTTCGACACAGAAGCCGTCGGGTCGGTTCGCCGGTTCGGGGCCGCCCGGCGTGCGGATGCGCGCGGTACGGACGAAGTCGGCTCGGCTCGGCAAGGCGGACTGCGCCTCGGAACGGCCTCACCGTAACGGCGCTTCTCCAGTTTTTCCAGACTCAGGTCAAAGTTGGTTGGGTTGTGGCCATAGACCTTGGCGGGTCGTCAAAAGACCGGTAGCTTCGCAACGTTGCTGCAATCGGAGAGGTGGGTGAGCCTCGCGCGCGGGTCCGTGGCGTCTGCGCTCCGGCACGGGGCGGAGCGGACGTCGATCGCTCGCTCGTGCGGCCGCGGCCGGTCAGCCGTCGTCACGCCCCCGTGATCACCCACAGCTCGCTCATCGTGCCGTCGAGTTCAGGGCGCGGGTCGCATGACGGCCCGGGCACCAACGCCGCTTCGGAACCGATTTCCGAGCGGCTCCCGGCCGGACGGGCCCCGACCGGTCGTCCCGGCGGCCGGTCGTCCACCCGGCGGAACCGCGGATCCGTGCGCGGTACCGCAACAAGCGAATTCGCGAAAGGTGCAGCGGTGTTCAGAAGACTGCTCCATACCCAGACGGATCCGCCCCCTTCCAGACCCGCGCGACGCAGCCGGTTCGGCACGCATCCGGTGGTCCTGGCGGTGGGAGGCCTGCTGCTCACGGTGTTCGCGTTGGCCGCCCCGGCCGCCTACGCGGCCTGGAGCCGCGCCGACGACACCACGGCCGCGACCCAGGTGCTGACCTGGACGGCCGGCGACGGATACATGGGGTACACGTCCGCCCCCACCACCGCGGTGGCCGGACCGGCCACGATCGTGTTCGAGAACAGCGCGGCCACCGGAAACACGACGGGAATGCCGCACACGCTGACGTTCGACACCTCCAACTCCGACTACAACACCGACGTCAGCCTCAACATCCAGGCGAGCCCGTCGGACTCCAGCGGCGGCCGGCACACCGCCGAGGTCACCCTCACTCCCGGCGTCTACCGGTACTACTGCGCGATGCCGGGTCACATCATGTCGGGCGAACTGACCGTCACCGCCGCCCCCGGGGGCGACACCACCGCCCCCGACACGTCGGCGTCGGTGTCGGGTACGAAGGATGCCTCGGGGAACTACGTCGACAGTGCGACGGTCACGCTGTCGGCCTCGGACTCCGGTTCCGGAGTGGACAAAATCGAGTACGCGCTCGACGGCGGGGCCTATGCCACGTACACCGACCCCGTGAAGGTGAGCAGTGTCGGTCAGCACACCCTGACGTACCGGGCGTCGGACAAGGCGGG
>NZ_BNBC01000047.1 GCF_014654675.1 Streptomyces spiralis
CTCCGCCGCAGGACACGACGGCGCCGGAGACGTCGGCGACGGTGTCGGGTACCAAGGACGCCTCGGGGAACTACGTCTCCAGTGCGACGGTGACGGTGACGGCTTCGGATGCGGAGTCGGGTGTCGCCAAGATCGAGTACGCGCTGGACGGCGGGGCCTACAAGGATTACGGCGCGCCGGTTCAGGTGAGTGCTGTGGGTCAGCACACCTTGGCGTACCGGGCCACCGACAAGGCAGGCAACACCTCCGTCGAGCAGTCGGTGTCGTTCTCGGTGGTGGCCGCTCCGCCGCAGGACACCACTCCGCCGGAGGTGTCCGCCTCCGTCTCGGGGACGAAGGACGCCGCCGGGAACTACGTGGGCAGCGCGACCGTGACGGTGACCGCCACGGACTCGGGGTCGGGCGTGGCAGCGACCGAGTACTCCCTGGACGGCGGCCCCTATTTGCAGTACTCCGGGCCGGTGGCGGTGAACCGCGCGGGCAGCCATACCTTCCTGTACCGGGCCAGCGACAAGGCGGGCAACACGTCCGCGGCCAAGTCGCTGACACTGACCGTGGTCGACAGCAAGCCGCCCACCGACTGCCCTGAGACGGACGACCGTTCGACGGTGTTCGTCGGTACGGTCAACACGGGCATCCCGAACCGCGTCACGACGAACGGCTGCACGATCAACGAGCTGATCGAGGACCACGCGGCCTGGGCGAGCCACGGCGCGTTCGTCTCGGCCGTCGAGGAACTCGTCGCGGACCTGCGGCGCGAGGGCGTCGTCGACCAGCGGGAGGCCGGCGCCATCAAGAAGGCCGCCGGCCGCAGCGACGTCGGCAAGCCGCACACCACCCGTATCGAGCGGTGAGCTGACGGCGGAGGACGGATGAGGGCCTCCGCCTCGTGTCAGGGCCCGATGGAGTGGAGCCGGCCGGCTCCACTCCATCGGGCCTGCCCGCTGTCGGGGCCCGTCAGGACCGGTCCGGCGGATCCATGCCGCGGACGCGGACCCGGCGCACACCCGTCACGGCGGGGACTTCAACCCGGCTTTGTCCATTGCGAGATGAAAGTTCATCGGACTGCTGCACAAGTTCTTTTGTGTTCGGCACCACGGTGCTACGGTCCTTTTGAAAGTCGCGCCCCGAAGTGCCGGGTGCGCGTACGGCTTCGGCGACGACGGGAGGGGCGGCGTGAGGCGTATGACGGCTCGACCGGCCAATGTCCACCAGGCCACGCTGCTGCGCCTGTTGCGCGACCTCGGTCCGCAGTCCCGGGTCGCCCTGGGTGACCGGGTCGAGCTGTCGCGCTCGAAGCTCGCGGTCGAGATCGACCGGCTGCTGGAGACGGGCCTCGTCGTCCAGGACGGTCTCGCCGCCTCCCGTGGCGGCCGCCGCTCGCACAACGTCCGGATCGCTCCGTCGCTGCGATTCCTCGGCGTGGACATCGGTGCCACGTCCGTGGACGCCGCGGTCACCAACGCGGAGCTGGAGGTGCTCGGCCACCTTTCCGAGCCACTGGACGTGCGGGAGGGGCCGGTCGCCGTGTTCGAGCGGGTGCTCGCCCTGGCCGCCAAGCTGCGCGAGGCCGGCGTGGCGGAGCACTTCGACGGCGCCGGGATCGGCGTCCCGGGACCGGTCCGGTTCCCCGAGGGCGTCCCCGTCGCACCACCGATCATGCCGGGCTGGGACGGCTTCCCCGTCCGCGAGGCGCTGAGCCAGGAACTCGGCTGCCCCGTCCTCGTCGACAACGACGTGAACCTGATGGCCCTCGGGGAGCAGCAGGCCGGTGTCGCCCGGTCCGTGCGCGACTTCCTGTGGGTCAAGGTGGGGACCGGCATCGGCTGCGGCATCGTCGTCGGCGGCGAGGTCCACCGCGGTTTCACCGGCAGCGCCGGCGACATCGGCCACATCCAGGTGGACCCCGACGGGCCGCCGTGCGCCTGCGGCAACATCGGTTGCCTGGAGGCGCACTTCGGCGGCAACGCCCTGGTGCGCGACGCCATCGCGCTGGCCGAGGGCGGCCGCTCGGCGGAACTGGCCGGACGGCTCGAGGCGACCGGACGGCTGACCGCCGAGGACGTCTCGGCGGCCGCCGGCGCCGGTGACGCCGCGGCCCTCGAACTGATCCGCCGGGGCGGCAGCCGCACCGGTCAGGTCATCGCCGGCCTGGTCAGCTTCTTCAACCCCGGCCTCGTGGTCATCGGGGGAGGGCTCACCGGGCTGGGTCACACCCTCCTGGCCAGCATCCGCACCCAGGTCTACCGGCAGTCCCTGCCGTTGGCGACCGGCAACCTGCCGATCGTCCTCGGCGAACTCGGCCAGGTCGCCGGCGTCGTCGGCGCCACCCGGCTGATCAGCGACCACATCTTCTCACCGGCCTGACGAGCCCCGCGCGGCCGGAATCCGTTCCCCGCGGACGGGCGTGACGCCCACGTTCGTTCCCACGAACGGACGTGATTCCGGCGTCCGTTGCCCGCGCCACACGCATCCTTCAGGAGCGCCTATGGACAGTCAGCACGACTCGCCCACGATCGGGGTGGGCATGGTCGGATACGCCTTCATGGGCCGCGCCCACTCGCATGCCTGGCGCACCGTCGCCTGTGCCTTCGATCTGCCCAGACGCCCCGTCATGGCCGCCCTTGCCGGACGCGAGCGAGCGGCACTGGAAGAGGCTGCCCGGCGTCAGCTCTGGGCCGCCACCGACACCGACTGGCGGGCCCTGATCGCCCGCCCCGACGTCCAGCTGGTGGACATCTGCACCCCGGGATCCAGTCATGCCGAGATCGCGATCGCGGCGCTGGAGGCCGGAAAGCACGTGCTGTGCGAGAAGCCGCTCGCCAACACCGTCGAGGAGGCGGAGGCGATGGCCGCCGCCGCGGCCGAGGCGTCGCGTCGCGGCGTGCGCTCCATGGTGGGCTTCAGCTACCGGCGCACACCGGCGCTGGCACTCGCCCGCCGCCTCATCGCCGACGGCCGTCTCGGCAGTCTGCGGCACGTACGGGCACAGTATCTCCAGGACTGGATCGTTGATCCGGAGTTCCCCCTGGTGTGGCGGCTTCAGCGCGAGCACGCCGGCTCCGGTGCGCTGGGCGACCTCGGAGCCCACATCGTCGACCTGGCCCAGTACCTCGTCGGCGAGCCGCTGACGGGAGTCTCGGCGCTCACCGAGACCTTCGTCCGCGAACGTCCGCTGCCCGCGGCGTCCTCGGGACTCGCGGCCGTCGCCGACGGGACGGCCCCACGCGGGCCGGTCACGGTGGACGACGCCGCACTGTTCACCGGCCGGTTCCCCGGCGGCGCCATCGCGTCCTTCGAGGCCACGCGGGTCGCCGCCGGACGCAAGAACGCCCTGCGCATCGAGATCAACGGCGATCGCGGCAGCATCGCCTTCGATCTGGAGCGCCTCAACGAACTGGACTTCCACGACCATACGGAGGCGTCGGAGACGGCGGGCTTCAGGCGGATCCTCGTCACCGAACCCGACCACCCCTATCTCGAGGGATGGTGGCCGCCGGGTCACGGACTCGGCTACGACCACACCTTCGTCCACCAGGTGCGCGACCTGCTGTGGGCCATCGACGAGGGCCGGGACCCCGAACCGTCCTTCGCCGACGGGCTTCGGGTGCAGCGGGTGCTGGCCGCGGTGGAGCACAGCGCGGCGAACGGCAGCGCATGGACGCCCGTCGTGCACGAGTCGGCGGCGCAAGGGGATCCTCCGCCGGCGTCCGGCACCGACGCGCCTTCGTCCGGGACCGACGCGCGGTCGTCCGGCACCGACGACCCCGTGGCTGTCGCGCCCTGAGCGCCGTCGCGGCGGACGTCCACACTCTGCTCACGAAAAGGAGGTTTGGAAGGTAACTCCCGATGAAAATCCGATCGGTCGAACAACTTCCATTCGCCGGCCGGTCGGAACCGGATGCGACGGGCGTTGCCTACTGCCAGTGAGGGGTGGGCGCCGGAGAAATCCGGAGCGTATTCCGACCGCGCGCTCCGGAAATATCCGCCTGCCTCGATGCGAGGTTTGCGCGCCCATGGCGTGCGGAGTTCCATCTACCGCCGCGCGTGGGACGCACGCTCGCATCAAACCCTGAACCCTCCAGGTCGGCGGGGCAACGGGCAGGACGCCCGGGGTTCCCGCCGTGCCGGCGAACGGTACGGAACGTCCAGACATTCCGCCGTGCCGCGAAGCCGATTGCCCAAAAGTGTTACACCTGTTGCCGCTTCTGGCCACGAACGATTCTTACGGTTCCCGAACCCTTTTCAAACAACGCCGTGAGAACTACCTTCCTCTCAGCTCGCCATGCGAGCCAGGAACGGCTTGTATCGAGAAACCGCCGAGAATCCACGACCGGCCGGGCCGCCGACACCACCACCGGCCCGGCCCATCGACAAGTCGACGAACCGTCACCCGCCCCTGGCGGGCCGACGGAGACCGCATCACAGGGAGACCCATGAGTGCCCCGCTGCTCGAGATGCAAGGCGTCGTCAAGGAGTTCCCCGGTGTCCGGGCCCTCGACGGCGTCGACCTCGACGTGGCCGCCGGCGAAGTGCACTGCCTGCTGGGCCAGAACGGCGCCGGCAAGTCGACGCTCATCAAGGTCCTCGCCGGCGCCCACCAGCCCGACGCGGGACACATCACCTGGGAGGGCGAGCCGGTGACCCTCCCCACCCCGACGGCCGCCATGCGCCACGGGATCGCCACCATCTACCAGGAACTCGACCTGGCCGACGGCCTGACGGTCGCGGAGAACATCTACCTGGGGCACGAGCAGTCCCGGCTGGGCTTCACCCAGCGTTCACGGATGCACGAGGCCGCCCGGCAGCTGATGCGCAGGCTCGGGCACCCGGAGATACCCGTCACGCGCGAGGTGGGCGAGCTGTCCTCGGCCGGCAAGCAGCTCGTGTCCATGGCCCGCGCCCTCTCGCACGACACGAGGCTCATCATCATGGACGAGCCGTCCGCCGTCCTCGCCCACGACGAGGTCGACAACCTCTTCCGCATCATCGGCGACCTCACCGCCGCCGGCGTGGCCGTCGTCTACATCTCGCACCGCATGGAGGAGATCCGCCGGATCGGGGACCGCGTCACCGTCCTCAAGGACGGTCGCACGGTCGCCCGGGGGCTGCCCGCGCGCACCACCCCCACCTCCGAGCTGGTCTCGCTGATGACCGGCCGCACCGTCGAGTACGTCTTCCCGCCGCGGCCGCAGAGCCCGGACCGCAAGGAGCGCCCCGCCCTCCTGGAGGTCGAGGGCATCAGCCGCCCGGGGGAGTTCCACGACGTGTCCTTCACCGTCGGGGCCGGCGAGATCGTCGGGCTGGCCGGCCTGGTCGGCTCCGGCCGCTCGGAGATCCTCGAAACGGTCTACGGGGCCCGGCGCCCGGCCTCGGGGCACATCAGCGTGGCCGGCAGCGTGCTGCGGCCCGGCAGCATCACCGCCGCCGTCCGGGCCGGCATCGGGCTCGCCCCGGAGGAACGCAAGAGCCAGGCGCTGTTCCTGCACTCCTCCATCGCCCACAACGTGTCCATGTCCTCGCTGCGGCGCTTCGCCCGCGCCGGGTTCCTCGACTCCCGCTCCGAGCTGGCCGCCACGACGGAAGCGGTCCGCAGCCTCGACCTGCGGCCCCCCGACCCGACCCGGCCGGTGCGCACCCTGTCCGGCGGCAACCAGCAGAAGGCCGTCGTCGCCCGCTGGCTGCTCAAGGACTGCCGGCTGCTGCTGCTGGACGAACCCACCCGTGGCGTCGACGTCGGAGCGCGGGCCGAGCTCTACACGCTCATCCGGCGGCTCGCCGACTCGGGAGTCGGCGTGCTCCTCGTCTCCAGCGAGGTGCCCGAGGTCCTCGGCCTCGCCGACCGCGTCCTCGTCCTGCGCGAAGGGCGGGTGGTCCGCGAGGCCGCCGCCCTGGACCTCGACGAATCGAAAGTGCTCGACCTCGTCATGGAAGGGAGCTCCGCGTGAGCCAGCAGACCAGTCCCCCCGGCGGGAGCGGTCCGCTGCCCGCCACCGGCCAGGGATCACCGTCCGGATCCGCCCGGCAGACCGGCTCGTCCCCGGGCAAGGGCAGCGGACCGTCCTTCCTCGGACACATGGGCAGGGTGCGCAACCTCGGCCTGTTCGTCGTCCTCGTGCTGCTGTGCGTCATCGGCGCACTGACCTCGGGCAACTTCGCGACCAGGCAGAACGCCCTGGTGATCCTCAGCAGCGCGGCCGTCATCGGGGTCATCACGATCGGCCAGACCTTCGTCATCATCGGCGGCGGCATCGACCTGTCCGTCGGCGCGATCGTGGCGCTCGCCTCCGTGTGGTGCACCACCGTGGCCACCCAGTCCTACGGGCTCGGCGGCATGGTCTTCTGCGCGCTCGCCGTGGGCGCGGTCGTCGGCCTGATCAACGGCCTGATCATCTCCTACGGCAACATCGTCGCGTTCATCGTCACGATCGCCATGATGGCGAGCGCCCGCGGACTGGCCGAGCGGATCTCCGACCGGCAGTCGCAGGTGGTCACGGTCGAGTCGTTCAACTCCATCGCCTCCACCAAGTGGCTCGGCATACCGCTGCTGGTCTACATCCTGGCGGTGGCCGTGGTCCTCGGCTGGGTGCTGCTCAACCGCACCACCTTCGGCCGCCGGACGTTCGCCATCGGCGGCAACCAGGAGGCCGCGCGCCTCGCCGGCCTCGACGTGCGCCGCCACACCCTGGTGCTGTACGTCCTGTCCGGCCTGTGCTGCGGCATCGCCGCGGTCATGCTGACAGCGCGGACCACCTCCGGCGCCAGCAACCTCGGCAACCTCTACGAACTGGACTCGATCGCCGCGGTGATCATCGGCGGGACGCTGCTGACCGGCGGCCGGGGCTCGCTCATCGGCTCGATCCTGGGCGTCCTGGTGTTCACCACGATCACCAACATCTTCGTGCTGAACAACCTCACCACCGACATCCAGCAGATCGCCAAGGGCCTGATCATCGTCGCCGCCGTGCTGATCCAGCGCCGCGGACGCCGAACCGCGACCCCGTAGCAGCGGCGCGGACGGCGGCCCAGTCCCCGCTGCCGCCGACCGCGCCGCCCCGCCCAGCCGCGCGGCACGTCCGCATCGACCACGGCAGGCACAACCCAGGCAGGACACCCGTGACGGGAAGGACAAGCGAGATGGACAAGCGCGGACTCGGCGGAATGGACCGCAGAAGGCTGCTCCTCAGCGGCGCGGTGCTCGGCGGCGGAGCCCTGGTCGCCGGCTGCACCAGCAACAAGAGCGACGCCTCCACCGACGACGTCAAGGGTGCGAGCAAGGCCGGCACCGACAACGACAAGCCGGGCAAGCAGGTGACGATCGGGTTCTCGGCCCCGGCCGCCGACCACGGCTGGATGGCGGCCATCACCAAGAACGCCATGGCGCAGGCCAAGCAGTACTCCGATGTGCACTTCGAGGCCGTCGAGGGCACCAACGACGTCAACGCGCAGATCAGCCAGGTCCAGACGCTGATCGGCAAGAAGGTGGACGTCCTGGTCATCCTGCCGTTCGACGGCAAGGCGCTGACCTCGGTCGCCCAGCAGGCGATGGACGCCGGCATCCCCGTGATCAACCTCGACCGCGTCTTCGACTCACCGCTCGCCTACCGGACGTGGGTCGGCGGCGACAACTTCGGCATGGGCCTCAACGCCGGCCTCTACATCGGCAAGGCTCTGAAGGCCAAGGGCGTCTCCTCGCCCGTGATCGGCGAGATCGCCGGGATCGACAACCTCGAACTCACCAAGCAGCGCAGCGCCGGATTCAAGCAGGGCCTGGCCAAGTACGGCTTCCGCGTGGGCATCCGGCAGGCCGCCGACTTCACCGCGGACTCCGGTCAGCAGGTGATGAGCAACGTGCTGCAGGCACGCTCGCACCTGGACGCGGTGTGGAACCACGACGACGACCAGGGCATCGGCGTCGAGGCGGCCATCAAGCAGGCGGGCCGGGACGAGTTCTTCATGGTCGGCGGCGCCGGCTCCAAGCACGCCATGACGGAGATCAAGGCCGACAACTCGGTGCTCAAGGCCACGGTCGTCTACCCGTCGAACATGTCCGCCTCCGCGATCAAGCTCGCCCGGCTCATCGCCCAGCACAAGGGCATGAACGACCTCGTCGGGCAGGACCTGCCGTCCTCGCTGACCCTGTTCTCCGCCACCGTGACCAAGGAGAACGTCGACCAGTACCTGCCCGGCGCCTTCAGCTGACCCAGCACCTCCCGTCCCCGCACAACAGGTCCCGAAAGGTTGATGATGTCCCGTAGAGGTATCGTTGCGCTGTTGTCCGCGGCCGCTGTGGCCCTGCCGCTGGCGGCCGCCGGCGCCACCACCGCACACGCGGCGGAACCGGCCTTCAAGGTACTGGTGTTCTCCAAGACCACCGGCTACCGGCACGACTCCATCCCGGACGGTGTCGCCGCGGTCCAGAAGCTCGGCCAGGAACACGGCTTCGCGGTCGACACCACCGAGGACGCCACCCAGTTCAACGACGCCAACCTGGCGAAGTACCAGACGGTGGTCTTCGTCTCCACCACCGGCGACCCGCTGGACCAGCAGTCCGAGAAGGACGCCTTCCAGCGCTACATCGAGCACGGCGGTGGCTACGTCGGCATCCACGCCGCCGCCGACTCCGGCTACAGCTGGGCCTGGTACGGCGGTCTGGTCGGCGCGTACTTCTGGGACCACCCGTCCATCCAGCAGGCGACCGTGAACGTCGTGGGCCAGGGCACGGCCGCCACCAAGGGCCTGCCCAACCGCTGGACCCGCACCGACGAGTGGTACAACTACCGCTCCGACCCCCGCGCCGACGTGCGTGTCCTGGCGACGCTGGACGAGCGGACGTACAACCCGGTCGGCTACTCCGGCGGGTCGATGGGCGAGGACCACCCCATCGCCTGGTGCCACCCGTACGACGGCGGACGGTCCTTCTACACCGGCATGGGCCACACCAAGGAGAGCTACGCCGATCCGCTGTTCCTGTCGCACATTCTCGGCGGCATCCAGATGACGGCCGGCGCGGCGAAGTTCAACTGCGATCCGGACAGCACCGACTGACCGGCACGGCCACCCGCGGGTGACCGGTGACAGCGACATCGACAGCGAGGAACGAGGGCGCCGGGCGCGAGGGCGCCCGGGCCTACGGAGGTGACGAGATGCCAGATGAGCGCAGTCGCACGGGTGTCTGGTTGGCTGGGGCGCGCGGATCGGTGGCCACCACGGTCGTCGCCGGCGCGGCCGCACTGCGGGCGGGGCTGTCCGGTCCGGCCGGATGCGTCACCGAGCAGCCGGGATTCCCCGACGCCGGCCTGCCTGCCATGTCCGACCTGGTCTTCGGGGGCCACGACATCGCCTGCACACCACTGCCCAAACGGGCCGAGCAGCTGGTCGAGGCCGGGGTGCTGCCCCACGGGCTGCCCACGGCCGTGCACGACGACCTGGCCTCGGCCGACGCCGAGATACGCCCGGCCCCCCTTCCGGGCCCGGCCATGAGCCAGTCGGACGCCGTCGAGGCGATCCGCGCCGACATCACCGCCTTCCGCGAGCGGCACGGCCTCGCACGCGTGGTCGTCGTCAACGTCTCCTCGACCGAACCGGTCGTGACGGCACACCCGGCGCACAGCTCGGCACGGGCCCTGCGCGCCGCGCTCGACGCCGGTGAGGACGTGCTGCCGTCCAGCTCGCTGTACGCCCTGGCCGCGATCACCGCCGGGTGCCCGCACGTCGACTTCACGCCGTCCGCCGGCATGCGGATCCCGGCGCTGCGGGAGATGGCCGAGGAGGCCGGCCTGCCGTTCGCCGGGAACGACGGCAAGACCGGGGAGACCCTGCTCAAGGCGACCCTCGGGCCGATGTTCGCCGCCCGCGGCCTGCGGGTACGGGCCTGGTCCGGCACCAACCTGCTCGGCGGCGGCGACGGCGAGACCCTCGCCGACCCGGCCGCGATGGCCAGCAAGACCGCCTCCAAGCAGCGGGTGCTCACCGAGACGCTGGGACACCCCGTCGAGGGCGAGGTCCACATCGATTACGTGCCCTCCCTCGGCGACTGGAAGACCGCCTGGGACCACGTGACCTTCGAGGGGTTCCTCGGCGTACGGATGAACCTCCAGTTCACGTGGGCCGGTTGTGACTCGGCACTGGCCGCGCCCCTGGTGCTCGACCTCGCCCGGCTGACGGCCCGCGCCCATGAGCGGGGCATCTCCGGCCCCCTCGGTGAACTGGCCTTCTTCTTCAAGGACCCCGTCTTCAAGGACCCCGCCGGAGGCGGCGACCACGCCGTGATGAGCCAGTACGAGACGCTGCGGGCCTTCGCCACCCGGCTCGGGGCCGGGCTGTGACCCGCCCACCCACGCTCCGGCCCGACCCGGGCCCCGCCCGGAGGGGGGCCGGGGACACGGGGCCGGGCGTCGACCAGGCCGGAGGTCCGCACCCGGGGCCCGCAGCCACCGGGCCCGCAGAATCCGCAGGAGCCGTCGGACCCGCCGGGTCTGCCGGGGCCTCCGGGACTGCCGGGTCCGATGCTGCCGGGACGCCGTCGTTGCGACCGCGCCTGCGCGACCTGACCGAACTGGTGCGCGCGCCGGCCGCGCTCACCGTGCCGGGGGACGTGCTGGCGGGAGCGGCCGCCGCCGGCCGGCGCCCCGATCTGTCCACGGCCGTTCTGGCCGCCTCCTCGGTCTGCCTGTACTGGGCCGGGATGGCGCTCAACGACTGGGCCGACCGCGACCTGGACGCGGTCGAACGCCCCGAACGGCCGATCCCCTCCGGCCGCGTGGCCGCACCCGTCGCCCTGGGCACCGCCGTGGCCCTGACCACGGCCTCCCTCGGCCTGGCCGCGGCCGCAGACGGCCGTCGCGCGCTCGGCGTCGCCGTGCCCCTCGCGGCGACCGTCTGGGCGTACGACCTGTGGGCCAAGCCCCGCCCGGTGGGCCCCGCGGTGATGGCCGCCGCCCGTGGGCTCGACGTCCTGCTCGGCGCCCGCGCGGGCCGGACGCGGTCCGCCCTCCCGGCGGCCGCGACCGTCGCCGGGCACATCCTCGCCGTCACCGCGCTCAGCCGTGCCGAGGTCACCGGCGCGCAGCCGTGGCTGCCCCGGACGACACTCGCGGCCACCACAGCCGTCGCGGCGGCGACGGCGCTCGGCGCCCGCCCCGCCCGCCGCAACGGCACGGGCCGCCTGCACCGACTGGGCGTCGTCGGCGGCCTTCTCGCGTACGGCGCGACGGCCGGCCGTACCCAGGCAGAGGCCGTCGCCGACCCTTCACCCGGGACGGTCCGCAGGGCCGTGGGCGCGGGGATCCTCGGCCTGATCCCGCTCCAGGCCGCGCTCACCGCGGGCGCGGGCGCCCTTCGCTCCGCCCTTCCGCTCGCCGCGGCCTTCCCGCTGGCCCGAGCCCTGTCCAGGCGGGTGTCCCCCACATGACCGCACCACACGACCGCGACACCAGGGCCGCCGAGCCCGCCGCCACCGCCGAGCCCGTCACGACCACGGAGCCCGTCACGACCGGACAGCCCGTCACGTCCACCGAGCGCGTCCCATCCGCCGAGCCCGCCCTGCGCTACGGGTTCGGCACCAACGGTTTCTCCAACCACCGGCTCCGCGACGCGCTCACCGTCATCGCCGACCTCGGCTACGACGGCGTGGCGCTCACCCTCGACCACCACCACCTCGACCCCTTCGCTCCCGGCCTGGCCGCGCGGACCGCGGGACTCGCCCGGCAGCTGGACCGTCTCGGGCTCACCGTCGTGATCGAGACAGGGGCCCGCTACCTGCTCGACCCCTGGCACAAGCACGAGCCCACCCTGCTGGCGACCGAAGGACGGGAACGCAGGGTGGACTTCCTGCGCCGGGCGGTCGCCGTCGGCGCCGATCTCGGCGCGCAGGCCGTCTCCTTCTGGGCGGGCGTCAGGCCCGCCCGGCTCGACCCGCGCACGGCCTGGGACCGGCTGGTCGCCGGATGCGCGGACGTCGTCGAGGCGGCGGAGAAGGCGGGCGTCCCGCTGGGCTTCGAACCCGAACCGGGGATGCTCGTGGAGAGCATCGACGAGTACACCAGGCTGGCCTCTGCGCTCGGCGACCCGGCACCGTTCGGCCTGACCCTCGACATCGGCCACTGCCGCTGCCTTGAGCCGTACCCGGTGCCCGAGTGCGTGCGCCGGGCAGGCAGCCGGCTGGTGAACGTGCAGATCGACGACATGCGCCGGGGCACCCACGAGCACCTGGAGTTCGGCAGCGGCGAGATCGACTTCCCGCCCGTGCTCAGCGCCCTCGACGAGGTCGGCTACCGCGGGCTGGTCGCCGTGGAACTTCCCCGGCACAGCCACGACGCCCCGGGCGTGGCCCGCCGCTCCCTGGACTTCCTGCGCTCGTGCGATCCCGCGATCCGTCGTGCGGTCCGTCGTGAGGAGGAGATGGCATGACCCCCGATCACCTCAGAACCACTCTGACCGACCGGATGACCGAGCAGGGCTCGAAGTGGCTCGCCGGCGCGTGCGCCTCGGTCGCCGCCGAACCGGGAGTCGTCCGCGGTCTGTTCCCGCTGGTCGGACGCCGCTGCGGACGCGGCCCGCTGGACCCCGCCGACCCGCACGGCTGGACCGTGGACGACGCGGCCCGCTCCCTGCTGCTGGCCGCCCTGCCCCTGACCGGTGCCGCGCTGCTGG
Organism: Streptomyces spiralis; assembly: GCF_014654675.1. Classification (GTDB taxonomy): domain Bacteria; phylum Actinomycetota; class Actinomycetes; order Streptomycetales; family Streptomycetaceae; genus Streptomyces; species Streptomyces spiralis. Next base: position 12,655 of record NZ_BNBC01000047.1, read on the forward strand.
AGGAGATCGGCGAGCTCTACCGCACCGGTGACGCGGCCGAGCGGCGCGCCGTGCTGCGCGCCTTGCCTCTGCTGCCCGTCGGCGACGGCGCGCTGCCGCTCGTACGCGACGCCCTGCGCACCAACGACACCCGGCTGGTCGCGGCGGCCCTCGGCGACTACGCGACCGACCACCTGGACGCGGAAACCTACCGCCAGGGCGTACTCAAGTGTGTCTTCACCGGCATCCCGCTGTCCGCGCTGCCGGGCCTGCCCGGCCGGGCGGACGCGGAGATGGCCCGCATGATGGCCGCGTTCGCCCACGAGCGCCGGGCCGCGGGACGCACCGTGCCCGACGACATCGCTCCGTTCCTCGCGCTCTTCCCGGACGTGACCGTGCCCGGCCCCCGGGACCTTCAGGACGTCTCCACGGCGACCACCGCGACCTCCTCGACCACCGACCGTCCCAGCCCCCGGGAGGCGTGATGCGCATCTTCGACCCGCACATCCACATGACCTCGCGCACCACCGACGACTACGAGGCGATGCACGCGGCCGGCGTACACGCCCTGGTGGAGCCCGCGTTCTGGCTCGGCCAGCCGCGCACCTCCGTGGGCAGCTTCCTGGACTACTTCGACTCCCTCATCGGCTGGGAGCCCTTCCGCGCCGCCCAGTTCGGCATCCGCCACCACTGCACCATCGCCCTGAACCCCAAGGAGGCCAACGACCCGCGCTGCGCGGAGGTACTCCAGCACCTGCCGCGCTACCTGCCCAAGGACGGCGTGGTCGCCGTCGGCGAGATCGGCTACGACTCGATGACGCCCGAGGAGGACGAGGCGTTCGCCGCGCAGCTGCAGCTCGCCCTCACCCACGACCTGCCGGCGCTGGTCCACACCCCGCACCGCGACAAGGCGGCGGGCGTGGACCGCACCCTGGCCGTGGTGAAGGAGTCGGGAATCGCCCCCGAGCGCGTCGTCGTCGACCACCTCAACGAGGTGACGGTACGACAGGTCGTCGGCTCCGGCTGCTGGATGGGGTTCTCCATCTACCCCGACACCAAGATGGACGAGCGCCGCATGGTCGCCGTGCTGCGCGAGTTCGGCACCGAGCGGATCCTCGTCAACTCGGCCGCGGACTGGGGCCGGAGCGACCCCCTGAAGACCCGGAAGACCGCGGACGCCATGCTCGCCGCCGGCTTCACCGCCGACGAGGTGGACACCGTCCTGTGGCGCAACCCCGTCGCGTTCTACGGCCAGAGCGGCAAGCTGGAGCTCGAGGACTCGGACGCGCCCGGCGCCGACGCCACCTACGAGGGCAACTCCGTGCTGCGCGGCGTCCGGGCGGAGGTGTAGCGGTGCGTCTGCTCCACCCCGACGGCACGGTGGTCCACCTCGCGTACTGCACCAACGTCCACCCCGCCGAGGACCTCGACGGGGTGCTGGCCCAACTGGCCCGGCACGCCGAGCCGGTACGCGAGCGGCTGGGCGCCCCCGTCCTCGGCCTGGGCCTGTGGCTGGCCCGCGACGCCGCGGCGGCCCTCGCCGCGGACGACGCGGCGGTCGGCGGGCTCCGCCGTGAGCTGACCGCCCGCGGCCTGGAGGTCGTCACCCTCAACGGCTTCCCCTACCGCGGCTTCCACGACCCCGTCGTCAAGCACGCCGTCTACCGGCCGGACTGGACCGAGCCCGACCGGCTGCACTACACCCTCGACCTCGCCCGCGTGCTCGCCGCGCTGCTCCCCGACGACGCCGCGCACGGCAGCGTCTCCACCGTTCCCCTGGGCTGGCGGACCCCGTGGACGGCCGGGCAGGCCGACGAGGCCGCCCGCACACTCGACACGCTCGCCGACGGCCTCGCCGACCTCGCCGCCGACACCGGCCGGACGATCAGGGTCGGCCTGGAACCCGAGCCGGGCTGCGTCGTCGAGACCACCGCCGAGGCCGCCCGGCACCTCGCCCGTGTGGACACCGACCGCATCGGCGTCTGCCTGGACGCCTGCCACCTGGCGGTCGGGTTCGAGGAGCCGGCCGCCGCACTCGCCCGCCTGGAGGCGGCCGGGCTGACGGTGGTCAAGACCCAGGCGTCCTGCGCCCTCCAGGCCGCCGACCCGTCCGATCCGGCGACACGGGAGGCACTGGCCCGCTTCGCCGAGCCGCGCTTCCTGCACCAGGTCCGGGAGCGGGGCAACCCGCCCCGGGCCGTGGACGACCTGGACGAGGCTCTCGCCGGTGGCCTGCCCGGCCGCGATCCGTGGCGCGTCCACTTCCACGTGCCGTTGCACGCCGACCCGGAGCCGCCGCTGACCACCACCCGCCCCGAACTGGAGGCGACCCTCGCCGCCCTGCTCGGCGGGGACACCGCCCGCACCGCACACGTGGAGGCCGAGACCTACACCTGGGGCGTGCTCCCCGAGGCCGACCGGCCGCAGGGCCCCGGCGCCCTCGCCGACGGCATCGCGGCCGAACTGGCCTTCACCCGCGACCACCTGATCTCTCTCGGCCTGAAGGAGGTCGCCCCGTGAGCCCCACACCCCTCCTCGTTCTGGACGTCGTCGGCCTCACCCCCCGGCTGCTCGCCCACATGCCCCGGCTGCGCGCCCTGGGCGAGGCGGGCTTCACCTCGCGTCTCGACACCGCATTCCCCGCCGTCACCTGCACCGTGCAGTCCACCCTGCTCACCGGGCAGCCCGCCACCGGCCACGGCATCGTCGGCAACGGCTGGTACTTCCGCGAACTCGGCGAAGTGCTCCTGTGGCGGCAGCACAACGCGCTGGTGGGCGGGGAGAAGCTGTGGGAGGCGGCGCGGCGCGCCCACCCCGGCTACCGTGTGGCCAACGTCTGCTGGTGGTACGCCATGGGCGCCGACGTCGACCTCACCGTCACCCCACGGCCGATCTACTACTCCGACGGCCGCAAGGAACCCGACTGCTACACCTACCCGCCGCAGCTGCACGACGAACTCACCGCCAAACTCGGCACGTTCCCGCTGTTCACCTACTGGGGTCCGACCGCCTCCCTCACCTCCTCCCGGTGGATCGCCGACGCCGCCCGGCACATCCTCACCACCCAGGCCCCCGACCTCACCCTCGTCTACGTCCCCCACCTCGACTACGACCTCCAGCGGTACGGACCCGACGACCCCCGCGCCGCCGCTGCCGCGGCCGACGTCGACCGCGTCCTCGCCCCGCTGCTCGACGCCGCCGCCGCACGCTCGGTCACCGTCGTCGCCCTGTCCGAGTACGGCATCACGAACGTCTCGCGGGCGGTGGACGTCAACCGCGTCCTGCGCCGGGCCGGGCTGCTGCACGTCCACACCCAGGACGGCATGGAGTACCTCGACCCGTGGACGTCGGCCGCCTTCGCCGTCGCCGACCACCAGGTCGCCCACGTCTACGTCGCCGACCCGGCCGACACCGAACGCGTCCGCGAACTGCTGGCCGGCACCGACGGCGTGGCCGAGGTGCTCACCGAGGCCGGCAAGAAGGCGTACGGCATCGACCACCCGCGCGCCGGCGACCTCGTCGCCGTGGCCGAGCCCGACTCCTGGTTCACCTACTACTACTGGCTCGACGACGACCGCGCCCCGGACTTCGCCCGCCTGGTCGAGATCCACCGCAAACCGGGCTACGACCCGGCCGAGCTGTTCATGGACCCCAAGGACCCCACGGTCAAACTGCGCGCCGCCGCGGCGCTCGCCCGCAAGAAGCTCGGCATGCGCTACCGCATGAGCGTCGTCCCCCTCGACCCGTCCCCGGTGCGCGGCAGCCACGGCCGCCTGCCCGACCACCCCGACGACGGCCCCGTACTGCTGTGCTCCCGGCCCGACGAGGCACGCGACCACTACGACGCCACCGAAGTGAAGGATCTGCTGCTGCGCCTGGCAGACCTGGCGAACTGAAACCGAGCGACGAACCACCGGAGGAACCGAGATGCCACGCCCGATCACCCTGTTCACCGGCCAGTGGGCCGACATGCCGTTCGAGGAGGTCTGCCGGCTGGCGGCGAAGTGGGGCTACGACGGGTTGGAGATCGCCTGCTGGGGCGACCACTTCGAGGTCGACAAGGCCCTGGCCGACGACGACTACATCCCGCGCCGCCGCGCCCTGCTGGAGAAGTACAACCTGCGCTGCTGGACGCTCTCCTGCCATCTGACGGGCCAGGCCGTCTGCGACCACCCCATCGACGAGCGCCACAAGGGCATCCTCCCCGCCCGCATCTGGGGCGACGGTGAACCGGAGGGCGTCCGGCAGCGCGCCGCCCAGGAGATCAAGGACACCGCGCGCGCCGCCGCGGCCTTCGGGGTGGAAACGGTCGTCGGCTTCACGGGTTCCTCGATCTGGCACACGGTGGCGATGTTCCCGCCCGTACCGCCGGAGATGATCGAGCGCGGTTACGCGGACTTCGCCGAGCGGTGGAACCCCATCCTCGACGTCTTCGACGAGGTCGGCGTGCGCTTCGCCCACGAGGTCCACCCTTCCGAGATCGCCTACGACTACTGGTCGACGGTGCGCACCCTGGAGGCGATCGGCCACCGGGAGGCGTTCGGGCTCAACTTCGACCCGTCCCACTTCGTCTGGCAGGACCTGGACCCGGTCGGCTTCCTGTGGGACTTCAAGGACCGCATCTACCACGTGGACTGCAAGGAATCGGTCAAGCGCTTCAACGGACGCAACGGCCGCCTCGGCTCCCACCTGCCGTGGGGGGACCCGCGCCGCGGCTGGGACTTCGTCTCCACCGGCCACGGGGACGTCCCCTGGGAGGCGTGCTTCCGGATGCTCAACTCGATCGGCTACGACGGCCCGATCTCGGTGGAGTGGGAGGACGCGGGTATGGACCGCCTGGTCGGCGCCCCGGACGCCCTGAAGTTCATCCGAGGGCTGGTGGCCATCGAGCCGTCGGACCGGTCCTTCGACTCGGCGTTCTCGTCCGGCGACTGACGAGGTGACGGCCGGGGCCTCGTCTCGGGCGCCTTCGTGGTCCGGTGAGGCGCGGGACCTCGCGCCGGTGTGCTGCTGTGGCGGTGCCCCGTACATGTGATTGTCAGTGGTCGCGGGTACGGTCGGCGCCGTGAACGCACAGCGACACCCCAGTGATCCGGTGAGGCAGTTCGAGGGCGAGTTCGAGATCCACCTCACGCTCGCACCCCGGTCCGGCCGGGACAGCCAGGAGCCGATCCGTGACTGGGCCGAACGCCACGGCCTGAAGTACACGCGGATCGTGCTGGACCGGGGACGGACACCGGACCAGCCGATGCTCACCTGCCGCGGCGCGGGAACCCTGACCGGGCAGGTGGCGGCGGCACACCGCTGGGCGGCACGGCTGCGCGGCGACGGATTCCACGTCACCCGCGTGAAGATAGAGGCGGCACCGTGGAACTCCGGCGTCCCCCGGACCGAGGCCGAGGCGGCCGTTCTCCCCGCGCACTGCTACTTCGAGCACCACGTGAAGCTGCTCCTGCCGACCGAGCAGCAGATCGCCGCGGTACGCGCGCTGGCCGAGCCGCACGCCGCACATGTCTCCCGCAACGCGCGCCGGGCGGCGTCCGACGGCGCGCACGAGCGCTTCGTCACCCAGCGCTGCCGGGCCGTCGGCCGCCCCGAGGCGCGCCGCCGCCTCGACGCGCTGCTCCAGGCCCTGTCGGAGGCCGCCTGCACGGTGATGGAGGTGGAGGAGGAGTTCGTCGTCCACGACGACAACCCGGCCGTGGACGCGGGCTGGATCGCGGGCGACGACGGCGAGGCCGTACCGAGGGTGGCATGACGTCACAGGACGCCTCCCGGCCACCGGCTCCGACCGACCGCCGGACGGCGGCCCGGCGGGCCGCTCTCGATCACGTCCTGGCACTGATCGCGGACGCCCCCTGGAGCGGGGGCCTCGTGCTGCGCGGCAGCATGGTCATGCCGGCCTGGGTGGGGACCGCGGCACGCGAACCGGCGGACCTGGACTGGATCGCGCCGCGGAACGCCGTGGGGGTCGATCCGCTGGATCCGTATCCGTACGTGGACGACCTGGCCACCGTGCAGCAGTGGCCCGATGCGGCCGGCGGCGCGGCACGCTACGAGATCTGGACGTACGAGGAGTTCGACACCGGCGGCCGGCGGCCGGTGCTCCCGCCGGAGGGACTGCGCTGGCTGCACGAGGAGGAGGTCGTGGACACCGGCCCGCCCTACGCGGACCTGCTCGACCGGGTGGCCCGGCGGCCGCAGGCCGCGCCGGGCGTCCACCTCGACGCGAACGAGGCACGTGTGGACGGCACATGGACGTACACCGAGTACGACACACCCGGAGTCCGGCTGGTGATCCCCTGGCACGCGGCAGGACTGTCACCGGGCGAGATCCGCCTGGACTTCGCCCGCGACGAACGGCTTCCCGAGCCGCCGGTGTGGACGCCGGTGCCGCGGGGCGACGGCGGGGCGCCCACACCGGTGCGCACCGCGAGCCGTGAGGCGTCGCTGGCCTGGAAGCTGCTGTGGCTGCACACCGACGGCCGGGACGGCGGCCGCGCCCAGGGCAAGGACCTGTACGACGCGGTGCTCCTCGCCGAGGCGGACGGAGTACGCCTCACACCGCGCCTGCTGCGGACGGTCCTCGGCCAGGCGCCCGACCGATCGGCGTGGGAGGACTTCTCCCGGGCCGCGGTGACCCGCTGGGACGTGGACTGGGCGGGTTTCCGGGCCGGCCACCCCTGGGTGCGGGGCACGGCGGAGGACTGGCTGCGCCGACTCGTCCGTGCGCTCGGCCCGCTCATCCCACCGCAGGCACCGGAGGCCCGGATCACGGAGTAACTCGTTGGCTCAGCGGTGCGATGGCTTGCGATGATCGGACGACCGAGGAAAGGCGGGCACCGGATGTCCGGTTCGTGGGACGGTTCGGGTTGGCGCAGCGACACGGTGCCCCGCGCTCCGCTGGACGACGAGGCCCGGTCCCGCCTCGACCTGCCGGCCACGCTGCGCCCGATCCCGGACGAGGGCGTGGTGCAGCGCCCGGTCTTCGACCCGGCGCTCAAGCAGTACTCCAACGCCTACCGCGCCACGGACCCCCACTTCACCGACGCCGACGCCGAACGCGCCTGGCGCACGACCCGCCGCACCGCGATCGACATCGTCCTCTCCGCGCTCTCCGACTCGCCGTGGGCCGACTCGCTGGTGCTGCGCGGCAGTGTCCTGCTGCGGGCGTGGTTCGGGAACGTCGCGCGGGAGCCGGGAGACCTGGACTTCGTCGTCGTGCCGCAGTCCTGGCGGATCGACGAGGCGCGGACGGAGACCATGCTCACCGGCCTGGCCCGGGCGGCCGAGGCGGCCGCCGAACGCGCGGGCGGCACCATCCGGTTCATCGCCGCGGAAGTCGCGAGCGACGACATCTGGACGTACGACCGGGTCCCCGGCCGGCGCCTGGTCCTGCCCTGGACGTGCGACGGCCTGCCGGGCGGACTGGTCCAGATGGACTTCGTCTTCAACGAGCACCTGCCCGTCGCCCCGGAGCCGACCCTCCTGCGCATGGAGCCCGGCGGCGCGGACATCGCCGTGCACGCGGTCACGCCCGAACTGTCGCTGGCCTGGAAGCTCATGTGGCTGCTGACCGACGCGTATCCGCAGGGCAAGGACCTCTACGACGCCGTTCTGCTCGCCGAGCACACCCCGCTGCGGTACGAACTGCTGCGGCAGGTCATGCTCGACGGGGAGCCGTCCGAGGGGAGCCGTCCGGTCGGCCTCCGAGAGATCTCGGCCCTCGCAGCGACCGTGGAATGGAACCACTTCCGCACCGAATACCCCGACATCCCGGGCAGCGAGGCCGGCTTCGTCGACCGCCTGGTGACCACCCTGGCACCGACCTTCGCGGCGGACGTACCCGCCGCGGACGCGGATGGTGAGTACGCGCGCCACGCCCGGTGGCTGGAGCCCCGGACCCGCGAGTACCGGGAACTGCTCCGGCGCAAGAGCATGCGCACCGTGCAGAAGCGGATGAACGAGGACGGCATCCCGGTGGTCGCCGTCATCGTCATCACCCGGGAGCTCCTCGGCCCGGACCGCCACAGCGTGGAGGACGCCCGGGCAGTCGTGTTCGCCGACCCGGCCTGGAAGCGCCTGGCGGATCTGTACCGGCGCGCCGGCGGGTGGCTCGACCGGGAACTGGAGGGGCTCCAGGGGCAGGGCAGGCGACCTTGACGGGTGCCGGGCCGCAGCCGATATTGGTCCGGCGTTCCCGGCGCGTTGTCATGTTGGACTTCAGCGTGCGCTCTTGTCCTGCTCGAATCAGTACGGCCTCATCCCGGCCGTTCGTCCATCCCTTCCAGGCGGAGCTGATGAAGAAGAGGAAGAGACTGTGCGGCGCGCCCGCGGTCCTCGGCGTACTCGGCGTCCTCGTCATGGCCGGTGTGACACCGGCGCAGGCGTCCACGGACGCAACCGGCCTACGTCCGAACCCGCAGCCGGGCCGGAACGCCTACCCGCCCGACGCCCTGCCGCTGGGCCCCTCCGACCTCACCGAGACGCGTACGACGACGACCCTGCAGCCCGGTGTCACGCTCACCCGCATCGTGCGCGGAGAGTCCGACCCGGCGCTCGGCTGGACGGTCGAGGTGTCCATCCCCGGCGGTGAAAGCTCACCGGACCCCGACGCCCCGCCGACCGCCCTGAAGGACAGGGCGAGCGCCGACGAACTGGCCGGCCGGCTGCAGCAGGACGGCTTCAGCCCCCGGGTCGAGCAGGTCACCACCCCGAAGGCGGCCGACTTCGCCGGCGGCACGCTCGGGTGGCGGGTCCGGGTCGGACGGTACGGCACGCAGTCCGCCGCGACGGCCGAACGCGGGCGGCTGAAGACGGCCGGATACACGGGATCCGCCGTGTACACCGGCTGGGACGGCGATGCCACGGACCGGGGCCCCTGGCACATCGACGTGCTCACCATCGACCCGCACCGGTTCCGCGGCGGCCTCGAGGCGTCGTACGGCCCCGACCTGGAGAACCGCGAGACGACCAGCGAGCTGTCGAACACGGCCGGCGCGACCGCGGCGGTCAACGCCGGCTTCTTCGTCCTCGACCCCAACGCGGGCGCGCCGGGTGACCCGGCCGGCGTCGGCGTGTACGACGGACGCCTGCTCAGCGAACCGGTGAACGGACGCCCCGGCCTGGTGATCCACGGCAACGGCCGGCAGTCGGAGATCGCCCGGTTCAGCTGGCGGGGGCGGGTCGCCGACGCGGACACCTCGCTGAGCCTGACCGGCATCAACCGGGTACCGGGCCTGATCAGGAACTGCGGCGGCGAGCACGACATCCCGACCTCGCTGCCGCTGCACGACGTGACGTGCACCAACCCCGACGAACTCGTGGCCTTCACCCCCGACTTCGGGCAGAGCACGCCGCAGGGTGAGGGAGCGGAGGCCGTGCTGGACGCCCACGGCCGGGTCGTACAGCTGCGCTCGCCGCGAGGCGGACCGCTTCCGGCGGGCGGCAGTTCGGTACAGGCGACCGGACGGCGCGTCGCGGAGCTGACCGCCCTGGCGCAGGCGGGCCACCGCCTGCACATCAGCACGACGTTGCTGGACGGGCACGGGCACCCGGTGAAGCCCTCACCCACGACCGACATCGTGAACGGCGGCCCCGAACTGGTCCGCGACGGGCGGCTCCACGTCACCCCGGCCACCGACGGCATGGTGCACCCGGGCGACCCGAGCTGGTACTACGGCTGGGTGCACAAGCGCAACCCGCGCACACTGGCCGGCGTGGACGCCGCCGGCCGGACCGTGCTCGTCACCGCCGACGGACGCAGCACCAGCGCACTCGGGCTCAGCATCACCGAGAGCGCCGAGGTCGCCAAGGCCCTCGGACTGCGCGACGCGATGAACCTCGACGGCGGCGGCTCGACCACCCTGGTCGCCGACCACACCCTCCTCAACCACCCGTCCGACGCCACCGGTGAACGCCCCGTCGGAGACGCGCTGCTCATCCTGCCCGACAGGCGCTGACTGCGACGCTGCGCCCGCGTGCGGCCCCGTAGGGCGGCATGGCGGGCGCAGGGAGTTTCAGGCGGCGGAAGTTCCGGGGCGTCTTCGGGAATCGGCACAGGTCCGCTGGTCGGGCAGTGGACTGGACCACAGACGGTTCCCGAAACCCCTTTCGGACGAGGGGTATTGGCTGCTTCTATTGACGTGCCCGCGACAAACGCACCACGCGTAGCCCTGTCGCGGCGATGCACAGGCACAGCTCCGCCCAGCACGCCCGAGCCCCCACCCCCGGTGACGCGCTCCCCGGATCGCCCACGGCCCCGTCCCCTGCCCGCAGACGCGGCACCGAAGCCGCGGTGACGAGCGCCGGCCTCGGAGCTACGCGAGTAGACCCGCACGAACCGCACCTCCCCGCACCTCCCCGTACCTCCTTGCACCTCCCCGCACCCCACACCCGGAAGCCCAGGAGGAAAGCCTTGTTCTCGCGAATTCGCAGTGCCCGCACTCTGACCGTGGCCGGCGTCCTCGGCGCGAGCGTCGCCCTGACAGCGACCATGACGGCGGGCACGGCCTCCGCCGGACCCGCGCCGTCGGGCGACACCATCCCGCTCGGCCAGGGATACGCCGGTGTCGGCTACGTCCAGGACAGCAAGGACTTCAAGCCGGACACACGCCAACTCCGGCTGAGCACCACGGCCGTGGTGAGCCCGTCCTTCGCCACGAGCCCCCCGCCCGGCATCGACGTCTCGCACTATCAGGGGACGATCAACTGGGCGTCGGTGAGATCGGCGGGCATCCAGTTCGCCTGGATCAAGGCCACCGAGGGCACCTCGTACAAGGACTCCCAGTTCAACACCAACTACCTGAACGCCTACAACAACAACGTGATCCGGGGCGCGTACCACTTCGCCCGGCCGGACGCCTCGACCGGCGCGACCCAGGCGACCTACTTCGCCAACAACGGGGGCGCCTGGTCGAGGGACAACCTGACGCTGCCCGGGATGCTCGACCTCGAGGGCGGCTGCTACAACAAGTCGGCGAGCGCGATGCAGTCGTGGATCCTCGACTTCTACAACACGTACAAGTCGAAGACCGGCCGCGACGTCGTCATCTACACCAGCCCCAGCTGGTGGAACACCTGCACCGGCGGCTGGAGCGGCATGTCCGCCAGGAGCCCGCTCTGGGTGGCGAGCTGGACCACCGCGTCGGACCCCACCCTCCCGAACGGCTTCCCGTACGCGACGGTCTGGCAGTACACCTCCACCGGCAGCGTCAGCGGCATCTCCGGCAACGTGGACCGCGACCGCTTCAACGGCGACCGCACCCGCCTGCTGGCCCTGGCCAACAACACCGCGTGACACAGCCTGAAGCCCAGGTGGAGCAGGACACGGTCCCGCTCCACCTGGGCACCGCCGCAGGAGTGGGCATCGGCGCGGGTGCGAGGTCATCGGCGCTGAGTCACCGATTCGCCATCATGCGGGAGTGCCGCCCGAGTAGTCGCTGTTGAAGGTGGTCTCGACGGTGGTGGCCACGGGCTCGGCGACGCCCGTACCCGTGAGGACGATTCCCAGCTCTCTGTTGTTGTCCAGCGAGTTGCTGCTGATGTTCATGGAGCCGACCTCCACTTTCTGGGTGGACAGGCCGTAGTCGGCGACCATCGCCTTGGCGTGGATGTAGAAGCCGTTGGGGTCGGAGTAGCCGACGACCTTGCCGCCCGCCGCCTTGATGGCGGACACCTGGCTGGAGTAACTGGACGGGCTCTCCAGTACCACCCGCACGGCCACGCCCGCCTTGGCCCGGGCCACGATGGCGTTGACCACCGTGCTGTCGCTGAACTCCAGTTCTTCGACGTCGAGTTCGGAGGTGGCGCCGTTGATGACGGACAGCAGCCGGTTGCGGGAGTCGGTGGGGGACCAGAGCAGGTGGTCACCGTCGGTGGGGGTGATCGAGGTGCCGGTGTAGTCGGCGTTGAACACCTTCTCGATCGAGGCGACATCTCGGGTGTCGTCGTCGAACACGCCGTAGTCACGGCTGGTCGTGTAGTACTGCGAGGTGAGGTTGCCCGTCATGATCAGGGACTTCACGCCGTCCACCGTGATGGTCTTCTGGTGCGTGTAGACGAAGGCGGACGGCGACCACACCACACCGACACCCGCGCTGCTCAGGGCGTTGTACGCCGAGCTGTTGGCGGTCTTGTGCTGGCGGTCCAGGATGACCCGGACCGTGACGCCCTTGTTCTTCAGTGCTATGAGGTCGTTGACGGCGGTGGTGTCCTCCAGCTCGTACATGGTCATGTCGAGTGTGGTGGTGGCCGAGTTGATGAAGTCGTAGACGGTGGGCTGGCTGCCGCTCTGCGAGAAGGCGAACGCGGAGTATTCGGCGGCGTTCGCGGGGAGGGCGGTGGCCACCACCGCGGCACCGGCGGCCAGGGCGACACCGGCACGGCCGAGGACCTTCCACAGCATGCTTGACTCCTAGTCGAGTTGACACTGGCGGAGCACGACGCGTGCATGACACCACGCGCGTAGAACGCTGTGGAGGGTCAGCTTGGTGAACATGGCGTGAGCGACCGGCCGTTGCAACGGACATTACGGACGTCGTGCAGGTCGGAGCCGGTGCAAGGGACTTCCTCGAAATGGCAAAAGCTTCCTATGACCTCATGCGGCAGGGCATCGCCTACGCCTCCTTGCCCTTGCCGGTGCTCTTGTCCTTGCCCGTCCCCGTACGCAGAAGTGCGCCTCCCACGAGGAAGAACACCGATACGACGGACACCGCCCACGGGGCTCCATTCGTGGACAACTCCGGGTCCGGGAACATGCCGGAGGCGGCCAGGGCGAGGAGGGTGCCGGTGGTCAGCGGGCCCGTCCCGGGAGGCATGGGAGCCGCTGTCCGCCAGCGCCTGCGCGGGATCCACAGGCGCAGCAGATCGGCGAGGATCGCCGCGGCCACCAGTCGCGTGCCGATCCTGAACCACAGGGGTGCCGTCGCGTCCTGTTCGCCTACGCCCGCGATCGCGGTCATCGTGAAGAAGACGATGGGGACCAGCCAGCCGAGGCCGGCCCGGACCCCGGGCACCGGCTCCGGCCGGGCTCCGTAGGCGGTCTTCGGCCCGCTGACCTTCGCCAGGCTGACCTTGGTCGGGCTGACCTTGGTCGGGCTGACCTTGGTCGGGCTGACCTTGGTCGGGTCGGCCTGCGTCAGGCTGACTTCCGGGCGCGTCGCTGCGCTCGTGCGCCGTTCGGAGTCCGAGGGGCCGCGGGGGGACGGGACGGCCGGCAGGGACGGTGCGTCCGGGAGCGGGCGCAGCGCGCGGGTCTGGGCGCGGCGGACCCGGCGGCCCGCATCGCCGTACTGGTCCATATGCGCTGAAAGTTGTGCCTGAAGCGCGAGCAACTGCTCCGCCATCGCGTCGAACTCGGCGCGGCGTTCGGCGGCGCGGTCCGCCGCCTCCCGGTGGTCGTCGGCCAGTCGGTCCAGGGCCTCGGCGTGCGCCTGTACGGCTTCGGCGCGTGCGGCTTCCGCGGTGCGCGGTGCCTGGGCCAGCTCCTGCTGGAGCCGCTTCCGCTCCGCTTCGATGATCTCGGCGATGCGGTGCCGCTCGTCCGGCGGCAGCTCACGCGGGGCGCGGGCCTCGGCGCGGGCCGCCGCGGACTGGCGCCACGCCAAGAGCGGCCGGCCCCGGTGCTCTCCGATGCCGTTGATGTGGACCTTGCCGCCCTTGGTGCGGTGGATGTACAGGACCTCGCCGCCCTTGCCGCTCTGCGCCTTGCCCCAGCTGACGCGGTCGAAGTCGGCCGCGGTCCGGATGCCCTGGGCCGCGAGGTCGCGGATGAGGCCGGCGCCGATGCCGTTCACCTGGCTCGCGGTGAGATACGTGCTGCCGAGCATGCGTTCGATGGACTCGCGGCGCAGCACCGCGAGGGCCCGCTTCTCCTGGCTCTCGCGCTTGCCGTCCAGTCCGTCGAGCTGCCGGCTGAGTGAGGTCTCCTGACGGACCTGCCGTTCGCGGATGCGCTGCAGTGCTTTGCCGTGTGCCGCCTCGGCGCGGTCGCGGTCGCGTGCCTCCCGGTTCAGGCGGCGCCGGTCGGCGAGTTCGAAGGCGCGTCGCCTGTCGAGGAGACGGCGCAGTGCGCGGATGGACTCGATGACACGGCGGCGCTCGGCGCGTACCTCTGCGGGCGAGAGGGTGGTGGCCGGCGGGACGGGAGCGGACTCGTCCCGCCGCGTGGTCGTACTGTCGATCAATGGTGCTCTTTCCGCGGGCGGGTGTCGGAGGCCGTGGCCTGGGGCGGGGTGCCGGGGGAGGCGCGGGGTGCGCCGTCCACCGATGGCTTGCTGCCACAGAGATCGACTCGCACGCGGGTGCGAAGGTTGTACGTGCCACCACACGGGAGCGGGAAAGTTCCGCGCGACCGCGCGATTTCCCGAAGCGCGCCCCAGGGCGGGGCGCGGCCACACAGCTCTCCGTTGGGCGCGCAGGAGCGGCCGCAGCCTACTCCGGCGGTGTGGGCGTCTCGGGGGTGCGGTACATCGCCTGGATGTCCAGCTCCAGTTGCACGGTCGGTCCGACGACCGCGATGCCGCGGGCCAGCATGGAACGCCAGTTGAGGGTGAAGTCCTCGCGGTGCAGCTCCGCCTTCGCCAGTGCCGCGCAGCGCAGTTCCTGCTCGTAACCGCCGTTCACCGTACCGAGGTACGTCGTGTCCAGGCCCACGGAACGGCTGGTGCCGTGCATGGTGAGCGTGCCGTGCAGCGTCCACTTGGAGCCGCCGCGGTAGACGAACCGGTTGCTGACGAAGTCGATGTACGGATAGCGCTCGACGTCGAGGAAGTCGGCGGAACGCAGGTGGTTGTCACGGGTCCTGTTGCCCGTGGCGATGCTGGAGGCGTCGATGCGCACCGACACCTGGGAGTCGGCCATGTCCGGTGCGACGCGGATGCCGCCGTCGAAACGGGTGAAACGGCCGTGGACGTGGGCCATGCCCACATGCTTGGCGATGAACCGGATCGCGGTGTGCGGCGGGTCGAACAACCAGGTTCCGGGGGCCGGGAGTTCGAGCTGACGGGCGGGCAGCAGCGCGATGCGCGCGGGGGAGAGGGCGACTCCGGCGGCTATGTCGACGCTGTTGCGCGCGGGTGTCAGTCCCTCCGCGGTGGCCATCACGCTGTAGGAGCCCGGCGGCAGCGTCGCCATGAACAGGCCGTACGGATCGGTGGTGCCACGGGCGAGGACGCGGTGGCTGTCCACCGCGGTCACCGTGACCTCGGCACCGCCCATGGGCTGTCCCATGGGATCGACGACTTCACAGCCGTATGCACCCGCGCCGGCCGGCAGGGGTACCGACAGGCCCGACGCGGCACCGGAAGCGCTGCGGGAACGCCGACGTCGGAGCAGCCCGAGGGGCATGCTGTTCACCTTTCTTCACGCGTGTCACCACTGCGAGGCCCGCTCATGTGTCGGCGTTCGTGATCGCCGAGATCTTCCAGAGGCTGGTTGCAGGCGCGATGAGATCAACTCTTCAACGATCATAGGGCAGCCGGTGTGGAGTACTGCTTCACCGGTGCCGGACGTGTGACAGGCCCCGATGAGGCCCTTGATCACCGCGAATGGCCGTAATCATGGGCCCCGCCGCTATGTCTCGGGCGCGTTGCTTTGCATCGCTGCTGTGGCGAACGACACTCGAACTCCCGCAAGTTTCACGAGCGACTCGTGATTTCGTCACACACACCACACATCGACCGCCCCGGGTGCCACCACGGCGCCGCGCCGGAGGCTGGACGGGAGGCGGACGCAGGTCCCGCTTCGGTGAACCGGTTGCCGCCGGTGCGATGTGCCGACACCGTGATCTGCGCCGCCGTTGGTTCGGCGGACTGCTCCGAGCCGACGCGCGCTACCAGGAGGTGGTGTTCGAGCAGTGCGAGCTGTGCGTGGAGATGGCCGACCGCGTCAGTGCACGCCGGAGCCTGGCCAACACGTTCTTCCTGTCGCTCAACAGCGCGGTGGCCGCGGTCGTTGTCGCCGTGTGGGAGGGCGAGGGCTCGAGCGGCCGGGGCGGCGGCACCGCCGACACGGTCCTCGCGGCCCGCGCGACGGGCATCCCGGTGGACGTCGTCCAGTGCCGCTTCGTCGGTCTCCGCGGCGTGGCCGGCGGGCCCGTCACCGTGGGGCGCGGAGCGGTACCCCGAGCAGCGCCTCGTCGCGATGCGTCTCGCGGGTGACCTTTGTGCTCAGACCGGTCGCGGGACAGTGCCGTCGGCCCTCGCCGCCCGTCGGCGGCGAGGGCCGTGGCCGGAACCGGAACGTTTCGATTCCGGCCGCGGGCTGATGTGTGCCGCCTCAGAGCAGGCTGACCCCATAGGCGCTCAGCGCCTCGGTGACCGGCTGGAAGAACGTGGTGCCGCCGGAGGTGCAGTCGCCGCTGCCTCCGGAGGTCAGACCGATGGCCTTGTTGCCGTCGTACAGCGGGCCGCCGGAGTCGCCGCCCTCGGCGCACACCGTGGTCTGGATCAGGCCGTAGACCGTGCCGCCGCCCTTGCTGTAGCGGACGGTGGCGTTCAGCGCGGTGACCCTGCCGGAGTGCACGCCGGTGGTGGAGCCGTCACGAGTCACGGTCTCGCCCACGTAGGCGTCCGCGGCGGTGTACCCGCCGGAGTGGCTGAGCGAGGTGTTGTCGTAGCGCACCAGGGCGTAGTCGTCACCCGGGAAGCTGTAGCCGACGTTGCTGCCGATGAGGGTGTTGCGGTTCTGGTCGGCGTACCAGGTGCTGACGTCCTTGGCGCAGTGGCCGGCTGTCAGGAAGTAGTACGTCCCGTTCTTGACCACGTTGAAGCCGAGCGAGCAGCGGTACAGATAGCGGCCGCCGACGCCCCAGATGGCATCGCCGGGACCGACCTTCGGGCTGAAGGTGCCGGCGGTCCGTTCGACGCGCACCGCGTCCCCGTAGCGCGCCGCGGTCTGCTTGAGTGTGGCGAGGTCGGCGCGCGAGACCGTGCTGTCGGCGGTCACGAACAATCTGCCCTGCTTGTCGTAGCCCCAGGAGATGCCCTCGATCCCCGTCGCGTCGACCGCGGAGGCGGCGCTCTTGGCCTGCTGCGCGGGGCTCGGGGCGGCCTGTGCGGGCCCTGCCAGGGCGCCGGCGGCGATCAGGGCGGACGCTATCGCGGTGGCGAAGGTGGTGCGCTTGAACCTCAAGACGGCCTCCTCAGGCGTCAGCAAGGATTGACGGCAGGAACACGACGGGTTACGTCGTGTTCCTGCCAAGCCGAGTATTCTGGCCGGCTCCCCGAAGGCACAAGAGAACGTAATGAACTGTCCAAGTCGCGGAGTTGAGCGGGCGTCACGGACGCTGTGAGATGCCTGCACGTGTGGACGGTCGGCTGCCCGCGCTCCACCGGGACGACAAGGTGTCGATATTGGTCGAGGCGGACCGCGGGACGTGCTCGGACCGGCCGCTTCTGTCGGCGCTCGTGGCCGCACGAGGAAACCGGGTGCATCCGCTGTACGCCGACGTGCTGGACCACCGGGACCGCCCGGTTCCTGCTCCCGAGGAGGCACAGGCCTCGTGGGAGGAGGATCTGCGCAGGCATCGCCGGGACCGGAGACTTCAGGGCGGGCAGTTCGTGATCACAAATTCCGGTGCTTCGCGTCTCGTGCTTCCCTAGACTCGTTCGTACCGCGCCGCTCGCGTCGAGCGTGCGCACCTGACCAGTTGAGGGGAGCCGACCATGCGTGCCCGCACCGCAGTCGTCGTTCCCCCGTCACGCTTCGACGTGATCCTGGTGTCCTCGGGGCTCCGGTGCCCGCTGCGCGGCCGGTACCGGATGCCCGTGTCGAGGGTCTGACTTCGCTTCAAACGACAGGTTGAGTGCCCGGCCGCCCGTATCGATGGTGTCCGGGTGCGTGTGCCGGCGTGCCTACAGGCCCTCACGCCCCCCACGCCTGCCCTCGCACGGCGAATCGCGCTGCCCTTTTCCCCGTCGTATCGAAAGGCCACGCGCCGTGCGTACCAACCGCACCACCGACAACGTTCCCGCCAACCCTTTGGCCGCCGTCCGCAACCTGGGCATCCTCGCCCACGTCGACGCCGGCAAGACGACCGTCACGGAGCGGATCCTGTACGCCACCGGCACCACTCACAAGCGGGGTGAGGTGCACGACGGGACCACCGTCACCGACTTCGATCCCCAGGAACGGGATCGCGGCATCACCATCTTCGCCGCGGCCGTGAGCTGTGCCTGGGACGGGTGTTGGATCAACCTGATCGACACCCCCGGGCACGTCGACTTCGCGGACGAGGTGGAGCGTTCGCTGCGGGTGCTGGACGGGGCCGTGGCCGTGTTCGACGCGGTCGCCGGGGTGGAGCCGCAGAGCGAGTCGGTGTGGCGGCAGGCCGACCGGCACGGGGTGCCGCGGATCGCGTTCGTGAACAAGATGGACCGGGCCGGGGCCGATCTCGACGCCGCCGTGGCGTCCATCCGGGAACGGTTGCATCCGGCCCCGCTGGTCGTGCAACTGCCCATCGGGGCGGAGGACGGCTTCGTCGGCGTGGTGGACCTCGTGCGCATGCGCGCGCTGGTCTGGTCCGAAGAGAGCGAAGCGGCCGAGGTCCGCCCTGTGCCGGACGGCCTGCGTGACGAAGCCCTGCTTCGGCGCCGGCTGCTGGAGGAGGCCGTGGCCGAGCGTCACGCGGCGGCGCTGGAGGAGTTCTGCGAGAGGGAGACGCTCAGCGCCGCCACCCTCGCCTCCGCGCTGCGCGATCTGACCCGCACCGGTGACGGTGTCGTCGTGCTGTGCGGCTCCGCCTACCGCAACCGCGGGATCGAGCCGCTGCTCGACGCCGTCGTTGCCTACCTGCCGTCGCCGCTCGACGTGCCCGCCGTTCGCGGGACGTGGGACGGCACCGAGCAGGAGCGGGCCGCCGACCCGGCGGCTCCGTTCGCCGCGCTCGCCTTTAAGGTGAACGCCACCGCCACCGGGCGGCTGACCTACCTCCGCGTCTGTTCCGGAACGATCGAGAAAGGAGCCACCGTGTGGGACGCGACCGCACGCCTTACCGAGCGCATCGGGCGGATCCTGCGCGTGCAGGCCGACCGCCACGCTCCGCTCGAACGCGCGCTCGCCGGGGACATCGTGGCCGTGGTCGGGCTGAAGTCCGCCCGGGCCGGCTCGACCCTCTGCGACGCCGGTGCTCCGCTCGTCCTGGAGCCGCCGAACGTCGCCGAGCCCGTGGTCTCCGTGGCCGTGGAGGCTCGTCGCAGGGCTGACGCCGACCGGCTCGCCTCCGCGCTCGGCCGGCTCACCGAGGAGGATCCGTCCCTGGTGGTGCGGACCGACCCCGAGACCGGTCAGACCGTGCTCTCCGGCATGGGGGAGCTGCACCTGGAGGTGGCCGTGGAGAAGCTGCGCCAGGCACAGGGGATCGACGTCAGCGTCGGCCGGCCTCGAGTGGCCCTCCGGGAGACCGTGGTGCGCGGGGTGTCCGGCGTGCTCTACCGGCACGTCAAACAGGACGGCGGCGCCGGACAGTTCGCCCACGTGCTGCTGGACGTCGAGCCCGTCGAGCCCGTCGAGTCCGTCGAGCCCGCGGAGAGCAGCGACAGCGGCTTCGCCTTCCGGTCCGTCGTCGTCGGCGGCCGCGTACCGCAGGAGTACATCCGTGCGGTCGAGGCCGGCTGCCGTGACGCCCTCGCCGAGGGGCCGCTCGGCGGTCATCCGGTGACCGGGCTGCGGGTCACCCTGACCGACGGCGCGACGCATCCCAAGGACTCCTCGGAGATGGCCTTCCGCACGGCCGGCAGGCTCGGTCTGCGCGAGGCGCTGCGCGTCTGTGCGATGCGTCTGCTGGAGCCGGTCGTCGAGGTCACGGTGACCGTTCCCGAGGAGGCGGTGGGCGGCGTACTGGGTGACCTGGCCGCGCGGCGTGGCCGGGTCTCGGGGCAGGCCGCCCGCGCGGGAACCGCGGTGGTCACCGCCACCGTCCCGCTGGCCGAGCTCTTCGGTTACGCGACCCGACTGCGCAGCCGTACCCAGGGCCGGGGCACCTTCACCACCCGTCCTGCCGGGTACGCCCCCGCGCCGGGGGCCGTCCCGAGCCCGGCGCCCGCCGGATAGCCGTACGTCCGCTGCCGGACGGCGGTTCTCGGCGGGCCGGTCCCTCCCGCCGCTCCGGGGGAGGGGCCGGCCCCCAGGCCGGGAGGGACCGGCCCAGACCGGGGAGAGACTGGCCCCCGGCCTGGGAGGAACTGGCCCCCGGCCCGAGGAGGGACCGGACCCCACGCCAACGCACCGCTCACAGCCCCCGGTTGCCCACTCTCCGTAGCATTCGCCACCCCCACCGATTCCCCCCTGCCGCAACCCTTGACGGACTTCCGTCGAAGGGTTTAACTCACGTCCTAAATTAAGCCGTGAGGGTGCTTCACGAGTTGAACGGTCGAACGCTCCCTCTGGTTCTCCACTCCCGGAAAGGGACACCAGGAGCCATGCGCAGCATCCGAGCCGCGGCCGTAGGCGCCGTCACCTTGTCTCTCGCCCTTGCCGCCTCGGCCTGCGGAGGCGGTTCGTCAACGGGCGGCGGGTCCAACGACTCGCCGAAGACGCTCACGTACTGGGCCTCCAACCAGGGCGCCAGCATCGAGGTCGACAAGAAGGTCCTCCAGCCCGAGCTCGACAAGTTCGAGAAGCAGTACGGGATCAAGGTGAAGCTGGAGGTCGTGCCCTGGTCGGATCTGCTCAACCGGATCCTGACCGCCACCACGTCCGGTCAGGGACCCGACGTCCTCAACATCGGCAACACCTGGAGCGCGTCGCTCCAGGCCACCGGTGCGCTGCTGCCGTGGGACGCGAAGAACTTCGCGAAGATCGGCGGCAAGGACCGCTTCGTCGACTCCGCCCTCGGCTCCACCGGTGTCCAGGGCCAGGACCCGGCCGCTGTACCGCTGTACTCGATGGCGTACGCGCTCTACTACAACAAGAAGATCTTCGCCGACGCCGGGATCGCCAAGCCGCCCGCCACCTGGGACGAGCTGGTCGCCGACGGGAAGAAGATCCAGGCCAAGGGCAAGCAGGTCATCGGGGCCGAGGGGGCCAACGTCTCCGAGAACATCCACCACGTCTTCGTCTTCGCCAAGCAGCACGGCGCCGACTTCTTCACCGCCGACGGCAAGCCCGACTTCACCAACGACGGAGTGGTCGCCGCCGTCAAGCAGTACGTCGACCTGATGGCCAAGGACAAGGTCATCCCGCAGGGCAACGCCGAGTACGCGCAGAACCAGTCGGTGAGCGACTTCGCCAAGGGGAAGACGGCGATGCTGCTGTGGCAGTCGGCCTCCGCCAACCTCAAGTCCCAGGGGATGAGCGAGGACGCCTACGGCATCGCCCCGGTGCCCGTTCGGTCCGGCACCCCCGGCACCGGCACCCAGGTCAACTCGATGGTCGCCGGCATCAACATGGCCGTCTTCAAGAACAGCCACAACCTCGACGGCGCCACGAAGTTCGTGAAGTTCATGACCAGCGACGACGAGCAGAAGATCCTCAACAAGGCCTACAGCTCGATCCCGCCGGTCAAGTCCGCCCAGGCGGACCCCTCGTTCAACACCCCGGCCAACGCCGTGCTGAAGAACACCCTGGCCACCAGCGCCGCCGCGCTGCCCCAGGTCGCCCAGGAGTCCCAGTTCGAGACGACCGTCGGTACGGCCGTCAAGGAGCTGTTCGCCGATGCCGCCGCCGGACGCGCGGTCACCACCGACTCGGTGAAGGCCAAGCTCGAAAAGGCCCAGCAGCAGATGCCGGCGAAGTGAGCACGATGACCACCACCACCGCCGTCAAGGAGACGGTGGGCACCACGGCCCCCGGTGCGGCGCCCACCCCGCGCCGCACCGGGCGGCTGAGGCGCATCGGACTGCCGTACCTGCTGCTCCTGCCCGCCCTGCTCCTCGAACTCCTGGTCCACCTCGTCCCGATGGTCATCGGCGTCGTGATGAGCTTCAAGGAGCTCACCCAGTTCTACATCCGCGACTGGGGCAGCGCCCCCTGGTCCGGCCTCGGCAACTACAAGGTGTCGGTGGACTTCGACGCCCCCGTCGGCGAGGCCCTGCTCCACTCCTTCTTCGTCACCGTCGGCTTCACCCTGCTGTCGGTCGGCCTGTGCTGGCTGATCGGTACGACCGCGGCGATCTACATGCAGGACACCTTCCGCGGCCGGGGCCTGCTGCGCGCGCTGTTCCTGGTGCCGTACGCGCTCCCCGTCTACACGGCCGTCATCACCTGGGTGTTCATGTTCCAGCACGACAACGGCCTGGTGAACCACGTCCTGCACGACCAGCTGCACCTCACCGACAAGCCGTCCTTCTGGCTGATCGGCGACAACAGCTTCGTCGCGCTGCTCGTGGTGTCGGTGTGGAAGGGCTGGCCGTTCGCCTTCCTGATCATCATGGCCGGGCTGCAGAACATCCCACGGGAGCTGTACGAGGCGGCCGCGCTGGACGGCGCCGGGATGTGGCAGCAGATCCGCCGCATCACCCTGCCGTCCCTCCGCCCGGTCAACCAGGTGCTCGTCCTGGTGCTGTTCCTGTGGACCTTCAACGACTTCAACACGCCGTACGTCCTGTTCGGCAGGGCCGCACCCGAGGCCGCGGACCTCATCTCGGTCCACATCTACCAGGCCTCGTTCGTCACCTGGAACTTCGGCACCGGCTCCGCGATGTCCGTCCTGCTGCTGCTCTTCCTGCTGGTGGTGACGGGCGCGTACCTGCTGCTCACCTCGCGCGGACGGAGGACCTCCGATGTCTGACTCCATCCGGTCCTCCTACAGGTCCTCCTACCAGTCCTCCGGCCCGTCCTCCCAGCAGACCTCCTTCAGGTCCCCGATGGCCCCGCCGCGCTCCTTCCTCTGGTCCCGGCGGATCTTCCTCACGCTGCTCACCGGGTTCGTCCTGGTGCCGGTGTACGTCATGGTCTCCAGCTCCCTGAAGCCGCTGGCGGACGTCACGGGCAAGTTCCGCTGGCTGCCGAGCGGCCTGACGATCCGCCCGTACATCGACATCTGGTCGACGGTCCCGCTGGCGAGGTACTTCGTGAACTCGCTGATCGTGGCGGGCGCGGCGACGGTCTGCTCGGTGGTGATCGCGGTCTTCGCCGCCTACGCCGTGAGCCGCTACAACTTCCGCGGCAAGCGCGTCTTCACCGTCACCGTGCTGTCCACCCAGATGTTCCCGGGCATCCTCTTCCTCCTCCCGCTGTTCCTCCTCTACGTCAACATCGGCAACGCCACCGGCATCGCCCTGTTCGGCTCCCGCGGCGGCCTGATCCTGACGTA
The DNA here is from genome assembly GCF_014654675.1 of Streptomyces spiralis. Taxonomy (GTDB): domain Bacteria; phylum Actinomycetota; class Actinomycetes; order Streptomycetales; family Streptomycetaceae; genus Streptomyces; species Streptomyces spiralis. Next base: position 35,888 of record NZ_BNBC01000047.1, read on the forward strand.
CCTCACCTTCTCCCTCCCGTTCTCCATCTGGATGCTGATCGGCTACTTCGACTCGGTGCCGCGCGACCTGGACGAGGCGGCACTCGTGGACGGCTGCGGGCCGCTCGGCGCGCTGTTCCGCGTCGTCGTGCCGGCCGCGGTCCCCGGCATCGTCGCCGTCGCCGTCTACGCCTTCATGACCGCCTGGGGCGAGGTGCTCTTCGCCTCCGTGATGACCAACGACACCACCCGCACGCTCGCCGTGGGCCTGCAGGGCTACTCCACGCTCAACGACGTGTACTGGAACCAGATCATGGCCGCCTCGCTCGTCGTCAGCGTCCCCGTGGTCGCCGGATTCCTGCTGCTGCAGCGCTACCTCGTCGCCGGGCTGACGGCAGGTGCCGTCAAGTGACCAACCGCTTTGATCCCGAAGGGACTTCTGTGACCATCGATCTCGCCGCGCTCCCGCACGACTTCCTGTGGGGCACGGCCACAGCGGCGTACCAGATCGAGGGGGCCGTCGACGAGGACGGCCGTACGCCCTCGATCTGGGACACTTTCTCGCACACCCCCGGGAAGGTCGCGAACGACGACAACGGCGACGTCGCCTGCGACCACTACCACCGCTGGCGCGAGGACATCGCACTGATGCGCCGCCTGGGCGCCAACGCCTACCGGCTGTCCATCGCCTGGCCGCGCGTCGTGCCCGGCGGCGACGGCCCGGTGAACCCCAAGGGGCTCGCCTTCTACGACCGGTTGATCGACGCCCTGCTGGAAGCGGGCATCACCCCGTCCGTCACCCTCTACCACTGGGACCTCCCGCAGGTCCTCCAGGACCGCGGCGGCTGGCCCGAGCGGGCGACCGCCGAGCACTTCGCCGCCTACGCCTCGGTGGTCGCCGAACGCCTGGGCGACCGGGTCACCCACTGGGCCACCCTCAACGAGCCGTCCTGCTCGGCGTGGATCGGCCACCTCGAGGGCAAGATGGCCCCCGGCCTCACCGACCTGACGTCGGCCGTCCGCGCCTCGTACCACCTCCTGCTCGGCCACGGCCTGGCCGTACGGGCGATCCGCGCCGCCGCCCCGAACGCCCGGATCGGCATCGTCAACAACCTCTCCACGGTCCACCCCGCCACCGACCGCCCCGAAGACCTGGCGGCCGCCCGCCGCCACGACGGCCACGTCAACCGCTGGTGGCTGGACCCGGTGCACGGCCGCGGCTTCCCCGCCGACATGCGCGAGGTCTACGGCGTCGACCTCCCCGAACGCTCCGGCGACGCGGAGACCATCGCCGCCCCCCTGGACTGGCTGGGCCTCAACTACTACTTCCCGGCGTACGTCGAGGACGACCCAACCGGCCCGGCACCCCACGCCCGCTCGGTACGCCGCCCGGACGTGCCGCGCACCGGCATGGACTGGGAGATCGACGCGAACGGCATCGAATCCCTGCTCCTGCGCCTCACCGACGACTACGGTGCCCGCAAGCTCTACGTCACCGAGAACGGCTCCGCCTTCCCGGACGTCGTCCGCCCCGACGGCACCATCGACGACCCCCAGCGCCAGGACTACCTCGTCCAGCACCTGGCCGCCTGCGCCTCCGCCGCCCGCAAGGGTGCCCCCCTGGCCGGCTACTTCGCCTGGTCCCTCTTGGACAACTTCGAATGGGCCTACGGCTACGACAAGCGTTTCGGCCTCGTCCACGTCGACTACACCACCCAGACCCGCACCATCAAGGGCACCGGCCACCGGTACGCGGACATCGTCCGCGCCCACCGTGCCGGAGGACGCCGGGCCGCCTGAGCCCGGCCCGGACGGCCGGGGGCACGGGTGGGGGAACCCGTGCCCCCGGTACGCACCACTCCGAGGTTGCCGGGGCACGGCAGATTGCCCGTTCTCCACGAGCGACGACCAGGACCCCGGCTCGTCCGCACGGCAACGGGCCGTGAAGCGCGGCCTGTCATCGATGCGGACGTATTGACGCTGCACACCTGCGGTGATTCATCTCATGGCTGAGAGCGCTCTCTCGCGCTTGGGGCCAGCCGCGATTCCGTTTACCCAATGCCTTCTCAGGGAGAGCCGTGTCTGTGATTCCCTCTCGTCGTGCCCTGCTCCGCGGGGCGGCGGCCGCTGCCGCAGCGGTGCCGCTGGCCGGCGCAACCGCAGGATCCGCCTTCGCGTCGTCCTCCGCCTCCGCCGCCGGCTCGGGCGGCCACGGTGCCGTCGGCCACGGGACGGCCGGTCTCGGGCCGAACGTCCTGGTCTTCGACACGTCGATGGGCGACGCGGCGATCCAGGCGCAGATCGACGCCGTGTTCGCCGTCCAGCAGTCCAACCAGTTCGGCACCGAGCGCTACGCCCTGGCGTTCAAGCCGGGCACGTACAACGTCGAGATCAACGTCGGCTTCTACACCCACGTCCTGGGGCTCGGCGTCAGCCCTGAGGACGTCGTGATCAACGGTCATGTGACCGTCGACGCCCAGTGGTTCGGCGGCAACGGCACCCAGGACTTCTGGCGGGCAGCCGAGAACCTGACCATCGTGCCGCCGGACGGGCTGGATCGCTGGGCCGTCGCCCAGGCCGCGCCCATGCGGCGCGTCCACGTCAAGGGCGACATGATCCTCATGCCGAGCCCGCCCGGCAACGGGTGGTCCAGTGGCGGCTTCCTGGCCGACAGCGTGGTGGACGGCCAGATCAACTCGGGCTCGCAGCAGCAGTGGCTGTCGCGCAACGACACCATCGGCAGATGGACGGGCGCCAACTGGAACATGGTCTTCGTCGGCGTCCAGGGCGCACCCGCCACGTCCTTCCCGACCCCGCCCTACACGACCGTGGACCGCACGCCGGTGGTCCGGGAGAAGCCGTTCCTGACCGTGGACCGGCGCGGGGCGTACCACGTCTTCGTGCCCGCGTTGCGCCGCAACAGCACCGGCACCTCCTGGGCCGGCGGGCCGGCCGCCGGCCACAGCATCCCGCTGACCGAGTTCCACGTCGCACAGCCGGGCGACTCCGCCGCGAGCATCAACGCGGCGCTCGCTCGCGGCAAGCACCTCCTGCTCACCCCGGGCATCTACCCGCTCTCCGCGCCGCTGCGGGTCTCCCGGCCCGGCACCGTCGTTCTCGGCCTCGGTCTGGCCACCCTCCAGGCCGTCAAGGACAACTCGCTCATCGAGGTCGCCGACATCGGCGACGTCTCCGTGGCCGGCGTGATCCTCGAGGCCGCCTCCGCCGGCTCCCCCGTGCTGCTGCGCGTCGGCGACGGCCACACCCGCAAGAACCACGCGCACCAGCCCACCGCGCTCTTCGACGTCTTCCCGCGCATCGGCGGCGCGGTACCCGGCGGCACCGAGGTCAGCATCCAGATCGACAGCAACGACGTGATCGTCGACCACGTCTGGGCCTGGCGTGCCGACCACGGCCTCGACGGCACGGTCGGCTGGTCGGTCAATCCCGCGGGCGTCGGCTTCCTCGTCAACGGCGACCGGGTCACCACCTACGGCCTGTTCGTCGAGCACCACCAGAACTACGAGGTGCTCTGGAACGGCAACCAGGGCCGCACCTACTTCTTCCAGAACGAGCACCCCTACGACGTCCCGACGCAGTCGGCCTGGAAGCACGGCAGCACCAACGGCTACGCCGCCTACAAGGTCGGCGACCACGTCACCGAGCACCACGCCTGGGGTCTTGGCAGCTACGCCTACTTCAACCTCAACGCGAACATCTACACCGACCGCGCCTACGAGGTCCCCGACACCCCGGGCGTCGTCTTCACCTCGCTGATGACCGTCTGCCTCAACGGCGCGGGCGGCGGCGGCATCCTGCACTGCATCAACAACTCGGGCGACCCCGTCGAGAACGGCTTCGGAACCTACAACATGAAGTCGTACTCGAACGGCGTCGGGATGGTCTGACCTGCCCCAGGTGTTGACGCCTACACGGCGCACTCCGCCCACACCGCCTGCCGGGCCGCCGCCGGCGCGGGGACTCCAGCCGCCTTGCTCGGCCAAGGCCTCGACAAGCAGGAGCCCGCGCCCGCCGTCGCGCGGGCCGGGCTCCGAGGTGTGGGCGGCCAGACGAGGGAGGCGAAGGGTCGCGGCCGCTCGGCCGAGGGCAACTCGGCACCCGCCGGCCGTATCCCAACGGCGGCACGTCGGACCAGTGGCACACCTACGCCGTCGAGTGGACCCTGATGGCGATGCGCTTTTACGTCGACGACCGCTCGGTCCATGCGACCACCCGCAACATCCTCGAGTCCACGCGCGACCCGTGGGTCTATGACCACCGCCAGTACGTAATCCTCAACCTCCCCCTCGGGGGACGCGTATGCGGCCGGTTGGAACAAGGTGACAAGCCTACTGGGGGCTGCCGCAGTCGAGTGTGGACAAGGTCGCGGGTGAGGGAGTGGGAACTGAGGTGGATTGGACGCGGGTGGAGCAGAAGGGCTGATGAGCTCACATCGTACGAAGGTCGATCACCTCCCCCCACCAAACGACAGCCAGGTATTCTTGATCGCATCGTCATAGCGGCCCGACGGGCTTCCGCTCCACCTCGGTGGAGTCTCGAAGGACACGCCCCCACCCGCACGAGCTACTTCGTGCTGCCTGGGGGAAGTCCTTGCTGTTCCGCGAGTCCGCACACGCGATCGCCGCCAGAGCGCTGGACAGTTCGCTGTACCTCCACCTCACCGAGCAATTCGTCCACATGCACGGATACCGCCCCGGCACCTCCGAGGTCCGTTCCTGGGAGCGGAGCATCCCGGCACTGGCGGGCGTACTCAACGACGCAGGACTCGGTGACGTGGAGGTGATGCTGGAGTACGCCCTCCCGCTGAACAGCAAGCGCGCCGACGCGATCCTCGCCGGGGTGCACCCCGCCACAGGCGAGCCGTCGTATGTCGTCGTCGAGCTGAAGCAGTGGAGCCAGGCCGAGCCGGACGAGGACGACCCGCTGTTGTGCAGGATCGACGCCTACGCGCACCCTGTCCTCAACCCCATCGAGCAGGTACGCCGCTACTGCGAGTACCTCGTCAACTTCAACGGCGCGGTCGCCGAGCACCCGGACCGGGTCAGCGGCGTGGCGTACCTGCACAACGCCACTGAGTTCGGCGTAGGTGGTCTACGCGCGATCGAAACAGACGACCGCGGCCAGTTGTTCACGGGCGAGCGGCGCGGCGCGTTCATCGACCATCTCCGCACCAAGCTCAGCGACAAGTTGCCCGGCGCCCGCGCGGCCGACGAACTCCAGGCGGGGCGGACAATCCCGTCGAAGCAGCTGATGTCGGTCGCGGCCCAGGAGGTGCGCGAGCGCGAGCAGTTCGTGCTACTGGACGAGCAGCAGGTCGCCTACCGCCTGGTGCTGAACGCCATACGCAAGGCCAAGCAGTCCGACCACAAGGAGGTCGTGGTCGTCACCGGAGGCCCTGGTACCGGCAAGAGCGTCATCGCGCTCTCCCTGCTCGGGGAGCTGTACCGGCAGGGTGTCCCGGCGCTGCACGCCACGGGCTCGCAATCGTTCACCAAGACGATGCGCAAGGTCGCCGGCACCCGCAAGCGTGAGGTGCAGGACCTCTTCAAGTACTTCAACAGCTTCATGACGGCCGAGAAGAACACCCTCGACGTCCTGATCTGCGACGAGGCCCACCGCATCCGTGAGACCTCCGCCAACCGCTACACCCCGGCGGCCCATCGCACCGGTAAGCGGCAGATCGACGAACTCATCGATGTGGCCCGCGTCCCCGTCTTCCTCCTGGATGAACACCAGGTCGTGCGCCCTGGCGAGATGGGCACGGTGGAAGACATCAAGACGGCCGCGGCGGCCAAGGGGCTCGAGTGCCACGTAGTACCGCTGGAGAGCCAGTTCCGCTGCGGCGGCAGCGACGCGTACCTGCGCTGGGTCGTACGCCTCCTGGGCCTGCAGCCCGGCGGCCCGGTGGTCTGGGAACCGGACGACCGCATGCAGTTGTTGGTCGCCGACAGCCCCCAGGAGATGGAGGCGTTCCTCCAGGCCCGCCGGGGCCAGGGCTACGGCGCGCGCATGTCCGCCGGCTACTGCTGGCCCTGGTCCCCCGAACCCAAGCCCGGCCAACCGCTCCCGGCCGATGTGGTCATCGGCGACTGGGCCCGCCCATGGAACCTCCGCGGCGACCGGGCCATCTCCGGCGCCCCGCCGTCCGCCCTGTGGGCCACCGACCCGGCCGGTTTCGGTCAGGTCGGCTGCGTCTACACCGCTCAGGGCTTCGAGTACGACTGGTCCGGCGTGATCATCGGTCCCGACCTCGTCTGGCGCCGGGACCGCTGGATCACGGACCGCACTCGGTCCAAGGATCAGGTCTTCAAGAAGTCGACCTCCGACGCCGACGTCGACCGCCTCATCCGCAACACCTACAAGGTGCTGCTCACCCGCGGCCTGATCGGCACGATCCTGTACTCCACGGACCCGGAGACACGCGAGAAGTTGCGAGAACTGACGGGCAGGATGACACGGGAGGCGGCGCCTGCCTGACGGACGGATCGCGTTCAGGTGCTCAGGTGATGGCGGGAGCCCAGGCAGGCCGATCCTGCCGGGCTCTGCGCAGGAAACGGTCTACATCGAATCCGTGTTCGCTGAGCCGGTACCGAGCCGTCTCCAAGTGATGTTCCCCGAAGAGGTGCCGATACCATGGCAGGAGAACGAACGCTTCCACGCTCAGCTCAAGACGGCCACTTTCCCACAACGTGGTGAACCCGTCGGAGGCGTTGGCGCCGCCTAGGAGCTGCTTGGCCGCTCCTACTCCGCCCAGGTCCCCCAACATCTGCGCGAACCGTGTCGGGTTGTACCCGATCTCACGCTTGAGGCGTTCGGCGCCCTTGCGCATGTCGTCGTGGAACTTGAGTTCTGCTTCGTCGCTCGCCATGCCCTGTCCTCCGAATCCCAGCTGACACCCGCGTGGCACGTTATTGCTGCGTAATTCTGTTGAATTCGCAGAGTGTTCGGTGATAGTGCAGATATGCCTCATCGATCTGATGGTCGGTGCGCCGGTTAAGGCGTCCCAGGGAATCACCTCCATGTGTATGCCGCACAAAGCCGTCGACGTCGATGAAGATCTCAAGACCGTCGAAGAGAACGTGGTGGTTGGGGCACAGGCAGAGCAGGTTCGACAGTTCGTCCGGACCGTCATGTGGAGTCCCGAGGCCGCGGATGTGGGCAGCCTCACTGTAGGGCCTGCGCTTGTACTGGAGCCGGGTCTCGCATACCTGGCAGGCATGGCCGTACAGTTCCTTGACCTGGTTGGCGATCGCGGCGTTGCGAACCAGTCGTGAGGAGGTGGATTCCCGGCGCGCGGTCGGGCCAGCCGCTCGCTCCGCCGCGGCGCTTTCCCCGCCGTGGCCGTTCTCGTCTTCATCGAGCAGGCCATCGGCCGAGGTGTATCCGGCGAGGCCCACCTGACTGAGCAACTCACGCTGATCGACATCGTCAAGGTATGTGCTGCACAGCTTGGCCACGGCCTCGAGCCGCGTAAGAGGGTCCTTCAACAGTTCGGCGCTTGCATGGGTGAGGCCTGCGACGGGCTGGACCCTGTTGAAGATGCCCACCTGCGGCATGGGGCCGGCGTCGCTCTGTATCCCATGGACCTCCCAGAGGCCGCTGCGCTGCATGTGCCAGAAGGGATACTCAGGAGTGACCTTGGAGCCAGGCAGTCCGAATTCGGCCAGGAGCGGACTCACCTCGGCACGAAAACAGGACCACGGAGCCAGGCGCGGCTTGCCTGCTGCGATCCGGGATACCGCCCACAGGAGAGACAATGGTTGGTGACGGCTGGGAGCCTTGCTCTCTGAGTGACGGTGAGTGTTGAGAGAGCCGATCCGATCCAGCAACCCCCTTGCGGTGAACTCGGGAGACGCGGCTGGGAGCGGTGTCCGAGGCTCGGGAGGAACCAGTTGACGCCTTCCCGGCAGGAGTTGGGCAACGCCACTGTATTTCTCGGCGGACCGCAGAGTAAGGCTTCGCAGGGGTACGGGTACGTCTAGTTGACGTAGCACCGGCGCGGCAAGAACCGGGGTGGGGAACTCCTCGAGTTCCCCCAGAGCCATGATGTGTTCCCATGTGTCCTGATCCTCGTTGCTTCCCCAGACCTTTTGTGCCACAGGCCTGCTGGTGAACAGATGAAGGATGCGGGCGCGAGCGATGAAATGATTCTCCGCATAAAAGAGCACGTCGTCGCCGACGCGACGGTTCCGCAGAGCTCTCACTTTTTCGTTGTTGGTTTGCGTCGTGGGGGTGGACCCCCACAGGCGAGCGATCCCATCCGGGTACAAGGCGGTCAGCGCATCCGCCTGCTCGCCAAGTGCATCCCTGATGTCTGCGAGGCGAATGCCTCGCCGTACCGACTTGGCGAAGTTCTGCGTGCCGCGGTCCCGGACCCCGCCGCGAGGCTGGAGGACCAACTGCGGCGGCACCTGCGCCGGCCGGTCTGCAACGGTGGTTCCGTCCGTCACGGTGAAGCCGAGCGCATGCAGCCGATGTGCCACTGTGCGCGCACCCCCACTGAAGTCATCCGCCGACAGCAGGCTGCCGACTGAGTACAGATGCGCTACGCCCGCGATGGCCTTCGAGTCATAGTGATTTCCGTTCAACACCAGTTCGTACGTCGTTGCTCGGCCGAAGCCGTGCCGACGGAGAAACGTTTCACGTCCAAGGCGCCGACACTCGTCAACCGCGGCCAGCACGCCTGCCCGCGTGACATCCCCAAGTCCCATGCCCGGGAGCGTAGTAGGACAGTATGACAATCGCTGATCCATGGCGAACCTTGGCGCCCTTCCCCCGTAGCCCTCAGCCGGGGCCGCCCTGGGTCTCCAGGCCGAGGGTGACAGCTATATGAGGGTCGAGCGCCTACCCGCGGCTGGGTGAAGTTCATCGCATGACGTCCAACACCCGCTCCGAGGCATCGGTGAAGGGCACCTTTGCCGGCCGCCGCCCCAGCTCCACCGACGGCTTGCGTCGGCCGGTGGTCTGGCACGTAACCGGGTACCGCCCGACGAGTTGGAGGGACCGGGCCTCGGCCGGGACGGGGCCTGCCCCTCGTCGCGGTGTACGCCGCGCGCTGGAGGCGCGAGGTACTTGACGCCTACGCCAAGACGGTGCGGGCCGACGTCGCGTGTCGTCGAGCGGCTCCCTGATTGATCGTTCAGGGCATTCCTGCAGGTCACGGTTGTCACACAGAACTCTCGCCTGTGTCCGGGTGGGCAGCCGGCAGCCGCTAACATCCCCGCATGTCCGAAAGTGCCGCGCGGCGCCTGCTGCGGAACGACTCGCGCACCGTGAGGGTGGCAGGCAAAGAGACCGTCGTGCTTCCGATCGGCAAGGCGAAGGCTCTGCTGCAGGCCCTCCGGGCCGGGGAGACGGTGCTGGCCCTCTACAAAGAAGGGCTCTTTTACGCCGCGCTGACCGAGGATGCCCTCATCCTCCTCCGGGGAAGCGGTCCGCAGCGGGTTTCGAGGCCTCTGGTCATTCTGAAACCAGCCCAGGGTGTACCTCCTCGGGTGGACGTGTCCGTGGAGGGACGGCGCATCAGCCTGTGGGGGTCGCAGCTCGACCCGTCCGGGACGCTTCTCGAAGGGGCCGGAGTCCCGGCGACCGATCCACTGACCGAGGACCGGCGTACCGCCAGGGCCGCAGCCGGGGAAAGCGTCTCCCTGCCCGACAGTCACAAGAAGGTGCTGCTGGAAGAACTCGAGCCAGGCGAAACCGTCCGCTCGATCTACCACGACGGTTGGGGCTACGCCGTGCTCACCGGCAACGGCCTCGTCCTTCTCCGTAGTCTTCTGGCGCCCAAGGCGACCCGTGTCGGCCTGCCTCTACGGATCCTCCGCCGCGCTCACGGCATGTTCGACTCCGTCGAGGTCCTCATCGACGGTAAACCGCACAAGCTGCACGGCTCGAAGCTGGACCCGAAAGGAGAACTCCTCGAGACACAGGGAGAAATCCTGCCTCCCGAATCTCCTGTGCGGCCCAGCAGCGGAACGCGCTTCTCCACCTGGATACGACGACACCCCGTCCTCGTTTCCCTGGTGGCGGGGGGAGTGCTGGCCGCCGGCCTGTACTCGAACTCCACCCAGATCGGCCCCAAGTCCGTGGCGTCCGCGGAACGCACGTCGGTCGTCGCGGACTTCACCGGGTCCTCTCTCACCGCCGCGACTGCGAGGGCTCGCCTGCATTCCTGGCAGACGGTGTCGGCGGCCGACGCCTCCTCCGCCTACCGGCCGGTGACGTCCACGACGAGCGGGTGGCAGGTCTGCTTCCAAAGTCCGTCCCCTGCCGAGACAGTCCGTCCATCGGCCAGGACACTGACTCTGTACGCGGTCCCGGAGCAGGAGGAGTGCCCGACTCGCCTGCACGGCCCCCGTCGGGCCGTCATGCCGGCCCTCGTGGGCGACAGGTACGACGACGCCTCCCGCGCCCTCGACGACCTCGGCCTCGATGGTGTGATCGTCCTCCACGCCCATACCGGCAAGCGTCTGGACGACGAACCGAAGGATATGGCCGACTGGCGGGTGTGCCGGCAGCAGCCGCAGCCCGACACCGAGGTCGAGACGTGGACGCGGATCGAGCTGTGGCTGATCGGCTCCGGAGACCCCTGCGCCGAACCCAGCCCGAAGCCCGAACCCAAGCCGAAGCCAAAACCCAAGCCCAAGCCCAAGCCGCGCCCCCGGCCCTCCTACGGCACCGCCTCTGGTGGCGGGACCAGCACTGGAAGTTCGACCGGCAGCGTCGGCGGTTCCACCAGCGGTGGGTCCTCCGGCGGCTCGGGCGGTGGTACCGGTGGCAGCGGAGGAAGTCAGGCGGGTGTCCAGTTCGGGCAGTACTGCTCCCCCGTGGGCGCCACCGCGGTGACTGCCGACGGACGGCCTGCGAAGTGCTTCATGGGCAAGGACGGCAACGCCCGCTGGGGGTACAACTCCGGGTGACAGGAGGTGGCACCATCACGCGATCAGGTGACATCGTCCGGCATGGGCACAAGCGGTGGGGGCGGCTCGTTCGACGCGGTGAGGGGATCTTCCTGCTCATCGGGAATCGAAGGAGACGCGCATGGGACTGTCATTCCACCGGAACGACGACGGCACCGTGACCGGTCGGAACGAGGACACGGGGTTCACCGTGACACTGGCCGAGGAGGAAGAGGTCAAGCGGCAGTTGTACGAGGACGCCGGCTGGGAGTACACGCCTCCGCCTCCGCCGGTCCCACCGGGTTTTCACCGGTTCTGCCTGATGGACGATTCCTTCGACGCCGGCGGGTTCCAGGACGTGCGGTACGCGGCCCTGCGGGCGCATCCGCCCGAGGGCTGTGTACCGGCCGACAGGGGTGGCTTCGCCCTGGAGTGCGAGCGTCCGGGGAGGTCGCTGTTGGACGCCGTGGCCGGCACGATCGCCGAGATCCGCCGTGAGCACGGGCTCGTGATGAACAGCCTGGGCATCGAGAAACCCCAGGAATGGCTCGGCGACGACAGGAACGGCCACCCGGCGCAGGTCGTGGCGCACCTGCTGCTGACGGCCGCTCACCGTGCCTCCTTGCTCGGATACGGTCGCAAGGACCTGGTCCGGCTGCTGGACGCGGCGGGCGTCGTGTAGGGACCGCTCGGCCTGGGCGCCGGGGTGTGGGAATCGGAGCGCCGCGCATCGTGTAAGGGCCGTGCGTGGAAGGATGCCGCACCATGAGCGCGTCGCCGGCGGTACGGAGTGTGCGTGCCCTGGTGTTCGCCGCGGTGTGTGTGCTGCTCGCCGCCGCTGGACACGGGCTCGCCATGGGGGACATGCCGTCGTTGTGGGCCGACGGCGCCGGCTTCCTCGGCGTCTTCGCCGCCGGGTGGCTGCTGGGAGGCAGGGAGCGGTCCCTGCCCGGGATCGGCGCGACGATGCTCGCCACCCAGGCGTGCCTGCATGTCGCCTTCGATGCGGCGCGGCCCCGGACGGCATATACGGGAGGGCGCGGCGGCTCCTTTCCTGCCATGCCGTCGATGGCGTCCATGCCTGTGTCCGCCCACGGTCCGGACAGCGCCGCCGCGAACGGCATGCACACGGTCTTCGCTCACGCCCACGCCTTGCCCTTACCGGCGATGCCCACACACGAGCTCAGCCGGCACGCCGTAGCCGCTCACGTCCTGGCCGCGCTGGTCGCTTCCTGGTGGCTGCGGCGCGGTGAGGCGGCGCTGTGGTCGGTGCTGCGCCGGGCCGTCGCCGGCGTCCCGCGCCTCGCGTCCTGGTGGCGGAGCGTGCACGTGCCGCTGCCCGCACCGGCTGTGCGCGGCTGCCGCGCCTTCGCCGTGGCCTCCCCGCCGTCCGCCCTCCTGCTGCGGCACGCCGTGATTCGTCGCGGTCCGCCGGCCCGGATCCCGTACCCCGTCTGAACCCCCACACCACCCTCCCAGTACGGAGATCCATCAGTCATGCCCACTACTCGTACCACCGTCGGCACCCTGCGCCGGGCCGGCCTCGTCACCGCTCTCGCCACCGCCGGAGTACTCACGGCCGCGGGCGCCGCCTCGGCGCACGTCACCGTCCACCCCGACAACTACGCCAAGGGGGCCACGGACGGAGTCCTGACCTTCCGCGTCCCCAACGAGGAGGACTCGGCGAGCACCACCAAGGTCCAGGTCTTCCTGCCCACCGACCACCCGGTCCTCGGCGCGCTCGTCACGCCGCGGGACGGATGGACGGCGAAGATGACGACGAGCAAACTCAAGACGCCGGTCAAGACCGACGACGGGACCATCACCGAGGCCGTCTCGGAGATCACCTGGACCGGAGGGAAGATCGGGCCCGGTCAGTACCAGGACTTCGATGTCGCCTTCGGTCAACTGCCCGACGACGTCGGCCGGCTGACCTTCAAGACCCTGCAGACGTACTCCGACGGCAAGGTCGTCCGCTGGATCGAGGAGCCGCAGGGCGGCGAGGAGCCGGAGAACCCTGCGCCGGTGCTCAAGCTCACCGCCGAGGGCGGTGGGGAGACCACCGCCACTTCCGGGAACGCCAAGGCCGCCTCCGCCTCGTCCACCGCCTCGTCCTCCGGTGACTCCACCGCTCGCGGCCTCGGCATCGCGGGGCTGGTGGTGGGTGTGCTCGGGCTCGCCGCCGCCGTCTTCGCCGTCGTACGGACGCGGTCGGCGCGGTCGTAGCGACGCATCTCCCGGGTGCGGGAACGGCACGCGGGAACGGCCCGAATCACGGGGATGTGGTCCGGGCCGTTCCCGCGTCGCGGAACGTTCGGCCATCCCCACAGCCCGATGAGTTTCCCGGTGATCCGCGGTCATAGGTCGCGGGTTTCAGCCCGGTCTCGCCCAACGGTCTTGATCCACCAGTAGACAAGGAGCGCCATGAGGATCGTCGTCATCAACCACGTCACCCTGGACGGCGTCATGCAAGGACCCGGCCGCTCCGACGAGGACACCCGCGACGGATTCCCCCACGGCGGCTGGGCCGCTGAACGGGGCGGGGACGACGACGTCACGAGGGCATGGGGCCGGCGGCTGGCCGCCGGCAGCGGGTACCTCTTGGGCCGCCGCACCTACCAGGACGTTCTGGCCCACTGGAACACCCAGGACAGCCCGTTCCGTGATGCCCTCAACAACGCCCCCAAGTACGTCGTGTCCAACACCCTGGCCGAGCCCCTGCCGTGGCCGAACTCCACACTGCTCAGCGGCGACATCCCCGCAGCGGTCGCCGAACTCAGGAAGACCCCGGGCAACGACCTGCACATCATGGGCAGCGGTGCGTTGATCCGAACTCTCGCCCCGCTCGGCCTCATCGACGAATACCTGCTCTGCATCCACCCGCTCGTCCTGGGCGTCGGACGCCGCCTGTTCGCCGACGGTTTCGTTCCGACCACGTTCGACGTCGCCGACACGATCTCAACGGCCACCGGCGTGATCATCGCCGGCTATCGGCCCCACCCCCGTGGCCCGGTGAGGGCGGAGCGTGGCTGATCGCCTCGACGCGTGACGTCAAGCCGCCCGCGCGCCCTCCATCATCTCGTCGACGGGTTCCCCGGCGAGGGCCGGGACGGGCTCTGCTACGGGCTCCGTCACGGGGACCGCCTTCCGCACCGGATGGATCCCGGCAGCTGCAACCGTCCGCGTCCGCGAGGTCCGCCACAGCCACAGCACATCCCGCCCGAACGACCACACCAGCAGCGCCAGCGCCAGCAGCACCACGCCCGCGTTCGCCCGGTGCGGCAGCAGGCCCGAGCCCGCCAGGAGCAGGAGGATGCCCTGGAGCGCGGCCACCGTCTTGCGGGCCGTGCTCGGCGGGAGGGGGGCGTTGAGCCAGGGCAGGGCGCGGGCGGCGGCGACGAAGGCGTAGCGCATGCCGCCGATCAGGAGGACCCACGGGCCCAGGTCCATCGAGACGTAGACGCTGAGCACCAGGATCAGGAACGCGTCGACCTCCATGTCGAAGCGGGCGCCCAGTGCCGTGGACGTGCCGGTGCGGCGGGCCACCTTGCCGTCGACGCCGTCCAGGATCAGGGCCACCGCCGTCAGACCGACCAGCAGCGAGACCGGCGGCGAGCTCTCGAAGGAGTCCGCGACCAGCGCCGTCACACCGCCGACGAGGGTGGCCCGGCCGAGTGTCACCCGGTTGGCCGCGCCGAAGGAGCGCAGTCGCGAACGGTGCAGGGCCCGGGAGAGCACCGCCCAGGTGGCGATCGCGAAGACCAGGCCGGTCACCCAGCCCGCCGGGCCCATGCCGATCGCCGTGCCGAGCAGGGCCAGGAGCAGGATCTGCACACCCGCTCCCACCGCGGTCTCCTGCTGGACCGGCCTGAGGCCTGACCTGGCGTCGTACGTGTTGTTCAGGGCCACCGCACACCCTCCGGCCGAGTGACAGAGTCGATCAACGCCGCGTACTGTGCGCGGCCTGTGCACATCTCCGTACGTGAACAACTTCCCGATCGTTCAGGAGGCCGCCCATGAACCGTTCCGCACGTGCGTTCTGGCTCCGTTCGCCCGGCGAGGGCGAGGTGCGTGACATGCGTCTTCCGGAGCCCGGCGAGGGCGAGGTCGTCGTCCGGGCGCTGTACTCGGGGATCAGCCGGGGTACGGAGACGCTGGTGTTCCGAGGCGGGGTGCCCGCCGGCCAGTACGAGGCCATGCGGGCGCCGTTCCAGGAGGGCGACTTCCCGGGGCCGGTGAAGTACGGCTACCTGAGTGTGGGGGTGGTGGAGGAGGGACCGGGCGAGCTGGTCGGGCGTACCGTCTTCTGTCTCTATCCGCACCAGACCCGCTATGTCGTCCCGGCCGCCGCCGTGACCCCCGTACCGGACTCCGTCCCCGCCGGGCGGGCCGTGCTCGCGGGCACCGTCGAGACCGCCGTCAACGCCCTGTGGGACGCCGCGCCCCTGGTCGGCGACCGGATCGCCGTGGTCGGCGGCGGGATGGTCGGCTGTTCGGTGGCCGCGCTGCTGGCCCGGTTCCCCGGTGTGCGCGTGCAACTGGTGGACGCCGATCCCGCCCGCGCCAAGGTCGCCGAGGCCCTCGGTGTCGGCTTCGCCCTGCCCGGGGAGGCGCTCGGGGAGTGCGACCTCGTGGTGCACGCCAGCGCCACGGAACAGGGCCTGGCCCGTGCCCTGGAACTGCTCACCGCCGAGGGCACGGTCATCGAACTCAGCTGGTACGGCGACCGGAGGGTCTCCCTTCCGCTCGGCGAGGCGTTCCACTCCCGTCGGCTGGTCATCCGCAGCAGCCAGGTCGGCACCGTCTCCCCGGCCCGCCGCGGCAACCGTACGTACGCCGACCGGCTCGCCCTCGCCCTCGACCTGCTCGCCGCCCCGGAGTTGGACGCCCTCGTCACCGGGGAGTCCGCCTTCGAGGAGTTGCCGGACGTCATGCCCGAGCTCGCCTCGGGGCGGATACCGGCGCTGTGTCACCGGATCCGGTACGACACGAGTGCCTGACCTGAGAAAACCCGAGTGAAGTCGGTGCGCGACGACTGAACAACGGGAAGCGAAGAGCCGTACTACACGGCATCCCCCGGCAGGGATCGGCCGAGGGACCAGACGCGCCGCACCTGGAGGGTCGTTCGTTGTTCAGCATCACCGTCCGTGATCACATCATGATCGCCCACAGCTTCCACGGCGAGGTGTTCGGGCCCGCGCAGCGGCTGCACGGAGCCACCTTCCTCGTGGACGCCACGTTCCGGCGCGAGCAGCTGGACGACGACAACATCGTCGTCGACATCGGGCTGGCCACCCAGGAGCTGGGCGCGGTCGTGAGCGAGCTGAACTACCGCAACCTCGACAACGAACCCGACTTCGCCGGGATCAACACCTCCACGGAGTACCTGGCCAAGGTCATCGCCGACCGGCTCGCCGAACGGATCCACAAGGGCGCCCTGGGCGAGGGCGCCAAGTCACTGGCCGGCCTCACCGTCACCCTGCACGAGTCGCACGTCGCCTGGGCGAGTTACGAGCGTGCCCTGTGACCGACACGACCGTGCACCGTTCCCCGTCCCTCGCCTTCGTGCCCGCGCCGCGCTCGGGCCGCCATCACGTCGGGATCATCCCCATGTCCCTGCGCACCGTGCACTTCGTCCTGCCCGGCGGTGTCGACGACCCGGCGACACCGAGCGGCGGCAACGCCTACGACCGCCGCGTCAGCCTCGACCTGCCCGGCTTCGGCTGGCAGGTCCGGCCGCACCCCGTGCACGGCGACTGGCCGCGGCCGGGCGCCCGGGCCCGCACCGAACTGGCCCGCGTCCTGCGGGAGTTGCCGGACGGCGCCGTCGTCCTCCTGGACGGGCTCGTCGCCTGCGGCGTCCCCGAGATCGTCGTACCCGAGACCGAACGGCTGCGCCTGGCCGTCCTCGTCCATCTCCCGCTCGGCGACGAGACCGGGCTCGAACCCGCCGTGGCCGCCGAACTGGACGCCCGGGAACGGCAGGTGCTGCGCGCCGTTCCCGCCGTCGTCGCCACCAGCGACTGGGCGGTCCGCCGTCTCGTCTCCCACCACGGGCTCGTCCCCGACCGGGTCCACGTCGCCGCGCCGGGCGCCGACATCGCGCCCCTCGCCCCCGGCACCGACGGTGTCTCACGGCTGCTGTGCGTCGCCGCCGTGACTCCGCGCAAGGGGCAGCACCGGCTGGTCGAAGCCCTGGCCGCGGTCACGGACCTGCCGTGGAGCTGCGAGTGCGTCGGCGCCCTGACCCAGGACCCCGCCTACGTCGCCCGGTTGCGCGAGCTGATCGCCGGGCACGGCCTTCAGGACCGCTTCCGCCTCGTCGGACCGCGGGCCGGCGCCGACCTCGACGCCCGTTACGCCGCCGCCGACCTGATGGTCCTCGCGTCCTACGCCGAGACCTACGGCATGGCGGTCACCGAGGCGCTCGCGCGCGGCATTCCCGTGCTGGCGACGGACGTCGGCGGCGTCCCCGAGGCGGTCGGCCGCGCCCCCGACGGCGGGGTGCCCGGCATCCTCGTCCCGCCGGAGGACCCCCTCGCCCTCGCGGCGGAACTGCGCGGCTGGTTCGGCGAGGCCGACGTGCGCCGCCGGCTCAAGGCCGCGGCCCGGGGCCGCCGCGCCGCCCTCGACGGCTGGGCGACCACCGCCCGCAGCCTGGCCGGCGTCCTCGCCCGACTTCCCGAGGAACCCCGGAGGGCGGCATGAGGAAGACGACCGCGCTGTCCGCCGGTCGCGGATCGGTGACCCCCGGCAAGGACGCCGCACCCGGTTCCGACACGGTGATCCCCGGCAAGAACCCCGCAACCGGCCCCGACACGGTGATCCCGGGCGCCGGTCCCGCCCCCCGGCCCGGCGAGCGGGCCACCGTGCGTCTGCGGGCGGACGGGCCCGAGGAGCCGCCGGCCGAGCACGCGCCCGAGGAGCCGTCCCGGTACGCGCCCGAGTGGCTGCGGCTGCGGGAGACGGCCGACGCGGCGGCACGGGCCACGGAACTGCTCGATCCGCTGCGGACCCGGATCGCCGGCCGGCCGGACCCGCACGGCGGGCTCGTCGTGCACGACCTGGGCTGCGGCACCGGATCGATGGGCCGCTGGCTCGCCCCCCGGCTGGACGGCGCCCAGCACTGGATCCTGCACGACCGCGACCCCTACCTGCTGCACTTCGCCGCGGTGGCCGCGGCGGGCGCCGCCGCCGACGGCAGCCGGATCACCGTGGAGACCCGGCGCGGCGACGTCGCCCGGCTGACGCCGGACGCCCTGGCCGGCGCCTCCCTGGTGACGGCGTCGGCGCTGCTGGACGTCCTCACCCGTGACGAGGTCGGCGCCCTCGCCGCCGCCTGCGCCGGGGCGGGCTGCCCCGCGCTGCTCACCCTGTCCGTGGTGGGCAGGGTCGAGCTGACCCCGGCCCACCCGCTTGACG
Source organism: Streptomyces spiralis (assembly GCF_014654675.1). Taxonomy (GTDB): domain Bacteria; phylum Actinomycetota; class Actinomycetes; order Streptomycetales; family Streptomycetaceae; genus Streptomyces; species Streptomyces spiralis. The sequence goes on from NZ_BNBC01000047.1 coordinate 54,208, forward strand.
CCGAGCTCACCGAGGCGTTCAACGCTCACCAGCGCCGGAGCGGACTGCTCGGCCCGGACGCGGTGACGGCGGCCTGCGAGGCCTTCGCCGCAAGCGGCGTCACCGTACGCGTGTGTCCGAGCCCCTGGCGGCTCGGGCCCGATCAGCGCGAACTGACCGCCCAGTGGCTGCGCGGCTGGGTGGGCGCGGCCGTCGAGCAGCGCCCCGGACTGAGGCCGCGCGCCGACCGTTTCCTCGCCGAGCGCCTGGAGGCCTGCGCGGCGGGGGAGTTGAGGGTGACCGTCCACCACAGTGACCTGCTCGCGCTGCCGGGTCCCACGGGCGGTGACGCATGAGCGCGCAGACGGTGGACGTACGAACCGCACCACACCCGCCCCGGCCGGCAGCGCCCCCGCCCCGGCGGCCCGCCCTCCTGTCCCGCCCCCGGGTGCGCGCGCTGCGCGCCCACGTCGGCACCGTCGCCGGCGTCGTGATCCTCGCCGTGCTGCTGTGGCGGCTGGGCACCGGAGTGCTCCTTCAGGGACTGCGCCGGCTCGACGCACCCTCGCTGTCCGCGGCACTCGCGATCGGGCTGGTCACCACCGTGTGCAGCGCCTGGCGCTGGCAGTTGGTGGCCCGCGGTCTGCGCATCCGGCTGCCGCTCGGCGCGGCCGTGGCCGACTACTACCGTGCGCTGTTCCTGAACGCCGCCCTGCCCGGCGGCGTCCTGGGCGATGTGCACCGGGCGGTGCGGCACGGGCAGAGCGCCGGGGACATCGGCCGCGGGGTGCGGGCCGTGGTCCTGGAGCGGGTCGCCGGGCAGCTCGCGCTCACCGTCACGGGTACGGCGATGCTGCTGACCCTGCCCTCCCCGGTCCGGGCCCAGGCCCTGCACCTCGCACCGCTCGTCGCCCTCGCCGTCGTCGGGGCGCTCGCGGTGCTGCTCGCGCTGCACATGAACCGGGCGGCGCCCTCCCGCCGCGGGCGCGCCCTGGACCGCATGCTCGGCGAGGCGCGTGCGGGCCTGCTGTCCCGCCGCAACGGGCCGGGTGTGGCCCTGTCCTCCGCCGTCGTCCTCGCCGGGCACTTCGCGACGTTCCTGGTAGCCGCCCGGGTCGCCGGCTGCACCGCCCCGGTGCCCGTGCTGCTGCCGCTGGCGGTGCTGGCGCTGGCCGCCATGGGACTGCCGCTGAACGTAGGCGGGTTCGGACCCAGGGAGGGCGTCACCGCGTGGGCGTTCGGCGCCGCCGGACTGGGGGCGAGCACCGGAGTGGCCGTGGCGGTGGTGTACGGGGTGCTGAGCTTCGTGGCGAGCCTGCCGGGCGCGCTCGTCCTGGTCGCCCGTCGCCGTACCGGCGGCTACGCGCCGGCGGTGCCGGCCGACGTCAGCAGCGAGAAATACGGTGCGAAGGAATCCGCGAGGCTCGCCAGCAGTTCCTTGCCCTTTTCCGGAGTCCCCAGGGAAGGACGGCCGATGACGCCCGATTCGGTATAGGCGGACATTCCGGAGGTCAGCAGATGGCGTCGGTCGTCCGCGACGAAGTCGGCCTTTTCGTAACCGGCCCGGACCATTTCGGGATGAGCGTGCAGAAGAATGGAGGTCTCGATTTCCCCCGCATGCATGTCGGTGAGCAACGAGGTACGGACACCGGCCCGTTCCCGGGCGGTTTCCCAGTCCTCCGCGGCCGGGAAGAGCGCCATGCGCTCGCCGCGCGCGGAGGCCTCCTGGACCACGTTGCCCAGCACGTAGTTCCCGCCGTGGCCGTTGACGACCACCAGGGCCTCGACGCCGGAGCGGCGCAGTGAGTCCGCGATGTCCCGCACCACCGAATGAAGGGTCACCGAAGAGATGCTGACGGTCCCCGGCCAGGCCGCGTGCTCGTGCGAGCAGGAGATCGTCACCGGCGGCAGCAGGTGCACCGGGTACGCGTCGGCGATCTCCCGGGCGATGGCACAGGCGACCAGCGTGTCGGTGGCCAGCGGCAGGAACGCGCCGTGCTGCTCGAAACTCCCCACAGGCAGCACGGCCACCTCCGGTGAGCGGCCCGCCCCCCGATTCCGTACGTCTTCCGTGGTGTCCGCCGGCAACAGGCCACCCGCACCAGGTGCCGTCGGCCGTGTTTCCGAACCACTCATAGTTTCCCGGCCTTTCGTCTCTGCTTAGGATCCAGATCATGACAGAAAACCTCGGCGTACTCGGCAAGAAGTCCTCACGGAAGTCCGCACGGCGCACGGGTGTGGAACGCGTCGTGAATGCCCCGCTGCCCACTGTCTACGGGAAATTCCAGGCGATCGGCTACCTGGACCACGACCGCGGGGACGAACAAGTGGCCCTGGTCCACGGCGACATCGGCACCGAGCGCGTCCTGGTCCGGCTGCACTCCGAGTGCCTGACCGGGGACGCCTTCGGCTCCCAGCACTGCGAGTGCGGCGACCAGCTCGCCGCCGCGCTGCGTGCCGTCGTCGCCGAAGGCAGCGGGATCGTCGTGTACTTGAGGGGCCACGAGGGCCGGGGCATCGGACTGCTGGCCAAGCTGCGGGCGATGGCGCTGCAGGCGGAGGGCCTGGACACGGTGGAGGCGAACCTCGCCCTCGGCCTGCCCGTCGACGCCCGCGACTACGGTGTCGCCGCCGGGATCCTGCACGACCTGGGGGTGGGCTCGGTGCGCCTGATGTCCAACAACCCGCGCAAGCGCGAGGCGTTGGTACGGCACGGCATCCAGGTCGCCGAGCAGGTTCCGCTGCTGATCCCGCCGTGCGAGAACAACATCACCTATCTGCGCACCAAGCGGGAACGCATGGACCACCACCTGCCCCATCTGGACGCGGTGGCCCACCTCTCCTGAGGCGGGAAGGGTGTCTTCGGGCCCGGCGGCCGTCCCGAGGCCGGGAACCCGCAGCCTCAGCCGGTGACCGCCTCGTGCACCAGCCGCCTCAGCTCCGGATAGATCCGCAGGGAGGTCCTCGGGCGGAGCTGGGTCATGAACTGGAAGGTCAGTTCGCGCCCCGGATCGACCCAGAAGGTCGTGGTCGCCGCCCCGCTCCAGCCGAAGGTGCCGAGGCCGGACGGCGCCTGGGTGCGGGCGGGGTCGACGACGACGGAGACGTTGAAGCCGAAGCCCACGCCGTCGTTGCCGGGTTCGTCGTGGGCGGGGCGGCTGCCGTAGGACCGCAGGTCGGCGCCGCCGGGGAGGTGGTTGCGGGTCATCAGGTCGACCGTGCCGGGGGAGAGCAGCCGGGTGCCGTCCAGTTCCCCGCCGCGGCGCAGCAGTTCCATGAAGCGGTGCCAGTCGTACGCGGTCGACACCAGGCCGCCGCTGCCCGAGAGGAAGCGGGGGCGGCCGTCGAGGGGCAGGCCGGGGATCGGCTCGATGGCGGCCTCGTCGTCGGTCTGCCCGTACAACTCGGCCAACCGGTCGGCCTGTTCGCCGGAGACGTGGAAGCGGGTGTCGGTCATGCCGAGCGGACCGAGGATCCGCTCGGTGAAGAACACGTCGAGCGGCTGCCCGGACACCACCTCGACGACCCGGCCGAGGACGTTGCTGGCCACGGAGTAGTTCCACTGCGTGCCCGGGTCGAACTGCAGAGGCAGGCGCGCGTACACGTCCGCCGTCTCCGCCAGATCGGCCCCCGGCGGCACCGACGACGCCAGACCGGCGGCGCGGTAGAGGGCGTCGACGGGGTGGGAGTGATAGAAGCCGAACGTCAGGCCCGCGGTGTGGGTCAGCAGATGGCGTATGAGGACGGGCCCGGCGGCGGGGCGGGTCGTCACGTCGTCGCCCGAGCCGCCGACGTACACCCGGGGGCCGGCGAAGGCCGGGAGATGCCGTTCCAGCGGGTCGTCCAGGGACAGCCTGCCCTCCTCCACCAGTTGCAGTACGGCGACGGCGGTCACCGGCTTGGTCATGGAGTAGATCCGCCACACGGTGTCGCTCTCGACGGGCAGCCCGGCCGCCACGTCCCGCAGGCCGTACGTGGTCAGGTGGGCGACCCGGCCGCCGCGCGCGAGCGCCACGAGGCAACCGGGCAGGCGGCCCTCGTCGACGAAGCGGGCCAGATACCCGTCGAGACGGTCGAGCGCCTTCGGGTCGAGCCCGGCCTCGTCCGGCTCGACCTCCTGTCGAAGCTGTGCCATCGCTCTCCTCCGGCCCTGTCCGGTCGGTGCCGTCCCCGTCGCACGAGGACCACTGCGGCCTACCCGTCCGAGGGTGCCCTCAGGCCTCATGGTCGCGCGGGAACACGGGAACGGCCTCGCGAACCGCGCCCGCCGGCGGCCTCGGACCGCGACCGTCGGCGCCCGGGGCATGTGCGCGCCCCGGCAGCACACGGCCGGCGACCGCCCCCGCTCCCGCCACCCCGGCGAGCACCGCCAGCGGCAGCCCGGCCCCACCGCCGAGGCCCCGCAGCGTGGTCGCGGCCGCCACGCCCAGGGCGGGGCCCACGTTCATCGCGGTCTGCTGGAGTCCGCCCGCCACCCCTGCCGAGCCGACCGCCGCCTGTCGTACGACGACCTGCGTCGCCGCCACCATCACCGTGCCGAACCCGGCGCCGAGCAGCGCGAAACCGGTGCACAGGGCGGGGGCTCCCGTCGCCCGGGCGAGCACCAGTACGCCCAGCGCGAGCACGGCCATGGCCGCCACGGTCGTACGACGGGCCCCGACCCGGCGCAGCAGCACCGGGCACACAGCCGCCGCGAGCACCATCAGTGCCGCCAGCGGCAGACTGCGCAACGCGCTCTGGAAGGGGTTCAGGCCCAGCGTGTCCTGAAGGACGTACGTGAGGACGAACAGGGTGCCGGACAGGGCGGCCGACGCGGCGACCAGGACGCCGACCGCCGAGCCGACGGCCGCCGACCCGACGACGTCCGGCGGCAGCAGCGGGTGCTCGGCGCGGCGCTCGTGCCGGACGAAGGCGGCCGCCGCGACCGCGGCGACCACGCCCGTGACCGCTGGGGTGACCGGACCCGCCCGGCCCGGGTCCGGCAGCGCGACCAGGGTGTGCACGGCGCATCCGAGGGCGGCGGCGAGCAGCAGCGCGCCCGGTACGTCGAGCCGGAGGCGCGGGGCAGGGGCCGGCTCGCGGCCGGGCAGTGCGAGCGCGAGCGCGCCGAACAGCAGCGCCGGCCCGATGTTCAGGAAGAACACCGCCCGCCAGCCCAGCCCCGCCACCAGCGCCCCGCCCACCACCGGACCGGCGGCCGCCGCCACCCCGATCGCGCTCGTCCGCACCGCGAGGGGCATACCGAGCCGGTCGGGCGGGAAGGTGGCGCGCAGCATGCCCAGCGTGGCCGGCTGAAGCAGGGCCCCGCACACCCCCTGAGCGACGCGCAGCGCGATCATCCAGCCGATGCCGGGCGCCAGACCGATGCCCGCCGAGGCCGCCCCGAAGCCGAGCATCCCGCCGGCGAACAACCACCGGTGCCCGTACCTGTCGCCGAGCCGTCCGGCGAACACCAGGAGGCTCGCCACCGCGACGAGATAGCCGGTGCTGGTCCACTGGACCTGCGAGTACGACGCCGCCAAGTCGTGTCGCAGGGTGGGCTGCGCCACGGTGAGGACCGTACCGTCCAGGGCGACGATCACCGCGCCGGCCACGCTGCAGGCGAGTGCCGCCGTCCGTCGGTGGTTCACCGGCCGCTCTCCGGGCCGAGGTGCGCGTCCAGGGCGGTACGCAGCAGCGGCGTGAAGTCGTCGGCTCCCGTGGCGAGTTGGAGACTGCCCCAGCACCACAGCTGGGCGATGCCGTGCAGGTTGGCCCACAGGGAGGCGGCGACCGTACGGGCGTCGGCGCCCGGGCGGGCCCGGCCGACCAGGTCGACCAGGACGCCGAACAGCGGCAGGCTGGTGTCCCGCAGTCCCAGGTGCCCGCTCCCCAGCAGGTCGTGACGGAACATCAGCTCATACATGCCGCGGTTGCCCAGCGCGAACTCCAGATAGACCCTGGTCAGTACGGTCAGTTGGGCGCGCGGGCTCTCCCCGCCGTCGCCGATCGCCGCCGCGGCCCGCTCGGCCAGCTCGTCGAAGCCGCGGCGCGCGATGGCGGAGAGCAGCTCCAGGTGGGTGGGGAACCAGCGGCGCGGCGCTCCGTGCGAGACGCCCGCCCGGCGGGCGATCTCCCGCAGGGTCAGGGCCTGGGAGCCCTCCGCGGCCACGAGCTCCACCCCGACGTCGACCAGCCGCTCCCGCAGCCCCTTCGGGTGGTTCCCGTGCCGGGCGGCATCGTGCTCGTTGTTCCCGTGGTCGCTCATAGACACTGTCTACCAAAGTTGGTAGACAGTGTCTACTCGCCCAGGGGTGGGCGGAGCGACTTCGGGGTGACACCGGGAATGGGAAGCTCTGCCGCGAGAGTTGAGGAACGTATGACCCAGGACACGACGCACGACCCCGTGCCGGACGCGCTGCTCGCCCTGCTCGCCGAGGGCCACGGAGGGGTGCTGGTCACCCTCAAGCGCGACGGCCGCCCCCAGCTGTCGAACGTCAGCCACGCCTACGACCCGGACGAGCGCGTCATCCGCGTGTCGATCACCGACGACCGCGCCAAGACCCGCAACCTGCGCCGCGACCCGCGTGCCTCCTACCACGTCACCGGTCCGGACCGGCGGGCGTACACGGTCGCCGAGGGCACCGCCGAGCTGTCCCCGGTGGCCAGGGACCCGCACGACGAGACCGTGGAGGAGCTGATCCGCCTGTACCGGGAGGTGCTGGGCGAGCATCCCGACTGGGACGACTACCGCGCGGCCATGGTCCGCGACCGGCGGCTGGTGCTGCGGCTGAAGGTGGAGCGGGCGTACGGCATCCCGAAGGGTGCCAACGACGGCTGAAGGGTGCCGACGACGGCTGAAGGGTGCCGACGACGGCTGAAGGGTGCCAACGACGGCTGAAGGGTGCCGACGACGGCTGACCGGGCGGCCCTATGCCTGCGTCCGTGCCCGGATCGCCCGGAGGACCGCCACCATGTCCTCGTCGCCGTGTCCGAGCGAGACCGTCTCCTCGAACAGGGCGTGGCACACGTCGAGCAGCGGGGAGGCGATGTCCGCCTTGCGGGCGGCCTCGGCGATCAGCCGGTTGTTCTTCAGTACGTCGAGTGCCGCCGCCTGCACGGAGAAGTCCCCGGTCAGCAGCTTGGGTGCCTTCATCCGCGACACCGGGCTGGCCATCGGGCCGGCACCCAGCACGTCGAGGAACAGCCGGCGGTCGAGCCCCTGCCGTTCGGCGAAGTGGAACGCCTCGGTGAATCCGGTCACCAGCGTGATCAGGAACAGGTTCACCGACAGCTTCATCAGCAGTGCGCTGGGCGCCGGGCCGCACACGAACGTCTCGGCGCACAAGGGGGCGAGCAAGGGGCGTACACGGCGCACGGCCGGTTCGTCCCCGGCCAGCATCGCGACCAGCTCGCCGTTCTCCGCCGGGACGCGGGAACCGGAGACGGGCGCCTCGACATAGCTGCCGCCCGCCGCCCGGACGTCCGCCTCCAGCGCGCGTGAGTACTCGGGCGAGGTCGTGCCCATGTGGACGACCGTCCTGCCGGCGACCAGCGCGGCGAAGTCCGGGCCGCCGCGGCCGAGGGTGGCGTCGATCGCGAGGTCGTCCGCCAGCATCAGGAACACCACGTCCGCGCGGGCGAAGAGCTCACCGGGGTCCGCGGCCACCTCCGCGCCGGCCGCGCGCAGGGGGGCCGTGCGGGCGGCCGTGCGGTTCCATACGACCAGGGGAGTGCCGGAGCGGGCCAGCCGGAGCGCCATGGGCGTGCCCATCACTCCGAGACCGATGAAGCCGACGTTCACGAGACACCGCCCTGGGGTCGCGACCTTTCCATGACAGCGGTCATAGTAGCCGCGCCTATGACGCGCGTCATAGGCTGGAGGGCGGAAATCCTGGTGGAGGAGGTCGACGATGGCGGGGGTCCAGCGCGGGCCGCGGGAGCGGATGGTCTTCAGCGCGGCCCAGCTGATCCGGCACGACGGTGTGGGCGCGACCGGCATGCGGGACGTCGCCGAGCACGCGAACGCGCCGCGCGGATCGCTGCAGCACTACTTCCCGGGCGGCAAGGAACAGCTGGTCGGCGAGGCCGTCGCCTGGGCGGGCCGGTACGCCGGCGGGCGCGTCGCCCGTTTCATGGCGGACCTCGCCGAGCCGACGCCGAGCGCACTGTTCGCCGCGATGGTGCGGCAGTGGACCGACGAGTACGAGACGGCCGGCGTCCTGGGCGGCTGTCCGGTCGCCGCGGCCACCGTCGACTGCGCCGCCTCCGAGGCGACCCGGGAGGCGGCCGCCGCCGCGTTCACGACCTGGCGCGGGCCCGTCGCCGAGGCCCTGACGGAGCTGGGCGTACCGGCCGAACGGGCGGAGCCGCTGGCCACGCTCATGATCAGCTCTCTGGAGGGTGCGATCATCATGGCCCGCGCCGAGGGCGACGTGCGCCCGCTGACCACCGTGGCCCGAGAGCTGGGTCCGCTCCTCGACGCGGCCGTGCCGCCCGACGACAGGAGAGGTGAAGCATGATCACTGGGGCACATGTGGTGATCCACACCCGGGACGCGGAGGCCGACCGGGTCTTCCTCCGGGACGTACTGGGCTGGTCGCACGTCGACGCCGGGCACGGCTGGCTGATCTTCGCGGCGCCGCCCGCCGAGGTCGCCTGCCACCCGACCGAGGGTGAGTCGGCGCACGAGCTGATGCTGATGTGCGACGACCTCGACGCGACGACCGCGGAACTCACCGCGAAGGGCGTCGAGTTCACCCGCCCGGTCCAGGAGGCCCGTTGGGGCCGGGTGACGGCGCTGCGGCTGCCCGGCGGCGGCGAACTCGCCCTGTACGAGCCCCGGCACCCACGGCCCTGAAACGGGCCGTCGGTGCCGGACTGTTCGTTGTGGTGCGGTGCGGGTCAGGCCGAGACCGTCTCCGGCTGTGACTCACGCCGGAGCCCGCGCTCGCCGAGGCGCGCCGTGGGAATCCGGTGGGTCTCGCGGGCCGAGAGGGCGGCGATCACCGGAGGGACGCACAGGGCCGCCGTGAACAGGGCCACCGCCGACCAGTCGGTGCCGCCGGGGCCCGCGATCTCGGCGGCGAAGGTGACCGCGAACCCGGCCACCGCGAAACCGATCTGGGTGCCGACCGCCATGCCCGACAGGCGCACCCGGGTGGAGAACATCTCGCCGTAGAAGGCCGGCCACACGCCGTTGGCGGCGCTGTAGACGACACCGAAGGCGACGATCCCCAGGACCAGCGTCAGCGGGTAGGAGCCCGTGGAGATCGCCCACAGGTACAGGAACATCGCCACCGCGCTGCCCGCCGCCCCGATCAGGTACACCGGGCGCCGGCCGATCCGGTCCGACAGCGTGGCCCACAGCGGGATGGCGGCCAGCGCGACCAGGTTGGCGAGCGCGCCCACCCACAGCATCGACGAACGGGACATGCCGACCGCGTCGCTGGTCGCGTACGCCAGCGACCACACCGTGAAGATGGTGCTCACCGAGGCGATGAGCGCGCCCGCGACCACCCGCAGCACATCCGCCCAGTGCTCGCGCAGCAGCACCGCCAGTGGCAGTTTCGCGACCCCCTCGCCGGCCGCCTGCTGGGCGAACGCCGGCGTCTCGGCCAGGCTGCGCCGGATGACGTAGCCGACGACGGCGACCACGACGCTCGCCCAGAACGGCACGCGCCAGCCCCAGGAGAGCAACTGGTGCTCGGGCAGCGCCGCGACCGGGAGGAACACCAGCGTGGCGATCAACTGCCCGCCCTGGGTGCCGCTGAGCGTGAAACTGGTGAAGAAGCCGCGCCGGCCGTCGGGCGCGTGCTCCAGACTCATCGAACTGGCGCTGGCCTGCTCACCCGCCGCGGACACCCCTTGCAGCACCCGGCACAGCACCAGCAGGACCGGGGCCACGCCGCCCACCTCGGCACGCGTGGGCAGACAGCCGATCAGGAACGTCGACAGACCCATCAGCAGCAGCGTGAAGACCATGATCTTCTTGCGGCCCAGCCGGTCGCCGAAGTGGCCGAGGAACAGCGCGCCGACCGGGCGGGCCGCGTAGGCGACGCCGAAGGTGGCCAGCGACAGCAGCGTCGCGGTGGCCGGGTCGGAGGAGTCGAAGAAGACCTTCGGGAAGATCAGTGCCGCGGCGCTGCCGTAGATGAAGAAGTCGTAGTACTCGAGTGCACTGCCGATCCAGGCGGCAGCGGCGGCCTTTCCCGGCTGACCGGGTGGAGCGGCACGGTCGTGGGGCGGGGCGGGGACGGACACGGCGGGCTCCTTCGGGGAACTCCACCCTAGGCGGAGTGAGCGGAAAGCGAGAGTGCGGGAGAGGGCCGGATCCCGGCTAATTAACCCACTGGGTAGTTAGTAGCGGTGGGTGGGATGTTGCGCTCGTGTTTCCGCCATGTCAAGGGGTGGGGTGCGGACTCAGTCCGCGGCGCGCTCCGCCGTGAGGTAGGCGATCACCATGTCGGGGTGGGGTGCGGACTCAGTCCGCGGCGCGCTCCGCCGTGAGGTAGGCGATCACCATGTCGCCGAGCATCGTGCGGTAGTGCTCGCGTCGTGCCGGATCGACCAGGTCGCGGCCGAACAGGGCGCCGAACGTGGACCGGTTGGCGACCCGGAAGAAGCAGAACGAGCTGATCATCGCGTGCAGGTCGACGGCGTCCACGTCGGCCGTGAACAGGCCCGACTCCTGCCCGGCCGCCAGGATCCGGCGGATCACGTCCAGGGCCGGCGAGCCGATCTTCCCGAGCTTCTCCGAGGCGGCGATGTGCTCCGCCCCGTGGATGTTCTCGATGCTCACCAGGCGGATGAAGTCCGGGTGCTGCTCATGGTGGTCGAAGGTCAGTTCGGCCAGTCGCCGGATGGCCGCGACCGGGTCCAGATGCTCCACGTCCAGCCCCTGCTCGGCCTCGCGGATCACCCCGTACGCCCGCTCCAGAACGGCCGTGAACAGCTGCTCCTTGCCGCCGAAGTAGTAGTAGATCATCCGCTTCGTGGTGCGGGTCAGGGCGGCGATCTCGTCCACCCGGGCGCCGTCGTAGCCCGCCCGGGCGAACTCCTGTGTGGCCACGTCGAGGATCTCGGCCCGGGTGCGGGCGGCGTCACGGGTGCGCCCGCCTGTTCGTGCCGGTTCGTCGACGCTCGTCATCACGTTCCTTCGGAAGCGGGGTGCGGGGGCCTGTGCTCTGGCTCGTGATTGTAGAAGCAGGGGCGCGCGGCCCAGGAGGGGTCTTCCCCAGGGCCCCTGCGGCTGATATAGCTAACGTACTGGTTCGTACATTAGTGAGCTCGATGGTTCGGCGCTCGCCCGCTCAGGAGGTTCCCCGGTGGCCAAGGAGTCGTATCTCGTCGGACTGATCGGTTCCGGCATCGGCCCGTCGTTCAGTCCGGCGCTGCACGAGCGCGAGGCGGACCGGCAGGGGCTGCGCCTGGTGTACCGGCTCATCGACATCGACGTCCTCGGGCTGCCGCCCGAGGCGGTGGGCGACCTGCTGCGCTCCGCGCGCGACCTCGGCTTCGACGGGCTCAACATCACCCACCCCTGCAAGCAGCTCGTCCTCGAGCACCTGGACGACCTCGCCCCGCAGGCCGCCGCGCTCGGCGCGGTCAACACCGTGGTCTTCGAGGGCGGCCGGGCCATCGGCCACAACACGGACGTCACCGGCTTCGCCGCGTCCTTCGCGCGCGGCCTGCCCGACGCACCCCTGGAGCGCGTGGTGCAGCTCGGCGCGGGCGGCGCCGGAGCCGCCGTCGCCCACGCCCTGCTGACGCTGGGGGCCGAGCGGGTCACCGTCGTCGACCCGCTGCCCGAGCGGGCCGCCGCCCTGGCCGACTCCCTCGACGCCCACTTCGGTGCCGGCCGGGCGGCAGCCGCGGCCCCGACGGCGTCGGCGGACCTGCTGAGCCGGGCCGACGGCCTCGTCCACGCGACCCCCACCGGCATGGCCGCCCACCCCGGGATGCCCCTCCCCGCCGACCTGCTGCACCCCGGCCTGTGGGTCGCCGAGGTCGTCTACCGTCCGCTGGAGACCGAGTTGCTGCGCACCGCCCGCGCGGCCGGCTGCGACACGCTCGACGGCGGCGGCATGGCCGCGTTCCAGGCCGCGGACGCGTTCCGGCTGTTCACCGGGCGGGAACCCGACAGCGCCCGGATGCTCGCCGACATCGCCCACATCGCCGGCACGGCCGATGCCACCGACGCCGACGCGATCGCGGCGCGGCAGTAGGAAGCGCCAGGAACAGAGGAGCCGGAGAGCAGGAGAAAGAGGTACCCAGGTGCGTACGTCCATCGCCACCGTCTCCCTGAGCGGTTCGCTCACCGAGAAGCTCACGGCCGCCTCCCGGGCGGGTTTCGACGGGGTGGAGATCTTCGAGAACGATCTGCTCGCCAGCCCCCGTACCCCCGAGGAGATCCGCGCCCGCTGCGCCGACCTCGGCCTCGCCATCGAGCTGTACCAGCCGATGCGGGACATCGAGGCGGTGCCCCCGGCCGAGTTCGCGCGCAACCTGCGCCGGGCCCGGCACAAGTTCGAGCTGATGCGCCGGCTGGGCGCGGACACCGTGCTCGTCTGCTCCAGCGTCTCCCCGTCGGCCCTGGACGACGACGCCCTGGCCGCCGAGCAGCTGAGCCGGCTCGCCGACCTCGCCCAGGACTTCGGGATCCGGGTCGCCTACGAGGCGCTCGCCTGGGGCCGGCACGTCAGCACCTACGACCACGCCTGGCACATCGTCGAGACGGCCGGGCACCCGGCGCTCGGCACCTGCCTGGACAGCTTCCACATCCTCTCGCGGGGCTCGGACCCCAAGGGCATCGAGGACATCCCCGGCGAGAAGATCTTCTTCCTGCAGCTCGCCGACGCCCCACGGCTGGCGATGGACGTGCTCCAGTGGAGCCGCCACCACCGCTGCTTCCCCGGGCAGGGCGGCTTCGACATCGCCGGGCTCCTGCGGCACGTGCTGCGCACCGGCTACGACGGCCCGCTCTCCCTGGAGGTCTTCAACGACGTCTTCCGGCAGGCCGAGGCCGGCCCCACGGCCGTCGACGCGCACCGCTCCCTGCTCGTCCTCCAGGAGGCCGTCGGCGCGGTGGACCTCCCCGCGCCCGTCGTCCCCACCGGCATCGCCTTCGCCGAACTGGTCACCCCGGACACCGAGCCGGTCGAGGCCGTGCTGGGCGCGCTGGGCTTCGCCCGCACCGCGCGCCACCGCGCCAAGCCCGTGGACCTGTGGCAGCGGGGCGAGGCCAGGATCCTCGTCAACACCACCGGGGCCGTACGCCGGGACGGCACCCAGCTCGCCGCGATCGGCCTGGAGTCACCCGACCCGGCCGCCGCCGCCCGGCGCGCCGAGGCCCTGCTGGCCCCCGTGCTGCCGCGCCGCCGCGCCCCCGAGGACGCACCGCTCGACGCGGTGGCGGCCCCCGACGGCACCGAACTGTTCTTCTGCGCCACCGACCGGCCGGACCTGCCCAGCTGGCGGGCCGACTTCGAGGACACCGCCGCCGCGCCCGCCGCCCCGGGGGCGGAGCGCATCGACCACCTTGCCCTCTCCCAGCCCTGGCACCAGTTCGACGAGGCGGCCCTCTTCCACCGCAGCGTCCTCGGGCTGGACGCCCAGGAGAGCGTCGACGTCGCCGACCCCTACGGGCTGCTGCGCAGCCGCGCCGTCACCAACCCCGACGGCAGCGTCCGTATCGCCCTCGGGGTCGGCGCCGCACCCTCCGACGACACCGTCCACGCCCAGCACCTCGCGCTGGCCACGGACGACGTGGTCGCCGCCGCCCGCCGCTTCCGGCAGGCCGGCGGCCGGCTGCTGCCCGTGCCCGCGAACTACTACGACGACCTGGCGGCACGGTTCGAGCTGGCCGACGAGGAACTGGAGACCTACCGCGGCCTCGGCATCCTCTACGACCGCGACGCGGGCGGCGCCTTCCGGCACTGCTACACCGAGACCGTCGGCCGGGTCTTCTTCGAACTCGTCCAGCGGGACCCCGGCTACCGGGGTTACGGCGCCCCGAACGCGCCCGTACGGCTGGCGGCCCAGCACGCCCGGCGCCCGGCACGCTGACGGACCGCCGCCGCGCGGGAGCCGGCGGTGGCCTACCCGTCCGGGCCGGACCGACGTGGCTGGTTGTGCCTCCCTTCGCCGCGCCGGCGGGCGAGGTACCAGCGCCGGCCGGTGGCGAAGGCGCGCCGTGTCGTGCGAACGGCAGCGATCTGGGTGGCAAGGTGGAGTTGATGATGCCAGGGGTTCTGACCACCGTGGCGTACGGACATGGCGTGCGCGAAGGCCACGGCATCGCGGTCGGCGTACTGGTCCAGGTGCTCGAACCACGCCATGCTGGTACGCGCGGCCGCCTGCACCGGATGGAGCTCCGAGCGGCGGTGGTGGTCGTACTCCCGCAGCGCGTCCTCCACGTCGAGGTGTTGCTGCAGGCTGTGTGCGAGAACGATCGCGTCGATGATCGCCAGTCTGGTGCCCGAGCCCAGCGTGAAGTGGGTGGTGTGGGCGGCGTCGCCGACGAGTACCGTCGTGCCCGCGTACCAGGTCTTGTTGGTCACGTGTGCGAAGCGCTGCCAATACGGCGACGCATCCCGTGATCGGCTGATCAGGCGGTGGCCGTCGAGTGCGCGTTGGAAGATGTCCTCCAGCAGTCGCATTCCCTGGCCGTGGGCCGGTACGTCGAGTCCCAGACCGTGCCAGGTCTGTGGTGAGCATTCGACGATGCAGGTGCTGATTCCCGCGACCGACGGATAGGCGTGAAACCAGATCCATCCGGCCGGCGTCCGCTCGAAGTCGAACACGAAACTGCGGAACGCCTGGTCCGTGCCGAGCCAGGTGTAAGGGTTGAGACCGACCTCGATGCGCGTTCCGAACGCGGCGTTCTGTCCACGGATCCGGCTGTTCGCGCCGTCGGCGGCGACGAGAAGGTCGGCCTCGGGAAGCGCCGAGGCATCGGCGACACGTTGGCCGTACCGGACATCGACTCCGAGTTGGGCGGCACGCCGGGCCAGGACTTCGAGCAATGCGGATCGGCTGATGCTGTATCCGTAACCCCCGAAGTACGCCGTCTGCTCGCCGCCGGAACCGTGCACCCGCACCTCCTGGTCCTGCCACAGCACGGACCTGGCGGTGACTTCCCGGGCGCTTTCCGGGTCGTTGCGATAGAGGACGTCCAGCAGGTCGTCCCAGTACACGACGCCCCAGCCGTAGGTGGCCGCGGGCGGGTCGCGGTCGTACACCCTGATCTCGTGCCCGGCATCGCGCAACTTGGCCGAGATCGCGAAGTACAGCCCGGCAGGCCCCGCTCCCACACACACGATCCTCATCGCCGAACACCGCCCGGCGACCGGTCGAACGGGACGCCCGCCGCTCCGGACCGGTCCGGATGCCCGAGTCGGCCGGGCATCCGGACACAGCACTCACACAACTGCCGCACGTTGATCGGGGCTCACTGCGCTGGAGGGTCAGTAACCATGCCCGCCGCCGTGATCACCGCCACCGTAGCCGCCATGGTCGCCACCGTAGCCGTGGTCGCCACCGTAGCCGTGGTCGCCACCGTAGCCGTGGTCGCCACCGTAGCCGTGGTCACCGCCGTAGCCGTGGCCCCAGCCCCAGCCGTCGCCGGAGTAGCCGCCGCCTCCCCAGCCCCAGCCGTCGCCGTAGTAGCCGTAGTAGCAGTCGTCCCCCCAGCCCCAGCCCCAGCCGTCACAGCGATCTCCCCGGTAGGAGGGAGCCGAAGCGACATGGGTCGACGAGGGGAGAGCGGCCGCGCTGGCAGCGCCGGCTCCGGCCGCGATGGCGAAGATGGGAGCCGTGCACACCACAGCGGCTATGCGCCGCATCTTGCTCTTGGTTGCGCGCATTTCAAGCGCCCCCTTCCGGGGGTCGAAACAGGAAGCTCGGGCGCTCAAGGGGAACGCCCACACGCGTCGGATCCTGCGCGCGGGTCCGGCGCGCGGTGACCCACCCGCCCGGAGGTGCCGAACGACGTCACAGTCGTTTCCGGGCGGGCTTGCGGATCTACTATTGAGTACAAGGCGAGGCTTTACGGTACGAAACGCCCCGTTTCGTCAACATTGACTCGTTCCGTGGGCAAAGTCAACGGGGGTGCCAGAGGCTCACACAGGGAGGCATGCCGTGGACGCTCCCAGGTCGCAGGACGGCCGTCCGAACCCCTTGATTCCCGAGTGCGACGAGCCCGACCGCATCAGTCATGACTCGCGGCGGCGCCGCCAGGAGCCTCACAGGGCCGTGCTCAGAGCCACGAAAGACCTCCTCGGCGAGGTCGGATACCAGCGGCTCGCCTTCGAAGGCATCGCCCGGCGGGCCGGAGTCAGCAAGGCCACCATCTACCGGTGGTGGCCCAACAAGGCCGCACTCGTGATCGAGGCTCTCAGTGGGGAGGTGCCCCTGCCTCCCCTCCACGAGACCGGCGATCTGGAGGCCGACCTGCGCACCGCCGTCCGTCTCGTCGTCGACCTCGTCTCCGCCATGCCCACGTGCCTGATCCTTCCGGCGCTTCTCGCCGACGTGATCGAGGATCCCACCGGCACCGGTGCCTTCGCCGAGCTCATCGAACCCCGCCGCGCCTCTGTCGTGAACCTGCTGGAGCGGGCCCGCCTCGCAGGCCGGCTGCCGCCGGACACCGATACGTCACTGATGGTCGACATCTACTCCGGAACGGTCGTGTACCTGGCCGCGGTGAACCGCGTGGCGCCGGACGAGGCGGTGGTCGACCAGCTCGTCAGCCTCATCCTGCACGGTCGCCTACCGGTCTCCCGGGACCTCGCCCCCGCGGACCGGAAAGGATCGCCGAGCGGGGAGGTCGGCCCCGCGTAGAAGTCGCCCCCGCGGGGACGATCCCCGCCGAAGGCCGTAGGTCGCGTGGTTCAGGACAGCGGGCGGAGCCGGACGGCGAGGAGTTCGGGACCGTGTGGGAGGTGCGGTGCGCCGGCGCGGGTGAGCGGCCTTCCGGTCCGCCGTCGCCGGGTTCCACGAGGACGGACACGACGGTTCCACCGGTGAGGACGAATGGTTGCCCGAGGCCTTCCAGTACCTCGCGAGCGAGGCGGCAATGCCCCGGCCCGGGCCGCCTCAAAGCGGTCAGGGCCGGGGCAGAGGCGGTCAGTCCCGGGTGTTCCACTCGGCGATCACCGACCGGTCGTGCTCCGTCGACAGCCGGCTGAGCGTGCCCGTCGCGAGCTGGGTCTGCCGCCCGTCCGCGGGCGGCAGACCCAGCCGACGGGCCGTCAGCACCCGCAGGAACGGGCGTGCGCCACCAGGACGACGTCACGGGCGTCCTGCGCGAGCGTGGCGTCGAGCCGGGCGAGCACCCGGTCCGTCCGCCGACCGACCTCCTGTGGTGACTCGCCGGGTCGGCCGTCGTCGTCCGGCGGCACCCTGTCGGTCCCCAGATCCCAGCCGGGCCGGGCGCGGTGGACGTCGGCCGTGGTCACGCCCGCGTAGCCGCCGTAGCCCCACTCGTGCAGGTCCGCTTCCGGCACCGCCCCGGTCAGGCCCGCCAGTTCGGCCGCGCGCACCACGCGGCCGAGCGGATCAGTCCTTCTTCACCGCCTCCACGGCGTGGCCGCCGAACTGGTTGCGCAGCGCCGCGACCATCTTCATCTGCGGCGAGTCCTCCTGGCGGGAGGCGAACCGCGCGAAGAGGGAGGCCGTGATCGCGGGCAGCGGCACGGAGTTGTCGATGGCGGCCTCCACGGTCCACCGGCCCTCGCCGGAGTCCTCCGCGTAGCCGCGCAGCTTGTCCAGGTGCTCGTCCTCGTCGAGGGCGTTGACGGCGAGGTCCAGCAGCCAGGAGCGGATGACGGTGCCCTCCTGCCAGGA
>NZ_BNBC01000048.1:0-23730 GCF_014654675.1 Streptomyces spiralis
CCGACTCTATCAGATCTTTCCGACCCGATTTCCTCGGCGCTTTCCAGGTTCCCGCTTCCGCGTTTCCCTTTCCGGCGATTCCGACTCTATCAGATCCTTTTCGACCTGATCCCCAGTCAGCGGGGTTTGACTTCCCGGCCGTTGGGCCGTTCCGACGTTTCAAACCTTAGCGGATCTCCTCGGCGATTCCCAATCGGGTCCTGAGCGGATCCGATCCGGGTCGACGAGTCCCTTTCGAATTGAATTCGGGCGCGCCGAAAACAACCCGTTCGGGAGATCGTGCTGGTGGTTTGGGTGCCGCTGGTGCGGCGGGAGGTGCTGCCGGAGAACCGTTACGGCTCCGCGACAACCCGAAGAACTCTACGGATCCGTGAGAGGGCTGTCAAGTGCCCCCTGTCAAGATCTTTTAGTCGAGGTCGCTGAGCCGTCCGCCGGCGTCCGGCTGGGCCTCCTCGACCCGGCGCAGGAGCCTGGTCAGCACCTCGCCGAGGACCGCGCGCTCCGCGGGAGAGAGGTCCTGGAGGAGGTCACCCTCGAACACCGTCGCCAGCCGCATGGCCTCCAGCCACTTCTCGCGGCCCTCGGGGGTCAGCTCGACGATGACCCGCACACGATTGGACTCGTCGCGCTCCCGGGTGACCAGGCCCTCGGCGACCATGCGGTCGATGCGGTGGGTCATCGCGGCCGGGGTGAGGCCGAGGCGCTTGGCGAGCTCGCTCGGGCCCAGTCGGTAGGGGGCTCCGGAGAGGACCAGTGCCTTGAGGACCTCCCACTCGGCATTGCTGATGCCGAGGGCGGCGGTCTGCCGGCCGTAGGCGACGTTCATCCGGCGGTTCAGGCGGGAGAGCGCCGAGACGATCTTCTCGACCTGGGGGTCGAGGTCCTGGAACTCGCGCTGGTAGGCGGCGATCTGCTCCTCGAGCGTCGGCTCGGTGTCGATGCCGTCGGTGTCGCCGATGCTGCCGGAGGTCTCGCCCATGTCCGCAGTATCGCACGAGGCCGCTGGCATCGAAGTCCTTCGAGGTATAGTCTTCGATGTCGAACTTTAGCTTCGAAGTCTTCGCTTCTAAGTACTGAGGCACTCCAACCATCCGTACCACCTGGAGAGAGGTGAACGTGACCAGGGCGATGGGCGCAGCGATGCGCCGGATCCACGTGGGCAACGCACTCAGCGCGTTCGGGCTCGGCTTCACCGTCCCCTACCTGTACGTCTATGTGGCGCAGGTGCGGGGCCTGGGAGCCATGACGGCGGGGCTCGTCCTCGCCGTCTTCGCCGTGGCCGCGCTGATCGTGCTGCCGTTCGCCGGCAGGGCGATCGTGCGGCGCGGCCCGCTGCCCGTCCTGCTCACCGCCCTGGTCATGGCCGCGCTGGGCGCGCTGAGCCTGGGTCTGGCGGGTCATGCGTGGGCCGTCCTGCTGTCCGCCGGCGCGCTGGGGGCCGGGCAGGCGGTGATGCAGCCGGCGCTCGCGACGATGATCGTGGACTGCTCGACCACGGAGACGCGGTCGCGGGCGTTCGCGATGCAGTTCTTCCTGCAGAACCTGGGGCTCGGGGTCGGTGGCCTCATAGGCGGTCACCTCGTCGACACCACCCGCGTCTCCTCCTTCACTCTGCTCTTCGCGATCGAGGCGGCGGTGTTCCTGCTGCTGGTGGTGCTGATGGCGACGGTGCGGATGCCGCGTGCGCCGCGCGTCGAGGAGGCGCCGACGGAGGCCGGGCGGTCGGCACGGAGCAGCTGGAAGCAGCTGCTCGGCAACCGGGCCATGGTGCAGCTGTGCGTGCTGGGCTTCGTGCTGTTCTTCGCCTGCTACGGGCAGTTCGAGTCGGGTCTGAGCGCCTACGGCGTGGAGGCCGCCGGGATATCGACGTCGGCGCTGGGGACGGCGCTGGCCGCGAACACGATGATGATCGTGGTGGCGCAGTTCGCCGTGCTGAGGTTCGTCGAACGGCGCCGGCGCTCGCGGGTGATCGCGGCGGTGGGCGTGATCTGGGCGGTCGCGTGGGGCGCGGCGGCGTACGCGGGGCTCGGGCACGGCAGCCAGGCGATGGCGACGGCCGCGTTCGTGTCGACGTACGCGCTGTTCGGTCTGGGCGAGGCGATGCTGTCGCCGACACTCGCGCCGCTGGTGGCCGACCTGGCCCCGACGGGTATGGCGGGGCAGTACAACTCGGCGTTCGCCCTGGTGAAGCAGCTCGCGCTGGCGGTCGGGCCGGCGGTGGGCGGCCCGCTGGCTGCGTCGCTGCCGGGACCGTATGTGGTGACGTTCCTGGTGTTCTCGCTGGGGGTCAGCGTCCTGGCGGTGCGGCTGGGGCGTGGGCTCACCGCTGCACAGGACCATCCGTGGGGCGCGCGCAGCCGGGTGGTCGCGCGCGGTGGAGCGGCCGCTCCGGCGGTGACCGCGGAGGCGTGACCCTCCTGGCCGACCACAGCAGCAGCGGCCGTCGCCTTCGGGTGGCGGCCGCTACTGCTGCTTTCTGGGCAGGGTGAACTCGCACCACACCGTCTTTCCGCCGCCCGGGGTCCGGCGGGCCCCCCAGTTGGAGGCGATGGTCGCGACGATGGCGATGCCGCGGCCGGACTCGTCGACGGGTTCGGCGCGGCGGCGCCTGGGCAGGTGGTCGTCGCCGTCGGTGACCTCGACGATGAGGCGGCGGTCGGTGCGGCGCAGCCGCAGGCGCATCGGGGGCGTGCCGTGCTGCAGTGAGTTGGCGACGAGTTCGCTGGCCGCCAGGACGCCGAGGTCGTGCAGGTCGGGCGGGAAGCGCCAGCTGGTCAGGACGCCGGAGGCGAAGGCACGCGCGCGGGGGGCCGCTTCCACTCCGCCGAGGAGTTCCAGCGCGGCGTTGCGGAAGAGTTCGCTGTCCGGGCCGGTGCGGGCGGGGTGCTGCAGAACGAGGACGGCCACGTCGTCGTCGTGGTCGGCCTGCACACCGGCCGAGCGGACCAGGCGGTCGCAGACGACCTGCGGGGTGCCGGTGGCTCCGGCCAGGGCGCGCTCCAGGGAGGAGATGCCCTCGTCGAGGTCCTCGTCGCGGCGTTCGACCAGGCCGTCGGTGTAGAGCACCGCGGTGGCGCCGGGACCGAGCGGGACCGAGCCGGAGGAGTGCGTCCAGCCGCCGGTGCCGAGCGGCGGGCCGGTGGGTTCGTCGGCGCGCAGCACGGTGCCGTTCTCGTCGCGGACCAGGATCGGCAGGTGGCCTGCGGAGGAGTACACCAGCCGGCCCTCGTTGGGGTCGTGGACGGCGTAGACGCAGGTCGCGATCTGGTTGGGGTCGATCTCGGCGGCGAGGCCGTCGAGGAGCTGGAGGACCTCGTGGGGCGGCAGGTCCATGCGGGCGTAGGCGCGGACCGCGGTGCGCAGTTGGCCCATGACGGCGGCGGCCCGTACTCCTCGGCCCATGACGTCGCCGATGACGAGGGCGGTGCGTCCGCCGCCGAGGGTGATGACGTCGTACCAGTCGCCGCCGACGGCGGCTTCGGTGCCGCCGGGCTGGTAGGTGGCGGCGATGCGCAGGTCGTCGGGCTGTTCGAGGACCTGGGGGAGGAGGGAGCGCTGGAGGGTGACGGCGGTTTCGCGCTGGCGGCGCTCACTGGCGCGCAGGCGTTCGGCGGCTTCGGCGTGGTCGGTGACGTCGGTGGCGAAGACGAGGACTCCCGAGCCGACGGTGCGCGACCGGCTCTCGGCCTCGCTGACCGGCGTGCAGGTGAAGGTGTAGGAGCGGCCGTCGGATGCCTTGCGGGACTTCAGGGTGCGGGGCCTGCCACTGCGCAGAACCTGGTCCAGGAGCGGGAGCAGGCCCAGGTCGCGCAGTTCGGGGAGGGCGTCGCGGGCGGGTTCGCCGAGGGGGCGTGCGCCGAAGGCGGAGGTGTAGGCGTCGTTGACGTAGGCGATGCGGTGGTCGCCGCCGTGGACGAGGGCGACGAGGGCGGGGACGCGGTCGAGGACTTCGCGGGCGGGGAGTTCGTCGACGGCGGGCACGGGCGCTGTGCCATCGGCCAGTGGTTCGACACGTGCGGCGGGTACGGAGCCGTCGGCCCGGCGGTCGGCGGTGGTGGTGGCGAGTTCCGTCCGCGCTGCGGCGCGGCGCTGTGTGCCGGGGATTCCGGGGAGCCGGGCGCTCCAGCGCGTGAAGTTCACGAATCCTTGCCTCGTGTCTGTCGTCTCAGGCCGGCTCCGGGCCCGGCGGGGGTGTGGGGCCGCGCGGCGGTGACCGCACGTGGTCGCTGCCCCGGGTGGTGCGGCACAGCGGAATGCGTCCTCGGTTCATCGGGGGTGGACGGCCGACCGCCCCCGGTCGTGGACCAGTCTGGCAGTGCGGCCGCCTCGCGCCGACATCCGTGGGACGCCTGGGCGTCCGGTGGAGTTCCTCTGTCCGGTCAGGACGACCCTTTCGGGTTGATGTTCGGGTCGAGAGGATGCTTTCCACCGGCGGCCAGTTCGAACTCCGCGCGGGGATGTTCCAGTGAACCGAGGGAGACGATCTCCCGTTTGAACAGTCCTGCCAGGGTCCACTCGGCGAGCACGCGGGCCTTGCGGTTGACGGTGGGGACCCGGCTGAGGTGGTAGGCGCGGTGCATGAACCAGGCGGGGTAGCCCCTCAGTTTGCGTCCGTAGACCTGGGCGACGCCCTTGTGCAGCCCGAGGGAGGCGACCGAGCCGACGTACTTGTGCGCGTACGTCTGAAGGGGTTCGCCGCGCAGCGAGTGGGCGATGTTGTCGCCGAGGAGCTTGGCCTGGCGCACCGCGTGCTGGGCGTTGGGGGCGGTGTCGGTGCCGGGTTCGGCGGCGGTGACGTCGGGGACGGCCGCGGCGTCGCCCGCGGCCCAGGCGTGCTCGACGCCGTCGACGGTCAGCTGCGGGGTGCACTTCAGCCTGCCGCGGGCGTCCAGCGGCAGGCCGGTGGCGGCCAGCAGGGGGTGCGGTTTGACGCCGGCGGTCCACACGACCGTACGGGTGGGGAAGCGCTGGCCGTCACTGAGGACGGCGACGCGGTCGGCGCACGATTCCAGGCGGGTGCCGAGCAGCACCTGGATGTTGCGGCGGCGCAGCTGGGTGACCGTGTAGCGGCCCATCTCCTCGCCGACCTCGGGCAGGATGCGATCCGAGGCCTCGACGAGGATCCACTTCATGTCCTCGGGTTTGACGTTGTGGTAGTAGCGGGCGGCGTAGCGGGCCATGTCCTCCAGTTCGCCGAGGGCCTCCACTCCGGCGTATCCGCCGCCGACGAACACGAAGGTGAGGGCGGCGTCGCGGACGGCGGGGTCGCGGGTGGAGGAGGCGATGTCCATCTGTTCGATGACGTGGTTGCGCAGTCCGATGGCTTCCTCGACGGTCTTGAAGCCGATGCCGTAGTCGACGAGACCGGGGATGGGCAGGGTGCGTGAGACGGAACCGGGCGCGAGGACGAGTTCGTCGTACGTCAGCTGCTCGGTGCCGCCCCGCTCCTCGGTGGCCAGGGTGGTGAGGGTGGCGGTGCGGTGCGCGTGGTCGATGCTCTGGACCTCGCCGACGACGATGCGGCACTGGTCGAGGACGCGGCGCAGCGGCACGACCACGTGCCGCGGGGAGATCGCGCCCGCGGCCGCCTCGGGAAGGAACGGCTGATACGTCATATAGGGGTCGGGCGTGACAACGGTGATCTCGGCCTCGCCCCGCCTGAGCTCCTGTTTCATCCGCTGCTGCAGGCGCAGGGCCGTGTACATCCCGACGTAGCCGCCGCCGACAACGAGAATGCGCGCACGTTCCTTCACCATCCCATGACGCACCCGTGACTGTCGTTTGTCCACAGCCCCGACGAATTGTGTGACCGCGGCCCGTGGCCGCGCCGGGTCGGCGAGATCACCGGAGTACGGGGAAGCCGTGCAGGTCAGACGGTACGGGGTGGGCTGTGGCAGGGAACGCAATCGGGACGTATGCGGCCCGTACTCCGATCGAGGGGCGCTCTGTGCGGAACCTGCCCCTTCTGAATTGACCCCCTCTCAACTATGTTCGTGTGTCGACGGGGTGTGGGGGATGTGGTCGAACGAGTCCGCGGGGTCTGTTCTGGTCCCGGCGAGCGGGGTCGGTCGTGCGTGATCCCTGTTCCGCACATCCCGGATTCAGCGGCGGGGAGTCTCCGGGGGGAGACGTCATTACCGGGGGATCACTCATGCACACTCAGGACACTCATTGGTCCACAGCGTCCGCCGTCGCACCCGGTGGCGGGGCGATGGGCGCGGCGGCGGGCAACGGGCGCGGGGACGACGGCCGGTCGGTCCGGACGACGCCGCTGCGCGTGGACGCACAGCGCAATCTCGAGCACGTACTGCGGGCGGCGCGCGAGGTCTTCGGCGAGCTGGGCTACGGCGCGCCGATGGAGGACGTGGCGCGGCGTGCGCGGGTCGGTGTGGGGACGGTGTACCGGCGGTTCCCGAGCAAGGACGTCCTCGTGCGGCGGATAGCCGAGGAGGAGACGGCCCGGCTGACCGACCAGGCGCGGGCCGCGCTCGGCCAGGAGGACGAGCCGTGGTCGGCGCTGTCGCGGTTCCTGCGCACGTCGGTGGCGTCGGGTGCCGGTCGGCTGCTGCCGCCGCAGGTGCTGCGGGTCGGGGTCGCCGAGGACCGTGCCGACGCGACGGCCGGGCCGGACGGGGCGCGGGTGCCGCAGCAGCGGATACAGCCGGGTCCTGGAGAGTTGCGGCTCGTGCCCGACGGGGGCGGGGCGCTCGCGCCGGACGCGGTGGACGACGACGCCGGGGCGGCGGCGCTGCTGGAGGTCGTGGGCCGGCTGGTGGAGCGGGCACGCGCGGCGGGCGAGCTGCGGCCGGACGTGTCGGTCTCGGACGTGCTGCTGGTCATCGCGACGGCGGCGCCCTCGCTCCCGGACGCGGACCAGCAGGCGGCGGCCTCGGCGCGGCTGCTGGACATCCTGCTGGAGGGGTTGCGGTCGCGGCCGGCGTGAGCCCGGGGGGGCGGCGCGTGGTGCAGTGAGGGAGCGTGCCCCGTGCGGGTGAATTCCGGTACCGCGTCGCGGCAAGTCCCCACGGACGAGTGGCGGATCCTTCCTGCTGAGTCCTGACCCATCGCCCTGTGGCAGTCTGACCGGGTGACGGGGACGGCTGGGCTGACGGCGGGGACTATCGGCGATGGGCACTGACGGGCGGGGCGCATCACCCGGTGACGACGAGGCGGATGCGGAAGGTTCGCGCCCGCCTCAGGTGCCGCACCAGGATCCGCCCCAGGTGCCGCACCAGGACCGGCCGCACGTACCGAACCAGGGCCGGTCGTCCGGCGTTCCGCACGGTGGCACACCCGCCCCGGGCGGCTCACCGGCCGGGGGTGCCGCACCGGTGTCCGGCAGTGTCCCGGCCCAGCGCGAGTGGCGCGAGGACGGGATGCTGCCGCCTCCGCGGGAGGTGCCGCCGTCCGACGCCGAGCTGATCGGGTGGATGCGCGGCGGTGACGACACCGCGTACGAGGAGCTGTACCGGCGCCACGCCGACGCCGTGCGCCGCTATGCCCGCACCTGCTGCCGGGACGCCGACACCGCCGACGACCTCACCGCCGAGGTGTTCGCCCGCATGCTGCAGGCGGTGCGCGGCGGCTCCGGACCCGAGCACGCCGTACGCGCCTATCTGCTCACCACGGTCCGGCGGGTCGCCGCGCACTGGACGAAGTCGGCCCGGCGCGAGCAACTGGTCGACGACTTCGCGGTGTTCGCCGCGCAGTCGGCCCGCGCCTCCGAGGTGCCCGACGACGCCGCATCCGCCGGCTCCTTCGGAGCGGGGCTGGACCTGGGCGCCGATGTGCGTGCCATGCACGAGGCCGAGCAGTCCATGGCCATGCGGGCGTTCCGGTCGCTGCCCGAGCGGTGGCAGGCCGTGCTGTGGCACACCGAGGTCGAGGAGGAGTCGCCCAGCCAGGTCGCGCCCCTGTTCGGACTGGACGCCAACGGCACGCGCGTCCTGGCCAGCCGGGCCCGCGAGGGCCTCAAGCAGGCCTACCTCCAGGCGCATGTGAGCACCGCCCTCACCGAGGACGAGGAGTGCGCCCGCTACGCCGACCAGCTCGGTGGCTACGCCCGCGGCAAGCTGCGCAGCCGCGCCGAACGGGGCCTGCGCAAGCACCTGGAGGAGTGCGCCAGGTGCCGGCTGGCGGCCGTTCAGATCGAGGAGGTGGCGAGCGGGATCCCGGCGGTCGTCCCGGTCGCCGTCATCGGCTGGTTCGGTGCCGCCGGATACGCCAAGGCGCTGGGTCTCGTCGCGGGCGGTGCGGGCGCGGCCGGTGCCGCCGGCGCGGCGGGAGCCGCCGTGGCCGCGGGCGGCGGCTCGGCCGGGGGCGCGGCAGCCGGCGCGGGTGCGGGGGCGGCCGCGGCCGGGAGCGGGTCCGGCGGTGGGGCCGGGAGCGGTGCCGTGGCCTCCGAGGGGCTGGGCGCACCGGTGAAGGCCGGTATCGCGGCCGGTGTCGTCGCCGTGGCCGCCGCCGCGGTCGCCTTCGCGCTGGCCGGCCAGGACGCCCCGGCCAGAAAGCCCGCGGCGGCCCCGCCCTCGTCGCCGGTCGTCAGGCCGCAGCCACCGACACCCACCCCGTACAAGCCGACGCCGCCGCCCCGGCCGAAGCCCCCGGTGCGCCCCGCCGCGGTGCGTCCGGCGCCCACGCCGACGCACACGCGGCCACCGGCCCCGAAGCCCGCACCCACGCCGCCGCCCACGCCCCGGCCGTCCCCGACCCCCACGCCGACACCGACCCCGACGCTTCCCCCGCCGCCCGCCCCGGTCGTCTACCAGTGGAACGAACTGGACTACGACATCACCGGTGACGGCACCGGCCCGGAGATGCGGCTGGCCGGCAGCAGCTGGGTGTGGCAACGCCACAGCCTGTCGATCGCCGGCAAGCGTTACACCCACGGGGTGACCGTCCACGGCCGCTCCTCGGTCACCATCGACCTCAACCGCGCGTGCTCCGCCTACGACGCCCTGGTCGGCGTCGACGACCTGACGGCCGGGCTCGGCAAGGTCACCTTCTCCGTGTACGCCGACGGCCTCCGGCTGTGGAGTTCGAGGACGATCGCGGGCGGCGAACCCGCCGTCCCGGTCCATGTGAGCCTCGTCGGCCGTAGCACGGTACGGCTGGCCGTCGAGCCGCACCGCCCCTTCGACACCGTGACGCTCGCGGACTGGGCGCAGTCACGGTTCACCTGCGGGTAGGCGCCGGTCACCGGCGCGTGCGGGGTGGGTCCGTACCGCCTGTGCGAGCTCGGCCAGGACGTCGTCCACGGTGAGGGCGGCGCCGCGGGTGCGCTCGGCGGCGCAGCGGTCGGCGGTGAGGGCCGCGCGGGCCTCGGCCTCGACGCGTTCCGCCAGCACGCGCTCCTGCATGGGGCGGGGGCGGCCGCCGCGCCAGCGGTCGGCTGCGGCGAGCAGACGAACGGCGCGCGGCAGGTCGCCGAGGCGGGCCAGCGGCTCGGCCGCCATGTCGACCAGCCCCGCCGTGACCACCTCCGAACACCGCTGCTCGACGGCCGCGCGCAGCGCGTCGGCCAGTAGCGGCAGCCCGTGCTCGGGGCCGGACTCCGCGACCGCGACGAGGGCACCGACCGCGCCCAGCATCGCCTCGAACTGCGGCGGCGGGGTGCCGCGCTCGGTCTCCGCGCGGGCCGCCTCCCACAGGGTGCGCGCACCCGCCACGTCGCCGTCGTCCAGGGCGATCTGCGCCCGAAGCAGCGCCACGAACGCCCGCGAGTCCGCCACCCTGTGCCGCTCGGCCGCCGCACCGGCCTCGTCCAGGGTGCTCAGGGCACCGGCCCGGTCGCCCGAGCGGTAGGCGATCTCGGCGAGCCGTGCCAGAAGGAACGGCGATTCGGCGTGCGCACCCACCTCGTGGGCGAGCCGCAGCGCCTCCTCGTACTCGCCGCGCGCCTCCTCGTATCTGCCGCGTGCCATGGCCGCCTCACCGGTCGCACTGCACACCTGGGCCCGCATCCAGCGGTCACCCACACGCCGGCTGAGCCGCCGCAGCTCCGCCAGGTCGTCGTCGACGCCGCGCAGGTTTCCCGGGGAGTCGACGACCATGTGGGTGCGGAACATGAGGGTGACCCCGGTCTCCCAGTCCCCGCCGTGGACTCGGCAGTTGGCGACGGCCTTGTCCATGGCGGGCCGGATGTCGTCCGGGGTGCTCGCGTAGTAGACGGTCAGCGGCCAGATCAGGCCGGGCATCCGGGCCGCGCGGGGACCGCCGCCCTCGAAGGCGGCCCGTACGCGGGTGACGTACCGCTGGAACCGCTCGCTGCGCACCTCGTCCGGCGGCTGGGACTCGGAGATCAGGAACAGGTGCAGCATCCGCAGGTCCATGCGCAGGGCGTGCAGCGGGTGGCCGGTCTCCCCGTCCGGGGCGTCGAGGAGGGTGTCCACGGTGTCGACGCCGGCGTCGCGCGCGATGCCCAGGCGCAGGACGCGCTGCGTCCACTCGATGGCCTCCCGGCGATAGTTGCGCAGCCACCAGAACCAGCCCATGGCGAGGACGAGTGCGCCCGCTTCCTCCTCGTCTCCGGCCCCGAGGGCGCGGTCGAGGGCCGCGCGGATGTTGTCCAGCTCGTTCTCCAGACGGGCGATCCACGGCAGTTGGGCCGCCGACCGCAGCAGCGGTTCGGCCCTCTCGACGAGTGCGCGCACCCACGCGCGGTGCCTGCGTTCGGCGGCGGCGCGCAGCTCGGGAACCTCGGCGGCGCGCTCGACGGCGTACTCGTGGATGGTCTCCAGCATCCGGTAACGCATGCCGCCTTCGCCGTCGGCCGGGGTCGCCACGATCAGGGACTTGTCGACGAGCGCCCCGACGAGGTCCGCCACCGGGCCGGTGCACACCGCCTCGGCGGCGGCCAGGTCCCAGCCGCCGGCGAAGACGGACACCTCGCGCAGCGCCGTGCGCTCCCGCTCGTCGAGCAGGTCCCAGGACCAGTCGACGACGGCCCGCAGGGTCTGCTGGCGGGGCAGGACCGTGCGGCTGCCGGCGGTGAGCAGCCGGAAGCGGTCGTCGAGCCGGTCGGCGATCTGCCGGGGGGTGAGCAGCCGCAGTCGCGCGGCGGCCAGCTCGATGGCCAGGGGCAGGCCGTCGAGGCGGCGGCAGATCTCCGCGACGGCCTCCTCGTCGCCGAGGACGGCGTCACCGTCGGGGCGGACGGCGGCGGCACGCTCGGCGAAGAGGCGGTGCGCCTGGTCGGGGAGCAGCGGCTCGACCGGGCGCACCAACTCTCCGGGCACTCCGAGGGGTTCACGGCTGGTGGCGAGGATCGTGAGCCCGGGGCAGCGGGTGAGGAGGGTCTCGGCAAGGTCGGCGGCGGCGCCGATGACATGTTCGCAGTTGTCAAGGATCAGGAGTTCGCCGCGCGGAGCGCAGTACTCGACGAGCAGGGCGACGGGATCGTCCTGCGGGGCCGTCAGCTCGTTGGTCATGAGCACGGTCTCCCGCAGACCGAGCGCGCTGACCACCGCGCCTGGCACCGCCTCCGGCCGGTCGAGCGGCGCCAGCTCGACCAGCCACGCCTGCGGCAGCCCGGCGGCGGCTTCCTCGGCGAGGCGGGTCTTCCCGGAGCCGCCCGGTCCGGTGAGCGTGACCAGACGACCCCTGTGCATATCGGAACGGATGGCGGCGAGTTCGGGTTCCCGGCCCACGAAAGAGGTAAGACGCGGACGGATGTTGCCGGCGCGGTCGGGACGCTGGGCTGTGCGACGGACGGTGCCGGTGCGGTCGGGAAACGGTTCTGCTGCGGCGGGCGCGAGTGCAGGTGCGGACGAGGGCGCAGGCGCGGCTACCGGTGCTGGTCCTGGTGCTGGTGCGGCTTCGGTTGCGCCTCCGGCTGCGGCTGCGGGGCCGGCGGGCGCCGCCGTCGGGGCGAGCAGTTCGGCGTGCAGGGCGCGCAATTCCGGTCCGGGGTCGGTGCCCAGGCCGTCGGCGAGGGCGCGGCGAAATGTCTCGTAGGCGGCGAGGGCGTCGGCGCCGCGTCCGGTGTCGCGCAGGGCGCGGATGAGCAGGGCGTGCAGCGGTTCGTCGTACGGGTGCGCCGCGGTCAGCTCCTTCAGCTCCGGTACGACCTCCGGGGCGCGGCCCAGCCGCAGCCTCGCGTCGGCGCGGGCGCGGACCGCCTCCAGCCGCAGGGCCTCGGGACGGGCGGCGACGGCCCGGTCGGGCAGGTCGGCGAGGGCGGGGCCGCGCCACAGGGCGAGGGCGGCGTCCAGGGTGCGGGCCGCGATGTCGGCGTCACCGCGGTGCAGAGCGGTGGCGCCGTCCCGTACGAGCCGTTCGAAGACGAAGAGGTCGACGTCCTCGCGTTCGGCGGCGAGCCGGTACCCACCCGCCTCGGAGCGGATCGCGTCCTTGCCGAGGGCGCGGCGCAGGCGGCCGACGAGGGCCTGGAGGGCGGCCGGGGCGTCCTGGGGCGGGTCGTCGCCCCACACCTCGTCGATCAGCGCCTCGGGGGCGGTGACCCGGCCGGCCCGCAGTGCGAGAGCGGTCAGCAGGGCGCGCAGGCGGGGGCCACCGACCGGCACGACGGTGCCCTCGGGCATGCCAGTGTCCCGGGACATGCCGGTCCCTCCGGGCATGCCGGTGTCCCTGGACATGCCGGTGCCCTGGTCGTCCTCCGCCTGGGTGACGCCCAGGATTCTGTACCGCACCGGCTCATTGTCACCGGGTGCTCGGAGCGGGGCACGGAGTTTGTCCCCAGGGCGCCTCGGCCGGGACCGGACGATCCCACGGCCGGACACCCCGGCATGAGTCCGTGGAAGGTCCCGGCACCGCCCGTACCGCACCGGCCGTCGCCGTCAGCCACCGGCCACCGGCCACATCCGCCACCGGAAGCCGCTCGAGTCACAGGGAGTGGGGTCGACGACCGCCATGTCACGTCATCCGCCGGACGCCAGCGCGCCCCTCTGCGGTGCGATCCCCGCGGGCACCGCGCGTGCGCGCGCGGGTGTGCCGGTCCAGCAGGTTCCCCGGCGGGCCAGCAGGCGCCGCAGCCACACCTCCAGGGACACCAGGTCGGCCAGTCCGTCCAGGGGCAGCGGCTCTCCCTCCGCCGCCGCCCGCAGGGCCTTGCGGACCACCCGCGCCTCCACCAGGCCGGCCTGCGCGAGCAAGGGGGTCGCGAACAGGGCCATCAGGTCGTCCACGGCCACGCGCAGGCCCGTGCGGGCCGCGACCGCCGACGGGGCGTGGGAAGGGGCTCCCCAGCCGGGGGGCAGCTCGCCGACTCCGGCGCCCTCCAGGACCGTACGCAGGATGGCCGCCCGCGCCCCCGGCCGCACCCGCAGCGCCTCCGGCAGGACGCGGCAGGCGCGGACCACCTGGTTGTCGAGGAACGGGGCGTGCAGGCGCTGGGAGCGGATCTCCGCGGCCTGCTCCAGGACCCGTAGGTCCGCGGCATGTCTCGCCAGGGCCGCACGCGCGCGATAGTCCCCCGGCCGCTGGCCCGGACCGACCGTCGAACGGCCCGTCGCGCCCTGCAGGAGAACCGATACTTCAGCCAGTGCCTCACCGGTCAGCCAGCGTGCCGCGGGCCCGGGTCTGGCCCAGGTGAGCGCGGCCAGCGAGGCCCCCACCGCGCCCGAGGGCTCGTCGAAGCGGCGGTGCAGCAGCCGCTCGGCGAGCTCCTCCAGTCCCGCGCGGTAGGACGTCCGGGCCAGCCGCCGCGCCGCGCTGTACACGCGCGCGGGGACCATCACCGACCCGTCGGCCTTGGCGAGCGCGGCGACCGGCCGGACCAGGTGGCGCCGACGGCGGTCCATCAGCAGGTCGGCCAGGCGCGCGGGATGGGCGTCGAGCACCTGCCGGGCGCCGTGGCCGGTGAAATGGTCCGCGCTGCCCGAGGCCAGGCGCGCGCGGTGGCGTGCCGCCGTGACCAGTGACGGCCCGGGTTCGTCGGTCAGCGGCCCCTCCAGGTCGGCGTACGGCAGCGCCTCCTCGCCGCCGGTCACCACGACGTGGTGCAGGCGCGGATTGGCGGCGAGCGCCCCGGCCCGCTCCAGCTCGGCCTCCCGCCCGCCGACGGCGAGGTCGTTGAAGGTGACGGCGAGCAGGCGCTCGCCGGCGCCGGTGCCGTGGCCCAGGAGCGTCCCGGGGTTGCCCGGCAGGCCCGCCGCCAGCAGCGCGAGCGTTCCGGAGGCCGGGCCGCCGGACAGGTCCGCGCCGATGCCCGGCACCGGCATGCCGCGGGCCGCGCGGCGCTCGGCGGGCCCCATGCCGGGCACCGGGCCGGGGTCGATCTCGGGCACGTGGCGGGGCGCGGACAGCCGGACGCGCACGGCCTCGACGAGGGCGTCGCGCACCGCGCCGACCGCGCTGTCGGGGTCGGCCGGGGGCGCCGCGACCGCGAGCGAGGCGACCGGCTCGTATCCGGCGACCTCGCGCGCCCCGGTTCGCAGGATCAGCGCGTGCCCCGGCGGAATGCGCCGTACGCCCTCGTACGGCGTGGAGTCGTGCAGCGCCGCCGGTACGTCGGGGGCGGCAAGCAGGGCGGCGAGGTGCCCGAAGTCGAGGTTGGCCTCGACGAGGTCGGCCAGCGGCAGCGCGGCGGTCGCGTACGCCGTGCCGCCGGCCCAGGGGGTGTGGAAGACCGGGCGGGCGCCCGCGAGGTCGCCGCAGACGGTGATGCGGCGGCCCACCTGGACCACCGCCGTGTAGCTGCCGGGCCAGGCGGTCAGATGGCGCAGGGCGCCCCCGCGCGCGGCGAGCAGGCCGACCCGCAGCTGCTCGTCCGAGGCACCGCAGATGCCGAGCACGGCGATCCTGGTCTGCGCGTCGACCCGCACCAGCCGGACCTCGTCCGGACGCCAGTCGCCCACCGCCCACAACGGGTCGGGGTCGCCCCACAGCAGCTGGGAACCCACCGGGTGCACGGTCTCCCCGTCGTACCCGGTGGCGCCCGCGGAGCCGATCCGGTCGGGGCCCGCGGCGGTGCTGCTCCAACCCACCAACCACCGCATCGACGCCTCCACGGACTGTGGACAACCAGTGCACCGAATGAACCGGGTCACCATGCTGCCACGAAGGAGGCGCGCCGGAGGGGAGGCGGAGCCGCCTTCGATCCGCGGTGCGCGCCCCCGCGCGCCTGCCGGGACGATGGCGAACGCCCGTACCGGGCACGGCCGCTGCGACCTGAATGCGCCCCCTGATGCGCTCCCCTCAACACCCCGTGCGCCGTCAAGTGCCGTGGTAGGAGGCGTAATTGGCGGCAGAAAGCGGGGTCGGTTTTCGGCCAAATCCTCGTGGGGGACACGGACGCGCGCACGCTCCGTACATGCTCTGCGCAGTGCGCGGACAACGCACAGTCCGGGAGGCGGAGTTCGCCTCCCGGACCGTTCCGCCGCCCGCGGGGATGAAGGCGGCGGTGTCCCCCAGCCCACTGGATCCAGTACAGCGGGCCGACCCACGCAAGGACCATGGAACCGCTCCCCCGGGTGGCCGGAGAAGAGCGCACGGACGGGCGCACGGCCACACACCGGGGGCACGCCGCAACCGTCCGTGCAGGGCCCGTACTCCCGTACGGGCCACAATCCCGCCATCCGGAAGAATGCCCCTTAACGCTTGGGATGCGGCGAACTACGCTGGGTTTACGAATGCCGCGTGGTTATGCCAGCGCGGCGGGCGTCTGTGTCGAGGGGTGGCGCATGTCCAGGGAGCAACGCGGGCCGAACGAAAAGCTCGGCGCCGTTCTCGCCCTCGCGGGAATCAGCAACGCAGGACTCGCGCGGCGCGTCAACGACCTTGGCGCCCAACGCGGGTTGACTCTTCGCTACGACAAGACCTCGGTGGCGCGCTGGGTGTCGAAGGGGATGGTGCCGCAGGGAGCGGCGCCGCACCTCATCGCGGCCGCCATCGGACAGAAGCTCGGCCGCCCGGTGCCGCTCCACGAGATCGGCCTGGCGGACGCGGATCCCGCACCCGAAGTGGGCCTCGCCTTCCCCAGGGACGTGGGCCAGGCGGTGAAGTCGGCGACGGAGCTGTACCGGCTCGACCTCGCCGGCCGCCGGGCCGGCTCCGGCGGCATCTGGCAGTCGCTCGCCGGATCGTTCGCAGTGACCGCATACGCAACGCCCGCCTCCCGGTGGCTGATAACCCCGGCCGACAGCTCGGTGGCGCGCGAGGCGGCAGGGGCGGAGGGCTCGGGCGCACCGATCAAAGTCGGCCACAGCGATGTGCGGAAGCTGCGGGAGGCCGCCGAGGACGCCAGGCGCTGGGACTCCAAGTACGGAGGCGGCGACTGGCGTTCGTCGATGGTGCCCGAGTGTTTACGGGTGGAGGCGGCACCGCTGCTGCTCGGCTCGTACTCCGACGAGGTCGGCCGCGCCCTGTTCGGCGCGTCCGCCGAACTGACCCGGCTGGCCGGGTGGATGGCCTTCGACACCGGCCAGCAGGAGGCCGCGCAGCGGTACTACATCCAGGCGCTGCGCCTGGCCCGCGCGGCGGCCGACGTGCCGCTGGGGGGATACGTCCTGGCGTCGATGTCGCTGCAGGCGACCTACCGCGGCTTCGGCGACGAGGGCGTCGACCTGGCGCAGGCCGCCCTGGAGCGCAACCGCGGCCTGGCCACGGCCCGCACCATGAGCTTCTTCCGCCTCGTCGAGGCACGCGCCCACGCGCGCGCGGGCGACGCCCAGGCCGCCGGCGCGGCCCTGAAGGCCGCCGAGGGCTGGCTGGAGCGGTCCCGGGAGGGCGACAACGACCCGACCTGGCTCGGGTTCTACGGCTACGACCGGTTCGCCGCCGACGCCGCGGAGTGCTACCGCGACCTGAAGGCGCCCCGCCAGGTCCGCCGCTTCACCGAGCAGGCGCTGTCGAAGCCGACGGAGGAGTTCGTGCGCTCGCACGGCCTGCGCCTGGTCGTCTCCGCGGTCGCCGAACTGGAGTCGGGCAACCTGGACGCGGCCTGCGAGCAGGGCGTACGGGCCGTGGAGGTCGCCGGGCGCATCTCCTCGGCGCGCACCACCGAGTACGTCAAGGACCTCCTGCACCGGCTGGAGCCCTACGGCGACGAGCCCCGCGTGGCCGAGCTGCGGGAGCGGGCACGGCCCCTGCTGATGACCCCGGCCTGAGCCGGAGGGCCGACGAGCCCGGCCTGAGCCGGAGGGGGGACGGGACGTCGGGGCCGGCTCCCGGTTTGAGGGCATTGTCAGTGGCGCAGTGCACTATCGGAACCGGGAGGTGGAGCGGGTGCGGCCGGACATCGCTTACGACTGTGACGTGCTGGTGATCGGAGGCGGGATCGTCGGCCTGGCGACGGCGTACGCGATCACACGCGCCGCGCCGGGCACCCGCGTGACCGTACTGGAGAAGGAACCGGGCCCGGCCCGGCACCAGACGGGACGCAACAGCGGCGTGATCCACAGTGGGATCTACTACCGGCCGGGCTCCCTGAAGGCGCGGTACGCGGTGCGGGGCGCCGCCGAGATGGTCAAGTTCTGCGCTGAGTACGGCGTCGCGCACGCCGTCACGGGCAAGCTGATCGTCGCGACGGAGCGCGAGGAGCTGCCGCGGCTGCACGCACTGGTGCAGCGCGGCCGGGAGAACGGCATCCCGGTGCGGGAGCTGGGCGCGTCCCAGATCGGGGAGTACGAGCCGGAGGTGCGCGGACTGGCCGCGATCCACGTGGGGACGACGGGGATCTGCGACTACGTGGCGGTGGCGCGGCGGCTGGCGGAGGCGTCCGGCGCGGAGATCCGCTACGGGGCGCGGGTCGTGCGGGTGGACCGGCGGCCCGAGCTGGGGGTGGCCGTCCGCACGGCGCGCGGGGACGTCGTACGCGCGCGCGTGCTGGTCAACTGCGCGGGACTGCGGTGCGACGAGGTGGCCCGGCTGACCGGGGACGAGCCGGGCGTGCGGATCGTGCCGTTCCGGGGCGAGTACTACGAGCTCGCCCGCCCGGAGCTGGTGCGCGGGCTGGTGTATCCGGTGCCGGATCCGGCGTTCCCGTTCCTCGGGGTGCATCTGACCAGGGGCATCGACGGGGGCGTCCACATCGGGCCGAACGCGGTGCCCGCGATGGCCAGGGAGGGGTACGGCTGGGGGGTCGTACGCCCCCGGGAGCTGGCGGGGACGCTGAGCTGGCCCGGCGCGTGGCGGATGGCACGGCGGCACTGGCGCTACGGGGCCGGGGAAATGCGGCGGTCGCTGTCCAAGGCGGCGTTCACGGAGGCGGTGCGCAGGCTGCTGCCGGGCGTGGCGGAGGACGATCTGGTGCCGGCGGCCGCGGGCGTACGGGCGCAGGCCGTCCTCCGGGACGGGACGCTGGTGGACGACTTCCTGATCCGGGAGGGGGCGCGGGCGGTGCACGTCCTCAACGCGCCCTCTCCGGCGGCGACGGCCTCGCTGCCGATCGGGCGGGAGGTGGCGAGGAGGGCACTGGAGGTGCTGGCTTCGGTGAGCTGACGGTGGAGGCTTCGGTGAGCTGACGGCGGAGGTCGGTGAGGTGTTCGAGCGGACGGACCGGTTCGAGCCGCCCTGCCCGTAAACTCGGTTTCACTGTGTCTGATGTGTCTGACTCCCTGAACCTGTCTCCAGCTCCCGGGTCCCCGCACGTCCCCGGTGTGCCCGTTCGGCATACCCGGGCCAAGGGGGAGCCGAGGTTTCCCGACGGGCCCAAGGCCGATCCGGCCGGGTCGCACTTCGAGCGGCGGATCCGCAGCTTCCAGCCGCGACGGAGCCGGGTGACCGCCGGGCAGGCGGACGCCCTGCAGCGGCTGTGGCCCCAGTGGGGGCTGGACATCGACGGGCAGCGGGTGCTCGACCTCACCGAGCTGTTCGGCAACGCCCGTCCCGTCGTGCTGGAGATCGGGTTCGGGATGGGCGAGGCCACCGCCCGGATGGCCACCGCGGACCCGGACACCAACGTGCTCGCCGTCGACGTGCACACCCCCGGCCAGGGCAACCTGCTGGCCCTCGCCGACCGCAACGGGCTCACCAACGTCCGGGTCGGCAACGGCGACGCGATCATCCTGCTGCGCGAGATGCTCACCCCCGACTCCCTGGACGGGCTGCGGGTCTACTTCCCCGACCCCTGGCCCAAGAAGCGCCACCACAAGCGGCGGCTGATCCAGCCGGAGTTCCTGACGCTGGCCGCCACCCGGCTGAAGCCCGGGGCGGTCCTGCACTGCGCGACCGACTGGGAGCCGTACGCCGAGCAGATGCTCGAGGTGCTGACGGCGCACCCGGACTACGAGAACACACAGCCCGACGGCGGCTTCGCGCCACGCCCCGCCTTCCGGCCGCTGACCCGTTTCGAGGGCCAGGGACTGGACAAGGGACACGTGGTGAACGATCTTCTCTTCCGTCGCGTACGGCACGGTGTTCTCGGCTGACGAGCCTGTTCGCGTTCCCCGTCGGCAACGAGGCACCGTCGCGCGGCGGCGCCCTCCCTCGTTAGGGTCAATCACGTGGCCACCTGTCCTCCGTACCCGACGCAGCCCAGCGGCAGCGGCCCGGCCCCCGTCGGCGGCCGGCCGCCCCACGCGCACTGGTGGCAGCGACGACGGGTGCGGTACGGCGCCCTCGCCGCCCTGCTCGCGCTGTCCGGGCTCGTCATCCTCGCCCTCGTCCGCCGGCAGACCGGCACGGAGGGGTTCCTGGTGGGGCTCGGGCTGGCCGTACTGCCCGTACCCCTGCTGGTGGCCGCCTTCCGCTGGCTGGACCGGGTCGATCCCGGTCCCTGGCGGAACATGGTGTTCGCCTTCGCCTGGGGCGCCTGCGCGGCGGCGCTGATAGCGATCGTCGCCAACAGTTTCGCGACCAAGTGGATAGCGACGGCGACCGCCGACCCGGCGAGCGCGGACACGCTCGGCGCGACCGTGATAGCGCCGATCGTGGAGGAGTCCGCGAAGGCCGCCGCCGTACTGCTGGTCTTCCTCTTCCGCAGACGCGACTTCACCGGCATCGTCGACGGGGTGGTCGTAGCCGGGGTGACCGCGACCGGCTTCGCGTTCACCGAGAACATCCTCTACCTCGGCACCGCCTTCGGCGCCGACCAGATGGCCGGCGGCCGGGGCATCGCCTCGGTCACCGCGGCGACCTTCTTCGTGCGCGTGGTCATGTCACCGTTCGCGCATCCCCTGTTCACCGTCCTGACCGGCATCGGCTTCGGCATCGCCGCGACACTGACCGGGGAGCGCCGACGCCTGCGGCGCCTGCTGCTGCCACCGGCCGGGCTGCTGCTCGCGATGGGCATGCACGCGTTCTGGAACGGCTCGTCCACCTTCGGCGAGTTCGGCTTCTTCGCGGTCTACGGCGCCTTCATGGTGCCCGCGTTCGGGCTGCTGACCTGGCTGGTCATCTGGACCCGGCAGCGCGAGCTGCGGGCCGTCCGCGAGGAGCTGCCCGCGTACGCCGCCGCCGGGTGGCTCACGCCGGCCGAGCCGTTCGCCCTGGGCTCGATGCGGGCCCGCCGGCTGGCCCGCGACTACGCCGGACACCACCTCGGCAAGCCGGCGGCCCGGACCGTCGCCCAGTACGAGGCGTACGCGACCTCGCTGGCCTTCCTGCGCCGCCGGGGCCGGCTCGGACGGGCCGGGGCCGACTTCGCCGCACGGGAGCGCGAGCTCCTCCACGAGATGTGGCGGCGGCGCGAGGTGGCCCAGCCCGCGCTCGACTACGCGGCCCGGATGACCGCCCCGCCGGTACGGGTCGTCGCACCGCCCTGGCCCGTGTACGGGGTGTACGGGCAGTCCCAGAGGTACGCGCAGCACGGGGCGTACGGGCAGCCGAACGGGCCCGGACTGTACGGCCCCGGCGTGCACACGCCCGGCCTGCCGGGGGCCGGTTCGGCCGGCCCAGGGCACGGCACCGGTGCGCCCGGGCCGGCGGCGCCGCACCCCGGTTACGGCCCGTACAACCCCTACAGAACCCAGCCGTAGGACGGCGGAGAACTCAGCCGCAGGAGGGCCGAGAACCCAGCCGCAGGACGGCGGCCCGGCCGGAGACTCAGGCCGACGCCCTGGTCAGCCGTGCGATCTCGTCGTCCGTCAGACGCAGCTCCGCCACTCCCAGCAGTGCCGGGAGCTGTTCCACCGTCCGGGCCGAGGCGATCGGGGCGGCCACCGTCGGCTCGGCCGCGAGCCAGGCCAGGGCCACCGTGGCGACCTCGGCGTCATGGGCGCGGGCGACCTCGTCGAGGGCTGCGAGCACCTTCCGGCCGCGCTCGGTCTCGAGGTGCTTGGCGGCGCCCTGCGCCCGCGCGCTGTCCACCGTCGCACCGGGCCGGTACTTGCCGGTCAGGAAGCCGGAGGCCAGCGCGAAGTACGGCACGGCGACCAGGCCGTACCGCTCGGCGACGTCCCGCAGCGCGCCCTCGTAGGTGTCGCGCGAGACGAGGTTGTAGTGCGGCTGGAGCGCCACGTACCGGGCGAGGCCCTCGCGGTCGGAGAAGTCCAGGGAGGCCTGGAGCCGCTCGGCGGAGATGTTGGAGGCGGCGATGTGCCGCACCTTGCCCGCCCTCACCAGCTCGTCGAGCGCGCCGATGATCTCCTCGACTGGCACCTCGGGCTTGTCGAAGTGGGTGTAGTACAGGTCGATGTAGTCCGTGCCCAGGCGCTTGAGGGAGGCGTCGGCCGCGGCCTTGATGTTCGCGGCGGACAGGCCCGGGAAGTCCGGGTGCTGGCTGACCTTGGTCGCGATGACGACGTCGGAGCGGTTGCCGCGCTCCTTGACCCACTCGCCGATGATCGTCTCGGACTCGCCGCCCTTGTTGCCCTCCACCCACGCCGAGTAGGAGTCGGCGGTGTCGATGAAGTTGCCGCCGGCGGCCGTGTAGGCGTCCAGGACGGCGAAGGACTGTGTCCGGTCGGCGGTCCAGCCGAAGACGTTGCCGCCGAGGGCGAGCGGGAAGACCTCGAGGTCGGATGAGCCGAGCTTGCGTAGAGACGTCATGCAGGACATCAACTGCCAGGCTGGAGCGGCCCATTCCGCGCCTCGCCGGACCGGACCGCAAAGATCACGTAAACAGGCCTCGGAGCGAGACGCCCCTGGGGGTGTCTCGTCGATCAGGGCGGAGCCGCGAGCCCGGCGTGATCGACGAGGCATCCTCCCAGAGCCTCAGGGGTTGAGGCCCTTCCCCCGCAGCCACGCCATCGGGTCGATGCCGGTGGCCTGGCCGCCGGGGTGGACCTCCAGGTGCAGGTGGGGGCCGGTGACGTTGCCGGTGGCGCCCACGCGGCCGATGACGTCGCCCGTGTTCACCTTCTGCCCGACCGAGACGCTGATCGACGACTGGTGGCAGAACCACAGCTCGGTGCCGTCGTCGAGGGTGAGGATCGTGCGGTAGCCGTAGGACCCGGCCCAGCCGGCCTCGGTGATGGTGCCGCTGTGGATCGCCTTGATCAGGGTTCCGGTGGGCGCGGCGAAGTCGAGGCCGGTGTGGTAGCCGGAGGACCACATGGAGCCGGCCTGACCGAAGGTGGAGGTGATGGTGTACGAGGAGGTCGGCAGCGTGTACTGCCTGGCCAGCTCCGCCAGCCGCTCCGCCTCGGCCTTCCTCTTGGCCTCCTCCTCCGCCTTCTGCTTCGCGGCGGCGGCCTTGGCCTCGGCCTCCTTCTGCGCCGTGGCGGCGGCCTCCTGGGCCTGCTTGGCGGCGGCGGCCTCGGCGGCGTCCTGGGCCTTGGTCTCGACCTGGGCCTGCTGCTGCTCGGCCTGGGCCATGATGCGGTTGCGCAGGGCCTCGCCCGCGTCTGAGGTGCCCTGCCCGGTCTCGGCGGAGCTCACGCCGACGTCGCTGAGCGCGGTCGCGGAACCCTGGGGGGCTTCGTGGGCGGAGTCGTGGAACAGGGAGCCCACGGCGGGCAGGGACTCCACGGAGGGCAGGTCGGGCAGGGAGATGGAGACCGGGGGCTTGCCCGTGTTGGCACTCGCCATGCCGCCCGCGCCGACGGCGGCTATGACGCCCACGCCGAGCACGGTGGAGCTGCGGGCGAGCCCGCCGCCGCGCTGCTTGGCGACGCGGTGCCGGCCGCGCACGGGGCGGAGGGAGTCCTCGGTGGGGTTCCACTCCTCCCAGGGGCCCTCGTCGGGGCGCCGACCGCCGTATCCGAAGGTCTCGGTGCGCTGGTTCGGCACGAACGGGGCTTCTGGTGCGGGCCGGTTGGACGCCACTCGGGCGTACTCCTTTCCTTCCGTCTCGCCTACCGGGTTAGCTGACGGGTTCGGAGCGGGAAGGTCTCCTACGCGCGTCAACCAGCCGTGCCGTGACGGTGGATGACGCCCGATTCACCCCAAGTTGGTGGTTCCCCGGTTCCCTCGCGGGATTCGGCGCGTGCGCACGGAGCCGCCTTGTGACGGCTGGGACGACCGCGCTGCGTTATCGAACGTTAATAGACGCGAGGGCTCGATTCCAAGCCGTCCGGCTTGATCCTTAAACCTTTTTGGCCAGGACTTTTGGCCCAGGAGTACTGAAAAACGGGCGAGTTGCCTGCGCCACAGGAGTCACAGAGGTTTTGATGGTGACTCAGATGTTATGCGGAGGGATACCGTCCGCTCACTCGGCGTGATGGCCATCGGCGTGGACGCGATGCATACGCGATCGACGCGGACTACCCGAGCAAATCCGGGGCCGGAATCACTCAGTACGGGAACAGGGCCGAAAACACTCAGGGCGGGGAAACACTCAGGGCCGGAATCCACGATCGGATTCCGGCCCTGAGCCTTCAGTAGCGGGGACAGGATTTGAACCTGCGACCTCTGGGTTATGAGCCCAGCGAGCTACCGAGCTGCTCCACC
>NZ_BNBC01000048.1:23761-56242 GCF_014654675.1 Streptomyces spiralis
ATGACACCAGTGTACGCCATCCGCGGGGCAGCTCGCGCACCCCTTTGTCCGGCCCTTCGTCGGGCCTTTTGTCAGGCCCTTCGGCCGGCCCTCGTCAGCGCCTCTCCTCGGCCCTGGCGAGGGCCTCGCCCCCCAGGTGCCGGTTCGGCTCCTGGGCCGGGCCCTCGAACTCGGGCAGTACGACGACGTCCGCCCCCGCGTCCAGCAGCACCGCGGCCCCGTTGGCGGCCTCGACGAAGGTGTCCGGTTCCCGCCAGGCTGTGACGACCCGCCGCACCCCCGCGTCCAGAATCAGCCGGGCGCACGGGCGCGGCCGGGAGGCGCGTCGGGCGCACGGTTCCAGGCTGCTGTACACCGTGGCGGCCGGCAGCCGCGGATCCGCCGGATCGATCTTGGCCAGCGCCGCCTCCTCCGCGTGCACGACCGGGTCGCCGCCCTCCCGCGAGTGGCCCCGGGCGAGCTCGGTGCCGTCGGCGGCGACCACGACCGCGCCCACGCTGAACGCGGTCCGCGACGGCGGGCACTGCGCCGCCAGCTCGCAGGCGATCCTGAGCCAGTGCCGGTCCGCGGGAGCGGCCTCAGGCCCGGTGCCGGGCGCGGTCGGCTCGTAGCGCATGAGGACGACGTCCCCGATGGCCCGCGTCTCCACCAGCCGCAGCCGCCCGCCCTGGTACGCGCCGGGACCGAACAGCCGAGGCGCCCGCGGGTCCCCGACGAACAGCGGGGCCAGGACGAGCTGCACCTCGTCGGCGAGCTGCCGCTGGAGCAACTGGGTGTGCACCGTCCCGCCGCCCTCGACCATCAGCCGGCGCACCCCGCGCACGTCGTGCAGGTGCTCCAGCAGCAGCCGCCAGTCGAGCTCGTCCCCCAGGGGGACGATGTCGGCGTGGGCGGCGATGCCGGCCTCGCGCAGCCGCTGGGCGCCCTTGTCGGTCGTGAAGACGATCTTCTCCCCGCCCGTGTGCCAGAAGCGCGCGTCCGGGGCCAGCTCGCCGGAGGCGCTGACCGTGACCTTCAGCGGGTACTCCGGCTGCCCGGCGGCGACTCGGGCGGCACGCCGCTTGGGCGAGTTGACCAGCAGCCGCGGGTTGTCGGCACGCAGGGTGCCGGCCCCGACCAGGATCGCGTCGACCGACGCCCGTACCTCGTCGACCCGGTCGAAGTCGGCGGGGCTGGACAGCAGGAGGCGATCGGGGCCGGTGTCGTCCAGATAGCCGTCCAGGGAGACGGCGGCGGACAACAGCACGTACGGAAGGGGCATCGGTGCACTCTCTCTCGGAGACCGGCAGTCTCACACGACCGACTCGGAGTCGGGCAGTCCCACACGAGCAGCCGGCATCCCCGCCGAAACCCCGGCATGCCGCACCGGCACCACTGTGGATCAGGACAGGTCGCGGGTGCGGGGGCCGGCGTACTCGGTGTCGGTGACGTGGTCGAGCCGGTCGACGTCGTCGGTCTCCCACAGGGCGATGTGGGTCATGAAGTGGTCGGGGGCGGCGCCGTGCCAGTGCTCCTCGCCCGGCGGGGTCCAGATCACG
This sequence comes from Streptomyces spiralis, assembly GCF_014654675.1. Lineage (GTDB taxonomy): Bacteria > Actinomycetota > Actinomycetes > Streptomycetales > Streptomycetaceae > Streptomyces > Streptomyces spiralis. The sequence goes on from NZ_BNBC01000048.1 coordinate 25,300, forward strand.
TCGCCGGGGTGGCCTTCGAGGATCTTGCCGCCGCGGGACTGGACCAGGGCGAGGCCCTCGACGATGCAGAGGGTCTGGCCCAGTCCGTGGTAGTGCCAGGCGGTGCGGGCGCCGAGCGCGAAGTGGACCGCGTTCGCCCGGGCCTTCGACGGCTCCTGGCCGCGGTGGATCACATCGGCCCGTGTAGGCGTCGACCACCCACTGCAGGCCGGTGATCCCGCCGCCCAGCGCGTCGCGGATCGAGGGCAGAGCGACGTTCACGATCGTCGCGTCCAGGGTGATCACGAAGAAGCCGAGGACGGCGGCTGCCAGCGTCGCCGTTGCGTGCCGGTCCGTCCCGGGGGCGCCCGCCTCCGACGTCCGGTGCGGGGAAGCGGCGAGAGGCATGACGGTGGGACACGGAGGAGCAGCCGCCGAACCTGGCCCGCTTCGTCTTCCTCGACCCGCGCGCCCGGCGCTTCTACCGCGACTGGGAGGGCATCGCCCACGACGCGGTCGGCAGCCTGCGCACCGAAGCCGCCCGGACTCCCGACAACACCGACCTCGCCGATCTCGTCGACGAACTCGCCGCACACAGCGAGGAATTCGCCCAACGCTGGGACGCCCACCAGGTCGAGTACTACCGCAGCGGACAACAGCGCTTCCACCATCCCGACGCCGGCGATCTCGACCTCGACCACGACGCCCTCGAAATCCCCGCCGACCCCGGCCTGACCATCGTCACCTACACCCTCGCCGCCACCGCACCCCACGCCTCCGCCTTCACCCGGCTCCAGGAACAAGCCGAACGCCGGTGAATCGGACCTGCGAAGGCCCGCGGCTCGATGTGTGGAAAAGTCAGACGCCACTGCCACGCCGGCCGTACGAGGCCGAACCCTGTGGTCGAGAGGATCAGGAGTCACTCCATGCCCGACGAGATCACGCTGCGTCCGGTGACCGCCGACGATCTCGACCTGTTCGATCGCGAGTTCAACGGGCCGGAGGGAAGCGGCCCGTACCAGTGGTTCGGCTTCGGTTCCTCGGCCGGCCTGCGCCGGCAGTTCGCGGAGACCGGCCTGCTCGGCGCCGACGGCGGCGTGCTTTCCGTGGCGGAGGCGGGCCGGACGGTGGGCCGGGTCGAGTGGTTCGCCGGCACCTGGGGGCGGCCCGCCACCTCCACCTGCTGGACGCTGGCGATCGGCCTGGCGCCGGCCGCGCGCGGCCGCGGCACAGGCACCCGGGCCCAGCGACTGCTGGCCGAGTACCTCTTCAGCCACACCAGAGCCGAACGGCTCCAAGCCTGGACGGACTGCGCCAACCTCGCCGAGCAGCGTGCGTTGGAGAAGGCGGGCTTCGTCAGGGAGGGCGTGCTGCGCTCGGCGCAGTGGCGCGGCGGCCGGTGGCACGATCAGGTGATCTTCTCCATGCTCCGCTCGGAGTGGCCCGGCGGCGCACAGGGGTGAGCGCGAGGGCCCTCGCGCAAGAGCCCGGAAACGAGGCAGCGCCCGAGTCCGCCGAAGCCGACCCGAGCGCTGCACAGCAGGTCAGAGGGGGTGAACCCCTCCCCCGCAGCCGTAGGCCCTGTGGGACTCGAACCCACAACCAATGGATTAAAAGTCCACTGCTCTGCCAATTGAGCTAAGGGCCCAGGCGATGTTGCCTCCCCGAGCATAGCCCGAGGACGCCGAGTCTCCGATCGGGTATCGGGGGAGCCGGGCCGTAAGTGTGGCGTACGGGCGGTGGGCGGCGCTCTGAGGTCCAGGGTCCAGGGTCCAGGGGAAGGATCAGGGGTCGGCCGGTTCCGGGGCGTCGGCACGGGCGGCGTCTCGGGCCCGGGTGCGGGTGTGGGCAGGGTCGAGGAACCAGTGGCGGGCCGAGGCGAGCCACCAGGTGGCGGCGAAGCCGAGGACGACCAGGACGGCGACCGGGGCGTAGTTGAAGGTCTCCCAGGTGACCGGGGAGACCTGGGGGAGCATGAAGAGAAGCGTGATCGCGCCGACCCAGGCCACCGACACGATCCCGATCGTCTGCGACCAGCGGCCCAGGTGCCAGGGCCCGCGTTCGAAGGCGTCGCCCTTGCGCACGCGCAGCAGGGTCGGGATGACGTAGGCGATGTAGAGGCCGATCACCGCGATGGAGGTCACGGCGGCGTAGGCGGTGACGTTGATCAGGTAGGGCAGGCCCAGGACCAGGGCGGCCAGCGCGGCCAGCCACACCGCCGCCACCGGCGTACGGGTGCGCGGGCTCACCGTGTGCCACACGTGGGAGAAGGGCAGCGCGCCATCGCGGGAAAAGGCGTAGATCATACGGCTGTTGGCCGTCACCGAGGCCATCCCGCAGAACAGCTGCGCCCCGACAACCACCAGGAGCAGCAGCTTGCCGGCCGTCGCGCCGAGGGCGTCCAGGAGGATCTGGGCGGGCGGGGCTCCGGTCGGCGAGGCGAGTTCGCGGCCGTAGTCCTGGATGGCGTAGGTGAAGCCGAGCAGGAGGACGAAGCCGGCGATCCAGGACGTCCAGATGGAGCGGACGATTCCCTTCGGGCCGGCCGTGGAGGCGTCGTGGGTCTCCTCGGTCATGTGGGCGGAGGCGTCGTAACCGGTGAAGGTGTACTGGGCCATCAGAAGGCCCAGCAGGACGACGTACGGGCCGCTGCCCCAGCCGGTGTTGTTCACGAACTCCGTGAAGACGAACGACGTCGGCTGGTGGTGGTCCGGTACGAAGGCCAGCGCGGCGACGATCACGGCCACGCCCAGTACGTGCCACCACACGCTGACGCTGTTGAGGAAGGCCACGATGCGCACGCCGAAGGTGTTCAGCAGGCCGTGCAGCACCAGGATCGCCGCGAAGAGCAGGATCGTCCGGCCCGGGGTCACCTCGAAGCCGAACTGGAGGTTCAGATAGGCGCCCAGGAAGGACGCTGCGCCGAAGTCGATGCCTGCCGTCACCGCCACCTGGCCCAGCACGTTGAACCAGCCCGTGAACCAGGCCCAGGCGGCGGCCGAGCGCGGTGGCGCCAGCCGGTGGGCCCAGAAGTACAGGCCCGCCGAGGTCGGGTACGCCGAGCAGATCTCGGCCATCGACAGGCCGACGAACAGCGTCATCAGGCCTACGGCCACCCAGCCCCAGGTGATCACGGCGGGGCCGCCGGTGTTCATGCCGAACAGGTAGAGGGTGAGACAGCCGGAGAGCACCGAGATGATCGTGAAGGAGACCGCGTAGTTGGCGAACGCCGACATGCGGCGGGCCAGGACCTGGGTGTAGCCGAGCTGGGCCAGCCGTTCCTCGTCCGACAGCCCGCCCTTCCCGCTCGTTCCGCGCACCGCGCCGGTGTCATCTGTCATGCCCCCAGCAATTCCCTCGCCGACGGTGTGACATGCACCACTGGGCAACGAAAAGGGCCCGCACGACATCGGTCGTGCGGGCCCTCATGTTCACTCTGTGTCAGCCGTTGCGCTTCCAGCGCGGCTTGTCGTCGCGGCGGCCGAAGGAGCCGCCACCGCGGTGGTCGTCACGGCGGCCGTACGGACGCTCGTGGCCACCCGAGCGGAAGCCGGGGCGCTCGCCCTGGCGGTCGCGGTTGAACGGGCGGTCGCTGCCACGGTGACCGCCACGCTCGTCGCGGCGGGCCGGACGGTCGTCCCGGCGGAAGCCGCCGCGCTCGTCCCGACGGTCGAAGGAGCGGGGGGCACGGTCGCGGTCGCGGTCCCGGTTGAAACCGCCCCGGTCGTCACGGCGCTCGAACGAACGGCCGCCACGGTCACGGTCACGGTCCCGGTCGTCACGGCGGAAGCCGCGGTCGCGGTCACGGTCGAAGGAACGGCCGCCGCGGTCACCTCGGTCCCCACGGTCGTCCCGGCGGAAGCCGCCCCGGTCGCCGCGGTCGAAACCACGGTCCCGGTCGCGGTCCCGATCCCGGTCACGGTCGCGGTTGAAACCGCCCCGGTCGTCACGGCGCTCGAACGAACGGCCGCCACGGTCACGGTCCCGGTCCCGGTCGAAGGAGCGCTCGCGGTCGAACGACCGCCCGCCGCGCTCGTCCCGCCGCTCGCGACGGTCGTACGACGACGAACCCGCCGTACGCTCGGCGCGGTCGACGTCCTGCGCCGCCGGCTGCTCCGGCACCGACAGCTCGGCCGCCCGCTCGGCCACCGCCTGAGCCTCGGCCACCACGGCGGCGGGGTCCTCGCCCCGCTCGCGGGCGACCAGGGCCATCAGCCGGTCGGCCTCCTCGCGCAGCTCGGCCGCGCGCCGCTGCACGCGCTCCAGCTGCTTGGTGAGGTGGGCGACCTCGCGCTCGGCCTGCTGCGCGGCGTTGCCCGCGGACTCGGCCTGCACCTCGGTCATCGACCGGGCGCCGGTGATCTCGGCGACCTCCGGGTCGAAGGCCGCGCCGCCCTGGATGATGTGGCGCGAGGCGTCGACGCCCGCGTCCTCCATCAGACGGAAGATCTGGCGCCGCTGGTGCGGCAGCGAGAGCGAGACGACCGTGCCGGTGCGGCCGGCGCGGGCCGTACGGCCGGCGCGGTGCAGGTAGTCCTTGTGGTCACCGGCCGGGTCGACGTTCAGGACCAGGTCGATGCCGTCGACGTGGATGCCGCGCGCGGCGACGTCCGTGGCGACCAGGACGTTGACGTAGCCGTCCTTGAAGTCGGCCAGGGTGCGGGTGCGGGCGCCCTGGGTCATGCCGCCGTGCAGCGCGTCGGCCTTCGCGCCGGCGTCGCGCAGCTGCTCGGCCACACGGTCGGCGCCGAGCTGGGTGCGCACGAAGATGATGGTGCGGCCCTTGCGGGAGGCGATGGCCGCGGTGACCGGCGCCTTGTCCTTGGGCTTCACGATCAGGATGTGGTGCGACATGGTCGTCACCGCACCCTGGGCGGCGTCGACCTCGTGGCTGACCGGGTCGGTCAGGTAGCGGTCGACGAGGGTCTTGATCTCGTTCTCCATCGTCGCGGAGAACAGCATCCGCTGGCCGCCCGCCGGAACCTGGTCCAGCAGCTCGGTCACCTCGGGCAGGAAGCCCAGGTCGGACATCTGGTCGGCCTCGTCGAGGACGGCGATCTGCACGTCCTCCAGCGAGCAGGCACCGCGGTTGATGATGTCGCGCAGCCGGCCCGGGGTGGCGACCAGGATGTCGACGCCCTTCTCCAAGGCGTAGATCTGGTTGCCCATCGAGGTGCCGCCGCAGACGACCTTCATCTTCAGGCCGAGGACGTCGCCGTAGGGCTGGAGGGCGTCCGCCACCTGCATGGCGAGCTCGCGGGTCGGGGTGAGGATGACGGCGCGCGGCTTGTGCTTCTGGGTACGGCCGCCGGCCAGCGTGGCCAGGGTCGGCAGACCGAAGGAGAGGGTCTTGCCCGAGCCGGTGCGACCGCGGCCCAGGATGTCCTTCCCGGCCAGGGCGTCCGGGATGGTCGCGGCCTGGATCGGGAAGGGGGTGGTCACGCCGTTCTGCGCGAGCTTGCGGACGACGCCCTCGGGCAGGCCCAGGTCCGCGAAGGTGACCTCGCTGGCCTCCTGCTTCTCGGCGGCCTCGGCCTGCTGGGGAGCCTCGGCGGCCTCGGTGGCGTCCTCGATGCTCTCGGGCACGACGACGTGATCAGTACTGGCAATGGACATGCGAATGCGAAACCTTCCGGAGTCTCGTCGGCACGCGCCCGTCAACTCCGTGTTTCGCATTACGACCGCCTCGATGCGGTCCGCCACGGCAAGGGAGAGTACGCGCCACACGGCGCGCTCTGCGTGGGCGCCGGGCAAATGGGATCAAACGATCTGCCACCATACGCACTCACCGCCCCTCAAGGCAAACCGAAAGCCTTTCTCGCAGGTCAGTGGCGCAGTCGACCGGGCCGACGGTCGTAGTCGCCGACCGGCTCGGGCGCCGGCTCGCGCTGCTCCAGCTGGGTCCCAGGGCCCTCGTGCGCCGAGGACGACGGCTCGGCCACCGTCGGTTCCGGCGAGGCCGGCGGCGGGGGCGACGAGGCCGGAGGCGGCTCCGGCGCGGCGGACGTCTGCGGCGGCGCCGGCACCTGTTCGGTCGGGGTCGGAGCGCCCGGCTTCGGCGGCACCGCGCGCTTGCCGGGCGGCGCAGCGGACGCGCTGCCCGTGGCCGACGGCGAGGCCGACGCGGACGGCGACCCGTCCTTCTTCCCCTTCTCCTGTTCCCCGTGCCCGTGCTCGGGGTCGCCCGCGCCGCCGGCGTGTCCCGCCGCACCGCCGGACACGTCCGTCCCTGCGGCCTGTGCCGCACCGCCGCGCCGGTCCGCGGAGTGCGACGGCCGGGCCCCGCCGCCGGAGTCCTCCCCCACGCTCACGCAGCCGGCGGCGGCGGTGACGGCGAGAGCCGCGGCGGCGAGTCGGACGGATACAGGCAAGGGGCGCACGGAAAGCCACCTCCGGGAGGAAGAAGTCTCCGTGCCCAACTCCCGGCGCCCGCAAGAGGACACGCGGGCGCGGCCACCGGCCCGAGGGACCGGCCGGCCCCGGGATCCCGGCGCGGCCGGTCCCGGGGAAGCGCACGGCCGGCCCCGGGATCCCGGCGCGGCCGGTCCCGGGGAAGCGCACGGCCGGCCCGGGGTCTCGGCCCGGCCGGTCCCGGTGGCTCAGCCGTACCCCAGGGCGTGCAGCCGGGCGTCGTCGATGCCGAAGTGGTGGGCGATCTCGTGCACCACGGTCACCTCGGTCTCCTCGACGACGTCCTCGCGGGAGTCGCACATCCGCAGCGTCGGCCCCCGGAAGATCGTGATCCGGTCGGGCAGCACGCCCGCGTACCACTCACCGCGCTCGGTCAGCGGCGTGCCCTCGTACAACCCGAGCAACTGGGGGTCGTCGGCGGGCGGTTCGTCCTCGACGAACACCGCGACGTTGTCCATCAGCCGTGTCAGTTCCGGCGGGATCCGGTCGAGGGCCTCGGCGACCAGTTCCTCGAACTCCTCGCGCGTCATCTCCAGCACAGGCCCATTGTCCGGCACGCGACCGGACACGGCCCCACCCGCACACCGGTGCACGTCCCACCCGCCCCGTCCCCGCACACGACGCATATCCGGCGCCGCGCTTGGGCATACGCGACCAATGGCCCGCGTCTCCGTAGCAGCCCTGAGGCGGCTGCACCGCACGCACGGCCCGCGGAGGGCAGCGCGTGCCCTCGCCCTGACCCCTGAGCCGCACCCCTGGCTCCGCGCCCTGAGTCTGGTCACCGTGGTGCTCGCCGGCGCCTGGCTGGGGCTGCTGATCGTCGGCAACGTACGGGTGCCGGTCGGCCCCATGAACACGACGATGGCCCTGCGCCCCTCCCTGAGCGGCGGCACGAAGATCAACGTCTCCCCGCTCGGCGCCCTGGAACTGGACAGCCACCTGGCCCCGGTCCGCCTGGACGTCAACGTCGACCAGCTCGACCCGGAACGCTCCCAGGCACTGGTCGACCACCCCGAGCGGATCTCCGGCCTCCAGAACGAGGTCGTGCACGACGTCGAGCACGGCACCTTCGACCTGGCCGTACGGTCCTGCGTGGCCGTGGTCTCCGGGGCGACCGCCCTCGGCCTCGCCGTCTACCGCCGCCCGGGCCGCGCCCTGGCGGCCGGCGGCCTGGCGCTGGCCCTGCTCGCCGCGTCCGGGGCGACGGCGTACGCCACCTGGAACCCCAAGTCCGTGCTGGAGCCGAAGTTCTCCGGGCTGCTGTCCTCCGCGCCGTCCCTCGTCGGCAACGCGCGCAGCATCGTCACCGAGTTCGACGTCTACCAGAAGGAGCTGGCACGCCTGGTGACGAACGTGACCAAGCTCTACGACGTCACCTCCACGCTCCCCGCCTACCAGCCGGACCCGACGACCATCCGCGTCCTGCACGTGTCCGACATCCATCTCAACCCGGCGAGCTGGAAGATCATCGCCTCGCTGGTGGAGCAGTACAAGGTGGATGTGATCGTCGACTCCGGCGACACGATGGACCACGGCACGGCGGCGGAGAACGGCTTCCTGGACCCGGTGAAGGACCTGGGCGTGCCGTACGTCTGGGTGCGCGGCAACCACGACTCGATGATCACCCAGCGCTACCTGGAGCGCATGAAGAACGTGCACGTCCTGGACGACGGCCGCGCCGAGACGGTCGCGGGCCTGCGCTTCGCCGGCACCGGCGACCCCCAGTTCACTCCCGACCGCTCCACCGTGCCCGGCGGCGGCGCGACGGAGCAGATGGCGGGCACCCGTCTGGCGTCGGCGCTGCGCGAACAGCAGGCCAGGGGCACTCCGGTCGACGTCGCCGTCGCCCACGAGCCGTCGGCGGCCCGCGAGACGGACGGCACGGTGCCGCTGGTCCTGTGCGGCCATCTGCACCACGAGGACACAGAGGTCATGAAGTACGGCACCCGGCTGCGCATGGAGGGCTCGACGGGCGGCAGCGGGCTGCGGGCGGTCGAACACGAATACCCGGCCCCGATCGAGGCGTCGATCCTCTACTTCGACCGCGACAACCACCGCCTCCAGGCCTGGGACGCGATCAAGCTGGGCGGCCTGGGCCAGACGACGGCCGAGGTCAGCCGCCACCTGCCCGAGGAGAACCTCCCCGGCGCCACCCCGACCCCGAGCTCGCCGTCAAACGCCTCGCCGCCCGCCGGGCCGTAAACGGTTTTGGCGATACCCCTCGCCATCCCATATGCTTCTCACGTCCCCGACGCGCTGAGAAGCGCCCAGGCGGGCCGATAGCCCTCATCGTCTAGCGGCCTAGGACGCCGCCCTTTCAAGGCGGTAGCACGGGTTCGAATCCCGTTGGGGGCACGCAGTACGGTGTGCGACACTTACGTTCAATGGTTCGCACACAACCACATGGTCCTGTGGAGCAGTTTGGAGTGCTCGCCACCCTGTCAAGGTGGAGGCCGCGGGTTCAAATCCCGTCAGGACCGCTGAGGTTTCACGTGAAACCTCGTGGCTGGGTAGCTCAGTTGGTACGAGCGTCCGCCTGAAAAGCGGAAGGTCGCCGGTTCGACCCCGGCCCCAGCCACAACCGCCCTCACCAGGGCATAAGCCCCTCTCCGGCACTGACGGAGAGGGGCTTACTCGTGCCGTCGAACCGGACGCGCGGCGTCGCCGCCGGATCGCCTCGACCGGCTCGTCTTCTACATCCGGGGCGGCAGACCGCCGGGGGCCGCACGGACGTATCCGGCGTGCCGCGCCCCCCGGATGCCTTCCCGGTCGATCCCGGTGGAACTGACCGGCGCCCTGTGCTTCGCCACCGAGTCAGCCGTGGGGAGGCGGCAGGGCCTTCCACGACCCGCGTGCCGACGGCCGGGTCATGGCACGGGCCCACCTGGTGTCCACCGAGAGCGCCCCGCAGCGCGTGGCTGCGGGGCGCTCCTGGCGCCTGGTGGGGTTTAGTCGACTGCCTGCCCGTTGCCCGTGCCACCCCTGCAGGTCCCGGTGCCGGGGTTGGCCGGGTTGGGGGTCCAATCGACCGTTCCGCCGCCGTCAACGCACTCACCCGGGGTGAGGGCGGCGGGGACGCCCTGACTCGGGGTGAGGCTGGCGGCGGTGGCGGTGGCGGCGCCTGTGAGGCCGAGTCCGGCGAGGGCTGCCGTGGCGATGCCGGCGGCGAGGATGCGTCGAATGCGCATTCGGTTCCCCTTTCACGGATTGCCTTGATTGGGGCACTCATCAGCTTGATGTTCATCCATGTGGGTGGCACGTCACGTTGGGCCGTTCGGGTGACACAGCTGTCGGGCGCGGGGTCGGTGACGCGACCCGTCAGACAGGCCCTGGTGGGCGGCGCTGCGCGTGGCCACCTCGCGGCCCCGTTCCCAAGACGGGCATACGAACGCCCCCCGTCTCGGCCCGCGAGAAGGGGGCGCTCCGGTTGTGGCTACCGCTTAGCCCGTGAAGCCGGAAGATCGCGCTACGCGTCATTCCCTGGCTCGACGGGCCGACCAACTGAGGCAGTCGTACGCCAACCCGTACGCCAACAGCGACACACAACGACATCCCTCGGCGGGGCTGCACAGACCCTATGATCAGGCGCAGCGTTGCCCGGACACGGCCTGAAAAGCGGAAGGTCGCCGGTTCGACCCCGGCCCCAGCCACAACCGCCCTCACCAGGGCATGAGCCCCTCTCCGGCACTGACGGAGAGGGGCTTACTCGTGCCGTCGTACCGGACGCGCGGCGTCGCCGCCGGATCGAGGAGCCAGCAGGCGTGAAGGCCCTGAACAGCATCGATCGGACGTTACCGACCGACCCGCGCCCGGAGCGGGTCTGGTACACGTCCTACGGCTCGAACATGCACCTCGACCGGCTCGCCTTCTACATCCGGGGCGGCAGACCGCCGGGGGGCGCACGGACGTATCCGGGGTGCCGCGACCCCCGGATGCCCTCCCGGTCGATCCCGGTGGAACTGACCGGCGCCCTGTACTTCGCCACCGAGTCAGCGGTGTGGGGAGGCGGCAGGGCCTTCTACGACCCGCGTGCCGACGGCCGGGTCATGGCACGGGCCCACCTGCTGTCCACCGAGCAGTTCTGCGACATCGCGGCTCAGGAGATGTACCGCGAACCCGGTGCGGGTCTCGACCTGGGCGAGGTGCTCGCCCACGGCCGGGCCGTGCTTGGCCCGGGCCGCTACGAGACCCTCGTCTGCGCCGGCCAGGTGGACGGCCTGCCCGTCCTCACCTTCACCGCGCCGTGGGGCATGAACGACGTGCGCTCGAACCCGCCGTCGGCCGCCTACGTCCGTTTCCTGGCCGGGGGCCTGCTGGCGGCCGGCGCCTGGGACGCGGAGGCGATCGCCTCCTACGTCGCCGCCTGCCCCGGCGCGGTCGGCCACTGGTCCGAGGAGGCCGTCACGGACCTGCTGCAAGCTGATCCGCGCGACCTCTGAGGCACGGCCTCTGAGGCATGACCTCTGAGACTCGACCTGTGAGGCCCGACCTGTGAGGCGCGGCCTGCGAGAGGGCCGCTCTGGCGGGACAGAGCCAGCCGAGACGGTCCGGGTACGGTCCATCGGATGCCGCGGTCAAATCATTCGCGCGCGATTTCCCCGAGGTGAGATCCTGGATCGCGTATGTCTACGCATCCCGCCCCCGCCCTGGGCGCCCTCGCCTCCCGTCTGACCGAGCTGTCGCTGCGCGATGCGCACCGGCTCGGGCGCAGGCTCGAGGGCGCGCGCAAGATCCGCACGCCGGAGGCCCGTGCCGCCGTCCTCACCGAGATCGAGGCGGAGATCGGGAAGACCGAGGCACGCATGGCCGCCCGGCGCTCCCGCGTGCCCGCCGTCAGCTACCCCGAGCAGCTGCCCGTCAGCCAGAAGAAGGACACGATCGCCGACGCCATCCGCGATCACCAGGTCGTCATCGTCGCCGGTGAGACCGGTTCCGGGAAGACCACGCAGATCCCGAAGATCTGCATGGAGCTGGGCCGGGGCGTGCGCGGCATGATCGGGCACACCCAGCCCCGCCGGATCGCGGCCCGGACCGTCGCCGAGCGTGTGGCCGAGGAGCTGGACACGCCGCTGGGCGAGGCCGTCGGCTGGAAGGTGCGCTTCACCGACCAGGTCGATCCGGACGCCACCTTCATCAAGCTGATGACGGACGGCATCCTGCTCGCCGAGATCCAGACCGACCGCGAGCTGCGTGCCTACGACACGATCATCATCGACGAGGCGCACGAGCGGTCGCTCAACATCGACTTCCTCCTCGGCTATCTGGCCCAGCTGCTGCCCAGGCGGCCGGACCTCAAGGTCGTCATCACCTCGGCCACCATCGACCCCGAGCGTTTCTCCCGGCACTTCGGCGACGCGCCGATCATCGAGGTGAGCGGGCGGACCTACCCGGTGGAGGTGCGCTACCGGCCGCTGCTGGAAGAGGACTCCGACGACGCCGACCGGGACCAGATCACCGCGATCACCGATGCCGTCGAGGAGCTGATGGCCGAGGGGTCCGGGGACATCCTCGTCTTCCTCTCCGGCGAGCGGGAGATCCGCGACACCGCCGACGCGCTCAACAAGAAGCAGTACAGGTTCACCGAGGTGCTGCCGCTGTACGCGCGGCTCTCCCATGCCGAGCAGCACCGGGTCTTCCAGCCGCACTCCGGCCGCAGGATCGTGCTGGCGACCAACGTCGCCGAGACCTCCCTGACCGTGCCGGGCATCAAGTACGTCATCGACCCCGGCTTCGCGCGGATCTCCCGCTACAGCCACCGCACCAAGGTGCAGCGGCTGCCCATCGAGGCGATCTCGCAGGCCAGCGCCAACCAGCGCAAGGGACGCTGCGGACGTACCTCCGACGGCATCTGCATCCGGCTCTACAGCGAGGACGACTTCCTCGCCCGGCCGGAGTTCACCGACGCCGAGATCCTGCGCACCAACCTGGCGTCCGTCATCCTCCAGATGACCGCGGCCGGCCTCGGGGACATCGAGAAGTTCCCCTTCATCGACCCGCCGGACCACCGCAACATCCGCGACGGCGTGCAGTTGCTGCAGGAGCTGGGCGCGCTCGACCCGGCGCAGAAGGACCCGCGCAAGCGGCTCACCGAGACCGGCCGCAAGCTCGCCCAGCTGCCCGTCGACCCCCGGCTGGCCCGGATGGTGCTGGAGGCCGACCGGAACGGCTGCGTGCGCGAGGTGATGGTGATCGCGGCCGCGCTGTCCATCCAGGACCCGCGCGAGCGCCCCTCCGACAAGCAGACCCAGGCCGACCAGCAGCACGCCCGGTTCCGCGACGAGAGCAGCGACTTCCTCGCCTTCCTCAACCTCTGGCGCTACGTCCGCGAGCAGCAGAAGGAGCGGGGGTCCAGTTCCTTCCGGCGCATGTGCAAGCAGGAGTTCCTCAACTTCCTGCGCATTCGCGAATGGCAGGACATCTACACCCAGCTGCGCACGGTCGCCAAGCAGATGGGCATCCATCTCAACGACCAGGACGCCCCGAGCGACCGCGTCCACATCTCGCTGCTCGCCGGTCTGCTCTCGCACATCGGCATGAAGGACGTGAAGGAGTCCAAGGACTCGGGTCCGGGCGCGCGCCGGGACGGCGGCCGGGGCGAGTACCTGGGTGCCCGCAACGCCAAGTTCGCCATCTTCCCCGGCTCGGCGCTGTTCAAGAAGCCGCCGCGGTTCGTGATGTCCGCGGAGCTGGTGGAGACCTCGCGGCTGTGGGCGCGGGTCAACGCGAAGATCGAGCCCGAGTGGGTCGAGCCGCTGGCCGGCCATCTGCTGAAGCGGACGTACAGCGAACCGCACTGGGAGAAGGACCAGGCGGCGGTGATGGCGTACGAGAAGGTCACGCTGTACGGCGTGCCGATCGTCGCGCAGCGGAAGGTGAACTACGGCCGGATCGACCCCGAGGTCAGCCGGGAGCTTTTCATCCGCAACGCGCTGGTCGAGGGCGACTGGCGCACGCACCACAAGTTCTTCGCCGACAACCGCAAGCTGCTGAGCGAGGTCGAGGAACTGGAGCACCGTGCCCGGCGCCGGGACATCGTCGTCGACGACGAGACGCTGTTCGACTTCTACGACCAGCGGGTGCCCGAACACGTGGTCTCCGGTGCCCACTTCGACTCCTGGTGGAAGCGCAAGCGGCACGAGCAGCCCGACTTCCTGGACTTCGAGCGGGAGATGCTCATCCGGGAGTCGGCGGAGGCGGTCACCAAGGCGGACTATCCGGACTCGTGGCGGCAGGGCAACCTGAAGTTCCGGGTGACGTACCAGTTCGAGCCGGGGGCGGACGCCGACGGCGTGACCGTCCACATCCCGCTCCAGGTGCTCAACCAGGTCACCGACGAGGGCTTCGACTGGCAGATCCCTGGCCTGCGCGAGGAGGTCGTCACCGAGCTGATCCGCTCGCTGCCCAAGCCGATCCGCCGCAACTACGTGCCGGCGCCGAACTACGCGAAGCGGTTCCTGGACACCGCCGTACCCCTCCAGGAGCCCCTCACCACCACCATGGCGCGCGAGCTGAAGCGCATGGTCGGCGTGCCGTTCGAGGCCGAGGACTTCGACTGGTCCAAGGTCCCCGACCATCTGAAGATCACCTTCCGGGTCATCGACGAGCGGCGCCGCAAGCTGGCCGAGGACAAGGACCTCGAAGCCCTGAAGCTCAAGCTGAAGCCGAAGGCGCGCAAGGCCCTCTCCCAGGCCGCGGCGGCGACCGCGGAGCGCACCGGCGGCGAGTCGCTGGAGCGCACGGGGCTGACGGACTGGACGATCGGCTCGCTCACCCGGGTCTTCGAGACCCGCCGGGCCGGCCAGCCGGTGAAGGCCTACCCCGCGCTCGTCGACGACGGGCCGACGGCGGACACCGTCTCCGTACGGCTCTTCGACACCGAGGCGGAGCAGACCGAGGCGATGTGGAAGGGCACGCGGCGGCTGATCCTGCGCAACATCCCGGTCAACCCCGCGAAGTTCGCGTCCGAGAAGCTGACCAACCAGCAGAAGCTGGGCCTGTCGGCGAACCCGCACGGTTCGATCCAGGCCCTCTTCGACGACTGCGCGACGGCGGCGGCGGACCGGCTGATCGCGGAGTTCGGGGGACCGGCGTGGGACGAGGAGTCGTACCGGAAGCTCTACGACCGGGTGCGCGCCGAGATCGTGGACCTGACCGTGCGGACCGTGGGCCAGGTGCAGCAGGTGCTGGCCGCCTGGCAGGCGTGTGAGCGCCGGCTGAAGGCCGTACGCAGCCCCGCGCTGCTGCCGAACCTGGCGGACGTACGGCAGCAGCTGGACGCCCTGGTGAAGCCCGGCTTCGTCACGGAGGCGGGGATACGGCGGCTGCCCGACCTGATGCGCTACCTGGTGGCCGCGGACCGGCGGTTGCAGCAGATGCCGACGAACGTCCAGCGGGACACCACGCGCATGGAGAAGGTCCGGGAGATGCGGGACGAGTACGCGTGGCTGCTGGAGCAGATGCCGCAGGGGCGCCCGGTGCCGCAGCAGGTGCAGGACATCCGCTGGATGATCGAGGAGCTGCGGGTCAGCTACTTCGCCCACGCGCTGGGCACGGCGTACCCGGTGTCGGACAAGCGGATCGTGAAGGCGATCGACGCGGCGGTCCCGTCCCGGTCGTGAGGTGGTGACGGCGCCTGCACGCTAAGTGAGTTCGACCAGGCGCCCCACCTCCTGTACAGTCTCTTCTCGCAGCGCAACGCACGAATGGCGCCGCGAAACCTGGTCCTGTGGAGCAGTTTGGAGTGCTCGCCACCCTGTCAAGGTGGAGGCCGCGGGTTCAAATCCCGTCAGGACCGCAACAAAGGCCCGCATCCGGCAGTGGATGCGGGCCTTCTTCGTGCGTCGCCCTCTCGACGCGGAGAGCGCCGGCACGTCCTCCCCCCTGTCAGCGGCACACCGCTGCCCCCAACCCGCCCAGACCGACGGCACCCGCGCGCCCCACCCCGCACGCCCTACGCGCCCAGGCCGACCGGACCTGCACCCCCAACCCGTCCAGACCGACGGCCACCTGGCCACCCCCAACCCGTCCAGGCCAATGCGCACCTGGCCACCCCCAGCCCCGTCAAGGGGGCAGCAACCGCACGCCCCTCACCCCAGCCGGCCGGTCTGAGCCTTCGTGTGCTGTGTGGCCTTGACGGCGTCACATTCCCTCGGTACCCCAGAAAGCAGGGCCGCCGTTGCCGTGCGGCCCACTGGAGGTGGCGTATGGCGGCATCGGCCAGGCACGAGACACGGGCGCTGCTCCGTGCGCACCTCGCGGCCGCCTCGTCGTACCGCCATCTCACCCGCCACTGCTCCGTCTGCCGTCACCTCCTGCAGCTGGCGATGGACAGCTCTCCCCTTGCGAGTTCCCCCCGGACCGCCCCGGACGCCCCCGACGCGACCCAAGGCGCCCCGGAGGAGGCGCTGGAGGTCCTGGAGGCGGTGTGGGAGGACGAGCAGCCCTCGACCGCGTGAGCGCCCGCTGGACGAGCTCAGGTGAACCGGCGCACGAACGGCCGGTTCCGGCCCGAACTCCCGTGCCTGCGTGGGCCGGTGGAACTGGAACCTCCTCTAGCGCACGGAGGCGGCGCGCAACAAGCGTCCTGCCATGTGACGGGTGTCACCGCATGAGTTTTGGAAAGCGCGGTACTTACACCCCTCCTACAAGGGGTCGATTTAATATGTGCAATTGCACTGCCCAGTGAGGCTCTCGGGAAGAGCCGGCGCGGCTCCGGCGGGGGGCTCCACCAGGGATCCGACGCCCCTCCCCAACCTCCGACAAGGCCGCTCACACATGTGGCACCCGACCCCCGTCGAGCGCACAAAAAAGATCGCGCTGGACCCGGCGGAGTCCAGCGCGATCTACGACGCACCCGTTGCATTGCCTGAAGAGCTCTGACGGCTTGGGCGTGGGACCTGTTGGGGCAGGACCCGCGTCGCTTGGAGCTATGGGTCCGGACATGACAGCCAGTGGGGGAACCAGCCGGTTTGCCCGGTTATGGAGTTGTTCAGGCCTCGCTGCGCTGCTGCGGGATGCCCGCGAGCAGAGCGCGGACTTCGGCCTCGCGGTAGCGGCGGTGCCCGCCGAGCGTGCGGATCGACGTAAGCTTCCCGGCCTTCGCCCACCGCGTGACCGTCTTCGGGTCGACGCGGAACATCGTGGCGACCTCAGCCGGGGTCAGCAGCGGCTCGGCATCAGGGGTGCGAGCGGTCATGAGCGGCCTCCTCGGGAGAACCGAACCTTCTCGGTTCTTTCCTCTAAATTCTGCACCTTGACCCGCGTTGCCCGAAATGGCGGACGCGAGTCGAGTCGGTTATAGGACGAACGGCTTGTCCTCGGCACTACAACTACACCATCTGTCCAGCCGCGTCGGCCAAACCGATGGAATTGCCCTCCCAGGTGTTCATCACCGACGGAAGCCGATGGACCATGCCATAACGGACAGTCACACCACTGTGACGATCAGTCACAGGACAATCAGGAAGTCACCAGACCCCCCAAAGCATGCAATGCGGAGATTCCGCCCATGCCGGAGCATAGTTGGACGGACGGAGCACTCCCCGAACTCCTTGTCCTATTTTGGCACGAGGAGGGGCAACTAGAGCAAGGGTCGTGTAAGTGCTGTCCGTCACCCTTGGGACAAACGCCCGGATCGGGGCCTACGTCCCGTCAGCTCCCTCAAATGCCCCTGACCGTACGCTGTTCGACGATGTTCGAGCCGTGATCCAGGTCACTCCGGGTGCGGACGAGCTGGGATCAGTTCGCCGACCGCAGGTCGCGCACCGCCCGCCAGCGCTCCACGAGCCGCGCGTACGCCTCGCCCGCGGCCACCCCGTCGCCCAGGCGCAGCGCCTCGATCCCCTCGGCCACGTCGGCCGCCGAGTGATCGCCCTCCAGGTCGCCGGCCGGCAGCGCGTGCACCAGGCCGCCGTAGTCCAGCTCCACCAGTGATCGCGGATGGAACTCCTCCAGCCAGCGGCCCACGTCGACCAGCCCGTCGATCAGCGGGCTCTCGTCGATGGCGTCCCGCAGCGCCCGCAGCCCCCGCGCCACCCGCCGCCGGGCCTGCACCATCGGCGTCCGGTAGCGCAGCAGCGGCGCGTCGCCCGGGCATCCCCCGGCGGCCTCGGGCCCGCCCGCGCCCTTGACGTACTCCCGCTCCTCGTCGGAGAACAGCACGAACCAGTTCAGCGGCACCTGCCAGGTCGCCGTGCGGATCCAGGGCCGGGCGTCCGGGTTGTCCGCCAGCCAGCGCTCGTAGTCCTGGGTGGCCTGGCGCCGTACGAGCGGGGGCAGCACCGCGTCCAGGACCACCGCGGGCAGTTCCTCGGCGAGATCGCCCAGGGCCTGCCAGCCGCGCAGCCGGGTGCGCCAGGGGCAGACGCAGACCACCCCGTCGACGTCGAGCACGAACGCGTCCCGGCTCTCGTGCACCGGCACGGCCACCGGCGGGGTGGGCAGCAGGTCGGCCAGCGAGCGGCGCAGTTCGTCCTGGTAGGAGGGGCGGTCGGGGCGGCGGGCGTAGCGCGCCCAGTGGCTGCGCTCCGGCTCCGGGAAGGCGGCCAGCGGCTCGTAGACGCGCAAGTAGGTCGCGTACGGAACGACCACGGAGGACACCTTGGGCACGCCTGCTCCCTCCCCAGCGGACCGGAGGCGAAACCCGCACGGCCCGCGCCCGGACGGACGGAAAACCACTGCAAATCGTCCCACGCGCGGGTGGCACGCTACTCCGAGGGAGGGTGATCCCGACCACTGGGCCCGCCGCGGAGGTGATCAGGGTCTAATCTTCCGCCACGGCCCCCGCCACCCCTACGGGAGCCCGACCCCACTCGCCGCTACTTACCTGGGAGTCACCACCGTGACCGACGTAACCGGCGCGTCCGACGTACTGCAGACCCTGTTCCGCTCGGAGCAGGGAGGACACGAACAAGTCGTGCTCTGCCAGGACCGCGCCAGCGGCCTCAAGGCCGTCATCGCCATCCACTCCACCGCCCTGGGCCCCGCGCTCGGCGGTACCCGCTTCTACCCGTACGCCAGCGAGGCCGAGGCCGTCGCCGACGCGCTGAACCTCGCCCGCGGCATGTCGTACAAGAACGCCATGGCCGGTCTCGACCACGGCGGCGGCAAGGCCGTGATCATCGGCAACCCGGAGCAGATCAAGTCCGAGGAGCTGCTGCTCGCCTACGGCCGGTTCGTCGCCGCGCTCGGCGGGCGCTACGTCACGGCCTGCGACGTCGGCACGTACGTGGCCGACATGGACGTCGTGGCGCGCGAGTGCCGCTGGACCACCGGCCGCTCCCCGGAGAACGGCGGTGCGGGCGACTCCTCCGTGCTGACCGCCTTCGGCGTCTTCCAGGGCATGCGGGCCTCGGCCCAGCACCTGTGGGGTGATCCCACGCTCCGCGGCCGCAGGGTCGGCATCGCCGGCGTCGGCAAGGTGGGCCGCCATCTGGTGGAGCACCTACGCAAGGACGGCGCCGAGGTCGTCATCACGGACGTGCGCGAGGAGTCCGTACGGGCGATCCTCGAGCAGTACCCGACCGGTGTCACGGCCGTCGCCGACACCGACGCGCTGATCCGCACCGAGGGCCTGGACATCTACGCCCCCTGCGCGCTCGGCGGCGCCCTGAACGACGACTCCGTGCCGGTGCTGACCGCCAAGGTGGTGTGCGGCGCCGCCAACAACCAGCTCGCCCACCCGGGGGTGGAGAAGGACCTCGCCGACCGCGGGATCCTCTACGCGCCGGACTACGTGGTCAACGCGGGCGGTGTCATCCAGGTCGCCGACGAGCTGCACGGCTTCGACTTCGACCGGTGCAAGGCGAAGGCCGCGAAGATCTTCGACACCACGCTGGCCATATTCGCACGTGCGAAGGATGACGGGATTCCGCCGGCCGCCGCGGCCGACCGGATCGCCGAGCAGCGGATGGCGGAGGCGCGCGCCGCGCGGACCCGGTGACACGGAGCGCGTACGCGTGGTGACGCCGGGCATGCCCCGCTCTTGACGGTACCTGCCGGTGGGCAGTTGGAGAGAACTCTCACTTCCACCGGCGGGTCGTCCGGCAGGAACTGGTTAAAATCGCCACTGACCAGCGAGGACGGGGCGCCTCGAAGGTTCTGCGCACACGCGCTTCCTGCGGGCGACGTACCGTATGGGCGCGGGCTCAGGTACCGTGGAAGCCCTACGGACCGGTCTCTCTGTGGAGAGCCCGTTCCGGATCATGAACGCGTGTCAGACTCTGGGGCCGTTGAGCCCCGTCGTTGAGGGGGTCGAGCCATGGGGCGCGGCCGGGCCAAGGCCAAGCAGACGAAGGTCGCCCGCCAGCTGAAGTACAACAGCGGTGGGACGGACCTCTCACGCCTGGCCGAGGAGCTGGGCGCATCGACGTCGAACCAGTCACCGAACGGTGACCGCTTCGAGGACGATGAGCACGACGACGACCTGTATGCACGGTACGCCGACCTCTACGAGGACGACGACGAGGACGAGCAGGACGACTCCTCGCAACACCGTCGCGGCGCCTGACGCCCGCAGCAGCTCTGCAGTACCAACGCGTGTCGTAGGTTCCGCACTTCACCCGGTCCGGTGCTTTCAGCGCCGGACCGGGTTTCGTGCTGTCGTCACCCGTTGATCACCTGGCGGTCACCCCGTGATCGCCAGGTGATCATGTGGATCAGGCGTAGTCGCCCACCAGGGCGGCCCCGGTGGTGTGCTCGCCACGGTCGGTGATCTCGCCGGCCACCCAGGCGTCGACCCCGCGGTCGGCCAGGGTGGCGAGGGCCGCGTCGGTCGACTCCTGCGGCACGATCGCGATCATGCCCACGCCCATGTTGAGGGTCTTCTCCAGCTCCAGCCGCTCGACCTCGCCGGTCCTGCCGACCAGCTCGAAGACCGGGGACGGGGTCCAGGTGGCGCGGTCGACCACGGCGTGCAGTGTGTCCGGGATCACCCGGGCCAGGTTGGCGGCGAGCCCTCCGCCGGTGACGTGGCTGAAGGCGTGCACCTCGGTGGTGCGCATCAGCGCCAGACAGTCCAGCGAGTAGATCTTGGTCGGCTCCAGCAGCTCCTCGCCCAGGGTGCGGCCGAAGTCCTCGACATGCGCGTCAAGGGACAGTCCGGCCTGGTTCAGCAGCACGTGCCGGACCAGGGAGTACCCGTTGGAGTGAAGGCCGGAGGACGCCATGGCGATCACCGCGTCACCCGTGCGGATGCGGTCGGCGCCGAGCAGCCGGTCGGCCTCCACGACGCCCGTACCGGCGCCGGCGACGTCGAAGTCGTCCTCACCGAGCAGCCCGGGGTGTTCGGCCGTCTCGCCGCCCACAAGGGCGCAGCCGGCGAGCACACAGCCCTCCGCGATGCCCTTGACGATGGCGGCGACCCGCTCGGGGTGGACCTTGCCGACGCAGATGTAGTCGGTCATGAACAGCGGCTCGGCACCGCACACCACGATGTCGTCCATCACCATGGCGACCAGGTCGTGGCCGATGGTGTCGTAGACGCCCAGCTGCCGGGCGATGTCGACCTTGGTGCCGACGCCGTCGGTGGCGGAGGCGAGCAGGGGACGCTCGTAGCGCTTGAGGGCGGAGGCGTCGAAGAGGCCGGCGAAGCCGCCGAGGCCGCCGAGGACCTCGGGGCGCTGCGTCTTCTTCACCCACTCCTTCATCAGCTCGACCGCGCGGTCGCCCGCCTCGATGTCGACTCCGGCAGCCGCGTAGGAAGCACCGGCGGAACGGCTCTCAGACATTGCCTGGGATCTTTCGGGTTGGTTTTCTACGAGGCTTACGGGCGACGGATGGCGTCGGTGGCCGCCGTGGCGGCGGGACCGGCCGCCAGCTCGGTCTCCAGCAGCTGCTTGCCGAGCAGCTCCGGGTCGGGCAGCTCCATCGGGTACTCGCCGTCGAAGCAGGCGCGGCACAGGTTCGGCTTGGCGATGGTGGTCGCCTCGATCATGCCGTCCAGGGAGATGTACGCCAGCGAGTCGGCGCCCAGCGAGGTGCCGATCTCGTCGATGGTCATGCCGTTGGCGATGAGCTCGGCGCGGGTGGCGAAGTCGATGCCGAAGAAGCACGGCCACTTCACGGGCGGCGAGGAGATCCGGATGTGCACCTCGGCCGCCCCGGCCTCGCGCAGCATCCGCACCAGGGCCCGCTGGGTGTTGCCGCGGACGATCGAGTCGTCGACGACGACCAGGCGCTTGCCCTTGATGACTTCCTTCAGCGGGTTCAGCTTCAGCCGGATCCCGAGCTGGCGGATGGTCTGCGAGGGCTGGATGAAGGTCCGGCCGACGTAGGCGTTCTTCACCAGACCCGCGCCGAAGGGGATGCCGGAGGCCTCCGCGTAGCCGATGGCGGCGGGGGTGCCGGACTCCGGGGTCGCTATCACCAGGTCGGCCTCGACCGGGGACTCCTTGGCGAGACGGCGGCCCATCTCCACGCGGGAGAGATAGACGTTCCGGCCGGCGATGTCGGTGTCGGGGCGGGCCAGGTAGACGTACTCGAAGACGCAGCCCTTGGGCTTCGCTTCCGCGAATCGGGAGGTGCGCAGGCCGTTCTCGTCGATGGCCACGAACTCGCCCGGCTCGATCTCGCGGACGAAGCTGGCGCCGCAGATGTCGAGGGCGGCGGACTCGGAGGCGACGACCCAGCCGCGCTCCAGCCGGCCGAGGACCAGCGGGCGGATGCCCTGTGGGTCACGGGCCGCGTACAGGGTGTGCTCGTCCATGAAGACGAGGCTGAAGGCGCCCTTGACCTGGGGCAGGACGGTGTGGGCCGCCTGCTCGATGGTCAGCGGCTTGCCGTCCTCGTCGACCTGGGCGGCCAGCAGGGCCGTCAGCAGGTCGGTGTCGTTGGTGGCCGCGACGCGGGCCGAGCGGCCGTTGGTGTCCTTGGGCAGTTCGGCGACCATCTCGGCGAGCTGCGCCGTGTTGACCAGGTTGCCGTTGTGGCCGAGCGCGATGGAACCGTGCGCGGTGGCGCGGAACGTCGGCTGGGCGTTCTCCCACACGGAGGCGCCGGTGGTCGAGTAGCGGGCGTGACCGACCGCGATGTGACCCTGGAGCGAACCGAGCGAGGTCTCGTCGAAGACCTGGGAGACCAGGCCCATGTCCTTGAAGACGAGGATCTGGGAGCCGTTGCTGACCGCGATTCCCGCGGATTCCTGACCCCGATGCTGGAGGGCGTAGAGCCCGAAGTACGTGAGCTTTGAGACCTCTTCGCCCGGAGCCCAGACACCGAAGACGCCGCATGCGTCCTGGGGGCCTTTCTCACCGGGGAGCAGATCGTGATTGAGTCGACCGTCACCACGTGGCACGCCACCGAGTGTAGGCGAGGTCGACCACTGGTCCGAATTGGGGATGCGCGGCGAAAGTGGATCACCTGCATGCCGCAGACGACTCACTTTCCACGTTTGCGCAGGTCAACGGCGCGCTACAGGCGCGATGACGGGAGGCATCCGCGCCGCCACCGCGCCCCGGAGGCCCCTGCCGCGATGGACATGAGTGAGGTGTCGCACACCATTCGGGCGGCGGAGGCGCCCCCGGACCGCACCTGGACCGCGCACGAACCGCACCCGGCCCCCGGGGTCCGGCTCACGCCATGAGCGGCAGCAGCCCCGAGAGGTCGGCTCGGTCGCCACCGGCGCTGAGCTCGGCGTCCCGGAGGGCGTCGTGCCATGCCGTGCGGCCGGTGGCGAGGCGGATCCAGGTCAGGGGGTCGGTCTC
The DNA here is from genome assembly GCF_014654675.1 of Streptomyces spiralis. Classification (GTDB taxonomy): domain Bacteria; phylum Actinomycetota; class Actinomycetes; order Streptomycetales; family Streptomycetaceae; genus Streptomyces; species Streptomyces spiralis. Next base: position 48,390 of record NZ_BNBC01000048.1, read on the forward strand.
GACGACGTTGGGCGGGGTGCCGCGGGTGTGGCGGGGGCCCTCGACGCACTGCACGACGGCGAACGGCGGGATGCGCACCTCGGTCGACCCGCCGGGCGCCTTGACCGCGAGCGCGTCGGCCAGGAGCCGCGTGGCGGCGGCCAGGGCCTGGCGGTCATGGGGGACGTCCAGGCCGGGCACGGCGGCGTTGAGGTCGTCGGTGTGGACGACGAGTTCGACGGTGCGGGTGACGAGGTAGTCGGCGAGCGGCAGGGCGCCGGCGTTGGTGGCCAGCAGCCGGGTGCCGGGGTACGCGTCGAGCTGCCCGGTCAGACCCTGCTCGACGTCCGCGAGGTAGGCGTCCAGGTCGGGGTGGTCCCCGGCGAGCCGCCGCGTGAAGTCGTCGATGGCCGAGGAGTTGGCGGAGGTCGCGAACGGCCAGTCGAGCAGCACGGCGTCCTGCCGGGCCGGCTCGGGGCGGTCGAGGGACCGGCCGACGGCCGTGACGGCCATGCCGATGTGCGCGACCAGCTCCCGCACCGTCCAGCCCGGCAGCCGCGTGGGAAGACCGAGCTGCTCGGGCGTCAGGGTGCGCACGGCCTGCCGTACGTTGCCCAGCTGGGCGAGGACCGCCGTGCGGGTCCGGGCGGGGTCGTAGGTCCGGGTGCGCTTCTTGGCCGGGGGCATGGCGGCGAGCCTACGCCCTGACGCCGTAGCCCTTCAGGCCCTTTTCGACCAGGGCGAAGGCCTCGTGGGCGCGTTCCGCGGCGTCGGCGGCGACCGCGTCGGGGGTCTCGCCGGAGTCGAGGCGGCGGTGGTTCTCCTCGATGAGGGCGTTGCGGGCGGCGCTGAGCATGGCGGCCGCGACCGTCGCGAGCATCATGTCGCCGGTCTCCTCCGCCAGGATCGCGGCCAGCTCCCGGGTGCCCTTCTGGGCGGCGACGAAGGCGCGCTCCATCAGCACCGGCGTCTCCACGACGATCCGGCGCACCTGGCGGGTGAACGGCTCGCCGTGCAGGCCGACGGACGGGTCCCGCGTCTCGACGAGTTCGAGGAACTGCCGGCGGACGGCGTCCACCGCCGACTCGCCCGGCCCGCGCTCGCGCACCGCCCTGGCCGCGTCGGCGAAGTGCTCCTCCATCGGGCGGAAGACCAGGTCCTCCTTGGAGCCGAAGTAGTTGAAGACGGTCATCTTCGAGACCTCGGCCGCGTCCGCGATCTGCTGCACGGACACCTCGTCGAAGCCGTGCTCGGCGAAGAGCGCGACCGCCGCCCGGTAGATGCGCATCGCCGTCTGCTGCTTCTTGCGCTCGCGCAGTCCCATCGCCTCGGCCATGGCCACACTGTACCAAGACGATATTTTGGCCGAGCACAATGATTTTCTCGGATGAAAGATTGACCGAGTACAGATTCTTCGGGCATGGTGGGCGGCATGACCGAGACCCAACGCAAAGTCGGCTTCGTCGTCTGCCTCGTCACGATCGTGCTGGCCCTGCTGGATCTGCAGATCGTCTCCGCGGCCACCGTCCCGATCGTCCGCGACCTCGACCCCGAGCACGGCATCGACAAGATCCCGTGGCTGGTCAGCGCCTACGCGCTGGCGTCGGCGGCGATGCTGCCGCTGTACGGGAAACTGTGCGACGTCCTCGGCCCCAAGCGGGTGTTCACCGGCGCGATCGCCACCTTCCTGGTGGGCTCCGCGCTGTGCGGGGCCGCGCGGTCCATGGGCGAGCTGATCGCCGCCCGCGCACTCCAGGGCCTGGGCGGGGGCGGGCTCATGAGCGTGACCATGGTGGTGATCGCCCACCTCAAGGGACCCGGGGAGAAGAAGGGCAAGGGCACCAACATCGGCGGACTCGTCGCCGGCGGAGCCATGGCGATCGGCCCCTGGATCGGCGGCCTGCTGGCAGACCACGCGAACTGGCGCTGGATCTTCTACGTCAACCTGCCGGTCGGCCTGGCCGTCCTCACCGCCGCCGCCCTCGCCCTGCAACTCCCCGAGCGCCCTGTGCGCCGCCCGATCGACTACGCGGGAGCCGCGCTCGCGGCGGCCTTCTCCAGCGCGCTGCTGCTGGTGACGGACTGGGGCGGCAAGCGGTACGCCTGGTCGTCGCCGGTCGTGCTCGGTCTCGCCCTGGCGGCCGCCGTGGCGCTCGCCCTGTTCCTGTGGCGGCAGCTGCGCGCGCCCGAACCGGTGCTCCCGCTCTCCCTGTTCCGGGTCCCCGAGCTGCGCCTGGGCTTCGCCGTCCAGGCGATCACGGGCGGCGCGATGATGTGCGCGATCTACTACGTCCTCATCTACTTGCAGGTCACGCGCGGTGTCACCAGCTCCTCGGCGGGCCTCTACCTGGTCCCGATGACGCTCGGCCTGACCCTGTCCGGCTCGCTCACCGGCCCGCTCTCCGCTCGCGGCTGGTCGGCGCGCACCTTCACCGTCAGCGGCACCGCCACCACCGCGCTCGCCTTCGTCCTGCTCGCCACGACCATCGGTCCCCACACGTCCCTGTGGCTGGTCCGCGGCGAACTCCTGCTGGCCGGCGCCGGGTTCGGTCAGCTCGTCGGCCAGCTGATCCTGCTGGTCCAGGACGCCGCCCCGCGCCACCAGCTCGGCGTCGCCACCACCGGCATCCGCTTCTTCCAGACTCTCGGCAACGCCCTGGGCACGGCCGTCTTCGGCACCGTCCTGACCCGCCTGTACGCCACCCACGGCCCCGGCGGCGACGTCACCGCCCTGACGGCACTGACCGGCACGGCCCGCACCGACGGCGTCCACGCCTTCGTCGACGCCACCCAGGTGGTGTTCTGGGGCGGGGCCGCGCTGATGGCCCTTGCCGCCCTGCTGGCGCTCCGCCTGCCCAGGCCCCGCCCGTCGGCCGCGACCGCACTCCACCGGGACTCCATGCCGGCCAATACATGTACATCTGCTACATTCATGACATGAGTGAGCCAGTGATTGAATCAATGGCCGAGGTGCGCGGCCACCTCGCCGACGTCATCGATCGTGCTCGCCGAGAGGACACCCCGACGATCATCACGCGGCGCGGCAAGCAGGAGGCCGTTGTGATCGATATCCAGGAGTACGAGCGCCTGCGCCGGATCGCTGAAGACGCCGAGGACGCATGGCTGAACGGACTGGCTGACGAAGCCGAGTCCGAGGGGACGGAAGGATCTGTCTCCCTCGAAGAGATGGCCGCGTTGCTGCGCGACCGTCAGGGCTGACCATGGGATACGTCACACGCTTCACGCCACACGCCCAGCGGGACATGCTCAAGATCCCGCGCCCGGACGCCCTGCGTGTCCTGTATCGCCTCACCGAGCTCCAGAAGGCGATGGACGCGGACGACACGACGGCGCTCGACATCAAGGCCCTCCAAGGCCACAACGCCCGCTGGCGGCTCAGGGTCGGCGATTACCGCGTCGTCTACACCGTCGAGGACGGTCAGCTCGTCGTGTGGGTCCTGACCGTCGGCAATCGCCGCGACGTCTACCGCCAGGTTCCCTAGGCCGGAACACGAAGGCCCCGCTCGTCATCGACGAGCGGGGCCTTCGGCGTCGTACGGCGGCTGGTGCGTCGGCTCAGGCGAGCAGCGCGGGGATCGTGGCCTCGTGGGCCTCGCGCAGCTCGGCGAGCGTCAGCTCGAACTCGCCCTGGACCTCGACCGTGTCCCCGTCGACGACACCGACGCGGGTGACGGGCAGGCCGCGGGCGCCGCACATGTCGTTGAAGCGGACCTCCTCCGAGCGCGGCACGGCGACGATCGCGCGGCCGGCCGACTCCGAGAGCAGGAAGGTGAACGCGTCCAGGCCGTCGGGGACGACCAGACGGGCGCCCTTGCCGCCCAGCAGGGCGGACTCCACGACCGCCTGGATCAGGCCGCCGTCGGACAGGTCGTGCGCGGAGTCGATCATGCCGTCGCGGGAGGCGGAGATCAGGATCTCGGCCAGCAGGCGTTCCCGCTCCAGGTCCACCTTCGGGGGCAGACCGCCCAGGTGGTCGTGGACCACCTGCGACCAGGCCGAGCCGCCGAACTCCTCGCGGGTGTCGCCGAGGAGGTAGAGCAGCTGGCCCTCCTCCTGGAAGGCGACCGGGGTGCGCCGGGCCACGTCGTCGATCACACCGAGGACGGCGACCACCGGGGTCGGGTGGATGGCGGCCTCGCCCGTCTGGTTGTAGAGCGAGACATTGCCGCCGGTCACCGGGGTGCCCAGCTGCTGGCAACCGTCCGCCAGACCGCGCACGGCCTCCACGAACTGCCACATGACCGCCGGGTCCTCGGGCGAGCCGAAGTTCAGACAGTCGGAGACCGCCAGCGGCTTGGCACCGGTCGTGGCCACGTTGCGGTAGGCCTCGGCCAGCGCCAGCTGCGCGCCCGTGTACGGGTCGAGCTTGGCGTAGCGGCCGTTGCCGTCCGTGGCGAGGGCGACGCCGAGACCGGTCTTCTCGTCGATCCGGATCATGCCGGAGTCCTCGGGCATGGCCAGGACGGTGTTGCCCTGCACGAAGTGGTCGTACTGCTGGGTGATCCACTTCTTGGACGCCTGGTTCGGCGACGCCACCAGCTTCAGGACCTGCGCCTTGAGCTCCTCGGCGGTCTCCGGGCGCGGCAGCTTGTTCGCGTCGTCGGCCTGGAGGGCGTCCTGCCACTCCGGGCGGGCGTACGGGCGCTCGTAGACCGGGCCCTCGTGCGCGACCGTGCGCGGGTCGACCTCGACGATCTTGCCGCCGTGCCAGAAGATCTCCAGCCGGTCGCCGTCGGTCACCTCACCGATGACGGTGGCGATGACGTCCCACTTCGCGCAGATCTCCAGGAACCGGTCGACCTTCTCCGGCTCGACGACCGCGCACATGCGCTCCTGCGACTCGCTCATGAGGATCTCCTCGGGCGAGAGCGTGGAGTCGCGCAGGGGGACGTCGTCCAGGGTGACGCGCATGCCGCCGGAGCCGTTGGAGGCCAGCTCGGACGTGGCGCAGGACAGGCCCGCCGCGCCCAGGTCCTGGATGCCGACGACCAGCTTCTCGGCGAACGCCTCCAGGGTGCACTCGATGAGGAGCTTCTCCTGGAAGGGGTCGCCGACCTGGACGGCGGGGCGCTTGGACGGCTTGGCGTCGTCGAACGTCTCGCTCGCCAGGATCGACGCGCCGCCGATGCCGTCGCCGCCGGTCCGGGCGCCGTAGAGGATGACCTTGTTGCCGGCGCCGGAGGCCTTGGCGAGGTGGATGTCCTCGTGCCGCATCACACCGACGCAGCCCGCGTTGACCAGCGGGTTGCCCTGGTAGCAGGCGTCGAAGACGACCTCGCCGCCGATGTTGGGCAGGCCCAGGCAGTTGCCGTAGCCGCCGATGCCGGCGACGACGCCCGGCAGGACGCGCTTGGTGTCCGGGTGGTCGGCGGCGCCGAAGCGCAGCGGGTCGACCACCGCCACCGGGCGCGCGCCCATCGCGATGATGTCGCGCACGATGCCGCCGACACCGGTCGCGGCGCCCTGGTAGGGCTCCACGTACGACGGGTGGTTGTGCGACTCCACCTTGAAGGTGACGGCGTAGCCCTGGCCGACGTCGACGACACCGGCGTTCTCACCGATGCCGACGAGCAGCGCGTCGTTCTCGGGGGCCTTCTCGCCGAACTGGCGGAGGTGGATCTTGGAGGACTTGTACGAGCAGTGCTCGGACCACATCACCGAGTACATGGCGAGCTCGGCGCCGGTGGGGCGGCGGCCCAGGATCTCGACGATCCGCTCGTACTCGTCCTTCTTCAGGCCGAGTTCGGCCCAGGGCAGCTCGACGTCGGGGGTCGCGGCCGCGTGCTCGACCGTGTCCAGAGGCGTCCTGCTCATGCGTTGACCAGCTTCTTCAGGATCGAGGTGAAGAACGGCAGGCCGTCGGTGCGGCCGGTGCCGATCAGCGGCTCGGTGGCGTGCTCGGGGTGCGGCATGAGGCCGACGACGTTCCCGGCCTCGTTGGTGATGCCGGCGATGTCCCGCAGCGAACCGTTGGGGTTGACGTCCAGGTAACGGAAGACCACGCGGCCCTCCGCCTCCAGCTTGTCGAGCGTGTACTCGTCGGCGACGTACCGGCCGTCCATGTTCTTCAGGGGGACGAAGATCTCCTGGCCCTCGCTGTAGTCGCTGGTCCAGGCCGTGGCGGCGTTCTCCACCCGCAGCTTCTGGTCGCGGCAGATGAAGTGCAGGTGGTCGTTGCCGAGCATGGCGCCCGGGAGGAGATGGGCCTCGGTGAGCACCTGGAAGCCGTTGCAGATGCCGAGAACCGGCAGTCCGGCCTTCGCCTGCTCGATGACGGTCTCCATCACCGGCGAGAAGCGGGAGATGGCGCCGGCCCGCAGATAGTCGCCATAGGAGAAACCGCCGGGCAGCACCACGGCGTCGACCTGCTTGAGGTCCTTGTCCTTGTGCCACAGCGCGACCGGTTCGGCACCCGCGAGGCGGATCGCGCGCTGGGTGTCCCGGTCGTCGAGACTGCCCGGGAAAGTGACGACGCCAATACGAGCGGTCACTTCGCGGCCCCCGCGGCTACGTCATCGGACTCGACCTTCACGGAGAAGTCCTCGATCACGGTGTTGGCGAGGAAGGATTCGGCAAGATCGTGAATGCGGGCGAGCGCGGCCTCGTCGACAGGCCCGTCCACTTCCAGTTCGAATCGCTTTCCCTGACGTACGTCGGAGATGCCGTCGAAACCCAGGCGCGGCAGTGCGCGCTGCACCGCCTGGCCCTGGGGGTCGAGGATCTCCGGCTTGAGCATGACGTCGACTACGACGCGTGCCACTGGCACTCCCGGTGTGTGGTGCTGAGCAGGTCCCTTCAGACTACCCGCACAAAATTTCTACGCGAGTAGACTTGTAGGAAGCCACGTGACGGCCGTCACGGTCGGCCTTCGGCCGGGAGTGTTGTGAAAAGTTCTGGGAAAGTTCGGCGTTCCCCACTGGACAGCGGTATTGAACCGGGACACGCGGAGAGATTTAGTCGGGGCTTCACTTCGCAATGCCCGGCACTGTACAAATGAATTGGCAACAGCCGATACTTTTCCGATAACAGGCGGACAGCCGACATCTCCGAACATCTCCACATGTCCCGAAGGTCATGACGGAGCAGGTGGGCGCAGAGGTGTCGCACGAAGGGACCGATATTCGTGGCGCAGCGTGTCGTGGTCACTCTCTTTGACGACATCGACGGCTCGGAAGCGGCGGAGACGATCGCCTTCGGACTCGACGGCAAGTTCTACGAGATCGACCTGAACCAAGCCAATGCCAAGAAACTGCGTAAGGCGCTCGCGCCGTACGTGGAGGCGGGCCGCAAGAGGTCGCGGTCGGGCAAGGCGTACCGGCAGACGGAGGTCGCCCCCGACCCCGCGGCCGTCCGGGCCTGGGCCCAGGCCAACAAGATGGACGTGCCGGCGCGCGGCCGCATCCCCAAGAAGGTCTACGAGGCGTTCAGCGCGGCCCAGTGACGAGCGGGGCAGGGCGGGGGCAGCGCGCGGGCGGGCGCGGCGACGGGTGGGCCGGGCTCCGGAGGAGGCCCCAGGGTCCGTCAGCGGGCCCTGGACGCAGCCGACTTGCGCAACCCCCCTGTTGATCAGCTAATGTCTGGAGCGCGCCGAGGGGCGAGGCCGAAAGGCCGAGACCCACGGAGTGCATGCGGGTGTAGTTCAGTAGCAGAACATCCTCCTTCCAGGGGGAAGGCGCAGTGTGCGATTCCTGTCACCCGCTCTGCACCGCCGGTCCCGACCACTCTTGTGGATCAGGTAGGCTGGTGCTCGCACCGATCGGTGGGAGCCGGTCGGAGGCAATGCGGACGTAGCTCAGTTGGTAGAGCGCAACCTTGCCAAGGTTGAGGTCGCGAGTTCGAGCCTCGTCGTCCGC
>NZ_BNBC01000048.1:56269-58087 GCF_014654675.1 Streptomyces spiralis
AGAGTGAGACCCCGGTCCTCAGGGACCGGGGTCTTTTTCGTATGCGCACCGTGTGTGGATCGTCCGCCGACCGCTTCTGGCATTTGTCATGCCGAGCGATGACACCGCGCACTGCCGCCGGACCCCGTTCGCCGGGACGCTGACGTCATGGCCAGGACCGAACACGAACACCCGGCCGTACGGCTCGCCATCGCCGCCGAGCTGCTGCCGGCCGGCGTGCTGTACGGCCTCACCCTGCCCATGCCGATGTTCCTGCGCCGGTCCGCGGTGCTCGCCGTGGTGCTGATGGCCGCGTTCGGCCGGACGAGCCCGAGCCGAGCCCGAGCCGAGTCCGAGCCGGGCCCGAGCCGGGCCCGATCGTCATGATCGGCGCCCTGACCGCCTTCGGCGCGCTCTTCTCGCTGCTCGCCTGCCGCTGCGGCGCCTGGACGCTGTCCGCGCTGTGGGAGGCGGAACGGGCCCGGGAGGTCGAGGCGCGGCTCGCCGTCGCCGCGGAACGGCTGCGGTTCGGCCGGGACCTGCACGACGTGATGGGGCGGAACCTGGCCGCCATCGCCCTCAGGAGCGAGCTCGCCGTGCGGCTGGCACGGCGCGGGCGGCCCGAGGCCGTGGAGCAGATGATCGAGGTGCAGCGGATCGCGCAGGAGTCGCAGCGCGAGGTCCGCGCTGTCGTACGGGGCTACCGGGAGGCCGACATCGGTGCCGAACTCGGGGGTGGGCAGGGCGTGTTGAGCGCGGCCGGGATCCGCTGCGAGGTGCGCGGGCAGGCCGGCGGGCTGGACGGCGAGGTGCAGTCGGCACTGGGGTGGGTGGTGCGGGAGGCGACGACGAACGTGCTGCGGCACGGGGACGCCGCCCGATGCGACATCGCACCGGACGTCGACGACCGGCGCGTCGTGCTGACCGTGCAGAACGACGGCGCCACCGACCCCGCGGCCCGCGGCCTGCGGCGGATCCGGGCCGGCCGGCCTGCGGGAACGGCTGTCGGCGGTGGGCGGAAGGCTGGAGGCGGGCCATGTCGGCGGGGACACGTTCCGAGTGACCGCCGAAGTGCCCCTGAGTGTGAGAGAGATCACGGCATGACGATCCGGTACGGCTGCTGCTCGCCGACGACGAGTACCTCACCTGGGCGCGCTCGCCGCGCTGCCCGCCCTGGAGAACGACCTGGTGATCGTCGCCGAGGCGGCGAGCGGGCCGGAGGCGCCGGCGATGGCACGGGCGCACGAGCCGGACGTGGCCGTGCTCGCTCTTCAGATGCCGGGCGCCGACGGTGTGAAGGTCGCCACATCCCTGCGGGCCGAACTGCCGGGCTGCCAGGTGCTGATCGTCACCAGTCACGGGCGGCCGGGCCACCTCGAACGGGCCCTTGCGGCGGGGGTGCGCGGCTTTGTCCCGAAGGCCGTCAGCGCCCAACGGCTCGCGGAGATCATCCGCACGGTGCACGCCGGGAACCTCCCTCACGCCTCAACGGCGCGGGGGAACCCCCAGCGTCGACCCCGAGTTGGCCGCCGACGCCATCGCATCGGGGGACTCCCCGCTGACCACACGGGAGGCCGAGGTGCTGGAACCGGCCGTCGACGGGGCGCCCGTCGCGGAGATCGCCGAGCGGGCCGCGCTGTCGCAGGAGACCGTGCGCAACTACCTGTCGTCGGCCGTCTCGAAACTCGGGGCGGAAAACCGGCATGCGGCAGTGCGTCTCGCACGCGAGCGAGGTTGGGTATAGTTGGCGTCGCGCCACGGCGCAATGCGGACGTAGCTCAGTTGGTAGAGCGCAACCTTGCCAAGGTTGAGGTCGCGAGTTCGAGCCTCGTCGTCCGC
>NZ_BNBC01000048.1:58111-70621 GCF_014654675.1 Streptomyces spiralis
CAGAGAAGGGCCCCCCGGTTTCGCCGGGGGGCCCTTTCGCGTCCTGCACCCCTAGGACCAGCTGGTGCCCGTCAGGCGCTCGTACGCCTCCACGTACTTCGCCCGCGTCGCCTCCACCACCTGCTGGGGCAGCGGCGGCGGGGGCTGCTCGCTCCTGCGGTCCCAGCCGGACTCGGCGGACGTCAGCCAGTCCCGCACGAACTGCTTGTCGTACGACGGCTGCGCGCGGCCCGGCTGCCACTGGTCGGCCGGCCAGAAGCGGGAGGAGTCCGGGGTGAGCACCTCGTCGGCGATGACCAGGGTCTCCCCGTCGAAGCCGAACTCGAACTTGGTGTCGGCGAGGATGATCCCGCGCTCGCGGGCGATGTCGCGGGCCCGGCCGTAGACGGCGAGGGTCGCCTGGCGCAGCTGTGCGGCGGTCTCCGCGCCGACCTGGCGCGCCACCTCCTCGTAGGAGACGTTCTCGTCGTGCTCGCCGACCTCGGCCTTGGTTGCCGGGGTGAAGATCGGGGCGGGGAGTTCGGAGCCGTCGACGAGCCCCTCGGGCAGGGCGAGGCCGCACACCGTGCGGGAGTCGTCGTACTCCGCCAGGCCGGACCCGGTGAGGTAGCCGCGGGCCACGCACTCCACGGGGACCATCCGCAGCGACCTGCACACGAGGGTGCGGCCGGCCCAGTCGGCGGGCGCCCCTTCGGGGAGCTCGGTGCTGATGACGTGGTTGGGGACCAGGTCGGTGAGGCGGTCGAACCACCACAGGGACAGCTGCGTGAGGATGCGGCCCTTGTCGGGGATCTCGGTGGGCAGCACCCAGTCGTAGGCGGACATGCGGTCGCTGGCGACCATCACGAGGTCGCCCGCCTCGTTCTGGTACAGCTCGCGCACCTTTCCGGTGTGCAGGTGCACCAGGCCCGGAACCTGGATCGGCTCGGGCTTTTCTACGAATCCGGACACGGTTCCTCCCCGTGGTTCTGTCCAATGGTCCGATTCTCCCGTATCGGACACGGGCCTCGGACAGCGGGTGGCGGGAGGACCGGTCGGAGGGTCAGTCCCGTTTGCAGATGCGGTCGAGAAGGTTGGCCGTGGCGCGCTGGATACGGGCGTCGACGTGGCCGGGACGGTCCAGCGCCGGGGACCACGCGAACGTCCCTGAGGCGAAGACCAGGGCGCCGGACGGGGCCCGGTACAGGGACGTCTCCTGGTGGCGCAGGACGCCCTCGGCGTCGGTGTACGGGGAGTGCGCGAGCAGGATGCGGTCCTGGTGGTCGGGGAGCGGGGTGCGCGGGAAGTAGCGGTCGGCCTCGCCCGCGACCAGGCCCTCGATCTCGTCGCCGTCCTGCGCGCCGGTCGCCTCCCACAGCCAGTGGTCGGCGTTGCGGACGATCAGCGGATGCGGCTCGGGGACGCGCCCGGCGTACTGGATGCCGACCAGTTGCTGCTCGGGGCGGTCGATCTCCCGCCACAGCACCGGCCGGCCCGGACCCTTGCGTTTGCGGCAGGTCAGCAGGCGGTCGGCGACGCCGGACGGGGAAGGACCCAGCTCCACCTGCCAGTACATGGTGTTGGCGGAGAGGAAGACCAGCGACGTGCCGTGCTCGCGGGCGAGTTCGACGGTACGGCGCATGGGGGTCGACCAGTACTCGTCGTGGCCGGGGAAGACCAGGCCGCGGTAGCGGGTGGGGTCGACTCGGCCGGCGTGCAGGTCGCGGGCGTCGGCGTAGGCGACGTCGTAGCCATAGCGCTCGGCCCAGCGGATGAAGTCGTAGGCGTGGCCGACGTGCAGGGGCAGGCCCGCGCCCGCGTACGGCCGGTCGAAGGAGACCGTGGTCGCCGCGTCCGCCTCGCCGAGCAGACGGCCGTCCTCGTCCCAGGCGTGGTAGAGGCTGGCGCCGGTGCGGCCGTCCTCCGGGTAGAGGTTGTAGGCCTGCCAGGTGACGTCGGGCATGAGCAGGAGCAGGTCCGCCGGGTGGTTGTCGCGCACGGTGAAGGGGATGTGGGAGCGGTAGCCGTCGGCGGTGGTCAGCACGGCGACGTACGCGCCGATGCTCCAGTACGACGGGACCTGCAGCCGCCAGGACAGCCACCAGTGGTGGCAGGAGACCGTGCGGTCGGCGGTGAGCGGCGGGGGCTGGACGATGCCGGACAGACGCGGGCTCGTGGTGATCTTCGCGGCGCCGTCGCCGTTGTAGTGGCCGATGCGGTAGACGTCGACGCTGAACTGCTGGGGCGGGTCGACGGTGATGTGGAAGTCGATGGCCTCGCCGGGTGTGACGGGGCCGTTGGAGGCGAAGCCCTTGATCTGGCGGCGCACGTCGTCGGCCGAGCGGGGGCCGCCCTCGGAGGTGCGGGGGGCGGGCACCCGGGGGGCGGTGGCCGTCGTCCCGCCTGCTCCTGCCGCCCCGGCGTCGACGTACCACGGGACGACCTGGCCCGTGTCGTCGAAGTACGTCTCGCTGCCGCGCAGCCAGGGAACGGGACCCTGACCGAAGGGGTCCGTCACGGCGTGCGCGAGTGCTCCCGACTCCCAGCGTCGGATCCGCTCCGATCCCATGGCCGTTCCCCTCCCTCGTGCCCCCATGACATGTGGTGCGGCAGTGCGGTCTGTCGTATGTCGTATGCGTTTGCCAGGTGCGTGAACGATCCCAGCACATCACATTACGCACGCATGCTGTCACTACTCGTTGCGAATTGACCGAAAGTGGAAGCCAGGGGTCCGGTAGGGTGCTCGCGCCCCGGACAACGGTCCAGGTCAGACGAGCCGTACGGGCTTTTCCGGACGTATGCCCGAATCGACCAGCCAGGTGCGCAACGGGACCGGATCGCCCTCCTCGATCAGGGCGCGGACCTTGGCGCCGAGGTCGACGGCTCTCTCCCCGTTGATCAGGAGGGAGGGACCGTCGAGCCAGTCGAGGCCCGGAGTGGCGCCGGCGGTGTCCATCGCCGCGCAGCAGACCATCGCGGTGACGTGGTCGGCGAGGAGATCCCGGCCGGTGCGCGGCGGCTGGAGGGGGAGCAGCGGGAGCGAGCCCTCGTCCCAGAGGGGGAGCGCCCCCGGGATCTGACCGGCGGCTCCGGCTCCCGGCGGTGCCGTCTTGGGCTCGGGTGCGGCGGCCTCCTCGCGGGCCAGCTCGGCACTGAGCCCGGCCGCGAGCACCGCACTCCGCTCGTTCGCCAGGTCGCCGTCCTCACCCGGGGCGGTGTCGGAGGCGTGGCCGGTGGCGGGTGTGCGGTCGGTGTCGGGCGTGCCGCCGGTGTCTGGCGTGTGGCCGGTGTCGGACGCGTGGCCGGCACCGGACGCGTGGCTGGTGGCGGGTGTGCGGTCGGAGTCGGGCGCGTGCTCGGCGGCACTCGTGGGCTCGGTGTCCCTCGTGGTGGGCTCGGCGTCCCTCGTGCTGTCGGCGTTCGCGGTGCGCTCGGCGTCCGGTGGTGTGCTCTCGGGGTCCTCGGCCGGGGAAGCGGCCTGGTACCGGGCCGGGTGTGCCGGCGGGGGCGGGGCGAGGGTGGTGGCGGCCTGGGGGGCGGCGGTGGGGGTGTGCGGTTGCGCGGCCAGGTGGTCCAGGACGCGGGCCAGGGTCGGACCGTGGGGATCGGATGCCGGGGGGTTCGGGGAGCGGCGTACGCCGAGTGTGTCCAGGACCCGGTGGAGACGGGCCGCGTCGGTGCGCCACTTGCGGTCGACGACCTCCTCCGGATACTCGTTCCAGTCCACCGGGGACCAGTCCGGGCCGTGCTCGGCGGGGCCGCCGTGGAACAGCCGCGCCGCCAGCAGTGAGGTGGCCTCGTCGACCACGCCGGGCTCCTCGAGCAGATCGCAGGCGGGGCGCTCGCCGAGCCGGGAGGCGAAGCCCTCGGCCAGGCGGTCACGGCGGGACAGCTCGGTGAGGGCGGCCACGACGCCCGCGTCCAGCCGGGAGGGCCAGCGGCCCATGCGCCAGGCGGGGAGCGCGACCCGGGTCAGAAGCCGGTCCCAGCCGGCGTACGCCAGGCCCACCTGTTCCTGGGCGACGATTCTCAGGCCGTAGTCCACAGCCTGTGCACGCTCGGCGGCCGCGGCCGCCACCCCGCGCTCCATCTCGGCCGCGTACTCCCGGCAGCCGCGCAGGAGCAGCCGGGCCACCCAGCCGACGCCCGCGCACACCGGGCCGGCCAGGGGACTGCGGCCGGGTGCCGAGGTGACGGCCACCGCCGCGTCCAGACCGCGCACGAAACGGCGGGCCGCGGCTATGTCCGGGTGCGCCGAGGGTCCCGTACCGGCGACCACGGGAGCGAGGACGGCCCGCAGCTCGCCGACGCGCATCCACCACAGGAACGGCGAGCCTATGACGAGCACAGGTGCCGCCGCCGTACGACGGGGTCGGGCCGAGGCCAGGCCGCGCAGCCCGTACGGATCGTCGCGGCCGCGGCCGGCGTCGGCGTGGTGCCCGTGCGCCTGTGGGGGCGGGCCGTGGGCCGGATGGGTGCGGTCCTCCAGCCAGCTGTCGCAGTCCGGGGTGACCGCTATGGCGGACGGGGCGGGCACGTCGAGACGGTCGGCGAGGTCGCGCACCAGGCGGTACAGGTCCGGGGCGGACTCCTCGGGGATCGGGACCGTCGGGCTCATGGCGGGGCGGGCGCGGGCGACGACGAGGCCGATGCCGGCGGCGGCCAGAAGGACGACCACCGCGACGACCCCCACCACCCAGCGGGCGAGGTCCCAGCCCCGGCCCACGAGGTGGCCGGTGGAGCCCCCGGCGAGCAGGATCACGGCGAAGGCGGCGGGCAGCAGGGCGACGGCCAGCGCCCGGCTGCGAACATGCAGCACGGCGAGGGCCCGGGAGCGCGCGGACTGCACACCGACCTCCACACCCATACCGGTCACGACCGGACGTCACCCCCTCCCGACTGTCCTGACTGCCCTGTGTTGCTCACTCCCCCACTGTGGCACCCGCCACTGACATCGCAATGCCGGTGGGCCAAGTGCCGGAACGCTTGCGCCGCACCCTAGTTGGGGCCCCGGCCTGCGTCAGCCGTATGGGCCATTGCTCACTCGATGGAATGGCTTTGGTCAGAGGTGGACGACGGACAGCAACACTCGGGCCCCGGATCGCGTCCGGGCCCGAGTGTCGAGAGACGCCTGGTGCTGTGGGGAAAGAAGCGCCTGGTGATGCCGGTAATTGTGTGGTGGGTCGCGGTGGGCTACGCGCCGGCCGCCGCCTTCGCCGCGATGTCCGTACGGTGCTGGGAGCCGTCGAGACGGACGCGGTCCACGGCCGCGTAGGCCCGCTCGCGGGCCTCGGTCAGGTCCTTGCCGGTCGCCGTCACGGACAACACCCGGCCGCCCGCGCTCACGACGGTGTCGCCGTCCCGCTTGGTGCCGGCGTGCAGCACGTATGCGTGCGGGGCGTCCTGGGCGGCCACCTCGTCGAGGCCGGTGATCGGGTCGCCCGTGCGCGGGGTGCCGGGGTAGTTGTGCGAGGCGACGACCACCGTGACGGCCGCGTCGTCGCTCCAGCGCAGGGGCTCCAGATGGGCGAGGTCGCCGGTGGCCGCGGCCATCAGGACGCCCGCGAGCGGGGTCTGGAGGCGCGCCAGGACCACCTGGGTCTCAGGGTCGCCGAAGCGGGCGTTGAACTCGATCACCCGGACGCCGCGGCTGGTGATCGCCAGGCCGGCGTAGAGAAGGCCGGAGAACGGGGTGCCCCGGCGGCGCATCTCGTCGACGGTGGGCTGCAGCACCGTCCGCAGAACGTCGTCGACGAGCTCGGGGTCGGCCCAGGGCAGCGGGGAGTACGCGCCCATGCCGCCGGTGTTCGGGCCCTGGTCGCCGTCCAGGGCGCGCTTGAAGTCCTGGGCGGGCTGGAGCGGGACCACCGTCTCGCCGTCGGTGACGGCGAAGAGGGAGACCTCGGGGCCGTCGAGGTACTCCTCGATCACCACGCGGTCGCATGCCGCCGCGTGCGCGCGGGCCGCCTCGACGTCGCCGGTGACGACGACACCCTTGCCGGCGGCGAGACCGTCGTCCTTGACGACGTACGGCGCGCCGAAGGCGGCGAGGGCTTCGGCGACCTCCTCCGGCGTCGTGCAGACGTAGGAGCGCGCCGTGGGTACGCCGGCCGCCGCCATCACGTCCTTGGCGAAGGCCTTGGAGCCCTCGAGCTGCGCGGCCGCCCGGGAGGGACCGAAGACCGGGATGCCCGCCTCGCGCACGGTGTCGGCGACCCCGGCGACCAGCGGCGCCTCCGGGCCGACGACCACGAGGTCGGCACCGAGCTCCGTGGCCAGCGCGGAGACGGCCGCGCCGTCGAGGGCGTCGACCGGGTGCAGCTCGGCGACCTCGGCGATGCCGGCGTTGCCGGGCGCGCAGTGCAGCGCGGTGACGTCGGGGTCGAGGGACAGGGAACGGCACAGGGCGTGCTCGCGCGCGCCGCTACCGATGACGAGGACCTTCACGGGGTCAGCCTAACGGCAGGAGCCCGGAGCGGTTTGTGCGGGTTGCCGAGGGCAGGACGGAGAGGCGTTCGTACGTTCCTCCGACGGGCGACGTCCTCTGCCAGGCGCGATGTCCTCTGCCGGGCGCCGATGTCCTGTGCCGGGCGCCGATGTCCTGTGCCGGGCGTCCTGGCGCTGCCCGGTGCGCGGTGCCCGGTGCGCTGGGTGCGGTGCCCTGCGGTGAGCTACTCGGTCGTGTACTCCTCCACCACCGTGGCGCCCAGCTCCCGCACGATCAGCTCGTGACCGGACAGGGCCGATTCGTCGAGGTCGGGGTCGTCGTCCTCGGGGATGTCGTCCTCGGGAGCGACGGGGGGCGGCTCGGGGGCGCTGGACCGCGGCGGGTGGGCCGCGGCGGATGGGCCCGCGGCGGCTGGACCTGCGGCCGCTCCCGCTGCCGCCGACGGCTGGGCCGGGGGCGCACCCGGTGCCGGGGAACCGGTGCCGCCCGGAGCGGCGGGCCGGGCGGCCGTCGCGGGACGGCCCGAGGCAGGGGCGCCGCCGCCGGGGCCGTATCCGCCGCCTCCGCCGTACCCGCCGGCGGCCGACGGGGTGGAGTCCCCGCCACCCGTCGGGTCGACGATCGCCTCGATCTTCCACTGCACGTGGAACTGCTCGGCCAGCGCCTGCCGCAGTACGTCCTCGCTGCCGTTGCTGACGAAGCTGTCCCGTGGCCCGGCACTGGCGAAGCCGAGTTGCAGGGTTGTCCCGTCGAAGCCCGCGACATGGGCGTACTGGTCCAGCATGATCCAGGTGACCTTGCGGCGGTTCTTCACCGCTTCAAGGATGTTCGGCCACAACTGCCGCGGGTCGAGCCCGCCGGAGACCGGACCGGACGCCTGGGGACCCGAGGCGGAGGGCGCGGGCGCGGTGGGGGCAGGGGCGGGCGAACCGCTCGCCGCCCGTCCCGCCCCGGGCGCGGCAGCGGTCGGCCAGCCCCCGGGACGCCGCCCACCGCCCGCGGGTGCGGCCGTGGGCCAGGCGCCGGGCGCCGCGGCGGCAGCCGCCGATGCGGGCGGAGCACCGGGCGCGGGCGACTCCCGAAGACGGTCGCCGGCGACGGCCGCGGGAGCGGGAGCAGGGGTAGGAGCAGGAGCGGAGTCAGGTCCGGAAGGAGGCCCGGAGACAGGCCCGGGAGGGGGCGCCGCAGGCGACGCGACCGTACCGCCGTCCCCGGCGCCACCAGCCCCCACTCCACCGGCCCCAGGACCACCCGTCCCGACCCCGGAACCCCGAACCGCGGCCCGGGCCGCAGCCGCACCACCGCCGGGCGGCACCGGCGCGGCGGACCCGCCGGTGACAGCGGCAGCCCCTGGATGGGCCTCGGGACCGGGCACGTACCCCATGGGGGGCGCCCCCGTGCCCGTGCCCGTGCCCGTGCCCGTGGAGAAGCTCACACCGCGCTCGAGCCGGTCGAGGCGGGCCATCACGGACCGCTCGTCACCGTAGGCGGCGGGCAGCAGCACGCGGGCGCAGATCAGCTCGAGCTGGAGGCGGGGCGAGGTGGCGCCGCGCATCTCGGTCAGACCCTCGTTGACGAGGTCGGCGGCGCGGCTCAGCTCGGCGGCGCCGAAGGAGCGGGCCTGGGCCTGCATCCGCTCGACGACGTCGGCCGGGGCGTCGATGAGCCCCTTCTCGGCGGCGTCGGGTACGGCGGCGAGGATCACGAGGTCCCGCAGCCGCTCCAGCAGGTCGGCGACGAACCGACGGGGGTCGTTGCCACCCTCGATCACACGGTCGACGACCTCGAAGGCGGCGGAGCCGTCCCCGGAGGCGAAGGACTCGACGACGGAGTCGAGCAGCGAGCCGTCGGTGTACCCGAGGAGCGAGGTGGCCATGGCATAGGTCACACCGTCCTCACCGGCACCGGCGAGCAGCTGGTCCATGACGGACATGGAGTCACGCACGGAGCCGGCACCGGCCCGCACGACCAGGGGAAGCACTCCGTCCTCGACGGGGATGTCCTCCTTGTGGCACACCTCACCGAGGTAGTCCCGCAGGGTCCCCGGCGGGACCAGCCGGAAGGGGTAGTGATGGGTCCGGGAGCGGATGGTCCCGATGACCTTCTCGGGCTCGGTGGTGGCGAAGATGAACTTCAGGTGCTCCGGCGGCTCCTCGACCACCTTGAGCAGCGCGTTGAATCCGGCCGACGTGACCATGTGGGCCTCGTCGATGATGTAGATCTTGTAGCGGCTGCGCGCGGGCCCGAAGAAGGCCTTCTCCCGCAGGTCACGGGCGTCGTCCACACCGCCGTGCGAAGCGGCGTCGATCTCGATGACGTCGATGGACCCGGGCCCGTTCCTGGCCAGGTCGCGGCAGGACTCGCACTCCCCGCAGGGCGTGGGCGTCGGACCCTTCTCGCAGTTCAGACAGCGGGCGAGGATCCGCGCGCTGGTCGTCTTGCCGCACCCGCGCGGACCGCTGAACAGGTACGCGTGATTGACCCGGTTGTTCCGCAGCGCCTGCTGCAGCGGGTCGGTGACATGCTCCTGCCCGATGACCTCGGCAAAGGACTCCGGGCGGTAGCGGCGGTACAGCGCGAGAGACGACACGCATACGAGGTTATAGGCGCCCACTGACAACCGGCCGTGGACAGCCGGCCCGACCCCACCCCGCCCGGGACGTCCCCGGCACGCATCCGGGAACGCAAGCGCCCCCCACGCACCCGCCAGAGCCGACCTACCCTTGCTGCCTTCCGGCCCTGGGGGAGTTCAGTCAGATAGCGCCGCGTGAGGGGCTCCCGAAAGAGTACCCGATCCCGGCGGTGAGGAACGAGTTCGCGAGCACTCCTCTCGGTCATGTAATGTTTCCGGCGGAGGATTCGCCTAGAGGCCTAGGGCGCACGCTTGGAAAGCGTGTTGGGGGCAACCCCTCACGAGTTCGAATCTCGTATCCTCCGCGCTTGCCTGATCAGGCAAAACGAAGGGCCCCGCTGGTGACCAGCGGGGCCCTTCGTCGTGGGTGTTGTCGCGGCCGTGGCCCGACTGGGTGGTCACTGTGCCGCCATAGGCTCCGGTGCGTTGTGGGCGCGACGGTAGGCCAGTGGTGACAGGCCCAGGTGCGTGTGGAAGTGCTTGCGCAGGGCGACGGGGTCGCCGAAGCCGCAGGCGGTGGCGATCCGCGCGACGGTGAGGTCGGTGGACTCCAGCAGCAGGCGCGCGTGGGCCAGCCGCCGCTGCGCCAGCCACTTCAGCGGGCTGCTGCCCACCTCGCTGCGGAAACGCCGGGTGAAGGTGCGCACGCTCATGTGCGCGTGCCGGGCCATGTCCTCCAGTGTGATCGGCTCGGCGAGCCGGTCCAGGGCCCACTGCCGGGTCGCCGAAGTGGATCGGTCGGTGTCCTGCGGAACCGGGTGCTCGATGAACTGCGCCTGGCCGCCTTCGCGCCACGGCGCCACAACGCAGCGGCGCGCGGCGGCCGAGGCCACCGCCGCGCCGTGGTCCAGACGGACCAGGTGCAGGCACAGGTCGATGCCGGCCGCTCCGCCGGCGGACGTCAGAATTCGTCCGTTGTCGACGAACAGGACGTCCGGATCGACGTCGACGTCGGGGAACAGCCGCGCCAGCGCGTCACACAGCGCCCAGTGGGTGGTGGCCCGCCGACCGTCCAGCAGACCGGCCGCCGCGAGCAGGAAGGCCGACGTGCACAGGCTGACGATGCGGGTCCGCGGCCCTATCCGGTCCAGCGCCGCAGCGAGTTCCTCGGGGAGCGTGCCGGTCGCGAGCAGGCGCTCGCTGGGCTCCTGCGTGGCCAGAACGACGGTGTCCGCGGTCTCCAGCGCCGACTCGTCGTGGTCGACGACGAGTCGGTAGTCCTCGTGCGTGCGTACCGGCCGGCCGCCGAGGGAGCAGGTGACGACGGAGTACAGACGAGTCCCGTCCGGTTCACAGGCCTCGTTGAACACCCGCGCCGGGATGCCCAGGTCCAGCGGCAGGACCCCGTCGAGGGCCAGAACGACGACACGATGCGGCATGGCCGGAATAGTACGACAGGTGGCTCTCCGGCCACTCACCCGTCTCCGCGGGCACCCGCCACTGTTTCTTTTGCCGGGATCGCGGTCCCGGCAAAAGAAACAGTGAGACGGACATGAGCGAGGACAAAATGAGTGAGCACACCATGCGGGCTGTCACCGTCACGGAGTTCGGCGGCCCGCAGGTGCTGACCGCCGAGGAGGTCGCGCGCCCCGAGCCGCTGCCGACCGAGGTGCTGGTGCGTGTGCACGCGGCCGGCGTCAACCCGGTGGACTGGAAGACCCGCGAAGGACAGGGCATGGCGGGGCTGCAGACGTTCCCGCTGATCCTGGGCTGGGACGTCTCCGGTGTCGTCGAGGAGGTCGGCTTCGGCGTCACCACCCTCGCGCCCGGCGACGAGGTGTACGGCATGCCGTGGTTCCCGCGCGCCGCCGGTGGCTACGCCGAGTACGTGGCCGCCCCGGCCCGCCAGTGGGCCCGCAAGCCGGCCACTCTGGACCACGTGCACGCGGCCGCCGTGCCGCTGGCGGCGCTGACCGCCTGGCAGACCGTGGTCGACACCGCCCACGTGCAGGCCGGCCAGCGCGTCCTGATCACGGCCGCCGCCGGCGGGGTGGGCCACTTCGCGGTCCAGTTCGCCCGGCACCTGGGCGCCCACGTGATCGCCACCGCCAGCGCCGCACGCCACCCCTGGCTCAAGGAACTCGGCGCTGACGAGACCATCGACTACACCACCACCCGCTTCGAGGACGCCACCAAGGACATCGACGTCGTCATCGATCTGGTGGGCGACGCCCACGACCAGACCAGCACCCGCTCGCTCAAGGTCCTGCGCCCGGGCGGCCTGCTGGTCGCCGTCCCGGCCGGTGTCTCCCCGGAACTGGCCCAGGCCGCCGAGGCGGCAGGCGTGCGGGTCACCCCGTACCTGGTCGAGCCGGACGGCGCGGCGCTGACCACGATCGCAGGGCTGATCGACGCCGGCGAGGTCGCCGTCGAGGTGGAGGAGACCTTCCCGCTGGAGCAGGCCGGCGCGGCCCACGCCCGCGTCGAGGCCGGCCGCACCCGCGGCAAGGTCGTCCTCACCGTCGCCGACTGACCACCCTCGCCGGCAGTCGGAGCAGCGCCATGTACTACGAGATCCGCCGTATCTGAAAGGCGTTCGACCACCCACAACCCGAGGGCCCAGGAGCACCCGGCCACCGCGCCGGGCCCTCGGAATGCCCGACATCGGACGGCGGCTCCACGGCCTCCGCCAACAGGGATCACCCAAGGTCAGCGACGCGAACCGAAACGGAGAGGTTAAGGTCGGCTGCCATGGGCACCGTGGAATCCGTCAACATCGGCAGCAGCCGGGTCACCGCGCACTCGGGTGCCGGGCGCACCGGCATCGACAAGCGGCCCGTCTCCCACCCTGTCGCCGTGTCGGCACCCGGACCCCAGGGGGTCAGCGGGATGGCCGGTGACTCCATCTGCGATGCACGTTTCCACGGCGGCGACCACCAGGCCGTCTACGCCTACGCCCGCGAGGAGCTGGACCTGTGGGAGCAGGAGCTCGGACGGGAGCTCCCCGCCGGGGTGTTCGGCGAGAACCTCACCACACGCGGCCTGGACGTCTCCGGCACCGTCATCGGCGAGCGCTGGCGGGTGGGCGACGTGGTGGTGCTGGAGGCGTCGGCGACCCGGATCCCCTGCCGCACCTTCGCCGGCTGGCTGGGGCAGGAGTCCTGGATCAAGCGGTTCAGCCGGCGCGCCCTGCCCGGGGTGTATTTCCGGGTGGTCGTACCCGGGCACGTCGCGGCCGGGGACCCGGTGACGCTGCTGTCGCGGCCGGACCACGGGGTGACGTCGGCGATGGTGCTGCGCGCACTGACCGGTGAGAGCGAGCTGCTGCCGCGCCTGCTGGAGGCCGACGCGCTGTCCCCGTCTCAGAGCGAGTCGGCCCGCAAGCGGCTGGGCCTGCCGGTCCGGGTCTGATCCGCTCCGTCGTCGGGCCGCTGCCCCCCCCCGTTACCTTTTTCGTGGCTCCGCAATGGGGCCTCCGGCCTTCGGGTCCGGCATGACTTCCCCCTCCTGT
>NZ_BNBC01000049.1:0-8747 GCF_014654675.1 Streptomyces spiralis
GGTGAAGCAGGAAGCCCCCGGAAGGGTCAGACGACCCAGGCCGGAATCCCTGGACTTTAGGCCAGGGAGCACGTCAACCGCGACAGTTGGCAAAGCGTGGGGAGCCAGGCGGCTGTCCCCGTTGTCGAAGTGGAAGTCTTCTGCTCGGACCCGGACGAGCACCGAGAGCGCGTGACCACGCGATCGACCGACATCCCCGACCTGCCGCTGCCCGACTGGCAGCAGGTCCTCGACCGCGACTACGAACCGTGGAACCGGGAGCACATCGTCATCGACACCGCCGGACAAGACCCGCAACAGTCACTTGCCCTGCTCCTTCACCATCTTGATCACCCGGCGGACCCCACGCCATCCCGAACCGGGCGCCCATCGGGCTGCGAAACGGAGCTAGGTAGACCCTGGAGGCCGTCCGCTACTCCAGCACTGCACGGAATGCGCGCTCGCCGATGCCACGCATCAGTGGGTTGTCCGCCGCGTGCGACAGGAAGACCAGGGACCGGGCAAGCGCCCACCCGCGGGCCCGCTGTCAGGTTGCATCGTCCGCGCGGCCGTACGCCTGGAAGGGGGGCACGCTGTTCCGCGGTGAACAGCATCCAGGCCACGGACAGGTCGGTGGCGGGATCGCCGGAGGTGATGTCACCGAAGTCGATCACTGCGCCGATTCGGCCGCGGTCGACCAGGATGTTGGCCGGGTGCAGGTCCCCGTGCAGTCACACCGGCGGCCCGTCCCAAACGGGCGCAGCGGCGGCCGTTTCCCAGACCTGCACTGCGATGGCGCGATCGGCCGGGTCAACATGTGCCAGCCCGGTCAGAACGCCCTTGGCCCGCTCGGCCAGCGGAATCCCGCGAGCTGGGTTGACGGGCGCCGCCGAAGGAGCTGGGGCATGCAGCGCATCCAGAAAACCGCCGAGCGTCGCCGCGGCCGACCAGGGGTCGTCGGGCTCCGATCGGGCCGCGATCCGGCCTTGGAAAAGCGGCACGACGCTCCAGGGCCACGGGTAGTGAGCCGTGGGCGTCCCGACACGCGCCGGTGGCGGCACAGGCAACGGCAGGCGGTCGGCCAACTCCGGCAGCCAACGCTGTTCGTGCGCGACGAGACTGGCGGCCATGGCACGCCGGGGCAACCTGAGGAGGAACTCCTCGCCAAGCCGACACACAAGGTTGTCCCAGCCGTTGGCGAGCACCTCGACCGGCATCCGGCTTCAGCAGCGCGGTCAGCAACACCCAGCCGTGGGTCACCAGGGTCGGCACGGCGGTGACCCACGTGAACGAGGGAACCGTCCGGCTCGACGACGGCACCTCGACCCGTCGGCGCCCGGCTTGTAACAACACATCGCCGCGATCGACGACGGTTCTCGTATCCGCTCGCCTTCCGGGATTCCGTGCGGCTGATCCCGCTCGTTCACGGGCGGTTACAAGGCCGGGCAGGCGGCTTGCGTCAGCGCGGCCAGGAGGCCTTCCAGCGCGGACTGGCCCGTGACGGGCGTGCGGACCGCGGCGTGAATCGATCGGATCGGCTCCGGGTTGCGCACCTTGAGCACGGTGACGCCCGGATGACGGCTGGCGAGTCCCATCTCGGGGACCAGGGCGACGCCGAGGCCGGCTGCCACAAGGCCCTGCGCAGTGGCGTAGTCCCCGCTCTCCACGGCGAAGTCGGGACTGAAGCCGGCGGCTGCGCAGGCATTGACCACTGAGTCGAGGCACGGGCCGGGGGTCTCGCTGCCCACCCATGCCTCCTCGGCCAGGTCGCTCAGGTTGATCACTCGCTTCGAGGCCAGGCGATGTCCTTTGGGCAGGACGGCGCGGTACGCGTCGTCGCGCAGGTGCACCAGTTGGACGCCTTCATGGTGTGTGCCGCGCGCCCTGACCACGATCGCCAGATCGGCGTGCCCCTTGGTGACCTCGGGAAGCGGGTCGTCAGGGTCCGTCATGCGCAGATCGATCCGGACGCCGGGAAACCTCTCCCGGAGGTCGGCCAGTGCGGGAGCCAGCAAGGTCGAGCCGACGGTGGCGAAATAACGGACCGTCAACTGACCCGTGCGTCCCTCGCGCAGGTCGGCCAGCGCCGTCTCGGCGGCAGCCACATGCCTGCCGATGGTGGCGGCGTGTTCGGTCAGCAGCTTCCCTGCGGCGGTCGGCCGTACACCGCGCCCGATCCGCTCGAGGAGGGCCACGCCCGCCTGCTTCTCCAGCGCCGAGATCTGCTGGCTGACCGCCGAAGGCGTGTAACCGAGGTGGTTGGCGGCAGCGGTCACCGAGCCACTGGTGACCACGGCGCGCAGTACTTGCAGCCGTCGCACATCTAGCATGAAGCAAGTCTTAACGGATTCCGCCAGAAGTCAAGTTGTGCTTCAGGGCGGCAGGCACTCGACGATTAAGTTCTGCTGAAAGCAGCTTCATGATCTCGTGCTTTTCCTTTCGTTCCGCCTCGGGCAGGGTGACATTTGCGAGTGCCGCCCATGACTTGAGGAGTGTCATGCCGCCGACCCCTTGCGACAGGGCCCAAAGCTACTGCGATGGTGGTGAGAATCGTGGATGATCTTCGGAACAGGGCGTGGGCCTGGACGAGGATGGGCGTCCTCGCTTTGCTGTGGGGGTCGACGTTCCTGTGGATCAAGGTCGCCCTGGAAGGTTTCTCACCGGTTCAAGTCACAGTGATCCGATGCGTTCTGGCGTCGATGACACTGCTGGCTCTGTGTCTTGGAGAACGACGGCGGCTGCCGAGCGGTGCGGCGATGTGGCGACGCCTGTTCGTGGCCGCGTTCTTCTGCAACGCCCTGCCCTTCAGCCTGTTCAGCATCGGTGAACGGACCGTCAGTTCGGGCGTCGCAGGCGTGCTCAACGCGACAACGCCGTTGTGGTCGGTGTTGATCGGGCTCGCCATCGGAACGGAGCGCCGGATGCCCTCGACGCGCCTGGGGGGCTTGGGGGTGGGCTTCGCGGGGGTTGTGGTGATCTTCGCGCCCTGGCGGACCACCGGGAGCGTCGGCTGGGGTGCGCTGGCCATCATCGCTGCCGCGGCGAGCTACGCCGTCGGGTTCGCATTCATGGGCAGGACGCTCGTCGGAAGAGGCATCCCCACCGTCTCCTTGTCCTCGGCCCAGATCATCGCAGCGACGGTTCTGACCACGCCGACGTTGCCGGCCGGCGGCCTGTCTCAGGTGCACCTGACGGTTGCGGCTGTCGTCGCCGTCGTGGTCCTGGGCGTCTTCGCCACCGGCATCACCTTTCACCTGACATACCGGATCATCGCGGACGAAGGTGCGACCAATGCGGCCACTGTCGGCTACCTGCTACCGGTCACATCCGTGCTGCTGGGCGCCATCGTGCTCGGGGAGCACGTCAGCTTCCGCGTTGCGGCAGGCATGGCCGTGGTGCTGATCGGCGTCGGAATGGTCCGCCGAGAGAGGTCCGAACCGGCCCCGGCCGCGCTGTCGCCACACACATCCATCAGTCCGGGGCGTTGATGTCGGCCCTTCAGAACTCCTACTGAGCTCTTCGGGTTGTTGTCGGCCGGTGGGCGAGTGTGAGTCCGGTGCCGGCGAGGCAGCCGTCGATGAGGTCGGGGCGGACCTGGATGTGGCGCAGGCCCCCGGCGGAGGGTGCGTTCGAGGTGCTCGTCGTCGGTGAAGGCGGTGTTGGCCAGCGGGCCACGCCGTAACAGCGACCAGACGCCCTCGACCGGATTCAGGTCTGATGCATACGAGGAAGTTGCACGATGGTCAACCAGTCGTGTGCGGCCGCGTACTCGCGCATCCCGGCGGCCCGGGAAGTGGCACTCGGCGAGGCCAATGGCGTCGAGGGCGTGGCCGCGTCCGGCTTCCGGGCCCCGAGGGGCTACGGCGTTGTGGATGGACTCCGCGGCTGCCTCGGCATGCTCCCGCTTCTGCCGGGCCAGGTCCAGGAGGCGGCCGCCGGTGACGCCCGCCAGTTCGGCTTCGTCGAAGTAGCAGATCCAGTAGGGCTCTTCATCCGGCCCAGCCTCGCCGAGCTTTTCGGCCGCCTCGCCGGTGGCGCGTTTGACTCGTGCCGCAGCTCGCGGTGCTGGTAGATGCCGTACGCCAGGACAGGCAGCTGCGCGTCACCCGTCAGCGCTCCGGCGGCAGCCCCTCCACCAGGCGAGTGGACCCTCTCGGGCTGGTCGCAATGGCAGGCGGGTGGTACCTGATCGCCCGCAGCCGCGGAATCCGCGCCTACCGGGCCGCACGGGTCACCGACGCCGAGATCCTCCCGGACTCCTTCGCCAGGGCCGCCGACTTCGATCTCGCGCAGTACTGGACGCGGTGGTGCGCCGAGTTCGAAGCGAGCCTGGACCAGCTGCCCGTCACCGTCCACCTCACTCCGGCCGGGCTCGCCGCCCTGCCCGAGATCCTCGGCGACACCACGGTCACCGACCACGCGACCTGGGACCCGGACAGGGGCCGGCACCGCCTCGTACTCCACTTCAACTCACCGGCCGCGGCCCGGCGCCGCCAACTCAGCTTCGGTTCCGACGTCGAAGTGATCGATCCGGTCGAGGCACGCGACGACCTCGCCGAGGCGGCATGCCGCACGGCTGCCCTCTACCGCCCCGCCGCCCAGGTGGGTCGAAGGCGGCGGCCCACCGAACCCTGATGAATGATCTTGACGGCGTCGTCGTGGTCGGGGTTGACCCAGGCGCCGAAGTTCATCGCGCCCAGGGTCAAGGGGCTGACCTTCACTCCGGTACGGCCAAGGGTGCGATAGGTCGTCATGTCGGATGCGTGCCGTTGCTGTTGCTGTCGAGACTGTGGAAGCAAGGGGTGACACTCAGAGCTCGCGGACTCACCGCTCGCGCAGTTTCGGAAGCAGCTGGTCGCCGATGCGGCTGATCTCCTGCTTGTAGGGGGTGTCGGACAGCACGAAGTGTGTGATGCCGAGCTTGCGGTAGTTCTTCAGCGCCGTCGCCACGTCGTCGGCGGAGCCGACAAGCCAGGTCGTCGCCGCTCCACCGCCGCCGAACTTGCCAGGCGTGGTGTAGAGGCAGGTGTCGAGCACCTCGCCGCGCTCGGCGAGATCGAAGAGCCGCTGCTGCCCGACCGCCGTCCTGCGGTTCCCCGTCCAGGTGGCCTTGCCCGTGCCGGCCGCCATCTTCGCGACCTTCTCCTCGGCGGCGCGCCACGCTTCCTCGGTGGTGGCGCGCACCAGTGTCGTGATCCGCAGCCCGAACTCCAGCGGCTTGTGCCTGCGGCCCACCTGCTCGCTCAACCTCTTGAGCCGGTCGATGCGTTCGGCGACTCCGTCGAGCGGCTCGCCCCAGAAGAGCTGAACGTCGGCCTCGGCCGCGGACACCTGTTCGGCGGCCTCGGACGCGCCGCCGAAATACAGCGTCGGATGCGCTCGCTCGTCGCTGACATAAGGGCGTGGCGCGACCGTGGAACTGGTGACCTGGAAGTGCTCGCCGTTGAAGGTGACGTTCTCTTCGGTCCACAGGCGCCGGACGAGATGCAGGAACTCCTGCGTGCGTGCGTACCGTTGCGTGGACTCGACGTTGGTGTCGCCGTACGCGGCGGGATTGTCCAGTCCACTGACGATGTTGACGAGGACGCGACCACGACTGAGCTGGTCGAGCGTTGCTGCTGCGCTGGCGAAGTTGGCCGGCTGCCAGTAGCCGGGGCGGATCGCGATCAAGGGCTTGAACGTCGTGGTCCGGGCCGCCAGGGCCGTGGCGACGGTGAAGGTGTCCGGGCGTCCCCATCC
Organism: Streptomyces spiralis; assembly: GCF_014654675.1. Classification (GTDB taxonomy): domain Bacteria; phylum Actinomycetota; class Actinomycetes; order Streptomycetales; family Streptomycetaceae; genus Streptomyces; species Streptomyces spiralis. The sequence goes on from NZ_BNBC01000049.1 coordinate 5,719, forward strand.
GGTGCCGAGCAGGGCGCCGCCCCAGCCGTGGTCTTCTGCATTACGGGCAAGGTCGGTCGAGTACTCGATGGAACCCCAGCCGGATGTCGTGTCGTCGCCGCGATGGCCCGGTTCGACGGTGTTGGGGATGTACCAGAGGAATTCCAGGTTCATCATGCTTCCGATCGCTGCACAGGCCGGCACCGGCGCGACGCCGGGCGGAGGCCGTTATGAGGAATTGGGGGAGTCGGGCACGGAAACGCACGTCGGCAGGCGTGCCGACGCGCCTCAGCTGTGGGCAGGCCGGGTCCGTACGACTGATGTGTCAGGGGGCCGACTGATCGACCTTGATTTCGAGAAGCGCGGCCGCCGCGTTGAATCGCGTCCAGACGCCAGACGCCAGACGCCAGACGCCGGACGTCAGGCCTCAGGAGTCCAGGCTGTTGGGCGGCGCCTGGGCGGCGGCGCAGCGCAGAGTGGACTGCAGCATCAACACTGTGCGCTCGACACGCGGAGGAGGTCGACACAGCGCTCGCTGGTAAGGAGCAGGACCTCAGGCATGTGGTCGAGTCTCTGTGTGATCGATCGGAATGTCAACGAGACCCTGTAGCCCCGGTAGCCTTGACGTCGGCAGATGGAGGGCGAGGACGACCACGCCTGCTACGTCAAGCCGTGGCCGGGTTCCTGCGCTCGGACGGGGGCAGCAGGAGGATCTCCAGGGCGCGGGCGCACGTACGGGCCTGGGTCAGGAACCAGGACATGCGGTCATGCGTGATCACGTCCGGGGTGGCGCGCACCGCCAGCGCGAAGCGCGCGGACTCCATGTGGTCGAGCACCGGTACGGCCAGGGTGCGCACCCCGTACGCCGACTCGCCGTCGTTGAGTGCGTACTCCGCGACGCGCACCCGCTCCAGTTCGGCGGCGAGAGCAGCAGGTTCGACGATGGTGCGGTCCGTGAAGGCGGGCAGCGGCGGTAGCGACTCAGGGCCGCCCTCGCCCGGCCGGGGCCAGGCGAGGAGCACCTTGCCGAGCGCGGTGGAGTGCAGCGGCCTGCGCAGTCCCACCTTCGGTGTGACGGAACCACCCGCCACGATCACCGCGTGCGGACCGCTGCGCAGCGCCAGGTCGGCGGTGGCACCTGTGCGCTGGGCCAGGTCGGCCAGTTCGGGCGCGGCCAGGTGCAGGCCCCGCTGGTGGTAGGAGAGCCGTCCCAGCTCGGTGACGGCGGGACCCAGCCGGTAGCGGGCGGTCCGTGCGTCCTGTTCCAGAAAGCCGGCACCGAGCAGGGTGCGGGCCAGCCGGTGCGCCGTCGACGTGGAGAGGTTCAGTCGTCGCGCGAGCTCGGAAGCGCTGAGGTCCGGAGCGTTGTCGTGGAAGCAGTGCAGGACGTCCAGGGCGCGCTGCACCGCCTGCGCACCGGAGGGCGAACGTGCTGCCGAAGTCTGAGTCATCCTTGGATTCTCCCGTTGCCCATCGGCCTTGAACGGGCTCATGATTCCCACATTACGGCACCCTGTTAGCGGCTGAATTGGGCTTTGAAACACTCCGTTCATGTTGGTTCCCACATCGTGGGAAGCGGCTTGCTCGGGTCCCTGAACCCGTGTCAGGCTGCGTTCGTCGCCGTCGGCCGCCCGGTCCGACGGATGTCCTGACGGCCGGAGGGGAGCAGCGCGATGACTACCGCCGCTTCCGTTCCGCCCGCGCCCTGCAGCCTCACGGTGCGCCGCCACATCGACCTGGGGCGCGTCTTCAGCGCTGCTTGTCTCTGATCCCTCCGGCTGCTCAGGACGTCCTGGCCGCCCCTGGCCGGTCCGGGCCGCCACCGTCGGCCGCCCCGTCCGTCCGCAGCTGATCCGGCCGCACTGTCGGCCGAAGCGCCGCTCGGCCACGCGGTGCCGCGCGGTTGGCCCCTTGCGGCCTCACCTCATCTTTTCCCTCCCACCCCGGGAAGACCACATGACGCATGCCCCTGTGCCCGACACCCTCTGGTACACCCGCTGTCCCGTGCCCACGGCCACCGGAATCGCCGCCGACCGGCGCTGGCTCGCGGCCGAGTTCGCGCCGGACGGCATCGCCGTACGCTCCCTGCAGGACGCCGCACCCGACGTCGACGCCGAGATACGCCGAACCCACTACACCCACTCCCTGCCCGCGCTCTTCCGCGAGGGAGGCAACGTACCGGCGCTGTGGGCACGTTCACGGGGCGAGCAGACGCGGCTGATCGGACTCACCTGGATCGAGGAACGCCAGACGATCCTCGTGGCTCCGGGATCCGGCGTCCGTGGCGCCGACGCACTGCGCGGGCTGCGCCTGGCGGTGCCGATGCACCCCGTCCCCATCGACTTCTGGCGGGCCATGGCGCTGCGCGGCTTCCAGGGCGCGCTCGCATCCGCCGGACACACCCTGGACGACGCCGCACTCGTCGACGTACCGGCCGACGGCCATCGCGGGCAGTGGGCCGCCGAGCTGGCCGCCCTCGTGCGCGGCGACGTCGACGCCGTGTACGTCAAGGGCGCCCTGGCCGTCGAGGCGGCACAGCGGGCAGGTGCCGAGGTCGCCGTAGAGCTCGACGACCTGCCCGACCGAAGGCACCGCGTGAACAACGGCACACCGCGCCCCATCACCGTCCACCAGAGCCTGCTCGACGACCACCCGGACCTCGTCGACCGCTTCCTCGCCGTGCTGCTGCGCGCCGCCGACTGGGCCGCGGACCAGCCGGAGGAGGTCGCGCGGATTCTCGGCGCCGAAACGGGAGCGGGCAGCGAGGGAGTCCTGGGCGCGTACCGGTCCGGTACCCATCGCACCCTCCACCCCGATCTGTCGGAGGAACGCCTCATCCTGCTCGCCGAGCAGGAGTCCGCCCTGCGCGCGCACGGCTTCCTTCCGGAGCACGTCGACGTAAGGGCCTGGGCGGATCCCGAGCCACTGAGCCGCGCCCGCCTCCGCCTCGCCGCCGCTGACAGCGCACCTTCCCCGGCCGCACACGACGAAGCCGCCTCCCCGCACCTCCTCCCGTCCTCACCCCGCACGCACCCTTAAGGACCCGCCAT
>NZ_BNBC01000049.1:8781-69194 GCF_014654675.1 Streptomyces spiralis
GCGCATCCCCAGACTCGTCCCCGCCGTACTGGCATCCGTCGCCGCGATCGCGTCCCTCACCGGCTGCGGGACCTCGGAGGCCGACGCAGGCACTCGGTCCGGAGGCGGCACACAGGTCACCGTCCGCATCCCGGACCCCGGCAACGCCGGTGTGCTCGCCCTCGGAAAGAAGGACGGGTCGCTGGCCAAGGCGCTTGCCAAGGTGCACGCCAAAGTCGCCTGGACCGGCAGCGCAGGCCCCTTCGCGCCCGCCGCGCAGGCCCTGAACGCAGACCAGCTGGACATCGCCACCGGCTCCATCACCTCCGGCATCACGTCCCTGGCCCAGACGCCCGGATTCAAGTTCTTCGCGGCCACCGCACCCGACCCCGTCGGGGAGGGCATCCTCGCCAAGGAAGGCTCAGGAATCGACTCCGTGAAGGATCTGATCGGCAAGAAGGTCGCCGTGAACCAGGGAGGCACCGGTGAGTACCTGCTGCTCAAGGCCCTGGCCGAGGAAGGCATTCCGGTCGGCAAGGTGAAGCGGGTCTACCTTCGGCCCGACCAGACCGCGGCCGTCTTCAACGCGGGCAAGGTCGACGCCTGGGCGGTCTGGGCGACGTACTCCGTGGCCGAACTGGGCACCGGAAAGGCACGCTTCATCGCCGACGGGCAGGCCATCGGCTCCGACAACTACAGCCTCACCGCCGTGCGCACCGGCTTCGCTCAGAAGCACCCAGAGGTCGTCAAGGCCCTCTACGCGTACCTGCACGACGGCAGCGTGCAGGAGAAGAAGGACCCGGCGGCGTACCTGAACGTCAACACCGGCGCCGGACCGCAGGCGCTGAACGGCGAGGCCAAGCGCATCCAGGTCGAGTTCACCGGCAAGGGCGGCACCGTCGAACCCATCACGGACGCCGACATCGAGCGGTTCAAGGACGTGGCGCGCTTCTACGCCGAACAGAAGGTGACCCCGACCGAGGTCGACATCGCCGCCCACCTCATCGACATCGAGAAGCTGTCGTGACGGCGACACGCATCGAGCTGGTCCAGGAGGAGCCGGCCGATCAGAAGTCCGCCCACGAGGGACTGGTCGTCCCGCGCGCATCGGTGCGGCGGCCCCGCTCGCGGACGTACTCGCTGACCGTACGAGCCCTGGGCCCGCTGGTGTTGCTGGCAGTGTGGTGGATCGCGTCCGCCACCGGCGCGCTGACCCCCGACGTGCTCGCCTCGCCCACCGACGTCGTACGCGCCGTCGGTGAACTGTGGGGCAACGGCCAGCTGCCCGACGCGCTCTCCACGTCGCTCACCCGCTCCGGCATCGGACTGCTCATCGGGCTCGTCGCAGGCCTGACTCTCGGCGTCACCACGGGCTTCACGCGCCTGGGCGACGAACTTCTCGACTCGTCGCTGCAGACCTTGCGTACCATCCCGTTCCTCTCCCTCGTGCCGCTGTTCATGGTGTGGTTCGGCATCAACGAGGTCGCGAAGATTCTGCTGATCGCCGTGGCCACCACCTTCCCGATGTACGTCTCCACCGCCGGTGGCGTCCGCAACACCGACCGCAAGCTGGTCGAGGCCATGCGCAGCTTCGGAATGAGCAGGCTCGCGATCGTGCGGGAGGTCGTCCTGCCCGGCGCGCTGCCGTCGCTGCTCGCAGGGCTCAGGCTCTCCATGACGCTCAGTGTGATCGCGCTGATCGCCGCCGAGGAGATCAACGCCACCGCGGGCATCGGCTATCTCATGGCGCAGGCGCAGAGCTACGCCCGCACCGACATCCTCGCGGTCTGCATCCTCGTGTACGGACTGCTCGGTCTGCTGGCCGACGGGATCGTGCGGCTCCTGGAGCGGGTGCTGATGCCCTGGCGCGCGGCAGTGCAGGGGGAGGCCCGATGAGCATCGCCGTACGCGTCAGGGGCCTGCGCCGGGTGTTCGGCGAGCGCGCCGTCCTGGACGGCCTCGACCTCACGATCGCGCGAGGGGAGTTCGTGGCGCTGCTCGGGGCGAGCGGCAGCGGCAAGACGACACTGCTGCGGATCCTCGGCGCACTGGACGGTGCCGACGGGGGAGAGGTCCTGGTCCCCGAGGCGCGCACCATCGTCTTCCAGGAGCCCCGCCTCGTCCCCTCCAAGCGCGTCCTGGCCAACGTGACCGTCGCACTGCCGCGCAGCGAGGCCGCGCGCGGACAGCGCGCGCTCGCCGAGGTCGGCCTGGAACGGCACGCGCGCGCATGGCCCGCCACCCTGTCGGGCGGTGAGGCGCAGCGCGTCTCCCTCGCCCGCGCCCTCGTCCGCGAGCCCGAACTGCTGCTCCTCGACGAGCCGTTCGCCGCACTGGACGCCCTCACGCGACTGAAGATGCAGGACCTCGTGGGCGAGCTGTTCCGGACGCACCGCCCTGCCGTGCTTCTGGTCACGCACGACGTCGACGAGGCCGTACGCCTCGCCGACCGTGTCTGCGTCCTCCGTGACGGCCGGCTCGTCACCGACGAGCCCGTCGCCGTGGCCCGGCCGCGTGACCCGGGAGACCCCGCTTTCGCCGCCCTGCGCAGGCGGCTCCTGAACGACCTCGGCGTGCACGTCGCCGCTGCCCCGCCCTCCGATACACCCGACACCGCCCTCAGCCCCATCCAGACCGGAGTGATCTGAATGCCCATCACCATCGGCGTCCACAACAGCAACCCGTCCCTTTACTACCTCTCCCGCCTCGACTACGCCGCAGAAGAACTCGCCGCCGTCGGCGAGACAGCGGAGTTCCATCCGTACACCGACGGCGTACGCACCGGACCCCTCCTCACCGAAGGAGTGATCGACTTCGGCGGCACCGGATCGACCCCGCCCATCACGGCGCAGGCGGCCGGGCACGACATCGTGTACACCGCAGTCTCGGCACCTCGTCCCGACCACGGCGCACTCCTGGTCACCGACGACAGCCCGGTGCGCAGCGTCGCCGACCTGAAGGGCGGCACCATCCACCTCGCGATCGGCTCCTGGCAGACCCACCTGATCGCCAAGGCGCTCGACGACGCCGGACTGTCGTACGCCGGAGACGTCACCGCCGAACGCAGCGGTGAAGACAGCGAGAAGCTCCTGCGCTCAGGAGAGATCGCCGCCTGGGTCGCACAGGGCGCACAGCTCGCCGCCGCACGACGCACGGGAGGCGTCCACGTCCTGATCGCCACCGGCGACGTCATCACCGACCGCTCGGTGTTCTTCACCCGCAGGGAACTGGCCGAGCAGCGGCCCGAGGTCGTCGAGGCGCTGACCCGGGCGCTGCGACGGGCCGACGACTGGGCGGCGGCACATCCGCGCGAGGCCGCCCAGATCGCCGCCGAGCACCAGGGCGGCACGGCCGGCGACTGGGAGACGGCACTGCGCGCCCTGCCGTGGCGCATCGAGGAGGTCAGCGACGCGTTCCTCGCCGAGCAGCAGGAGGCCGCGGACATCTTCGTACGCACCGGCTTCATCGAGCGACCCGTCAGGGTCGCGAACGCCGTCGCCCGGAAGGCCTGAGGGAGCGGGACATGGCCTCGGAAGTCCTCTGGTACATCATTCCGCGCGAAGGCGCCTACCCCTGGGAGCCGGCCGGGCGCCGTCCCGTCGACCTCGGCTACCTCCAGCAACTCGCCGGCACCGTCGAACGCCTCGGCTTCACGGGCGCGCTGCTCGCCACCGACCTGTACGACGTGTGGCCGCTCGGCAGCGCCCTGTCCGCCGCCACCAGCACCCGCTTCAAACCGCTGCTCGCCGTCCACCCCGGCCTGATCTCGCCGACCCTCCTCGCCAAGATGGCGCTCAGCTTCGACACTCTCTTCGGGGGCCGACTGCGCTTCAACGTCGTCAACGGCTCGACGAAGGCCCTGCGCGAGTACGGCCTCCAGGTCGAGCACGACGAGCGCTACGAACTCAGTGCCGAATACTGGTCCATCGTGAAGCGGCTGACCGCCGGAGAGGTCTTCGACCACAAAGGCCGCTTCTACGACCTCAAGGACGCCGGAGCCTCCTTCCGCGAGCTGAAGCCGGTGCAGGCCCCGCACGTCCCCCTGTGGTTCGGCGGCTCGTCGGAGCCCGGTATCGAGATGGCCGCCCAGCACGTCGACGTCTATCTGACCTGGGGAGAACCGCCGCATCTGCTCAAGGAGAAGCTGGACCGGGTGCGCGAGCGCGCGGCCGCGTACGGACGGACACTGCGCATCGGGCTGCGGCTGCACCTGATCGTCCGCGACACCGAGGACGAGGCGTGGGCCGCCGCCGACCGGCTGCTGGACGTCACCAGCGAAGCCACCTACGCGCGCCAGCTCGGCGGGAGGGCGGGGGAGGACGGGGTCGGCTGGCAGCGGCAGTTCCGCCAGCACGGCGGCAAGGTCCCGGCGCGGGCCCGCGAGCTGGAGGTCCATCCGAACCTGTGGCCGGGCATGAGCCTGTTCCGGCCCGGGCCCGGCACCGCCGTGGTCGGCTCGGCGTCCCAGGTCGTCGAGCGTCTGAAGGAGTTCGAGGACCTGGGAGTCGACACGTTCATCCTGTCGGCGAACCCGCTCCTGGAGGAGGCGTACCGCGTGGCGGAGACGGTGCTGCCCGCACTGGGTGTCCGGCCCTGACACGGGCCGTCCCCACTCGCGGGCCCTGCCATGGTCCGTCGCCCCCCGGCCCACGTGCCCGACCACGGTGTACGCGTATAGGTTCCTGAGCCATGCCCATGCTTGACGACCTCGACCTGAGGATCATCGCCGCGCTGCAGATCAACGGGCGCGCCTCCTGGCGCGCCATCGCCCAGGCTCTGCGACTGGGCGAGCGAACGGTGGCCCGTCGGGGGGCGCGACTGCTGGAAAGCGGCACGGTACGCGTCACGGGGCTGGAGAACTTCGCCGAGACGGTGGTCATCCGGGTGCACTGCGCACCCGGCCTCGCTCCGCAGACGGCGGCAGCCCTCGCCGAGCGTGACGATGTCGTCTTCAGCTCTACGGTCACCGGCACCGCGGATGTGGTCGCCGAACACGGCGTCACCGTGGAGCGCCTCCGGGCGGAGGGGGGTACGGCTGGGGCCCCCGGAACCGCATCCGCCGTTCGCGGACGGCTTCCCGACACCCTCCGGGAAGCTGGAGTTCCGCTCCGCGTCGGCGGCTGCCGAAGGGCATGACCCGCTGCCGGGCAGTCACCGGTCCCAGGCCCCGGAAGAGGACGGCCGCTACCCGCTGGTCCTGCTGTCCACCGCCTCTCACTTCCGCCTGAACTCCGTCTTCGGGAACAAGCCCGAGCTGCGGCGCCGTGCCGGCGGACCGGAGGTGTCCCTGCATCCCGCGGACGCGGCCGCCTGTGGGGTCAGCGAGGGAGACGCCGTGGTGATCAGCAGTCCGCGCGGGTCCTTCGGCGCGGTCGCGCGCCTGGACGGCCGCGCCACGCGGGGCACGGCCCTCACCGAGAAGGGGCACTGGCCGAGACTCTCCCCGGGCGGCGAAGGCGTCAACGCCACCGTGGCGGAAGACGACGCCGACTTCGGGGGCGGCGCGGTCTTCCACGACAACCGGGTGCGGGTCGAACCGGCCGGGACCGCAGTGACGTAGTGACCTGTGCGACACCTGGCCGTCTCAAGTTGACATTAGCCAATCTTATGGACGATAAAGAACGTGCTTTGGCCATTAATTCACGCAGCGCGATCTTCGAGGCGTGACAGCCGCCGAACGACTACGTGAATGGGTGAAACCGTGTCCCACACCGCCGTCTCGGACCAGCCGACCCCGGACCCCGCCGGGGCCTGGGAGGCATGGCGGGCCGAGCGGCGGCGCTCGGTCACCTCGCCCACCGGGAACCTCGCCCTCGTCGAGACCCGCTGGCTCCCGGCCGGTGAGCGGCCCGACCTCGACGCCGCCCGCGCCGGGCAGCCGGAGACCGTGACGGTCACCACAGTCGAGCGCACCGACCTCGTCACTGGCGAGCCCGAGTACGGCCTGCGGTTCTGGGACGCCCAGTCTCCGGCGATCAAGGACTTCGACGGCGTCGACACCTTCCCGTACGACCCGGCGTGGGTCCTGGAGGCCGACTACACCCCCGTGCCGGGCGCCCGCCGCGTCGCGTTCGAGCACATCCGGGACAACGGAGGCACCCGCGACCTCGTCGTGCCCGGCGACATCTCGCTCACCGTGGACGACCGGGACTACACCCTCAGCGCCTTCGACGACGACGGCACCCTGCTGCTCGTCTTCGGAGACCCCACGAACGGTGACAGCACCTATGGTGCCGGCCGCTTCCTCTTCGTCACGCACACCGGAGAGGGCCGCGTCCGCCTCGACTTCAACCGCGCCTTCGTGCCGCCCTGCGGATTCTCCGATCAGTACAACTGTCCGATGCCGCCGCGACAGAACCGCTTCCACCTGCCCGTCGAGGCCGGCGAGAAGCGCCCTGTCTTCCGCGGCGGCGTCCCCGCGCAGCACTGATCACCACTCCCGGCTTTTCACTTCCCGCAGTACGAAAGCGTGCGTTCCCTCATGAGCATCAAGAAGACCTCCCTGTACGGCACCGCCACCGCCGCCACCCTCGCCCTGACCCTCACCGCCTGCGGCGGGGGCTCCGGCGGCGGCGACGCCTCCGGCGGGACGTACGACAAGAACGCCACCGTCAACATCGGCTCCCTCTACGAGCCGCAGAACCTCGACAACACCGCGGGCGGCGGCCAGGGCGTCACCGAGGCGCTCAACGGCAACGTCTACGAGGGGCTGTTCAGGCTCACCGACGACGGCAAGGTCGAGAAGCTCCTCGCCCAGGACTATAAGGTCAGCGGCGACGGGCTCACGTATACCTTCACCCTGCGCGACGGCGTGAAGTTCCACAGCGGCAAGACGCTGACCAGCGCGGACGTCAAGTACAGCCTGGAGAAGGTGCTCGCCGATGACTCGCAGTCCGCGCGCAAGAGCAACCTCGAGGTCGTCAAGGACGTCGCCACCCCCGACGCGAAGACCGTGAAGGTCACGCTGTCGCAGAAGTCGATCTCCTTCGTCTACAACCTCTCCTACGTCTGGATCATCAACTCCGAGGCGAAGGACCTGAAGACGAGCGAGGACGGCACCGGCCCGTACAAGCTGAACAAGTGGACCCGCGGCTCCGCCCTCAGCCTCGACCGGTTCGCCGGTTACTGGGGCGACGCGGCCGCCAACAAGCAGGTCGTCTTCCACTACTACAAGGACGCCACGGCGCTGAACAACGCGCTGCTGACCAACGCCGTCGACGTCGTCACGAGCGAGCAGTCCCCCGACGCCCTCGACCAGTTCAAGAACAACCAGAACTACAAGGTCAACGACGGCGACTCGACGACCAAGCTGCTGCTCGCCTTCAACGACAAGGCCAAGCCCTTCACGGACGTCAAGGTCCGCCAGGCCGTCTCCGCCGCCATCGACGACAAGAAGCTCCTCGAATCCGTCTGGGGCGGCTACGGCAAGCTCATCGGCTCGATGGTGCCGCCCACCGACCCGTGGTACGAGGACCTCACCAAGGTCAACGCGTACGACACCGCGAAGGCCAAGAAGCTGCTCGCCGAGGCCGGTTACGAGAACGGCTTCAGCTTCACCCTCGACACCCCGAACTACGACCCGCACCCGACCGCCGCGACCTTCATCAAGTCGCAGCTCGCCAAGGTCGGCATCACCGTCAAGATCAACACGATCACGCCCGACGAGTGGTACACGAAGGTCTACAAGAACCACGACTTCACGGCCACGCTCCAGGAGCACGTCAACGACCGCGACCTGGTCTGGTACGGCAACCCCGACTTTTACTGGGGCTACGACAACAAGCAGGTCACCAAGTGGGTCGAGCAGGCCGAGGAGGCGTCGACCACGGCCGAGCAGACCGAGCTGCTGAAGAAGGTCAACCGGCAGACCGCCGAGGACGCGGCCAGTGACTGGCTGTACCTTTACCCGCAGATCGTCGTCGCCAGCAGCAAGCTGTCCGGCTACCCGCTCAACGGCCTCAACTCGCAGTTCTTCGCCTACGACATCAAGAAGAAGGGCTGATGGCGCGGTACCTGCTGCGCCGCCTCGCCTTCCTGCTGGTGTCGCTGGCGCTCGCGAGCGTCGTGCTGTTCGTGCTTCTGCGCATGCTGCCGGGCGACCCCGCCAACGCGCTCAGCTCGGTGGGCGCCAGCCCCGAGCAGATCGCGGCGGCACGGCACTCCATCGGCTCCGACAAGCCGCTGCCCGAGCAGTTCGCCCACTGGATCGGGCAGCTGGCGACCGGTGACCTCGGCACGTCGTTCGTCAGCTCGCTGCCGGTCGCGCCCGAGGTCGGCTCACGGCTGAACGTCACGGTCCCGCTCACGCTCGCAGCCTTCGTGCTGGCGGTCGTCATCGCCGTCCCGGCCGGTTTCGTCGCCGCGTACAAGCGACGGACCTGGTACGGCGCGCTGCTCAGCGGGGTGTCCCAGCTGGGCATCGCCGTCCCGGTGTTCTGGCTCGGCATGATCCTCATCGCGGTGTTCGCGCTGAACGCGGGCTGGCTTCCCGCGGGCGGGTTCCCGCCGGACGGGTGGGTGCAGCCGGGCGAGGCCATCCGCTCGCTCGTCCTGCCCGTTGTGACGATCGCGCTGGTGATGAGCGCCTCGCTGATCCGCTACGTGCGGTCGGCCACGCTCGACGTCCTGGACAGCGACTACCTGCGCACCGCCCGCGCCCTCGGTTCGTCCTTCGGGCGGGCCATGTGGCGGCACGGGTTGCGCAACGCCTCAGTGCCAGTCATCTCCATCCTCGGCATCGAGCTGGCGTCCACGCTGCTCGGCGCGGTCGTCGTGGAGTCCGTGTACGCGCTGCCCGGTCTCGGCTCCATGCTCGCGACCGGCATCGCTCAGCACGACTACCCCGTCATCCAGGGCGTGCTGTTCGTGTCCACGTTCGCGGTGCTGGTCATCGGATTCGCCGCCGACCTCGTGCAGCGGATCATCGACCCGCGGCTGCGGGGCAGGCTGTCGGGAGGTGCCCGATGACGCAGACGGATCTGACAGCTCAGACACAGCAGACGCCGGAGCCGAAGCGGCCGGCCAAGCGTTCCTACACGCTGATCACCGGCTGCGTGCTGGCCGGCCTGATCGCCCTGCTGGCGCTCGTCTCCCTGGTCTGGCTTCCGTACGCCTCCGACGATACGTCCGGCGGACGGCTCACCGGACCGGCCGGAGATCACCTGCTCGGGACCGACAAGCTCGGCCGCGACCTGTTCACCCAGTTGATGACCGGCTCCCGGATCGCCTTCGAGGCGGGACTGGGGTCGGTCCTCATCGCGGCAGCCGTCGGCGTCACGCTGGGCGTGCTGGCCGCCTTCGCGCAGGGCTGGCTCGACGACACGGTCTCCGCGTTCCTCGACATCCTGATCGCCTTCCCGACGCTCCTCCTGGCGATGCTCATCGTCGCCGCCCGCTCGGCCTCGCTGGGCTCCGCCGTGCTGGCCATCGGCCTCGCGCAGAGCGCGGTCGTGGCGCGGCTGGTGCGCGTCCTGGCCAAGCGGGTCCTCGCGCAGGACTACATCACGGCCGCCCGCACTTCGGGCACGTCGTGGCCGCGCATCGTGGCCGGGCACGTGCTGCCCAACATCTGGCCGACCCTCGTGGTGAACCTCGCCCTCCAGTTCGGGCTCGCCGTGCTGGCCGAGGCCGGTCTGTCGTACCTAGGCCTCGGCGCGCCGCCGCCCAACGCCTCGTGGGGCCGCATGCTCCAGGAGGCGCAGGCCACCTTCATCACGGCCCCGGCGGGCGCTCTCGCCCCCGGCATCCTGCTCGTCCTCCTTGTCATCGGCGTGAACCTCATCGCCGACGGCCTGCGCGACGCCCTCGACCCGGCGGCCCGGCGGAGGCGTGCGTGAACATCCTCGACGTACGCGACCTGACCATCCGTACCGCCGACGGGCGCGTCCTCGTCGACCGGCTCTCGCTGACCATCGACCCCGGCGAGCGACTCGGCCTCATCGGCGAGTCCGGTTCCGGCAAGTCGCTGACCACGCTCGCCGTGCTCGGCCTGCTGCCCGACGGGATGACCGCCACCGGCAGCGTCGAACTCGCCGGCACCCAGATCGTGGGCGCCCGCGAGAAACAGCTCACCGACGTACGCGGCAGGGACGCCGCCATCGTCTTCCAGGAGCCGCTCACCGCCCTGGACCCGCTGATGCGCGTCGGCAAGCAGATCGCCGAACCACTGGCCAGGAGGCGGGGGCTGAAGGGTGCCGCGCTGAAGCGGGCTGTGACGGAAGCCCTGGAACAGGTGCGACTGCCCGAACCCGGCCGCATCGCCCGCGCCTTCCCGCACGAGATCTCCGGCGGCCAGCGCCAGCGTGTCGCACTGGCCATGGCGCTGGCCTGCGACCCGAAGCTGCTCATCGCGGACGAGCCCACCACCGCGCTCGACGTCACCGTGCAGTCCGAGATGCTCGACCTGCTCGACACCCTCGTACGGGAACGGGACATGGCCGTCCTCTTCGTCAGCCACGACCTCGCGGTCGTCTCGAAAGTCACGGATCGCGTCCTGGTGATGAAGGACGGACACGCCGTGGAGGAGGGCGACGTGCGCGAGATCGTGCGGGCCCCGCGTGAGGAGTACACCCGGGCGCTGGTGGCCAGCGCCCGGCAACTGGAGTCGGCTCTGGACCTGAGGAGCACGCGATGACGCCCGTACTGGACGCGATGACGCCCGTACTGGAGATGAGCGCGGCCTCCTTCGCCTATCGGGGAAGCGCCGCGCCCGTCGTCGAGGACATCTCCCTCAAGATCGAGGCCGGACAGAGCCTCGCCCTCGTCGGCGAGTCGGGCGCGGGCAAGACGACCCTGCTGCGGCTGCTCCTCGGGCTCGCCCGGCCCACCTCGGGCACCGTCCGCTTCGACGGCGACCAGCTGAACCTGCGCGACCGCCGGCAGATGCGCCGCTTCCGGCGCAGCGTGCAGTGCGTCTTCCAGGATCCGTACTCGTCGCTCGACCCGCGCCGGCGCGTCGGCAGCATCGTCTCCGAACCACTGCGTTCCCTCGGTGTCGACGACCGGCGGACGGCCGTGCCCAAGGTGGCCGAGGCCCTGGAGCGGGTCGGACTGCCCGCCGACGCCGCCGAGCGCTATCCGCACGAGTTCTCCGGCGGCCAGCGGCAGCGCATCGCGATCGCCCGCGCGACCGTCTGCGACCCGCGGGTGCTGCTCGCCGACGAACCCGTCAGCGCACTCGACGTCACCACCCGCGTCAAAGTCGTGGACCTCCTGAGCGAGTTGAAGGAAGAGCGCGGCCTGACCCTCGTCATGGTCTCCCACGACCTGTCGGTGGTCGCCTCGCTGTGCGAACACACGGCGGTTCTCGAGCGCGGCCGCATCGTCGAACAAGGCGACACCGCGCAGGTGCTGGGCGCTCCCGTCGACCCGTACACCCGCTGTCTGGTGGAGAGCGTGCCGCGGCTGCCCGCCTGACGTTCAAGGGCATCCCTATCACGGCCTCGCGAATACCGACTCGTCGTCCGGCGGCCATCGCCGGTAATCGCCTCGAGGGTGAGGTAGGAGGGTGGCGCGGCGGCGGACGCGGTGCCGCCGGCGGCCAGCACTCCGGCCACCGCCGTCAGCAGGAGGGCGAGCAGCAGCCGCCACCGCCCTTGATGGCCTCGTCCGTACCGCATGTTCCGGACCCCCGTGTCCACGCTGTCGCCGGGCTGTCTCCGCGGCGCACACGTTGGGCAAAGGGGCCCGGAGGCGGCATATGTGCGGACCCCATAGAGAGATCCGCAGTATGGGGGTTGAATCGGGGAGGGCAAGCCGACCGTCCACTTCCGGTTGGCTGCTTCGGTGCGGTAGGCCGCGCTGAAGGCGGTCACCGCGGAACTGGGCATCGGTTCGGCCGAGACGGTGCGGACATGGGCCCGCAAGGCCGAGGTCTACAGCGGCCGGCGTCCCCGGGTGGGTTCGGGGGAGGCCGTGGAGATCAAGCGGCTGCGGGCCAAGCTCGCCCTCGACGTGCTCGGCATGGACCTGTGGCGCCGGCTCGTTTGCCGCCGCGTAGGGCGGCCAGGCGTCGGAAGAAGACGCCGAGGGAGGAGTTCTTGTTCCTGATCGCGACCATGGCGGTGATTCCCAGCAGCCGTTTGAGGTTGCTGTTGCCTCGAAAGGTGCGGCCGGACCGGCTCACCCCAGCCGACTCGAGCAGGTGAGCCTTCTTTCGGCTCCCTCCGCATCTTCCGCTTCGGTCATGCCGATGACACGACGGCTTGGCTGGTGTCCCTGTGACCCAGGTGGCGGGGAGTGGGTCAGCCTGTGGGGGAAAGTGTGCTGACCCGTCCACCCAACGCGGCGGAGAACTGGTCGGTCACCTCTTCCAGCGCCTTGGCACTCGCGGGCGCGACGACGGGTGTGCCGTCCTCGCGGGCGATGTCCCGGTCGAGGGTGAACCATCCGGGCACGATGTGGGAGGCGCCCATGGAGCTGAGGACCGGGCGCAGCGCGTAGTCGATGGCCAGAACGTGGGCCTGACTGCCGCCCGTGGCCAGGGGGAGCACGGTCTTGCCGCTGAGAGCGTGCTGCGGAAGCAGGTCGAGAAGCGAAGATCGTCCCCGACGAGCGACCGGGCTCCGCCGTATCAGGGACTACAGCCTGCCAAAGGAGTGGCGACGGCTGCAGGAGAACCACGGCCAGACCTCGTTCATCGGCAAGATCCTCATCCTGGAGCGCGAAGCCCTTCCCGAGCGGGGCGTGGTCGTCTTGATCCGCGACGGCGTGGGCTTCTGACCGCGGTCCGTCGGGCAACCCGGCCGGTGCCGATGAATTCCGTGCACGTGCAACGATCTCCCCTCACATGCCGGCCACACCGTGGTGGGGTGAACCCTCAGCGCTGCAACCGCAGTCCGTACGCGGACTTCGGGCGCGTCGACGGCTCTGCCTGTCGACGCGACTGACGCACCGTTGACACATGTACCGGCCACATGCTTGCATCCCGCCATGCCTCCGCTGGAGCCTCTGACTCGTCGCCGCGCCGTGGACCTCGTCCGCGTAGCCGCCGCGCTGTGTCGGTTCCCCGGTTGATCAGCCCTTCTGTCGGTTCTCTCCTTCGACGACCGCCTCGCACGGGTGCTGTGGTTTTCCCGTTCCCGCGAGGGGGCGTCTGTGTGGACCGGTGTGCACCGTTGCCCGAGCTCTTCTCCCCGTATGACGAGGACCTGCCATGTCTGCCGTCAGCTCCGTCACCCACCACGAAACCACCTACGACCGCCGCAGGCTGCGCCAGTGGCTCGCCGGAGAGGCCAGAGCCGACGGGGTCACACGCCGTCGGCTGCTTACCCTGCTCGCTGCAACCGCAGCCGGCACGGCGTTCCCCCTGACGGCTCCGGCTCACGCCGCCGACCCGCCGATCGTCAAGCCGTTGCCGCCTGAGTGGTTCATCCAGCGCGGCACCAACGCCGAAACCCGCTGGGAGGCCCTGCGCGGCACCGGCTACCACACCCCCAACGAGCTGTTCTTCGTGCGCAACCACACGGCGACTCCCGTCCTGGACGCCGCCGACTGGCGGCTGACGCTGTGGGGTGACGGGCTGCGGGGCACACCCGGCGAGGAAAACCCTGTGGAGTTCGGGTACGACGACCTGCGCGCCCTGCCCGCCGTCACCCGTACCGCATTCGTCGAGTGCGCTGGAAACGGCCGCAGCTATTACACGACCCAGCAGGGCGACACGGTCGCCGGCACCCCGTGGACGCTGGGCGCCGTCGGCGTCGCGCGCTGGCGTGGGGTGCTCCTGGCCGACGTACTGCGCAGGGCCGGGCTGTCGTCGTACGCCGTCGACATCCAGCCGCGTGGCCTGGACGCCGAGTACGTCAGCGGCGGTGAGAGCCTTGGCCGGGTGCGCCGTCCACTGCCGCTGGCCAAAGCACTGAACGACGTCCTGCTCGCGTATGAGATGAACGGCGAGCCGCTACCGTACGACCACGGGTACCCGGTGCGGGTGCTGGTGCCCTCATGGGTGGGGATCGCGTCGATCAAATGGGTCGGCGACATCGAGGTGTCCGCGCAGCCGCTCTTCTCGCCGTGGAACACCACCTTCTACCGGCTGTTCGGCCACGCCTATCCGGAGGAGGGCAGCGCGCCGCTGACCAGGCAGACGATCAAGAGCGCTTTCGAGCTGGCGAGCGGCGCAACCTTCCCGGCGGGAGAGGGCCAGGTGCTGCACGGCCGTTCCTGGTCCGGCGCGGGAGCCATCGCGCGGGTCGACGTCAGTACCGACGGTGGCACGAGCTGGCGGCCGGCGCGACTTCACGACCGGCCGCGTTCCGGCGCCTGGACGCGCTGGTCCCTTCCCTGGACACCCGACACCTCGGGCTCGACGCACCTGCTGGCCCGTGCCACCGACACGACCGGCCGCACCCAGCCGGACACCGCGATCTCCAACACGCAGGGGTATCTGTTCAACGCGGTGGTACGGCATCCGGTGACCGTGGTCTGACGCCGCCCCGCCATCCGGAAGTCGCCTTTCAGGACTGCCCAGGCCGATCGTTCGCCGAGGTCGTATCCGTCCCGGTGGTGGGCTTGGCTCCGGTCCTGAAAAGGACTGGGTCCTGATCGGACTGCGGCGGCAGGTTGTGCCGATGACAGGATCCCTCCCACTCGGCGGTGTTGTGCTCGATGCGGACGAGCTGGATGCCAGATGGGTGGATGCCTGGCGACCGGAACACGTCGCAGAGCGGTTGGCTGGAGTCGGCGCACCTTGGTGCGTTGCGGCGGGATGGGCGCTGGACCTGTTCGGTGATTCCCCTGGTCCCAGGGATGCGGGCGGTGATTTCCATGTCGATGCCGAGGGTGGCCGCGTGCTCGACAAGGTGCTGGCGGTAGCCGCCGTCGACCCACACCTTGCGGATGCCGGGGTGTTCGCCGACGACCTGATCCAGGAGCCGGGTGCCGGCGACGGAGTCCTGCACGCTCGCCGCGGTGACCAGAACGGCCAGCAGGAGACCGAGGGTGTCGGTGACGATGTTCCGCTTCCGCCCGACGATTTTCTTCCCGGGTCGAGTGCTGCGGACCGGTGTTCGCATGCTGGGCGAACTACGCCGTCGACCGCCCCGGAACACCGCTCGCCGTCACGCTCACCGGCAGCTACCGCCACGACAGCACCCAATTCCTGTCACTGCTGGACGCGGTCACGCCGATCCGGGGACTTCGCGGACGCCCCCGGCGCAAGCCCCGACGCCTGGACGCCCCGTCAGGTCTGCGCTCAGCCTCTTCGGTGACTGCGGCGAGCGGTGACGGTGCCGGGCATGCATGCGAAGGGGAGACCGGCCCGCATCAAGTGTGGGGCCTGAGCCGGTCGTTGAGCGCGGCACCGACGTCGGGGCAGTGCTTTTGGACGGTGTCGAGGAAGGCGCGCAGCACCGGGGAGTGATCGCGGGCCGCGAAGGACAGGACGAGATCGGGCAGGGGCGTGCGCGGGGTCACTTCACAGAACCGCACTCCCGGACGCGGGACCGCCCTCATGCGGGACGGCCCCAGGCCGACGCCCACGCCCGAGGAGGCGAGGCCGATGATCGTGTGCACGTCCCTCGCGACGGTCGCGCCGCCGAGAGCCGATGAGTCCGTGCCCAGCAGGGCGCGCAGTCCGGCGACTACAGCGGGCTCGTCGTCGCCAGCCGACACGATCAGCGGCTGTCGCCGCAATTGATCGGCACTTACCGACTGTTGACCCGCGTACGGGTGCACCGTACTTACCACAGCGATCACGTGATCGCGTCCGACCGGGACGGACACGAGATGCTCGGCTCCGGCGCCCCGTGGGGGGCCGAGGGTGAAGGCTACGTCCAGCTCCCCGGCGACGAGAGCTGAGCTGCTGCGGCTGGTCGCCATCTCGTGCAGTTCCAGTCTCACATCGGGCCGCTCACGGCCGAACCGGCTCAGGACGCCCGGCAGCGGGTCGAGCAGTGCCGAGGCGATGAAGCCGAGGCGCAGACGTCCCGTCTCGCCGCGCGCGGCGCGGCCCGCGTCGACCGTGGCCGCCGCGATCTCGTCGAGCGCCCGGCGCGCCCGCGCGAGGAACGCCTCACCGGCGGCGGTCGGGAACACCCCCCGACGTGTGCGGTCGAACAGCCGGGCCCCCACCTCGCGCTCCAGGTCGGCGATCTGCTTGGACAGCGGCGGCTGCGCGATGCCCAGCTCGCTGGCCGCCCGGCCGAAGTGTTCGTGCTCGGCGAGAGCAACCGCGTACCGCAGGTGTCGCGCTTCCATGACTCGCCCTCCATTCCATCGGCCGCTGGCCATACCTCAAAGATATTGCCATGCCACTTATCAGATCTATGAATGGATGGCGCTGTGGTTTCTGTCTGGAATGGAGCCATGAAGAACGTATCTCTGACCGGCACCGTCTTCGTTTTCGTGCACGGCGCCTGGCACAGCTCCGGACAGTGGGCGGCGACGCAGCGCGCGCTGGCCGGACTGGGCGCTGCAAGCGTGGCCGTCGACATGCCGGGGCACGGCTTCGACGCACCCCTGCCCACCGGATACCTGCTGCCCGGCCAGCCGGGCCTGCTGACCGAGAAGTCACAGCTCGCCACCCTGACGATGGACGACTGCGCCGAGGCAGTACTGAGCGTCCTGCACCAGGTGCGTCACCATCACACTGTCGTGCTCGTCGCACACAGCGCGGGCGGCGGTCCCGCGTCCCTGGCCGCGGAGCGGGCGCCCGAGCTGGTGGACCGGATCGTCTACCTGTCCGCTTTCGTCCCGGGCGGGCGGCCGCGGTTCTTCGACTATCTGGGCTCACCCGAGAACGCCCCCGCGCTGGGCCAGAACCTGAATCTCGGCGACCCCGAGGCCCTGGGCGCCGTACGGATCAATCCGCTCTCACCGGATCCCGCCTACCTCGACGAACTGCGGGAAACCCACTACCACGACACCCCCCTGGACCGCTTTGACCGGTGGCGGTCCGCGCTGAGCCCTGATCTGCCCCTGGCGATCCCGACGGCTCCGGTCACCCTGACCGCAGCACGGTGGGGACGAATTCCACGAGCTTTCCTGCGCTGCGCCGAGGACCGGGCGCTGGCACCGGCCGCGCAGGACCTGATGATCGCGGAAGCCGACCTGGCCTTCCCCGGTAACCCGTTCACTGTGCATACCCTGCCCGGCAGCCACAGCCCGTTCGCCGCCCGGCCGGGGCAGCTCGCCGCGGTCCTCGCCTCGTGAGCCGGCATCGGCCCATGAAGGGTTCCCCGTCCCTGAGTGGGGGACGGCTCGCGGCCGGTGGCGACGGGCGGCTCGTACTGCTGGTCGTGCTGAGCGCGACATTCGTGCAGTTGCTCAACGTCACCGTCGCGCAGATCGCCGCCCCGGCGATCCGGGCCGACCTGGGTGCCGGCTCAGGTGCCGTGCAGCTGATCCTGGCCGGGTACACCCTGACCTACGCCTGCTTGCTCATCACGGCCGCGCGCCTCGGCGACCGGTACGGCTACCACCGGCTGTTCGTGCTGGGCACCGTCGTCTTCATGGCCGGTTCAGTAGCTGCCGCGTGTGCTCCCGATGCCACGTTCCTCATCGCGGCCCGGCTGTTCCAGGGCGCGGGCAGCGGCTTGGTCGCCCCGCAGGTTCTGTCGATCATCCAGGTCGCAGTCCCCGCTGCCCGGCGCCCACGGGCTCTCGGCCTGTTCGGTGCCACGATGGGAGTGGCGTCGCTGGCCGGGCCGCTGATCGGCGGACTTCTCGTCGGCGCCGACCTCTTCGGTATCGGCTGGCGCTCGGTGTTCCTGGTCACGGTGCCGGTGGCACTCCTCTCGCTCGCAGGCGCGACCGCACTGCCTCGCACGCGAGGCGCGGCCGGACAGCGCGTGGACGGGGTGGGCGTGTTGCTGACCACCGTGGGCTTCGGTGCGCTGGTGCTGCCGCTCGCGCTGGGAGGGGAAGCCGGCTGGCCCTGGTGGACATGGGCCACGCTGGCCGTGTCCGTTGCCGTTCTCGGCTGCTTCGCCCTGACTCTCCCGCACCGGCCGGATCCCTTGGTGCATCCGTCGCTGTTCCGCGACCGGAGGGCGCGTGCGGGGGTGCTGCTGGTGTTCGTGTTCAACGCCGGGGTGCCGTCCTTCACGTATCTGCTGTTCCTGCATCTGCAGTCGGCCATTGGATATCCCGCCCTCACGGCCGCGCTGACGTCGGCTCCCTTCGCGGCTGCGGCCGTGCTGGGCAGCCGTGGTGCACCCGCGCTGGCCCGCCGACATGGGTTGGCCGTGCTCACGGTCTCGGCGCTGGTATTGGCGGGGACGGCCCTGGCTCTCGCCCCGCTCATCGGCACGGCGGCCGGACGCTGGGCGGCGTTGCCGGTCCTGGCTCTCGGCGGTGCCGCGTTCGGCTCGTTCACCGCCTCCGTGTTCGCTCTCGTGCTGGCGAGGGTCGACGGCTCCGCGGCCGGTTCTGTGTCCGGGCTGTTGCCCACGGCTCAGCAGCTGGGCGGGTCGATCGGGGTGGCTGCGGCGGGGCTCGTCTACTTCGCACCCGCCGCCGGCCCGGGCGCCGCGTTTCGGCACGCCATGATCTACGAGGCCGCCGTCTTCGCCGTCACCGCGCTGATCAGCCTTCGGATGCGCGATCGGAACCGACCAGCCGGTCATGTCTCGCAGAGTGATGTGGTCACTGGCCGAGCTGATTCGGTTCGGGCGGGGGAAGCTGGCGGTCCTCCTCAGCGGGTTTCGGATTGAGAAGTTCGGCCATGGAGCCTTCGGAAAAGTAACGGCGGTCGAAGACTTGCCACTCGTCGTGCAGTTCGGCCAGGACCGCGGCGGCCGGCCGCTCCCGTGCCGCGGGGTCGGGAAAGACATGGACGACGTCGGTCCGCCGTTTGATCTCCCGGTTCAGCCGCTCCAGCGGGTTCGTGGACCAGATCTTCTTCCAGTGCGCGGGCGGGAAGTCCGCGAACGCGGTGATGTCTGTCGCGGCGTCCAGCAGCATCTTCCTGACCTGGGGGAACTGCCGTCCGAGCATGTCTGCGACCACGTCCAGCTGGGTGCGCACGGCCTCCGTGCTCCCGGCATCGTTGCCAGGCCGCGCCGAGGAACACGGTGCGGATCGCGGCCACCAGCCCGCTGTGGCATCACCAGCTGAACGTTCTCCAGGCCGCGGGCCCGGCAAGCTGCTGGGGAAGGGAGGTTTCGAGCGCCGGCGAAGGAGGCGGTGCGTGAAACGTCCCTTCCCCAGGCTCCTAATCTGTGCCAGGGCGGGCCATGGCCGCGTCGACCTCGTCCGCGGTTGGTGCGGTCGCCGGTCCTTGCCGGGTGACGGCGATGGCAGCGGCGACGTTCGCGCGGCGGGTCGCGTCGAGGAGTTTGGTTCCGCGTGCGATGCATGCCATGAGGACGCCGGTGTGTGCGTCGCCGGCGCCGTTGGTGTCGACCGGGGTGATGGCGTGCGCGGGCACGTGTCGGACGCCGATGCGGTCGGCGACGTAGGTGCCGCAGCCACCGTCGCGCACCAGCACGGCCGCCGGCAGCAGGCCGGCGAGCGCCTCGGCGAGTTCGGCGGGCGTGGTGCCCTCGGGCACTGTGCCGGTGAGCCGGCCGAGCGTGAGGCCCGCCTCGCGGGCGTTGAGCGTCCAGAGGGTGGCTCGGGCCGTGATGGCCGCCCAGGCCGCCTCGGGGATCTCGGTGAGCAAGGGAGCGGGGTCGAAGACGACCGCCGTTTGTGGATCGATGGTAGGCAGCCAGCCGGTCAGCGACGCGCCGTTGGCCGGGTGCCGCAGGGAGTACCCCGTGACGTAGACGACGTCGTCGGGTCGCACGGCGACGGCGTTCAGGTGCTCGGGTGTCACCTGCCCCTCGGCGCCGAGCGCCGAGACGAAGGTACGCTCCGCGTCGGCGTCGACGATCGCGACGCTCACGCCGGTGTCGAGGCCGGCGACCGGTGGATTGGGTGCCGCGATGCGCTCGGCCTGGAGGGCCGCGTGCACCTTGTCGCCGAAGGGTCCGGTCCCGACGGTACCGAGGTAGACGACGTCGGCTCTGTCCCGCGCGGCGGCGGCCATGACATTGAAGCCGCCGCCGGCAGTGAGCTCGAACTGATGGGCGTAGACATCGCCGCCGACGGGCGGCATCGCGGGCACGCGCATGACGAGGTCGACGATCGCCTGCCCGGTGTGCAGTACGCGGCCCATCAGCGCTGCCCCGTCCGTGCCGTGGTGCGGGCCCCGCCAAGGGCGAGGTAGCCGAGGAACGCGACGGCGAACGTCACGAGCCAGCCGAGCCCGTTCTGCCCGATCCAGGTGCCGTGCCACGCGCCGGTGAACCAGGGCCTGTCGGCGGGGCCGGCCTGGGTGAACAGGTAGCCGACGACGATCGCCACGGCCCAGCAGGCGACGGCGCGCCACTCGGCTCCGGCGTGGTACCAGTACCGGGACCGGGGAGCGAGGTCGAGCAGGTCGTCGTCGCCGTAGTCGTGGCGGCGGAGCAGGTCGGCGATGAAGACGCCGACCCACGCGGTGATCGGGACAGCGAGCAGCGTGATGAACGAGATGAACGGGTCGTAGAAGTTGTCGGCAATGAGCATGAAGTAGATCGAGCCGAGCGTGGTGACGACGACGTCGACGACGACGGCGTACACCCGCCGGATCGGCACGCCGAGGGTCAGGGTGGTCAGGCCGGCCGAGTACACCGACATGTGGTTCGAGACGAGCAGCCCGCCGAACGCGGTGACGAGGTAGATGACAGACATCCAGGCCGGCATGACATCGGTCAGTGCCGCGACGGGGCCGTTGGCGGCCGCCGCGAGCTTGGAGTCGCCGGACCCGAGCACGCCGCCGAGCGAGATGAGCAGGACGAGCGGGACGCCGGCGCCCGCCGCGGCGCTGGCGACCAGGTGGGTGCCGCGCACCCGGTCGGACTGGTAGCGGGACATGTCGGCTCCGGCGTTGGCCCACCCGATGCCGGTGCCGCCGGCGATGGTGCCGATGCCGGCGACGAGCGCGGCTGTCG
Source organism: Streptomyces spiralis (assembly GCF_014654675.1). GTDB lineage: Bacteria > Actinomycetota > Actinomycetes > Streptomycetales > Streptomycetaceae > Streptomyces > Streptomyces spiralis. The sequence continues at coordinate 29,676 of NZ_BNBC01000049.1, forward strand.
AGCCCGCCTTCGTGGCGGTGACTGCGGTCCAGTCCACGTGCGTGAGCAGGTACACGGCGACCACGATGTTCAGTGCGCCGAAGATCCAGGTGGCCCACTTCTGGATGACCAGGAGCGTGGCGTGGCCGAGGCCGGAGACGGTGACGGTGCAGGCGACGAAGATCAGGATGCTCACCACCGCGATGACGGGCACGTCCTTGGCGTTGCTGCTGGTGCCGAAGAAGATCCCGCACAGTGCGGTGAGCGCGAACGCTGCCGTCGACGTGTTGACGGTCTCCCAGCCGAGCCGGGACAGCAGAGACACGAGCGTGGGGCCGATGTTCCCGCGTACACCGAAGACGGCGCGGGAGAGCGTCAGGCTGGGGGCGTGGCCGCGGCGGCCGGCGATCGAGATGACGCCGACGAGCGCGAACGAGGCGAACGACCCGATCGTGGCCGCGACGATCGCCTGCCAGAGGTTGAGGCCGCTCTGGATCAGGGCGATGCCGAGCGGCAGGCCCAGGATCGAGATGTTGGCCGCGAACCAGGCCCAGAACAGTTGCAGTGGGCGGCCGTTGCGCTCGGCGGGCGGAACCGGCTCGATGCCCCGCTGCTCGATGTGCCCGAGGCGCGGCCGCTCCTGGAGGGCGGCTGCGGCGGGCGAGCCTGTCGCCGGGCCCTGGGGCACGGCACTAGATTTGGTCACGACACTCTCCTTTGAGTTCGCGAGCGCGGCGTCGAGGGTCGAACTGGGCGCCGTCGCCCGTGTGGGGCGTTGTTCGGGTCCGCCGGGTCTTGCCCGGCCCGGCGGGACCTGGGCGGAGTCAGCGGAGCCGTTCGTGTCGAAGGCCGAGCAGGCCTTCGACGAGGGGTTCCGGCTTCAGGTCGTTGACGGTCAGGACCTGGCCGACAACGTCGCTGGGCCACGCGGCCATTCCGTGGTGCGCGCCGAGGATCGCGCCGGCGATCGCCGCGATCGTGTCGGTGTCGCCGCCGACCTGTGCCGCGAGGCACAGGGCGTGGAAGGGGTCGTCCGCGAAGCGTGTGGCCAGTGCAAACGCGGCGGGCACGGATTCCTGCGAGGCGACCGACGTGCCGACAATCTCGTAAAGGGCGTCGAGCACATCGGCCTCCGGAAGGCCGGCGACCAGCTTGACCGCCCACCGAATGCGGGCGGAGACGGAGCCGCCGGCGACCCAGTTGCCGACGCGCTCGAGCGGCGCGGCGGCGTCAGCCGCGGAGCGGGCGCCGTCGAGTACCGACAGGCCTGGGTCGTCCAGGGCGCCGGAGACGGCGGCCGCGACCGCCGCGGCCGCGCTCAGCCCGAGACCGGTGTTGTGCGTGAGCCGCGACGCTTCGACGACGGCCTCGGCCAGCGACCCGCCCGTGCTCGGGAAGGCGATGCCGACCGGGGTGATGCGCATCGCGGCCCCGTTCGTGGTGCCCCGGCCGCCGGGGTCGTCCTGCGGCCCGGCGCCAGCCTGGATGGCCGAGATCGCGGCCTTGGTCGAGGGACCGAGCAGATCGAGCGACCCGCGGTCCGCCATGCCCTTCTCCCAGGCCGCCAGCGCATCGGCGAATTCGGCCGGTGCGATATGACCGCCCCCGGCGATCAGCAGCCGGGCGACGAGGACCGCCTGCTCGGTGTCGTCCGTGACCGACCCGGCCCGCATCGACGGCGCGATGGGCTGGTCGGCCACAGCGTCGCGCAGCCCGGTGATGCGGCCGTAGGTGGTGGCGATCCGCTCGCGGCTCATCGACTGCGTGGGCATCCCCAGCGCGTCGCCGATGGCCAGACCGACGAGGGCGGCGGTGGCTCGGTCAGTCACGGTCTCGAGGCTCGGCCTCGTCACAGTGTGCCTCCAAAATTGATGACGATACGGAAGTGATCCGGGTCCAGGAGCGCCGCCACGTGCTCGACGAACCCGCCGTCCGCACCGAACGACGTGCGGGCGGTGCCCAGGAACGCACACCCCTCGGGGCGGTCCAGGATGCGGGCGTCGTCGGCGTCGAGCGGGACGAGCCGCACCTGCTGGCTCCCGCTGACCGGACGTATCCCGGCCCGCTGCAGCGTCGCCCAGATCGATCCGTCGATCAGGCCCGTGACGGGCAGGTCGGCGAGAATCCCGGTGGCGGGCAGGAACGACGACTCGTAGGAGACGGCGGTGCCGTCGGGGAGCCTGCGGATCCTGCGGACCCGGACGGCGTGGTCGGCGGCCAGGGCCGCGTCCGTCAGCGCCTCGGGCGGCAGCGCCGTCGTGTCCCAGGGGACAGAAGCGATGTCGAGGACCTCGGTGGTGATGTCGCTCCCAGCGCTGCGCAGGGCGCGCGCCCAGCCGAGCGACTGGTCCAGGGCCACCCCGTCGAAGGTCACGAACGAGCCGATGCCCGAGCGGGTCGCGATGAGGTTGCGCTGCTGGAGTTCCTGGAGTGCTTGGCGGATCGTCCCGCGCGAGACGGCGAAGCGTCGGGCGAGCTCGTTCTCGCCGTCCAGTTGGTCGCCCGGCTTGAGCTCACCGCTGCGGATGGCCCGGGCGAGAGTCTCGACGATGCGGGACCGCTTATGTGCTCCGATAGACATGTACAGTACCTGTACACCCATTCTCGGGGTGTGTCCAGAGGTGGCCGACGGACAGTTGTGGCGCTGACGGGGCGTCGCGTGTGTCCTCGACCTCGATCCGTACCGGACTGAGTCCGTCGGTGGCGAACGCCTCAACCTCGCAAAGCCGCAGCGCGAGGCGGGCTGATGCTTGACCGAGCAGCCGCCCCTGCAACCACGGCCGGGCCATCCACGGGTTGGTGTGGCAGGTGCGGTAGATGGTGTCGCCGTCACGCAGGAACACGTTGACGCCACACAACCAGCGCGCGAGCCACGACCTCGCCCTGATCCTCGGGCCCTCACCGTGTTTGCGTATTTGCAGGGGTCGGACACGCATATACATGCGGCGGCCTGCTTAACGATCTCTCCGTCGGCAACTGGACAGCGGCGCCGAACCGTCCGCCCTGGCTACCGTCACCCATGTCCACCGGATTCGACGACAGCCCGTCCTCGTCGGCCTGTTCCATGAGGAGGACCGCCACGCTGCCTGACCGAAAGGCTGCTTCACAGCTCACAGCACCGAATCGCGTCTTCGAGCGGCACAGGCACCCCGTGGAGGTCCTCAGGCGCAGGTGGAGTCCTCCGGGAGGTCGCACCAGGGGTCGATGGGGACGCACTCTGTGCGGCGTCCCAGGCTGTCGAGGATCCAGCCCTGTCGCTTCACTGTGCGCAGGACGATTCCGTGGTCGGCGATCTCCAGCTCCGGGCACTCCGCGCTGATGCGGTCCTCCAGGTCGAGGACGCTGTCGACGGAGTGCAGCCACGCGGAGAGCAGGACGTTCGTTTCTCCGCTCGTTGCGGTCAGCAGCCGCACGTCCGGCATCCTTCCCAGCCGCTCGCAGACCTGCTGGCGTCGGCTGACCGGGACGCGTGCCCAGAGTAGGGACGTCACCGGCCATCCCGTGATGTGCTGGGCCACCTCGCTGCGGAAGGCCACCGCGCCCGTCCGCTCCAGCCGGGTCAGGCGGCGCCGCACCGCGGTGTGGCTCGAGCCGAGGTGCTCGGCCAGGTCGGTGACGGGCAGCCGGCCGTCCACCGCGAGGGCGAACAGCAGCTCCCGGTCCTGCGTGTCCAGCGGGCCGGGGACGGTCGTGCGCGGTGGGGTCTCGTCGGTCAGGGACTGCAGGCGCGACTGCTGCGCGCGGGTCAGCGCGTCCAACCGCCAGTCGTTGCCGGCTGCCAGGATGCGTGTGGTGACCTGTGTGTTGAGCCGGACGACGCCGGGCAGGCCGCTCACGTGGTCCAGGACGAAGCGGGAGAGACTGGGCAGGTCTCGGGTGATGGCGTTGACGTGGATGTCGCGCCCGCTGGCCAGTTCCATCACGGACTTCGTCCGGGGGTCACGGGCCAGGGCCAGGGCGACCCGGCCGCGTTCGGCGGGGTCGCAGTCGACGTCGATGAAGGCGTTGCACAGGGATCGCCACAAAGCGGGGCTGCCCGTGGCCGTCACCCAGGCCGTTCCCCGCTGTGAGATCCGGCTCCAGCGGCGGGCGACCGTTACCGCGCTGAGTCCCAGTACGTCGCCCACCGTGGTCCATGAGGCGCGAGGTGCGATCTGGAGGGCGTGGGTGATCGCCAGGTCCGTCTCGTCGAGCTCGGCGGCGAAATCCTTCACATTGGCGCTTCCCATGGTGATTTCCATCGATTTTCGGGCTGGCTGAATGGGAGACGGCCACTATTGACCACCTCACCCCCGCAACACAAGAGCGGAGGTGACCGACATGGCGCGTGGCCGCGCCCTGGCCCGGAGCACAGCTCTCTCACGGAAAGGCCGCATCTCGATGACGCACAGCGAACAGCAACCGTGGGAGTGGGACGAACGCATCTGGCGCGGTCACGTCGAGCGGGTGCGGGCCGGCCGTTCCCTGGCGCCGAAGACCTGGCCGGGCGGAGCGCGGTGCGCCGTGGCCGTGTCCTTCGACTCCGACCACGAGACGCCCGCCCTGCGCGACGGACAGACGAGCCCGGCGAAGCTGGCCCAGGGCGAGTACGGAGCGCGCGTGGCCGTGCCGAAGATCCTGGACATGCTGGAACGCCACCGCATCCCCGCGAGCTTCTTCATGCCCGCGGTCTGCGCGCTGCTGCGCCCGCAGGAGGCCAGGTCCTACACGAAGGCCGGGCATGAGCTGGCCATCCACGGCTGGATCCACGAACGCAACACGCAGCTCGGCGCGGAGAGCGAACGTGAGCTCCAGCTGCGCGCGGCCGACACCCTGGAGCAGATCAGCGGGGTGCGTCCCGTCGGTATCCGTACTCCCAGCTGGGACTTCTCTGCCCACACTCTGTCGATCACCCGGGAGATGGGGCTGCTCTACGACTCCTCGCTGATGGCCGACGACGAGCCGTACGAGCTGGTCGAGGACGGCGAAGCGACGGGTGTGGTGGAGATTCCGGTGGAGTGGATCCGCGACGACGCGCCGTACTTCATGATGGAGCGCTTCGGGTCCTTGCGCCCCTACATCGCGCCGCGGGACGTGCTGCGGATCTGGCAGGACGAGTTCGCTGCCGCCTACGCGGCGGGCGGCCTGTTCCAGCTGACGCTGCACCCGCACATCATCGGGCACCGCTCGCGCCTGACCGTGCTGGACGAGCTGCTGGCGCACATCGCGGGACACGACGGGGTGTGGCTCGCCACCCATCGCGACATCGCCGAGTACTGCCGCGCCCAGCACGACCAAAACTGACCGCCGAGCCCTCCGCGGCCCCGTGACGGACGGTCCCACAGACCCGCCGTCCTACCCGTACCGGGATTCCGTACCACCGGGCATCCCTACTGGAGCCAGCGCGACAGCACCCACGTTCGCGTAACCGGCCACCTTCTCGCACGTCCGCACCAGGGCGTCACTTCGCGGAGGCGCATCCGCGCACCGCACCTGCAGATCACGCCGGTTTGCCGCCTTCTGCCGCGCTCGCCCACCCATCGAGCCGATGACCGCCGCACCCGCGAGGGCTAAGCGGCGACGCAGAACAACGCACCCGCAGCCCCCTCCCGGGGGCTGGTCAGTCCCGCAGGACGACACCGCGCACTCTTCCCGAAGTCAGCTCCGCACGCCGCAGTCCGAACTGTCCCCTGTTTTAGGAAGCGAGGAACCTCCTCGTGAGGACCGCCATCACCGCATCCCACACCGAACCGTCCCGCAGAATGACGCCCGCTCAGCGCAAGGCCATCTTGGCCGGCACTGTGGGCAACACCGTCGAGTGGGTCGACTGGGCGCTCTACTCCATCTTCGCCAAGATCATTGCCGGGGTGTTCTTCCCACAGGGCGACGGCGCCGCCGCCCTGCTCTCCACGCTCGCCATTTTCGCCGTCGGCTTCGTGATGCGGCCGGTGGGAGCCGCCGTCCTGGGTGCGTACGCCGACCGCAAGGGCCGCAAGAAGGGGTTGACCCTCACCATCGGACTGATGGCAGGCGCCGGCTTCCTGATCGCCTTCACCCCCGGCTACGACACGATCGGCATCGCCGCGCCGCTGATCCTGCTGATCGCCAGGCTCGTCCAAGGCTTCTCCGCCGGCGGCGAGTTCGGCTCGTCCTCGGCGTTCCTGGTGGAGTCGGCCGCGTCCGGTCGGCGGGCCTTCGCCGGGTCCTGGCAGCAGGTGTCCGTCGCGGGCGGCACACTGATCGCCTCCCTGCTCGGCACCATATTCACCTCGCTGCTCGGCGAGGACGCCCTGCACAGCTGGGGGTGGCGCGTCGCCTTCGCCGCCGGCGGCCTGCTCGGCCTGCTCGGGCTGTGGCTGCGGGTCAGCGTCGAGGACACCGCCTCGTTCACCGAGGCCAAGGCCGGCGGCAAGGCGCCGAAGAACCCGCTCACGGCCATGTTCCGCGAGCACCCCGCCGCTGCGCTGCGCGTCGCCGGCATCACGGTCGCGGGCACGCTGACGTACTACATCTGGGTCAGCTACCTTCCGACGTACGCCAACCTCACCACGGGCATCTCGTTGGACAAGGCGCTGCTGTCCCAGACGCTGTGTCTGATCGTCTTCATGGTGCTGCTGCCCTTCGCGGGTCTGCTCTCCGACCGGCTGGGCCGCAAGCCCACCATGGCCGGCTTCGCGCTCGGCTTCGTCGTCCTGGCCTGGCCGATGCTCCACTTCCTGAACGGCAGCTTCGTCGTGCTGCTCCTCGTCCAGCTCGTCGGCATGCTGCTGATCCTCGGCTACTCCGCCAACTGCGCCGTGATCATGGCCGAGCAGTTCCCGCCGGAGGTGCGGGCCACCGGCATCGCGCTGCCGTACGCGCTGGCCGTCGCCGCCTTCGGCGGTACCGCCCCCTACGTCACGACCTGGATGAGCGAGTCCGGGCACGCCGACAAGCTCTGGCTGTACGTCTCCGGTGCCGCACTGCTCTCCCTGGCCGTTTACCTGACCATGCCCGAGACGAAGGACAAGGAGTTCTCCTGATGACGCACGCAGTCGTCACAGGCGCCGCGAGCGGCATAGGACGGGCCGTCGCCGAGCACTTCACACAGGCGGGAGCACAGCTGACGCTGGTGGACGTCGACGCCGATCGGCTCGCGGCGGTCGCCGACGCCCTCGGTGCGCGGCACCACGTCGTCGACCTGTGTGACACCGACGGCCCGGCGGCCGCCGTCGGCGACTCCTGGCGAACGCACGGGCCGGTGGACGTCCTGGTGAACGCTGCGGGCATCTACCCATCGCTGGACATGATCGACGTCACGGCCGCCGGCTGGGACCGCGTCTTCGCACTCAATACCCGCGCCCCGGTCCTTGCGACGGCAGAACTGGTCCGCCTTGCGGCCGCGGCCGGGCGGCCCGCCTCGGTGGTCAACATCTCCTCAGGCGCCGCCCTGCGCGCTCGGCCCGGCGGTGGCCCGTACGCCGCCTCCAAGGCGGCGCTGGAGATGGCCACCCGCGCGGCGGCGCTCGAATTCGGGCCGCTCGGCATCCGCGTCAACGCCGTCAGCCCCGGCTTCGTCGCGGTGGACAGCGTCTGCAACCCGGTGGCCGACGCCTATGCCACGGCCGTCTCCGGAAACCCCCTCGGACGCCCGGGTACCCCTGCCGACATTGCGCGCGCGGTGCTGTGGATCGCCGGGCCGGAGGCGTCCTGGGTGACCGGAGAGATCCTTCGGGTGGATGGCGGCAGCAGCGCCGGAGCGGCACACCTGCCGCGTCTGTGGCCGCCGGATGCTCCTGCGGCGGACCGTACCGGCACGCGGGCAGCGGACACGGACACCAGTACCACTACGGACATCGCAACGGGCGCCGGCGCCAGCGGGAGTGCGGCGGCCTTCCCCGCCCCTCTCCACCACACCCCGGGCACGCTCCCGAACAGCACGAAGGGACCCACCACATGAAGGGCGACGCATACGCCGTCGTCGGCGCCGGAGCGATCGGCGGCACTCTCGCCCACCGTCTCGCGGCGGCCGGACACCCGGTGACCGTCATCGACACCGACGCCGACCACGTGGCCGCCATCCGCGCCGACGGACTGACCATCCTGCGCGGCGAGGAACGCGAGAGCGTCCGCCTCGACGCGGCGACGCCCGAGGACTACCAGGGACCGCCGCTGCGGCGGGTGCTGCTCAGCGTCAAGGCGCAGGCGACAGAGGCGGCCATGCGCTGGATCGCGCCGCGTCTGACCCCGGACGGCTACGTCGTCTCGGTACAGAACGGCTTCAACGAAGAACTGATCGGACAGCACGTCGGCACGGAACGAACCATGGCCGCGTTCGTCAACATCTTCGCCGACGTCGTCACGCCCGGAGTGGTGCGCGACGGAGGTCCGGGAGCCTTCATCATCGGCGAGCCGGGCGGCGCACCCGTGTCCGAACGGGTGCGCGACCTCGTCGCCGACCTCCAGGCATGGGGACCCGCGCAGGCCTCCGACAACGTCGAAGGCTATCTATGGGCCAAGGCCGCCTTCGGCGCAATGCTCTCCGCGACCGCGCTCGCCGACGCACCCATGGCGGAACTGATCGACCGTCACCGCGCCGCCATGTACGCCCTGGCCGCCGAGGTGTACGCCGTGGCCGACACGGCGGGGATACGGCTGGAACCGTTCGACGCCTATGACGCGCCCGCGTTCCGGCCCGGCGACCCGGTGGCGCGCGACGCCGCCTGCGACCGGCTGACCGCCTGGCTGCGCACTCAGCCCAAGGACCGCAGCGGCATCTGGCGGGACCTGGCCGTACGCCGTCGTCCGGTGGAGGTGACCACGCACTACGAGCCCGTCATCGAGCGCTCGCGCCGGGCCGAGCTGGACACCCCGGTGCTCAGCGCCGTACTGGAGGGCCTGCGGGCACTGGAACGCGACCCATCGGGGATGTCCGAGGCCCGGCTGGACGCCCTCGATGCTCTGGCCAAGGCCGCAGGAGAGCACACAACGGCCGGGAAGGACAACAGCGACGGGCGCAGCGCGGCTGTGTCACCTGTCGGCGTCACGGCCATCCCGGCGAAAATGATCGACATCCCGGCGGAAGACGACAAGAGACTCGGGGACCTGCCCATCGGCCCGGCGCTAACCGACGCACACGCTGTCGCCGTGCGCGACTGGCTGGATGTTCACCGTGAGGCGATGGCCGACGATTTGGCCGCCTACACGTCTCTGGAAAGCCCTAGTGACAACAAGGAGTGCCTGGCCGCCTGCCTCGACTGGTTGCGCGGCTGGCTCGACGCCTCGCTCGGCGCCCCCGAGAGCGAGGAACTACTCCCGCGTGACGGCGCCGGGGACATCCTGATCCGCCGCTACGCCGGCACAGGCCCGTCGGCCGCCTCCCCTGTGCTGCTCGTCGCCCACTACGACACCGTCTGGAGCACCGGCACACTCCACGACTGGCCGTACCGGCGCGAGGACGACCGCATCAGTGGCCCTGGGGTTTTCGACATGAAGGCGGGGTTGGTCCAGGCGGTGTGGGCGCTGCGCGCACTCAGGGAGCTGGATCTGCCGGTTCCGGCGTGCACGTTGCTGCTCAACGGGGACGAGGAGACAGGCAGCCAGGCATCCAACGAGGTCATCGTGGCCGAGGCAGGGGCGTCCAGGGCGGCACTCGTCTTCGAGGCGAGCGCCGACGGCGCGGTGAAGACGACCCGCAAAGGCGTGGGACTGTTCTCCCTGACCGTGCGGGGCGAGGAGGCGCACGCCGGCCTCGACCCGATGCGTGGCGCGAGCGCGGTCAACGAGATGGCCCGGCAGGTGCTCGCACTGGAGGGGATCGCCGCCCCGGCGGCCGGGACGACAGTCAATGTCGGTGTGTTGCGCGGCGGCACCCGCAGCAACGTCACCGCCGGTGAGGCGGTGGCACACCTGGACGTCCGGGTCGCGACCGCCGCCGAACGCGATCGGGTCGACGCCGCGCTAGCCGCCCTCGTCCCGGTCGACCCCCGGACGACCCTGAAACTGGACGGCGGCTGGAACCGCCCGGTCTTCGAGCGCACGGAGGGCGTCGGCCGACTCTTCGCCGTCGCCCGCGACTGCGCCGCGCCGCTCGGTCTCGACCTGCGGGAGACCGCAGTGGGCGGTGCCAGCGACGGAAACTTCATCCTCGCCGCGGGCACTCCGGTACTCGACGGACTCGGAGCGGTAGGCGGCGGCGCCCACGCCCGCAGCGAGCACGTGACGCTGAGCGGAATGGTCGAGCGTTCCGCACTGGCTGCGGGCGTCCTCGCCGCGTTCGCCGGTGCATGACATTTCCGGACCGGCATGCGCGGACACCCCCGATCCGGCATGCGCGCTTGTCACAGACGGCGCGCATGCCGGTGCAGGCCAAAGCGGACGGCACCGGCGAAGGCACGATCGCCATCTGTCCACGAAGGGGACTGTAAATCGTTCGGCCCTGTTTCACATTCGGTGGTGATGGAGGGTGGCGCTATCCGAGGAGGATGCGGTGGCGGAGGAGGGAGAAGCCTGCTCGGCCGTGCATCTGGCGCGCGATTCGCTGGGTCTTGGTGTAGACACCTTCGGTGGGGCCGTTGCTGTGCGGATGTGTGAGTGCGGCGTCCACGGCGTCGCGGTCTCGGTCCAGGCCCCGGGTGAAGGCGTGCAGATGGGGCAGATCGGCTGAGCGAACCTCGAGGATCCAGCGCGAGAGCCCGTCGGCGTTTCCTGCGCAAGGCGTCACGGGTTCGGCGAAGCCTCGGACAACGGCGGCCAGGGGTGCGGCCGCGATGCCGCCCAGGGTGATCGTGAGACGCGGAGAACACACCGGAGGGGTCACTCCGGTTCGGGGGTCCCGCGTACCGGGTGTGGAGGGTCAACGCGTTGCTTGCCCGCCCGCGATCTGCGGTGTTTTGCGCGACTGTCTCCCATGGGCCCGAGGTAGCGTCATTCGCACGAACGGCGCGAGAGGCTCCCTCCGCCACAAACTGTGGGTCCGGCCGGATCGATCGGAGGTGTGTTCGTGTCGGTCGACATGAGCATCCTGGACGAAGCAAAGTTGGACGAACTGCTCGGGAAGGTCGTGACCGATCTGGGCGCGGTCGCGGCGGCGCCCCTGGTCTTGCTCGGGGAGAGGCTGGGGCTCTTCCGGGCCCTCGTGGACGGCGAAGCCGTCACCCCGGGGCAGCTCGCGGAGCGCACCCGGACCACCGAGCGCAACGTCCGCGAATGGCTGTCCGCGATGGCCGCCAGCGGATACCTGACCTATGAGGGCGGTGACCGCTTCCGTATGGCACCGGAACAGAGTGCCGTCTTCGCCGACGAGAACAGCCCGGTCTTCGCGCTGGGCGGGTACCAGTCGTTCCTGTCCTGCGGCTCGGCCGAGGAACGGGAGCGGCTGGAGCGCGCCTTTCGGGACGGCCACGGCGTCGGCTGGCACGAACACCACCCGGACTTGTTCGCAGGGACGGCCCGCTTCTTCCGTCCGAGCTACGCCGCGCATCTGGTGGACGAGTGGCTGCCGGCGCTGACCGGCGTGGTGGAGAAGCTTCGCACCGGCGGCAGGGCGGCCGACGTGGGCTGTGGACTGGGCCACTCCACCGTGATGATCGGCAAGGCGTTCCCGGGCGCGCTGGTGACCGGCTTCGACAATCACGGGCCGTCCGTTGACGCGGCCCGGGAGCTGGCCGCGGAGATCGGTGTCAAGGGCCGGGTCTCGTTCGAGGTGGCCGGTGCCAAGGACTTCGGTGGCGGGCCGTACGAACTGATCGCGTTCTTCGACTGCCTGCACGACATGGGCGACCCGGTCGGCGCCTTGGCGCACAGCCGGGAGCAGCTGACCGACGGTGGCAGCATCATGCTCGTGGAGCCGTTGGCGGGCGACCGGCTGGAGGAGAACCTCACCCCGCTGGGCCGCGCGTTCTACGGCGCCTCGACCCTGATCTGCACACCGGCATCGCAGTCCCAGGAGGTCGGCCGCGCTTTGGGCGCCCAAGCGGGCGAGGAGCGCACCCGCCAGGTCGCGTGGGAGGCTGGCCTGACCTGTTTCCGCCGGGCGGCACAAACCCCGTTCAACGTCGTCTACGAGGCTCGCGTCTGACCGCGGAACGCCGGTGGCCTGCTCATGCCGAGGACATCCTGATCGGGCCGCACGCCCTGCGGCTCCTCGATCCAACCCCAGATGAATGCCTTACCTGGAGGACTCGCTAAGGGCCCCGAACGCGCCGACCTTGAGGCACATGCAGGCTGTCCGCGGCACACCGCCGAGTAATTGTCACGAGTTGTGGAAGGTGCTTCAGCCGGTCCAGGCACCTGCCCGGAGGAAGTCCGGGATGACCGCCCTCAGAGCGTGCGCGTGATCGGTGGACAAGGAGCGGACTTCTGCCACAGCGGCTTCCCTGGTAGTTGAGGCGCGCAGCACCGCGAGTGTGGCGCGTTCGGCCGTGATCTCCCTGTTCTCCCATGGCCCTGGTGGGGGGATGTCCCTGGGGTTGATGATCCGTGTTCCGGTCGGTTCCGGATGGGTCAGTGTGTCATCGATGGTCTCGTGCAGTTCCAGAGCGCCACTGCAGGCTCCCCGACCATGTTTCGCCGGGTTCTCGCCGAGATCCGCCCGCAGGGAGTAGGTGAGCACGAGCACGGATCGCAGTGCCCAGTACCCGATCTCGCCAGAGCTCTGGGCGGACATCTCCGGCACTTGGTCGAGCGTTTTAGCAAGCTCCTCCCGCTGCGCTGCGCTCGCGGCCGACCAGGCAACGTCCAAACCCTGCAAGTACAGCCGTGCCGTCCGTTCGGAGGCACAAGCATCAGCCACGGGTAGAAGTCGCTGTCCGCACCCCGTAGCGAAGAGCTGCACCTGCCAGGGCGCAAACTCGCGGAGTCCCCCGACGATCTCCCTGAAGGCGCTCATCATTCCCCTCACCACGAAAACCTTCGGTGGGAGACTCTATGCCGCTGAAGGTGTGCAGGGCCCGGTCGGACAGCACCGTGTCCATCTCCTCCGCTTGGCCGGTGTGAAGCGGCAGCAGGTCCAGCCGCCTGGTGCTGACGCCCTGGGCCACGATGGTGCTCACGCCGCGACCGTCTCGGAGCGTTCCATGAGGAGGCCGTTTTCAAAGCGGTCTCCGGCGCGGACGAGGGCGACGAGGTGGGGTGCGTTCACGGCCCGCCACCTCTGCTGGGCAGACTCGACGAGCTTGAAGACCATGACCAGGGTGGCGGTGCGGGAGCCGGCGCCGCGGGTGACCCTGGTCCGCAGCCGGACGGTGGAGAAGGTCGACTCAATGGGGTTCGTGGTCCGCAGGTGGATCCAGTGCTCGGCCGGAAAGTCGAAGAACGCCAGCAGTTGCTCCTGGTCATCGATAATCTTCTTGACGGCCCTGGGGAACTTCGCGCCGTAGAGCTTGGCGAACGTGGTGATCGCCGCCTCGGCGTGGTCGCGGTCCTCGGCGTTGTAGATGTCCTGGATGGCCTTCTTCGCGCCGGGCTGGGCGGACTTCGGCGTGGCGTGACGGGCACCCGTGCCCGCATAGCGCGGTGAAGCAGGAAGCCCCCGGAAGGGTCAGACGATCCAGGCCGGAATCCCTGGACTTTAGGCCAGGGAGCACGTCAAAGTCCCGCGATGACGAGTCCCGCGACGCCGTTGCCCAGGGCGTCGACGACCGCCGGAGTGGAAGCCGATGACGGAGGTACGACGGCCGGCCTGCCGAGCAAGGTGGGTTTTGCCCTCACCAGGGGACATGTCCGCCGTTCCGATCAAGGAATGCCAGGCCCTTGCTGTCGAGGTGTGCGAGCAACACGTCCACCAGGAGTGGGGTGCTCTCTTCCACGGAGTAGGGGGCATCGTCGCCGCCGAGTGCCGTGCGGATCCAGCCCGGGGCCATGAGCAGCAGGGAGCGGTCGGCGTCGGTCTGGCGGGCGGCATAGCTGCGCATGAACATGTTCAAGGCTGCTTTGCTACCGCGGTAGACCTCGCGCAGCCCGTTGGTGTTGTTGGTGATGCTTCCCTGTCCCGAGGACATGACGCCGATCAAACCAGTGGGCGTCACCAGGTCGTCAAGGGCTTCGATGACGCGCATGGGGCTGAGCGCGTTGGTCACCATGACGTCGATGAAATCCTGGGTGGGGACGGCCCCTATGGGGGTCATTTCGTTGTTGGTGGTGCCCGCGTTGACGAACAGGACGTCGAGTTGCACTCCGGTCAGACGCTCGTGCAGAGGCATGAGTTCCTCGGGTTTGGTGATGTCGAGGTGTTCGACGCGGACGCGTTCGGGGCGGTGGTCGGCGAGGTCGTGCAGCGGGGTGCCGGCGCTGCCGCGAACGGTGCCGATGACCGACCACCCGCGCTCGGCGAGTTCGGCCGCCATAGCACATCCGAGTCCTCGGGAGGCTCCGACGATCAGGGCGGTCCGGGTGGTGTGCTCATCAATGACGGACTGCGACATGTCGCATGTTCTCCTTGTTGTGGTGCGGCTTGAGGTGAGGGGCGCGGGGCCGGCTTCTGCTGCGCTGGTCTTGGGTCAGGGTGTGAGGGGATCGACTCCGAAGAGGGCCGCGGCGTTGGCCGAGCGGACCTTGTGCCGGTCGGCGTCGGTGGCGAAGTGCTCGAAGAACGTGTCGATCTCTGCTCGGGTGGGCTGCTGGAAGGGGTAGTCAGTAGAGAAGATCAGCCGGTCGACGGTCGTCACGGTCAGTGCATGCTGCAGCAGGGCCGGGTTGAGCATCCCCGACGTCGTCAGGAAGACGTTGGTGCGGATGTAGTCCGAGACCGACCGCCGGAGCCCGGCAAGGCGGGCGAGACTGTCGGCGCGGTCGAGCCAGAAGGGAAGCAGTTCACCCCAGTGGCCCAGCACGATCTGCAGGTCGGGATGGCGATCGAAGGTGCCGCGCAGGATGAGGCGCAGTGCCGCAGTCGCCGCCTCCACGTGCCAGCCCCAGCCGAAGGTGGCCAACCCGAGTTCCGTCGTGGGGTCGAAACCTCGGTAGGCGGCGGCACGCAGCGCGTCGGACGGGATCTGCGGGTGAATGAAGACCGGCTGACCGAGGCCGGCGGCAGCAGCGAAGAAGTCGTCGTAGGCGGGGTCGTCGAGGAACCGGTCGCCGGTGCGGCCGTAGACCATGGTGCCCACATGGCCTTGCTGTGCGGCACGTTCCAGCTCGGCGGCGACATGCCGCGGGGACGACAGCGGCATGGTCGACAGGGAGGAGAAGCGGGTCGGGTGGGTACGGGCCGCTTCGGCGGCGGTGTCATTGGCGAGGCGGCTGAGTGCAATCGCCTCCTCGGCCGGCAGGGCCTGGGTCCCCGGCGGAGTAAGGGCGAGTACGGCCAGGTCGATTCCCTGGGCGTCCATGGTGGCGATCCGGTTGGCGTCCAGGTCTTCAAGTCGCCGGCCGAGGTCACCGCGCTCGTTGAAGAGGAGACTCTCATCCGGATGGGACACGGCTTTGAGCGCGGAGGTCAGCTCCGGCAGCATCCAATGTTCTTCGATGGCGACGAGGGGCATGTTCAGTACTCCTTCTGTGTTCCGCGCGCACACGCTTGTGCGCTGACTGAGAAGTCGGGGAGCTGCCAGCGACAGAGCTTCGGCAGGCCTGGCCCTTACATGCGCAACGACGTAGTCGACCTTCGATCGTGTTGTGCGGCTCCTAGGGCGGGAGCGCGCCTCGCGAGTTACCTGTCAGATGATAGCTATCATCTGACAGGTAAAATATACTGCTGATGTGGATGAGAAACAGAAGGCCCGACTGTTCGAGCTCGCCGATCTGATCCTGGCGGTCAGTCGACACCTTCACGCAGCCAAGGCGGACCCGGCAGAGGCGTGGACGCCACTCGAAGCGGCGGTCATGCGCTTCATCGACCATCAGCCGGGCGTCACGGCGACGCAGGCGGCCGAAGCCACCCAGCTGATCTCCAGCAACTTCAGCCGGGCGCTGCGCAAACTTGAACAGAAAGGCCTGGTGCGTCGCGAAGCCGACTCGGAAGATGCCAGGCGGGTACGCCTGTATCCGACTCCGAAGGCTGCTGAAAACCTGAGGCGTCTCGAGGACGTCTGGAGCGGCCTCCTGGCCGAGGTCTTCCCTGATGCCGCTGAGGCGGACGCGACGATCGCCACGCTCCGACGCGTCGAGTCGCAACTCATCGGCCGGATCCGCGGCGGCACGCGCCCTTACTGATCAAGCCCTGTCAGCGCACGCAGTCAGCTGATGTCGTCGGTCTTCACGACGGACTTGTTAGACGAAGCGGGCGCGCACTGCGGCGCGCACCGACGCACGGTCGTACCGGCCCGCCTGGAAGCGAACGACCAGCGGGCGATCTGCGCTGCCCTCGCGGAGCACCTGGTCATCGTCCTCCTCCTCGGCCACGGCGAGCGCCAGGGCGTCACGGGCGTTGGTAAGGGTCTTGCGGTCAGTGCCGCCAGATCGCCCCTCGTAGGGCAGCCCTTCCTCCAACATCGCAGCCACCACAGACCACCCGCGGACATCACGCCTGGGCGGAGGGGGGAAGTCATGACCAGCGCAAATGAGGGGCCGAGCACAGTTTGGGCGGCGACAGAGGCGGGTGGGGGCGAAGCGGCCACCGAAAGCGCTCCATGGAGGTCTTAATTTAACTGTCTGGTAAGTTAAATCTATGCAGCGGAACACAACCTCCCGCGCCCGTCTGCTGGCCGCAGCCGAGCAGGTTTTCTACGAGCGGGGCATCGCGAACACGAACATCGACGCCGTCGCCAGAGCGGCCGGGGTGACCAAACCAACGGTGTACGCACACTTCTCCTCCAAGTCGGCCCTCGCGGCCGGAGCTCTCGAAGCACGGCAGCAACGAATCGCGGCGGACCTCGCCGCGCACTTGTCGGGTGAAGCCGCCGGAGCGCCGCGCCTGAACGCCCTGTTCACCTGGCTCACATCCTGGTACGGGCATTCAGGTCACCGCGGTTGCGCCTTCCTCAACGCGGCCGCAGAGTCCGCGGCCGACGATGTGGTGGCCGCTGCCGTACGGGCCGAGAAGCAGTGGCTCCTGGAGCTGCTGCATGACCTGTGTGAGGAGGCCGGATGCGACTCACCGGGCGAACTCGCCTCGCAACTGCTGCTCCTGATCGACGGAGTCGCCGCGAGAGTCCTCGTGCATGGGCCGGACCGGGCCACCGAGTCCACGGCAACTGCGGCGCGCGCGGCAGCAATACTCATCACGGCTGCCTCCCGGAACCATGACCAGTCTTAAGGACCGCCCGGGGCAGAGGTCGACACGGCTCGTACTGGGCTTGGCCCTGTACGGGATGAGCCTCGCGCTGCTGGTAAAAGCCGACCTCGGAACCGATCCGTGGACCGTGTTCACTCAAGGCCTCTCGCAGATCACCGGGCTCTCCCTCGGACAGACCACCATCGTCATCTCGCTGGCTCTTCTGGCCCTGTGGGGCCCACTGCGCCAGCGCCCCGGCGTAGGCACGGCAGCGAACGCAGTGCTGGTGGGCCCATTTCTGGACCTGGGGATCGCCTGGATCCCCGCGCCGGACCAGTGGGGCGTGCGTGTGGTCTTCCTTGCGATGGCCGTGGCCGGCGTCGCCATAGCCACAGGACTGTATGTCGGGGCCGGGTGGGGACCCGGACCGCGCGACGGGCTGATGACCGGGCTTACGCAACTCGGCGTACCGCTGATCGCAGCCCGGGCCGGGATCGAGGTGACAGTGCTCGTCGTCGGCTGGCTACTCGGCGGCCACGTGGGCCTGGCCACCGTGGTTTTCGCCACAGGCATCGGGCCCCTGGTCGGATACACCCTGCCGAGACTGACGCTGCGCGCAAAAGGGCACTTCGTCAACGGCGAGGACTCCGCGCAAACCTGAATGGGCATTCCGTAGGGCGACCGGCGCACAGAACAGCGGCAACTGCCGCAATGAAACGCATCTTCATAGGCCAGCAGGCGTTGCTCTGGGCCCAGGACGGTCACGGACGAGCAGGTCGCCGCAGTGGTCAGCAGAACGCTGGAGAGCACGCCGAAGGACGCCACGCACTGGTCGACGCGGGCGATGGCCAAGGAGATGGGCCTGTCGCAGTCGACCGTGTCGCGGATCTGGCGGCCTTCGGCCTGCAGCCGCACACCCACCACCGCTGGGTGATGGCCGTGGTATCGACACATCGCCCTGGCCATGCTCGCCCACGCCTTCCTGACCACCCTCGCCGCCCAGGCAGACGGTGACGCAAGGGGGGCAGCAGAAACGGATCAGCCCTCGCCCCGCTCACCGTGGCAGAGATCAGGCGCCTGCTGGACACTCTCCTGCCACATCCCCGCCCCCACCAGGGCAGACGCCACCATGCCCTGAGCTGGTCCCGCTGGCGCGGACGCCACAAAGCCACAGCCCGCGCTGCCACTATCGAAAAAGAGCCAGCTCAGGACACGAAATCTGACTGGAGTAGTACTCCTGTGTCGTTTAGCGATACGCTGTGCACTATATCGGGCCAAGCGGGCCTGTTCCTAGATGCGGGACGGCCGTGCCGCAAATGCTACGCTCTGGGCCCTGATCGGCACTGATGAAAGCGCGGATGTGACGGCGATGGAGAAGCCGGCCGGCAGTGTGCGGCCTTTGAGCAGCGCGTTGAGCACCCTTCGTGTCCTGGAGGAGGTCGCCGCTCGCCAGCCCATCGGGGTCTCCGAACTCGCACGGGTAACGGCTATGCCCAAGAGCTCTGTGCAGCGTTGCCTCGTCACTCTGCAGCAGGCGGGGTGGTTGCGGATCATCGACCCCGACCGCACCCGGTGGGGCGTGACGATGAAGGCGCTCACCATCGGACTGCGCGGTACCGGCGAGCAGGACCTGCGCGACCTCGCCCGGCCGGTGGTCAAGCGGCTCGCGGCGGAGACGGACGAGACCGTGCACTTCTCGCTGCGGGACGGCGACGACATCGTCGTCATCGCCCGCGAGGACAGCACCCACGCGGTCCGGGTGTTCGTCGAGGTCGGCAGCCGGGTGCCGTTGCGGGCGTCGTCCACGGGCCTGGCGATCCTCGCGGGGCTGGCCCCGGCGGAGGTCGACGAGGTGCTGAGGAAGCCGGTCGAGAGCTTCCCCGAGCCCATCCCGACCGCCCGCGAGCTGCGTGCGGAGATCGCCCGCACAGCCGAGCGGGGATACGCGCTCAACGGGTCCGCGTGGTTCCGTCCGCATGTGACCTCCCTCGGCGCGGCGGTGCGCAACGCGGCGGGGCGTCCTTTCGCCGGTCTGACCCTGGCGATCCCGGAGATGCGTTTCGCGCCTGCGGACGAGGCTCGGCTGGCCCGGCTGACGATGTCGGCGGCCGAGGAGCTCAGTGAGCTGATCTCCTCGGCCTGAGGAGCTCAGAAGGCCCGGTGGTACTGCCGGGGCCAGAACTCGGATCCTCGATCGCGCAGGGCCCAGTAGGGATCCCGCAACAACGCACGACCCACGAGCACGGCGTCCACGAGCCCGGGCACCGCCTCGCCGAGGCGGGTGGTTTCGCAGACCGCCCCGGACGCGGCGACGAACACCCCGGCCGTCCGGAACAGCGGGCCGTACCGGGCGTTGTGCAACGGCTCGGACAAGCGTCCGGCCTCGGGGACCAGCCCGCCGGAGGACAGGTCCACCATGTCGGCGCCGTTCGCCCCCAGTTGCTTGGCGACGAGGGTCATGTCTTCGGTGGTGAGCCCGCCCGCGAGCAGGTCCTCGGCGGGCAGTCGTACGACCAGTGGCTTGTCCTGCGGCCATCCGGAGCGCAGAGCGCGCACCATCTCCAGCGGGAACCGCAGACGGGCCTGCAGATCCCCGCCCCACTCGTCGGTGCGGCGGTTGGCCAGCGGCGACAGGAACTGGTGGAACAGATAGCCGTTGGCGCCGTGCAGTTCCAGCAGTCGGTACCCGGCGCGATGGGCGTTCCGCGACGCCCGGTCCAGGTCCTCGAGCACCCTCGTCCCGTCCGCGGACGTCATCTCGCGAGGGACGGCGAGCCCGGCGAAGGGCACCGCCGACGGGGCCAAGGGCTGCCACCCGCCATCCTCCGGTGCGACCGCGCTGCGCGTCCCGGCGTTGTCCCATGGCACGCCGTGCGAGCTCTTCCGGCCGGCGACGCCGAGCTGGAGCGCAGGCACCGACCCGGCGGTCTCGATCACCTGCACGAGCCTGCGGTGGCCGGCGACCTGTTGCTCGCTCCAGAGACCGAGGTCACGGGCGGTGGTGCGCATGTCCGGCGCGACGGCAGTGCACTCGACCATCACCATGCCGAGGCCACCCGCCGCCCGGGCGCCGTAATGGGCGAGGTGCCAGTCGGTCGGGGTGCCGTCGGCGCCCGCGGAGTACTGGCACATGGGGGAGAGCCACACCCGGTTGGGCAGCGTCACGTCCCGCAGGCGCAGCGGCGTCCACACCGTCATGCAGTCCTCCTGGCGGCCACGAGGAACTCGGCGGTCCCGGCAGGCTTCTCGAGGAGGAAGTGGTGGCTGCCCGGCTCGAGGGCAACGGCGCCGCCCATCGAGTGCCCGACGGCGACGCACCGGGCGGCCGACTCGGCGCCGAGCACCGCGGTGGCGTCTCGGGCGAACTCCGCCATCGTCCAGTCGGTGCGTGCGCTCGTGGAGTCGCCGTGCCCGGGGAGGTCCACGGAGATGACCCGGTCGCCGGGGGGCAGGAACGTGGCGACGGGGGCGAAGTCCGTCCGGCGGCATCCCGAGCCGTGGATGTACACCCAGGTGGGCCCGTCCGCCGGGCCGTCTCCGGTGTAGTGGATCGTCGTGTCCTCGGCGCGGGACACCGTGCGGACGGACTCCTCGGCGCTGATCATGGCCACCTCATCACGTGTATCGCGTTAGTGCACAGCGTATCGAATAGCGGCACATTAGGCGCGGGCTGCGGGGGTGTCAACCGTCGGCGGGGGGCATCTGCGTAACCGCCCCGAAGCGGCTCGCCGTCGCGCCGGCGCCCGGCGGGGGCGTCGCGCAGAAGCCGAGCGCCGCGAGCCGCTCGCCCGCCGCCTCGACGGCCACCCCCGCATCCGCCTCGGCGAGTTCCGGCCCCCGGCGTGCCGGACCCGGTGAGGCCGAGGGCGTCCAGGCTGCTGGGCAGACCCTCGGTGCCGTGATCGAGGGCCTGGTTGGTGGCGAGCGGGACGCCGCCGATCCCCAGGGCTCGCAACGGGTCAGCGGTCCAGGTAGGGAGCCTGATCGTCATCTCCTTCCCGGTCGGTGATCACTGTCCGCGAGCGGTGCCTCGAGATCCGCGATCGCGCCGTCGCCGATCAGGGCAGGTGCGTCGGGGGTGTGCCGTCGGCGGTCGGGCGAGGGCGGTGTCGCCGCCCAGGACGATCTTCATGTTGACGTCTTCCGTAACGGCAGGGCGGTTGACGGGGAAAGAAATCGTGCCGCAAAGTGGCATCGCTGTGCCGCAATGATGAACAGTTGCCAGTGTCCCGGAGGCGAGACCACCGATGCCACCCACCCGTTACAGCGGATACCAGTCCTTCTCCTACCTACAGGCCGGAACGGACTACGACGAGTTCGAGCCCTCACCGGACATCGACCGGCTCCCGGCGTACGACCTCGGCCTGACCGACGAGGAGACGGCACGCACCGAGCGACTGCTCGCCGAGAACGTGGTGGTTTCGCTGCACGACCACCCGGTGAAGCTGCCCCGCCACGCGCGGACCGAGCTGCTGGACTGGAGCCGCGGAGCGCGGCTGGCCTACGGCTACGAGGGGCTGAGCCGCTCCGGGCTCGACGCGGTGTTCGACAACCTGGGCTGGGGGGCGTGCGAGTCCCGCAACGGCTGGAAGTGGGACGACGTCATCACCGACCTCGGGATGCGGTTCTGCGACTTCGCCCACCAGGACTTCGTGATCCGCGCTGAGTCCGTCGACGACATCCGCCGCGCCCACGCCGAAGGGCGCCTCGCCGTCGTGGCGGGTCTGGAGGGCGCGGCCCTGATCGAGAACGAGATCGACCGGCTCGACGTCCTCTACGGGCTCGGGGTGCGGCAGATCGGAGTCACGTACAGCGACGCCAACGCTCTCGGCAGCGGCCTGCGGGAGAAGGGCGACGGCGGGCTCACCGGGCTCGGCCGCAAGGCCGTCCGCCGGATGAACCAACTCGGCATGGCCATCGACGTGTCCCACTCCGCAGACCGGACCGCGCTGGAGGTGATCGAGGCGAGCGAGCGCCCGGTCCTCATCACTCACGCCGGGGCACGGGCGGTGTGGGACACCCCGCGGATGAAGCCCGACGAGGTGATCCGCGCCTGCGCCGAGTCCGGCGGCGTCATCGGGATCGAGGCCGCCCCCTACACGACCGTGAGCACCGAGCACCGTGCCCACGGCATCGACTCCGTGATGGACCACTTCCGGTACTGCGTGGACCTGGTCGGGATCGAGCACGTCGCCTTCGGGCCGGACACCTTCTTCGGCAACCACCTCGACATGCACCACGTGATGAGCCAGAAGTGGGGCGTCGAGGACACCATCCGCTCGGGGCCCGAGTTCGAACCGGTCGAGGCGGTCGCCGGGCTGGAGAACCCGGGGGAGTGCTTCCGCAACATCACCGGTTGGTTGGTCAAGCACGGTTATCCGGACGACGAGATCGCCGCCGTGATCGGCGGCAACGTCCTGCGGGTACTGGAGAGGATCTGGTGAGCGGGCCCCTGAAGCGCAGCCGGGTCCTGCCCGCCGCGATGGTCGGTCACGGCGTCGAGTCCTACGACTTCGTCGTCTACGGCGCCTCGGCGACCATCATCGCGAAGCACTTCTTCCCAGCGGGTGATCCCACGCTCGCGATCCTGTCCTCACTCGCCGTCTACGGTCTCGCCTTCGTGGTGCGCCCGCTGGGCGCCGCGATCTTCGGCAGCATCGGCGACCGGCTCGGCCGGCGCACGGCGCTGTCGACCGTCGTGCTGATCATGGCCGTCTCCACCGCGGCGATCGCGGTGCTGCCGACGTACGGGTCGGTGGGCGTCCTCGCCCCGATCCTGCTGCTGATCTGCCGGCTGGCGCAGGGGATCTCGATGGGGGCCGAGTACACGAGTGCCGCGTCGTACGTCATGGAGCAGGCCCCACCCGGTCGACGCGGGACGTGGCTCAGCGCCGTCGGCAGCGCGACCTACGTCGGCTCGGCGTTGGCCTCCTTCGCACTGCTGGCACTGCGGCTGATCTCCCAGTCGGCCTACGAGGACTGGAGCTGGCGGCTGGCGTTCCTCGCGGGCGGGCTGATGGCGCTCGTCGGGCTCTACATGCGGCTCAAGCTGGACGAGACACAGACCTTCCAGGAGCTGGAGTCAGCGGGGGAGAGGGCGTCGCGGCCGATCCGCGACACCTTCCGCAACTGGCGGGTCTTCCTGCTGTTGTTCACGATGTTCGCCCTGCTCGCGGTCGTGGTGCACAACCTGCTCGGCTACCTCCCCACTTACCTGACGACGACCGGTGGCGTCTCCGCCGACACGGCGCTCGTCTCCGGTGGGGTGGCCCTGCTGGTGTGCGCGGTGCTGTGCCTCCCGGCCGGGATCGCCGCCGACCGGGTCGGGCGCAAACCAGTGCTGGTCGTCGGCGTCGGCGTCGCCGTCGTCGGCTCGCTGCCCGCCTACCTGATGGCGGGCGGGGACACCTTGGCGAGCACGCTGGCCACCCAGATCATCCTCGTGATCCCCGCGGCACTGGTCACGGTGGGCTCCACAGTGGTCGCGGTGGAGCTCGTCACCGCCCGGATCCGGGCCACCAGCACGGCACTGGCCTACAACGTCGCCTACGCGATCTTCGGCGGCACCGCCCCGATCCTCGGCGCACTGCTGACCAGGTGGTACGGCCGGCTCGCGCCGGGTGGGTACATCACCGCACTCGCGGTCGTCGCGCTCGTCGTCCTGGTGGTGGCGCTCCCGGAGACCCGCACACACGCGCGGGCGCAGGCCGTGGAGGAGGCGCTGCGATGACGGCGGTGAAGGACCGCCTCGCCGCCGAGTCCCTCGGCCAGACCTTCACCGACCACCCGGACAAGGCCGTCGGCTCCACGGACACGGCAGAAGTCTTTGCCCGCATGCGCGCCATCCACCCGGTATGACACCAGCGAGGAGAGAACAGTTGACCTACGACCCCGCAACCTTCGAGCCCCTGCGCTACCACAGCGCGACCGCGGCCTTCAAGGACGGCACCGACTCCCCGCGCGACTACCTCGAGCGGTGCCTGGCCACGATCACCGAGCGCGAACCCGTCGTGCGGGCCTGGGTGGTGCTCAACGAGGAAGGAGCGCGCGAGCAGGCAGACGCCAGCACCGAGCGCTGGCGCCGAGGCGAGCCACTCTCGCCCGTCGACGGCATGCCGATCGGGATCAAGGACCTGCTGGAGACCCGCGACATGCCCACCCAGATGGGCTGCGCCGCCTTCGCAGGCAACTTCCCCAAGCGCGACAACGCCGCAGTGTGGGCACTACGCCAAGCCGGCGCGGTCATCCTGGGCAAGACGGTGACCACTGAGCTGGGCGGCCCGGAGCCGAGCCCCACGACCAACCCGTTCGACCCCCGGCGCACCCCGGGCGGCTCCTCGTCGGGATCCGGCGCCGCCGTCGGCGCTCGCATGGTCCCGGCGGCGATCGCGACCCAGACCGGCGGCTCGCTGATGCGCCCGGCGAGCTTCAACGGCGTCTGGGGACTCAAACCCTCCCAGGGCGCCATCAACCGCGGCGAGCGCCAGACCGCCAGCATGACCACCCACGGCGTGCACGCCGGATCCGCGCAGGACATGTGGCTGGTCGCCGTCGCCATCGCTTCACGCGCGGGCGGCGACCCGGGCAGACCCGCCCTCCACGGCCCTGCCACGCCCCCACCCGCCCGGGTGCCCGGCACGATCGCACTGATCGAGACCGAGGCCTGGGGGCGGCTGGAACCGTCGAGTCTGCGCGCATTCGAACAGGTCGTCGCCCAGGTCGAGGCCGCAGGCGTGACGGTGCTGCGCCGCAGCGACGACGCCGTGGTCGAGCGCTTCGAACAGGCCCTGGTCGGGGCGACAGAGATCGGCAGCGGAATCCTCGCCTGGGAGCACGCGTGGGCGTTCCGCGACCTCGCGGCGGATCGCCCCGATGACTTCAGCGACCGGGTCAAGCGATTCTTCTTCGACACCGCCGCGCGGCTTGGGGCCGAAGGCTACGAGGAGGCGCTCCGCGCGCGTGCCGATCTCACAGCCGCCTACGCGCTGCTGGGCGCCCGTGCCGATGCCGTCCTGCTCCCCACCTCGAGCGGGCCGGCGCCGATCTGGTCCGGGGACGTGCCCGGCGAACCACCGGTCCGCTGGCCCACCGGGGATCCCGGCTTCAACTTCCCGAGCTCGCTCCTGGGCGCACCCGCGGTGAACGTGCCGCTCATGGCCGTCGACGGCCTGCCCTTCGGCCTGCAGGTCATGGGCCAACCCGGCACGGACGCCCGCACCGTCGCGATCGCCCGCTGGATGGGGGAGGACCTCAAGCCGGTCAGCATGTGAGCAGTGCCGCTGCGTCCGAACAGATGCGTAGTCGTGCTGCCGGGGGCGGCCTCGGCTCCTGACCGCCGGCGAGCGGATCGCCGATGCCCCGCCACAGGTGCCGAAGTGCATCGGAGCGCGTCCTGGTCCGCTGCCTTCCAAGCGGCTGCGCCTGCCGAGTCGACGTCACCTTGCGGCGTGGTGCGGCACATTCAGTGGAGCGCTCAGCAGCGGTTCGCGGCACGGCGCAGCAGCGGGGTGAGGCGGTGCGGCACGAGTTCGCGCATGGCCAGGGCCGTGGTGGTGCGTTCGATGCCGGGAACGGCGAGGATCTGCCCCGCGACGCGGTACAGGTCCTCCGCGTCCGCGGCGACGACCCGTACGAGCAGGTCGGTCTCCCCGCTGAGCCCGAAGACCTCCACGACCTCCGCGATGCCTGCCAGAGCCTGGGACACCTCGGCCAGCTGATGCTGATTGACCTGCGCGGTGACGAACGCGGTCAGCGGGTGGCCCAGCGCTTTCGGGGTGATCCGGCGTTCGAAGGAGCCCAGCGCGCCGCTCTGCTCCATCCTGGCCACCCGGGCCTGGACGGTGTTGCGGGACAGCCCCAGCTGCTCGGCCAAGGCGACGACGGTGGCCCGCGGATCGGCCGCCAGGGCGAGCAGGATCCGGGCGTCGGTGGCATCGATGGTCCGTTCACTGTTCATGATGCTCGGTCGGCGCCTCTCATACGCTTCGAAATTTGAGCAGAATGCTCAGCTATAGGAGTACATATAGTGCATCCGGAGATCCATCCGTCTACTGATGGAGCACAACGTCAATTTCTTCAGAGCATGGTGCATCGCGGAGGTGGTCCTGTGACGATCGCGGAAACAAGGCCGGCCAACGGCAATGACCCGGTCCTTGACCGGGAGGAGGAACTCGCTCTGCTGGAGGCGGTCGAACAGCGGGTGCTGTGGCTGTCCACCGCGATCATCGACCATGCCAACCGGGTGCGACCGAACCCCTCGGGGCTGAAGGTCGGTGGCCACCAGGCGTCCAGCGCCTCGATGACCTCGATCATGACGGCCCTGTGGTTCCACGCGCTGACCGCAAACGACCGGGTGTCGGTCAAGCCCCATGCCTCACCGGTGCTGCATGCGATCAACTACCTGCTGGGCGAGCTGGACGCGTCTTACCTGACCACCCTGCGCGCCTTCCGGGGCCTGCAAAGCTATCCCAGCCGGTCCAAGGATCCCGACCCGGTCGACTACTCCACGGGCTCGGTCGGTATCGGCGCCACCGCCCCTGTGTGGGGTGCCCTCGCACGCCGCTACGTGGAGGGCCACTTCGGCGGCGCCGGTACGGGACGCCAGTACTCCCTGCTGGGCGACGCGGAGCTGGACGAGGGCGCGATCTGGGAAGCGATTCAGGACCCGATGGTGCCGGGCCTGGGTGAGGTGGTGTGGGTCGTCGACCTGAACCGGCAGTCCCTGGACCGAGTCGTCCCCGGTATCGCCGCGGACAAGCTGCAGGGCATGTTCGCCGCGGCCGGCTGGCAGGTGATCACCCTCAAGTACGGGCATCTCCTGCAGGAGTTGTTCACCCGGCCGGGCGGCCAGGCCCTGCGCGCCCGTATCGACGCCATGGGCAACCCCGAATACCAGCGCCTGCTGCGCTGCTCCGCCGACGAGCTACGCGAACGCCTGCCCGGCGCCGGCTCCACGGGCGGACCGATCGCCGCCCTCATCGAGCCCCTGGACGATGCCTCGCTGCTGTCGGCGCTGCGCAACCTGGGCGGCCATGACATCGGGGCGCTGATGGACGCGTTCGACGGCGTCGACGACACCCGCCCGACTGTGATCTTCGCGTACACGGTCAAGGGGTACGGGCTGCCCACCGAGGGCCACCCCCAAAACCACTCCTCGCTGCTGACCGCCGACCAGATGAGGACACTGGCCGACCGTCTGGGAACGGATCTCGACCGCCCCTGGGAGGCCTTCGCCGACGGATCGCCGGAAGCAGCCGTGTGCGCGGCGGCTGCCAGGCGGCTGCACCGCCCCGAACACGTATCGGAGCAGCCCCCCGAGGTCCCCGCCGACCTCGCCCGACCGGCACCGACCGGCACCGGCAACACTCAGCAGGCCCTCGGACGCGTCCTTCTGGACCTCACCCGGCGGGCACCGGAGGCAGCGGGCCGGATCGTCACCGTCAGCCCGGACGTCAGCTCCTCCACCAACCTCGGCGGCTGGCTCAACAAAGTCGGCGTGTGGTCACCGACCGAACGCACCGACTGGTTCGCCGATGACGCCGAGACCATTCTGCACTGGCGGGAGCGGCCGACCGGTCAGCATGTGGAGCTGGGCATCGCGGAGACCAACCTCGTCAGCCTGCTCGGCGAGCTGGGCGCCACCTGGAGCCGCTGGGGCCAGCCGCTGCTGCCGATCGGCGTCGTCTACGACCCCTTCGTCAACCGGGCTCTGGAGCCGTGGTCGTTCGGCATTTACGCCGGCGGCCAGTCGATCCTGGTCGGCACCCCGTCTGGCGTCACGCTCGCCCCGGAGGGCGGCGCGCACCAGTCGATCACCACACCCTCGCTGGGCATCGAGCAGCCCGGCTGCGTCACCTATGAGCCCGCGTTCGCGATCGACACCGAATGGTGCCTGCTGGCCGCGCTCGGCAACCTCGGCCGGCCGGACGGGAATTCGACCTACCTGCGGCTGTCCACCCGGCCCGTCGACCAGTCCGCGGCCGCCGTGCCCAGCGACCCGGCCGCCCGCGAACGCCGCCGCCGACACGTGACAGCCGGGGCCTATCGGCTGCGGCAGCGCGAGAAGCCCGTGGTGACCCTCGCCGCGATGGGCGCGCTGGTCCCCGAGGCCCTGGCCGCCGCCGACCGGCTCGCCGCCCTCGGCCACGCCGCGGACGTGGTGAGCGTGACCAGCCCGGACCTGCTCTTCCGAGCACTTCAGGCCCGCCGCGGCCTGTCGGAGGACCCGACCTGGATCCTCGACCAGGTCTTCCCCGCCGACCGAGCCACGCCCCTCGTGACCGTCCTGGACGGCCACCCCCACACTCTCGCCTTCCTCGGCACGATCCAGAACACGCCCACCACCACCCTCGGCGTGACCCGGTTCGGACAGTCGGGGTCGATCGAGGACGTCTACCGCTACCACGGCATCGACACCGACAGCATCGTCGCCGCCGCGCTGGACCTCGTCGACTGAAAGAGATCCTTCACATGCCTCTGAACGAACCTGACGGCGGTGGGGGAAAGGCCACGCCCGCGTCTCCGCACCCGATCCCCTCCCGCCCCTGAGTTCCGTCCGGCGGTACGCCCTGTTCTGCCGCAAAGACGTACCGCCGGACGGTTGGCGATGGAGCAGTCCCACTGCGTCACACCGCCTGGCGGCCGTTCCCCAACCCCGTCCACGGCACGTCATCTGCCCTGACAAGCCAGCCGTGCCGTGCCGTCGGACGGTCTTCCACATCCCCGCCGTCCGCCCTGCGAGGAGGCCGGGCAGACGCAGGCTCTGAATGATGGGACACGCCGTGAAGTCTCTGAGTGGAGTCGAACGAGAGTGGTCCGGGGCGCGGCCCGTTCCCCCACCGACCGCGCCCTCAACCGGTCGCCCGCTTCTGGCCGCGGGCGGCAGAATCGGAGCGGTCGTCTCCAAACGGCCGACAGGTCACTCCTGCGCCGACGACCGACCACACGTCCCGTCCGGACCGCGACACCATGACTCCTCCGCGGAGCTCGACGGAAACAACCTGACCACCACACCCAGCGGATGGCTCCTGAAGATCACCATCAGTTCCCCGCCTGCAGTCGCTCACTGGGAGAACCAGTGGCAACTGCTCGGCCCGCTGATGTCCTTCGACCCGGCGTCCTGCACCTGGAGCACCCTCCTCGGAGCCATCGACCCGGCCGCCCTGAACGTGCTGGAGCGCTGCTTCACATCCGCCCGCGACTACCGCGCCGACGTGCAAATGGAAGCCGTGCCGGCCCCGACCAGTGGCTCGGCCCTGTCTTCGTCCGGCCCCCGAACGGCACCGCTCCCGTATGGATCGACGTCAGCCACCGTGGTGTGCTTGGTCCTGCCGCACCTTGGATGAGCGCCGTCGTCGGCTCTATCTGGCCAGCGAGGCCACCGCGATCGGCCACGGCGGCATCACTCTGGTGGCGGGCCTCCAGTACCAGTACCGCCACCGTCGCATGAGCCCGACCGCTCGGTCCGGGACCGGGAGGTCGCCGTTCGGGTCCGAGTGACACCCTTGGTCCACCGCAGACTGCCCGCGGATGGTTCGAAACGGGAAACCCAGCCTGCAGGGCAGGCCGAGGACGCCCAACACGTCCAAGCTGCCTCGCGTCAGGTTGCGGCGTGCGGTACATGGGGCGCCGCCAGAACGCGCCGTGCTCGTTCCAGTACCGGCTTGTCGATCATGTGGCCGTCAACCGTAGTGACGGACTCTCCGGCGTCGAGGACGGCGCGTGCCCACTGCAGTTCCCGTGCCGAAGGCGCGAAACCGTCCGCGACGTACGGCAGTTGGTGGGGATGAACGCAGAGTTTGCCAGCAAAGCCCAGCCGTCGTCCGTGGGCGATGTCGGCGCGCAGTACCTCAGGATCGCGTACGGCGGTGGTGACACCATCGATCGGCGGAGCGATCCCCGCTGCGGCCGAGGCGACGACGAGTCGCTGGCGGGCGTAAGCCAGTGCTGTGTGGTCATCATGGGCAACACCGAGTTGTGCGGCCAAGTCGACGTTACCGAAGGCGGCTCGTGCGACGCCGAAAGCGGCGCACACCTCGTGAACGCGCTCCACGCCGAGAGCTGTCTCGACGAGGGCGACGAGGTCACACCGGCCGGCTGTACGGGCGGCAAGTTCCGAAAGGATGACGGGGTCTTCGGCTTTGGGCACCATGACTGGGCAGCAGTGTTCGGCAGCCTTCGCGAGGTCCGCTTCCGACCACGGCGTTCCTGGTGCATTGATCCGCACGACGGCCCGATTGCCGAGTGCCAGCCAGGCCGTGGCATTCTCTCGGGCGCGCTCCTTGTCGTCGGCGGCCACGGCGTCTTCGAGGTCGATGACGACAAGGTCGGCACCGGATGCGACCGCCTTGTCGAAACGGTCGGGCCGGTCTCCCGGCACGAACAGCAGGGTCCTGGCTGCGGCGATGCGGTTGCGCAGGTCGGTCATCCGAAGCTCACCTCCGCCGTGGCGTGCTGCGCCTCCCGGTGAGTGGCGATGGACAGTTGGGCGCCCCCGCCGGCCGGAGTGCCGCAAGCCGAGATGCGCTCGCCGGCGAACACTGGTCGCCTGAGCCGGTAGGAGAGGGACCGCACTTGCCTTCCTGACGCGTGGCGCCGAGGCAGTTCGAGCATGAGCAGGACAAGCAGGGGGCCGTGGACGACGAGGCCGGGGTAGCCCTCGTCGTTCCGGCAGTACGGGGCGTCGTAGTGAATGCGGTGCGCATTCGCGGTCAGGGCACTGAAGCGGAACAGCAGCGCCGGGTCAGGCCGGAGGGGAAGCTGCCAGGGCGAGTCGGTCCGGGGAGGAGCCGACTCGTCGAGCTTGTCGGGGTGTTGAGCCGTGCTCCGTCCCGACCGGTAGACGATGTCCTGTTCTTCGACGAGGCGGGTTCGGCCGCCCTGCCGGAACTCACGACGCTCGGTGACGAAGAGCAGTTCCCCCGTGCGTCCGCGCTTGGAGGTCACCGCGCTCAGGCTACTGAGGCGTTGGGCGGGTTCGCCGAGGCGGAGCGGTTCCGTGACCTCGCAGCGGCCGCCAGCCCACATGCGCTGTCGATTGGGAATGGGCGGCAGGAAGTGCCCGTTCGCTGGGTGACCGTCGTGGCCGAGCTCGCTGTGTGCCGGCCAGTTCAAGAAGTGCAGCCAGTGCCAGAGCGGCGGAATCGGGTCCCCGGCCTCCGCAGCGCTGCCGGGCAGGTCGAAAACGGCCGACAGTGCTGCCACCGGGCCGGCATGCAGGGAATCTTCGTCCCTGACCGGTGCAGGAGCCCAGGAATCCAGGTACGAGTCGAGCGGGGCTGTCCCGGACGGGGCGCTGGGAGTGGGGGACATCGTCGACCTCCAGGGGCGGGTGAGCACGGTTCGATTTCGTGGAAGCGGCCATGCGGGGATGCCGAAGTGGCGCGGACCGTCTGGCTTGCATCTATCATTAACCGTGATAAGGCAGACTGAATAATAGAAATCTGTGATGCGGCTATGTCGTAGAGACATGGCCGGCAGCGCTCCGCCCCCGGTTACGCGGCGCATGGCGGCCCCGCCCTGATCGCCGCGCAGGGCCAGGACGGACAAGGTGAGGGGGAGCGTCAAGCACGTCCGGCGGGACCATCGGTGTCCTGGACGGCGGAGGGCCATCTTCCTTGAGTCACCGCCAAGTTGACCTGTCGGACCAATTCCTGCGCGACCACGTCCACCGCAGGCGGCGTGCGCCCGAACCTCGGTGCACCCAGGACGATTGAGCGCCACACGTCAGGTTCGCTCAACGGTGCGGCGCTGATCGTGCCCCGCGTGACTTCCTCGGCGGCGCCCAGGCCAGGCAGCACCGTCCAGCCCTGCCCTGCGAGGACAAGTTGCTTTTGCAGGCGCATGGAGTTCGTCTGCACGACGACCTCCAAGTCGACTCCCGCTCGTACCGCCGCCGCATCGATCAGACTGCGCAGTGCGTGCCCCGAGGCGGGCATCACCAGCGGATTCCTGGCCACTTCCGCGAAGGGCACGGGACGGTCGACGCGCAGGCCGGCGGAAGCCGGAGCGACGGCCCACAGGCGCTCGCGCACCAGGGGGCGGGCGCTGAGCGAGGGAGTGCTGTCCAGGTTGTACAGCAGTGTCAGATCAAGATCCCCGTCGTCAAGCCATTGCTGTAGATGCCCTGAGTACGCGGTCATCAGCCGTAGCCGAACGCCGGGGTGGTGGCGCGCGATCGCCGACACGAGCGGCTCGGCAAGTAGATCGCTGGTGCTCTCCAGCAAGCCAATCGTGACGATGCCGGCCACCGCGCCCGGGGCCGGCCGTACCTCGGCGCGCGCTCGCTCCAGCTCGCCCAGTGCGCGCCGCGCGCGGTCCACCATGATCGTCCCGGCTCTGGTGGGCCGCATGCCCTGCGCGGTCCGCTCGAACAGTGCAACGCCGAGCTCCTGCTCCAGGGTGCGGATCTGCCGGGTAACGGCGGGCTGCACCAGGTGCAGCAGCTCTGCAGCCCGCGTCACGCTGCCGACCTCGGCCACCGTGACGATCGCTTTGAGCTGCTTGACGTCCATGACTCCCGCCTTTCGGGCCGGTATCCCATGCGCGCATGAGGGTATCACCAAATGCTATTTCTCTTGATTGCTCATGAGACTTCATGATGGCAGCCCGGATGCAGGCATTGCACCTCCTTGGAGTCACTCATGACCGAGCACCCCGAAGAACTGCCGCTACACGGCATCACCGTCGTCAGCGTCGAGCAGGCGGTGGCCGCTCCGTTCGCCACCCGCCAGCTGGCCGACCTCGGCGCCCGCGTCATCAAGGTGGAGCGGCCGGGCGGTGGCGACTTCGCTCGCCGCTACGACACCACGGTGCACGGTGAGTCCAGCTACTTCGTATGGCTCAACCGATCCAAGGAGTCCGTGACGCTGGACCTCAAATCGGACTCGGGCCGGGTGATCTTGGAGCAGCTGCTCGCGAAGGCAGACGTGTTCGTGCAGAACCTCGCTCCGGGCGCAGCCGCGCGGATGGGCCTGGGCGCGAAGGACCTGGCCGAGCGCTTCCCCTCACTTGTCCCGTGCTCGGTCTCCGGTTACGGAACCAGCGGCCCGTGGGCCAACCGCAAGGCCTACGACCTGCTGGTGCAATGCCAGACGGGTCTGGTCTCGCTCACCGGCAACGAACACGGCTCTGCGAGGGTCGGGATATCGATCGCCGACATCGCCGCAGGTATGTACGCCTACTCGGGGATCCTCACCGCCTTGTTCAAGCGAGCGACCACAGGGGTCGCGCGAGCGGTCGAGGTGTCGTTGTTCGAAGCGCTGGCCGAGTGGGTCAGCCAACCCGCCTATTACACCCGCTACGGCGGCACCCAGCCTCCCCGCATCGGCACGCAGCACGCCACCATCGCCCCGTACGGCGCCTACACGGCCGCCGACGGCAAGGACGTGCTGCTCACCGTCCAGAACGAGCGCGAGTGGGCCGCACTGTGCGAGCGGTTCCTACGGCGCTCCGAGCTTGTCGGAGACAAGCGCTTCGCCACCACCTCCGACCGGGTGGCGCACCGAGCGGAGCTGAACGCGATCCTGGCCGCCCGCTTCACCGAGCTCAGCAGCAAGGAAGCCATGAAGCTGCTGGACCAGGCAGGCCTCGCCAATGCCGGCGTCAACGACATCGAGGACTTCCTGGCCCACCCGGTGCTGGAGGCACGCGGTCGTTGGCGGGACGTACGGATCCCGGGGGGAGCGATAGTGCCCGCCCTTGTGCCCCCGGCCGATCTTGGCGGCGTCTCCCCGCGCATGGGCGCGGTGCCCGCAGCGGGCGAACACACAGACAGCATCCTGGGCGGGCTGGGATACAGCTCGGCAGCGATAGACCGGCTGCGTGCCGAGCACGTCATCTGAACCACCGGCCGACCTCAACCCCATGGCTCTGGAAGGAGCGTCACAGCATGAGCATTCTGGACATCCTGTCCGACGACGAACAATTCATGGTCAGGACGGTGAAGGAGTTCGTCGACAAGGAGGTGAAGCCCGTCGTCCAGGAGCTTGAGCACGCCAACACCTACCCCGAGGCCCTCATCGAGCAGATGAAGCGCCTTGGTATCTACGGTCTCGCGGTACCCGAGGAGTATGGAGGCACCCCGGTCTCCACACCCTGCTACGTCCTCATCACTGAGGAGTTGGCCCGCGGCTGGATGAGCCTGGCCGGCGCGATGGGCGGACACACCGTGGTTGCCAAGCTTCTGCTGCACTTTGGCACCGAGGAGCAGAGGCGCCGCTGGCTTCCGAGGATGGCCACCGGTGAGATCCGGGCGACCATGGCGCTGACCGAGCCGAGCGGCGGCTCAGATCTGCAGGCCATGCACACGGTCGCCCGCAAGGACACCGACGGATACGTCGTCAACGGGGCGAAGACCTGGATCACCAACGCCCGTCGCTCACAGCTGATTGCCCTGCTGTGCAAGACCGACCCCGCGGCGAGCCCGGCACACCAGGGCATCTCCATCCTGCTCGTCGAACATGGTCCAGGCCTGACCGTCTCGCGGGACCTGCCCAAGCTCGGCTACAAGGGCGTGGAGAGCTGCGAGCTGTCCTTCGACGACTTCCGTGCGCCTGCGGAAGCCCTGCTCGGCGGAGTCGAGGGCAAGGGTTTTGCGCAGATGATGAAGGGGCTGGAGATCGGCCGTCTTCAGGTCGCCGCCCGCGCCCTCGGTGTGGGGCGCGCGGCGCTGGAGGACGCCCTCGCCTATGCCCAGGAACGCGAATCGTTCGGCAAGCCGATCTGGAAGCATCAGGCGATCGGCAATTACCTCGCAGACATGGCCACGTCACTGACGGCGGCTCGCCAGCTCACCCTGTTCGCGGCACGGGAGGCCGAGGCCGGCCGGCGCGTCGACATGGAGGCTGGCATGGCGAAGTTGTTCGCCTCCGAGACCGCCATGCAGATCGCCCTCAACGCCGTCCGTGTCCACGGTGGTTACGGCTACTCCACCGAATTCGACGTCGAACGCTACTTCCGCGACGCACCCTTGATGATCGTCGGCGAGGGTACCAACGAGATCCAGCGGAACGTCATTGCCGGGCAGCTCGTCAAGCGGGGAGGCCTGGACGCATGAGGATCGTTGTCACTGCGAAGTACGTGCCCGACGCCACTGGCGACCGGCACTTCTCCGATGACTGGACCGTCGACCGGGACAACGTGGACGGTCTGCTCTCCGAGCTCGACGAGTACGCTGTCGAACAGGCGCTGCAGATCTTCGAGAACTCTGAGGACGACGTCGAGAACACCGTCCTGACAGTGGGCCCCGAGGACTCCAAGGACGCCCTGCGTAAGGCGCTGTCCATGGGCGCCGACAGGGCGATCCACGTCGAGGACGACGACCTGCACGGCACCGACGCCCTGGGCACCTCGCTGGTGCTGGCCAAGGCGGTCGAGAAGGCCGGTTACGACCTGGTGATCTGCGGCATGGCCTCCACCGACGGCACCATGGGCGTCGTACCGGCCCTGCTCGCCGAGCGCCTGGGTGTCCCGCAGGTCACCCTGCTGTCCGATGTCTTGGTCGAGGACGGCATGGTCGTTGGCCGCCGGGATGGCGACGCCGCCTCGGAGCGACTGGAGGCCGCCCTGCCGGCCGTCGTGTCGGTCACCGACCAGTCGGGCGAGGCGCGCTACCCGTCTTTCAAGGGCATCATGGCCGCCAAGAAGAGGCCGGTGGAATCCTGGGACTTGTCGGACCTGGAGATCGAGGCCGAGGAAGTCGGGCAGTTCGGCTATACCGAGGACCTCGACTACGAGCTGCGCGACATCCGCAGCGACATCTCTGGGTGCGACGACAAGATCGCCAAGGTTGAAGAAGAGCTGGGCGACCGATCGGCCGCCAGGGGGGCCAGTCGTCCGCACGTCCGACGCTGGACAGAAATGCGCGTGTACGGTCGTCGGAAGGGAATACCGTCGTCGTCGCGCCCATCTCAACGCCCATGTTGGCGATGACGTGCCGGTCCATGGCTGAGAGACTCGATACCACCGGTCCGTAGTACTCCAGGATCCGCCCGGAAGCGCCCGTAACCCCGTGACGTCGGAGCATTTCCAGACCGACATCCTTGGCACTGACCCACTCGGGCAGGCTGCCGGACAGCTTTACCCCCCAGACCTCGGGCATACGGTGATAGAAAGTTTCACCCACCATGGCCAGGGCGACATCGAGGCCGCCCATGCCCACGGCGAACATGCCGAGGCTGCCGGCAGCGGCCGTGTGACTGTCGCCGCCGATTAGCACATCGCCGGGCTTGCCGAAGTGCTGCATGTGAGTGGGATGGCTGATCCCGGTTCCGGGTGGGCTGTACCACACACTGTATCGGCGGCAGGCCGAGCGCAGAAACAGGTGCTCTTCCTGGTTGAGGTTGTCGGCCTCGAGGAGGTTGTGGTCAACGTATTGCACCGCGACGTCAATTGTCACACGATCGGCGCCCATCGCCTCGAGTTCCAGCATCACCAACGTACCCAGGGCGTCCTGCAGCAGGGCCTGATGGGCGCGCAGTCCGATTTCACGACCCGGCTGCATCGTTCCGCTGACCAGGTTTTTGGTGATGAGTTTGCACGAGAGGCTTTGCGGCGGCACGATGGCATGCCTTTCAGGACGCAGAGGTGGTGGACAGCCGAGGTGGGCGGTGCATCGCCCGGTGGTCAATCACGGTGGTAGACCTCGTTGTGCACCGCTGTGCGCGGACCGGGGTGTTCGATCTGCAAGGGGGGCAGGTCGCCGGCTTCGTCTCTCCAAGGCAGGCGGTCTGCGGCCGTGTAGACGTGGCCGTCCATGAGTCGGCGCGCGGTGCGGACGAGCGCGGCGCGCGTGACGGTGAAGCCGCTGTCACCGTGCTTGTCGATCGCCGCCTCGACCTCCACCGTCCCGGATGGGTGGCCGATACGGATCCGGCCTCCCGATCCGGACACCCCGGCCGCCTTGTTGACCACAGTGCCGGGCAGGAACGCGGCGACGGCCGTGCAGGTGCTGCCGGACACCATGTACGCCTTGTGGACGACACCGTCGAGGGTCGAGAAGGCCAAGAAGTCGCATTCGCGAGCCCGATGCTTGTGGCCGGAGCCGTATTCGGTCCAGTCTCTCGGCTCAGCGACCAGGGCGAGGAATGGCGACAGCGCGCACTTGTATGTCGTGTCATCGAGGTCCGCTGCCAGGCCCACCTTGATACCGGCGATCTTTCGCAAATTTTCCAGCTTCCCCATCATCTCCCCGTCGTCCGAGAGCTCGTCGGGGTTCTCCGTCCCGGACAGACCGAAGTCTTCAGCCCTTGCGAAGACAATGAGATTGGCCAAGTCGATGATGGACACTTCGACAGTCCCCACGCCTGCGACATCGATCCGGTCGCACGTGTTGCCTGTCGGCAGCAGCCCGAGGCCGTGTGTGCCCACCGTCTCATGGAAGTCGACCTCGATGGGCGATCCGGTCCCGGGTACTCCGGAGATGGCCTGACTACCGAGGATTTCGGGCTGCCCGTCTGCAGTGCGTACGGTGATGTGAAGCATCTGGTCGAAATTCGTGGCGTGCACAGCGACGGTGACCGCGTCGCCCGGTGCCTCTACGTATCCCTGCTCGATCGCGTAGGGCCCCACCGCGGAGGAGATGTTCCCGCAGTTCATATCTTTGCTGACCACGGCACGGTCGACGAAGACCTGGTAGAAGGTGTAATCGACGTCCGCCCCGGGTCGGGTCGGTGGACCGACGACTGCGAACTTGCTGGTGAGGGGGTCGGCGCCACCGACGCCGTCAATCTGCCGCGCGTCTGG
The DNA here is from genome assembly GCF_014654675.1 of Streptomyces spiralis. GTDB lineage: Bacteria > Actinomycetota > Actinomycetes > Streptomycetales > Streptomycetaceae > Streptomyces > Streptomyces spiralis. Next base: position 67,507 of record NZ_BNBC01000049.1, read on the forward strand.
TGAACCATAGGCCGCCAGGATCCATGCAGCGAGCCCTCGTTCATCGTTTGCGGGCACGTCGCGCCGGTCGATTACCACCGCCTTGCTCGTACCACCGCGGTAAAAGGCCATCGGAGTGGCAAGCTGTTGCGCCATGGTGTCAGTGCCCTTGGGATCCGGAAGTGTCGGGGTCGGCGAACTCCTGTGAAAGCTGCTCGATCTCGGAGATACCTACTGCCTTGGTGAAGTCGTCGAAGGACGGCAGAGTTCTCATGCACTGCAGCGGGGTACCGTGCTTGCGGACACTGGCGTAGTGGTCGCGCATTGCGCCCGTGACGGCCAGCACCGATCCGATCGGATAGAGCACGACCCCGAAGCCGTACTCTCTGATCCTCTCGATGTCGATCATCGGCGTAAGACCACCCTCGAGCCAGTTCAGCAATACAGTGTTCCCACTAAGGCGTTTGGAGATCGTTTCGAGCTCCGCCTCCGACGTCGGCGCCTCTACCCACAGAACATCCGCGCCTGCATCGCGATATCGCAAAGCGCGATCGCACGCGGCCTCCACGCCGTACTTCACGAGTGCGTCTGTCCGAGCAATGATCACGAAATCGGGATCGCTGCGTGCCGTGACTGCCGCCTTGATCTTACCGACGTGCTCACCAGTAACGATGACTTCCTTGCCCGCCAAGTGCCCGCAGCGCTTGGGTGCCGTCTGGTCTTCGAGATGAATGGCTGACACGCCTGCCTGTTCATAGTCGTGCACCGTGCGCACCACGTTGATCGCATTACCGTAACGGGTGTCTGCGTCAGCAACGACAGGGATGTCGACCGCCCCGGCCAGACGCCTGGCATGGCCGATCATCTCAGTCCCAGTCAGCAAACCCATATCGGGACGGCCGAGAAGCGCACCGGTAGACGCATAGCCACCCATGTACACCGCGTCGAACCCAGCCTGCTCCACCAACCGTGCCGTAAGACCGTCATGGGCCCCAGGAACCAGGAGAGGCGGGTTCTTCAACAGGTCGCGGAGTTTCGCGTTACGCGAGACAGGGCGATGAAGAAAATTATCCATTGTGGACTCGCCAAATATTCGAGTGCGGACTCGCGAATATTCGAGCTGGGGGCCGACCCCCGTCAGCCGCACACCTTGGCATTTCTCCCGGGTCTAAGTTCCTTCTGCAAAGACCGAGGCGTTCACCCCATCTTGGAAGGGTGGGTTTCGCATCGCGGGCGTGCCGGTTGCCGGAACGCCCCTCCATCGAGTGTAGCCAGCCGTCGCTGATCCTGTCCCACAGCGAAGGGCGCGTGACGCGCGCGGCGCAGCACTGCCTGGGCCGAGGTCTACGGCGCCAGCGTGTCGATATCGACCATTTCGATCAGCACCGACAAGGTCATCGACGGGCTGGCCCAATGCCAGAACCGGCCGCTCGACCCCCGGTGATCTCCATCGAGTGCGTTCACGCGAAGGCCCCGACGGCCAGGTCGTTGATCCTCCCTTCTCCCTCGCCCTGGCCGTTACTGTGGACGGACCCGCGACGTCCTGGGCCTGTGAGCCGGCGGCGGCGAGGGCGCCAAGTAGTCGCTTCAGGTCCTCACCGAGATCACGAATCGCGGCGCCCAGGAGGAGGTCGGCCGCGTGGAGGCGGAGATCGAGCCCGATGTGCGGGGCTGGCTCGCGGGCTTCTACGCGGCTCTGTCCGCCGACA
>NZ_BNBC01000050.1:0-317 GCF_014654675.1 Streptomyces spiralis
GGGATGCAGGTCCGCTGGCGGCTGGACGGCTTCACCAGCCCGCCCCGCCCGTCGGGCACCCCGCGCAACCTGATGGGCTTCAAGGACGGCACCGCCAACCCCGACCCCACCGACCCCCGGGAGATGGACCGGCTGGTGTGGGTGGGTCCGGGCAGCGGCGAGCCGGACTGGGCGGTCGGCGGCAGCTACCAGGTGGTCCGGCTGATCCGGATGCTCGTGGAGTTCTGGGACCGGGTCGCGCTGAGCGAGCAGGAGCGGATGTTCGGCAGGGCCCGGGAGTCCGGCGCCCCGCTGGACGGCGACACCGAGCACGACAC
>NZ_BNBC01000050.1:811-44895 GCF_014654675.1 Streptomyces spiralis
GGCGTCCTCGGGCTTTTCACTCCTTTGCGTCCTTTGCGAGGAGTCCGTTCGACCGATTGGTCAATACACGGTCAAAAGTTGGCCCGGCTTCCCTGACCCGGTGTTCACTCCCGCGCCATCATGGCTCCGCCACCGCGCCGCCCGTCCGGCGGGGCGTCCCAGGCCGTACGACGCACAGACGATCCTGCCCGGAAGGTGAAGCCGCATGGCCAGCAGGGGAAGACGAGCAACGATACGGAGCCTCGGGGCGCTGGCCGGCGCCGCGGCTCTCACCGTCCTGGGAGCGGCCGCCCCCGGCCGGGCCGCCGCTCCCACCGGCCACCACGGCCACGGATCGACGGCCACGCCCATCAAGCACGTGGTCGTCCTCTTCGACGAGAACATCTCCTTCGACCACTACTTCGCCACGTACCCGAAGGCCGCCAACACCGACGGCACGCGGTTCACGGCGTCGAAGAGGACCCCCAGGGACATCGACACCCTCGCCCACGCCGGGCTGCTGGAGGAGAACCCCAACCAGTACGCGCCCCGGCGGCTCGGTCCGGCCCAGGCCGTGACCTGCGACCAGAACCACTCCTACGGGCCCGAGCAGTACGCCTACAACGGCGGCGAAGCCGACCGGTTCGTGCAGAACACCGAGGTCGACAAGTGCAGCGGCGGCCTGTTCGGCGAGCCCGGCCTGGTCATGGACTACTACGACGGCAACACCGTCACCGCGATGTGGAACTACGCCCAGCACTACGCCCTGAGCGACCGTTCCTACAGCTCCACCTACGGGCCGTCCACCCCCGGCGCCATCAACCTGGTCTCCGGCCAGACGCACGGGATCATCTCGGTCGACCCGGCCTCCGGCACGGAGAACCCCCGGCAGACCTCCACGCCCGACCCCTACACCGTCAAGTCGCCCGACGCCAACGGCGTGGGCACGATGATCAACGACCCGGACCCCGCCTTCGACGACTGCTCCGGCAAGAACCACACCAGCAGCAACGCCCTGGGCGTGATGACGGGCCGCAACATCGGCGACCTGCTCAACGACCGCCAGGTCAGCTGGGGTTGGTTCCAGGGCGGCTTCCGCCCCTCCACCGCGTGGAGCGGCAACCAGGGCGAGTACGCCCGGTGCGACACCGCGCACGCCAACGTCGGCGGCGCCCAGGTCGTCGACTACAGCCCGCACCACAACCCGTTCGCCTACTACAAGTCGACGGCCAACCCGCACCACCTGCCGCCCAAGGATGTCGCCGAGATCGGCCACGACGGCCAGGCCAACCACAACTACGACCTGACCGACTTCTCCGCCGCGCTGAAGGCGGGCAAGCTGCCGTCCGTCAGCTTCGTCAAGGCGCCCTCCTACCAGGACGGCCACGCCGGATACTCCGACCCGATCGACGAGCAGCACTTCCTCGTCGAGCAGATCAACGCGATCCAGAGTTCGCCGCAGTGGAGGTCCACCGCCGTCGTCATCGCCTACGACGACTCCGACGGCTGGTACGACCACGCGTACGTCGCACCGCGCAACGGCTCCACCGACACCGCGCTCGGCTCCAACGGCAAGGCCACCGACAGCCCCGCCTGCCAGGCCGGCCCCCGGGCGTCCGGCGGCTACCAGGACCGCTGCGGCCCCGGCACCCGGCAGCCGCTGCTGGTGATCTCGCCGTACAGCAAGGTCGACAAGGTCGACCACACGCAGACCGACCAGACGTCGGTCCTCCGCTTCATCGAGGACAACTGGCACACCGGGCGCATCGGCGACCACTCCTTCGACGCCGCCGCGGGCACGATCACGGGGATGTTCGACTTCCGCCACCCCAACTGCAAGCAGGTGCTGCTGAACGCCGACGGCTCGGTGCGGTCCGTGGGCCCGATCCGTGACGTGGCGCCGGTCGCCACCTCCATCACCCCCGGCCCGGCCCTGCAGAACACGGCCGCGACGACCGATGCCTCCTCCTTCCCGGCCGTGCCGATCGGCATCGCCGCGGGCGCCCTGCTGGCCGCCGGCGCCACGGGCACGTACCTCTCCCGGCGTCGCAGGAACCGGGGCACGGCCTGAGATCCTCCCGACGGACAGGGGCCGCGCCGTCGGTGACGGCGCGGACCCTGCCGCGTGCAAGGTTCTGAGTCAGGCCCGGACCGGCAGTGTTGCGCAGTTGGCCTGGGCCGGCTTGCCGGCGAGGCGGTCGGTCAGCCAGGAGACCGCCGCGCCCTGGTCGGCGAGCAGGGGCGCGAAGTGGTTGAGCAGGGGGCTGATGACGTTCGGCAGGACGACCGGCTGGTAGGTGACGTCGGCGCCCTTGCGGCACCAGTCGACGGCGAGCTGCCGGGCCTGGGCGTGCGGGACGAGGTTGTCGCTGGTGCCGGTGGCCAGCCGCACCGGACCGGCCGGCTTCAGCCTGCCGATGCGCTGGGTGTCGAGGAAGTCCCGGAGGGCGGGCGTGGAGCGGATGATGTCGCTGACGGACCGCCCGTCGGTCGTCCACCGCGTGCTCCTGGCGTAGCCGTAGTGGAGGATCGCGTCGCCCACGCACATGGTCGACAGGTCCTTCAGAGCGGCCTTGCCGGCGGCGTTGAGGTGCGCGTCGGCGATCGGCCGCAGGTCCGGGTCGGTCTGGAGGAAGCCGTTGAGGGACCAGCCGATGGCGCCGGCCAGTTCACTGCCGTCGATGGCCTTGGTGACCTCGGTCAGGTCGGCGGGCGGCGCACCGGCGTAGGTGCCCGCGAGGGCCACGTCGGGGGCGTAGGAGGGCTGGAGTTCGGCGGCGGCCGCGGTGGCGCCGCCGCCCTGGCTGTAGCCGAAGAGCCCGACGGGCGAGGCCGCGGTGACCGAGGCGCCCCGCACTTCACGGCCGGCGCGGGCCGCGTCGAGGACGGCGTGGGCCTCGTCGACCCGGTCGACGTAGGTGTGCAGCCGGTCGGTGGCCCCCAGGCCGACGTAGTCGGTGACCACGACGGCGGCACCTCTGGAGAGCAGCCGGTAGACCGACAGGTCCTCGTAACCGACCGACACCGTCCGGCCGTTGAAGGACACCGGGTGCTCCAGGGCCATGGAGGCCGCGCACTGGTCGCCCTGGCCCATGGTGCCGGGAGCGACGACGACCAGGGGGCGCGCACCGGCGCCCGGCCAGTGCGCCGCCGGTTCGATGTAGGCGCCGGTGACGGCGACCGGCCGGCCGCCGGCGTCGGTCGACTTGTACATCACCCGGGTGGCCCGGCCCGGGAGGGGCCCGTTCATGCCGGGCAGGCTGAGGGCGAGCGGGAGCGGCTCGCTGCGGATCAGGGTGCCGTCGGCGCCCGGCAGTTCGGCGGGCGGGGTGTAGAACGCCGGGATGGTGACACCCCGGGACACCACGGGTGCGGACGCCGTGGCCGCGGTGGCAGGGGTGGCGGCAAGGGCCTGGACGCCGAGGCACGAGGCAGCGGTGACCGCTGCGGCGAGCAGATGTCTGCGCGCGGGCATGGGGAACCTCCTGGGATGCGGCCGAGCAGGAGAGACCGCCTCGTGCCGGGACGGCGGACGTCGCCCGGTCCGGGCACGAGGGCAGGACGGCGTGAGGCGGCACGGTCGTCCGCCGGCTTCCTCACGCGGGTGGGGAGTGAGCTGACGAGACCGTACCCACCGGCTGTTACCGCCGGTACCGGCCGGTAGGTTACGGTTCAGTAATTTGACTCAGCGTCCAATAAGGGGGCGATTTCCGTGACAGGGCGTCGGAGCGGGGCCCGAACGCCCGCCGCTCACCAGGCCATTTCGTCGATCAGCAGGGTCATGTCCGGCTCCGGGGCCCGGCCCAGGGTCTGCTCCGCCCAGATCACCTTGCCGTGCGCCACATAGCGGGTGCCCCACCGGTCCGCGAACTGGGAGACCAGGAACAGCCCGCGGCCGCCCTCGTCGGTGGTCGCCGCGCGCCGCAGCCGGGGAGAGGTGTTGCTGCCGTCCGAGACCTCGCAGACCAGGGTGCGGCCCAGCAGGATCCTGACCCGCACCGGCGGCGCGCCGTAGCGGATCGCGTTGGTGAGGAGCTCGCTGAGGATCAGCTCGGTGGCGAAGGACACCTCCTCCAGCTCCCAGTCCACCAGCCGGCGGCTCACCTCCGTCCGCACCCGGGAGACCGCGCCGGCCTCGAAGGGCACGTCCCAGACCGCCACCTGGGACGGGTCCAGCAGCCGGGTCCGGGCCACGAGCAGGGCGACGTCGTCGCTGGGGTGCTGCGGCAGCATCGTCTCCATCAGGGCCCGGCACGTCTCCTCCGGCGACCGGTCCGGATGGGCGACGGCCGCTCCGAGGATCCGCAGCCCCTCGTCGATGTCCCGTCCGCGGTCCTCGACCAGACCGTCCGTGAACAGCACCAGCCGGCTGCCCTCCGACAGGTCCAGCTCGCCCGCCTCGAACGGATGCCCGCCCACCCCCAGCGGCGGCGACAGGGGCAGATCCGGGAAGGTCACGCGGCCCGAGGGGTCCACCACGGCCGGGGCCACATGCCCGGCCCGGGAGACGGTGCAGCGTCCGCCCACCGGGTCGTAGATGGCGTACAGGCAGGTCGCTCCGGTGACCCGCGACCCCTCGCCGTCCGCCGCATCGGCCTGGGTGTCCAGACGGGTCACCATCTCGTCGAGATGGCCCAGCAGCTCCTCCGCGGGCAGGTCCAGCGAGGAGAAGTTCAGCACGGCCGTCCGCAGCCGGCCCATCGTCACCGCCGCGTGCAGCCCGTGACCCACCACGTCCCCGACCACGAGCGCCACCCGGAACCCCGGCAGCGGGATCACGTCGAACCAGTCGCCGCCCACACCCGACTGCGCCGGCAGATAGCGCCACGCCACCTCCAGAGCGTCCTGCTCCGGAAGGTCCCGGGGCAGCAGGCTGCGCTGCAGGGTCACGGCCATCTCGTGCTCGCGGGAGTAGCGGCGCGCGTTGTCGATCGCGACGGCCGCGCGGGCCACCAGCTCCTCGGCCACCGCGACGTCCTCGTCGTCGAACCGGGCCGCCCCGGCCACCCGCCAGAAGTTGACCATGCCGAGCACCACACCCCGCGCCCGCAGCGGCACCGTGATCAGCGAATGGATGCCGGCGGCCAGCACCCGGCGCGCGCCCTCCGGATCCTGCGCCCGCCAGTCCCGGGCGGTCTCGAGGTCCGGCACCAGCACGGCCTTGCCGCGGCGCAGCGCCGCCACCATCGGCGTGTCCGCCACCACGAACTGGATCGAGTCTCCGACCGGTTGCAGCGGATCGCCCGGAAGCGACCCGTGCAGCGCGGTGCGGCGCATCCGGTTCACGGCACCCGTGGGCTCCTCGCCGTGCAGCACGGCGTCCAGGAGCTCCACGGTGACGACGTCCGCCATCCGCGGGACCGCCACCTCGGCGAGCTCCTGCGCGGTGCGCGGCACGTCCAGCGTCCTGCCGATCCGCACCCCGGCCTCGTACAGCAGAGTCAGGCGCCCCCGCGCCATCTCGGCCCGGCCGGACAGGGCCTGCAACTCCGTGGTGTCCCGGAAGCTGGCCACCAGGCCCTGCGCGCCGCCGTACGGCGCGGTGCGCCGCGTGTTGACCGCCAGCAGCCGGTCGCCGGCCGGGCACACCACGTCGGAGGCGGCCTCGCCCGACACCAGCAGCCGCGTCATCTCCTCGCCCAGCCCCAGCTCCGTGACATGCCGCCGGCCGGCGTCCGGCGGCAGGCCCAGCAGCCGGTGCGCCTCGTCGTTGGCGAGCAGCAGCCGGCCGTCGGCACCCACGATCAGCACACCCTCGCGCACCGCGTGCAGCACGGCGTCGTGGTGCTCGTACATCCGGGTCATCTCGGCCGGGCCGAGCCCGTGGGTCTGGCGACGCAGCCGCCTGCTGACGAGGGCGGTGCCCCCGGTGGCCAGCGCCAGGGCGAGGGCCGCCGAACCCAGCACCATCGGCACCTGCTGGTCCAGCAGATGCCCCACGTTCTCGATCTTGATCCCGGCCGTGACCACGCCGACCACGCGCCGGCTCGCGTCCATCACGGGCACCACCGCCCGCACGGCGTCGGACGGCTTGCCGCGGAAGGTGTCGGTGAACGTCTCGCCCATGGCGGCCCGGCCGATGTCCTGCGCCGTGGTGCCGATCAGCTGCGGCTGCGTGTCGGCGAGCCGCACGCCCCGCGGGTCCAGCACGGAGATGAAGTCGACGCCGGACCCGGCCTGCGCGTGCATGACCGACGGCTGCAGCGCCCTCGTCGGATCGGACGACTGGAGCGCCGTCGCCGTGCCGGGCGCGTGCGCGAACGCCTCCGCGACGGCCAGTGACCGCTCCCTGGCACTGTTCTCACCGTCGTAGCGCCCCTGCAGCACGAGTGCGGCCGCGGCCGCCGCGATGAGCACCAGGACCACGATGACCTGGAGCAGGAACACCTGCGCAGCGAGCGTGCGCAGGCTCCAGGACGGCGACAGGCGGCGTCCGGGGAACCGCCACAGGCGACGGGACGGATCAGCGGACCGCCGACCGCCCGGCGGCGGTGCCGCTTTCGACCGGGATCGGCGGGTGCGTCCGATCATGTTCCCAGTTCTAACACCGCGCTTGACGCAGGGGCGACCTGGGAAGCTGCTGCTCCGCCCAGATCGTCTTGCCCGAGCTGGTGTACCGGGTGCCCCAGCGCTGGGCGACCTGGGCGACCAGGAACAGGCCCCGTCCGCCCTCGTCCGTGCCGAGCGCCCGCCTCATGTGCGGGGAGGTGTTGCTCGCGTCGGAGACCTCGCAGATCAGGGTGCGCTCATGGATGAGACGCAGCCCGATCGGGCCGCACGCGTGCCGGATGGCGTTGGTGAGCAGCTCGCTGACGATCAGTTCCGTGGTGAAGACCATGTCGTCCAGCCCCCACCGCGACAGCTGCCCGGTGACGTTCTCCCGGGCCACACGCACGGCCGAGGGGTCGGTGGGCACCTCCCAGGAGGCCACGCGGTCGGCGCTGAGCACATGGGTGCGGGCGATGAGGAAGGCCACGTCGTCCCGCGGCCGGTCCGGCAGCAGGGTGCGGACCATGATGTCGCAGATCTCCTCCAGGGGGCGGTCCGGGTGGGCGAGGGTGAAGCACAGGCGCTCCATCCCGACGTCCACGTCCCGGTCCGACGCCTCGATCAGCCCGTCCGTGTAGAGGGCGATGACGCTGCCCTCCTCCACGGCCACCTCGGCCGACTCGAACGGCAGGCCGCCCAGTCCGAGCGGCGGCCCCGCGGGGATGTCGGGGAACTCCACGGGTTCGGTCAGATGGGCGATCGCGGGGCTCGGGTGCCCGGCGCGAGCCACGACGATCTTGCGAGCGATCGGGTCGTACACCGCGTACACGCAGGTCGCCCCGATCACCATCGGCTCCTGGGCGGCCGCCTCCGCTTCGTCGGACAGGCGTACGACCAGGTCGTCGACGCGTGCCAGCACCTCGTCCGGAGGCAGATCCAGGTCGGCCAGGGTCTGCACGGCGGCCCGCAGCCGCCCCATGCTGGCCGCCGCATGGAGCCCGTGGCCGACCACGTCGCCCACCACCAGCGCGACCCTGGCACCGGAGAGCGGGATGACGTCGAACCAGTCCCCGCCCACCCCCGACTCCGCGTCGGCCGGCAGATAGCGGTAGGCCACCTCGACGGCGGTGTGCTCGGGCAGGGCGAGCGGCAGCAGGCTCGTCTGCAGGGTGAGCGCCGCCTGGTGCTCGCGGGCGAAGCGCCGGGCGTTGTCCACGCACATGGCGGCCCGCCCCACCAGGTCCTCGACCAGGAGCAGATCGTCCTCGTCGAACGGATCGGGGTTCTTCCAGCGCAGCAGCGTGACCACGCCCATCGTGGTGCCGCGGGCCCGCAGTGGGACGACCAGATGCGTGTGCACACCGAGCCGGAACATCTTCTCCCAGCGCTGGGCGTCGTGGGCGAGCCAGGGCGTCCAGGTGCCGACGATCTCCCGCAGGGGCTTTCCGGTGGCCAGACACCGCCTCTGCGGAGACAGGTCCGGGTACCGGGTGGGCTCGCCGACCCGGACGATCACCTCCGGCTGGTCCTCCTTGATGGAGCGATGGACCGCGCGCCGCAGTGTGTCCGCGTCGCTCGGCGCCCCGGCGTCCGGGGTCTTCGTCGCGTGGACGGCGTCGAGGAGGTCGATGGCCGCGAAGTCGGCGACCTGCGGGACGAGAACCTCGGCCAGCTCCTGCACCGTGCGGTCGAGGTCCAGGGTGGTCCCGATGTGATCGGTGGCCGCGTTCAGCAGCGCCAGCCGCTCGCGTGCCGGGTCCTGTCCGGTCAGGTCGAGAGCGGCGTAGCAGATGCCCAGCGTGCGGCCCGCGCCGTCCCGCAGCGGGAAGAAGGAACGCAGCCTGGAACGCCCCTGCCCCCCTGTGTCCGCCGCCGCGTGGCGGGGCGGGGTGTGTTCGAGGGTCACCTGGCACTGACCGGAGAGCAGCACCTGCCTCGCCTGCCGGGTCACCACGGAGGACTCCCTCGCCGTGGCGACCAGGGCCCGCAGGGTGTTCTCGTCGCGGGCGCCCCCCTCGGCCGCCGCGGTCCCCGCGGATCCGGCGCCTTCCCCGGTGTACGGGGCCCCGGCGGCTTCGGCGGCGGTGTCGTCCATGCCGGCCAGCGCGCGGTTGGCCCACCGGTAGCGCAGCTGGGTGTCCAGCACCGCGACCCCGAGCGGCGACTGATCCAGCAGGGCGCGCGCCACCGCCTCGTACATCTCGTGCCGGCGCCGTCGCACCGCGTCGCATCCGAGGACGAGCCAGTCGCTGCCGTCGGGCGCACCGGTGCCGCCCGCACCGCTGAGCCGGCACACCCGCACGGCCAGCCGCACGGCTCCGTCCGAGCGGTGGCGGACGGTGATCACTCCGGCCCAGGCGCGGTCGATGCCCCGCAGGAACTCCGGTACGGCGGCCGGGTCGCCGTACACCAGCAGGGATCCCGCGGGACGGCCCAGTACAGCACGGGCAGGGTGGCCGATGAGCTCCTCGGCTCCCCGGCTCCAGTGGACGATCAGTCCCTCGGCGTCTATCACCGCCACGGCCGTGGAGGCGATGTCGAACGGATCGCCCGGACCCGCACTGCTCGCCACGCCGCTGACGCCCATGCCTTCATCCCCATCCACGGGCAGGACCCCCAGGGACATTTTCCCATCGGGGACCGGGTCCCGCGCCCGGAGCGGCTCGGGGCGGACTCGCGGCCGGAACGGGCCCGCTACGCCTGCCGGCCCAGCGCGGCCAGCGCCTCGTCCGTGAGCCGGTAGACCGTCCACTCGTCCTGCGGACGGGCGCCCATCGCCTCGTAGAAGTCGATCGCCGGACGGTTCCAGTTCAGGACCGACCACTCCAGACGCTCGTAGCCGCGCGCCACGCAGATGCGGGCCAGCTCCGTCAGCAGGGCCCGGCCGTGGCCGCCGCCGCGGGCCTCGGGGCGGACGTACAGGTCCTCCAGGTAGATGCCGTGCACACCCCGCCAGGTGGAGAAGTTGAGGAACCACAGGGCGAAGCCCACGACCTCGCCGTCCGGGCCCTCCGCGACATGCGCGTAGGCCGCCGGGCGCTGTCCGAACAGCGCCTCCGCGAGCTGCTCCGGCGTCGCCCGCGCCTCGTCGGGCGCCTTCTCGTACTCGGCGAGTTCGCGGATCAGGGTGTGGATGACGGGGACGTCTGCGGAGGTCGCGGCGCGGATCATGGGCGCAGTCTCACACACCGCGATCGGAGGGCACCGGCCGGGTCCGCGGGCGCCTTCCGGTGTGCGTGACGCCGTCCGTCCGGTGCGAGTGGTCTCGTCCGTCCGGGTGTGCGTGAACGCGGCCGTACAACCCCTCGACCGGTCGGGGTGTCTTCTCCACCGAAGGGGAAGAACCGGACGTTCCCCGGCAATCCGACCGCACTTCCAGGGGGAAGAAGATGAGTGTGACGCGCACTCTCACCCGCCGTGGCCCGGCCGCGGCGCTCGCGCTCGTTACGGCGGCCGTCCTCGGGGCCGGTGCCGCCGGCTCCTCGAGCGCGGCCCCGGCCGCCGCGCCGCAGACACGGCAGATCGCCTCCTCGGTCCTCGGCGGCGACTACAAGTTCACCCTGACCGCGGTGCGTTCCGCGGGCGACCGGTACGCCGCCTCGGTGCGCCTTCAGGTCTACACGCGCACCGACGGCGGCGCCTGGAAGGAGTCGGACCGTGCGACGGTGGGTGCCGTGGACGGCTGGTTCTGGTATCCGCTCACCGGAAGGGGCGCCGTCTGCCGGTTCTCGACCTCCGCCGCCGAGCCCGCGCCGGTCGATGTGAGCCTGCTGGTCACGCCGTCCATCGGCTGCTCCCAGCCGCAGCACTTCGTGGTCGAGCAGGGCAGGATCCACGTCGGCTGAACCCGTGACGCGCGCGGGCGGGGCGGCGGCTTCGAGCCGTCGCCCCGCCGGTGACGGAACGGGGGGAACGCCGTCGGGTGTCAGGCCGCGGGCGCCGGGTAGGTCGGGTACTCCACCCCGGAGACGTACTGGACGACCCGGATGACCTGGCAGGAGTAGCCGAACTCGTTGTCGTACCAGAGGTAGAGGATGGCGTTGTCGCCCTCGACCTTGGTGGCGCCTGCGTCGACGATCGAGGCGTGGCGCGAGCCGATGAAGTCGCTGGAGACCGCGTCGGGCGCCGTGATGAAGTCGATCTGGCGCTTGAGCGGCGAGGTCAGCGAGACGCCGCGGAGGTAGTCGAGGACGTCCTCGCGGGTGGTCTCACGGGCCAGCTGCAGGTTGAGGATGGCGATCGAGACGTCCGGCACCGGGACGCGGATCGAGCTGCCGGTGATCCTCGCCTTGAGGTCGGGCAGCGCCTTGGCGACGGCGGAGGCCGCGCCGGTCTCGGTGATGACCATGTTCAGCGGCGCGGACCGGCCGCGGCGCTCGGACTTGTGGTAGTTGTCCAGCAGGTTCTGGTCGTTGGTGAACGAGTGGACGGTCTCCACGTGGCCGCGCAGCACGCCGTACTCGTCGTCCATCGCCTTCAGCGGCGGCACGATCGCGTTGGTGGTGCAGGAGGCGCAGGACAGGATCCGCTCGTCCGGCTTGACGGTGTCGTGGTTGACGCCGTGCACGATGTTCGGGACGTCGCCCTTGCCGGGCGCGGTCAGGACGACCTTGTCGATGCCCGGGCGCAGGTGCTTGGACAGGCCCTCGCGGTCACGCCACTTGCCGGTGTTGTCGATGAGGATGGCGTCCTTGATGCCGTACGCCGTGTAGTCCACCTGCGTCGGGTCGTCGGCGTAGATGACCTTGATCGCGTTGCCGTTGGCGACGATCGTGCTGGTGGCCTCGTCGACGGTGATCGTGCCCTGGAACTGGCCGTGGATGGAGTCGCGGCGCAGCAGCGAGGCGCGCTTGACGATGTCGTCTGCGGCCCGCTGACCGCCCCCGCGCACCACGATCGCGCGCAGCCGCAGGCCGTTGCCGGAGCCGGCCTTCTCGATGAGCAGGCGGGCGACGAGGCGGCCGATGCGGCCGAAGCCGTAGAGGACGACGTCGCGTCCCTCACCGCGCTCGATCTTGCCCTCGCCCGTGGCGCCGGCGACGGCCTCGGCGGTGAACTGCTCCACCGACAGGCCGCGGTCGTCGCTCCGGTACGTCGCGGCCAGCATGCCGATGTCGATCTGCGACGGCCCGAGGTCCAGCGTGGTCAGGGCCCGCACGAAGGGGAGCGTCTCGGTGACCGAGAGCTCCTCACCGGCGATCTGGCGGGCGAAGCGGTGGGTCTTGAGGATGCTCACCACCGACTTGTTCACCAGGGAGCGGCTGTGCAGCAGAACGGTCACGTCCCGCTCCCGGTGGAGCTTCCCGATCATCGGGATCATCGACTCCGCGATTTCCTCGCGGTTCTTCCAGTTGGTGAACGAGTCGTCGTTGACAGTCACAGATCTATCTTTCGAGCTAGGCGGCGCTCATATGTTAACCACATGACATGTTGATCACCCAAGCGGCGGTCGCCGAAGTCCCCTTCGGGTGCTATGTCGTGGGTGCAAAACGGGCCGGAACGGTCATCGGTGCCAAAGGTTTGTCACCCTCGTCCACCGTGCGTTAAGAAAGCGCCAACGACCGAGCAAGAGGTGGGGGAGGGGCCCGTGACACGGCCAGAGGTGCCTGGGGAGTTTCTGGAGGCCTACACCCGGATCCTGGCCGATGTCTGCGTCACCGGCCGCCGGCTGACCCGGGACGAACTGGAGTCCCTGCGGGCCCAGGGGAAACGGGCGGCGGAGGCCGGACACGAACTGCGGACCCTGGTCCGCCGCCACCTCGCCGAGGCCCGGGCGTTCTCGCCCGCACTGGCCGCCGCCGGGGTCGAACGCGTCCTGGCCGCCGTCGAACAGGCCATCGATGCCTTCGCCGAGGGCCACGAGCGGGCGCAGCGGCTGGCCATGCGCCAGGAGGAGGCCGACCGCCGGGAGTTCATCGACGACCTCCTCTACGGCCGCAGCGACCTCGGGCGGCTGGCCGAACGCGCCGAACGCTACGGACTGCTCTTCTCCCGCGCCCACGCGGTGGCCGTCGCCGAGGGCCGGCAACCCGTGGACGACACCCACCCGGCCACCCGGCGCGTGGAGACCGCCCTGCTCGGCCGCTTCGGGGAGCGCCGCATCCTGCTCACGACCAAGGACGGGCGGCTGGTCTGCGTCGCCCCGGGCGACCAGGACGACGTCCTCGCCTTCTTCGCCAAGCACGCCTACGCGGCCACCGACGGAGGCCGGGTCGCCATCGGACGCCCCCACTCGGGCGCCGGGGGAGTGGTCCACTCCTACGAAGAGGCCCTCAACGCCCTCGAACTCGCCGGCCGCCTCGACCTCCACGAGCCGGTGCTGCGCGCCGCGGAGCTCCTCGTCTACCCGGTCCTGACCCGTGACCGTCAGGCGATGGCCGACCTCGTCCGCGACACCCTGGGACCGCTGCGCGGCGCGCGGGGCGGCGCCCGGCCGCTCCTGGACACCCTCACCGCGTACTTCGACGCCGGCTGCACGGCCGCCGAGGCGGCGCGCCGCCTCGGTCTGAGCATCCGCGCCTTCACCTACCGCCTGGAACGCATCCACAAGCTCACCGGCGCCGACCCGGCGGACCCCGTGCACCGGTACACCCTCCAGACGGCGGTGATCGGCGCCCGCCTCCTCGGCTGGCCCGAGGCCGACGTGTGACCCACCGGGCCCGGCGCCACCGGCACTGCCACCGGCACCGGCACCGGCACCGGCACCGTTCACCCCACCGCCCCGCACAAGAGGCGGCCCCGGGTGCGGCGTGTGAGTCTGGTGCGGGGACGGACGCCCCCGGAGCAGGGCGAACGCATGCCCTGGCCGCCCACACGTCTCCCAGCAGGAGCTGGACCGTCTCCAGGAGAGGCCGAGCACATGAGCGTCGACATCAGCGGCACCACCCCCGTCGACCAGGAGTCCCAGGACGCCCGCGAACGGGCCGGCTTCGACGAGATCCACATCCTCTGGATCTCCGAGGGCATGAGCTGCGACGGCGACACCGTCTCCATCACCGCGTCGGACCAGCCCGCCATCGAGGACATCGTGCTCGGACTCGTCCCCGGGCTGCCCAAGGTGCACCTGCACAACAAGGTGCTCTCGCCGAGTCTGGGCGGCGAGGACTTCCTCGCCCCCTACCGGGCGGCGGCCCGCGGCGACCTCACGCCGTTCATCCTCGTCATCGAGGGCTCGGTCCCCAACCAGAACATCATCGAGGGCGGCGGCTACTGGACCTCCTTCGGCAACGACCCCGAGACGGGAGAGCCGCTCACCCTCAACTGGTGGATCGACCGGCTCGCCCCGAGGGCCTGGGCGGTCGTCGCGGCCGGCACCTGCGCAGCGTACGGCGGCATCCACGCCATGGCGGGCAACGCCACCGGCTCCATGGGCCTCGCGGACTACCTGGGCTGGGACTTCACGTCGCAGGGCGGCCTGCCCGTCGTCAACGTGCCCGGCTGCCCGGTCCAGCCCGAGAACTTCATGGAGACCCTGACCTGGGTGCTCCACCACGCCGCGGGCTCGGCGCCGCCCCCGCCGCTGGACGAGATGCTGCGCCCGCAGTGGCTGTTCGGCAGGACCGTCCACGAGGGCTGCGACCGGGCCGCCTACTACGAGCAGGCCGACTTCGCCAGGGACTACAACTCGCCCAAGTGTCAGGTGAAGGTGGGCTGCTGGGGCCCGGTGGTGAACTGCAACGTGCCCAAGCGCGGCTGGATGGCGGGCATCGGCGGCTGCCCGAACGTCGGCGGCATCTGCATCGGCTGCACCATGCCCGCCTTCCCCGACGCCTTCATGCCCTTCATGGACGAGCCCACGGGCGGCAGCCTGTCCTCCGTCCTCATCAAGCCCTACGGCGCCTTCGTCCGGCGGCTGCGCGGCATCACCAGCATGGCCGTCAACAAGGAACCGAAGTGGCGCCACAACGAGGAAGAGCTGACCAGCGGCTACGACCCGCACTGGCGAGCCTGAACAGCGAAGCGAGCCCCGAGGAGCGGATCATGGGCAGGATCAGAGTGGGCAAGCCCGACGTGCGGCCCGACACCCCGGCACACGTCCGCGGGCTGCACCAGGGAAATGCCGGCCCCTACCACCGTCAACAGGGACACCACAAGGACGGCACCGCCGACGCCCGGCGGTCCACCGGCATCCACTGGAAGAAGCACGACGCCCTCCTGAAGATCATGCCGAACATCCCGCCCGGGTGACGGGGCACGGCACGGACCGACGCGGGCAGACCAGGAAAGGAACGCGGATGACAGCCAAACGGATGCTGGTCGCAGAGGCCGTCGTGGTCGGCGGTCTGGCGCTCGCCTTGCTCGTCAAGGAGATGCCCGGGATCGTACGCGAGGTCAGGATCTGGCGGATGGTCGGTCTCCGCGCCGGCTCACGGCACCCGCGCTGATCCGGCTCGGGACAGGACGCAGGGACTCAGGGACAGGACGGTCTCAGGACGGGACGGTCTCAGGACAGGACGAAGTACCTGAGCCAGACGTAGAGCAGTGACAGGGCGACCGTCACCGCCGTCACGACCAGCCCGTACTTGGTGAACTGCCAGAAGGAGATCGGCTGCCGGTTGCGCTCCGCGATGCCGAGGACCACGACGTTGGCCGAGGCGCCGATGGCGGTGGCGTTGCCGCCCAGGTCGGCCCCCAGGGCCAGCGCCCACCACAGCACATGGTCGCCGCCACCGCCCATGTGGTGCACCAGGTCCGCGGTGATCGGCGCCATGGTGGCCACGTACGGGATGTTGTCGACGACCCCCGACAGCACCGCCGAGGCACCGAGCAGCGTCATGGCCCCGCCCAGCTCGTTCCCGCCGATGACACCGGCGAGCGCCTGGGAGATCCGGTCGACGACACCCGTTCCGATCAGTCCGCCGATCATGATGAACAGCCCGCCGAAGAAGGCGAGCGTCGGCCACTCCACCTCGGCCAGGACGTCGCCCGTCTCCACCGCGGACACCGCCACGAGCAGCCCGGCGCCGAGCAGCGCCACGACGCTCGGGGCGTAGTGCAGCACCGGGTGCAGCACGAACCCGGTGACGACCAGGCCCAGCACGACGAGACCCTGGGCCAGCATGCGCGGGTCGCGGATCGCCTCGCGCTCCTCCAGCGCCATGATCTCGGCGGCGCGGTCCTCGTCGAACCGGAGCACGGCGCGGAACATGAACCGGCACAGTCCCAGCAGGACCACGACGAGCACCACGACCAGCGGCGCGAGATGGACGAGGAAGTCGTTGAAGGTCAGTCCCGCGCGGCTGGCGATGATGATGTTCGGCGGGTCGCCGACCAGCGTGGCGGTGCCGCCGATGTTCGACGCCATCACCTCCGCGATCAGGAACGGCGCCGAGGGCACCGCCAGCCGCTCGCACACCAGCAGGGTCACCGGGGCGATCAGCAGCACCGTGGTGACGTTGTCGAGCAGCGCCGACGTCACCGCCGTGATCACCACCAGCATGGCCATGACCCGGAACGGCTGCGCGCGGGCCCGCTTGACGGCCCAGATCGCCAGGTACTCGAACATGCCGGTCTTCTTCAGCACGCCGACGATCACCATCATGCCCATGAGCAGGAAGATGACGTTCCAGTCGACCCCGGTGTCCTCGGAGTAGAACGCCGACACGTCGTCGGTCGCGCCGATGGCCAGCATCAGGCCCGCCCCGCCGAGCGCGACGGCGACACGGTGGATCTTCTCGCTGATGATGAGGGCGTAGGCGCCGACGAACACGGCGACGGCCGCCCAGCTGTGCCAGTCGTTCACGGTGCTCCGGTCGGTAGACGGACGGGTCGGAGGGGGACGTATCCCCTGCTCGCCGACCAGACTTCCCGGCACACCGGGAGGCACCTTACCCGTCCTTGACGCCCTTTTGACAGATCCCTGATCCGTCCACGGCTATGCGTGCACCCGGCAGGACGGGGCACGGCATCGACCGGCTCATGACGCGGCGCGCAGCAGCCGCTCCAGCAGATGCGAGGCGGTGATCACCCCGAGCAGCCGCACGCCCGCCTCGTCCCTGTCGACGACCGCGACCAGTGGACTGCGCACCTGCGCCATCAGCGCGGCCACCTCCAGCGCGGTGTCGTCCGGGGAGGCGACCGGTGGCTCGGGCACCGACGTCGACAGGCAGTCACGCACCGTGCGGCCCTTCAGCGCCTGGCAGAGCCGGTCGGCGTGGCGCTCGTCGACCACCGCGGCGAGGGTCGGGTCCTCCATGACGTACGCCGGCACCACGGCCTTGATCATCTGGGAGGCGGGCAGGATCGCCTTGGGCGCACCGTCGTCGTCCAGCACGAGCAGCGCGGGCAGCCGGTGCTCGGCCATCAGCCGCGCGGCCTCGGTCGCGTCGGTGTCGACACCGACCGTCTCGTACTCGACCGCCAGGTCACGTGCGCGCACGAGCCGCTCCCACTTCTCGTCTAGGTCCTGTTGCCGGTGTGGCCGTGTTCGACAGCGCCATTGTGACGCACCCGCCGTGGGCTGCCCGGCCGCTGCGCCGGTGGCCGTGGGCCGGGTCGGCCGCCCCGGGGGTCGGTGCGGCGGCGGTGCGGCCGGCCGGGTGAACCGCGGATGCGGGTGCGGTGCGGCGCGCCTAGCGTCGACAACACACGCCGGCGGGGGTGATCGGGAGGAAGCGGACATGGGCCGCAGCAGACGCACCGCGCACGAAGCCGGTGACCGCGACGCCATGGACGACCTCCAGGGGGACGTTCAGGAGGATGTCCAGCCGAGTCCGGAGCCCCGAATACCCGGCGTGGCGGAACAGTTGTGGCCCGCGGACGGGACCATACCCCGGCCCCGCAGACTGCGGCTGCGCATGGCACGGGCCGACCCCGTGTCCGTCCTGGCGGTGAGCTTTCTGGTGTCGCTGGGACTGGCGGTGTGCACGGCCGTCACCCTGCCACCCGTGTGGGTCCTGCTCGCCCTCCTGGGCCGCGACCCGTGGCCGTCTCCCGGCTGGGCACTCGCCCTGGGCATCTGCGCGGTCGTGCTGACCACCACCTCCGCCACGGTGTGCAGCCTCCTCTACAACGTCTCGTGCCGGTGCGCCGGCGGCATCGAGCTGACCCTGGCCGAGGACGCCCCGGCCGCGGCGGCACCCGCGCCGAAATCGGAACCGGCGGAGCAAGGAGCACGGCCCGGCCCATGACCGGGACCGGTTCACCCGGGGCGGGGACCGCTTCACCCGGGGACCTGGACCGCTTCACCCAGGCCGCCGCTGGGAGGGGCGCCGGGCGTCGGGGCCCGGACCGTCGGGCTCGACCCGCGGCGTGTCCCAGCCACCGGAGGCCGCGGCACCGGCCAGTCCTATGCTCCCCGCGCCGATCAGCGCCACGCCGATCACCTCGGGCAGCACCCGGACCCCGAGCCCGATGTACTCCTCGAACAGCGCCCAGCCCAGCGCCACGCTGGTCACCGCGTCCCCGAGGGTCAGCGCGGGCTGCGAGGCGGTGAGGCTGCCCGCTCGGAACGCGCTCTGCAGCAGCAGGAAGCTCAGGCCCCCGACGACGACCGTGGCATACGGCGGCCACTGCGTCAGCAGCGCGCCGAGTCCCTGGTCGAACCGGCCCGTGACCTCCTTCAGCAGCGCCGCCGTGGCCGCGAACGACACCGCGGACGCCAGCCCCAGCAGCGCGGCCCGCGGGGCGCCACGCACCAGGCGGGACGCCAGGAGCACCGCCACCACCACACCCAGCAGCGCCGCGCCCGCCTTCAGCCAGAGGTCCGGCGGAGCGGTCGACGTGCCTTCCGGCGGCGAGGCCGCGCCGAGGAAGAGGGCCAGTCCGACGGCGAGGGCGGCGAACGCCAGCCAGGTCCGCCGGTCCGGGCGGCGGCGGAAGACGAGGCTGCCGACGGCGAGGGTGAACAGCAGCTCACTGGCCAGCAGCGGCTGCACCACGGAGAGACTGCCCACGGACAGCGCCGCCGCCTGCAGCACGGTGGACACCGCCAGCAGCCCGGCGCCCGCGAGCCAGTACGGGCGCCGCAGCACACGGGCCAGCCACCGCACCGCCTGCCGCGCCCCGGAGCCGCCCCCGGACTCGTCCGTCGCGGCCCGCCGCTGGAGCACGGAGGCCGAGGCGTTGGACAGCGCCGCCAGCAGGGTGAGCACGATGGTCAGGGCGCTCACCGGCAGTCGTCCGGCCTCGGTGGCGAGCCGGCGGTCGAGCCCGCCGCGGTGGCGGCCGGGGAGCCGGAGGGGAGGTGGGACACGGTGGCTTTCCTGCGTCGACGGCGGACGCCGGGGGGAGGCGGCCGCTGCCGCTGCCACCCGGGTCCGGACGGGCTGGGCCGTCACGGAGTATCCCGGCAGCCACGCCACCAAACGCCCGGACAGAACCTGGCTAGTGCCCCTGCGGCAGCCAGTGGTGCTCGCAGAACCAGCGCCCGAACATCGCGCCGCCGTAGACGACGAAACCGACCCCGGTGAGCCAGGACTCCACGACCAGCACGATGCCGACCGTGCCGTAGCTGAGCGCGTTGTCGACGATGAGCGGGGTGAAGACCAGGTAGGAGAAGACGCGCAGGCCGCCCAGGCCCACCATGGTGGCCAGCGCGCCGGGCAGCAGGGTGCGCCAGTGGAGCTGGCCGCCCAGCAGGAAGTGCTGGCTCCACCAGAAGAACAGCGCGCCGGTGGTCGCCGACAGGGTGATCCGCGGCCAGCCGTGGAACTCGTGCCCGGTCAGCACCTCCTGGTAGAGGTACGCGCTCATCACGGCCAGCCACGTCGCCTGCCGCCACACGCGGTGCCACGGGCCGGGCGGCAGCCCCCAGATCCGCTCGTAGCCGTTCTGGACGCTGCCCGCGAAGGAGATGCCGAACACCGCGAGCAGGATCCCGCCCCAGACGCTGGTGGTGCCGATCACCTTGACCGGGGGACTGATGATGTCGGAGAGGATGCGCGCGGACCGGCCGGACAGGCCCATGCCGTCGACCAGCCATGACGCGAAGCCGCCCTCGCCGAGGGGGTCGGCGGCGGCGATGACGATGAGCAGGGGCGCCAGGGTGACCAGGGCGAGGGTGGCGAACCCCATCGCCCGGTGCATCAGCTCCAGATCGCGTCCGCGCCGGACCAGGGCCAGCGCGGCGAGCCGGTGCTCCAGGTCGAGCACCGCCTGCCGGAGCCGCGGGAAGTGACGCTTCACGCCCGTCATCCTGCACACATGGACGGCCGCCCGCCGCCCGGGACCTCCGTCCGCTCCCTCCGGGCCCGGCTACCCGGCCCCCGCCGGATACTCCGTGACCACCTGGGACTCCCTGGGGTGGTCGGTGGACGTGCCGGCGGCGAGGGCGGAGGTGAGGGCGAGCAGCGCGAAGACGAGGGCGGCGAGGAGGAACACATGGTGCCGCCGCTCGGCTCTCGGCCGGGGTGCGGTGATCTGTTCGAACGTCGCCAGCTTCTCCGCCAGGAGGGGATCCTCGGCCACCAGTCTCTTCTCGATCCGCGCGAGTTCACGCTCGAAGTTCACGTTCACGGTGGACTCCTTCGGGTCCGGCGGTACGGCCCCGCGACGATCGGCGCACGCGGCGGACCCCGCGGACACCATGGTGACTCCCGGCGCACCGCACCGCACAGCACGCGCGCACCACCGCGCGGCGGAACCGACGCGGGCCGCATGTCCGCAGTACCCCCGTGGCGCACGGTGACGCGAAAGGCGGCGCGAGAAAACCGGCACCGGCTCAGCGGCGGGTACGGCGGGTGGCCGCGTCGCGGATGCGGTCGAGGGGGCCCCACAGCTGGGTGGTGAGCCTGACCAGCGGTGCCGAGGCCGGGGCCGCGGGGCGCGGCCGGGTCGGTGCCGCCGCCCTGGTGTCCCGTACCTTCGCGCCCAGGTCCCGCAGGACGTCGGCGGGACACAGCGCCTGGAGCCGGGGGAACAGCAGCTGTTCCACCTCGACGACGTGCCGCGTCACCCGGGTGACCAGCGACAGCAGCAGTTCCACGAACTCCTCGCCCGCCGGGTCCGCGGCCTCCAGTGTCTTCAGCAGCTCCTCGATCTCCTGGAGTTCGCGCAGTTCCCCCTCCGCCCAGCCGTCACCGTCCGGCAGGAAGCGGCGGACCGCCGGGTACAGATGGGCCCGCTCCGCCGTCGCATGGCGCACCAGTTCCCGGGCGGCGCGCTCCACCAGGGCCAGGCGCTCGGGGGAGCCGGGCCGTGCGGACCGGATCCCGTCGAAGAGGGACCGGACCCGGCGGTGGTCCTCCGTCAGCTCCTCCACGATGCCGCCTCGACTGTCCACAGCTGCTCCTCGCCGGAGCGCCGGGCCCCTCTGCGCTCCTGGTGCGTCCCCCGGCCGCGACCGGGCCGGAGGCGTCGTAGGTGTCTTACCCGCGGAATTGGGGGGTGCCCCCGGCACGCCTGCGGCATGCGCTCGGGCCGTACACCCAAGATTGAAACACCCGGCAGGCGGGCGCCCCCGGGCCCGCCGCGCCGCCCGGGCTGCCCGGCGGACGCCGGACGGACACACGAGGAGCGTGATGCGGGCGTGCTGATGCGGCGCCGCAAGGCGAGAGTCGAAGCCAGGGCCCGGCAGGCGGCGTTCCAGGCCTACGTCGTCGCCGACCGGCGCGCGCCCGTGTCCGAGCTGGCCGGACAACTACTGCGCAAGGCCTTCCCCGACCACTGGTCGTTCCTCCTCGGCGAGATCGCCCTGTACAGCTTCGTCGTCCTGGTGCTCACCGGGTCCTTCCTGACGCTCTTCTTCGATCCGAGCCTGGCCGAGGTGCGCTACACGGGCTCCTACGGGCCCCTGCGGGGTCTGCTGGTCTCCAAGGCGTACGACTCGACCCTGCAGCTGAGCTTCGACGTGCGCGGCGGCCTGCTGATGCGGCAGATGCACCACTGGGCCGCCCTGGTGTTCGTGGCGGCCGTGGGCGTGCACATGCTGCGGATCTTCTTCACCGGCGCCTTCCGCAGACCGCGCGAGCTCAACTGGACCGTGGGGGTGACGCTGTTCATGCTGGCGCTGCTGGAGGGGTTCGCCGGCTACTCCCTCCCGGACGACCTGTTGTCCGGCACGGGCCTGCGCACCGCCAACACCATCGTGGAGTCGATCCCGGTGGTCGGGACCTACCTCGCCTTCTTCGCGTGGGGCGGCCCCTTCCCCGGCGACGCGATCACCAAGCGGCTGTACATCGTCCACGTGCTGTTCGTGCCGGGCCTGCTGATCGCGCTGATCGCGGTGCACCTGATCATGGTGGTGTACCTGAAGCACACCCAGTGGTCCGAGCAGGGCAAGACCAACCGCAACGTGGTGGGGCAGCCGATGTTCCCCTCGTTCGTCGGGAAGTCGACCGGGCTGTCGCTGATGGTCTTCGGGGTCCTCGCGGTGATGGGGGCGATCGCCCAGATCAACCCCATCTGGGCCTTCGGCCCGTACATCCCCGACCAGGTGTCCACCGACGCCCAGCCGGACTGGTACGTGGGGTTCCTGGAGGGCGCGCTGCGCCTGATGCCCGGCGTGGAGTGGAACGTCGCCGGGCACACCTTCATGTGGAACGTGCTGCTCCCGGCGGTGGTGCTGCCGGGGCTGCTCTTCCTGGTGCTCTACTGCTATCCCGTCTTCGAACGCTGGGTCACCGGGGACCTGGTGGAGCACCATCTGTGCGACCGGCCTCGGGACCGCCCGGTGCGCACCGGGCTCGGCGTCGCGGCGATCGTCTTCTACGCCGTGCTGCTCCTCGCGGGCGGCAACGACGTGATCGCCACCGTGTTCCTGGTCTCCGTCAACGGCCTCACCTGGATCTTCCGCGTGCTGGTGTTCGTCGGTCCGGTCCTCGCGTACCTGATCACCAAACGCGTCTGCCTCGCACTCCAGATGCACGAACGGCGGCTGCTGGAGGAGGGCGAGGAGACCGGCGAGGTCTACCAGGACCTCCCGGGCGGCATGACGGAGAGCCACGAGGGACTCGACCGGCGCCGCCGCTACAAGCTGCTGGTCAGGGACATCCCGCTGCCGCTGAAACACCCGGGCCCCGACGCCCCGCTGCGTCGCCGGCTCCAGGCCCGGCTCAGCGCCTGGTACTACGGCGAGCGGGTGGAGGTGCCGACGACGGCGGAGGAGCGTCTGCAGATCACCGGCCGCACGGCCGATCCGGTGTCGGGCGGGGTCGGTTCCCAGGAGTGAGCGCCGGTTCCGCACGGGAGTGACGCACCAAGTCCCCATGGGCGCGACGGTTGTGGCGTGTCCGCGCCTGAGGACGCGGACACGGCGTGCTCCTGTGTGTCACCTCCCGGCGCCCAGGCGTGCCTTGCCGATGGTCAGGCCCATGGCCGCAAGGCCCAGCACCACGGTGATCGCACCGACCCAGCAGTTGTTCCAGATGATGCCCGCCCGCGCGGTGTGCAGGACGGTCACCACCCAGGGCGAGATGAACAGCCACACGCCGAGTGGGACGAGCGCCCACGCCAGTCGGAACATGCGTTCCGGGGCCAGCGCCAGGCCGACCCCGATCATGGCGATGGCGAGGCCCACGATCAGGTTGTTGACGGTGATGGCGGGCTGGATCGCGAAGTGCACGACCCAGGGGGAGATCGCGGCGTAGAGGCCTGTCAGTACGATCAGGCCCTCGACGGCCATCGCCGGGCCGCTCGACGCGGTGCGCTCGAGCCGTTCCCGCATCTCCGCCATCTCGGGATGCGTACCCATCATCTCCGGATGGGCGCCCACGTCACTGGAGCGATGTGGATACGACATTGCTGTCGTCTCCTCTCCGAAAGGGGAGTCTTTTGCCTTATGCAAGGGTTCCCCTGTTCGGGTGACTTATGCCGTTTTTATGTCGATTTCCAAGGATTCCTGGCATGGCAGGCGGTCCGTGGTGCGCGGCCGGGCTCAGGCGTCGTCGCGCCCCACGAACTCGAACACCATGCCGAGGAGCCCGACGGCGAAGACCCCGAAGCCGATCACGAAGAGCCAGAAGCCGTAGATGACGCCGACGGCGCACGTGGCCACGCCCGCGGCCGTGATCACCGGGTTCCTGCTGTGCGGCGGGAAGAAGTCGACGCGGCCGCTGCGCTCCCGGATCTCCCCGGTCGGCCGGTCCTCGGGCCGCTCCCCCTTGCGCCGGTGGTTGATCAGGCAGAAGAAGGCGATCAGCGACGCCATGAAGCAGGAGACGGTCAGCGCGGCGATACCGGCGGGCTCCCGGGCGAACCAGATGTAGGCCGCGTCCGTGAGCAGGAAGAACACGGCCACGCCGGCGAAGAGGTAGGCCTCGGACTTCATTCGCTCTGCCTCCCCAGGGTGTCGGGTGTCGCCTCCACGGCTCCGTGCTCCGTAGGCGGCAGTTCCTGCGCGATCTCCGGATGGTGCAGGTCGAAGGCGGGGGAGTCGGAGCGGATGCGCGGCAGCTCCGTGAAGTTGTGCCGGGGCGGCGGACACGACGTCGCCCACTCCAGCGACCGGCCGTACCCCCACGGGTCGTCCACGTCCACCTTCGTCCCGTAACGGGAGGTCTTCCACACGTTGTACAGGAAGGGCAGCGTGGACAGGCCGATGAGGAAGGCGCCGATCGACGAGACGGTGTTCAGGGCTGTGAACCCGTCGGCCGCCAGGTAGTCGGCGTAGCGCCGGGGCATGCCCGCCGCGCCGAGCCAGTGCTGGACGAGGAACGTCGTCTGGAAGCCGACGAAGAGCGTCCAGAACTGGATCTTCCCCAGCCGCTCGTCGAGCAGCTTGCCCGTGATCTTGGGCCACCAGAAGTAGAACCCGCCGAAGGTCGCGAAGACGATCGTCCCGAAGAGCACGTAGTGCAGATGGGCGACGATGAAGTAACTGTCGGTCACATGGAAGTCCAGCGGCGGGGAGGCGATGAGGACACCGCTGAGGCCGCCGAGCAGGAAGGTGACCATGAAGCCCATCGCCCACAGCATCGGGGTCTCGAAGGAGAGGCTGCCCTTCCACATCGTGCCGATCCAGTTGAAGAACTTCACCCCCGTGGGGATCGCGATCAGGAACGACATCAGGGAGAAGAACGGCAGCAGGACGCCGCCCGTGGCGAACATGTGGTGGGCCCAGACGGTGGCCGACAGCATGGTGATCGAGATGGTCGCGCCCACCATGCCCACGTAGCCGAAGACCGGTTTGCGGCTGAAGACCGGGATGATCTCCGTGACCACACCGAAGAACGGCAGGGCGACGATGTAGACCTCCGGGTGGCCGAAGAACCAGAACAGGTGCTGCCACAGCAGCGCGCCGCCGTTGGCGGGGTCGTAGATGTGGGCGCCCAGCTTGCGGTCGGCCTCCAGCGCCAGCAGCGCCGCGGTGAGCACCGGAAAGGCCGGCAGCACCAGGATCGAGGTGAACAGCACGTTCCAGGTGAACAGCGGCATCCGGAACATGGTCATGCCCGGCGCGCGCAGGCACAGGATCGTGGCGATGAAGTTGACGGCGCCGAGCGTGGTGCTCAGACCCGCGACCACCAGCCCCATGGCCCACAGGTCCCCGCCATGGCCCGGGCTGTGCACGGCGCTGTTCAGCGGCGCGTAGGCGAACCAGCCGAACGGCGCCGCCCCGTTGTCGACCGCGAACCCGGACACCACGGTCAGCCCGCCGAACAGGAAGAACCAGTACGTCAGGGCGTTCAGCCGGGGGAAGGCGACGTCGGGGGCGCCGATCTGCAGCGGCATGATGGCGTTGGAGAACCCGGCGAACGTCGGCGTCGCGAACAGCAGCATCATGATCGTGCCATGGATCGTGAACAGCTGGTCGTACTGGTTGTTGTCCATGATCTGCAGGCCCGGCCGGGCCAGCTCGGCCCGCATGAACATCGCCATGATGCCGGCGGCCAGGAAGAAGCCGAACGCGGTGACCAGGTACAGATTGCCGATCTTCTTGTGGTCGGTGGTGGTCAGATAGTCCCGGATCTTCTCGCCCGTACGGCCGCGGGGCGGCCGCACGGTGTGCCGCGGCTCGTCCACTCCGGGATGTGTCTGTGACATGAGCGCCCTCCACGCGCTTCGGCCTGCTACGCGCTCAACCGCCGGACGGACGGGCGGAGGGCCCGGACCGGGGAGCCGACCTGGTGTGGATGTACAGCTCCCGCCGGTCTTCGACCGGGATCCGGGGCGGCAGGGGCAGCTCGTAGCGGACCGGCCGGCGGTGGTCGGCGAGCTGGCGTCGCGGGTTGTAGACGCCGTTGAACTTCCACAGCATGCGCGCGAAGTTGGTCTGACCGTGTGCCAGCCGGCCGGCGAGGACACGCGCCGCGCCGAACGCGGTGCGCAGGCCCAGGTGCTTGCGGTTGATGACCGACTGGGTGCGCACCAGCTCCTCGTAGAACCGGTCCAACGGCAGCGTGGTGGGGACCACGGCGTGCTGGATGTCGAACAGGCGGTAGTCGCGGGTGGTCAGCCGGCGGGACTCGGTGTGCCAGATCTCGGTGCCCGGATAGGGGGTCATCACCGTCAGGTGCACGATCTCCGGGACGGACAGGGCGAACTCGCGCACCAGGCGGAAGCGTTCGGCGTCCCAGGCCGGGTCCACGATCAGGTTGATGGCGACGTTGATACCCAGCCGCCGCGCGGTCCGAAGGGCGCGGAAGTTGTCGTCCGGGTTGACGCGCTTGCGGAACAGGTCCAGGCCCTCGGCGTCCAGGGCCTCCATGCCCAGGAACATGTAGCGCAGGCCCAGCCGGGCCCAGCGTTCGAACACCTCGGTGTGGCGCAGCAGCACGTCCGCGCGGGTCTCCAGGTAGTACTGCTTGCGGACCCGCCGGCGCTCCAGTTCGGCGGCGATCGCGTCGCCGTGCTCGGGACGGATGAACGCGACGTCGTCGACGATGAACACGTTGGGTTCGGCGATGGAGGCCATCTCGTCGGCGGCGGCCTCCGGGGTCGCCTTGCGGTAGCTGCGCCCGTAGAACGTCCAGGCCGAGCAGAACGAGCAGTCCCACGGGCAGCCGCGGGTGAACTCCATGGAGGCGCAGGGGTCCAGCTCGCCGATGAAGTAGCGGCGCCGATGGCGCATCAGGTCCCGTGCGGGCCGCGGGGAGTCGATGCTGTGCAGCATGCGCGGGGCCGGCCCGTGCCCGTCGATGGTGACGATGCCGGGCACCTCCCGCAGACCCCCGTCCCGCACCGCCTCCAGCAGCGGGGCCATCGCCGGCTCCCCCTCGCCCCGCACCACGGCGTCCACGGCACCCCGCGCCTGGCGCAGCACGTCGTCGGCCACGAAGGAGACGCTGTGCCCGCCGAAGAAGACGAAGCAGTCCGGCAGCGCCTGCTTCACGGCGCGGGACAGGTCGATGGCCTCGGGAATGTTGGCCAGGTAGTTCAGCGAGAAGCCGAGCACGTGCGGACGGAAGGAGTGCACCACCCTGCGCAGGTCCCGGTGGCGCAGGACCTGCAGATCGACCACCCGTACCTCGTGTCCGGCGTCGCGGGCCGCGGCGGCCACCCGCTCCAGGCCGAGCGGCTCCAGCCTGAGGAAGATCTCCGAGTACATCAGGGCACTGGGATGGACGAGCAGGACGCGCATGGATCACCTCGGGTTCCGCGGCGGGATGCGGGGGAGCAACCACGTGAGGCGGTACGGGCACGGCACCCGGCGCTCCCCGGCCTTCCCGTCGGTGGACGACTGCGCCCGGCGTCCATGACGGGTCGTGACAGGCGCACGGCGTACTTCATTCGGTCCCGTTCCCGCCGGGCTTCATGCGGGCCTTCGTCCGGCTGCTGCGCACGTTCCGCCTCACGGGCGACCCGGCCGGTGTGTCGCCGCGGCGGCCGGACCGGGGCCGGGCGGACGGCGGGCCGGCCGCGTCGTCGCCCCACGTCGTTTACGCACCCTGCGCTCGGGTCACCCGCTGGTGACGACGTGAGGACGACGGCCGAGGTGTGCGAGGGAGTGCGTGATGGCGGTGACGAACGGCACGGAACCGGGCGCCCGCCCGCCCCTCGACGCGTGCCGGATCGAGGCCGTCGACGTGCACGCGTTCGAGCTGCCCACCGACGGTCCCGACGGCAGGGAGCAGGACGGAACCCTGGAGTGGGAGTCCACCACCATGGTCCTGTGCCGGGTGCACGCGGGCGGGCGCACGGGCATCGGCTACACCTACGGCGACGTGTCGCTCGCCGCGTTCCTGTCGGGCACGCTCGCCCCCCTGCTCGAGGGACGGCCGGTCTCCTCGCCGCCCGCGCTGTGGGAGCTGATGGGCAGGCGGATCCGCAACGCGGGCCGGCCGGGAGCGGGGGCCATGGCGGTGTCCGCCGCCGACATCGCCCTGTGGGACCTCAAGGCCAGGCTGCTGGACCTGCCGCTGGTCCACGCCCTGCCGGCCTGCCACGACCGGGTCCCCGTCTACGGCAGCGGCGGCTTCACCAACTACTCGCTGGCCCGCCTCACCGAGCAGCTCACCGCCTGGACCGAACAGGGCATCCCCCGCGTGAAGCTGAAGACCTCACGGGAACCCGACCGCGACCCGCAGCGGCTGACCGCGGTCCGCCGGGCGATCGGCCCCGGACCCGAACTGTTCACCGACGCCAACGGGGCCCTCGGCCGCAAGGAGGCGCTGTACTGGGCGCACAGGTTCCACGACGAGTGGGACGTGCGCTGGTTCGAGGAGCCGGTCAGCTCCGCGGACATCGAGGGCCTGCGGGCGCTGCGGCGCAGCGGGCCGCCTCGGCTGGAGATCGCCGCGGGCGAGTACGCGTACACCACACGGGACTTCGTCAACCTCGTGGACGCCGAGGCGGTGGACTGCCTCCAGGCGGACGTCACCCGCTGCGGCGGCATCACCGGCGTGCTGGAGGTCGCCGGCCTCGCGGCCGCCCGTCACCTGGACCTGTCCGCGCACTGCGCGCCCGCGGTCTCCGCCCACGCCTTCTGCGCCGTGCGCCGCCTGCGGCACCTGGAGTACTTCCACGACCACGTCCGGTTCGAGCGGCTGGTGTTCGACGGCACGCTGCCGCCCGTCGACGGCGCCCTGCGCCCCGACACCGGCCGGCCGGGCCTCGGTCTGGAGGTCAGGTGGGCCGACGCCGAGCCGTACCGCGTCCACGGGCAGCGACCCGCCTGACCGGGTTCCGACAGACCTGACCGGGATCCGCCCGTCCGACCGGGCCCGGGGGACGGGGCTTCGGGCGGCCGCGCCGACCGGCCATCCGGTCAACTGCGCCTACCGGCTGGGCAGATGGTGTGCCAGACTGCGGTGATCGACGACCCTGTCCGACGTCCGCCGCACTCGCTCGACGGAGGAGCCCGCCATGGCGACCGGAGCCCCCGACCTCCCGGCCCCGCAGACGGACACCGGCAAGGCGCACCCGGCCCGGGTGTACGACTGGCTGCTCGGCGGCAAGGACAACTACCCCGTGGACGAGGCCGTAGGGCGCATGCTGCCGCCCCAGGCGCGCGACGGCGCCCGGCAGAACCGCGCGTTCATGCACCGGGCGGCGGCCTGGCTCGCGGCGCAGGGCATGGACCAGTTCCTCGACATCGGCACGGGCATCCCGACCGAGCCGAACCTGCACCAGATCGTCCAGCGGGTGGTGCCCACCGCGAAGGTCGTCTACGCCGACAACGATCCGATCGTGCTGCGGCAGGCCGAGGCCCTGCTGGTCAGCCGGCCCGAGGGGATGACCGACTACATCGAGGCCGATGTGCGCCGGCCGGACCGGATCCTCGAGCACGCCCGGAAGGTGCTCGACTTCGAACGCCCCGTGGCGCTGTCGCTGATCGCGCTGATGCACTTCATCCCCGACGACCAGGACGCCCACGGCATCGTGCGCGGACTGCTCGACGCGCTCCCGTCGGGCAGCTACCTCGTGCTGACGCACGCCTCGTCCGACATCTTCCCGGAACTGGCGCGGCAGGTCACGGACGAGTACGCCAGGGGCGGCATCCGCCTCGGCTTCCGCAGCCGCCCGGAGGTCGCCCGCTTCTTCGAGGGACTGGAGCTCGTCGGCCCCGGCCTGGTCACGGCCCCCGAGTGGTTCACGTCACCCCCCGAGCCGCGGCCCGAGGACAGCGGCATCTACGCCGGCGTCGCTCGCGTCCCCTGACGCGGCGTGCGGGCCGCGAGGACACCGGACTTCCTCCCCTGCCCGAGGTGCGAGAAGTGAGCGCAGCCGTCAGCGCGGCGGCTGGTCGGGGCCCCGGTCCTGGTCGCGCATCTGTTCCTTGAGCCGATCCTGGCCGGTGTCCACCTGGCTGCGGTACTTGCCCTGGGTGCGCTCGTCGATGTAGTCACCACCCTTGTCGATGCCCTTGCCGGCCTGCTCCTCGTGACCCTTCAGCAGCCCCTTGAGCTTGTCCATCATGCTCATTGCGTGCTCCTTCACGGCGAGGGTTCACTTCCAGCATGGCCGACCCCTCCCGGGGACGCATCCGCAGCCGACGCGGGCCGGGAGAGGGCCGCAGGGGCGTGCCACGGCCGGGTCACGGCACGCCGGACCGTGTTCAGCGCACCGGGAAACCGAACGAGTACCCCTGCTGCTTCAGCCAGGGCAGCACCTCGCGCAGCGCGGCCACGGTCTGGGAGCGGTCGCCGCCCGCGTCGTGGAAGAGGATGGTCGGACCGTTCGCGACCTCCTTCTCCACCGTGGCGACGATGGCCGCCGTACCGGGCCGCTCGAAGTCCTTGCTGTCGACGTTCCAGCCGAGGGGCCGCATCCCACGGGACGCGGCGAGGCCGCGGCTGTACGGGGTGAAGGCGCCGCCCGGGGCGCGGTAGTACATGGGGCGGACACCCCCTGACGCCTTGGTGATCATACGTTCGGCGTCCAGGATCTGCTGCGACTGGTAGGCCTGTGACTTGTGGTCCATGCCGGTGTCGTGCGACACCGTGTGGTCGCACAGCCGGTGCCCGGCCGCCACGACCGCCCGTACCAGGTCGGGGTGCGCCTGGGCCTGTGTGCCCACCATGCAGAAGGTGGCCTTCACGCCGTTGTCCCGCAGCACCCGCAGCACCTGCGGCGTCCACACCGGGTCGGGTCCGTCGTCGATGGTGATGTTGACGCCCCGGGCGCCGCGGTCCGAGGCATGGACGATCGTCTCCGACACCTTCGCCGGCGCGGAGCCCCCGGCCCCGGCCGCCGGCGCGGAGGGCCGCGCCGAGACGCCCGTCCCCGCATGCTGCTTCCCGGTGGGATCCGCCTGTGCGGTCCAGACCGAGGTGGCGGCGGCCACCGCGGTCACCCCGATCGCCGCCGCGAGCACCCGACCGTGCCATCCCCGCCCCGCATGCCGCACCATGTCCGCCCCGCTCCTCGCCGTCCGTGTGCTTCCGTGCACCCGTCAGGACGGCACAACGCCCCTTGGGGATCCGTCTGTTACCGATCGCGGACATTTCCGGGGGGAACCCGCGACAGGCCGAGGCGGCCGGCCTCGCGGCAGCGGACGGAAGGAGCCCGCGGCAGCGGACGGGAAAGCCCGCGGCAGCGGACGGAAGGAATCAGTGGCCCGGCTCACATGGCGTGACGGGGTTGTCGCCGACACCATGGTCTGCGTCACCGGCAGGCCGAAGGGATCCAGGATGTTCCGCAAGGTACTGGTCGCCAACCGGGGTGAGATCGCGATTCGCGCGTTCCGCGCCGGCTACGAACTGGGCGCGCGCACCGTCGCCGTCTTCCCGTACGAGGACCGCAACTCGCTGCACCGGCTGAAGGCCGACGAGGCCTACGAGATCGGCGAGCCGGGACACCCGGTGCGGGCCTACCTCTCCGTGGACGAGATCGTCCGCGCGGCGCGCCGGGCCGGCGCGGACGCCGTGTACCCGGGATACGGCTTCCTGTCCGAGAATCCCGAACTGGCCCGTGCCTGCGAGGAGGCGGGCATCACCTTCGTCGGCCCGGACGCCGCCACCCTGGAACTGACCGGCAACAAGGCCCGCGCGGTCGCCGCCGCCCGGGCGGCCGGCGTGCCGGTCCTCGGCTCCTCGGCGCCCTCCACGGACGTGGATGAACTGGTCCGCGCCGCCGAGGACATCGGCTTCCCCGTGTTCGTCAAGGCCGTCGCCGGCGGTGGCGGGCGCGGCATGCGCCGCGTCGAGGACCCGGCCCAGCTGCGCGAGTCCATCGAGGCGGCGTCCCGCGAGGCCGCCTCCGCGTTCGGCGACCCGACCGTCTTCCTGGAGAAGGCCGTCGTCGAACCCCGCCACATCGAGGTGCAGATCCTGGCCGACGGCCAGGGCGGCGTCATCCACCTCTTCGAGCGCGACTGCTCGGTGCAGCGCCGCCACCAGAAGGTCATCGAGCTCGCCCCGGCACCGAACCTCGACCCGGCGCTGCGCGACCGCATCTGCGCCGACGCCGTGCGCTTCGCCCGCGAGATCGGGTACCGCAACGCGGGCACGGTGGAGTTCCTGCTCGACCGCCAGGGCAACCACGTCTTCATCGAGATGAACCCGCGCATCCAGGTCGAGCACACGGTGACCGAGGAGGTCACCGACGTCGACCTGGTCCAGGCCCAGCTGCGCATCGCCGCCGGCGAGTCCCTCGCCGACCTCGGACTGACCCAGGACTCGGTCCGGTTGCGCGGCGCCGCCCTGCAGTGCCGTATCACCACCGAGGACCCGGCCAACGGCTTCCGCCCCGACACCGGCCGGATCAGCGCCTACCGCTCACCGGGCGGCTCAGGCATCCGCCTGGACGGCGGCACCACGCACGCCGGCACCGAGATCAGCGCCCACTTCGACTCCATGCTGGTCAAACTCACCTGCCGGGGACGGGACTTCAAGGCCGCGATCGGCCGCGCGCGGCGCGCCGTCGCCGAGTTCCGCATCCGCGGGGTGGCCACCAACATCCCGTTCCTCCAGGCCGTCCTGGACGACCCCGACTTCCAGGCCGGGCGGGTCACTACGTCGTTCATCGAGGAGCGGCCGCACCTGCTCACCGCCCGCTCCTCCGCCGACCGCGGCACCAAGCTGCTGACCTACCTCGCCGACGTCACCGTGAACAAGCCGCACGGCGAGCGGCCCGAGTCGGTCGACCCGGTCACCAAGCTGCCGCCGCTGCCCGCCGGTGAGCCGCCCGCGGGCTCCCGGCAGCGCCTGGTCGAGCTCGGCCCCGAGGGCTTCGCCCGCCGGCTGCGCGAGGCGCCGACCATCGGCGTCACCGACACCACCTTCCGCGACGCCCACCAGTCCCTGCTCGCCACCCGCGTGCGCACCAAGGACCTCCTGGCCGTCGCCCCGGTCGTCGCCCGGACCCTGCCCGAGCTGCTCTCCCTGGAGTGCTGGGGCGGCGCCACCTACGACGTGGCGCTGCGCTTCCTCGCCGAGGACCCCTGGGAGCGGCTCGCCGCCCTGCGCGAGGCGGTGCCCAACATCTGTCTGCAGATGCTGCTGCGCGGCCGCAACACCGTCGGCTACACCCCGTACCCGACCGAGGTCACCGACGCCTTCGTCCAGGAGGCCGCGGCCACCGGCATCGACATCTTCCGCATCTTCGACGCCCTCAACGACGTCGACCAGATGCGCCCGGCCATCGACGCCGTACGCGCGACCGGCACGGCCGTCGCCGAGGTCGCCCTGTGCTACACCGGGGACCTCTCCGACCCCGCCGAGCGCCTCTACACCCTGGACTACTACCTGCGCCTGGCCGAGCGGATCGTCGGGGCGGGCGCGCACGTGCTCGCGGTGAAGGACATGGCCGGACTGCTGCGCGCGCCCGCGGCGGCCAGGCTGGTGTCGGCGCTGCGCCGCGAGTTCGACCTCCCGGTGCACCTGCACACCCACGACACCGCGGGCGGGCAGCTCGCCACCTACCTCGCCGCGATCCAGGCCGGCGCCGACGCGGTGGACGGCGCGGTCGCCTCGATGGCCGGCACCACCTCGCAGCCGTCGCTGTCGGCGATCGTCGCCGCCACCGACCACTCCGACCGCCCCACCGGCCTGGACCTGCAGGCGGTCGGCGACCTGGAGCCGTACTGGGAGAGCGTCCGCAGGGTCTACGCCCCCTTCGAGGCCGGCCTGGCCTCGCCGACCGGACGCGTCTACCACCACGAGATCCCCGGCGGCCAGCTGTCCAACCTGCGCACCCAGGCGGTCGCGCTCGGCCTCGGCGACCGCTTCGAGGACATCGAGGCGATGTACGCCGCCGCCGACCGCATCCTGGGCCGCCTGGTCAAGGTCACCCCGTCGTCCAAGGTGGTCGGCGACCTCGCCCTGCACCTGGTGGGAGCCGGGGTCGCGCCGGAGGACTTCGAGGAGACACCGGACCGGTTCGACATCCCCGACTCCGTCATCGGCTTCCTGCGCGGCGAGCTGGGCACCCCGCCCGGCGGCTGGCCGGAACCGTTCCGTACCAAGGCCCTGAAGGGCCGCGCGGACGCCAAGCCCGCGGCCGAGCTGACCGCCGAGGACCGCGAGGGCCTGGACAAGTCCCGCCGCTCGACCCTCAACCGCCTGCTGTTCCCCGGACCGACACGCGACTTCGAGGCCCACCGCCAGGCCTACGGTGACACCAGCGTGCTGGACAGCAAGGACTTCTTCTACGGCCTGCGCCCCGCCAAGGAGTACGCCGTCGACCTCGAACCCGGCGTACGGCTGCTGATCGAGTTGCAGGCCGTCGGCGAGGCGGACGAGCGCGGCATGCGCACCGTGATGTCCACGCTGAACGGCCAGCTGCGCCCGATCCAGGTGCGCGACACCGCCGCCGCGGCCGACGTGCCCGTGACGGAGAAGGCGGACCGCGCCAACCCCGGCCACGTGGCGGCGCCGTTCGCCGGCGTGGTGACACTCGCCGTGGCCGAGGGCGACGAGGTGGCGGCCGGCGCGACCGTGGCCACCATCGAGGCGATGAAGATGGAGGCCACCATCACCGCCCCGAAGTCGGGCCGAGTGACCCGGCTGGCCATCAACCGCATCCAGCAGGTGGAAGGCGGCGACCTGCTGATCGAGGTCGCCTGAACCACCTTCAGGCGGGCCGGGCCGGGTTGGCCCACCGGCGGGGCCACCGGCCGGGTCGGGCCGGTCTCAGCGGTCGGGTTGGCCCACGGGGGTGGTCGGCCCGCCGGTCAGGGTGGCGTCACTGGCCGGATCGGCTACCGGCGGGGGCTGGCCGACGGGCCGGATCGGCCGGGGCGGGTGGGTCTCAGCGGCCGGGTCGGTCCACCGGTCAGGGTGGCGTCACCGGCAGGGTCGGCCCACCGGCTGGGGCGGCCGACGGGCCAGGTCGGCCGGGCGGGTCGGGCTCACCGGCCGGGCTCACCGGCCGGGTTCGTCCTTCGGGGAGCCCAGCCAGGTTCGGGCCGCGGCGGTCAGTGCGGTGATGCCGGTGCTCAGTGTCGGCTCGACGACCGGGGCGAAGTGCGGGGAGTGGTTGGAGGGCTGGCTGCGTGCCACCTTCGCGAGGTCCTCGAACGTGCGGGCCGAGGCGAAGGCGGTCGGGTCGGCGCCGCCCAGCAGCCAGTAGACGCACGGGGCGCCGGCGGCCTGGGCCAGCAGGCCGACGTCCTCGCTGCCGGTGGCCGGACCGGGATCGACCAGGCGCGAGGCGCCCAGCGCCTCGGTGAGGGCATGGCGGGTCCGGTCGCAGGCGGCGGGGTCGTTGACCACCGCGGGGAACGACTCGGTGTACGCGATCTCCGGCTCCCGGGGCGCGCCGGAGGCGGCCGCCTCGCCGCGGACGATCCGCTCCACCGCCCGCAGCACGGTCTCGCGCACCTCCGGCTCGAAGGTCCGCACGCTCAGCAGCAGTTCCGCGCGGTCCGGAATGATGTTGGGCTTCGTTCCGGCGTGCAGGGCGCCGACGGTGACGACCGCCGTGGAGGTACCGGCCACCTCCCGGGCGACGACACCCTGCAGGCGCTGCACCGTCGCGGCGGCCATGAGGACCGGGTCCACGCAGGCCTCCGGCCGGGACCCGTGGCCCCCGCGGCCGTGCAGGACGACGCGCAGCGAGTCGGCCGCGGCGAACGCCGGTCCCGCGTGCAGCCCGACGAAGCCGGCGGGCAGCGGTGACACGTGCTGCCCGAGCACGACCTCCGGCCGGCCGAACCGCTCGTACAGCCCGTCGTCGATCATGGCCCGGGCGCCCCCGCCGAGCTCCTCGGCCGGCTGGAAGACCAGCAGCACGGTGCCCCGCCACGTGTCCCGGTGGGCCGCCAGTTCGGCCGCCGCGCCCAGCAGGCAGGTGACGTGCATGTCGTGGCCGCAGGCGTGCATGACGGGCACCTCGCGCCCATCGGTGTCGGTCGCCCGTGCCGTGCTGGCGTACGGCAGGCCCGTCTGCTCCCGCACCGGCAGGGCGTCCATGTCGGCACGCACCGCCACCGTGGGCCCCTCGCCGCTGCGCAGGACGCCGACCACGCCCGTACCGCCGACGCCCGTGGTCGTCTCGTAGCCCGCTGCACGCAGCCGCTCGGCGACGATGCGGGCGGTGCGGTGCTCGGCGAAGGCGAGCTCGGGGTGGGTGTGCAGATCGCGGTACACCTCGGCGAGGCCGTCGAGGTGGGGCCGTGGGGACGGGCTGCTGGGCATCGAGCCACCTTCCGATACGGGGTCCGGATCCGGCGGTGCCGCCGGGGCGTGCCACCGGCTCAAGATATCGAGAAGGTGATCTCTCGGCCCTGCCGGGGCGCGGGCCGGTCCCTGCGATCGTCCGCCCGCGCTCAGGGCGGGATCCGCGGGGAGGCGGCCCGGTCAGCCGTACCGTGTGAGCCCCCTTGCGGACGTCACCGCCGGGGGCCCGGGCTTCACCCGCTCGTCTCGCCCCGGGCCCGGTTCCGGGCCGCCATCACGGCGTAGACGATGACGCCCGCGAGCAGGAACAGCACGCCCTGGTAGACGGCGGCGTACCCGGCGCCCGCGACGAGCCACATCGAGAAGGCGGCCGCGAGCGAGGCGATCACGGCGTCCCGCACCAGCCGTCCCCGGTCGACCATGTCGCGGCGCCCGGCGACGAGGTGGAACAGCTGCGCCGCCGTGGCCAGCAGGTACGGCACCGTCGCCGTGAACGTGGTGACGAGGACCAGGATCTGGAAGACCTTCGCCGAACCCGAGGTGTAGTTGTAGACGGTGAGCAGCGAGGCGAGGACGACGGTGACGGCCACACCGACGGTCGGAACGCCCCGCCGCCGGCGCGCGAAGGCGGCCGGGAACAGGCCGTCCTGTGCGGCGGCGTACGGGGTCTGGGCGCTCAGCAGCGTCCAGCCGTTGAGGCAGCCGGTCATCGACACCAGCGCGGCCAGCGCGACCGCCCAGCCGCCCCAGGCGCCCCCGAACATGGCGTTCACGGCGTCGGAGAACGGCGCGGTGGACTCCACCAGACGGCCGTGCGCGACCGTGCCGAAGACCGACAGCGTGCCCAGCAGATAGACGAGGGCGGCTCCCACGGTGCCGATGACGGTGGCGCGTCCCACATTGCGCCGGGGGTCCTTCACCTCGCCCGCGCTGACCGCGGCGGACTCCACACCGAGGTAGGAGAAGAGCAGGATCGCGGCGGAGGCCGACACCGCGCCGACCGCGCTGCCGCCGCCGGCGTTGAACGGGCCGAGGTTGTGCGGGTCGAAGAAGAACAGCCCGCCGACCGCGACGAGCAGCAGCGGCACGAACTTCAGCACGGTGGAGACCAGCTGGACGGCGCCCACGTAGCGGGTGCCCGCGAAGTTGGCGAGCGCCGGCAGCCACTGCAGGACGAGCGCGGCCAGGCACGCGCTCCAGCGGTGGTCGTTCACCGGCACCAGCACGTCGAGGTAGCCGACGGCGGCCACGGCGAGCGCCGCGTTCGACACCCAGGTGGTGATCCAGTACGCCCAGGCGGCCAGGAAGCCGGCGAAGTCGCCGAAGGCCCCGCGGGCGTAGACGTAGGGGCCGCCGGTGCGCGGGTCGCGTTCGGCGAGCCGGCCGAAGACGAGCGCGAGGGTGATCGCGCCGATGGTCAGGACGCCGAAGGCGACCAGGCTGACCGTGCCGTACGGGGCGACGGAGGCCGGGAGCAGGAAGATGCCGCCGCCGATGATGTTGCCCATGACCAGCGCGGTCGCCACGGGGAGCCCGAAGCGGCGGGCGTGCCGGTCGGCGTCGCGTGTGCGAGCCCCGCTGGCCGAGGTGGCCGTGGGAACACCGCTGATCGTGGGGTCGACGGCGGGGGAGGGAGCCGTGGGGGTGTCCTGCGGGGCCGGAGCCGACTGCGGGGCGGTCCCGGTGACGTGCATGGGGTGGTGCGCCTCTCTTCGAACTGGTGCCCGGGATCGCCGGACGGACCCTATGGTCCGGCATCGGTCGTCATGACTCCAAATCCCCTCGTTTCGTCCTGTATGGATGGGTGCGGCACCGTAAAACGTGCGCCGCGGCGGCCCCGGAGACGGGAAACGTCCGGACGGCGGGACCTCGGCCGGCGTGCGGGACGGACGGGGTGAGGCGCGAGTGGGGCGCCAGTGAGGCGCGAACGAGGCGCGCGGAGAGCCCGGCGAGGGAAGGCGCCGCAGGATGATCTAGCGTGGGCGTTATGTCTGATACGTCGCACGGTGAGCACGGCCGTCCGCCCACCCCGGCCGAGCGCTGGGCCGCCTTCCGGAAGTCGCCCTTCCTGCCCGCGACGGTCCTGACGCTGATCATCGCCGCCGCGGCCGGACTCTTCGCCGGCTCCTACACGTACGCCATGGCCAACCCCACCCCGCACACCATCCCCACCGCGATCGTCGGCGCCCACGACCAGCCGGGCGCCCGGCGCTTCGTGGCCGGCATGGAGAAGGCCCTGGCCGCCTCGCTGAAGCTACGGCCCTACGCCACACTCGGCGCGGCAGAGGAAGCCGTGGACGACCAGAAGGTGTTCGCCGTGCTCGACGTCCCCCCGGGCGCGAACAGCGTCACGCTCTACGTGTCCGCCGCCACCGGGGCCACGGTCGCCCAGGTACTGGTGGAGTCGGCGGAGAAGGTCGGCCACGCCACCGGTGTGCCGGTCGCGATCCACGACCTCAAGCCGTTGCAGAAGGGCGACCCGCGCGGACTGGCGATCTTCTACATCTCGCTCGCGGCCGTGATCGTCGGCTTCGTCGGGGCCATCCAGCTCAGCGTTCAGGCGTCCGGGCTGAACCCGCTGGAGCGCATCGCCTTCACCGCCGTCTACGCCCTGCTCGGCGGGTTCGTGATCGCCGCGGTGGTGGACTGGATGCTCGGCGCCCTGCATCTGCCCTTCGTCGAGTCCTGGATGATCCTCGCGCTGACCATGTTCACCTCCGGCATGGTCTTCACGATGTTCAACACCCTGTTCGGGCGCTGGGCCATGATCCCGACATGGAGCCTGATGGTCCTGCTGGGCAACCCCTCCTCGGGCGGCGCGGTCTCCTGGCCGCTGCTGCCCTCCGCGCTCGGCGTCATCGGCCGCTGGCTGCCGCCCGGCGCCTCGGTGAACGCCCAGCACACGGCCGTGTACTTCTCCGGGCACCAGCACGCCTTCCCCTTCCTGGTCCTCGCCGGCTGGGCCGTCGTCTCCTGCGCCGTCTTCTGGACCTGGCGGCACCGCCACCCCGGCGGCCGCGAAGTCCGTCCCGCCCACGCCGCCCCCTGAGGGCCGTCCATTACCCCGAAAGTCATCGATCTCGTACCGTCCCCCGTGCCACGATCGTCGCCGTGAGAAGGCCGAGCGACCGACCGGAGGACACCATGCCCGCCTACGCCATCGCCCACCTGCGCGAGGCCGCCCCGCACCCGGAGATCGCCGAATACATCGAACGCATCACCGACACCTTCGAACCGTACGGCGGCCGCTTCCTCGTGCACGCCGCCCAGCACGAGGTGAAGGAGGGCGGCTGGCCCGGACACGTCGTGGTGATCGCCTTCCCCGGGATCGACGAGGCACGGGCCTGGTGGGACTCGCCCGCCTACCAGGAGATCGCACCGCTGCGCTCACGCCACATCGAGGGCGACATCATCCTCGTCCCGGGCGTCCCCGACGACTACGACCCGGCCACCACCGCGAAGGCGATGCGCGAGTCGCTGCCGCGCGACCGGTGACTCACCGTCCGCGCGGGCGCGGCTCGTCGTCATCGGCGGCTGAACGGGCGGCACGCGCCAGCCACTCCTGGTAGGCCGGCGCCTGGCGCGCCACGTCCCAGTAGGCCGCCTCCAACTCGGCGTAGGCCCTGTCCAGTTCCCCTTCGCAGCGAGCCGCGAGCAGCAGCCGTACGCCGATCGGGTCACCCTCCAGCGGCCGCATCGCGAGGTCGGGGCGCGGGTGCGCGGTGGGCTGACTGACCGTGACGACCTCGCCGGTGGCGGCCAGGGAGTACGCGGTGAGGTAGTCGCCGTGCAGCAGGTCGGGTTCGAGCCCCGCCGCGCGCAGCACCCGGCACAGAGCGTCCCATTCACCGTCGACCGTGGAGTCGACCATCCAGCGCTCGCCGGCGAGGTCGGCCAGCCGCACCTCGCGTCGCGCGGCCGCGGGATGGTCCGCGGCGAGCGTGACGAACTGCGGTTCCCGCTCCACCAGCACCCGCAGACAGAGCCCGCGCGGGACGCGCAGCGCACTGCCCTCGACCTCGTGCACGAAGGCCATGTCGAGCCGGCCCGCGGCGACCATGCCCAGCAGGGAGTTCGCGGACACGTCCATCTGGAGCGTCGGTTCGATCCCGGGCAGCCGGGCCCGCAGCCGGCGCAGTCAGCCCGGTATGGCCCGGCTCGCGGTGGCGCCGATGCGCAGCAGGGTCCCGCCGGCGGCGCGTGCCGCCGCCGCCCTGGTCTCGGTGACGATCGCCGCTAACTCGGCGACGAGGGGCCTGGCGCGGCTCAGGACCAGGTGTCCGAGCGGGGTGGGGCGGCAGCCGGTACGGGCGCGTACGAACAGCTGGGCGCCGAGGGCCTGCTCGATGCGGCGCAACTGGGTGCTCAACGAGGGCTGGGCCATGCCGAGTTCCCGAGCCGCTTTGTGCAGACTGCCCAGGTCGGCGATGGCGCAGAGAACGCGCAGGTGCCTCACCTCGAGCTCCATGGGGGGAGCGTAGGGCGGATGTGCGGCGCCCCACCAGATGTTCACATCGCGACGAAACCGCACGAGTCGGCCGCCGATAGCCCGGCGCTATCCCCAATTGCCATCATCCGCAGCCCCGTTGGCCTGCCCGAGACTCATGTGCAACCGATCGTTCCACCCCACAGAACGAGAAGGAGCCCCCACATGATCTCGTCCCGCACGGGCGCACGGTCCGCGAAGACCTCCAGAAGACTCGTCGCCCTGGCGCTCGGCCTCGGTCTGGCCTCCGCCGCGCTGGGCACCGCGAGCCCGGCGAGCGCCCGGACGGCCGCCCGGACGGCCGCCCACCCGGCCCCGGCCGGCTCCACCCTCGCCGCCTCCGCCCGCTACGCCGGCTCGGCCGAGGACGCCGCGAACAACAAGGCGTTCTTCGACGCCGTGCTGAAGTCGGTCGCCGAGAAGCAGGCCGCCCACCCGAACCTGAAGTCGGTCACCGTCTACTACAACGCCTCCCAGGCACCGAGTTTCCGTTCCCAGATATCGAGCGCCGCCTCCATCTGGAACAGCTCGGTGTCGAACGTGAAGCTCCAGGCGACCTCGTCGGGCGCGGACTTCGCCTACTACGAGGGCAGCGACCCGCGCGGCTCCTACGCCTCCACCGACGGCCACGGCAGCGGGTACATCTTCCTC
The DNA here is from genome assembly GCF_014654675.1 of Streptomyces spiralis. GTDB lineage: Bacteria > Actinomycetota > Actinomycetes > Streptomycetales > Streptomycetaceae > Streptomyces > Streptomyces spiralis. Next base: position 41,795 of record NZ_BNBC01000050.1, read on the forward strand.
GACTACGCGCAGAACCGGCAGTACGACTCGATCCGCGTCGCCGCCCACGAGACCGGTCATGTGCTGGGTCTGCCCGACCACTACAGCGGCCCGTGCAGCGAGCTGATGTCGGGCGGAGGTCCCGGCCCCTCCTGCACCAACCGCTACCCCGACGCGACCGAGCGCGCCCGCGTCGACCAGCTGTGGGCCTACGGCCTGGCCAAGGCCCTGGCCGCCGTGAACACCGGGCGCTGACGGCGCCCGGAGTGGCGCAGCAGTGATCCGTCCGTTCCGCTGCCACGATGACCCGGGAGAGGACCCCGCACCCGGTTCCCGGCAGCGGAACGGAAGAGACACCGCATGACCGATCCAGCAGCGCCCAGGAACGGCCGGAACGGCCCCGACGGCCCTCATGGCCGGCACGACCGCAACGGCCGGGCCCCTCGGGGCGGACGCCGCTTGTCGCCCCGATGGGCACCCGTCCTGTCCCTCGTTCGTGCCGTGTGCGTCACGGCCGGGCTGGTCGCCGCGTACTACCTGCTGCCCCTGGACCACCACGACACGGCCGTGACGCTGGCGCTGCTGGTCGGCGGTCTTTTCGCGGCCGCGGTGATGTTCGGCTGGGAGGTGGTGGTCGTCGCGCGCTCCCCGTACCCCCGCCTGAGGGCCGTGGAGGCACTGGCGGCCACGCTGCCGATGTTCCTGCTGCTCTTCGCCGGCGCCTACTACCTCCTCGACCGTTCCGCCCCCGGTTCCTTCAGCGAGCGGCTGACCAGGACGGACGCCCTGTACTTCGCTCTCACCACGTTCGCCACCGTCGGATACGGCGACATCACCGCCCGGTCCCAGGCGGGGCGCGTGCTGACGATGTTCCAGATGGCGGGCGGGCTGCTGCTCGTGGGCGTCGCCGCACGCGTGCTGACGGGCGCGATCGAGGCGGGGCTGCGCCAGCGGGACCGGTCGGCCGGGCCGGGGCGCGGCGCGGCCCGGGCAGCGGACGACCGGGAGTGAGGGCCGCGCACGTGCGCGTCTGCACGCACGTGCGCGGGTCACTACTTGCTGACGGCGAAGCGCATCAGGGCGTGCTCGTCGCCCTGCTTGATCTTCCCCGTGACATTGATCACCTCGAGCTTCCAGCTGCCGCCGACGCGCACGGCCTTGGCCACGGCGCAGCCGTTGTCCTGGGTGAGCAGACTCGGCCAGATGTCGGCGACCTGCTGGGAGCTGCCCCCGGTCGCGTCGTACACCTTGAAGCTGATGTTGCGCGCCTTCTGGAACGAGCTTCCCTTCTTGAAGGCGGCGGCGACGAACACGATCGAGGTGATCTGGGCCGGGATCCGGCCGAACTCGACCGTCACCGTCTCGTCGTCGCCGTCCCCCCGGCCGGTCTGGTTGTCGCCGCTGTGCACCAGCGAGCCGTTGCCCATGGGATCCAGCGAGTCGAGGCCCGCCAGACGCACCGGGTCGGCGCCCTGCATGGCGATGGCGATGAGATCGAGGTCGGTGCCGGCCTTGCGGCGGAGCATCCCCATCACCCCGCCACTGGCACCGGCGGTGGGGTCCCAGGACACCCCGATGGACAGGTGGGTCACACCGTCCAGGTCCGCGGGGCCGTCTTCCTTCGTCAGCGTAATCATGTGTAGATCATCCTCTGGTGAGGGGTACTCCGACAGGCAAAGTGTGCCTGGAACACACATCGTTGCGCACGACTGGCCTGCTGCTTGCCGTTTCATCCCCTTATGTACTGGCTGCGGGGCCGCGGCAGGGCCGGCGACGCGTCGCCGCCGGCCCGGCCTTCCGGCCTCAGTTCAGCGCGGGCGGCCCCGCCTCGGCGGCCGTCCCCCAGGCGGACGGCTGCGCGCCGACCGTGAAGGCGAGCGACGTCAGATGCCGCAGGGCGTCCGTCGTCAGGTACGTACGACCGTATGGGGACCCGTCCACGCGGGCCGCCTGGACGTAGCGGTTGCCGTCCGACGTGCCCGGCGCCGTGATGGTGAGCGAACCGCGCGGGTAGTAGCGCCGGTCGAGGGTCAGGTCGACCCGTTCGAAGACGGGGGTGGACAGGCCCCAGGTGTCGTAGCCGGGCTGCACCGGGAAGACGCCGATCGACGACAGCACGTTCCAGGCGGACATGGTGCCCAGGTCGTCGTTGCCGGTCATGCCGGTCGGGGTGTCCGTGAAAAGGGTCAGCGCCGCGTGCACCACGTCGGTGGTCTTCCAGGGCTGACCGGTCGACAGATAGGTGTAGGGCGCGATGAGGTCGGGCTCGTTCTGCGGGTTGTACTTGTCCGCGTTGTAGTAGGCGTAGGGGCCGTTCACCCACACCTCGCGGGCGGTCTTCGCGGGGTCCGCGACGAGCCGGTCGTAGGCGAAGAAGGAGTCCAGCCGGTCGTTGGCCGCCTGCTTGCCGCCGATCAGGGAGATCATGCCCGGCAGGTCCTGCGGCACGAGCCACTGGTACTGCCAGGACGTACCCTCGTGGAAGCCCTCGCTCTGCGCCGGGTCCGCCGGTCCGGTGAAGGCGCCGGAGGTGTCGCGGGCGCGGAAGAAGCCGGTCGAGGCGTCGAAGATCTTCCGGTAGTTCTGGGCGCGGGCGGCGTAGCGGGCGGCGTCGGCGTCGTGGCCGAGGTCACGGGCCATCTCGGCGAGCATGGCGTCCGACAGGGCGTACTCCAGGGTCGCGGACGCGCCGTGGTCGTAGTCGGAGTCGCCGGGCTTGGCGTGCGGGCGGCCCTTGATGTACGGCGCGAAGCCGCCTGCGATGTACTCCTTGTTCGCCTCGCGGCCCACGGCCGGGGAGCCGGCGGGCGGCACCCCGTCGGCGTTCTTCTTCAGGGCGCGGTACGCCCGCTCCTCCCAGCCCTTGAGCAGGCCCTGCTGGTAGGCGTTGGTGAGGAACGGCGTGACGGGGTCGCCGGTCATGATGTTCGTCTCGACCGTGCCGTAGCCCCACTTGGGCAGCCAGCCGCTCTCCTCGTCGATCCTGATGACGGAGATCGCCATGTCCCGGGCCTCACGCGGCGCGAGCAGCGACAGCAGCTGGGACTGGGTGCGGTAGGTGTCCCACAGCGACCAGTTCTGGTAGTACGTGAAGCCCTTCGCCCGGTGGATCCGCTGGTCCC
>NZ_BNBC01000050.1:44947-68675 GCF_014654675.1 Streptomyces spiralis
ACGTCACTGCCGGTGTTCGGCGCGAGGAACGACCGGTACAGGGACGAGTAGAAGGTGCGGCGGAGGGTGTCGCCGCCGCCCTGGACACGGACGTCGTCCAGCCGGTCCTCCCAGGCCCGCCGTGCGGCGTCGCGGACCTGGTCGAAGGAACGGCCGCCCTCGGCACGGAGATTCAGGGCCGCCCCGTGGGCGTCGACGTACGACAGGGCCGTCGTCGCCTCGACGGTACGGTCCTCGGTCGTGTCGAAGCGGACATAGGCGCCGTCCCGCCCGGCCCGCGAGCCGGCGGTGACCGCCGAGCCGTCCCAGGTGCCGTAGGCGGTGAACGGGCGGTCGAAGCGGGTGATCGTGTAGACGGTGTAGGGCTTGGTGTCCTGGCAGAAGCCGCTGCCCGTGATCGCGGTGCGCACCGTGCGGTTGTCGAGCACCTCGACCTTGGTGGTCACCGTCCGGTGCAGCGACTGGCCCGCATCGAGCAGCACGTTGGCCTTGTCGGTGGCGGGGAAGGTGTAGCGCTGCACGCCCGTGCGCGCCGTCGCGGTCAGTTCGGCCTCGATACCGGTCCTGAGCCCCACCCTGTAGTAGCCGGGGCTCGCCTGCTCGTCGTCGTGGCTGAACTCGGCCTGGTACTTGGCGTAGTCGGTCTCGGTGACGTCACCCGTGGTCGGCAGCACGGGCAGGTCGCCGCCCAGGCCACAGCCGACGCCGGAGAGATGGACCAGCGAGAAGCCCCGGATGTGGTTCTGCGCGTAGTCGTAGCCGGTGTTGTGGCCCGTGTCCGGCGAGAACTGCACCATTCCGAAGGGCACGGCCGCACCGGGGTAGGTGTTGCCCTCGTTCTGCGTCCCGATGAAGGGGTTGACGAGATCGGTGAGGTGGCCGTCGGGGGCGGCGGCTCCGGCCGCTCGAGCGGCGGGCGACGCGGTCAGGGCGGCGCCGAGGAGCGCGACTGCTGCGACGACCGTTCCCGCGCCGCGTATGCGCTGGGTCCATCTCATGGGCCTGGGCCCTCCCGAGGAGACTTGGACAACGTTGTCAAAGCGGACCGCCTCATTCTTCGTGCTGCATGTGTACTCGTCAATAGCGAGTGCGGGGGCGGCAGTTGCGCCGCGCCGACCGGCCGAATGAGTCGCCGTGGGCCAACTCCGGTCGCTAGGTTGCCTGTTGAGCGATCACCGGTCTGACCTGGAGGGCGTAACGTGACCGAGAGCCCCGACTTCGACGAGCTGAGCACGAGGATCAAGACGGACCAGCCGCACACGGCCCGTATCTGGAACTACTGGCTGGGCGGCAAGGACAACTACGCGGTCGACCAGCGGGCGGGGGACGAGATCCGCCGGCTGCACCCCGGGATCGGTGAGTACGCCCAGGCCGACCGGCGGTTCCTCGGGCGGGCGGTGCGCCACCTCGCGGGCGAGACGGGCCTCCGGCAGTTCCTCGACATCGGTACCGGACTGCCCACCGCGGACAACACCCACGAGGTCGCCCAGCGCATCGCGCCCGAGTCCCGCGTCGTCTACGTCGACAACGACCCGATCGTCCTCGCCCACGCCGCGGCCCTGCTCGCCGGCAGCCCAGAGGGCCGCACCGACTACCTCGACGAGGACCTGCGCAACGTCGACTCGATCCTGGAGCAGGCCGCGCGCGTCCTGGACCTGACCGAGCCCGTGGCGCTGATGCTGCTCGGCGTCGTCATCTTCGTGGAGGACGACCAGGAGGCGTACGGGATCGTGCGCCGCCTCATGGACGCGCTGCCGAAGGGCAGTCACCTGGTGCTGTCGCACACCGTCACACGACCGGACATGCCCGACGTCGACGCCGCCGTCGCCTTCTGGAACGAGCACGGCACGCCGAGACTGACCCAGCGCACCCCCGGCGCCGTCGCCCGGTTCTTCGACGGGCTGGAACTGCTCGCTCCCGGCGTGGTCTCCTGCAACCGCTGGCGCCCCGACACCGACGGGCCCGAACCGCCCGAGGTCGCCATGTTCGGCGGGGTGGGCCGCAAGAACTGAGGGTTCAGTCCAGGTCGCCCTCGAGGACGGTCCGGGTCATCGGGCCGGGGACCCGTTCGTGCAGCGTCCGCTCCAGCACCGCCGGGTCCGCGGACGGGGCCGGCACTGCACCGGGCACCGGCTCCGGCATGCGGCGCCAGGGCTCGGGGACGGCGTCCTCGACCAGGACCAGCGCACCCGGATGCGGACTGCCGATGCCGGGCTCCACGGCGGGACCGGAACGCAGCAGGTGGAGCACGGCCTTTCCGGCCGGGGACAGCTCCGCCACGAACGCGGCGCTGTCCTCGCCGGCCTCCGCGAGCGCGCTCTGCACCCGCTTCACCGCGGCGAACTCGTCCTGCATGTCCTCGAACCGGGCGGCCCGTCCAGGCGGCGGCGGGCTGCGCCGCAACGGAACACTCCAGGCGTACCGGCCGATCTGTCCCCCGACACGGCCGTCCGGTGCGGAGAGCCGGTCCGCGTTGCCGGCGCGCAGGAGCCTCAACAGCGGTTCCCAGGTCGCGAAGTCATGCAGCGAGGACAACGGCGGCCTCCGGTCGTTCCCGTGATCGTGGTGAAAGGCGATTATCGCGCGCCTTCGCCAGTCGTCGCCGTTGACCGTTCCCGGTCCGCTTCCCCCCGCCGCTGCTTCCTCCTCCCGTCTTTCTTCCGTCGTTCTTCTTCTGAACAGATCGGCTCTGGGAGGGCGGAGACTTCGTCAACGCTTGAAAGATTCCCGCGTCCAAGGGCTTGCCGCGACTGTCATGTCATCAGTTAAATCAAGTCGTGAACTAAGCGGCGTGGGCGTGCCGTTGGCGCTGCGCTCGCAGCGTCCTGCCGTCGCGTCCGCGCCGTCACTCCCCATCACACCCGCAGGGATTCGTATGAGACGCAGATCCTTGGGTGTCGCGCTCGCCGCAGCGGCGGCGCTCATCACCCTTCCCGCACACGCCCCTGCCTCGGCGGCGGAGACACCGCTGTCCCAGGGCAGGACCGCCACGTCGTCCTCCGACGAGAACGGCGGTACCCCGGCCGCATACGCCGTCGACGGGGACACCGGCACCCGCTGGTCGTCGGCCGCCGGCGACACCCAGTGGCTCCAGGTCGACCTGGGGGCGACGGCCTCCATCACCAAGGTGGTCCTCGACTGGGAGGCCGCCTACGGCAAGGACTACAAGGTCCAGATCTCCGCCGACGGGAGCACCTGGACCGACCTGAAGTCCGTGACCGGCGGCGACGGCGGCACCGACACCCTGGACGTCTCCGGCCAGGGACGCTACGTGAGGATGTACGGCATACACCGGGCCACCCAATGGGGCTACTCCCTCTGGGAGTTCCAGGTCTTCGGCACCACAGGAGGATCCACCCCCTCCTCCTGCGGCACCGCGAACGCCGCCAAGGGCAAGCCCGCCTCGGCCTCCTCGACGGAGAACGCCGGTACCCCCGCCTCCGCCGCCTTCGACGGCGACCCGGGCACCCGCTGGTCCAGCGCGGCCTCGGACCCGCAGTGGGTCCAGGTGGACCTCGGCTCGGTCCAGGACCTGTGCAAGGTGGACCTGTCCTGGGAGGCCGCCTACGCCAAGGAGTTCCAGATCCAGGCCTCCACCGACGGCCGCACCTGGAACACGCTGCGCAGCGTCACCGGCGCCACCGGCGGCACCGCCTCCTACGACGTCAGCGGCTCCGGCCGGTACGTCCGTGTCTACGGCACCGTGCGGGCGACCGGCTACGGCTACTCGCTGTGGGAGGTCGCCGTGCACACCGGCTCGTCCGGCACCACCGGGCCGGTCCAGGGCGGCGGCGACCTCGGACCCAACGTGATCGTGGTCGACCCCTCCACCCCCGACCTGCAGCAGAAGTTCGACCAGGTCTTCGCCCAGCAGGAGTCCGCCCAGTTCGGCACCGGCCGCTACCAGTTCCTGCTCAAGCCGGGCACCTACAACGGCATCAACGCCCAGATCGGCTTCTACACCTCCATCTCCGGGCTGGGTCTCAACCCCGACGACACCCAGATCAACGGCGACGTCACCGTCGACGCGGGCTGGTTCAACGGCAACGCCACACAGAACTTCTGGCGTTCGGCGGAGAACCTCGCCATCAGGCCGTCGAACGGCACCGACCGCTGGGCCGTCGCGCAGGCGGCTCCCTTCCGCCGGATCCACGTCCAGGGCGGCCTCAACCTCGCCCCGAACGGCTACGGCTGGGCCTCCGGCGGCTACATCGCCGACTCCAGGATCGACGGCACCGTCGGGCCCTACTCCCAGCAGCAGTGGTACACCCGTGACAGCTCCGTCGGCGGCTGGACCAACGGCGTGTGGAACATGACGTTCACCGGTGTCCAGGGCGCCCCGGCGACCAACTTCGACACCGGCCCGTACACCACCCTCGACACCACGCCCGTCTCCCGGGAGAAGCCGTTCCTCTACCTCGACGGCAGCACCTACAAGGTGTTCGTGCCCGCCAAGCGCACGAACGCCCGCGGTGTCTCCTGGCCGGCGAACGCCGGCACCTCGCTCCCGCTCGACCAGTTCTACGTGGTCAAGCCGGGCGCGACCGCGGCGACCATCAACCAGGCGCTGTCCCAGGGCCTCAACCTGCTGTTCACCCCGGGCGTCTACCACCTGGACCGGACGATCGACGTCACCCGGGCCGACACCGTGGTGCTCGGCCTCGGCCTGGCCACCCTGGTCCCCGACAACGGCATCGACGCCATGCACGTGGCCGACGTCGACGGCGTCCGGCTCGCCGGCTTCCTGATCGACGCCGGATCCGTCAACTCCGACACTCTGCTGCAGATCGGTCCGCCCGGATCCTCCGCGGACCACTCCGCCAACCCCACCACCATGCAGGACGTGTTCGTCCGCATCGGCGGCGCCGGACCGGGCCTCGCCACCAACTCGGTCGTGGTCAACAGCGACGACGTCGTCATCGACCACACCTGGCTGTGGCGCGCCGACCACGGCAGCGGCGTCGGCTGGGACACCAACCGGGCCGACTACGGGCTGCGGGTCAACGGCGACGACGTGCTCGCCACCGGCCTGTTCGTCGAGCACTTCAACAAGTACGACGTGTACTGGAACGGAGAGCGCGGCCGGACGATCTTCTTCCAGAACGAGAAGGCCTACGACGCCCCGAACGCCGCCGCCATCACCCACGACGGCATCGTCGGCTACGCGGCCTACAAGGTCGCCGACTCCGTCACCACCCACGAGGCCTGGGGGCTGGGCAGCTACTGCAACTACACGGCCGATCCGACGATCGTCCAGGCCCACGGCTTCCAGGTGCCCGTCAGGTCGGGCGTCACCCTGCACGACGTGCTGGTGATCTCCCTCGGCGGCAAGGGCCAGTACGCCCACGTCGTCAACGACACCGGCGCACCCACCTCGGGAACCGACACCGTGCCCTCCAAGCTGACCCGCTTCCCGTGACCGGGAGGCACTGACCGGCCGGGCCGCACGAGGAGGCCCCGGCGACGGCGTGCGGCGGGCCGTGCACCCACGGCCCGCCGCACGCCCACGGCCCCTTCGCACGCACACGGGAAAAACGAGGCGCGATCGCGGCGCGGCCTGTGGCAGGGTGACGGGCCGGCCGCACGGTTCGCTCCCGAGCGGTCCTTCACACCGACGACAGGAGCACCGCGTGACACCCGGCCGCCTGACCCCGCTGCTGGAACAGTTCGACTTCGCACGCCGGCGCCTCACCGACCGAATGACCGGCCCGGTCGTGGACAGCGGCGACGCCAACGGCGTGGAGGTCGGCCCCATGACCGACGAGGAATACCTCTGGGAGCCGGTTCCCGGGTGCTGGTCGGTGCGGCGGCGCTCGGACGGACCGGGGCCCCGCGCGACCCTCCTGACGGGCACGGGCGAGTGGGGACGCGACGCCACACCCCCACCGCACCCCTCGCCGCCGCCCTTCACCACCCTCGCCTGGCGGCTGACCCACCTCAGCGAGATGCTGACCCTGCGGGCCGACCATGTCACCGGCAGCCACACGCTGACCAGGGACGACTACCGCGTCAGCGGGGATGCGGCGAGCGCGGTCGCGGCCTTCGAGGCCGCCGCCACGGCATGGCGCCAGGCCCTGCTGAGCACCGACGACGTCGCGCTCGACACGGTGGGACACAGCACCTACCCCCACGGCAGCGACCCGGACGACGTGTTCCTCGACGTCGTCTGGTGGGTCAACCAGGAACTGCTGCACCACGGCGCCGAGATCGCCCTGCTGCGCGACCTGTTCCGCACCCGGCGGCGCTGACCGCCACGGCCGCGCGTACCGCTCGGGTGCGGGCGTCCGACCGCGTTCGAATCAGTGGGTGAGGAAGAGCTCGACGACGGGGACGGACACATCGAGGCCCTGGACGGGGAGTTCGGGGGTGAGATGGTCCGACGGCACCCGCAGGTAGTCGTGGCCGGGGTCGTCGGCCGGCGGCTCGCCGATCCGCACCTCGGAGGCGTCGTGCAGGAACTGGGCGTACGCCACCCGGCCGCGCAGCCCCCGAAGGTGCACATGCCGCAGAGGCCGGCCGAAGAGATGGAGAGAGAGGCGGTCGCCGCGGCGCGTGTACCGGCAGTCCTGCGGCGACACGAGGCCCTCGGCCGGACCCGCGCCGTGGTGTCTGCGCAAGGGCGGCGATGACGTCAAGGTCGTCGTGGACCTGCGGTCCTGATCATCGCCCTGGACCGGGGCGTCTTCGGCGAAGGCGGGTCAGGGGGGTCGAGGGCGGGGCGCGGACTTGCAGGTCGGGTGACTGGTCGGGGGTGGTCCGGGCCTGTCGCGCAGCGTCCACGGCTGTGGCCGGGTCGACGCCGGCGAAGGCAATGACGTCGATGGCTGTCATCTGCACGGCCATGTGGATCGCGGTCGGGCGCGGGTCCCTCGTGGTGTCCGACGCCTCTTGGCGGCGTATCAGGCCGAGCGCGCGCTGGGCCGCCCTTTGCCGGGTGTCGTGATCTTCCGGCGCGCAGGCGAGTGTCTCCAGGATGGCGGCGAGTTCGCGCACGGCCGGGGCCCCCTTGGCCAGTTCCCTGCTGTCGCCGACGCGATGGGCGGTGGCGATGCGCGCGAGCATGAGGCAGCTCATGCCCAGCAGGTCGAGCCGTCCCGCGTCGTGGCACTCCCGCAGGACGGTTGAGCCGCGCCCCCACCAAAGGGGTGAGTGACGAGCGATTGCGCTGCTTCGGAGGCGTGCGTGTGCAAGGTCGGACAGCGTGTCGCGGCTGATGGACAGGTGCTGGGCCACCGGGTCGTTGAGTGTTTGATCGTTGCGCTCGAGTGCTTGAGCGGTGTGGCGCAGGAGGTCGATGAGGTCCGTCAGAGCCGCCGCCTCCGCACGGCGCAGCAGCAGCACGGGCTCGGCCGGAAAGACGAGCTGGCTGAAAAGCAGTGCCACGCCTGCTCCGATCAGGGCCTCGGTCAGGCGTTGCGGCCCCGCTGCGCCTCCCACGGTCACCGCGAGGATGGCGCTGACGGCTGCCTGGGCGATCACAATCCGTTCGCCGCCCAACGTGAGCGCGATCAGCATGGCCGCGAAGGTGGCGGCCGTCAGCGCCCCGTACCCGTGGTGCAGCACGGCCACCGCCGCGTCCGCGGCGAGGATGCCCACGACGACCCCGAGGAGCAGCCGCACCGCGTTGACGCCCCGCTCGCCGCGCGCGGCGTTGAGTGCGACGACGGCGGCGATCGGCGCGAAGAAGGGCAGCCGGTGGTCCACGAGATGCCTGGCGATCAACCAGGCCGCGCTCGCCGCGGCGGTCTGCTGAACGACCGGCCATATATCTGCCGTGACCCGCCCCCATGCGCCGGAAGCGGCGTGCAGCAGCGCGCGTCGCCACTGTGCCACGCGCCCGCGACGCCGACGCCACATCACCCCGGCTTCTTTCCCCGTGGCTGCGTGGTGAACCGGGCCCGGAGCGCGGCGTCGACCTGAGCGAAGTCACGGTCGCGGGTCTCGGGGACGTAGCGGGCCACGAACCACAGCCCGAAGGCGCACACCGCGGCGAAGACCCAGAAGGTTTCGCCCTGGCCGATCGCGTTCACCACCGGGAGGAACACGAGGCTGACCACGAAGTTGGAGGCCCAGTTCACGGTGGTGGACACGCTGGAGCCGGCGGCGCGCGCGGAGGGCGGGAAGAGCTCACCGATCAGCACCCAGAAGACCGGACCCAGCCCCACCGCGAAGGCAGCGATGTACACCACCATGAACAGCAGTGACAGCAGCGCGTTCATGCCGAGGACGAAGGACAGTCCCAGCAGGACGAGCGTCACCAGCATGCCGGCCAGCGAGCCGAGCAGCAGCTTGCGTCGCCCCGCACGGTCGATCAGCCGGATCGCGGCAATGGTCATCAGCAGGTTGATCACGCCGATCGCCACCGAGTAGAGGATCGAGTTTGCCGCGGTCAGCCCCGTGTTCTCGATCGTCGTTGGCGCGTAGTAGATGATGGTATTGATTCCGCCGAACTGCTGCACCGCGGCCAGCGTCAGCCCGACGACGAGCGCCGGGCGGACCCGGGGTGACTGAAGGACATGCCATCCCGGGCTCTGTGACGTGTCGCCGCTTTGTGCCTCCCGGTGTCTGCTCTGCGTCTGTTCGATGAGCAGGTCGGCTCTGGTCACGTGGCTGACGGATGCGATCACCGTCCGCGCCGTGTCCGTGCGGCCGTGCAGGATCAGCCATTGCGGTGATTCCGGCAGCAGCAACAGCGCCCCCAGCACCATGACGAGGGCGGGGATGGCGCCGACCGCGAACATGCCTCGCCACTGCCCGTTGCTCGAGAAAGCGAGGTTGATGAAGTACGAGATCAGGATTCCACTCGTGATCATCAGCTGGTTGAGCGTGAGGACGCGCCCGCGGATCTCCTTGGGAGAGACCTCCGACAGGTAGACGGGCACCGTTGCCGAGGCCGCTCCGACCGCCAGGCCGAGCACCAGCCGCCCGACGACCAACGTCCAGTAGCCCGGAGCGGTCGTCAGGATCGCCGTGCCGACGAGGAAGACTGTTCCCGCCGTCGCCAGTGTCTTCCTGCGGCCCAGACGATCGGCCATGCGGCCCGCGGTAACAGCGCCCAGCATCGCCCCGATCAGCAGGACGCCCACCACGCTGCCCTGCTCGAACGCGTTCAGCCTGAAGTCATGCTTGATGTAGAGCAGTGCGCCGGAGATCACGCCGGTGTCGTAGCCGAACAGGAAACCGCCGAGAGCGATGATCGCCGCCCACCGCCAGACCCGACGGCGCCCCTGTGCAGGGATCCCGGCTAGGGGGCCCTGGATGCCCGGCTCTCCCGAGAAGCCCTGGACCATGTGCGTCCCTTCGCCTCAGGTGAGCATCGCTCCCGCGCGTCGGTCCGGAAGGACGCGTCGTCTTCCGTGTCTGGCTGGGCAGGCGACGAGCTGTCCCGCGGGCACTCCTACTATGTGCCGCTGCGATCCGGGACCGCCCCGTAGGGCACAGCGATCGGGTGAACCCGTGCCAGAGGGAGGGTCGCCAGGAGCAGGTATCGCCTGACGGTCAGAAATTCAGGCGATAGGGAAGTACAAGCGGCGCATCACGGGATAGGCATGCAGCTGCGCCAGGCGGCGACCGGATGGGCCGCGAGGGCCTTGACCCGACCTCTGCTCGCTGCCCGGACGGACGGCCCGGGGCACTGCCGCTCACCCCAGCCCGATCGGAAGGCAGCAACTTGCAGATCAACATCGTGGGTCCCGGCAACATGGGCCGAGCCATCGCCGCCCGCGCACTCACCGGCGGCCACAGCGTGTGCCTCGTCCACCCCGACGCCGACCGCGGCCGAGCGGCAGCCGCCGAGCTCAAGCAGCGCTTCCCGGACGGCGAAACCGGCTCGGCCACTGCGGCGCAGGCAGCCGACATGACCGTGCTGGCCCTGCCCTACGACGCAACGCTGGAGGTCGCCGGATCCGCCCGTGCGACGCTGGCCGGACAGGTCGTGGTGGACATCTGCAATCCCGTCGACTTCGCCACCATGGACTCGCGGGTTACGCCCGCCGACACGTCGGCCGCCGAGCAGATCCAGCAGATCGTCGGCACGGACGCGAAGGTCGTCAAGGCATTCAACACCACGTTCGCCGGGCTGCTCACGACGGGTGAAGGCCACGGCTTCCCGCTCGACGTACTGATCGCCGGCGACGACTCCGCTGCCAAGGCCAAGGTCGCGGAGCTGATTTCCTCCGGCGCGATGCGTCCCCTGGACGTCGGTCGGCTGCCCCGCGCCCGGGAGCTCGAGGCGTTGGGTTTCCTGCTCATCTCCGTCCAGCAACCTCTGGAGCTGAACTGGCAGAGCGCCATCAAGATCCTCCCCTGACGGAGACGGACGGGCCGGTGCCCCAGACCCTCCCCAGTCAGCCGAAAGCCCGCACGAGCGGCTTGGCTCCCCTCGGACATCGATGCCGCCGTCAAGCAACTCGCCGCCGACGGCTTGCCCGTCACTGACGAACTGCTCGCCCGCCTCTCCCCGCTCCAGTACGACCACATCAACTTCCTCAAGCCACTACGCCTTCACCTGGACGACCACGCCGGGCTTGCGTCAGCTGCGCGACCCGCAGAGCCACGACGGGACCGAGGACATCGAGGACGAGTAGCCGCGGGCCGCTCGTCGAGACCGACCACCCCCTGTTCGGGGGCGACCCCACACCTGCTCAGTCGATCTCCCCGCCCATAGGGCACCTGACCTGGGAACGGGCGCCACAGTCGCAGTCCGGCCGGCCAGTGGCCGGAGAAGCTGCCTCGCATGCCATGCCCGGCGGGCACGTGGCACCTTCGGCTGTTTCGATGGTGGAAGTGTGAAGGGAGACGCTGGTGTCTGTGGCCCGGTCGTTGTCGCCTGAGAGCGTGACCGAGCTGACCCGGGCGCTGGACCTGAGCGGGGTGTTCGCCAACGGGGCGCTCGGCGGGGTGCTGGCCCGGGCCAGTCGTCTGGATCTGTTCGGCTTCCTGGTCATCGGCATCGTCTCCGGTCTGGGCGGTGGAATCCTCCGTGACACCCTGCTGCAGCACGGCACACCTGTGGCCTTGACCGACTACACCTATCTCACGGTCGCCACTGCCGGCACCCTGCTGGCTTTCGTAGCCGATCTGAGCCGCCACGCGTCCGGTTGGGCCTTCAACGTCCTGGATGCCTCGGCGCTGAGCGTCTGGGCGGTCGCCGGGGCGCAGAAGACGCTCGCTGTCGGCCTGGGGTGGCTGCCGGCCGTGTTGCTGGGCACCATCACAGCGGTCGGCGGTGGGGCGATCCGGGACCTGCTGCTCGCGCGGGCCCCTTCCATCTTCGGCGGCACCCCGTTGTACGCGACCGTCGCGATCGTGGTGAGCGCGGTGATGGTGGTCTGCAGTCGGCTCGGTGCATCCACCGTAGGCGTCCTGGCTGGAATCACGGTCGGTATCTCGCTGCGGCTGGCCGCGTCCCACTGGGGCTGGAAGCTGCCGAACAGCCGCGACTGGCGGCCGGGGACGGCCAAGGACCGGGATCCCTGACAGGAACGGGCGCTGCGCTCACCCACAGAGATGCAGGAGTACACAGCCGTGACACCCAAAGACTCCGCAGATGCTGTTCTGGCCGGGCTCGATGACATCCGGTCCGACCTCGAAGACATCTACAAGGATCTGCACGCCCACCCCGAGCTGGGACACCAGGAGCACCGCACCGCGACCCGGGTGGCGGAACGCCTGAGACACTGCGGTTACCAGGTGCACGAGGGGATCGGCGGCACCGGTGTGATCGGTGTGCTGGCCAACGGCGAGGGGCCGACCGTCTTGCTGCGGGCCGACATGGACGCTCTGCCGGTCCTTGAGGAGACCGGTCTGACCTACGCCAGCACGGCCGAAGCCACGGATGCTTCCGGCCGCCGGGTGCCCGTGGCGCATGCCTGCGGTCACGACATGCACGTCACCTGCCTGCTGGGAGCGGCGCGGCTCATGTTCGGCGCGGCGGGGGTGTGGCAGGGCACACTGGTGGCCTTGTTTCAGCCTGCCGAGGAGCCGGGGGACGGTGCTGACCGGATGCTCGCCGACGGGCTGACCGACCATGTTCCCCGCCCAGACGTCGCCTTCGCCCAGCATGTGCTTCCCTATCCGGCTGGGCAGGTCGGCACGCGCGCCGGGTCCTTTCTCTCCGCGGCGGACAATGTGAAGATCACTGTCCATGGCCGGGGCGCTCACGGCTCGGCACCGCAGGCCGCCATCGACCCCGTGGTGATCGCCTCGATGATCGTCGTCCGGCTCCAGACGATCGTCTCGCGCGAGTTGGCCGCGACCCAGCCGGTCGTGGTCACGGTGGGCTCCGTCCAGGCGGGCTCGAGCGGCAACGTGATTCCGGAGTCGGCCGAACTGCTGGTGAACGTGCGCACGTACGACGACGAGACCCGGCGGGCCGTCCTGGCAGCCGTGCGGCGCATCGTCCATGCCGAGTGTGACGCCTCTGGGGCGACTCGCGCGCCACAGATCGAGGAGGGCACCCGCTTTCCTCCGACTGTCAACGACGACGTGGTGACCCGCGAGGTATCCGCCGCTTTCGCCGCGATGTTCGGAGAGCGCGCGGTCACTGTCGAGTTGCAGAGCGCCAGCGAGGACTTCAGCCGGATCCCGGACGCCTTCGGCACCCCGTACACCTACTGGGCCCTGGGCTGTGTGGATCCGCACGACTACCAGGCCGCCCGGCAACGGGGCACCGTGGCCCAGGACATCCCGGTCAACCACAGCCCCCGCTTCGCACCGGTCCTGCAGCCCACCCTGGACACCGGCGTCCAGGCCCTGGTCACAGCCGCACTCACCCACCTCGGGAAACCGACTCGCACGAGTTGATGAGCTTCCGGCTGGTTCTCCTCCGAGGCCGCAGCACAGCAGCAATCGACCGCCTCGGCGGCGCCCGCGCAGCTTGCGCGGCTGCGGTTTCTCGACGCCCACTGCACCGGCGCTTCACACCTCCGTCGAAGAATGCGGGCGGGCCGCCCACTCGTGCCTGCCGGCCGCGGCATAGATGCCCCAGTGGATGAACAGGCCGAAACGGGCCTCGGTGAACCAGCTCATGTGCCGGATCTCCTTGCGTGGCCGCGGGCCGCGCGCGAGGCACGGCCCACGGCCGGACGATGGGGTGGTCTACGGACGGACGGCCACCCGGGCGAGGGCGACGCGCCTCGTCCCGGTGCGTTGGATCCGTACGTACCCGCCCTCGGCGTCGGTGTCCACCGGGGTCGGCCGCAGGGCCCGTCCGGTGACCTGGACGTCGGCCAGTGCTCCGCGCACTTGTCGTGGGCGGCGGTCGGCGAGCAGGGACGGTCCTGGACGCGGGCGTGACCCCGGCCCTCGCCTCCGCCACACGGACGCTCGTCGTCAGGCCGAGCGTGCGGCGTCCTCGTGGTGGACGGGATGGGCGAAGGGCAGGCCGGCGGTGTAGCGGGCCAGTTCGTCGGCGGCGGCCGCGGCCATGCGGTGCAGCTCACCGCCGAGGGAGCCGGCCACATGCGGGGTGAGCACGACGTTGGGCAGGTCGTACAGGGGCGAGTCGGCGGGCAGGACCTCGGGCTCGGTGACGTCGAGGACGGCGTTGAGGCGCCCGGTGAGGAGTTCGTCCACCAGTGCCTCCTGGTCGACGAGGGAGCCGCGGGAGGTGTTCACCAGGGTCGCGTCGTCGTGCAGCAGGGCGAGCCGGCGGCGGTCGACGAGGTGCCGGGTGGAGGGGAGTTCGGGGGCGTGGACGGTGACCACGTCGCTGGCCGCGCACAGCTCGTCCAGGCCGACGGCGCGGGCGCCGAGCCGCTCGGCCTCCGAGGCGTCGACGTAGGGGTCGTGCAGCAGCAGGTCGAGGTCGTGGGGGCGGAGCAGTTCCAGGACCCGGCGGCCGATGCGGGAGGCACCGACGACACCGACCGTGCGCCGGTGGTTCCCGGCGCGGGGGTAGGCGGCCAGCCAGTCGTGCGGGACGCCGCGCCGGGCCCGGTAGTCGTCCCGCATGCGCAGCAGCTCCTTGTTGGCGAGCAGGACGAAGGCAACGGTGTACTCGGCGACCGGCAGCGCGTTGGCCCAGGCCGCCGAGGTGACCTGGATGCCGCGGCGCCAGCAGGCGTCGGTGACGTGGTGCTTGACGGACCCGGCGGCGTGGATGACGGCGCGCAGCGCGGGCGCCTGTGCCAGCACGGACTCGTCGAGCGGCGGGCAGCCCCAGCCGCTGACGATGACCTCGGTCTCGCGCAGCGCGGCGGCCGCCCGTGGGTTGGTGAAGTCGTCCACGACGAGCGTGGGGTCGAGATCGGCGAGCGCGGTGAACCGGGCCAGGGTGGGCCGGTCGATCAGACGTGCGGCGAGGTCGGCGTGCATGGCCAGCAGGGTGCGCGGGCGCCGGTGCCCGGAGCCGGCCGGGCTCGGCTGCGGGGCGGGTGCGGTCGGGGGGTTGGACACTCGGTTCTCCGGTGCGTGTGCGGCAGAGTCATTGGGGTGTGCTGCGCCGGTCTACTTGACGCTTCCCGCGGTGAGGCCGGCCTTCCAGTGACGCTGAAGGGCGACGAAGGCGATGACCAGCGGGACGATGCCGAGCAGGGAGCCGGTGACGACCAGCGGGTAGTACTCGGGGAAGGCGTGGGTCTGGGTGTTCCAGCTGTACAGGCCGAGACTGACGGGGAAGAGCCGGTCGTCGGAGAGCATCACCAGAGGGAGGAAGAAGTTGTTCCAGATGGCGGTGAACTGGAACAGGAAGACGGTGACCAGGCCGGGCAGCACCATGGGAAGACCCACCGACCAGAAGGTCCGCAGCTCGCCGGCGCCGTCCACGCGGGCCGCCTCCAGCGCCTCGCCGGGCACGTACCCGGCACAGAAGACGCGCGCCAGGTAGACCCCGAAGGGGTTGACGAGACTCGGGACGAACACGGCCCAGAAGGTGTTGACGACACCCACCTTGGAGGCCAGCAGGTACAGCGGCAGCGCGAGCGCGGTGGTGGGCACCAGCACGCCGAGCAGGACCAGCCCGAAGAGCTGCTCCTTGCCGGGGAAGGAGTAGACGTGGAAGGCGTAGCCCGCGCAGACGCACACCAGCGCGCACAGCAGGGCGCCGATCCCCGCGTACAGCAGGGAGTTGAGGTACCAGCGGAAGTAGATGCCGTCGCCGGCGGTGGCCAGGGCGTGCAGGTTGGCGCCGAGGTGCCAGGTGGAGGGGGTCAGGGCGCGCCCGCCGAGCAGGTCGCCGGTGTTCTTCGCGGCGGCGGCGAGCAGCCAGCCGAGCGGCAGCAGGGTGTATGCGGTGGCCAGCACCAGAGCGCCGTTGACGGCGGTTCTGGACAGCGACCAGGGGCGGCGGCCCGGGGTGGACGTGGTGCCGGGCCGGGCGGTGGCGGTGGTCATGCGACGGCTCCCGTCTCGGTCTGCGGACGGGTGCGGCCGCTCCGGGTGCGGGTGGCCCGGGTGACGACGAAGGAGAGCGCGGCGGCGGCCAGCGCGAGCAGCACCGAGGAGGCGGCGGCCAGACCGTAGTCGTGCCGCTCGAAGGCGGCGGTGTAGGCGTACATGTTGGGGGACCAGGTGGAGACGACGCTGGGGGTGGTGCCGTGCAGGATCATCGGCTCGGTGAACAGCTGCAGCGAGCCGATGACGGTGAACAGACCGACGACGGTGAGCGAGGAACGGATCAGCGGGACCTTGATGCTCAGCGCGGTGCGCAGCGGCCCGGCGCCGTCGACACGGGCGGCCTCCAGGACCTCGCGCGGGATGGCCTGCAGCGCGGCGAAGAAGATCACCATGTTGTAGCCGGTCCACTCCCACACGGCCATGTTGACGACGGCCGGCAGCGGATGACCCAGCAGATCGGCCCCGGCGCCGGCGGAGTTCAGGGCGCCGATGACCGGGCTGATGCCCGGGGTGTAGAGGTACACCCAGACCAGGGCGGCGATGGTGCCGGGCACCGCGTGCGGCAGGAACAGCGCCAGCTGGAAGAAGCGGCGGGCCCGGACGAGCGCGGAGTCCAGCAGCAGGGCCAGCACCAGCGCCAGGCACATCATCAGCGGGATGTACAGCAGGCAGTACTGGGCGAGGTTGCGGAAGCCGCCGCGGAACGCGCCGTCGCCCAGGGCCCGGGTGTAGTTGCCCAGTCCCGTGAAGACCGTCTCGCTGCCGCCGAAGCCGAGACCGGACCGGTGCTCGGTGAAGAGGCTGAGGTAGACGGCGTAGCCGATCGGCACGAGCGTGGCGGCGGTGAAGAGCACGAAGAACGGAGCCAGCAGTACGGTGGGCGCGCCGTACCGCCGCCGGCGTGCGGCGGCGGTACGGGCGGACGGCGCGGCCGAGACCGCGCGGGCGGCCGTGGGGGCGGTCGTCGGGACGGTCGGGGTCATCGTGCGGAGACCTTCAGACCGCGGTTCTTCAGCTCGGCGACGGTGTCCTTCTGCGCGCTCGCGAGCGCCTGGGCGATGGTGCCGGAACCGGAGGAGAGCCGGCCGAAGGAGTCCTTCAGGGAGGTGTTGGTGACGCCCATGGCAGGACCCCAGGTCCACTTCTGCCCGATGGACTTGGCCGCGCTCCCGTAGACGCCGTAGACGTCCTGACCGCCGTAGAAGTCGGCCTTGAACGCCTTCGCGGCGACCGGGACCAGATCGGGGTCGGCGGGGTACGCGGAGGAGTTGCCGGCGGAGATCCGGGCCTCGATGCCCTCGGGCGTGGTGGTGGCCCAGGTGGCGAACTCGACCGCGGCCTTCGCCTTCTTGCTGTCCTTGGAGACGGCGAAGGTGCTTCCGCCGAGCATGCCGCCGGCCGCGTCGCCGTTCCAGCTGGGCAGCGGGGCGACGGCCCACTTGCCCGCCTGGTCGGGAAGCGTGCCCTTCAGCACGCCGCCGCCCCAGGACGCGCCCAGGTAACCGGCGGTCTGCCCCTTCTGCAGCGAGGCGGTCCACTGCTGGCTGAAGGACGGCTCGACCCGGACCAGGTCGTCGTCGATCATCTTCTGCCAGTAGCCGGCGACCTTGGCGGTCTCGGGCCCGTTCAGGCTCACCTGCCAGGAGTCGCCGGAGGTTCCGAACCACTGGGCGCCGGCCTGCCAGGCCATCGCCTCGAAGGTGGTCGGGTCGTCGGGGAAGAACGTCGCGATACGGGCGCCGGGTTCGGCCTTGCGCAGCTTTCCGGCGGCCGAGTGGAACTCGTCCCACGTCCTGGGCGGCGTCTTGATGCCGGCCTTGGCGAACAGGTCCTTGCGGTAGTAGAAGACCTGCGGGGCGGCGTCCAGCGGCAGCGCGTAGGTGGCGCCGCCGAGGGTGGTCAACTGCACCGCCTGCGGCAGGTACTTGGCCTTGAGGTCCGCGTCGACGTACTCGCCGATGTCCTTGACCGCGCCCTGGCTGACGAAGTCGGGGAGCTGCGGGTACTCGACGTTGAAGACGTCGGGGGCGTTGCCGGCCTTGACCGCGTTGGAGAGCTTGGCGTAGCCGCCGGCCGCCCCGGAGGGGATCTCCTCGTAGGTGACGTGGACGTCCTTGTGGGAGGCGTTGAAGGCGTCCACGACCTCCTTGGTGCCCTTGGCCCAGCCCCAGAAGGTGATGTCGACGGTCTTGCCCGCGCCGGCCGGGTCCTCGTCGTCGCTGCCGCAGCCGGCGAGGAGGGTGGCGGACAGGGCGGCGGCGGTGAGCGCGGCGGCGGCGCGGAGGGCTCTGCGACTGCGGGAGAGGGCAGCGGACATGGCTCGGCTCCTGAAGGAACGGGACGGGTGAGGTTGCCCGGTGGGGAGTCCACGGCCTCGGGGACCGGCCGGACTCCGGGGCCGTCGGGCCCGGGCACGGCCATCCTGGGAGCACTTCAGATCGAAGTCAATAGCTTTCGATCGATCGATCGAGAGTGATCAGGCTACGAGTGGCTGTAATGGGCTGATTTGTTGGTGTTTGACGTGTGCTTCCCCTGCCCGGAGCAGCGCAAGAACGGATCGTTCGATCACTCAGACCGACGCTCGATCCAGTAGCCCGTGGCCGAGTGCACGCCGGAGGACCCTCGGCCACTCGCCGTGCCGTACGGAACCTGGGGCTCCCGGATGTGCGCACGGTATGCGGAAGCTCTGTCTCTGACGGAGGGGCTCTCCTGTGTCGGCAGGGGCCCGAGATGGGGAGTGGTCAGTGATCGAGTCAATGGAAATTGACCAGTCGATCGAATTCCGATCGATCAGCGCCCGCATACGGATCGAATGATATGCTCACGGTGAGTCATGCCAGGGTGAGAAAGGGACCGCCCATGTCGATCGCGGCTGACGAGCGCCGCACGCGGATCCTCGAGATCGTGCGCAAGCTCGGCACGGTACGGGTGACGGATCTCGCGACCCGTCTGGACCTCCCGGCGGTCACCGTGCGCCGGGACGTCGCGGCCCTCGCCGAAGCCGGTCTGGTGCGCCGCTCGCACGGCTCGGTCTCCGGGCCCGACGAGCGCACCGGCGCGGCGGCCGACGCCCGCACCATGGGGCTGATCGTGCCCACGGTGAGCCACACGGTCAGCCAGTACTTCGACGAGGTGATCGCCGGCGCCAGGGCCGCGGCCTCCGACGCGGGCGCCCATCTGATGCTGGGCATCTCCTCCTACGACCCGGGGGCCGACCGGACCCAGGCGGAACAGCTCCTGAAGTCGGGCGCCGAGGGCCTGATGCTCACCCCCAACTGGCTCGCCACGACCGACCCGGAGGACCGGCTCTGGCTCAACGAGCTGCCGGTGCCGACCGTGCTGGTGGAACGCCGGGCCGCCGCCGGCACACCCGCGGCCGAACTCGACTCGGTCAGTTCCGACCACCACCACGGCGTCCTGCTCGCCCTGCGCCACCTGGCCGCACTCGGTCACGACACCGTCGCCCTCGCCGCCCGCCGCGACACCTGGACGGCGCTGCAGGTGCGCGGCGGGTACGCCGAGGGCTGCGAGACCCTCGGCCTGAGGCCCCGGCCGGTGATCGACATAGACGATCCGGCCACGGCTCCGGAGTCGGTGACCCGGCAACTCGCCGAGGCCGTCGACCAGGGTGTGCGCGCGGCCCTCGTGCACAACGACCAGGACGCCATCCAGCTTCCGGCGCTGCTGCGCGCGCGAGGCCTGTCCGTCCCCGAGGATCTGGCGCTGATCAGCTACGACGACGTCTTCGCGGCGCTCGGCGCTCCGCCGCTGACCGCGGTGGCCCCGCCCAAGAGGGCCGTCGGCGCCGCCGCCGTCGACCTGCTGCTGCGACGGCTGCGGCACGGACCCGACCTGCCGGTCCACCGCCTCGAACTGCTCCCCGAACTCAAGGTGCGCGCCTCCTGCGGCGGTACGCCGGCCTCCTGACGCCCGTCCGCGCTCGCGGGGCCCGGTCGACGGGGCGATTGTGCGGGTCGGGCGCTGCCGCCGAGGCGTCGGGCCGCGAGCGCGGTGACCCGCGCGGCGGACTGCGTCGGCGACGGACGTGCCGCGCGGCGGCGGTGTCGGCGGGCCGGGCCGTGTCACCGGCCCGGGCGCCGAAGGCCGCACCTGCTCGCCCCGCACCGGCGGCCGTGACCACTCGCCCATCCGGGCCGGACAGCACTCCGCCCTGCCGGTCGGGAGAACCGGCAGGGCGGAGTCGGTGGAATCAGGGGCCGGGCGGTGTCAGCCGGCCACCAAGGCGGTTCAGCCGGCCACCGCGGCGGGCTGCTCGGCCTGCTGCGGCAGCGAGTAGACGCTCTCGAGGTCGTCGACCGCGGAGGCCGACGCGTGGTCGTACTTGGTGTGGTCGAGGATCTTCTCGCGGGCGGAGACGAGGACCGGGATGAGGGCCTGGCCGGCCACGTTGGTGGCGGTGCGCATCATGTCCAGGATCGGGTCGATGGCGAGCAGCAGGCCCACACCCTCCATCGGCAGGCCGAGGGTGGACAGGGTGAGCGTCAGCATGACCGTCGCGCCCGTCAGACCGGCGGTGGCCGCCGAGCCGATCACCGAGACGAAGGCGATGAGCACGTACTCCTTGATGCCCAGCTGCACATCGAAGATCTGCGCCACGAAGATCGAGGAGATGGCCGGGTAGATGGCCGCGCAGCCGTCCATCTTGGTGGTCGCGCCGAAGGGCACCGCGAAGGAGGCGTAGTCCTTCGGGACGCCGAGCCGGATCGCCGACTGCTGGGTGACCGGCATGGTGCCGACCGAGGAGCGGGAGACGAAGGCGAGCTGGATGGCGGGCCAGGCGCCCTTGAAGAACTGCACCGGGTTCAGCTTGCCGACGGTCGCCAGCAGCAGCGGGTAGACGCCGAAGAGGACCAGGGCGCAGCCGACGTAGATGTCGACGGTGAAGGTCGCGTAGTTGCCGAGCAGGTTCCAGCCGTACTCCACGATGGCGCGACCGATGAGGCCCGCGGAGCCGATCGGGGCGAGCAGGATCACCCACCACAGCGCCTTCTGCAGCAGCTCCAGGACGGACTCGGAGAGGGTGAGGATCGGCTGGGCCTTCGGGCCGATCTTCAGGATCGCGATACCGGCGACGACCGCCATGAAGACGATCTGCAGGACGTTGAGCTCCGTGAACGGCGTGACGACATCGGTCGGGATGATGCCGGTCAGGAAGTCCAGCCAGCTGCCGGCGTGGTCCGGCTTGGCGCCGTCGGCCGGGGTGAGGTCGGAGCCGGAGCCCGGGTTGGAGATCAGGCCGATGGCGAGGCCGATGACGACCGCGATCAGCGAGGTGATCATGAACCAGAGCAGGGTACGGCCGGCCAGGCGGGCCGCGTTGTTGACCTTCCGCAGGTTGGTGATGGACACCATGATCGCGAAGAACACCAGGGGAGCCACGGCCAGCTTCAGCAGCTGCACGAAGATGCCGCCCACCTTGTCGAGGGTGGTGGCGAGCCAGGACACGTCGTAGGTCCGGGCCACGAAGCCGAGGACCAGGCCGACGGCGAGACCGAGCAGGACCTGGGCCCAGAACGGGACGGGTATGCGGAAGCCGGACTTCGCGGGCTTCGTATCGCCGGTGTTGGCGGACACGGACACACTCCAGTAGGGACGCGCGGAAAGGGGACGAGCGGGACGTACGGGAGCGGCGACCGTAGGACGTGTCAACGGCGCCGCTGCATCGAGGAGATCGCGATCAGGCGCGACAGGCCGCGGACATGCAGCGGCAGAGATCGACATGCAGGCGCGCCACGAGCGTCACGCTCATGGCGGCGCGGCTGACACCGCGAGGGGCGTCGGCGCGGTGCGCGGCTGCTGTCTTCATGGCGTAAAGATTAACACTTGTACTTTGAGAACATCAAAGCCGGTCTTTGACAGAAGATCACACACCCCGTGGTAATGGCGCCGAGGGCGGGGCTCCCGTTCCCGTCGCGCCTCGCGCAGGGGAGCACACTGGCCTCCCGCGATTTCTCTGACTAGAGTCAGAGAATGCACTCGGCACAGATTGACCAGGTGCGGCGGTTCAACCGCACCGTCACCCAGCGGGTGGGCGTGCTCCACGATCACTACCTGGGCCGCGACCGGCCGATCGGCGAGGCCCGGCTGCTCTGGGAGATCGGCGGACAGGGCGAGGACGTCCGGCGGCTGCGCGAGCGCCTGGGACTCGACTCCGGGTACGTCAGCCGGCTCCTGCGCTCCCTGGAGGCCGACGGTCTGGTGACCGTCGAACCCCATCCCCGGGACAGACGCGTGCGCACCGTCCGGCTCACCGACGCGGGCCGCGCCGAGCGGGCCACGCTCGACGCCCGCAGCGACGAGCTGGCCGGCTCCCTGCTCGAACCGCTCAACGAGGCCCAGCGCGCCCGCCTGGTCGCCGCCATGGCCGAGGTCGACCGGCTGCTGACCGCCGGGACGGTCACGCTGGACACCGTCGACCCCGGCCACCCCGACGCCCTGTACTGCCTGCGGTCCTACTTCACCGAGCTGCAGGAGCGCTTCGAGACCGGCTTCGACCCCGAGCGGAGCCTGCTGCCCGACGCCGGTGAACTCACCCCGCCGCGCGGCGAGTTCCTGGTCGCCCGGCTGCACGGCGAACCCGTCGGCTGCGCGGGCCTGAAGCTGCCGCCCGGCGCCCCGGCCGAGATCAAACGCATGTGGGTGGCGCCCCGCGCCCGCAGGCTCGGCCTCGGCCGCCGCTTCCTCATCGAACTGGAGGCGCGGGCCGCCCGGCACGGCCGCACCCTCCTGCGCCTGGACACCAACAAGGCCCTGACCGCCGCGATCGGGCTGTACCACTCCTGCGGTTTCCAGGAGGTGCCCGCCTTCAACGACGAGCCGTACGCCCACCACTGGTTCGAGAAGCGCGTCACCGCACCGCCGGCGGCACTACAGGAGTGAGGGGCCTGGTCAGGCCCGGGCCGCCGAAGCCTGGATGTCCTCCCGGGTGTGCTCCATCAGTTCGGCCAGGCCACCGACCTCGGGGTCGAGTTGTTCCGCGCGCGCGGCGACCTCGTCCACCCATGCGGCGGTGGACAGCGCGAGCTCGACGGCCTTCTTCTCCAGACCGTCGCCGAGCAGTTCCTCGATCTTGAAGGAGAGGCCGGCCAGGGTCTCGTCGTCGGTGTCGGGCACCAGGTACTCCTCGAGACCGGCCGGATACGGTGTCGCCTCCCGGGACTCGCGCAGGGCGGTGACCACCGCGGACTCCTCGCTGTACTGATCGAGGAGTCCCATGAGGACGTACAGCCGTGCCACCAGCCGTGGCAGGCCCGGCTGCCGGTCCAGCCAGGCCATGAGACCGCGCTGGCCGCCGAGGTGGTCGATGACCCGCGTCATCTCCTCGGTGAGGGTGGTGGGCAGAACCCAGTGGAACGGCAGCAGGCGCGCGACCTGGTCGGCGAGCTCCGCCTCGCCCCGCGGGTCCAGTGTGCCGGCGACGAAGCCGCTGACCAGCTCGCCGTCCAAGCTGAAACCGTCCGGCTTCGACCGGTCACGTGAGGTGCCGGAGGCGTCGTGACGCAGACGCAGGAGCTCGTCGACGATCTTGCTCAGCGGTTTGTCGTGCACGGATCCTCCCAGGGGCTGCCTCACCACTGTGCCGCCGGCCGCCGACCCGGCGCGCGCTGGTTGGTCCAGGCGAGTCACCCCCGGTTCACGGTTTGCGGGGCCGGACGCGGCGCGTTTGAGTGAGTGGGGGGTCCCCTCCTTCGGTGAGGAGTGCGTCATGTCGATGTCGTTCGGTTCTGCCTTCGGTTCGTCGGATCCGTTCGGTGAGCTGTTGAACCGGTTCTTCGGGATGTCGCCCGCGACGTCGCCTCCGGCGGTGCAGCGGGTGCCGATCGGGCGGCTGCTGAGCGAGCCGTCGCAGGAGTTGATCAATCTGGCGGCGCGGCGGGCGCTGGAGGACGGGACGCCGGATCTGGACACGGAGCACTTGCTGTGGGCGGCGACGCAAGTGGAGCCGTCGCGGGGCCTGTTGACACAGGCGGGGGTGGACGTGGAGGAGTTCGCCGCACAGATCGCCAAGGTGCTGCCGCGGGAGTCGGTGGAGGTGTCGGCACAGCCGGGGCTGACTCCGGGCGCCAAGCGGACGCTGGCCGCCGCCTATGGGCTGTCGCAGGCGACGGGCGCCTCGTACATCGGCCCCGAGCACATTCTGGGTGCGTTGCTGGAGGGGGAGGGCACGGGTGCGGCCCGGCTGCTGCAGGGGGCGGGGCTGGATGTGTCGCGGCTGCGGGGTCTGGCGGAGAGGCCGGCGCGGCCGGCCCGTGGGGAGGGTGCCGGTGCGGGACAGGAGGGCGGGGCGCCGTCGTCGTTGGACGAGTACGGGCGGGATCTGACGGAGGAGGCGAAGGCGGGCAGGCTCGATCCGGTGGTGGGGCGTGCGGAG
>NZ_BNBC01000051.1 GCF_014654675.1 Streptomyces spiralis
TTCCTTCGTACTCACCCTCTCGGGCTTTCCTCCGGGCGCTTCCCTTCGGTGTTTCCGACTCTATCAGATCTTTCCGATCCGATTTCCTCGGTGCTTTCCAGGTTCCCGCTTCCGCGTTTCCCTTTCCGGCGGTTCCGACTCTATCAGATCCTTTTCGGCCTGATCCCCAGTCAGCGGGGTTTGTCTTCCCGGCCGTTGGGCCGTTCCGACGAGTGAGACTTTAGCGGATTCCCTGCTCCCGAGCGAATCGGGGGCTGCGTCCTTTCGAACGCGGATTCCTCATTCCGTGAATACACACGCCGACGACACGACGGCAGACGAATTGCACGACTGTCGTCGAGTTGCGGTTGGTACCTACGGAGTGGCTGTCCGGGGACCGACCGGAGTCGGCTCTCACGTCGGACAACTCGGAGAACACTACGGATCCCGCCGGGGTGTGTCAACTCGCTGCGGGAGGGGCCCCGAGGGCGTAGCCTGTTCGCCATGACGACGCGTACGTACACCCAGCAGTGGTGGCCCGCCTGACGGCGGCCGCCTCTCACGTACGCATACAACGGCCGCCGCCTCGGCGGCCGTTCTCGTTTCTCCCTCAGAGCTCCTGGGGCCGGCCGTCCGGGGACGGCGGCCACGACCAGGAGATGGAGTGGAGATGACACGGGTCTTCAGTGGGGTCAAGCCGACCGGGCACCTGACGCTCGGGAACTACCTGGGCGCCCTGCGCCGGTGGGCCGAGGTGGACCAGCACCAGGCGGACGCCTTGTTCTGCGTCGTCGATCTGCACGCACTGACCGTGGACCACGACCCGGCGCGGGTGCGCAGGCTCAGCCGGCAGGCGGCGACGCTGCTGCTGGCGTCCGGGCTCGATCCCAAGCGGCGCACGGTGTTCGTGCAGAGCCATGTGGACGAGCACGCGCGGCTGTCCTACCTGCTGGAATGCGTGGCCACCGACGGCGAGATGCGGCGGATGATCCAGTACAAGGAGAAGGCCGCCCGCGAGCAGGGGCGGGGCGGGAGCGTACGGCTGTCGCTGCTGACGTATCCGGCGCTGATGGCGGCGGACATCCTGGCGTACGACACGGACGAGGTGCCGGTCGGGGAGGACCAGACGCAGCACGTGGAGCTGGCCCGGGATCTGGCGGTGCGGTTCAACCATCGGTACGGGCACACGTTCGTGGTGCCGAGAGCGACCGCTCCGAAGGTGGCGGCACGGGTGATGAACCTGCAGGACCCGATGTCGAAGATGGGGAAGTCGGACGACTCCGGGCCGGGCATCGTCTATCTGCTGGACGAGCCGGAGGTGGTGCGCAAGAAGGTCATGCGGGCCGTGACCGACAGCGGGCAGGGCGTCGTCTACGACCGGGAGGAGCGGCCAGGCGTCGCGAACCTGCTGGAGATCCTGGCCGCCTGCGAGGGCGGGGATCCGGAGGCCCTGAGCGGTGCCTATGCGTCGTACGGCGCTCTGAAGAAGGACACCGCGGAGGCCGTGGTCGAAGTTCTCAGGCCGGTGCAGGAACGGCACAGGGAGCTGTGCGCGGATCCCGGTTATGTGGACGGGGTGCTGCGGGCGGGCGCGGAGAAGGCCAGGGAGATGGCGCGGCCGACGGTGGACGCGGCGTACCGGGCGATCGGGCTGTTGCCCGCCTGAAGGGGTCCGGAAGGGGCCGGCCCGGGCGGCAGCCGCCGCCCCGGGCGCCGGAGGGTCAGTTGTTGCCGGAGGCCAGCTCGCGGCTGCGGTCGCGGGCGGCTTCCAGCGCGGCGATGAGGGCGGCGCGTACTCCGTGGTTCTCCAGTTCACGGATGGCGTTGATCGTCGTGCCGGCCGGGGAGGTGACGTTCTCGCGGAGTTTCACGGGGTGTTCCCCGCTGTCGCGGAGCATCACGGCGGCGCCGATGGCGGACTGGACGATCAGCTCGTGGGCCTTGTCGCGGGGCAGGCCCAGGAGGATGCCGGCGTCGGTCATGGCCTCGACCAGGTAGAAGAAGTACGCCGGGCCCGAGCCGGAGAGGGCGGTGCAGGCGTCCTGCTGCGACTCGGGGACGCGGAGCGTCTTGCCGACGGCGCCGAAGATCTCCTCGGCGTGGGCGAGGTGGCCGGCGGTGGCGTGGGTGCCGGCGGAGATGACGGACATGGCCTCGTCGACGAGGGCGGGGGTGTTCGTCATGACCCGGACGACGGGGGTGCCCGCGGCCAGGCGCTCCTCGAAGAAGGAGGTGGGGATGCCCGCCGCTCCGCTGATGACCAGACGGTCGGCGGGAATGTGCGGGGCGAGTTCGTCGAGGAGGGTTCCCATGTCCTGCGGCTTGACCGTGAGGATCAGGGTGTCGGCGGTCTTGGCTGCCTCCGGGTTGGTCACCGGGGTGACTCCGTGGCGGGCACGGAGCTCCTCGGCGCGTTCGGGGCGGCGGGCGGTGACCAGGAGGTCGGAGGGGGCCCAGCCGGCCCGGATCATTCCGCTGAGCAGGGCTTCGCCGATCTTGCCGGTGCCGAGGACTGCGACTTTCTGGCTCATGGAACTCATCCTCGCACCGGCGGTGCGCGCGGCGGTGTGTTGTCCGTCAGACGGAACGGCGGGGCGGGCGGCGCCCGTGTGTCGCGCGGGGGCTATGCCGTGCGTCGCCGGAGGGTCGCCGCTCCCAGGCACAGGACCAGCAGGGCGCAGCCGGCCACGATCAGTACGTCCCGGACGAAGGTGGCCGTGACGTCGGTGTGGCGCATGACCTGGTTCATGCCGTCGACGGCGTAGGACATGGGCAGGACGTCGGAGATGGCCTCCAGGACGGGGTGCATGCGGGAGCGCGGGGTGAACAGGCCGCAGAGCAGGAGCTGGGGGAAGATCACGGCCGGCATGAACTGGACCGCCTGGAACTCGGAGGCCGCGAAGGCGGAGACGAAGAGGCCGAGGGCCGTGCCGAGCAGTGCGTCGAGGAGGGCCACCAGGAGGAGGAGCCATGTTGAGCCGGTGACCTTCAGGCCGAGGACCCAGAGCGCCAGGCCGGTGGCGAGGGCGGACTGGACGATCGCGATGACACCGAAGGCGAGGGCGTAGCCGGCGATGAGGTCGCCCTTGCCGAGGGGCATGGCGAGGAGGCGTTCGAGGGTGCCGGAGGTGCGTTCGCGCAGGGTGGCGATCGAGGTCACGAGGAACATCGTGATGAGCGGGAAGATGCCGAGCAGGGAGGCGCCGATGTTGTCGAAGGTGCGCGGGCTGCTGTCGAAGACGTAGCGCAGCAGGATCAGCATGACGCAGGGGACCAGCAGCATCAGGGCGATGGTGCGGGGGTCGTGGCGGAGCTGGCGCAGTACCCGGGCCGCGGTGGCGGTGGTGCGGGCGGCGCTGAGGGCGCGGGTCGGGGCGGGGGCCGCGGTGAGGGCGGGGGTGGTGCTGGTCATCGTGCTGTCTCCTTGGCGCGGCCTGCGGCGACCGCCTCGTCCACGAGGTGCAGGAAGGCCGCTTCGACGGTCTCGGTGCCGGTGCGGGTGCGGAGTGCCTGCGGGGTGTCCTCGGCGAGGATGCGGCCCTCGCGCATGAGGAGGAGGCGGTGGCAGCGCTCGGCCTCGTCCATGACGTGGGAGGAGACGAGGAGGGTGGTGCCGCGGGTGGCGGCGATGTCGTGGAAGAGGTTCCACAGGTCGCGGCGCAGCACGGGGTCGAGGCCGACCGTGGGCTCGTCGAGGACGAGCAGTTCGGGGGTGCCGAGGAGGGCGACCGCGAGGGAGACGCGGCTGCGCTGGCCGCCGGAGAGGTTGCCGGCGAGAGCGTCTCCGTGGCTGGTGAGGTCGACGTCGTCGATGGCTCGGGTGACGTTGTCGTGCCGGCGTTCGGCCGCGGCGTGGCCCGGGTCGAGGACGGCGGCGAAGTAGTCGAGGTTCTGGCGGACGGTCAGGTCGTCGTAGACGGAGGGGTGCTGGGTGACGTAGCCGATGCGGGTGCGCAGGGCGGGGTGACCGGCGGGGAGGCCGAGGACGTCCAGGGTGCCGGTGACGTTGGCCTGGGTGCCGACGATGGCGCGCAGGAGGGTCGACTTGCCGCAGCCGGAGGGGCCGAGCAGGCCGGTGATCCGGCCGCGGGGGACGGTGAAGTCCAGGCCGTGCAGGACGGTGCGGGGGCCGCGGACGGCGGTGAGGCCGTCCGCATGGACGGCATGGGCGTCGTAGCCGTCGTGGGCGGCGTGGGAGTGCGGGTCCGGTGGCCGGGAGGGGTCGTCGACATTATTCATCATGTGATGATTAAGGCGCGTCACGGCACCCTCGTCAAGGGGTGCCGTGGAGGTGGTGGGGGTCAGGGCTTGGTGGCGACGAGGAGGAGGACGTCGTAGGTCTCCTCGACGACGCCGTCGGGGAAGACGTTCAGCAGGTGGTCGCGCTCGGCGGCGAGGAAGGCGGTCTTGCGTTCCTCGGGGCAGACCAGGAAGACCGAGTGGCTGGCGATGTTGGCGAGGTGGGTGTCGAGGGGGACGCGGCGGCTCCAGCGCACCTCGCGGCGGATGAAATGGAGACGGCCGCTGGGGTCGGCCAGGTCGGTGCGGGCGGCGCGCTGTTTCTCGGCGGGGACGTCGATGCCGAAGAAGCGGCCGACGCGGCGGCCGGCCTCGGCGATCCACTCGATGTCGAGGGCGTCGGTGTTCCACCACAGCGCGAGCGCACCGCCGGGGCGCAGGACGCGCAGGGCCTCCGGCACGGACCGGGTGGTGTCGGTCCAGTGCCAGGCCTGGGCGTAGGTGAGGAGGTCGGCGGAGGCGTCGGCGAGCGGGAGGGCGTCGCCGTTGCCGCGCACGATCGGGATGCGGGGGTGGGCCCGTCGGAACTGGGCGGCCATGCCCTCACCGGGTTCGACGGCCAGCACCTCGGCGCCGCGCTCGTGCAGGAGGGCGGTCGCGATGCCCGTACCGGCGCCGATGTCCGCGACGCGCGCACCGGCGAGGGGACGGCCGGCCAGTTCCTCGACGGCGTCGAGAAGCGCGGGCGGGTAGGAGGGCCGGTTGGCGGCGTACTGGGCGGCGGCGGCGTTGAAGGAGTGGGCCCGGGCGGAGTGCAGCGGCACGGAGCCGTGCGCGGACGACGGGGAGGCCGGAGACGGCGACGATGCCTGGGGTGACGGGGATGCGGTCATACGGCCATGATCTGGCGGTGGTGCGGCCGTGGACAGCTCTTTTCCTGGCGGACGCCGGACGCGGGCGGAGGCGCCTGGCGCGGGAGGCCCGGTCAGGAGCGGCGGCGCTTCTTCGACGGGTTGCCCGAGCGGCGGCCGGCCTGGCGTTCGTGGCGCTCGCGGGCCTCCTGGTACTCCTGGCGGTGCAGGCCCTCGCCGGGGGCCTCGGTGAGGGAGCGGAAGAAGTAGGCGAGCAGGGAGCCGATGAAGCCGATGGCGAGCAGGCCGCGCAGGGAGGCCTGGCGCTCGGGGTCGGGGCGCTTGGTGAAGCCGTCCCAGGTGTGTCGGAAGGCGAGCGCGCTGCACACGGCGAACATGACGACGACCAGCAGCGTGACGAAGGCGCCGGAGCCGGCGATCTGGAGCCCCTCGTAGGCGAAGCGGAGCACGAAGCAGGCGGCCGCGGCGGCCAGCAGCGAGCCGACGGCGACGCCCGCACGGCGCGCCGCGTACCCGTCGTCGTGGCTCACCCAGCTGGTGCCGAAGAAACGCAGGGGCTCGGGCCGGGGACCGCCGGAGTCGGTGGGGGCCGTGGAGCCCGCGGTGGTGTCCGGGGTGCCGTTCTCGTCGCTCACGGGACGATTATGGCTCCGACGCGGCCGCGGGCTCCGGGCGGGCTCAGGCGCAGCGGGGGGCTACGTAGCCGTCGCTGCCGGTGTGCACGTAGGCGTCCGAGACGAACTGGCCGTTGCCGATGTTGTCCCAGATGTTCGACGTGCCGTAGTAGCCGGAGACCGTGGTCCCCGGGGTCTGGCAGTAGATGGCCACCTGCGCGCCCTCGGGCAGCACCCGGACGAGGCTGTAGCCGGTCCCGGGTCCGCTGCGGACGTTGAGGCGGACGCCGGGGGCGACCGAGTAGTAGCGCACGGCCGCTGCCGTGACCTGCGTCTGGGCCTCCTGCTCCGCGCCGTCGTCTCTGACGTCCTCGACACGCTCGACAGACATGCGAACCCTCCCCCGTCGAGCCCCATGGCCGTCATGGGGCTTCGTGGACTGCCTGGTTTTCCTTGGATCGTGCGATCGTGATCGCGCCATGGGACGCATGTACGCGATTCGCACGCGAACGCTAGCAAGCCGCCTCGGTCCTGTCCGAGTCTTCGACTAGGCTCCGTGCGTCGCGCGCGCGGACGAACAGCACGGGGGTGGTCCATGACGCCACAGCGCAACACCGGAGCGGGCGCGGAAGCGGAACTTCCGGAATACGCCGGGCACTACCGCCTGGAGTCGTGTCTCGGCTCGGGCGGCATGGGCGTGGTGCACCTGGCCCGCAGCACCTCGGGACTGAAGCTCGCGGTGAAGGTCGTGCACGCCGAGTTCGCCAAGGACCCCGAGTTCAGGGGGCGTTTCCGGCAGGAGGTGGCGGCGGCCCGGCGGGTCAGCGGAGCCTTCACCGCGCCGGTCGTGGACGCCGATCCGGAGGCCGAACGACCGTGGATGGCCACCCTGTTCATCCCTGGCCCCACGCTGTCCGAGCAGGTGAAGCAGCACGGTCCGATGGCACCGGCCCAGCTGCGGCGGCTGATGGCCGGACTCGCCGAGGCGCTGCGCGACATCCACCGGGTGGGCGTGGTCCACCGGGATCTCAAGCCGAGCAACGTGCTGCTCGCCGACGACGGGCCCAAGGTCATCGACTTCGGCATCTCGCGACCGAAAGACAGCGAACTGCGCACGGAGACCGGCAAGTTGATCGGCACGCCACCGTTCATGGCACCCGAGCAGTTCCGGCGGCCCCGGGAGGTCGGTCCGGCGGCGGACATCTTCGCGCTGGGCTCGGTGCTGGTGCACGCGGCGACCGGACGGGGGCCGTTCGACTCCGACAGTCCGTACGTCGTCGCTTACCAGGTCGTGCACGACGAGCCGGACCTTACCGGTGTGCCGGAGGACCTGGCGCCACTGGTGCTGCGCTGCCTCGCCAAGGAGCCCGAGGACCGGCCCACCCCGGACGAGTTGATGCGGGAACTGCGGGCGGTGGCGGCCTCCTACGACACCCAGGCGTTCGTGCCGGATCAGCGGGCGAGCGGGCCGTTGCGGCCGGAGCCCGAGCCCGTCGTCGGGCGAGCGGCGCAGAGGGGGCTCCTGCGGCGCTTGCGCACACGGACCGTCCTGGTGTCCGCGGCACTCGGTCTGCTCGTGGCGGGTGCCTTCGGCTCGGTCCAGCTGCTCGGCGACGACAGCCCCACGGCCTCCGGCACCGCGCCTCGAACCACGCCCGCCGGGTTCGAGGCGTGGCAGGAGAAACCGGTGTCCGCGCAGCCGGGGGTACCACAGTGCTCGTTCGGCACCGGCAGGTTGTTCTGCGCGCGCTCCGGCGTGGTCTTCGCCCTCGATCCGGCCGACGGCGCGGTGCTGTGGCGGCGCCCCATCACCGGGGCCGGCAGGCTGACGCCCGTGCTCTCGGGTGGCCTGGTGCACGTGGCCACGTCGGGCGGCCGGCGTCTGGCTGCGCTCGATCCCTCGTCGGGGAGGACACGCGGGGAGCGGGACATGCCCGCCCAGGGCGGGCGGGTCTTCGCGGGCGGCATGCTCCTGCTCGCCCGTGCCGACAGGACGGTCACCGGCGTGGAGAGCGCCTCGGGCTCGACCCGGTGGAGCCGGCGGATCGCGGGCTACAGCCTGCCGTCCCTCGCCTCGTTCCCCGGGAACCCGTCGGCGTATGCGACGAGCACCTCCGACGACGGGACCCGCACGCAGATCACCGCCGTGGACCCCGGGACCGGCGCCGTGCGCTGGGAGGCCCGGCTGCGGGGGTACCTGACGCCGGTCGGCGCCCAGGGCGGGTCCGTCTTCCTGCTCGACCTCGACAGGGTCACCGGAGACGCGAAGGCGGTCGTCCGGTACACGACCGCGTCCCGCAAGACGCGTCGGGTGGCGCTGCCCGTACGTCTCCAGGGTGCGCAGGCCGGCGTACGGGGCGGCGTCGTGAACCTCATGGCCTCCGGTGGGGCGTTGGAGGCAGTGGACACGGACGCCGGAAAGCAGCTGTGGCACCTGGAGTCGGCGGTGAGCCGCGGCTCGGCACCGGTCTCGGACGGCCGGCATGTCTACGTCGTCGCCGCCGACGGGCGGCTGCTCGCCGTGGACGCGCGTACGGGCCGACTCGTCGGGCAGACACCGCCACGGCTCGGCACCCACGCGGACAAGGTCGTGGGCGACTTGGCACCACCCGTCCTCGCCGCCGGTCACGTCTACGCCGGCGCACCCGACGGCACCGTCTTCGCCGTGGACGGGCGGGATCCGGCGAGCTGGTGAGACGCGACAAGGGCCGCCCCCGTGAGGGAGCGGCCCTTGTCGTCGGGTCGGCGGTGGTCAGCCCAGCTTCGTCACGTCCCGGACCGCGCCCTTGTCCGCGCTGGTCGCCATCGCGGCGTAGGCGCGCAGGGCGGCGGAGATCTTGCGGTCGCGGTTCCGGGGGGCGTAGGTGCCGTTCAGGGCCTGCTCGCGGCGGGAGAGTTCCTGCTCGTCCACCAGGAGTTCGATGGTGCGGTTCGGGATGTCGATGCGGATGCGGTCGCCGTCCTCGACGAGGGCGATCGTGCCGCCGGAGGCCGCCTCCGGGGAGGCGTGGCCGATGGACAGGCCCGAGGTGCCGCCGGAGAAGCGGCCGTCGGTGATCAGGGCGCAGGACTTCCCCAGGCCGCGGCCCTTCAGGTACGAGGTCGGGTAGAGCATCTCCTGCATGCCGGGGCCGCCCTTGGGGCCCTCGTAGCGGATGACGACGACGTCGCCCTCCTTGACCTGCTGGGTGAGGATCTTCTGGACGGCCTCCTCCTGCGACTCGCAGACGACCGCCGGGCCCTCGAAGGTCCAGATCGACTCGTCGACGCCGGCCGTCTTCACCACGCAGCCGTCGACGGCCAGGTTGCCCTTGAGGACGGCCAGGCCACCGTCCTTCGAGTACGCGTGCTCGACGCTGCGGATGCAGCCGCTCTCGGCGTCCTCGTCCAGGGCCTCCCAGCGCTTCGACTGGGAGAAGGCCTCGGCGGACCTCTCGCACCCGGGCGCCGCGTGCCACAGTTCCACCGCCTCGGGGGACGGGGAGCCGCCGCGGACGTCCCAGGTCTTCAGCCAGTCCGCCAGGGACGGGCTGTGCACCGCGTGCACGTCCTCGTTCAGCAGGCCCGCGCGGTGCAGTTCGCCGAGCAGGGCGGGGATGCCGCCGGCGCGGTGCACGTCCTCCATGTAGTACGTACGGTTCTTGGCGACGTTGGGCGCCACCTTCGCCAGGCACGGGACCCGGCGGGAGACCTCGTCGATCTGCTCCAGGCCGAAGGGGACGCCCGCTTCCTGGGCCGCCGCCAGCAGGTGCAGGATCGTGTTCGTGGAGCCGCCCATCGCGATGTCCAGGGCCATCGCGTTCTCGAAGGCCTGGAAGGTGGCGATGGAACGCGGCAGGACCGTGTCGTCGTCCTGCTCGTAGTAGCGGCGGGTGAGGTCCATGACGGTGCGGGCCGCGTCGACGTAGAGCTGCCGGCGGGCGGTGTGGGTGGCGAGGACCGAGCCGTTGCCCGGCAGGGAGAGGCCGATCGCCTCGGTCAGGCAGTTCATCGAGTTGGCGGTGAACATGCCGGAACAGCTGCCGCAGGTCGGACAGGCGTTCTCCTCGATACGGAGGATGTCTTCATCGGAGATCTTGTCGTTGACGGCTTCGGACATCGCGTCGACCAGGTCGAGGGTGCGGACGGTGCCGTCGACCAGGGTGGCGCGGCCGGCCTCCATGGGGCCGCCGGAGACGAAGACCGTCGGGATGTTCAGGCGCAGGGCCGCCATCAGCATGCCCGGGGTGATCTTGTCGCAGTTGGAGATGCAGACCAGGGCGTCGGCGCAGTGGGCCTCGACCATGTACTCGACGCTGTCGGCGATCAGGTCGCGGGAGGGCAGCGAGTACAGCATGCCGCCGTGGCCCATCGCGATGCCGTCGTCGACCGCGATGGTGTTGAACTCGCGCGGGATGCCGCCGGCCTCCTTCACCGCCTCGCTGACGATCCGGCCGACCGGCGCCAGGTGGGTGTGGCCGGGCACGAACTCGGTGAAGCTGTTGGCGATGGCGATGATCGGCTTCCGGCCGATGTCCGCACCGGGTACACCGGAGGCGCGCATAAGGGCGCGAGCGCCCGCCATGTTGCGGCCGTGGGTGACTGTGCGGGACCTCAGCTCGGGCATCGTCGCTCGCTCCTTCGGAGAGTTCTGCCTCGGGGTCCTGCCGGGAGACCGGCAGGCCGTGGCGTGGCATGGCATCGTGGCAGAGTTCTGACGAAGTCGAGCGTACGCCGGTCATCCACGAGGCGGGACGCGCTGTCCGGAATGCGGGACGCGTGTCTCGGGTGGGCCGGGTGGACGTGCCTCGGAGGGGCCGGACGGACGTGTGCCGGGCCGCCGGGTCACGGGCCTGCGAGGTGCCTCTGCACGGCCGGTGCCACACGGGCGATGATCTGCTCCACGTCCGCCGACGCCAGCGGCTCCAGCCTGATCACGTACCGCAGCATCGCGCACCCCACCAGCTGCGCGGCCGCCAGTTCGGCGGTCAGCTCCGCGTCCGGCTGCTCGAGCCGGCCGGCGAGGCGGCGCAGCAGCTGGGAGGCGACCAGGCGGCGGAAGACCGCGGCCGCGGTGTCGTTGTTCACAGCGGAACGGACGATCGCCAGCAGGGGCGTGCGGGTGGTGGGGTTCTCCCAGATGCCGAAGAAGAAGCGGGTCAGGCGTTCGCCGACCCCCTCCAGCGGGGCGTCGGCGATCATGTGCGACGCGCTCAGGGCGGGCGCGAAGGCCACCTCGATCGCCGCTTCGAACACCTGCTCCTTGGTGCCGAAGTAGTGGTGGACGAGGGCCGAGTCGACTCCGGCCGCCTTCGCGATGCCGCGCACGGACGTCTTCTCGTAGCCGCGCTCGGAGAACTCCTCGCGGGCCGCGGTCAGGATGCGGTCGCGGGTGTCCCCCGCCTCCTCCCGCCTGGGGCGCCCACGGCCCCGGCCGCTCCGGCCGGTCGTGCCGGATCCGGGGCCGGCGGTGCCGGAATTCCGGCCGGTCGTGTCGGTCATCGCCTGGGCACCCGCATCGCCGAGGCCAGGTGCAGCCGGGTGAAGGCCAGGGCCTCGGCGAGGTCGGACTCGCGCTCCGCGCTGGACATGGCCCGGCGGGTGTTGACCTCGATGACGACATGACCGTCGAAACCGGAGGTGGCGAGACGTTCCAGCAGCTCGGCGCAGGGCTGGCTGCCGCGGCCGGGCACGAGGTGCTCGTCCTTCGCCGAGCCCTTGCCGTCGGCGAGGTGGACGTGGCCGAGGCGGTCGCCCATGCGCTCGACCATCCCCAGCGCGTCGGTGCGGGCCGTGGCCGCGTGACTGAGGTCGATCGTGAAGTGGCGGTAGTCGTCCTTCGTGACGTCCCAGTCGGGGGCGTAGGCGAGCATCTCGCGGTCGCGGTAGCGCCACGGGTACATGTTCTCCACCGCGAACCGCACATCCGTCTCGTTCGCCATCCGCCAGATCCCGTTCACGAAGTCACGGGCGTACTGGCGCTGCCAGCGGAACGGCGGGTGCACGACGACGGTGCTCGCGCCGAGCTTCTCCGCGGCCGCCCGGGCGCGCTGGAGCTTGACCCAGGGGTCGGTGGACCACACCCGCTGGGTGATCAGCAGACAGGGGGCGTGCACGGCGAGGATCGGTATCCCGTGGTAGTCACTGAGCCTGCGCAGCGCGTCGATGTCCTGGCTGACCGGGTCGGTCCACACCATCACCTCGACGCCGTCGTAGCCGAGGCGCGCGGCGATCTCGAAGGCCGTCGCCGTCGACTCCGGATACACGGAGGCCGTCGACAGGGCGACCTTCGCATCCGGGATGCGCACGACGGGTTCCACCACGAGGGACAGGTTACGGGGTGCGGTTGGGTGACGCGGGGTGCCTGCTGGCCGGTGAGGTGTATGTCTCTATGCCGGGCTGCCGGGCCGCAGCCTGCGCCCCGCTCTCCACGCCACCGCCGGTCCCTATGCCGACCCCATGTGATCCAGGCGCCGGAGGATGACTCCCTCCCGCAGCGCCCAGGGGCAGATCTCCAGCCGTTCCACGCCGAAGAGGTCCATCGCGCCCTCGGCGACCAGGGCGCCGGCCAGCAGCTGGCCCGCGCGGCCGTCGGAGACTCCGGGCAGCTCGGCGCGCTCGTCGGTCGTCATGGCGGCCAGGCGCGGCACCCACGCCTCCAGGGACTCCCGCTTCAGCTCGCGCTGGACGTAGAGGCCCTCGGCGGAGCGGGCCGCCCCGGCGATGCGGGCGAGCTGGCGGAACGTCTTGGAGGTGGCGACCACGTGGTCCGGGGCGCCGAAGCGGCTGAACTCGCCGACCGTCCGCGCGATCTCCGCGCGCACATGGCGGCGCAGTGCCCTGACGTCCTCGGGGTCGGGCGGGTCGCCGTGCAGCCAGCCGGCGGTGAGGCGGCCCGCGCCGAGCGGCAGCGACACGGCCGCGTCGGGTTCCTCGTCGATGCCGTACGCGATCTCCAGCGAGCCGCCGCCGATGTCCAGGACCAGCAGCTTCCCGGCGGACCAGCCGAACCAGCGGCGGGCGGCGAGGAAGGTCAGGCGCGCCTCCTCCTCGCCGCTGAGCACCTGGAGCTCGACGCCGGTCTCGGCCCGCACGCGGGCGAGGACGTCGTCGGCGTTCCCGGCCTCCCGCACGGCGGAGGTCGCGAACGGCAGCAGGTCCTCCACGCCCTTGTCCTCGGCGGCCTGGAGCGCGTCCTGGACCACGGCGATCAGTCTGTCGACGCCTTCGGGGCCGATCGCGCCCTCCCCGTCGAGGAGCTGGGCGAGCCGCAGCTCGACCTTGTGCGAGTGCGCGGGCAGCGGGCGTGCGCCGGGGTGGGCGTCGACCACCAGCAGATGCACCGTGTTCGAACCCACGTCGAGGACACCGAGTCTCATGTACGGAACGCTACTGCCACCTGCGCCGCGCTCCACCCCGGATGCCCGGTCCGGTTCCGCCGCGGGCACCCGGTCCGGCTCCGTCCCAGGTGTCCGGTCCGCGGCGGTCCCGGTGCGGGTGCCGGGCGACTTACTCTGGACGCGTGCCAAAGACGAAAAAGGCGAAGACCGATAAATCGGCGGCCTCCGCGGGCTCGGGGAAGGCGGCGAAAGCCGTGCTGCCGGAGCCGAAGCGGAAGAAGCACTCGGAGCCCGACGAGAAGGGGCTGGACTTCGCGCGGGCGTGGGTGGAGTTCCCGGACCCTGCGGACGACGAGCAGGTCTTCCGCTGTGATCTGACATGGCTGACCTCTCGCTGGAACTGCATCTTCGGCAGCGGCTGCCAGGGCATCCAGGAGGGCCGCGCGGACGACGGCTGCTGCACGCTGGGCGCCCACTTCTCCGACGAGGACGACGAGCAGCGCGTCGCCGGGCATGTGGCCAGGCTCACACCCGACATCTGGCAGAACCACGCCGAGGGCACGAAGAACGGCTGGGTGACCGAGGACGAGGAGGGCTCCCGGCAGACCCGCCCCTTCCAGGGGTCGTGCATCTTCCAGAACCGGCCCGGTTTCCCCGGCGGCATGGGCTGCTCGCTGCACATCCTGGCGCTCCGGGAGGGCCGCGAGCCGCTGGAGACCAAGCCGGACGTGTGCTGGCAGCTGCCGATCCGGCGGACCTTCGAGTGGATCGACCGTCCCGACGACACGCGGGTGCTCCAGGTGTCTATCGGTGAGTACGACCGCCGGGGCTGGGGTCCGGGCGGCCACGACCTGCACTGGTGGTGCACCTCGGCGACGTCGGCGCACGGCGCGGGCGAGCCCGTGTACGTCTCCTACCGGGCGGAGCTGACCGAGCTGATGGGCAAGGCCGGTTACGACCGCCTGGTCGAGCTGTGCGAGGAACGGCTGGCCTCGCGGCGGCCGCTGTCGGCACCGCATCCGGCGGATCCCGCGTGATTCCGTCCGGTCCGGTCCCGCCTGGTTCCGTCCGGTCCCGCCTGATCCCGCCTGATCCCGTCTGACCCCGCGGACCGTACCCCCGGCTTCCGGCCAAGGGCTGTCCGGCGGGCTCCGCCGAGGCCTGTCCGACCGGATCGGCTAAGGCCTGTCCGGCGGGTTCGGCGCGCCGCCGCCGCTGTCCGGTGGCGGGGTGGGGCCGTCCGGGCCGGACGTTGACGATCCGGTGGGCGTCGGGCTCGGGGTGGGGCTGGACGACGGGCCGGGCGACGTGGACGGCGGGTCGCTCGGCGTCGGGCTGGAGGGGCTCGTGGGGACCGTCCGTGTGGGCGTCGGGTGCGGGGCGGTGGTCGGGGGCGGGTCGGCCGGGTGCGTGGTGGCCGGGGCGGAGGGGCGAGGTGCCGTGCCGTAGCCGTCGATGGAGACCACGGCTCCGGCGGGTGCGATCGCCACCCGCGCGCTCCAGTGGCCCGACGGCTCGCGCAGATGGTCGACGTACACCTTGATCGTCAACGACTCGCCGGGCTTCAGGGTCCCCGAGGAGCGGCTCAGGTAGAGCCAGGGCGCGCCCGTGGACGCCGACCAGCGGACCGGTGCCGGACCGGACGCGGTCAGGGTGACGAGTGTGGTGTCGCCGGCGCCGGTGGCGGTCACGGTCAGGTGGCCGGCCTTGTGCCCGGCGCCACCGCCCCGGACGCTGACGACCTCCACGGAGACATCGGGCCTCGCCCCGCCGAAGCCGGCGTCGGGTCCGGGGCGGGCGTTGCCCGCGTTCTCGTAGCCGTCGCGGGTCTCCTCGCCGGCCAGGGCGCCGTGGTCATGGGCCTCGCGCGCGGTGGCCGACGGGCCGCCCTGTCCCTCCCCGGTCGGGGTGCCCCGGTAGGCGGCCCACAGGGCCACTACGGGAGCGGCGACGACCGTGGCGACCACCGTCGTCGTGACGGCACGCGCGCGCAGACGGTCCCTGCGGGCCGCGCGGTCCTTGGGGTCCATCGGGAAGCCGCGCCGGTCGAAGCGGGGAACGGCGCTCCGCGCGCGCGGGTGGTGCGCCATGGCGACGTGCAGGGCCGTGCGGGGGGCCTGAAGGACGGGCAGCTCGGCGGGGGTGACGCTGGAGCCGGGCCACCGGCCGGGGATCGCGCGCTCGGCGGTACGGCGGCAGCGCGGACAGTCGTCGACGTGCCGGACGAGTTCGCGTCGCAGCGCGGCGCTGAGCACGAGCGGGCTGTCTCCGGTGAGCGCGCTCACGCCCGGGCAGCCGCCGGTCTCCACGACGGCGAGCGCCGCGCGGGTGCGCTCCACCTCGCAGGCCGCGGAGGCGAGCAGTTCGCGGGCGGCGGCGAGGTCCATGCCGAGGACCGCGGCGACCTCGTGGCCGGCGAGGCGGTGGCGTACGGCGAGTTCGAGGGCCTCGCGCTGCTCGGGGCTGGTGCCGGCGGCCTCCGGCCAGGCCAGCAGGGCCAGTTCGCTCCGCCGCTGCTCCCGGACGTCCTCGGGAAGGGGCGCGGCGGACGGGGCGGACGGGGCGGCCCGGCCCGTGCCCTGCCGCCCGTTCGTGCCCTGCCGGGAGCCGGGGCCCCGCCCGGCGTCGGCGTGGCGGCCCGCGGCGTGCGTGGCCTGACGTTTCTGCTTGGCCTCGGCCAGCTTGCGCAGGCATGCCCAGCGGGCCAGCGCGTACAGCCACGCCCGCCGGTCCTGCGGGCTCGGCACGACGCGCTGCCCGCGCCGCTCGGCGAACGTCAGCGCGTCCGCGAGGGCGGCGGTCGCCGTGTCGTGGTCGCACAGCACGGACAGGCAGTAGGTGAACAGGCCGTCGAGATGGGGTTCGAAGCGCGCGGGCGGGTGCTGCGCCAGGGTGCGCGCGGCAGCGCGGTCGCGCGCCTCGCGGTGCGCCCGGTGCGCACCGGTCGTACGGGTCGAGGTCTCCGGACTGCTGCTCATCACCCGTGCGACCGTAGGCGGCGAGGGTTCGTCCGTTCTTCCCCGTTGCGCACTTTTAATCCGTACGGGTGAAACGATCCCTCAT
Organism: Streptomyces spiralis; assembly: GCF_014654675.1. Classification (GTDB taxonomy): domain Bacteria; phylum Actinomycetota; class Actinomycetes; order Streptomycetales; family Streptomycetaceae; genus Streptomyces; species Streptomyces spiralis. Next base: position 16,087 of record NZ_BNBC01000051.1, read on the forward strand.
AAGAGCGCAGGAGCCTTCCGCGGTCTTCCGCTCCGCGTCCGGGGCGGCCTGGGCCCCTGGTTGTCAGTGCCTGCGGCTACGGTTTCCCGCATGGCTGCCCGTACGAAGACCACCAAGGACCGCCCGTCCTACCGCTGCACCGAATGCGGCTGGCAGACGGCCAAGTGGCTCGGCCGCTGCCCCGAGTGCCAGGCCTGGGGCACGATCGAGGAGTACGGCACACCCGCGGTCCGTACGACGACGCCGGGCCGGGTCACCACCTCGGCCCTGCCCATCGGCCAGGTCGACGGCCGCCAGGCCACCGCCCGCACCACCGGTGTGCCCGAGCTCGACCGCGTCCTCGGCGGCGGGCTCGTGCCGGGGGCCGTCGTCCTCCTCGCCGGAGAGCCCGGCGTCGGCAAGTCCACGCTGCTGCTGGACGTGGCCGCCAAGGCGGCGAGCGACGAGCACCGCACGCTCTACGTCACGGGCGAGGAGTCCGCGAGCCAGGTCCGGCTGCGTGCCGACCGCATCGGCGCCATCGACGACCATCTGTACCTGGCCGCCGAGACCGACCTGGCCGCCGTCCTCGGCCACCTGGACGCGGTGAAGCCCTCGCTGCTCATCCTGGACTCGGTGCAGACGGTGGCCTCCCCGGAGATCGACGGCGCGCCCGGCGGCATGGCGCAGGTGCGGGAGGTGGCGGGGGCGCTGATCCGCGCCTCCAAGGAGCGCGGGATGTCCACCCTGCTCGTGGGTCATGTCACCAAGGACGGCGCGATCGCCGGCCCGCGCCTGCTGGAGCACCTGGTGGACGTGGTGCTGCACTTCGAGGGCGACCGGCACGCGCGCCTGCGCCTGGTCCGGGGGGTCAAGAACCGCTACGGCGCGACGGACGAGGTGGGCTGCTTCGAACTGCACGACGAGGGGATCACGGGCCTGGCCGATCCCAGCGGCCTGTTCCTGACCCGCCGCGACGAGCCGGTGCCGGGCACCTGCCTGACGGTGACCCTGGAGGGCCGCCGCCCCCTGGTCGCCGAGGTCCAGGCGCTCACCGTCGACTCCCAGATCCCCTCCCCGCGCCGTACGACGTCGGGCCTGGAGACCTCCCGGGTCTCGATGATGCTGGCCGTGCTGGAGCAGCGGGGCCGGATCAGCGCGCTGGGCAAGCGGGACATCTACTCCGCGACGGTCGGCGGGGTGAAGCTGTCCGAGCCGGCCGCCGACCTCGCCGTCGCCCTCGCCCTGGCGTCGGCGGCGAGCGACACACCGCTGCCGAAGAATCTCGTCGCGATCGGCGAGGTGGGCCTGGCGGGCGAGGTCAGACGCGTCACGGGTGTGCAGCGCCGCCTCGCGGAGGCCCACCGCCTGGGCTTCACGCACGCCCTGGTGCCGGGCGATCCGGGCAAGATCCCGCCGGGCATGAAGGTCCTGGAAGTGGCCGACATAGGGGACGCGCTGCGGGTGCTGCCGCGCTCGCGTCGCCGAGAGGCCCCACGGGAGCAGGAGGACCGCCGGTAGACTTTGCCCTGGTCTCGCCCGTCCGTACGAACCGAGTGTGCGAAATGGGAGCGCCTGGAGAACCTGCGACCAGTGAGCCCGTGGGGGCGCCCCGGAGGCGAACGAGCATCCAATAGCGGAGGAGTGCAGTGGCAGCCAACGACCGGGCGGCAGCTCCCGGAAAGTCCGGCGGGAGTTCCGGCGCCGATGGCCTGATGCGCGCCTCACTGAGCGCCGTGGCGCCCGGAACGGCCCTGCGGGACGGTCTGGAGCGGGTGCTCCGCGGCAACACCGGCGGGCTGATCGTGCTCGGCTCGGACAAGACCGTGGAGTCGATGTGCACGGGCGGCTTCGTCCTGGACGTCGAGTTCACGGCGACGCGGCTGCGGGAGCTGTGCAAGCTGGACGGCGGCATCGTGCTGTCCTCGGACCTGTCCAAGATCCTGCGGGCGGGCGTGCAGCTGGTCCCGGACCCCACGATCCCCACGGAGGAGACGGGCACGCGGCACCGCACGGCGGACCGCGTCAGCAAGCAGGTCGGCTTCCCGGTCGTCTCCGTCTCGCAGTCGATGCGGCTGATCGCCCTCTACGTCGACGGCCAGCGCCGGGTCCTGGAGGACTCCGCGGCGATCCTCTCCCGCGCCAACCAGGCCCTGGCCACCCTGGAGCGCTACAAGCTCCGCCTGGACGAGGTCGCGGGCACGCTGTCGGCGCTGGAGATCGAGGACCTGGTGACGGTCCGCGACGTCTCGGCGGTCGCGCAGCGCCTGGAGATGGTGCGCCGGATCGCCACCGAGATCGCCGAGTACGTGGTGGAGCTGGGCACCGACGGCCGCCTTCTGGCGCTCCAGCTCGACGAGTTGATCGCGGGCGTGGAGCCCGAGCGCGAGCTGGTCGTGCGGGACTACGTCCCCGAGCCCACGGCCAAGCGCTCCCGCACGGTCGAGGAGGCGCTGGCCGAACTCGACAAGCTCTCCCACGCCGAACTGCTGGAGATGTCCACCGTCGCCCGCGCCCTGGGCTACACCGGCTCGCCGGAAACGCTGGACTCGGCGGTCTCCCCCCGCGGCTTCCGCCTGCTGGCCAAGGTCCCGCGGCTGCCCGGCGCCATCATCGACCGCCTGGTCGAACACTTCGGCGGCCTGCAGAAGCTCCTCGCGGCCAGCGTCGACGACCTCCAGACGGTGGACGGCGTCGGCGAGGCCCGGGCCCGCAGCGTCCGCGAGGGCCTGTCGCGGCTGGCGGAGTCGTCGATCCTGGAGCGGTACGTCTAGGTACGCGGGCACGCAGGTACGTTCAGCCGGACGGTAAGCGGTCCGGCGGTGAGTCCCGGACCGCCGACGCCCCCTAGTCCGCCGACAGCACGAACGACGTCTGGAGCTTGCCGTACCCCGGCACCTTCGCCTCCACCAGGTACGTCCCCGCTCCGGCCGAGCCCGCCGGAGGCGTCGCGCACTGCGGAGCGCTCGGCTTGCGGTCCCAGCGCACGGTGTAGGTGATGGCGCTGCCCGCCGGCACCCGGTACAGCAGGTTTCCGGCCGTCTTCGGACAGTCGTCCGAGGACCAGTAGTCGGTGCTGCTGTCGGCCTTGCTGATCGTCAGCACCGCGGACTTCGGCCCGAGGTCGACCTTGCAGTCGGTACCGGAGGAGTTCTTCGCCGTCAGCTCGAAGGTCGGTGTCTGACCGGGCGCGTAGGTGTTGTGGACACTGCGCAGGCTCAACGAGACGGCCCCCGAAGCGCAGTTGGGAAGCGTGCTGCCGGCCGGCAGCACGGCGCCCGCACCGGCACCGGCACCGGCACCGGAACCCGAGCCCCCACCGGCACCGGAGCCGGAACCCGAGCCGTCCCCGCCCGGAGCGCCGGAAGCGGTGCCGCCGCCCGAGGCGGCCCCCGATCCGCCGGAGTCCCCGCCGCCGGAATCGTCACGTCCGCCGGGGTGTTGGCTGATCGCTGGACCGGAGCCGGAGGGCCCCGGGGTGATGGTGGAGGGGGTGGGATGCTTGCCGTCGGAGGCGCTGCCGCTGTTGTTCCGGCCCCCGCCGCCGCCCGAGGTGACGATCCAGACGACCAGCAGGGCCAACAGGGCGACCAGGGACAGCAGTACGACCCTCCGTCGCCAGTAGATGGAGGAGGGAAGCGGCCCGACCGGATTGCGCAGAGATCCCACGGCCCAAACTGTACGAGAGATCCCGGCCTTCCCCCGCCCCACCCGCCGCGCCGACCACAACTTTTCCGGATCATCATTCGAGCAACATCCGTACAGGCGGCCTCGTTTGCGGTCGCCGTAACCGAACAGTGACGGTCGGTGACGACACCGAGCCGCGCGGGGTCACGCGGCCGTCCATCCGCACGTGGCAGGATCGGAAGCGCCATGACTGCGCCCACACTGCCCCCGCACAGCCCCACCACCCCGGCCACCCCGGCCACCGACGCGGACGCCGACGCCGTCACCGACGACTGCGCCGTCGACGCCACCACCACCGGCGATGCCCCCGCCACGGCGTCCGGCACGTCCGGCGCCCCGCACGGCGCGCCCCTGCACACCCACGTCATCACCTGGTTCGACGCCAACGCCCGCGACCTGCCCTGGCGGCGCGCCGACGCCGGTGCCTGGGGGGTGATGGTCAGCGAGTTCATGCTCCAGCAGACGCCGGTCAACCGCGTCCTGCCCGTCTACGAACAGTGGCTCGAACGCTGGCCGCGCCCCGCCGACCTCGCCAAGGAGGCGCCGGGCGAGGCCGTCCGCGCCTGGGGCCGGCTCGGCTATCCGCGCCGCGCCCTGCGCCTGCACGGCGCCGCGGTCGCCATAACGGAACGGCACGGCGGTGACGTGCCCACCGAGCACGCGCAGCTGCTCGCCCTGCCCGGCATCGGCGAGTACACGGCCGCGGCGGTCGCGTCCTTCGCCTACGGGCAGCGGCACGCCGTGCTGGACACCAACGTCCGCCGGGTCCTGGCCCGCGCGGTCACCGGCGTGCAGTACCCGCCGAACGCCACCACCGCCGCCGAACGCCGCCTCGCCCGCACCCTGCTGCCGGAGGACGAGCGGACCGCGGCCCGTTGGGCCGCCGCCTCCATGGAGCTCGGCGCGCTGGTGTGCACGGCGAAGAACGAGTCGTGCGATCGCTGTCCGATCGCCGGGCACTGCGCGTGGCGACTGGCGGGCAAGCCGGAGCACGACGGTCCGCCGCGCCGGGGCCAGACGTACGCCGGTACCGACCGGCAGGTGCGCGGCAAGCTGCTCGCCGTGCTGCGGGAGGCTCATACGGCGGTGCCGCAGGCGGTGCTGGACCGGGTGTGGCACGAGCCGGTCCAGCGGGCCCGGGCCCTGGACGGGCTCGTCGCGGACGGTCTGGTGGAGCCGCTGCCGGGCGGTCTGTACCGGCTGCCTCTGACCTGACATCACGTCACCGACCGGGCTCCACAACGGCGGTGACGTCCTCGGGGGGCGTCGCGGGCGTCCGTGTCACACATCCGCGCGCCACCCGAGGGTTCAAATCCCCCCATATCAGGACCAATCGGAGCACCCCCTTACCCCGCCCCTGCGTCCGTTACACAACCGACGCACAGCCGAGGGCTAGCCGCAGGCTGCTTCGGACAACGCCGTGACAACCCCTCCGTACCTTCAGTTGCGTGCCCGACGGGCACCGGGCGGCTGCCGACCACAGCCGGCCCGTACACAGCGTGGGATCCGGCAGCAGGCGGGCCGGGAAAACGGGGAGCGGAGGCGGTTGATCATGGCGCAGGGTGAGGTGCTCGAGTTCGAGGAGTATGTGCGCACCCGGCAGGACGCGCTGCTGCGCAGCGCCCGCCGGCTGGTGCCGGACCCCGTCGACGCCCAGGACCTGCTCCAGACCGCGCTCGTGCGGACGTACGGCCGCTGGGAGGGCATCGCCGACAAGCGGCTCGCGGACGCCTATCTGCGCCGGGTCATGATCAACACACGTACGGAGTGGTGGCGGGCCCGGAAGCTGGAGGAGGTTCCCACCGAGCAGCTTCCGGACGCCAGCGTCGAGGACTCCACCGAGCAGCACGCCGACCGCGCGCTCCTCATGGACATCATGAAAGTTCTCGCTCCGAAGCAGCGCAGTGTCGTGGTGCTGCGACACTGGGAGCAGATGTCCACGGAGGAGACGGCCGCCGCCCTCGGCATGTCCGCGGGAACGGTCAAGAGCACGCTGCACCGGGCGCTCGCCCGGCTCCGCGAGGAGCTGGAGGCCCGCGATCTGGACGCACGCGCGCTGGAGCGTGAGGAGCGGGAGCGTTGCGCGGCCTGAGCGGTGCGGCCGAGGTCGGCCCGAGCGGCGGTGCCGAGACCGACCCGAGTGGTGGGGCTGGCGCCGGCCCGAGCGGCGGGGCCGGTCCCGGCGTCGAGCCCACCCCGGCCCGGGGGACCTTCCAGGCGGTGATCGCGGCGGTGGCCGTGCTCGCCGCCCTCGGCCTTTTGGTGTCCGCCTGCGGCACGGGCGGCACCGGCGCCCGCGACGAGGGGCCGGCCGACGCCAGCTCGGTGGCCGGCGCACCCTCGCCCAGCGCCTCCGCGAGCCCCGCCGACACCCCCCGGCCGGTGGACCCGGTCCGGCTCGTCAAGGACGACCCGAAGGTCTCGGCCGCCGTCAAGCGCGGTCTCAAGCCGTGCGCGGGCGACCAGTACCCCGTCGACGTGGCGTACGGCAAGCTGACCGGCGGCTCGGTCGACGATATCGTCGTCAACGTGCTGACCTGCGAGGACGCGGTGGGCATGGGCTCGTATGTGTACCGAGAGCGGGGCGACGGGTACGAGGACGTGTTCCGGGCCGAGGAGCCGCCGGTCTACGCCGAGATCGACCGCGGCGACCTCGTCGTGACCAAGCAGGTGTACGAGAAGGACGACCCGGTGTCGAACCCCTCCGGCGAGGATGTGATCACCTACCGCTGGACCGGGAGCGCGTTCACCAAGGAGTTCAGCACGCGCAACGAGTACAGCAAGGCCGTCGGAAAGGCCGCGTCGCCCGTTCCGTCCCCCGACAACTGACGCGAGACAATTCCGGTGGCGGGAACCGTTCGCCTCGGCGGTCCGATCCGCCGGCGGACCCCTCGCGGGTGAACGCATCACGCGCCGGACACGTCCACACAGTGGGCGCACCCTCTGAAGCACACAAGGACTGAGAGCACCGGGATGGCAGAGCAGACCCACGTCCTGTTCGTCGAGGACGACGACGTCATCCGCGAGGCCACACAGCTCGCCCTGGAGCGGGACGGCTTCGCGGTCACGGCCATGCCCGACGGCCTGTCGGGCCTGGAGGCGTTCCGGGCGAGGCGCCCCGACATCGCGCTGCTGGACGTCATGGTCCCCGGCCTGGACGGCGTCAGCCTGTGCCGCCGCATCCGCGACGAGTCGACGGTGCCGGTGATCATGCTGTCGGCGCGGGCGGACTCCATCGACGTCGTGCTGGGTCTCGAGGCCGGCGCCGACGACTATGTGACCAAGCCGTTCGACGGCGCCGTCCTGGTCGCCCGGATCCGCGCGGTGCTGCGCCGCTTCGGGCACGCGGGAGGCGGCCGCGCCGAGGCCGACGCCTCCGCGGTGGACGGCGGGATGCTGACCTTCGGCGACCTGGAGGTCGACACCGAGGGGATGGAGGTGCGCCGGGCCGGGCAGCCGGTGGCGCTCACCCCCACCGAGATGCGGCTGCTGCTCGAGTTCTCCGCCGCGCCGGGCACTGTCCTGTCCCGGGACAAGCTCCTGGAGCGCGTGTGGGACTACGGCTGGGGCGGTGACACCCGGGTCGTCGACGTCCATGTGCAGCGGTTGCGCACGAAGATCGGCCAGGACCGCATCGAGACGGTCCGTGGCTTCGGCTACAAGCTGAAGGCCTGAGCGGGGCGGCATGCGGGGGAACACGCGGCGCCTGCTTCCGGGGCGCCTGGAGCACGCGGACATCCGTACGGGGCTGAGGTGGAAGCTCAGCGCGGCCATCGCGCTGGTCGGCGCCCTGGTGGCGATCGCGCTCAGCCTGGTGGTGCACAACGCCGCCCGGGTGTCGATGCTGGACAACGCCCGCGACCTGGCCGACCAGCGGCTCCAGCTCGCGCAGAGCATCTACGACCGTCCCGGCCGGCGGCCGGCTCCTGCCACCTTCAAGATCGACGATCCGACGCTGCCCGCCGCGCTGCGGGAGAAGGTCGCGGACGGCCGGCGGGCCACGTTCGTCACCGACCACCCGGGCGGTGTGCCGGACATCTGGGCGGCCATGCCGATCAAGGGCGGGCACGTGCTCTCCCTGCACACGCACTTCACCGACCGCAGCACGGACATCCTCAAGGACCTCGACCAGGCCCTGGTGATCGGCTCCATCGCCGTCGTGCTGGGCGGCAGCGCGCTGGGTGTGCTCATCGGCGGCCAGCTCTCGGGCCGGCTGCGCAAGGCGGCGGCCGCCGCGAACCAGGTGGCCAAGGGCGAGTCAAACGTACGGGTCCGGGACGCCATCGGCGGGGTCGTACGGGACGAGACCGACGACCTCGCACGCGCGGTGGACGCCATGGCGGACGCGCTGCAGCAGCGGCTGGAGGCGGAGCGGCGGGTCACCGCGGACATCGCGCACGAGCTGCGCACTCCGGTGACGGGGCTGCTGACGGCCGCCGAACTGCTGCCGCCGGGCCGCCCCACCGAGCTGGTCCTGGACCGGGCGAAGGCGATGCGCACGCTGGTGGAGGACGTGCTGGAGGTCGCGCGGCTGGACGGCGCATCGGAGCGGGCCGAGCTGCAGGACATCGTGCTCGGCGAGTTCGTCGCCCGGCGGGTGGCGGCGAAGGACCCGGACGTCGAGGTGCGGGTGGTGCACGAGTCGGAGGTCACGACCGACCCGCGGCGTCTGGAGCGGGTGCTGTTCAACCTGCTCGCCAACGCCGCCCGGCACGGCAAGCCGCCGATCGAGGTGACCGTGGAGGGCCGGGTCATCCGGGTGCGCGACCACGGCCCCGGCTTCCCCGAGGCGCTGCTGGCGGAGGGCCCGAGCCGGTTCCGCACCGGCAGCGCGGACCGCGCGGGGCGCGGCCACGGCCTGGGCCTGACCATCGCCGCCGGCCAGGCCCGGGTGCTGGGGGCCCGCCTGACGTTCCGCAACGTACGGCCCGCGGGCGCCCCCGCGCACATTCCGGCCGAGGGCGCGGTCGCGGTCCTGTGGCTGCCGGAGCACGCCCCGACGAACACGGGCAGCTACCCGATGCTGCCGCAGCAGGTGCCCCAGCAGGGGAAGTGACAGACGCCGGGAGGCCCTAGGGGGCCCACTCCTTGTCCAGGTCCAGGCCACCGTCGCGCCGCTGGGTGAAGGAGAACCAGTTGCCGGAGTCGTCGCGGAAGAGCGCCTCGGTGCCGTAGGGGCGCTCCTGCGGCTCCTGGAGGAACTCCACCCCGCGGTCCTTGAGCTTCTTGTAGTCGCCGTGGATGTCGTCGGTGACCAGCACGCCGGCGCCGAGGGCACCCTTGGCGACCAGCTTCTTGACCATCTCGGCGGACTCGGGGTCCATCGCGGGCGGCCCGGGCACCATGAGGGTCAGCTCGACGTCGGGCTGGTCCGGGGAGCCGACGGTGAGCCAGCGCGCGCCGCCCTCTCCCATGGTCATGTCGGTGCGGACCTCCAGGCCGAGCTTCTGGGTGTAGAACTCCTTGGCGCGGTCCTGGTCGAGGACCCAGACGGTAGTGATGGCGATGCCCTTGATCATGGCTTCTCCGGGGGTTGCGAGGTGCTGTTGCGCTGCCACGGTAGGCAGGACGGCGCTCAGCCCGCTTCTCGGGAATTGCTCTCTCGCTCCCGGTCCGTGCCGGAGCGGAATCCGCCGGCCCAGAGCATGGCGTAGCAGCCGGGGATGAGGGCGGCGCCGCGGCCGACGTGCCGGGCGCGGTACTCGCTCGGGGTGAGCCCGGTCCACGCCTTGAAGCGGGACGAGAACGTGCCCAGGCTGCTGAAGCCGACCAGGTGGCAGATCTCGGTCACCGTGAGGTTCGCGGTGCGCAGCAGGTCCTGGGCCCGCTCGATGCGGCGGTGGGTGAGGTACTGGCGGGGCGTCTCGCCGTACGCCTCCTTGAAGGCCCGTATGAAGTGGTAGCGCGAGTAGCCGGCGTGAGCCGCCACCGTGTCCAGGTCGAGGTCCGGGTCCGCCCAGTCCCGGTCCATGGCGTCCTTGGCCAGGCGCAGCTGCCGCATCCTGCCCGCCACTGCTTCCATACGGCCGATGGTGGCACGGGGCACTGACAACGGCCCGCAGGCCGTGTCGGGGAAGACCTCCGGGAACGGGCCATGAGTCGTGACGGGAAGTCCCCCAGGCCGCTGGACCGTACGGCGAAGGCCCCCGGCTTGTGCCGGGGGCCTTCGTGATGGGGGATGTCCGGGGAGGCTCAGACGGCTTCCGCGACGCCCGCGGGGGCCGCCGCGTCGCTCGCGCCGTCCTCGGGCTTGGCCTTGGCCGGTCCCGCGCCCTTCAGCGGCACCTCCTTGACGAACACCGCGGCCACCAGGGCGACGATGCCGACCACGGCGCCCAGCAGGAACGCCGAGTGCGTACCGGCGGACACCGCGTGCTGGTAGGCCTCCCGCGCCGCCGCGGGCAGCATCTCCAGGTGCTTGGCGTCCAGCTGCGCGGACTGCTCCGTGATCTTCGAGCCCAGCGCGCCGGCCCGCTCCGACATGACGTCCTGGACCCGGTGGTTGAACAGCGCACCCATGATCGCCACGCCGAAGGACGAGCCGAGCGTACGGAACAGGGTGGTGGACGAGGAGGCCACGCCCATGTCCTTCATCTGCACGCTGTTCTGCGCGACCAGCATGGTGATCTGCATCAGGCAGCCCATGCCCGCGCCGAGGACGGCCATGTACAGGCCTGAGGTGAGGCGGGTGGTCCCGGTGTCCATCAGGGACAGCAGATACAGGCCGACGACCATCAGCACGCTGCCGACGATCGGGAAGACCTTGTACCGGCCGCTGTTGGTGGTGACCCGGCCCGCGATCATCGACACGACCAGCATCGCGCCCAGCATCGGCAGGAGCAGCAGACCGGAGTTGGTCGCGGAGGCGCCCTGCACCGACTGCTGGTACAGCGGCAGGAACAGCACCGCGCCGAACATCACGAAGCCGGTGATGAAGCCGATCAGCGACATCAGGCTGAAGTTGAGGCTGCGGAAGATGTGCAGCGGCACGATCGGCTCGGCGGCCCTGGTCTGCCAGAAGACGAACCCGACCAGCGCGGCCACGCCGATCGCGATGAGCTCCATGATCCGGGCGGAGGTCCAGGCGTACTCCGTGCCACCCCAGGTGGTGACGAGCACGATGGAGCTGATGCCCAGGGTCAGCAGCGCGGCGCCCAGGTAGTCGACGCGTGCCTGTGCGCGCTTCTTCGGCAGGTGCAGTACGGCGCTGACCGCCACGAGTGCCACCGCGCCGAGCGGCAGGTTGATGTAGAAGGCCCAGCGCCAGCCCCAGTTGTCGGTGATGGTGCCGCCGACCAACGGGCCGCCGATCATCGCGAGCGCCATGACGCCGGCCATCATGCCCTGGTACTTGCCGCGCTCCCGGGGCGGGATCAGGTCGCCGATGATGGCCATCACGCCGACCATCAGACCGCCCGCGCCGAGGCCCTGAATGGCGCGGAAGCCGATCAGCTCGCCCATGTTCTGCGCCATGCCGCTCAGCGCGGAGCCGGCCAGGAAGATCACGATCGACGTCATGAAGGCGCCCTTGCGCCCGTACATGTCGCCGAGCTTGCCCCACAGCGGCGTGGCGGCGGCGGTCGCCAGGGTGTAGGCGGTCACCACCCAGGACAGGTGCTGGAGGCCCCCGAGCTCGCCCACGATCGTCGGCATCGCGGTGCCCACGATCATGTTGTCGAGCATCGCGAGCATCATCGCGATCATGAGCGCGAGCAGGACGACCCGCACACTCTTGGGTTGTTTGCCGGCTGGGCCGGTCTCCGTCTCGGATATCGGTGCGTCCGCCATGGTTCCTGTTCCCCCAGCTACCCTTCTGCTACTTACTTGCCGCCCGGCAAGTTACTACACTCTGGAAGGTAGAGGTTTACTAGCCGGGCGTCAAGTAAGTTTCCGCCGACCGGCCGGCAGGTAGTGTCAAGGAGCGCGAGGAGTACGAAGGATGGGCGGCACGATGGACGGCACGAAGCAACAGCGCCGCGGAAACACCCGCCAGCGCATCCAGGACGTGGCGCTCGAACTCTTCGCCGAGCAGGGTTACGAGAAGACCTCGCTGCGCGAGATCGCCGAGCGCCTGGACGTCACGAAGGCTGCCCTGTACTACCACTTCAAGACCAAGGAAGAGATCATCGTCAGCCTCTTCGAGGATCTGACGCAGCCGATCCAGGACCTGATCGAGTGGGGCCGGCAGCAGCCGCACACCCTGGAGACCAAGCGGGAGATCATCCGCCGCTACAGCGACGCGCTCGACGGCGCGGCACCGCTGTTCCGTTTCATGCAGGAGAACCAGGCGACGGTCCGGGAACTGCGCATCGGCGACACCTTCAAGAGCCGGATGACCGGCCTTCGGGACATCATCATCGACCCGGAGTCGAGCCTGACCGACCAGGTCCGGTGCATCAGCGCCCTGTTCACGCTGCACGCGGGCATGTTCGTCATGCAGGACATGGAGAGCGACCCGGAGGAGCGGCGCAAGGCCGTCCTCGAGGTCGCCATCGACCTGGTGACACAGGCCGACCGGGGGTCGCGCGGGCACTGAAGACCCGCAACGCGACATACGCACAGCACAGGACAGCGCACCGCCGCCCCGCTCGTTTCAGCGGGGCGGCGGTGCGTGCGGGGTGGGCGTCAGCCGATCGACCGGTCCGGCCGGGGTCTTCGCGCCGGGCCTCGGGCCTTGGGTCAGGCCCTTGTGCAGGCCTTCGCTCAGACCTTCACGCCGTGGGCGCGCAGGAAGGCGACCGGGTTGACCGCGGAACCGTAGTTCGGGGTCGTGCGGATCTCGAAGTGCAGGTGCGGGCCGGTGGTGTTGCCGGTGTTGCCGGACAGGGCTATGTGCTGACCGGTGGCGACGACCTGGCCGACCTTCACGTCGATGCGCGAGAGGTGGGCGTACTGGGAGTACGTGCCGTTGCCGTGCTTGATGACGATGGCGTTGCCGTACGCGGGGCCGTCGCCGCCGCCGTTGGGGCCGGCCTTGACGACAGTGCCGCCGTGCGCGGCGACGACCTCGGTGCCGACCGGCACGGCGAAGTCCTGGCCGCTGTGCTTGTGCATCCAGTGGCTGCCGCCCTGGTCGAAGCTGGCGGTGAGGGTGTAGTTCTTCACCGGGTCGACCCAGGCGGCGGCCGACTTGGCGACGGTGGCGGTGGGAGCCGCCGCGGTCTCGGCGGCGGACGCTACTCCCGCACCCACGACGGCCGAGACCCCCAGGCCGGCGGCCAGGACGGCGGCGCGGGTACGGAGCTTGGTCGCACGGGCGGAACGGGACGTGGCGCGCAGGATCATCGAAACCTCAGGGTGTGGGGGACATGAGAACCACCCGGAGGATCGTGTCTTTGCCGGGCGGGCACCACCTTGGTAACCCGCCCGGTCACCCGCCCTCAAACCCCCCTACTACGACGCAATATAGTAATAGCCCCCAGTGACTTACATCTCTTGACAGCTCTCCTATTTGGGACAAAACCGCAGTAAAGACCCCATGTGAGGGCATTCTTTGAGCCTGAATGCCCGATTTACTAGAGCCTGTCCCTTACTAAGTCTGCTCGTACAGGACGAAACGCTTGTGCCCCATGTCACCGGCGGGCACCCCCAGGGCCCACTTCCCTGTGACCGGCCTCATGTGACCCCCGTCTCAGCAAGGTTACCGTCCAGTAATCAGACCGTTCCCCTCCCGCCACCCTGCAGCATGAGCATGCTCACAACAAAGAGCTGCGTTACGGACGCGAGAGGACCCTCATGACCACAGGCACCTGGACGCGCCGCATCGGCATGACCGCCGTCGCCACGGCCGCCGCCACGGCACTGGCCGCCCCCGTGAGCGCGCAGGCCGCACCACAGGGTCCTGCCGCCGCCGCGGCCGCCGTCACGGCCACGGCCACGGCCGCGAAGGTCGACTACGCCACCTGGCAGCGGGACTGCCAGACCGTGATGGACCAGGCCCTGCCCTATCTGCGGCAGCGCGTGGCGAACGGCGCGCCGGGCGAGAAGCAGGCCATCGTGCTCGACGTGGACAACACGGCCCTGGAGACCGACTTCGGCTTCAGCTGGCCCCAGCCGGCCAACAAGCCGGTGCTGGCGGTGGCCCGGTACGCCCAGGAGCACGGCGTCGCGCTCTTCTTCGTCACCGCCCGCCCGGGCATCATCAAGGCCCCCACCGAGTACAACCTCGAACACGACGGCTACGACGTCGACGGCCTCTACGTCCGCGGCCTGCTCGACCTGTTCGAGGACGTCGCCGACTACAAGACCGCCCAGCGCGCCGCCATCGAGTCCCGGGGCTACACGATCATCGCCAACATCGGCAACAGCCCCACCGACCTGACCGGCGGCCACGCCGAGAAGACCTTCAAGCTGCCGGACTACGACGGTCAGCTCTCCTGAGCGCCCGCCCCTGAGGAAGCACAGCGAAAAGGGGGCTGCCCCGGGACCGAGGTCCCGGGGCAGCCCCCTTTCGGTTCAGGCCGAGCGCGGCGCTTACGCGTCCTTGCTCAGGTTCGGGCCGGCTCCGCCGGCCGCCTGCTCGATCGGCGGGACGTCCGGCAGGGCCGACTTCTCCTCGCCGCGGAAGGTGAAGGTCTGGCTGTCGCCCTCGCCCTCCGTGTCGACGACCACGATGTGACCGGGGCGCAGCTCGCCGAAGAGGATCTTCTCCGACAGCGAGTCCTCGATCTCCCGCTGGATCGTCCGGCGCAGCGGCCGGGCGCCCAGGACGGGGTCGTAGCCCTTCTTGGACAGCAGCTCCTTGGCGGACTGGGAGAGCTCGATGCCCATGTCCCGGTCCTTCAGACGCTCGTCCACCTTGCTGATCATCAGGTCGACGATCCGCAGGATGTCCGCCTGCGTCAGCTGCGGGAAGACCACCACGTCGTCGACGCGGTTGAGGAACTCGGGCCGGAAGTGCTGCTTGAGCTCGTCCTGGACCTTGTTCTTCATGCGCTCGTAGTTGGTCTTCGTGTCACCCGAGGCCGCGAAGCCCAGGTTGAAGCCCTTGGAGATGTCCCGGGTGCCGAGGTTGGTCGTCATGATGATGACCGTGTTCTTGAAGTCCACGACCCGGCCCTGGGAGTCGGTCAGGCGACCGTCCTCCAGGATCTGCAGCAGCGAGTTGAAGATGTCCGGGTGGGCCTTCTCCACCTCGTCGAACAGGACGACGGAGAACGGCTTGCGGCGCACCTTCTCGGTCAGCTGGCCGCCCTCCTCGTAGCCCACGTAGCCGGGAGGCGAACCGAAGAGACGGGAGACCGTGTGCTTCTCGCTGAACTCCGACATGTCGAGGGAGATCAGCGCGTCCTCGTCACCGAAGAGGAACTCCGCGAGCGCCTTGGACAGCTCGGTCTTACCGACACCGGACGGGCCGGCGAAGATGAACGAGCCACCCGGACGCTTCGGGTCCTTCAGACCGGCACGCGTACGGCGGATCGCCTTGGACAGCGCCTTGACGGCGTCGTTCTGGCCGATGACCCGCTTGTGCAGCTCCTCCTCCATGCGGAGCAGGCGGCTGGACTCCTCCTCGGTCAGCTTGAAGACCGGGATGCCCGTGGCCGTGGCGAGGACCTCGGCGATCAGCTCGCCGTCGACCTCGGCGACGACGTCCATGTCGCCGGCCTTCCACTCCTTCTCCCGCTTGGCCTTGGCGGCCAGGAGCTGCTTCTCCTTGTCGCGCAGGGAGGCGGCCTTCTCGAAGTCCTGCGAGTCGATCGCGGACTCCTTGTCCCGGCGGACGGCGGCGATCTTCTCGTCGAACTCGCGCAGGTCCGGCGGAGCGGTCATCCGGCGGATGCGCATCCGGGAACCGGCCTCGTCGATCAGGTCGATCGCCTTGTCCGGCAGGAAGCGGTCGGAGATGTACCGGTCGGCCAGGGTGGCGGCCTGGACCAGGGCCTCGTCCGTGATCGAGACGCGGTGGTGCGCCTCGTACCGGTCGCGCAGACCCTTGAGGATCTCGATGGTGTGCGGCAGGGACGGCTCGGCGACCTGGATGGGCTGGAAGCGGCGCTCCAGGGCCGCGTCCTTCTCCAGGTGCTTGCGGTACTCGTCCAGAGTGGTGGCACCGATGGTCTGCAGCTCACCGCGGGCCAGCATCGGCTTCAGGATGGAGGCCGCGTCGATGGCGCCCTCGGCGGCACCCGCACCGACCAGCGTGTGCAGCTCGTCGATGAACAGGATGATGTCGCCGCGGGTGCGGATCTCCTTGAGCACCTTCTTCAGGCGCTCCTCGAAGTCACCGCGGTAGCGGGAGCCAGCGACCAGGGCACCGAGGTCCAGGGTGTAGAGGTGCTTGTCCTTGAGGGTCTCGGGCACCTCGCCCTTGACGATGGCCTGGGCGAGGCCCTCGACGACGGCGGTCTTGCCGACGCCGGGCTCACCGATCAGCACCGGGTTGTTCTTGGTACGGCGGGACAGCACCTGCATGACCCGCTCGATCTCCTTCTCGCGCCCGATGACCGGGTCGAGCTTGGACTCACGAGCGGCCTGGGTGAGGTTCCGGCCGAACTGGTCGAGGACCAGGGACGTCGAGGGGGTGCCCTCGGCAGGGCCGCCGGCGGTGGCGGTCTCCTTGCCCTGGTAGCCGGAGAGCAGCTGGATCACCTGCTGCCGCACCCGGTTCAGATCTGCGCCCAGCTTGACCAGGACCTGGGCGGCGACGCCCTCGCCCTCACGGATCAGGCCGAGCAGGATGTGCTCCGTGCCGATGTAGTTGTGGCCCAGCTGAAGCGCCTCGCGGAGCGAGAGCTCCAGGACCTTCTTGGCACGGGGGGTGAAGGGAATGTGACCGGACGGCGCCTGCTGGCCCTGGCCGATGATCTCCTCCACCTGCTGGCGGACCGCCTCGAGCGAAATCCCGAGGCTCTCAAGGGCCTTGGCGGCGACACCCTCACCCTCGTGGATCAGGCCCAGGAGGATGTGCTCGGTGCCGATGTAGTTGTGGTTGAGCATCCGGGCTTCTTCCTGAGCCAGGACGACAACCCGCCGCGCGCGGTCGGTGAACCTCTCGAACATCGTTAATCGCTCCTCAGAGCGGTCAGGCAGTGGGGGGAACTTCCCCTCCCTGTCCTTCCGCAGCTTAGTCCCGCAAGCGGGGACCGCTCATTCCAACTGCCGACACCGTCGATGGCCTCCTGACCCCGAACGCCGACATCTGCTCCAACCCGATGGTGCGAGACGATGTTCCCGCAGGCCAGGCAGTTACCCCAGTCGCCAGTACGCCCATGGCGAACGTGAGACTCCTTTGCCCGGCTGTGGCCTGCGTGTCGCCCCCTCCCACTAGGCATGTCTTACCCGCTGGGACTGACACTCCATGCGGCGCGCACACGGTTCCCTCCGCTATGGGCGAACAACCTTGCGCCCCTTTCCACCTCCACGCGCCCCGCCGTTCGAAACTGTCCGCATTCGTGAAGCAACCCAGCGTAACCATGGTCGCCTTCCGACGGTTGCACCTGACATGGTCGGCAGCCTCCCCACGCTTCCTGTTCCGGTCCTGTCCGCTCCGGTCCCGTTTGTCCCGGTCCCCTCTGTTCCTTTTTCCCCGCCTGTCCCGGTTCCCTCGCCCCGTCGGCCGCTCGGTGCGGGTGGCGGCAGGGTGCGGGACTGGTACGAGAACGAACTGGGGTGGGCCACGGTGCCCGGAACACCGCTGCGCCTGGTCGTGGGGCGCCGCTTCGACGTCCTGGACGTCCCGGTCGAGGCCGGACGTGCGGCGCTGCGCCATCTGGGGCCTGCTTCTCCGGTGGCCGTGCACGGGGACCGGATGCGGCTGCTGGTCGCCGCGGGCAGCGCGGAGGAGCTGCCTGGGCTGCTGGAGTGGCTGGAGTGGTCAGCGGTGGACCTGGATCTGGTGGCGCTGGGCGCGGGCGCGCTGATGGAAGCGCCACAGCCGCCCTTCGCGGGGCAGGCCGGAGCACGGCTGCCCGGAACACTGCCCGGAGCGCGGCCACCCGCCCGGGGCCGCTCCGGTTCGCAGGGGGCCGCCGTGTGGTTGCGGCCCCCCGGGCCGGGATGCGAGACCGGGGCCTCGCTGCCGACGCTGTCGGCCATGGGGGGCGATGGAGACGCCCCCGATCTCGTGCGGGTCGTGGAGACGGTGGCGACGCACTGCCTCCGGCTCCGGCTGCGGCGCGCTCACACACGGCCGCCGGCCTTCTCCTAGGGGGTCGGCCCGTGGAGCTGGGGTGACTGCCTCGCTGTGGATCTGGATGCCGGCCTCGTAGGCCGCCCCGCCCGTCAGGCGTTGGCCTTCTCGTAGGCCTCGCGGATGGACGCGGGGACACGGCCGCGGTCGTTGACCTCGTAGCCGTTCTCCTTCGCCCAGGCACGGATCTGCGCCGTGTCCTGGCTGCCGCCGGCAGCGGCGGCGCGCGCCTTTCCACGTCCGCCGGAAGCGCGGCCCCCGGTACGACGGCCGCTCTTGACGTACGGCTCGAGAAGGCCGCGGAGCTTGTCCGCATTGGTGGTGGTGAGATCGATCTCGTAAGTCTTGCCGTCCAACGCGAACGTCACGGTCTCGTCCGCCTCGCCGCCGTCGAGGTCGTCGACAAGAAGGACCTGAACCTTCTGTGCCACCGGATTTCCTTTCATCGATAACGTGAGGGTCGGGGTTGGTCGGCGTCCGCCGTTTCGCCGCCCCTTGATATATGCAGTACTGCAGTACGTCGGAAAGCAAACCGCTTTTGCGGGAAAAACACAAACCCCTGGGAGAGACCGGACCCTCGGCCCCGACCGGAAACATGCGCGTTTCGGACATAGGGGTTCCCCGGGGGTTCGCTCGGGGTTCCTCCGGGTTCCCTCCGGCTTCCTGCGGAGGTCCGCGGCGATCACAGATGCAGAAGCATCCGGCTGTTGCCCAGGGTGTTCGGTTTCACTCGTTCGAGACCGAGGAACTCCGCGACGCCCTCGTCATAGGAACGCAGCAGCTCGGCGTAGACGTCGGTGTCGACGGGCGTCTCACCGATCTCCACGAAGCCGTGCTTCCCGAAGAAGTCGACTTCGAAGGTCAGGCAGAATACGCGGCGAACGCCGAGCCAGCGTGCGGTCTGCAGCAACTTCTCCAGCAACTGATGGCCGACGCCGGCGCCCTTGAGGCCCGGCTTCACCGCGAGAGTGCGCACTTCCGCCAGGTCTTCCCACATCACGTGCAGGGCGCCGCAGCCGACGACCTCGGCGTTGTCGTCCCGTTCGGCCACCCAGAACTCCTGGATGTCCTCGTAAAGCGTCACCGTCGCTTTGTCGAGCAGGATGCCGCCGCGGACGTAGGCGTCCAGCAGCCGGCGCACGGCCGGGACATCGCTGGTCCGGGCCCGCCGGACGGTGATGGCTTTTGCGGAGACTTCGGGTCGCGCTGCGGACATGAGCGGACGCTATCGCCCGCGGCCGCCCTGTGCCGAGCCGGGGTTCTGGTCGCCGGTTTCGGTGGCATCGGCGGATTCGGCGGGCCGGGAGGTTTCGGGGGGCGGGGCGGCTTCGGCGGTATCCGGGACTTCGCCGACGACTTCGGTCGTCTCTGCGGGCGCTTCTTCGCCGGGCCCTTCGGCAGGTTCTCCCGAGGACTCCGCGCGGGGCTCTTCCGCCGTGCCTTCCGAGGTGCCTTCGACGACCCGCAGGGCATCGCGCAGAGCGCGCCGCTGTTCGTCGCTCATCATGCCGAAGAAGGCGACGAGAGCGGCGGCGGGGTTGTCGCTCTGGGACCATGCGTCGTTCATCAGTGCGGCGGCGTAGGCGGCCCGGGTGGAGACCGCCTCATATCGGTAGGCCCGGCCCTCCGCTTCGCGGCGTACCCAGCCCTTCTGATGGAGGTTGTCCAAAACGGTCATCACCGTGGTGTACGCGATGGACCGTTCCTTCTGAAGGTCTTCCAGGACTTCTCGAACGGTCACCGGGCGGTTCCACTTCCATACCCGCGTCATGACCGAGTCTTCGAGTTCTCCCAAGGGGCGAGGCACAACTCCGACCATAGTGGGAGATGCCGGTTACTGCGTACCGGACGTGCGCTTCATCGTGCGAATGCGAACAAAAAGGGCGCACAACTCGGTGGCGGTGCTCTCCGTGGGCCATCGAGTCGTGCGCCGGGAAGGGGCGGGTCAGGCCTCGGTGGAGGTGCCGCCCGCGGCCGACGGGCCGCTCTGCACGCGCGCCATGGCGGCGTCCACGGCGGCGTCCTCCTTGGCCTTGGCGGCCCCGCCCTGGGTCTTCACGATCACCCTGACCAGGGCGATGAAGAACGCGGCCATGACGACCGGCGGAACGAGTGCGGAGACGTAGTCCATGGCTCCAGGGTAGCCACGGGGCCGGGACAAACAGGGGCGGGGTGGTCCGGAGGCACTACACCGCGGCGAGTCGCTGCTGCGGCGGGCTCTGCGGGGTCTGCGGGTCTCCGGACGGCGGGCTGGGCCTGCGGCGCGGAAACACCTCGCCCGGGGTGGGAACGGGGCGGCGGGCCGGTTTCGGCGCCCCCGGGGCGGGCGCCGGTTCGGGCCGGGCCGGGGCGGGGCGCTCGCCGGGCTTGGGCGCGGGCGCCGGCTTGCGGGAGGGTTCCTTGCCGGTCTCGCCGCCCTGAGCGCCCCTGGCTCCCGGCAGACCGCGCGGGAGGCCCTCGGGAACGACCCTGAGGGGCCTCAGAGGGCTGCGGGAGGCCGGCACGGTGTGTGCGGGGGCCGGGGTGGCCGGGGTGACGCCCTGCGCCCGGCAGCGGCGCAGGAGGGCAGCGGCGGCCGGGCTGCCGCGCAGGGCGCCCAGCGCGGCGAGGTCGTCGGGGCCGGGCCGGTACCCGGCGCCCAGCGCCTCCTCCAGGAGCGCGCAGTAGCCGGCGGCCGCGCCGGGCAGGGCGTCGCGGTAACGAGCGAGATCGGCCAGCAGGAACGCGCGCAGCCGGGCACCCTCGCGCATCGCCTCGTCGAGCGACTCGGCGAGGCGGAGGCAGTCCTGCACGTCCTCGGCGCAGGCGGGACGCAGATGAAGGGCAACGGCGAGGGCACGACGGAGCACACGCAGCTCCTCCGCACCGAACGCCACGCCGCCGCGAGTTCCGTATGGCATGGGCATACGGCGACCATACGCGCTAATCAGACAAATTCGACATAAGCCACGGGCGTGGCGCCCGGCTACGTCCCCCGGGGGCCGGCCAGGCTCCTGGCCGACCCCCGGGTCGGAGGCGGGGCGGTGCTACATGCGGGAGATGTTGCGCTCGTAGACCAGGCGGAGGCCGATCAGGGTCAGCCAGGGCTCGTGTTCGTCGATCACGGACGACTCGCCGAGCACCATCGGGGCCAGGCCGCCGGTGGCGATCACGGTGACGTCGTCGGGGTCGTCGGACAGCTCGCGGGCCATCCGGCCCACCACGCCGTCGACCTGCCCGGCGAACCCGTAGACGATGCCCGCCTGCATCGCCTCGACCGTGTTCTTGCCGATCACGCTGCGCGGCCGGGCCACCTCGATCTTGCGCAGCTGCGCGCCCTTGACGCCGAGGGCGTCGACGGAGATCTCGATACCGGGGGCGATGACGCCACCGATGTACTCCCCGCGCGCGGACACCGCGTCGAACGTCGTCGCCGTACCGAAGTCGACGACGATCGCCGGGCCGCCGTAGAGCTCGACGGCGGCGACCGCGTTGATGATGCGGTCGGCGCCGACCTCCTTGGGGTTGTCGGTCAGGATCGGCACGCCGGTCTTGACGCCCGGCTCGACGAGGACGGCCGGTACGTCGCCGTAGTAGCGCCGCGTCACCTCGCGCAGCTCGTGCAGCACCGACGGCACGGTCGCGCAGATCGCGATGCCGTCGATGCCGTCGCCCAGCTCCTCGCCGAGCAGCGGGTGCATGCCCATCAGGCCCTGAAGGAGCACCGCCAGCTCGTCGGCCGTGCGGCGGGCGTCGGTGGAGATGCGCCAGTGCTCGACGATGTCCTCGCCGTCGAACAGGCCGAGGACCGTTTGCGTGTTGCCTACGTCGATGGTCAGGAGCATGGCCGGTGCTACTCCGCCTCGCGCAGGTCCAGGCCGATGTCCAGGATCGGCGAGGAGTGGGTGAGGGCCCCCACGGCCAGGAAGTCGACACCGGTCTCGGCGTACGCCCGGGCGTTGTCCAGGGTGAGCCGGCCCGACGCCTCCAGCTGCGCACGTCCGTCGACGATCGCGACGGCCTCCTCGCACTCGATGGGCGTGAAGTTGTCCAGCAGGATCAGGTCGGCGCCCGCGTCGACGACCTCCCGAAGCTGGTGCAGGGTGTCGACCTCGACCTCGATCGGCACGTCCGGGAAGGCCTCCCGTACGGACTTGAAGGCCGCCGCGACGCCGCCGGCCGCGACCACGTGGTTGTCCTTGACCAGCGCCGCGTCCGACAGGGACATGCGGTGGTTCACGCCGCCGCCGCAGCGGACGGCGAACTTCTCCAGGGAGCGCAGGCCGGGCGTCGTCTTGCGGGTGTCGCGCACCTTGGCCCCGGTGCCCTCCAGGACGTCCGCCCACGCGCGCGTGGCGGTCGCGATGCCGGACAGCCGGCAGAGCAGGTTCAGGGCGCTGCGCTCGGCGGTCAGCAGGTCACGCGTGCGCGTGGTGACCGACAGCAGCTTCTGCCCGGCCTCCACGCGGTCGCCGTCCAGGACGTGCCGCTCCACCTCGAACTCGTCCGTGCAGACGACCGAGAGGACCGCCTCGGCGACCCGCAGACCGGCCACCACGCCGGCCTCGCGTGCCGTGAAGTCACCGGTGGCCACGGCGTCCTCGGGGATGGTCGCCACGGTCGTGACGTCCACGCCGTGCGCGAGGTCCTCCTGGATGGCGACGTTCGCGAGGTCCTCGACCTCGACGGGGTCGAGGCCGGCGTCCACCAGCAGCTGGGCGAGCGCGGGGTCGAGCCCGCACTCCAGGTACTCCTCGTCTCCGTCCGCGCCGCAGGCACAGCCGTCGCCGCAGCCGCCGTTCGAGGCGAGGGGAAGGTCGTCGGTGCTCACTTGTGTCACTGCTCCTGGGGACGGCGGGGCGCGGAGGCCTCGGTGCGGGTCGGGGGGAAGTGGGCGGTCGCCGTGGTGTCCACGGTGGGCGTCCGGTCGGGGTTCAGACGTACGACGATGTGGCGGCGCCAGTGGGTGTCATCGCGCTCGGGGCGGTCCTCGCGCCAGTGGCAGCCGCGGGTCTCCTCACGCAGCCGTGCGGCGGCGACCAGGACGCGGGCCACGCACAGGAGGTTGGTGGCCTCCCAGGTGTCCACGCCCGGCTCGGCGGTCTTGCCGTTCTCGTCGAGGGCGCCACGGGCCTCGGCGTGCAGCTGTTCGAGCTGGTCGGCCGCCCTGGCCAGGGACTCGGCCGAGCGCAGCACACCCGCGCCCTCGCTCATGATCCGCTGGATCGCGAACCGGGTCTCGGGGGCGAGCAGGGGGTGCGCGGGCTGCTCGGAGTACGGGACGGGCTGCGGCACGCGCGCGTGCAGGCCGCTCTCCGACCGCTCGCGGGCGATGTCGGCGGCGATCCGCTCGGCGTAGACCAGCCCCTCCAGCAGGGAGTTGGAGGCGAGCCGGTTGGCACCGTGCACACCGGTGCAGGCGACCTCTCCGCACGCGTACAGGCCGGGCACGGTGGTCCGGCCGTGGGCGTCCGTGCGCACGCCTCCGGAGGCGTAGTGGGCCGCCGGGGCGATCGGGATGGGGTCGGTGACCGGGTCGATGCCGTGGGCCCGGCAGGCGGCCAGGATCGTCGGGAAGCGCTGCTCCCACATCTCGGCGCCGAAGTGCCGGGCGTCGAGGAACATGTGCTCGGCGTCCTGCTCCAGCATGCGGCGCAGGATGCCCTTGGCGACGATGTCCCGGGGCGCGAGCTCGGCCAGCTCGTGCTGTCCGACCATGAAGCGCACGCCGTCGGCGTCGACCAGGTGGGCGCCCTCGCCGCGCACCGCCTCGGAGACGAGGGGCTGCTGGCCCTCGGCGTCGGGGCCGAGGAAGAGCACCGTCGGGTGGAACTGGACGAACTCCAGGTCGGAGACCTCCGCGCCCGCGCGCAGGGCGAGCGCCACGCCGTCACCGGTGGACACGGACGGGTTCGTGGTCGCGGAGAAGACCTGGCCCATGCCGCCGGTGGCGAGGACCACGGTGGGCGCGTGGACGGCGCCCACGCCGTCGTGCTGGCCCTCGCCCATGACGTGCAGGCTCACGCCGGCGGTACGGCCGTCGGCGTCCGTGAGCAGGTCCAGGACGAGCGCGTTCTCGATCGTGCGCAGTCCACGCGCGCGTACGGCCTCGACGAGCGCCCGGGAGATCTCCGCGCCGGTCGCGTCACCGCCCGCGTGCGCGATACGGCGGCGGTGGTGGCCGCCCTCACGGGTGAGCGCCAGCCCTCCTTCGGAGGACTCGTCGAAGTGTGCGCCGGTGTCGATCAGCCGGCGTACGGCGTCGGGGCCCTCGGTGACGAGGATCCGTACGGCCTCCTCGTCGCACAGGCCGGCGCCGGCCACCAGGGTGTCGTCCAGGTGCTGTTCGGGGGTGTCGCCCTCGCCGAGGGCCGCGGCGACGCCGCCCTGGGCCCAGCGGGTGGATCCGTCGTCGAGGCGGGCCTTGGTGACGACCACCGTGTCCAGGCCGGCGGCCTCGCAGCGCAGGGCGGCGGTGAGGCCGGCGACGCCGGAGCCGACGACCACGACGTCCGCGGCGATCGACCACCCGGGCGCGGGGGCGTGCAGTCGTATGCCTGTGCTGGTCACGAGGCGGCTCCGAGGGTTCCGTGAGTTGCGTGGGATGTGCGGGGTTCGTGGGCCCCGAAGGTGAGGGGCAGGTTGTCGATCAGCCGGGTGGACCCGACCCGGGCGGCGACGGCGAGGACCGCCTCGCCGGTGAAGTCGTCCCCTATCTCGGTGAAGTCGGAGGGGTCGACCAGGGCCAGGTAGTCGAGCTCCAGCGGCGGGTCGAGACGGACGGCGTCGTCGAGGACCAGCCGGGCTGCCGCGCGGACGGCCGCTGCCGCCCCGGGGGACGCCTTGGCGACGGCGGCGGCGTCGGCCGCCGCGCGGGACTCCCCCAGCGCGCTCAGGGCCTCGGCACGCGCGCGTGTGGAGGGCACTTCGCGGGCCCGCGCGCGCAGCGCCTCCTGGGCGGCATGCCGGTCCCGGCCCGCGAACAGGGCCCGGGACAGGGCGAGGGCGGTGTGCCGCTCCTGCGGGGACAGGTAGCGGTTGCGGCTGGACAGGGCCAGGCCGTCGTCCTCGCGCACGGTCGGTACGGCGATGACGTCCACGCCGAAGTTGAGATCGCGCACCATGCGCCGGATCAGGGCGAGCTGCTGGGCGTCCTTCTGACCGTACAGGGCCACGTCGGGGCGGGTGAGGTGCAGCAGCTTGGCGACGACGGTGAGCATGCCGTCGAAGTGGCCGGGCCGAGAGGCGCCCTCCAGGCGTTCGCCCATGGGGCCCGCGGAGACGCGGACCTGGGGCTCGCCGCCGGGGTAGACCTCCTCCACGGACGGCGCGAACACGACGTCGGCGCCGGCCTGCTCGGCGACCTTCAGGTCCGCCTCCAGGGTGCGCGGGTAGCGGTCCAGGTCCTCGCCCGCGCCGAACTGCAGCGGGTTGACGAAAACGGTGACGACGACCTCGCCCTCGGCGCCGGCGATCTCGCGCGCGGCGCGGATCAGGGTGGCGTGGCCCTCGTGCAGGGCGCCCATGGTCATCACGACGGCACGGCGGCCGCCACGCGCGCGTGCGTGCAGCTCGTCGGCGGTGCGCAGCAGAGCTGTGGTCATCGGGCGTCTCCGTTCTCGGGCGCCGGGGTCACCGGGCGGCCCTCCTCTGCGTTCACCGGTGCCACCCGGTTCGTCGAGTGCCCCGTGCCGGTGGGTGCCATCCGGTCCGCCATGTCCGCGGGTGCCGGCCGGGCGGTGGTGCCCGCGGTCTTCGGCCGCCGCGGGCGCGTCGTGTTCCCCGCGCGGGTCATCGGGCGTCCCCTTCGCCGTCGTCGGGCCGGTCGGTCCCGTCGGAACCGTCCGGGCCTTCGGAGCCGTACGTGCCCTCGGAGCCGGTGGTGCCGCTTGTGGCGGCGGTGCCGGGTGTTCCGTCGGCGAGGACGCCCAGCAGGTCCTCGGCCAGTTCCGGCTTCAGCAGGCCGTGGGCGAGTGCGCGGTCGGCGGTTGCGCGGGCCATCGCCAGGTAGCCGGCGACCGTCTGCGGGGCGTGCCGGCGCAGCTCGGCGACATGGGCGGCGACCGTGCCCGCGTCCCCGCGCGCGACGGGACCGGTCAGGGCCGCGTCGCCGGAGCGCAGGGCGTTGTCCAGGGCGGCGCCGAGCAGCGGGCCGAGCATCCGGTCGGGCGCCTCGACGCCCACCTCGCGCAGCAGCTCCATGGACTGGGCGACCAGCGTCACCAGGTGGTTCGCGCCGAGCGCGAGTGCCGCGTGGTACAGCGGCCGCATCTCCTCGGCGATCCACTCGGGCTCGCCACCCATCTCGATGACCAGCGCCTCGGCGGCCAGCCGCAGTTCCTCGGGGGCGGTGACGCCGAAGGAGCAGCCGGCCAGCCGCTGCACGTCCACGGGTGTGCCGGTGAAGGTCATCGCCGGGTGCAGGGCCAGCGGCAGCGCGCCCGCGCGCAGGGCGGGGTCCAGCACCTTCGCGCCGTATCGCCCGGAGGTGTGCGCGAGCAGCTGTCCGGGCCGTACGGCGCCGGTCTCGGCGAGGCCGGCGACGAGTCCGGGCAGGGCGTCGTCGGGGACGGTCAGGAGCACCAGCTCGGAGCGTTGCAGCACCTCGGCGGGGGTCACCAGGGGCACGTCGGGGAGCATCAGCTCGGCCCGGCGCCTGGAGGCGTCGGAGACCCCGGAGACGGCCACGGGGCGGTGCCCGGCGAGCTGGAGGGACGCGGCGAGCGCGGGGCCCACCCGGCCGGCGCCGACGACGCCGACGGTGAGCCGCGCGGGGCGGTCCCTGGGGTCTGGCTGTTGGCTTGTACTCACGCGACGGTGGCCTTCCCGTTCCAGTCCGCTCGGGGTACCGGACGATTTCTCGTCATGTTAACGCTATCCGTTCCGGAGGCGTTCGGCCGTCCACAGGCTGTGGGCTTCCCCACGGCCGCCGGCACGGGAAACCAGGTGCCCGCCCCGGCCGGCGCGCGGGATGATCTCGGCATGAGCGATACCGCGGCGCAGGACGAGCAGGAGACCGAACAGCTGTCGGAGGAGGAGGGGCGCAGGCAGCTGCGGGAGCGGCGCATCGCAGCCTGCCGGAGCGCGCCGCGGGCGCTCGCGCGCCACGGCTTCCTGGGCACCCTTCGGCAGCGCCTGGCGCTGCTGGAGACCGCGGAGGACGTGTACGACCTCGACCAGCGGTCGGACCTGTACGGCAACGGCGTCGTGGAGGCCCTGGAGGAGAAGGTCGCCGGGCTGCTCGGCACCGAGGCCGCCGCGTTCTTCCCGACCGGCACGATGGCCCAGCAGGTCGCCCTGCGCTGCTGGGCGGGCCGCACGGGCAGCCCGGCCGTCGCCCTGCACGCGCTGTCCCACCCCGAAGTGCACGAGCGGAATGCGTTCAGCCAGGTCAGCGGCCTGCGAACGGTACGGGTGACGAGCGAGCCCCGGCTGCCGACCGGCGACGAGATACGTGGCCTCGACGAGCCCTTCGGGACGCTGATGCTCGAACTGCCCCTCAGGGAAGCCGGTTTCCTGCTGCCCTCCTGGGAGGAGCTCTCGGAGGTCGTCGAGGCCGCGCGGGAGCGCGACGCGGTGGTCCACTTCGACGGGGCCCGTCTGTGGGAGTCCACCGTCCACTTCGGCCGCCCCCTGGCGGAGATCGCGGGCCTGGCCGACAGCGTCTACGTGTCGTTCTACAAGGGCCTGGGCGCCTTCGGCGGCGCGGCCCTCGGCGGTCCGAAGACGCTGGTGGACGAGGCGAAGGCCTGGCGGCACCGGTACGGCGGCATGGTGTTCCAGCAGTTCCCCACGGCGCTGTCGGCGCTGATCGGCCTGGAGCGCGAGCTGCCCCGGCTGCCCGGCTACGTGCGGCACGCGCGCGTGGTGGCCGCCGCGCTGCGCGAGGGGTTCGCGACGGCGGGGCTGCCCTGGGCGCGCGTCCACCCCGAGGTGCCGCACACCCACGACTTCCAGGTCTGGCTGCCGTACGAACCGGACATCGTCGAAAGAGCGGCCGTCCGGACCACCGAGGAGACGGGGACGGCCCTGTTCGAGAACGGCTGGCAGCAGGCCGGTCCGGGCATGGCCCGCACAGAGGTCCATGTACGGGCCGCCGGGCTGGAGTGGACGGCCGGGGACGTGAAGACGGCGGCCGGGGAGTTCGTCTCCCGGCTGGACGCAGAGGTCAAGAGCTAGAGCGGGCGAGCCCACCGGCGCAGGAACCGGAGCGGATGCCTGCGGACCGGGCGGCCCGCCAGAACCGCCCGGAACCGCCGGTGGTCGCGCAGCTCGCGCACGACGTGCCAGTCGTTGAGGCCGGGCGCGGGCGGGACGGGCTCGCCGTGCTGCCGGGCGCGGTGGGTGTCGAGGAGGTACTGCTGCGTGATGCTCATGGCTGTGCCGCCTTGTCGGGACGGGATGGATCGGGCTCCGCGGCTGCCCCGGACGTCGTCCCAGAGTGCGCCGGTGTCCGGACGGAGTCCCGTCGATTGACGGCCGTCGTCAAACGGGGCGGCGTTGTCGGTGGCGGCGTGCACCATGGGGGCATGAGCGTGCGCATCGACATCGCGGGTCTGCGGCCGGAGAGGATCGCCGTCGTGCCCTCCCCCCTGGCCGAGCTCGGCATGGCGCTGCACGCGTTGTCCGAGCCCGGGCACCACCCGCGCCTCCAGGGCTGGGCCACGGGGGTGACCGCCCGGCTCGACTCGCACCTGGCCGACCGGATGTGCGAGGCGGACTTCCTGTGGCGGACGACGTTCTCCGACCTGTTCATGCCGTTCGCGGGCGTCCCCGGCGGGTCCGCGCTGCCGGGCCAGACCCTCGCCGAGGACATGGATCTGCTCGACAAGCTGTCCGACGAGCAGTTCGTGGACGCGGCCCTGGAGTTCACCTGCGCCCTGCCCTACGGCAGTCCGGGCGCCGGCCCGCTCACCGACGCCGCACTGCGCCGCCGCGCCCTGGAGCTGGCCGCCGCGCGCGGGCCCGCACAGGTCCGCTTCAGCGAGCGGCTGCTGACCGACCCGCCCCGGATCCGGGCCTGGCTGCGCCAGTTCCTCCAGGACTGCGACGAGGCCTTCTTCGCGGAGACCTGGTCCCGGCTGGGCCACCAGCTCGCGGCGGACGCCCGCCACAAGACGGAGCTGCTGCGCCGCAAGGGCCTGCCCGAGGCGCTCGCCGCGGTCTCCCCCGCCGTGTCCCTGGACGAGGCGGCCGGCCGGATCACCGTCGACAAGCTCGGCGAGGGCCGTACGGCCACGGCGGACGGCGGCCTGCTGCTCGTGCCGACCAGCCTGGGCTGGCCCCACCTGATGGTCCTGCACCGGCACGGCTGGCAGCCGGTGCTGCACTACCCGGTCGGCTCCCCGGAGCTCGCCGCCCCGCCCTCGGTGGAGCAGCTGACCCTGCGGATGGCCGCGCTGTCCCACCCGGTGCGGATGCGGCTGTGCCGCAGCCTGGCCCGCAGCGCCTTCACCACCAGCGAGCTGACCCAGGTGCACGGCATGACCGCACCCGAGATATCGCGGCATCTGAGCGTCCTGAAGAAGGCGGGCCTGGTCACCACCCGGCGCCGCGGGCGGTACGTCTACCACCAGCTGGACGTGGCGATGGTGGCCCGGCTGGGCAGCGACTTCCTCGAGGGGATACTCCGCTAGCGCCGCAGTCGGTCAGCTCCGCCTTCGGCCGGTTCCGCCGTCAGTCGAAACGGATGTGCCGGAGGCTCACTCCCACCTGCCGCACCCGGGTACGCACCCGGCCCTCCGTGTTGGGCCGCAGGGTCAGCCCGGCGAGCACCGCGATCCGGTCCGCGATCTTCGGCACGCTCGAGTGGTCGGTCCACAGGTGTTCGGCGAACTCCGGCTCGCGCAGCCGCTCGAGGCAGTGGTCGAGCTGCCGGACGGCCCAGCTCTCCCTGCGCAGCCCGGCGTTCTTCCCCGCCGCGAACTGAAGGAGGTGCCCCAGGCCGCGTTCGTTCAGCCGCTTCAGCACGGTCTCGCGCTCCGCGAGAAGGGCGAAGTGCCGTACGTCATGACCCAGTTCGCGCAGCCGTCCCACGGTCTCGGCGAAGTGGCCGGAGTCGGTGACGGTCATGGGGGCGATCACCACGCCGTCGTGCTTGGTCAGGGCCAGGTCGAGGACCTCGACGACGCCCTGCCGCCAGGACGCCAGGTCCTGGAAGTCGCCGCGCAGCTCGGGCGGCATCATGCGGCGCAGCCCGAAGCCGGGGTGTTCGGGATCGCAGATGACGCTGCCCGGCAGACGGCGCTGGATCTCGTGTGCGGTCTGTGTCTTGCCGCCCCCGAAGGGGCCGTTGATCCACAGGAGCATGCGCAGACCCTACCGACGGCCGGCACTTCCGGCAGCCGGTCCGTCCCCTCAGCCGTGCCCGCCGGCCCGGACCAGGCCCGTCTCGTAGGCGAGGACCACCACCTGCACCCGGTCCCGCAGGTTCAGCTTGGTCAGGATGCGGCCCACATGGGTCTTCACGGTCGCCTCGGAGAGCACCAGCCGGGCGGCGATCTCGCCGTTGGACAGGCCCTGCGCCACCAGCACCATGACCTCTCGCTCCCGCTCGGTGAGCCGCTGGAGCTCCTTGTGCTGGGGCTCCTTGCCTGCGGTGGGCAGCATCGGCGCGAACCGGTCGAGCAGGCGGCGTGTGGTGGAGGGCGCGACGACGGCGTCGCCGCTGTGCACGGCGCGGATCGCGGCGAGCAGATCGCCGGGCGGCACGTCCTTGAGCATGAACCCGGAGGCGCCCGCCTTCAGCCCGGAGAAGGCGTACTCGTCGAGGTCGAAGGTGGTCAGGATCAGCACCTTCGGCGGATTCGGCTCCGAGCAGATGCGGCGCGTGGTCTCCACACCGTCCAGCTTCGGCATGCGCACATCCATCAGCACCACGTCGACCGCGGTCGCCCGCAGCACCTGAAGGGCCTCGACCCCGTCGCCCGCCTCCGCGACGACCTCCATGTCCGGCTGGGCGGCGAGCACCATCCGGAACCCGGTGCGCAGCAGCACCTGGTCGTCGACGAGCATCACGCGGATCGTCATCGGGTCCTCTTCCGTCTTCTTCAGCTACTCGGGGGGCGTGCGAGGTGGCAACAGGGGGTTCGCCGGGCGTCAGTGCACCGGTTTGAGCGGCAGCAGGGCACTGATGCGGAAGCCTCCACCGGGGCGCGGGCCCGCGTCCAGGGTGCCGCCGACCATGCCGACGCGTTCCCGCATGCCGATCAGGCCGTGGCCCTGCCCGTCGGCGCCGCCGTCCTCGTACAGCTCGTGCGGGGCGCCCTTGCCGTCGTCCTCGACGAGCAGGCCCAGGCCGTCGTCGAAGTAGACCAGGCGCACGCTCGCACCCGCGTCCGGCCCGCCGTGCTTGCGGGTGTTGGTCAGGGCCTCCTGCACGATGCGGTACGCGGTCAGCTCGACGCCGCTGGGCAGGGGGCGCGGGGTGCCCTCGATCCGGAAGTCGACGGGCAGTCCCGAGCTCCGGCACTGCTCGACCAGCTCCTTGATCTGCTCCACGTCGGGCTGCGGCACGTACTCGCCGCCCTCCTGGTGCTCGCCGGTGCGCAGCACGCCCAGCAGACGGCGCATCTCGGCGAGCGCCTGGCGGCCGGTGGAGGAGATGGTCTCCAGGGCATTCTTCGCCTGGTCGGGGGCGGCGTCGAGGACGTAGGCGGCGCCGTCGGCCTGCACCACCATCACCGACACGTTGTGCGCCACCACGTCGTGCAGTTCGCGCGCGATCCGGGCGCGCTCGGCGGCCACCGCGACCTTGGCCTGCGCCTCGCGCTCCTTCTCCAGGCGGGCCGCGCGCTCCTCCAGCTGGGCGAAGTAGGCGCGGCGGGTGCGCATGGAGTCGCCGAGCACCCAGGCGAGGGCGAAGGGGACCGTCTGGAAGACGGCTATCGCGGCCTGCCCCGCGAAGGTGTCGTGCACGGCCGGCCAGCGCATCTGCGCCAGGGTCGCCGCGAACAGGCTGACGACGAGCGCGAGCCGGGAGGCCCAGCGCGCGCCGATCGCGGCCACCGTGTAGGTGATCACCAGCATGGCGAAGTCGGCGGCCGTCGTCTCGATGTCCAGGACCAGCTGGGCCAGCCCGGTCGCGAAGGCCAGCAGCAGCATCGGCTCCGGGAAACGGCGGCGCAGCGCGACGACGACGCACAGGACGGCGGACACCGCGAGCCCCGGGCCGATGGGCATGTGATGGCCAGGCGCCCCGTTGATGCTGAACACGCTCACGCCGGAGATCCCGAACAGGACGACGGCCCAGAAGGCGTCGACCCATGTCGGGTGCCTGCGGAGGAAGTCATAGAGGCGCTGCACGTAACCCAGAGTAGGGAAGCGGGATAGGTGCAGGGGTCAACCGGAGGGCCGATCCGGACCCGGCTCTCGTACTCCCCAAGGTGGAGGCACTGATCACCTGTGCCCCTAGTCTGGCGGTGTGACGAACGGGACAGCGGACGGCTCCACGACGCGCGCGACGGGCCACACGGGTGACCGCGCGGCGGACCGTACGGCTGACGGCGCGGCCGGCGAGTGGCGCGGCTGGCGGGCGGCAGCCGAGGAGGCCCTGTACGGGCCGGACGGCTTCTACCGGCGTCCCGAGGGGCCGGCCGGGCACTTCCGTACGTCCGTGCACGCCTCGCCGCTGTTCGCGGCGGCCGTGGCGCGGCTGCTGTGCCGGGTCGACGAGCTGCTGGGGCGCCCGGCGGAGCTCGGTTTCGTGGACATGGCGGCCGGGCGGGGCGAGCTGGCCGCCGGGGTGCTCGCCGCGCTGCCCGCCGAGGCGGCCTCCCGCGCGCGTGTGTATGCCGTCGAGATCGCCGGGCGGCCGACGGGCCTCGATCACCGGATCGAGTGGCTGAGCGAGCCCCCGGAGCGGCTCACCGGGCTGCTCTTCGCCAACGAGTGGCTGGACAACGTGCCGGTGGAGGTGGCCGAGGTGGACGCGGCGGGCGTGCCCCGGCACGTCCTCGTCCGGCGGGACGGCACCGAGCGGCTCGGGGAGCCGGTGTCGGAAGCGGAGGCCGCGTGGCTGGCGCGCTGGTGGCCGCTGCCGCCCGAGCCGGGCCTGCGCGCCGAGATCGGGCTGCCCCGGGACGCCGCCTGGGCCGCCGTGGTCTCCCGGGTCGAGCGGGGCCTCGCGGTCGCCGTCGACTACGCGCACCTGGCCGGGGCCCGGCCGCCCTTCGGGACGCTCACCGGCTTCCGTGAGGGGCGGGAGACGGCACCCGTGCCGGACGGCTCGTGCGACATCACGGCGCACGTCGCCCTGGACGCGTGCGCCGTCGCGCTCCCCGGCGCACGCCTGCGCTCCCAGCGCGAGGCGCTGCGCGCCCTCGGGGTCAGCGGCGCACGCCCTCCCCTCTCGCTCGCCTCCACGCGCCCCTCGGAGTACGTACGCGCCCTCGCGAGCGCCGGTGAGGCCGCCGAGCTCACCGCGGCGGGCGGCCTCGGCGACTTCGGCTGGCTGCTCCAGCCGGCCGGGATCGCGGACCCGCTCCCCGGAACCACCGACCCGCTGCCCGGAAACACCGACCAGTCGTACGGAAAAACCGACCCGGCATCCGGATGAGCGACCGCGCCGGGAGGCCGGCGCCCTACTTGTCGATGTCCCCGACCACGAAGAACATCGACCCCAGGATCGCCACCATGTCCGCCACCAGCGTCCCCGGCAGCAGCTCGGTCAGGGCCTGGATGTTGTTGTACGACGCCGAGCGCAGCTTCAGCCGGTACGGGGTCTTGTCGCCCTTGCTGACCAGGTAGTAGCCGTTGATGCCGAGCGGGTTCTCGGTCCACGCGTAGGTGTGCCCCTCGGGGGCCTTCAGCACCTTCGGCAGCCGCTGGTTGATCGGGCCGGGCGGCAGCTCGGCCAGCCGGTCCAGGCAGGCGTCGGCCAGGTCCAGCGCGTTGTGGGTCTGCTCCAGCAGGCACTCGAACCGGGCGAGGCAGTCGCCCTCCCGCCGGGTCACCACCTTGAGCGTGTCCGCCAGCTCCCCGTACGCCAGATACGGCTCGTCGCGGCGCAGGTCGAAGTCGACGCCCGAGGCGCGCGCGATGGGTCCGCTCACGCCGTAGGCGTGCACGGTCTCCGGCGCCAGCTCACCCACGCCCCGCGTGCGCCCCCGGAAGATCTCGTTGCCGAGCACCAGGTCGTCGAAGACGTCCATGCGCGACCGCACGGCGGCCACGGCGGCACGCGCGCGCGTGGCCCACCCGGCGGGCAGGTCCTCCTTGAGGCCGCCGACCCGGTTGAACATGTAGTGCATCCGGCCGCCGGAGACCTCCTCCATGACGTTCTGGAGGACCTCCCGCTCCCGGAAGGCGTAGAAGACCGGCGTGATGCCGCCCAGCTCCAGCGGATAGGAGCCGAGGAACATCAGGTGGTTGAGCACCCGGTTCAGCTCCGCGAGCAGCGTGCGCGTCCACACCGCGCGCGCGGGGACCTCCATGCCGAGCATCCGCTCCACGGCGAGGACCACGCCCAGCTCGTTCGAGAAGGCCGACAGCCAGTCGTGCCGGTTGGCGAGCATGATGATCTGGCGGTAGTCCCGCGCCTCGAACAGCTTCTCCGCGCCGCGGTGCATATAGCCGATCACCGGCTCCGCGCGCCTGATGCGCTCGCCGTCCAGCACCAGCTTCAGCCGCAGCACGCCGTGCGTGGACGGATGCTGCGGTCCGATGTTGAGCACCATGTCGGTGCTCTCCGCGGCGCCGCCGATCCCGACCATGGTCTCCGTCGTAGGAGTCATGGACACAGTCTTACGTACGTACGCTTGCCGCATGGAAACGGGGAGCCTGGACGACGGGCGGGCGGCAGGGGACGAGCCCGGGTGGACCGCGCTGCCGCCGGGACTGCTGCGGATGCGCCGGCTGCTGCTGGTGGTGTGGCTGGGCCCGCTCGCCCTGGCCGTGGGGGTGCTGCTCGGTGCCCTGGCCGGGCCCGTCTGGTCGGCGTTCGCACTGCTGCCGCTGGCGCTGCTGGGCTGGGGCTGGGTGCTGCTGGGCCGCAACTGGCGCTCCTGGCGCTACGCCGAGCGCGCCGACGACCTGCTGATCAGCCGGGGTGTGCTGTGGCGCGAGGAGACCGTCGTGCCGTACGGGCGGATGCAGCTGGTCGAGGTGACCTCCGGGCCCGTGGAGCGGCACTTCGGGCTGGCCACCGTACAGCTGCACACGGCGGCCGCCGCGACCGACGCGACCATTCCCGGCCTCGACCCGGCCGAGGCGGAACGGCTGCGCGACCGGCTGACGCGGCTCGGCGAGGCACGATCGGCGGGCCTGTGACGACGGACAGGGGCGACGGGGCCGACGTCGAGGCCGCGGACAGGGACAACGGGGCCGGGGACCGGGACGGGGCCGGGGACCGGGACGAGGCCGGGGACCGGGACGAGCCCGGTGTGATCGAGCGGCGGCTGCATCCCGTGACGCCGCTCCGGCGGGCGTGGGCGCCGGTCGCCGTGCTCGCCGGATGGGCGGTGCACGACCCCAGCCAGGCGCAGCAGCAGCTGACGAAGCTGACGACGACCATGCTGCTGGCCGGGCTCGCGGTGCTCCTCCCGGCGGCCGCGCTGTACGGCTTCCTGTCCTGGTGGTTCACGCACTTCGCGGTGACCGACACCGAACTGCGCATCCGCACCGGCCTGTTGTTCCGCCGCACCGCGCACATCCGGCTGGAGCGGATCCAGGCCGTCGACGTCACCCGGCCGCTGCTCGCGCGCCTCGCGGGGGTGGCCAAGCTGAAGCTGGACGTCATAGGGACGGACAAGAAGGACGAACTCGCCTTCCTCGGCGAGGACGAGGCCCGCGCCCTGCGCGCCGAACTGCTCGCGCGGGCCGCCGGTTTCGCCCCCGAGACCGCGCACGAGGTCGGCGAGGCGCCCGCGCGGGAGCTCGTCCGCGTACCCGCGCGCGTGATCGCGCTCTCGCTGCTGCTGATCGGCGCGACCTGGGGCTCGCTGCTCACCGCGGTCGTCGTACCGCCGCTGGTGTGGCTGGGCACCCACAGTCTGTGGACGGTGCTGGCCGTCGCGGTGCCGCTGTTCGGCGGGGCCGTGACGAGCAGCGCCGGACGCTTCGTCGGCGCCTACGACTGGACGGTGAGCGAGTCGCCCGACGGGCTGCGCATCGACCGGGGCCTGCTCGACCGCACGCACGAGACGGTGCCGCCGGGGCGGGTGCAGACCGTACGGATCGTGGAGCCGCTGCTGTGGCGGCGGCTCGGCTGGGTGCGGGTGGAGCTGGACGTGGCCGGGTCGTCGAACTCCGTGCTGCTGCCGGTCGCTCCGCGCGGGATCGCCGAGTCGGTGATCGCGCGTGTCCTGCCCGGGGTGACGGTGCCGGACGCCTCCTTGCTGGTACGGCCCCCGCGGCGCGCCCGGTGGTGCACGCCGGTGTGGTGGCGCGGCCACGGGATCGCCGTCACCGACGCGGTGTTCGCCGCGCGGCACGGGCTGCTGCGGCGGCGGCTCGCGCTCGTCCCGCACGCCAAGGTGCAGAGCGTACGGCTCACGCAGGGGCCCTGGGAGCGGGTGTGGCGGGTCGCCGACGTGCACGTGGACACGGGCGCGAACAAGACCGTCACGGCACGCCTGCGGGACGCCGAGGAGGCGGCCCGGCTGCTGCGGGCACAGGCGGAGCGGTCGCGGACCGGACGGCGCGAGGCCCGGCCGGACCGGTGGATGCAGCGGTGACGCATGGGTGACGGGACGCGGTGCTGAGGCAGTGATGACGCAGCGGTAAGGGGCGTGGCCCAGGTGCCACGCCCCTCGCTCTCGCCGCTCTGTTCGGTTCTCCGGTGGGCTGCCCGCCTCAGGACGCCGCGGTGCGCAGACCCTGGATGTCGATCTGCTCTGTCTCGTCGTGGGCCGTCAGGTCGATGACCTGACCCACGCCATGGGCCTCGCCACCGGCCCGCTTGTACTGCGACTCGGACTCGGCCTTGTGCAGGGCGAGGGCCTCCTGGCCCACGACGTCGGCCAGGTCCTCGTTCTGCACGGCCTCCAGGGCGGTGGACGGCGACCCCGTCTTCGTGTTCTTGGTGCCGAAGAAGTCGAACCCGCCTTCGACCACCGGGCGCCGCGCGGGCGCGGCCGGCACGACGGCCACGGCGGTCGGCACGGTGAAGTGGCCGGCGGGCCGCTGTCCGGCGGCCCTGCCCGGCGCGGGCGGCTCGGGCGTCGCCATCGCTGTCTCGGCACCAGCGGTCGTCGCCGTGGTCGCCTCGGTCGTCGGGGTGGCGGCCGCGTGCTCGTGCGCGTCGGCCGCCTCCGGCTGCCCCTGTGGTTCGTCCTCCGGCGCGGCCTCCGCGTCGCCGTCGGCGGCCGTGCCGGCTGCCGCACCGGCGACCGCTGCTTCCTTCGCGGGCTCGGCGTCCCCGGCGAACCGCGACAGCGCGGCACTGGCACGCAGGAACAGCTCGGAACCCTCCGGGGAGAACACCCTCGGAGTCGCTGCCACGCGCTCCTCCGCCACGGCACCCGTGGCGCCTGCGGCCTCGGCCTCTGCGGCCTCCGTGGCCTCTGCGGCCTTGACGTCTTCCTCGGCCTCCGTGGCGGTCGTCGCGGCCGCCCGGTCGGCCTGCGCCGCCGGCAGCGCGCGGGCGTCGGGCGCGGCCTCCAGCTCCAGCAGGCGGCGGCCCTCCAGGGCGCTGGCGCGCTCGGTCTCCGCGGTGGCGTACCGGCGCAGCAGGGCCGCGTGCTCGTTGCGCAGCCCCGCGAGCTCCTTGCGCTTGGCCCGCAGCTTGTGCTCGAGGCGGACGCGGAGTTCGCGCGACTCCTCCAGGTCGGACTCGAGTTCGGCGACGCGTTCCTCGAAGCGCCACTCGTCGCTCGCCCGCGCGCGCGTGAGGTCGGCGACCGCGCGGCCGGCCTGGGCGTCCCAGCGGCGCATGACGACCGCACCGGTGAGCGCGGTCAGCGCGGCGGCCGCGGCGAGGGACCGCAGCACCACCGGTGCCGTGAACACCCAGGGACCCAGGGCGCAGACGAGGGAGACGCCGGCGATCGCCGAAGGAGGCAGCAGCCTGTGCAAGGGCGGGGAATGGCGGTGACGTCCACGTGGCATGGCCAGAAACTTACCGCGCGTAGGCGAATCGTGGTGCCCCGCCCCGCAAAAAGACGGCCATGGGATCCCGGCCCTTTTTCCGCTCTTCTCCGCGGGCCCGCTTCCGGCCTTCTCCGACAGCCCGCACTCCCCTCTCCAAGATCATTTTCAGCGGTCGCTCAGCCGCCCGCTGAGCCACTGGAGCATCGCCGGGATCTCGCGCTTCCAGGTGTTGAAGTTGTGGCCGCCGCTGTCCAGGACGATCGAGGCGATACGTGTCTTGTTCGTCGCCCTGACGGCGTCTATGAACTTGAGCGTCGCCTTGTAGTCGTTCTCGCCGTGCCTGCTGCTCGTGACGAGCAGTGAAGTGTCGGGGGCGGGCAGGTGCTTGATGCTCCACATCAGGTCGGCGCGATTCTTCAGATTCCTGTTCCCGTGGAAGAGATCACCGGTGGTCGGATCGAGCGCTGCCTTGTAGTACGGCGACAGTCCCGCGCCCGCCGCGTACACGCCGGGATGGTGCATGGCGAGTTTCACCGCGCAGTAACCACCCGTGGAATCTCCGGCAATGCCCCAGCTGCCCGGCTTTTTTCCGACCCGGTAGTGGGCGAGGACGGCCTCGGGAAGATCCCTTGCGAAGAACGACTCGGTCTGCGGGCCGCCCGGGATGTCCACGCACTCCGTGTCGCGCGGCGGCGCCACGGTGGGCCGCAGCATCACCAGGATCATCGGCTGCATCCGCCCGTCCTTGGCCAGATTCAGTGCCGTACGGGGGTAGTTGAGCTTGCTGACGAGCGACTGGGCGATGCCCGGATACCCGGTGAGGACCACGGTCGCCGGGAAGGTGCGCGTGCGGTACTGCGGCTGGAAGTACTCCGGCGGCAGGTAGATGAAGGCGGAGGTGGCGATATGGGTCGTACGGCCCACGATGTCCACCTTCTGGATCTGGCCGGACATTTGCGGCCGGGATCCGCCGGTCACCTTCATCGCCTGGGTGGCGACCACCTGGAGCGGACCGCCGGTGGCGCCGTTGGTCGAGTGGTCGACGACGACGCCCTGGTCGGTCTCCTGTCCGAACAGGTCCGCCCAGCTCGCGTAGAAGCCGAAAGCCTGGTTGGTGGCGAGGCCGACGCAGGCGAAGATCACCGTCTGCGTGGCCAGCAGGATGCCGACGCGCCCGCTGACGGCCCGCCAGTTGCGGCGCGCCAGGCGCGGCCACAGCCACACCGTGGCGACGAACAGCAGCAAGGCGAGCGCGACCGCCAGTACCAGCACTTTTTTGCTCGTGAGACCCATGGGCTCTTTCCTGCCTGCACTTCCCCCGGGGCCGCCGACGCATCCTTGGCGAGGGTTTGCCCCGGGCTTTCCCTGGCCTTTGACCCGGTTTTCCGGTGGGGGAGTGAACCTCTCTCCCCCAGACACCGTCCTAGAGGGCGCAATGTCGCCGGATGCCCCGATCGGCACCGGATTCAAGGTCTCTCGCAGAACTACGGGATGCGATGTCTGTCAGGATAGATGGGGAAATGTCGGGCGAGGTTCCGGGTCGATCCCCTCGGATGCGCCGCATACTCCGCGGTCCGCGCCCCGAGGCCGTCCCCTCTCTCGTCGGCAGGGCCGCCGCCGTCGTGGGTCTCCTGGACATTGCGGCGGGTGTCTTTCCGCGCTTCCGGCACAGCCGGATGCACGCCCTCGCCGAGGTGCTGCCCGGATCCTTCGGCCCGTTCGCCGCGGCGCTGTCCCTCAGCGCGGGCGTGCTGTTGCTGCTGCTCGCGCACGGGCTCAAGCGGCGCAAGCGGCGGGCCTGGCGCGCCGCCGTGGCGCTGCTTCCGGCGGGCGCGGCGGCCGAGTTCGTCTACCGGCACTCCGTGGCCGGTCTGATCATCTCACTGGCGCTGCTGGCGCCACTGCTGGCCCACCGCAAGGAGTTCGCGGCCCTGCCGGACCCGCGCAGCCGGTGGCGGGCGCTGGCCAACTTCGTGCTGATGAGCGCGGGTTCGCTGGCGCTGGGCATGCTCATCGTGAGCGTCCACGCCCATCGCATGGTCGGCAACCCGAGCGTGGCCGATCGGCTCACCCACGTCGTCTACGGTCTGTTCGGCTTCGAGGGGCCGGTCGACTACCAGGGCAACACGTCCTGGACGGTCGCCTTCTCGCTCGGCGCGCTCGGCTGGCTCACCGCGGTCACCACGATCTACCTGGCGTTCCGCCCCGAGCACCCGGCCGCACGCCTGACCGAGGAGGACGAGAGCAGGCTGCGCGCCCTGCTGGCCAAGCACGGCGGCCGGGACTCCCTCGGCCACTTCGCGCTGCGCCGCGACAAGGCCGTGGTGTTCTCGCCCAGCGGCAAGGCGGCGGTGACGTACCGCGTCGTCTCCGGCGTGATGCTCGCCAGCGGTGACCCGATCGGCGACGTCGAGGCCTGGCCGGGCGCCATCGAGCGGTTCATGGACGAGGCCAAGGCCCACTCCTGGACGCCCGCCGTCATGGGCTGCTCCGAGACCGGCGGCGAGGTGTGGACCCGGGAGACCGGCCTGGACGCGCTGGAACTGGGCGACGAGGCGGTGGTCGACGTCGCGGATTTCTCGCTCGCCGGACGCGCGATGCGCAACGTCCGCCAGATGGTCAAGCGCATCGAACGGGCCGGCTACGAAACGCGGGTGCGGCGCGTTCGTGACCTCGGCGACGCCGAGCTGGAGCGGATCCGGCGGGCCGCCGAGGACTGGCGCGGCACCGACACCGAGCGGGGCTTCTCCATGGCGCTCGGCCGCATCGGCGACCCCTCCGACGGCGACTGCCTCATAGCGACCGCGCACAAGCAGGACGACGAGCCCGGCGAGTACGGCGACCTGAAGGCGGTGCTGCACTTCGTCCCCTGGGGGGAGGACGGTGCCTCCCTGGACCTGATGCGCCGCGACCGCTCGGCCGACCCCGGCATGAACGAGCTGCTCATCGTGGCGGCGCTGCAGGCCGCGCCGAAGTTCGGCATCACCCGGGTCTCGCTGAACTTCGCGATGTTCCGCTCGGCGCTGGCGCGCGGCGAGAAGATCGGTGCGGGTCCGGTGCTGCGGGCCTGGCGCGGGCTGCTGGTGTTCCTCTCGCGCTGGTTCCAGATCGAGTCGCTGTACAAGTTCAACGCCAAGTTCCAGCCGCGCTGGGAGCCGCGGTTCGTCGTCTACCGCGCCTCCGGAGACCTGCCCCGCATCGGCTTCGCCGCCATGCAGGCGGAGGGCTTCGTCGACCTCGCCCTCCCGCTCCCGCGCTTCCTGCGCCGCCGCCGCACCTCACAGCGCGCGTGCCCCCACGCGGTCGCGGAACGCGACATCCGCGCGGCCTGACCCCCGACCGGCCCGAGAGAGCGCCCCACCCCTCCAGCCAAGGTGCCCCTCTCGGGCCTCCCCCTCTCGGCCCGCGCTCCTATCGGCCCCGGCACCCGCGCCTCCTCCCCGGCTCTGCCCTCGCACCGGTCTCATGGGCCCGCGGACGTCCCAGGCCCCGCATCCATCCGGCTTGGCGGGCGTCCAGGCCTGGCGCCCCCTCCCGGTGCCCCGCCGGCCGTCTCGGCCTCGCGAGCCGCCTCGAGCCCCGCAGTCGGACTTCGGCGTCGCGTCTCTCTTGAGCCTCTCAGCCGTCTCGGGCCCGCACTCTCCGGACCCCATCGGCAGTCTCGGCCCCGCGCCCTGCCTCGGCCCCGCGCCCTGCCTCGGGGCTGCGCCCTGTCTCGGGCCTCCCGCCCGCCCCTCTCGGCTTGCCGGTCGCCCCTCTCGGCTTCCCGGCCGTCTCCGCCTTGCGGGGCGTTTCGGACCCTTTCTCGGGCCCCTGGCCGCTCGGCCGTGGAGCCCGCCGGGCGGGCGGTGTCCCTGGTCGAAGGGTCGTGGGGGTGGCGTTCGGGGTGCGGGAGTGGTGGGGAGGGGCTGGGCCTACGCTGAACATATGAGCAACCTGAGCGGGCGCGGGGTAGTGGCGGGGCTTCCGGCGTGGGACCGGTGTGCGGTCATGGGGGTCGTGAACGTGACCCCAGACTCCTTCTCCGACGGCGGCCGCTGGTTCGACACGACCATCGCCGTCAAGCACGGCCTCGACCTGGTCGCGCAGGGTGCCGACCTGGTCGACGTCGGTGGCGAGTCCACCCGCCCGGGCGCCACCCGCGTCGACGAGGACGAGGAGCTCCGGCGGGTCATCCCCGTCGTCCGCGGCCTCGCCGCGGAGGGCGTCACGATCTCCGTCGACACCATGCGCGCCCGCGTCGCCGAGCAGGCCCTCGCGGCCGGGGCCGCACTCGTCAACGACGTCAGCGGCGGCCTCGCCGACCCGGCCATGGTCCCCGTGGTGGCCGCCGCGGGCGTTCCGTTCGTCGTCATGCACTGGCGCGGCTTCCTCCAGGGCGGCGGCGTCAAGGGCGTGTACGCGGATGTCGTCACCGAGGTCGTCGACGAGTTGCACGCGCGCGTGGAGGCCGTTCTGGACGGCGGCATCGCCCCCGACCGGATCGTGGTCGACCCCGGCCTCGGCTTCTCCAAGGAGGCCGGGCACGACCTGGAGCTCCTGGCCCACCTCGACCGCCTGCTGGGCCTCGGCCACCCCGTGCTGGTCGCCGCCTCCCGCAAGCGGTTCCTCGGCCGGGTGCTGGCCGGCCCCGAGGGCGCGCCGCCGCCCGCGCGCGAGCGCGACGCCGCCACCGCCGCCGTCTCCGCGCTCGCGGCGCACGCCGGCGCATGGGCGGTGCGTGTCCACGAGGTACGCGCGACGGCGGACGCGGTACGGGTCGCACGCGCCGTGGAGCAGGCGCGCGGCCACCAGAACGCCCCCGCCGGTGACACGCGGACCGCCGAAACCCCCTCCCGCTCCCCCGAAGGACACCGGTGAGCGCCCCCCACACCGACGTCGAGGAGGTCGAGGCCGCCAACACGGCCTTCTACGAGGCACTGGAGCAGGGAGACTTCGAGGGGCTCTCCTCACTCTGGCTCACCCCGTCCGACCTGGGCGTCGACGAGGAGTACCACGACCCGGCCGACACGGGGGTGGTCTCCTGCGTGCACCCCGGCTGGCCGGTGCTCACCGGCCGCGGCGAGGTCCTGCGCTCCTACGCGCTGATCATGGCGAACACCGACTACATCCAGTTCTTCCTCACCGATGTGCACGTCTCGGTCACGGGCGACACCGCCCTGGTGACCTGCACCGAGAACATCCTCAGCGGTGGCCCCGCCCCCGACGACGGCGGCGAGCTCGGCCCGCTGGTCGGCCAGCTGGTCGTCGCCACCAATGTGTTCCGGCGCACACCGCTCGGCTGGAAGCTCTGGTCCCACCACGCCTCCCCCGTCCTGGCCGAGAGCGAGGAGGAAGAGGCCGCCGGGGACGACGAGACACCCGCCTGAGTGGGTAGGCGCACCACAGAGGAACGCCGGCGAGCGCCGGACGTGGCCGGAATCACGGGCTCGGCGGCAGAAGCGGCCCCCGACCGGTGAGCAAGCGGGTTCTCCAGGGGAAACGCACGGTGAAACCTGCCCGGTCCGGCTCATGGGACCGTGCCCGGGACCGGGCGCTGTCAGTGTCCGCAGGTAGATTCGTTGGCGACCGGTGTGCCGCCCGCACGCGGCAGCAACCGGCCGTCACCGACGATTGCAGGAGTGATTCGCGTGGATCGTGTCGCGCTGCGCGGCCTGAAGGCTCGCGGGCACCACGGTGTGTTCCCCAAGGAGCGCGAGGAGGGCCAGACCTTCCTGGTGGACCTGGTCCTGGGTGTGGACACCCGCCGGGCCGCGGCCGACGACGACCTGGCGAAGACCGTGCACTACGGCATCGTGGCCGAGGAGGTCGTCGCCGTGGTGGAGGGCGAGCCCGTGAACCTCATCGAGACGCTCGCCGAGCGCATCGCCCAGGTCTGCCTGAAGCACGAGGGGGTCCAGGAGGTCGAGGTCTGCGTCCACAAGCCGGACGCGCCGATCACGGTCCCCTTCGACGACGTGACCGTCACCATCACCCGGAGCCGAGTATGAGCGCACCCTTCGCCCAGGGCCCCACCGACCCGACCGTCCAGCCGGTGCCCGCCTCCGTCGTCGAGAAGGTCGACGCCGCCGACACCACCCTGCAGAACCCGAAACGGGCCGTGATCTCCCTCGGCTCCAACCTCGGCAACCGCCTGGAGACCCTCCAGGGCGCCGTCGACGCCCTGGAGGACACCCCGGGCGTGCGCATCAAGGCGGTCTCCCCCGTCTACGAGACGGAGCCGTGGGGCGTCGAGCCCGGCTCCCAGCCGTCGTACTTCAACGCGGTGGTGGTCCTGAAGACGACGCTGCCGCCGTCCTCCCTCCTGGAGCGCGCCCACGCCATCGAGGAGGCCTTCCACCGGGTCCGGGACGAGCGCTGGGGTCCGCGCACCATCGACGTCGACATCGTCGCCTACGCCGATGTCGTCTCCGACGACCCGCGTCTCACGCTCCCTCATCCGCGCGCCCACGAGCGCGCCTTCGTGCTCGCCCCGTGGCACGACGTGGACCCCGAGGCCCAGCTGCCGGGCCGCGGCCCCGTGGCCGCCCTGCTGACCGCTCTCACCCGTGCGGGTGTGGAGCCGCGCGCGGATCTGGAACTCCGGCTGCCCGAGTAGTCGTTAAGGTCGAGAAAGATCAGACGACGTACGGCACGGACGGACCCGCCAGCGGGCCGGGACGAGCCGCTCATGCCCGACCCACGGTCCGGGGGAGCTGAAGGGACACCGTGAAAG
The DNA here is from genome assembly GCF_014654675.1 of Streptomyces spiralis. Taxonomy (GTDB): domain Bacteria; phylum Actinomycetota; class Actinomycetes; order Streptomycetales; family Streptomycetaceae; genus Streptomyces; species Streptomyces spiralis. Next base: position 60,603 of record NZ_BNBC01000051.1, read on the forward strand.
AGCTGCGCATCAGGGTGCTGGTCGGCGTGTTCGTCGTCGCCGGAGTGCTGTCCTGGGCGGCCGCCCGCCTGTGGAACGGGGTGGGGACACTGCCCAGCGTTCCCCTGGCCGCCCCCATCGTCCTCGCCCTGATCGCCGCGGTCCTGCTGTCCACGGCCCTCTCCCTGCGCGCCCGGCTCAAGGCCCAGCGCGAGCGCCGCCCCGGAGCCAAGGGCGTCGACCCGCTGATGGCCGCCCGCGCGGTGGTCTTCGGCCAGGCGAGCGCCCTGGTCGCCGCCCTCGTCGCCGGCATGTACGGCGGCACGGGCGTCTTCCTGCTGGAGCTCCTCGACATCCCCGCCCGCCGCGACCAGGCGATCTACGCCGGCTTCTCGGTCGTCGCGGGCCTTGCGGTGATAGCGGCGGCCCTGTTCCTGGAGCGCGTCTGCAGGCTCCCCGAGGACGACGACCAGGACCACCCGGGGGCGGAACCGGTGGCCTGACGGCCACCGGAGGCGTCGGTGCCGCGTCAGTGCGCCATGATGAGGCTCATCGCCTCGTTGCGCGTCGCCGCGTCCCTCAGCTGACCGCGCACCGCCGAGGTGATGGTCTTGGCCCCGGGCTTGCGGATGCCCCGCATCGACATGCACATGTGCTCGCACTCCACGACGACGATCACGCCGCGCGGCTCCAGGATCTCCATGAGCGAGTCGGCGATCTGCGTGGTGAGCCGCTCCTGCACCTGCGGGCGGCGGGCGTAGACGTCCACGAGCCGGGCCAGCTTGGACAGACCCGTGATCTTGCCGCTGGTGGACGGGATGTAGCCGACGTGAGCGACTCCCCGGAACGGAACGAGGTGGTGCTCACAGGTCGAGTACACCTCGATGTCCTTCACGAGCACCATCTCGTCGTGGCCCAGGTCGAACGTCGTCGTCAGGACGTCCTCGGGCGTCTGCCACAGCCCCGCGAATATCTCCTTGTACGCGCGCGCCACCCGCGCCGGGGTGTCGCGCAGGCCCTCGCGGTCCGGGTCCTCGCCGACCGCGATGAGGAGTTCGCGCACGGCGTTCTCGGCGCGCTTCTCGTCGAACTCGCCGAAGGTGCTCTCGCCGTCCAGCGTCACGGGGTCGGTCATCTGAAGCCTCGTTCCTGTCTGTACCAACCGCGGGCACACGAAATGCCGGGGCATACGAAATGCCGCGCCCCCCAGGCTAGAACCCGGGGGGCGCGGCATACATTCCGGGGCCGTGCGGGGCCGGTGGGGCCCCGCACGGCTCTTCGTCAGTTGTCCGGACGCTCCTCCGGGGTCTGCTCCGGCGCCGGGGCGGGGTCCGTGGCGGTGGACTTGACGGTGCTGATCGCCGCCGCCGCGCCGTTCGCCCCGTTGGTCAGGGCCAGCTCCTTGGGGGAGAGCACCGGCGGACGGGTGGACGGCGTACGGCGGGACGAGCCGGTCCAGGCGGGCCGCGGCGGGCGCTTGACGATGGGGGCGAAGATCTCGGCGATCTCCTCCTTGCCCAGCGTCTCCTTCTCCAGCAGCTGCAGGACGAGGTTGTCGAGGACGTCGCGGTTCTCGACCAGGATCTCCCAGGCCTCGTTGTGCGCGTTCTCGATGAGCTTCTTGACTTCCTCGTCCACCAGCGCGGCGACCTCTTCCGAGTAGTCGCGCTGGTGAGCCATCTCACGTCCGAGGAACGGCTCCGTGTTGTCGCCGCCGAACTTGATGGCGCCGAGCCGCTCGGTCATGCCGTACTGCGTGACCATGGCGCGGGCCGTGGCGGTGGCCTTCTCGATGTCGTTCGCGGCGCCCGTGGTCGGGTCGTGGAAGACGAGCTCCTCGGCCGCGCGGCCGCCCAGCATGTAGGCCAGCTGGTCCAGCATCTCGTTGCGGGTGGTGGAGTACTTGTCCTCGTCCGGCAGGACCATCGTGTAGCCGAGCGCACGGCCTCTGGACAGGATCGTGATCTTGTGGACCGGGTCGGAGTTCGGGGAGGCCGCCGCGACCAGGGCGTGACCGCCCTCGTGGTACGCGGTGATCTTCTTCTCCTTGTCCGACATGATCCGGGTCCGCTTCTGCGGGCCCGCGACCACGCGGTCGATCGCCTCGTCCAGCATCTTGTTGTCGATCAGCTTCTGGTCACTGCGGGCCGTGAGCAGCGCGGCCTCGTTCAGGACGTTGGACAGATCGGCACCGGTGAAGCCGGGGGTGCGGCGGGCGACGGCGGCCAGGTCGACGTCGTGGGCGACCGGCTTGCCCTTCTGGTGGACCTTGAGGATCTCCAGACGGCCCTGCATGTCGGGGCGGTCGACCGCGATCTGGCGGTCGAAGCGGCCCGGGCGCAGCAGCGCCGGGTCGAGGATGTCGGGCCGGTTGGTGGCGGCGATGAGGATCACACCGCCCTTGACGTCGAAGCCGTCCATCTCGACGAGCAGCTGGTTCAGGGTCTGCTCGCGCTCGTCGTGACCGCCGCCGAGGCCGGCACCGCGGTGGCGGCCGACGGCGTCGATCTCGTCGACGAAGACGATCGCCGGGGCGTTCGCCTTGGCCTGCTCGAACAGGTCACGGACTCGGGAGGCACCGACACCGACGAACATCTCGACGAAGTCGGAACCGGAGATCGAGTAGAAGGGGACCCCGGCCTCGCCGGCCACCGCGCGCGCCAGCAGCGTCTTGCCGGTGCCGGGCGGGCCGTAGAGCAGGACGCCCTTGGGGATCTTGGCGCCGACGGCCTGGAACTTGGCCGGCTCCTGGAGGAACTCCTTGATCTCCTGGAGCTCCTCGACGGCCTCGTCGGCTCCGGCGACGTCCGAGAAGGTCGTCTTGGGGGTGTCCTTGGTGATGAGCTTGGCCTTGGACTTGCCGAAGTTCATGACCCGGGAGCCGCCGCCCTGCATCTGGTTCATCAGGAACAGGAAGACGACCACGATGAGGACGAAGGGGAGCAAGGAGAGCAGCACGCCGACGAACGGGTTCTGCTTGGACGGCGAGACCGTGTAGCCGTCCGGGATCTGCTTGTGCTGGAACTTGTCCTGCAGCGTATTGGCGATGTTGACGCCCTGGTCGCCGATGTAGCTGGCCTGGATCTTCGAGCTGCCGGAGACCTTCTGGCCGTCCTTGAGCTCGACCTTGATGGTCTGCTCATCGCCGGTGGTCAGCTTGGCCTGCTGGACCCGGTTGTCATTGATCGCGGCTACGACCTGGCCTGTGTCCACCGTCTTGTAGCCGCCGGACGAGCCGACGACCTGCATCAACACGACCACGGCAAGGACGGCCAGCACGATCCACATGACCGGCCCACGGAAGTATCGCTTCACGTCCATCCATACGGAGCGGTGCCGCCCCGTCCCTCCTGCCATAGTGAGTTTGATAAGACAGTTCTTCTGACGGTACCCCAGCATCGCGGCTCGTAGCCGCACGGGAGAGCCGGCGTACCCGTCTGCATGCTCCAACGCCCGCGGGGCCGCCGGGGTTCCCGATCACCGTGCGGCACCGCGGCGGACGGCGTCAGCCGCCGTAGACGTGGGGGGCGAGCGTACCGACGAACGGCAGGTTGCGGTACTTCTCGGCGTAGTCCAGGCCGTAGCCGACGACGAACTCGTTGGGGATGTCGAAGCCGACCCACTCCACGTCGATGGCGACCTTGGCGGCGTCCGGCTTGCGGAGCAGAGTGCACACCTTGAGGGATGCGGGCTCACGGGAGCCGAGGTTGTTGATCAGCCACGACAGGGTCAGGCCGGAGTCGATGATGTCCTCGACGATCAGGACGTGCTTGCCCTTGATGTCGGTGTCGAGGTCCTTGAGGATCCGCACGACGCCGGAGGACTGGGTGCCCGCGCCGTAGGAGGACACGGCCATCCAGTCCATGGTGACGGGGGTGGACAGGGCCCGTGCCAGGTCGGCCATGACCATGACCGCGCCCTTGAGGACGCCGACGATCAGCAGGTCCTTGTCCGCGTACTCCGCGTCGATCTTCGCGGCCAGCTCGGCCAGCTTGGCGTCGATCTCTTCCTTGGTGATGAGTACCTGCTGAAGGTCGGCACCCATGTCTTTCGCGTCCACCCGCATCACTTTCGGTCGGTCGTCCCACCGGCTGTTCCGGCTCTCCCGGAACAGGGAGGCCGGCGCCTTCCCGGGGGGAAGGATTCAGCCTTGCCGAATCACCAGTCTGCCACCCTGCCGCCGGGCGACGACTTTGCCGGGGAGGTTGATGGCTCCCTGACCGCGCCAGCCGGTGATCAGCCGGTCCACTTCCTCGATGTGGCGGGCGAACAGGGAACCGGCCGGAGCACCGGCGTCGATGGCGGCGCGACGCAGCACGCGGCGGCGTACGGCGGGGGGCAGCGCGTACAGCTTGGCGCACTCCAGGCAGCCGGCGTCGTCGCGGGCGGCGGCCTCGGCCTGGCCGGCCCAGGCGTCCAGGGCGTCGGCGTCGTCGCGGGAGAGCTGGGCGGTGCGGGCGAGTGCCTCGACGACGCCCTTGCCGAGCGCCTTCTCCAGGGCGGGCAGGCCCTCGTGGCGCAGCCGGGAGCGGGTGTAGGCGGGGTCGGTGTTGTGCGGGTCGTCCCAGACGGGCAGGGACTGGGCCATGCAGGCCTTGCGGGCGGTCTGCCGGTCGATGTGCAGGAACGGGCGCCGGTAACGGCCGCCGGCCCCCGAGACCGCGGCCATCCCGGACAGGGAGCGGATGCCGGAGCCGCGGGCGAGGCCGAGCAGCACCGTCTCGGCCTGGTCGTCGCGGGTGTGGCCGAGCAGGATCGCGGCGGCGCCGTGGCGTTCGGCGGCGGCGTCGAGGGCGGCGTAGCGGGCGTCGCGGGCGGCGGCCTCCGGGCCGCCGTCGCGGCCCACGGCGACGGCGACGGCCTCGACCGGGTCCAGGCCGAGTTCGCGCAGCCGCTGGGCGACCTCGTCGGCGCGCAGGTCGGAGCCGGCCTGGAGGCCGTGGTCGACGGTGATGCCGCCGGCCCGGACGCCGAGCTTGGGGGCCTCGAAGGCGAGGGCGGAGGCGAGCGCCATGGAGTCGGCCCCGCCCGAGCAGGCCACGAGAACGAGCGGCGACGGCGGGCGCTCATGGGCCGCCTGCGAGCCCTGCGGGGCCCGGGCGGCGATGCACCGGCCGCGGCTCGGCGTCGGCACGGCGAGCGGGGGCTGCCCGGAGAGCCGCGCGGTGCGCGGGCCCTGCGAGGGGGTGGTCTCCTGCGCGTGGTCGCCGTACGGCGAGTGCGGGGCGTACGGCAGCTGCGCGGCGTGCGGCGTCTGCGCGTGGGCGGTCTGCAGTTCGGGACGGGGCAGCTCGGCGTGCGGCGCGCTCTGCTCGTCGAGGATGTCGTGGAGGACGCGGCGTACCGCCAGGCGTATCGCCGCGACCGCAGGATGGGGACCCATGTCCGGTTCCCTTCACGGAAGTTTTCGGGGGGTGAGCCCGAGTCGGTCACTCAGAGTGTGTAGATGGTGACAGAAACGGGCCGTTCCCCGAGCATTGCACGCCTACCCATTGCCTACGGTCCCTCGGACGGGTGATTGGAGGGGCGTTCGCCTGCCGTCGGCCGGATTCGGTTCACCCCGTCCTCACGCCGGTTCACGGCTCGCCCTTGCGGTGCACCCGTGCGACCCAGTCCGCCGGTTTGGCGATCTCCGCCTTGGTGGGGAGGGTGTTCGGGGAGGTCCACACACGGTTGAAGCCGTCCATGCCGACCTGTTCGACGACCGCGCGGACGAACCGTTCGCCCTCGCGGTACTGCCGCAGCTTGGCGTCCAGGCCCAGCAGCTTGCGCAGGGCCGTGTCCAGCCGCGAGGCACCCTTGGCACGGCGCTGCTGGAACTTCTCGCGGATCTCCGCGACGGTCGGCACGACGTCCGGCCCGACCCCGTCCATGACGTAGTCAGCGTGGCCCTCCAGCAGGGACATCACGGCGGTGAGCCGGCCGAGGATCTCTCGCTGGGCGGGGGTCTGCACCAGCTCCACGAGGGAGCGGCCGCCGTCGTCGTCCTCCTCGCCCTCCGGGCGCCCGCCGACGAGCGACTGGGCGGCCTCGCGGACGCGCTCCAGGAACGCCATCGGGTCGACGTCGGTCTCCGACAAGAACGACTGGATTTCGCCCTCGAGGTGGTCGCGCAGCCAGGGCACCGCGGTGAACTGCGTGCGGTGGGTCTCCTCGTGCAGGCACACCCAGAGGCGGAAGTCGTGGGGCTCCACGTCGAGTTCGCGCTCGACGTGGACGATGTTCGGGGCGACGAGCAGCAGCCGTCCGCCGCCGTTCGCGCCCGCGGGCAGCTCGCGGGTGGCCGGGGCGAACGTCTCGTACTGGCCGAGCACGCGGGAGGCGAGGAAGGACAGCAGCATGCCGAGTTCGACGCCGGTGACCTTGCCGCCCACGGCGCCGAGGACCACGCCCCCGGGGCTGCTGCCGCGGCGCGCCTGCATCTTGTCCAGCAGCGGCTTGAGCAGCTCGCGGAAGCCGGCGACGTTGGCCCGCACCCAGCCCGGGCGGTCGACCACGAGCACGGGCGTGTCGTGGGTCTCGTCCGTACCCAGACGAGTGAAGCCCCGGACGTGCTCCTCCGAGGCCTTGGCATGCCGGCGCAGTTCCGCGACGACGGCGCGGGCCTCGTCGCGGCTCACCTCGGGGCCCGGCCTGACCAGGCGGGTCGCGGTCGCCACCGCGAGATTCCAGTCGACCATCCCGGGACTTGCGGCACCACCGATGCTCGTCATGCGTCAACGGTACGTGAGCGCTGCCGCTTGGGGCAGGCTGTGACGGCGGGTGCGGTGTGCGTTGCTCGGGCGGTGGCCCGGAGTTGTCCGCCGTGCCCACACTCCCCCACGCTCGACTTCGCTCGCGCGGGGACGCCCCCGTCGCAAGTCGATGCGGAGCATCGGCGACCGACGACAACGCGGCGAGGTGCGGTGCCGGGCGCCACGAGCCCGGCATGATCGGCGAGACACCCCCTACCTGTGCTGACCGGACAGGTTGGTGACGCGGCTGGCTGGTGTTTGGCCGCTGATGCCGGTGTGGGGTCGGTGGTAGTTGTACCAGTC
>NZ_BNBC01000052.1:0-59616 GCF_014654675.1 Streptomyces spiralis
GGGGCGGCGACCCACAAGGTCTGCACTCCGGCGGTGAAGAGTACAGCAATGGGCCTTTTTGCCCGCCGGTCACCACGTCGGCCATACACCCAGACACGTGATCAAGTCCCTTGATCCACACTTTTTCACTCGAACGTGTGTTTGGCGCAACCTTTCGAAAGCAACTACCGTTGTGCCGGAGGGAGACCATCGAGAGGGGCCGACGACGTGACCACCACCGCAGACAGTGCCACCATCACTGCCCAGGACCGCTCCCAGGGCCGACTCGAGCCGGTGCATGCGATGAACGAAGCCGCGAATCCGGAGGGACCCAAGCGCTCCCTTCCGGGCCGCCCTCCAGGCATCCGGGCGGACAGCTCGGGCCTCACCGAGCGGCAGCGCCGGGTGATCGAGGTCATCAGGGACTCGGTGCAGCGGCGCGGCTATCCGCCGTCCATGCGGGAGATCGGCCAGGCGGTCGGCCTGTCCAGCACCTCCTCGGTGGCCCACCAGCTCATGGCGCTCGAGCGCAAGGGCTTTCTGCGGCGTGACCCGCACCGCCCGCGCGCCTACGAGGTCCGCGGCTCGGACCAGGCCGCCACGCTGCAGCCCACCGACACGGTGGGCAAGCCCGCCGCGTCGTACGTTCCTCTGGTCGGCCGGATCGCCGCCGGTGGCCCGATCCTCGCCGAGGAGTCGGTCGAGGACGTCTTCCCTCTCCCCCGGCAGCTGGTCGGCGACGGTGAGCTGTTCGTCCTGAAGGTCGTCGGCGACTCGATGATCGAGGCCGCCATCTGTGACGGCGACTGGGTCACGGTCCGCCGCCAGCAGGTCGCCGAGAACGGCGACATCGTGGCCGCCATGATCGAGGGCGAGGCGACCGTCAAGCGCTTCAAGCGCGAGGACGGCCATGTCTGGCTGCTGCCGCACAACGCGGCGTACGAGCCGATCCCGGGTGACGACGCGACCATCCTCGGCAAGGTGGTGGCAGTCCTGCGGCGCGTCTGAGGAGCGCAGCGGCGGGCCTGTCGACCCGCCCCTTGATCGGGCCCCGGAACCTCTGCGCCGGTTCCGGGGCCCTGTTGTGCGCTCACCCGGCCGCCGTCTGCTCCTCCTCCGCCTGCCGGGCCGCGGCGTCGATGGCCGCCAGCGACTTACGCACCTGGTTGCGGTCGGTGGTGTACCAGAAGTCCGGCAGTGACGCCTTCAGATAGCCGCCGTAACGCGCCGTGGCCAGTCGCTGATCGAGTACGGCGACCACCCCGCGGTCCCCGGATGCGCGGACGAGACGTCCGGCGCCCTGGGCCATCAGCAGGGCCGCATGGGTGGCGGCGACCGCCATGAAGCCGTTGCCACCGGCGTCCTCCACCGCCTTCTGGCGGGCGCTCATCAGCGGGTCGTCGGGGCGCGGGAACGGGATCTTGTCCATCACGACCAGCTGACAGCTGGGGCCGGGGACGTCCACGCCCTGCCAGAGGGACAGCGTGCCGAACAGGCACGTCTTCGGGTCCGCCGCGAAGTTCTTGATCAGCTCGCCCAGCGTCTCCTCGCCCTGGAGCAGGATCGGGAACTCGGGGATGCGCGCACGCAGCTCCTCGGCGGCCAGCTGGGCGGCCCGCATCGACGAGAACAGGCCGAGTGTGCGGCCGCCCGCTGCCTGGATCAGTTCCGTCAGCTCGTCGAGCATGTCCCCGCGGTCGCCGTCCCGCGCGGGGCGCGACAGGTGCTTCGCGACGTACAGAATGCCCTGTTTGCGGTAGTCGAAGGGCGAACCGACGTCCACGCCCTTCCACTGCGGCACGTCGTCGCCCTCCGTGCCCTCCGGGGCAAGGCCGAGGGAGGCGCCGACGCCGTTGAAGTCGCCGCCGAGTTTGAGGGTCGCCGAGGTCAGGACGACGGAGCGGTCAGCGAAGAGTTTCTCGCGCAGCAGGCCCGAGACGGACATGGGGGCGACGCGCAGGGAGGCGCCGAAGCGGTCGTGGCGTTCGTACCAGACGACGTCCCACTCGGAACCGTTCGTGATCCGCTCCGCCACGTCGTGCACGTTCTCCACGGAGGCCAGCGCCTGCTTGCGGACCGCGTCCTCGTCCTGGACCGACTTGTCGCGGGTCGTGCCGAGCGCCGAGATGACGTTGCGTGCGGCGTCCCTCAGAGCCAGCAGGGCATAGCCGAGGTCCTCGGGGATCTCCTCCAGCCTGCCCGGCAGGGCCAGCTCCATCAGCCGCTCGAAACCCTCGGCGGCGGTCTGCAGCTGATCGGCGGCCTTCTCGTTGACGAGCTTCGCGGCGCGGCGCACCGCACGGTTGACCTGTCCGGGCGTGAGTTCGCCGGTGGCGACGCCGGTCACCCGTGAGACCAGCTCATGGGCCTCGTCGACGATCAGCACCTCGTGCTGCGGAAGGACCGGCGCGCCCTCGATGGCGTCGATCGCGAGCAGCGCGTGGTTGGTGACGACGACCTCGGCGAGCTTGGCGCGCTCGCGGGCCATCTCGGCGAAGCACTCGGCGCCGTAGGCGCACTTGGAGGCGCCCAGGCACTCCCGCGACGAGACGGAGACCTGCCCCCAGGCGCGGTCGGACACACCGGGCGTGAGGTCGTCACGGTCACCGGACTCGGTCTCGTCCGCCCAGTCGCGCAGCCGCAGCAGGTCCTGACCCAGCTTGCTGGTGGGCGCGGCCGCCTCGAACTGGTCGAACAGGCCCTCCTCCTCGTCCTGCGGGACGCCCTCGTGCAGACGGTGCAGACACAGGTAGTTCGAGCGGCCCTTGAGCATGGCGAACTCCGGGCGACGGCGCAGCAGGGGGTGCAGCGCGTCGACCGTGCGCGGCAGGTCACGCTCCACGAGCTGGCGCTGCAGCGCCAGGGTGGCCGTTGCCACCACGACTCGTTCCCCGTGCGCGAGCGCGGGCACGAGGTAACCGAGGGACTTACCGGTACCGGTGCCGGCCTGGACCAGCAGGTGCGAGCCGTCGTCGACCGCGTCCGCGACGGCTTGGGCCATGGTCACCTGGCCGGGGCGCTCCGCACCGCCGACGGCGGCGACGGCGGCATGCAGGAGTTCGGGGAGTGAGGGCTTCGTCATAGCGCGACCACCCTACGGCTCGGGACTGACAAACGGGCGGTCGAGCCGCGGACCAGGGGTTCTGCACTTCCTCAATCGGTTCTGCGCGACGGGAACCGGACCGGCCGGGCGAACGTTGCTCGTTGTGACGGGTCTGCGACCGACTGTCACAGCAGCTCTCGCAAGGACCGGTCCCGGATCACGAGGGCGGCCCGCTTGTCGGGCAGGTCGACCTCGGCCGCGAAGCGGAATCCGGCGGTCAGGAAGGCGGCTACGGAGGGTGCGTTGCGAAGGTCGGGCTCCGCCACGACGCGGGAACAGCTGAGGCGTTTGTCGAGGATCAGGTCGGCCACGGCTCGGAGCAGAGCGCTGCCGAGTCCTCGGCCGCGGTCGGTGACGCTGCCGATGAGGAGGTGGACACCGGTGTCGTGCGGCCGGGCGGGATAGTGGCGGGCCAGCGGGTCGAGATCGGCCCGGTAGATCTCCCAGTAGCTCATCGGTGTGCCCTCGAGGAGGCCGAGACAGGGGACACTGCGTCCGTCGCCGTCCAGTTGCGCGCGCAGATGGGCCTCGGTCACGCTCTGCGGTCCGGCCAACTGCCAGTACTCGGCGACGGCCGGGTCGTTCATCCACCGGCCGATGACCGGCAGGTCCCGCTCGACCTGGACGGGGACCAGCTGGAAGGCGCCGACAGGGGTGGCGGTGGCGCCCCAGTCCCCGACGCCGCCGAGGAGGTCGTCCACGGCGGATCCGGGCGCGGTCCTCTCCGCGAAGAGTGCGATGAAGTCGTCCGGCAGGTGAAGGTCGAGCGTGTCCTCGCTGTCGGTGCCCGCCTCGGCCGGTCCAGGGCGGAGCTCGGCGCCGCTCGGGCGCGGGGCGGCCGCGGCAGCGGCGGCCATGGGGATCGGTTCAGGATCGAGGACGGGGGCACCGGTGGCGGCGGGGGCCTGGTCCGTGGCTGCGCCGGCGTCGGCGGGAGACATGGCGCGCTCCTCTCGGCAGGGGATTCGTGTCAGGAGTGCAGGGGGTTCGCGATGGTGACGTAGACGGACTGGGTGTCGACCGGGCCGACGAGTTCGTCGAGGCCGTGCAGCCGGGTCAGCAGGTTGGCCTTGCAGCGCAGGACCGGCGAGTCGAGCAGACGGGCCGGCAGGGTCGAGCGGGTACGGGCAGGACCGGAGGCGAGACCACGGAGGAAGCGGCGGAATGCGGCCAGGAGCAGCCGTTCGTCGGCGAGCTTCTGGGAGCCGAAGGCACCGATGAGACCGAAGACGTTGTTGACGGCGAGGTAGTAGCCGAAGCGTTCGTCCGTGACCTCGTCGGAGACGAAGGTGTCGCTGCGCTCGCCGATGCCGGGCAGCAAGGCGTCGAGTTCCGCGCGCCGGGAGGCGCGGAAGTAGTAGCCCTGGTTGTCGCGGTAACGACCGCCCGCGGGCCAGCCGTCGGCGTCCAGCACCACCAGCGTGTTCTGCTGATGGGCCTCCAGGGCGATCCCTGCCTCGCCGTCGAGCCACACCACCGGACGGATCACCTGTTCGAGGTAGCGCAGGAACCACTCGGCGGCGACGGCTTCTCGCGGACGTCCGGTGCGCAGGGCGAGGCACCTGACGATGTCGGCCAGCCGGGACCGGACGACCGGGCCCGCTCCGGCCTGGTGATACGGCCTGGGCGCGACGAGGCCGGCGACGCAGCAGACGTCGTCCGCCGGGCCGAACGGATTGTGCCGGATCATCACGTCCAGCCCCGGCACGGGGGCGCCGTCCTGGTCGTCGACGGCCAGCCAGGCCGGGTCGCGGACGATGTCGAAGTGGGGGTGCGCCGCTCGCCACCGCTGGGACAGGCCACCGCGCAGGAGGCGGTGGACCTCGACGCCACGGTGCAGTTCCTTACGGAGGTTCTCACGACGGGAGTTGGTGATACGCAGGCCCAGCGACAGCTTGAGCATGGCCGGTGCGCCGGTGCGGTGAACGGTTCGTACGGAGGAGGTGGGATGCCAGGAGGGGCCGTAGGGGCCCAGGTCGCGGAGCAGTCCCGCGTCGAGCAGCGCCGCGGCGCCCGGGCGGTGCCGGACATCGCGCACCTGCCAGGGGTGCAGGGGCAGGGCGGCGTATCCCTCGGGCAGCGGCAGGCCCGCTCCGGCGAGTCGGGCCATGAGTCGGTCGGCTGGGACGGGCCGGCCGCTCTCGGTCCACGCCGAGTCGGTGGCGAGCACGGAGGGGGCGACCGCCATCCAGTGCAAGGGGAAGGAGCCTCGCAACTCCGGACAGAAGGGGCGGACTTCTGCCTCGGACAGACCCTCGCGGCTCTTCGGGGCCGGATGCAGCGGATGTCCGAGCACGAGGGCCTGCTCCGCGGAGAGGAAGTGGTCGGGACCGTCGGCGGGATGTTCGCGGCGGTCGGTGAGAAAGAGGGTGGTGCGCCGGACCGAGTCGGCCACGCGGGCGACGAGATCGACCGCCTCGTCACCGGCGGGAACAGCTGGCGGGACGCCGGTGGGAACACCGCCTGGGATCGGCGCTTCCCGCGCCAGCAGAGTGGCGACGGTGACGGCATCGGCCGGGGCCGCGGTGTCCGGGGCGCCGGCCAGGCGGGGCAGGCCGAAGCGGTGCCAGCCGGTCGGCGACCAGTGGTGTACGGGGACGAGGAGGGCCGTGCCGCTGGCCGGCAGAGGGACACGCAGGCTGTCGTCGCCGGGGTCGGCGATGCCCGTCTCGCGCACCCAGCAGCGGAGGAGGCTCTCCAGGGCTGCGACTTGGGCGGCTGTGTGCGGGTCGGGGTGATCCAGGAGGTCCGCGGCCGTGCGGTCCGGATGCGGGAGGTTCGGTGCGCCGTGGAGTTGGCGGGGGACCGTCTCGGTCGCGCCCAGAGAGGCGGAGGGGTGACCGTGAGTTGTCGGGGTTGCGTTCAAGACGGTTCCTTGTGGGTGTCGTTCGGGTCTTCGGGGCTCGGGTGTTGCAGGGCCGTAGGACATGGGGACCGGGCTCCAGTTCGGCTCGGGTGGCCCCGGCGGCCGGCCTCCGCCTGGTCCGTGCGCCCAGAAGGCCGGCCGGCAGGCCCGCTCGGCGGACGGCTGCCTCGGCCGAGCGGCTGCCCTGGCCCTGGGTCCGCCAGTTGCCCTGGCCCGCCAACCCGCTCGGCCGACCAGCGCCTGACCGACAGGCCCGCCGACCTGCCCGCGACACCGCAGCTCGGCAGCCGCGCAGCTCGGCAGCTCGGGCAGCTCCGAAGGCGCTATCCCGCTCCCCCCGCGCGTCCGGAGGATCGTTGCTGTCGCCCAGGAGGCCCGGTCCGGCGGGCACGGTCGGTGTGTGTCCGGGCCGCCGCTTCGACCGCGTCCGCCAGCCGGTCGAGCACCGCGGCCGACTGCTCGTCGGTGATCGTCAGCGGGGGCAGGAGTCGTACGACGCTCGCATGCCGACCGCCGAGTTCGATGATGAGGCCCCGTCGCAGGCATTCCCGCTGGACCGCGGCCGCGAGCTCGGGGGCCGCGGGTCTGGGCACGCGGGCCCCGGGCAGTGGCGGTGTGACGTCCTCTTCGGGAGCGGCGCCGGTCGGGTCCACCAGTTCCAGGCCGATCATCAGGCCGCGTCCCCGCACCTCGCCGATGCACGGGTACTCCTCGGCCAGTGCGCCGAGTTGGGAGAGCATGCGGGAGCCCAGGGTCGCGGCGCGTTCGGCGAGGCGGTTCTCGCGGACATGGGTGAGGGTGGCGGTGCCTGCGGCCATGGCGAGTTGGTTGCCGCGGAAGGTTCCCGCGTGGGCGCCCGGTTCCCAGACGTCGAGGTCGTCGCGGTAGACCACGACGGCCAGCGGCAGGCTGCCGCCGATGGCCTTGGACAGCACCATCACATCCGGTGTCACCCCGCTGTGTTCGACCCCCCAGAACGCGCCCGTACGGCCGACCCCGGTCTGGATCTCGTCGGCGATCAGCGGCACCGAGCGTTCCGCGGTGAGCCGCCGCATCCGCCGCATCCAGTCGTCCGGCGCGGGAATGACCCCGCCCTCGCCCTGCACCGGTTCGAGGATCATCCCGGCGGGCAGGGGCACACCCGATCTGGGGTCGTCCAGTACGGACTCGGTCCAGCGGGCCGCTAGTTCGGCTCCGCGGGGGCCGCCGACGCCGAAGGGGCAGCGGTAGTCCTGTGGGTAGGGCAGCCGGGCGACCCGGACGTCGGGGGCGTGCCCGGAGGCGGCGAGCGCTCCGGCGGTCATCCCGTGGTAGGCGCCGGCGAACGCCATGATCCCGGCGCGGCCGGTGGCGGCCCGGACGAGCTTGAACGCGGCCTCCACCGCGTCCGTCCCGGCCGGGCCGCAGAACTGCACGCGCGCGTGGTCGGCGAACCCGGCGGGCAGGGTGCGGAACAGTTCGTCGACGAAGGCGTCCTTGACGGGGGTGGCCAGGTCGAGGGCGTGCAGCGGTGCGCCGGAGTCGAGGACCTTGCGAACGGCCTCGAGGACGACGGGATGGTTGTGCCCGAGGGCGAGGGTGCCCGCGCCCGAGAGACAGTCCAGATAGCGGCGGCCGTCCGCGCCCTCGATGGTGAGCCCGCGCGCCCGGACCGGAACGATCGGCAGAGCGCGCGCGTAGGTGCGCGCGGACGACTCGCGCGCCGACTGGCGCCGCAGGATCCCCTCGTGCAGGGCGCGCGCCCCCGCAGGCGAACTCCCGGTCGGCGCACACTCCTCAGAAGCACACCCCCCGGGCCCAGACCCCCCGGGCGCAGACTCCGTCACGGTCACGGCTCCCTGTCCTCCCGCTGTCCCAAGGTGTCGGCCTCCACCTGTCCCGAGGGGCCGGCCTCCCAACTGCCGCAAGGCGTCGTCCCGCTGCCGCCTGCGGCCTGCCGGTCGGCACTGCGGTCGGCGCTGTCGGCGGCGAGTCGCACAACCGTCTCGCGGGGGCCCCGGCGTGGACAGCAGACCCCTCACCGTTACAACCGCCAACCGCTCAGAGAGTTACGGGTTGCTTCAAGATCCTTGCCGTGACGGAACCGTTGCCGTTCCGTCGGCAGTCCCCTACAGCGAGCGCATAGTGTGTGGTGCCGTTCCGCACGCTGTGAGCGCGCACGACCTCGGCCGGCCGGCTCGGGGGGGCTGCGGGGGCACGGCGGCACCAGCAAGTCCCGTCATACCAGGGGGAGTCAGAGCATGCGACCCATACGCCCGTCCGTCACCGCTCGCCGAAGGGGGAGCGCCCGGCGCACTGGCTCCCCGGCGCTGGCCGCTCTCGCTCTGGTCTCGGCGCTGGCGCTCACCGCCACCGGTTGCAACGGGGACGACGCCCACGCGGACGGCAAGCCCTCCGCGAGCGCCGACGACGCGGGCGGTTCGGGCGGCGACGGCAAGATCAAGATCCCGGACGACATCCGCGACAAGCTCAAGGAGCACGGGATCGACCTCGACAAGTGGAAGAACGGGGCCTGGAAGAACTGGGACAAGGACGACTGGCTGCGCGAGGCCAACGACTTCATCAACCCGATCATCCAGGGCCTGTGGGACCCGGACCGGATGCGCCGGGCCGAGGACCCGGACAAGGGTGTCGACGACAACGACATCTCCGGTGACCAGGGTGTCACCGACCCGACCCCGGCGCCGGTGAAGGCACGGGCGGTGGCGCCGCCCTACCACGCCAACGCCGCGACGGCGGGCAAGCTCTTCTTCGACTCCCCCGAGGGCACGATGGTCTGCTCGGCGACGGTGGTCGAGGATCCGGCCCACCCGGGCAAGTCCGACCTCGTGTGGACGGCCGGCCACTGTGTGCACGCCGGCAAGAAGGGCGGCTGGTACCGCAACATCGCCTTCGTGCCGTCGTACAACAACGCGGGCAAGAGCGCGGCCCAGTTGCAGAACGCCACCCGGGAGGAGGTCGCCCCGTACGGCGTGTGGTGGGTCGACTGGGCGCAGACCTCCGACCAGTGGATCGAGCAGGGCGGTGCGACCGGCGGGCAGGGCGCGTCGTACGACTTCGCCGTCATGCATGTGACGCCGGAGAAGGGCGGCAGCGGGAAGTCGCTGGAGGAGACCGTCGGTTCGGCGCTGCCGGTGAACTTCGACGCCCCGGCCGTGCCGAAGGTGGAGAGCATCACCGCGACCGGCTACCCGGCCGCGCCGCCGTACGACGGCCAGCTGCTGTACCAGTGCCAGGACAAGCCGGGACGGCTGTCGGTCAAGGCCTCCGACCCGACGATGTACCGCATCGGCTGCACCATGACCGGTGGTTCGTCCGGGGGCGGATGGGTCGAGAGGGGCGCGGACGGCAAGCCCGCGCTGGTGTCCAACACCTCGATCGGCCCGGCGACGTCGGGCTGGCTGGCCGGTCCGCGGCTGGGTCCGGTGGCCAAGGGCGTGTACGACTCGGTCAGCAAGAAGTTCGCCGGGCAGTGAGAAGCGCCCGGTGAACGCCGGGGGGATTCACCGACGGCGGTGGGGTGTCCGACGGAAACCTTCACCAGCCCACCGCCGTTCGCACTCATCCGCACCTGCATAGTGGGGTGTCGCTCCCCAGCAGGTTCTCGCGCACAGCGCCCGGGGACCATCGTCGGAGCCGCACTGACAAGCACATGACATCAAGCACCATCGAGAGCCACGCAGCCGTCAGGCACGGCGCGCGACAGGCAAACCAACCACAGCCGAACGAACCACAGGCAGAAGAACCACAGCCGAACGAACCAACGGGGGTTCTACGCACCATGCGTTCCACACGTACGCCGTCCGCGCTCCGGCACGGACGCCGGCGCGCCGTCCTCGCCGCCACCGCCCTGGCCGCGACGCTGACGCTCACCGCGACCGCCTGCGACGACTCGGGCAAGGACGACGCGAGCGGCAAGCCGGGCGCCACCGCTTCGCAGGCCGCCGGAGACGGCAGCGGTGGCGGTGACGGGAAGATCCACGTCCCCGCCGACATCGCGAACCGGCTCAAGGCGCACGGGATCGATGTCGACCAGTGGCAGAAGGGCGGCTGGAAGGACTGGGACAAGGACAAGTGGCTCAGCGCCGCCAAGGACTTCGTCAACCCGGTGATCAAGGGGTTGTGGAAGCCCGAGCGGATGAAGTCCGCCAAGGAGGCCAACAAGACGGTCACCACCAAGGACGCCGCCGCCGACCAGGGCGTCAGCGACCCGGCGCCGCAGCCCGTCCAGGCCCAGGCCGAGAAGACCCCGTACCACGAGAACGCCGCTCCGGTCGGCAAGGTCTTCTTCGACTCGCCCGAGGGTTCGATGGTCTGCTCCGGCACGGTCGTCAAGGACGTCAACCACCCGGGCAAGTCCAACCTGGTGTGGACGGCGGGCCACTGTGTGCACGCGGGCCAGGGCGGCGGCTGGTACCGCAACCTCGTCTTCGTCCCGGCCTACAACGACCTCGGCAAGTCCGCGTCCGAGCTGAGCAACGCCGACGCGTCCGAGGTCGCCCCGTACGGCGCCTGGTGGGCCGACTGGGCCTCCACCTCGAACCAGTGGATCCAGGGCGGCTCGGAGACGGGCGGCGCGGGAGCCGCGTACGACTACGCCGTGCTGCACGTGAAACCGGAGTCCGGCTCGAAGTCGCTGGAGGAGACCGTCGGGGCCGCGCTGGACGTGGACTTCTCCGCGCCGTCGGCCACCGAGGTCACCACGATGGGCGCGTGGGGCTACCCGGCCGCGCCGCCGTACAACGGTCTGAAGATGTTCCGGTGCCTGGACCGGCCGGGCCGGTTCTCGCTCAGCCCGTCCCTGCCGACGATGTACCGGATCGGCTGCACCATGACCGGTGGCTCGTCCGGTGGCGGCTGGTTCCGCGTGGTGGGCGGGAAGACCGAACTGGTCTCCAACACCTCGATCGGCCCGTCCGACAACACCTGGCTCGCGGGCCCGCAGCTGGGCCGGGGAGCCGAGGCGCTGTACCAGAACATGAGCAGGACGTACGGCGGCCAGTGACACCGACGGCATGACGAGGGCCCGCCCCCTGCGACAGGGAGCGGGCCCTCGTGCTGTACGTCGGAGCCGGGGCGGCTCAGAGCGCGGCGGCCGGCACGTACGGCGCCAGGTCCGCCGCGAGCTCGTCGTGCACCCGGGCCTTGAGCAGGGTGCCCTCCGCGGTGTGCTCCTCGGAGATCACCTCGCCCTCGGTGTGGGCGCGGGCGACCAGCTTGCCGTGGGTGTACGGCACGAGCGCCTCGATCTCGACGGACGGCCGGGGCAGCTCGTTGTCGATCAGGGCGCGCAGCTCGGCGATGCCCCGGCCGGTGCGGGCCGAGACGGCGATCGAGTGCTTCTCGATCCGCAGCAGCCGCTGGAGCACCAGCGGGTCGGCCGCGTCCGCCTTGTTGATCACGACGATCTCGGGTACTTCGGTGGCGCCGACGTCCCTGATCACCTCGCGCACGGCGGCCAGCTGCTCCTCCGGGTTCGGGTGCGAACCGTCCACGACGTGCAGGATCAGGTCGGAGTCGCCGACCTCCTCCATGGTGGAGCGGAACGCCTCGACCAGGTGGTGCGGCAGGTGCCGGACGAATCCGACGGTGTCGGCCAGCGTGTACAGCCGCCCGCTCGGGGTCTCGGCCCGGCGCACGGTCGGGTCCAGGGTCGCGAACAGCGCGTTCTCGACCAGGACGCCCGCGCCGGTGAGGCGGTTGAGCAGGGAGGACTTTCCGGCGTTGGTGTAACCCGCGATGGCGACGGAGGGCACCTTGTGGCGGCGTCGCTCCTGGCGCTTGATCTCGCGGCCGGTCTTCATGTCCGCGATCTCCCGGCGCATCTTCGCCATCTTCTCGCGGATCCGGCGCCGGTCTGTCTCGATCTTGGTCTCACCGGGACCACGCGTGGCGAGTCCGCCGCTGCCGCCGCCCATCTGACGGGACAGGGACTGACCCCAGCCGCGCAGCCTCGGCAGCATGTACTGCATCTGCGCGAGCGCGACCTGCGCCTTGCCCTCCCGGGACTTGGCGTGCTGGGCGAAGATGTCCAGGATCAGGGCCGTACGGTCGATGACCTTGACCTTGACGATGTCCTCGAGGTGGATCAGCTGACCCGGGCTGAGCTCACCGTCGCAGATGACGGTGTCCGCGCCCGTCTCCAGGACGATGTCGCGCAGCTCGTCGGCCTTGCCGGAGCCGATGTAGGTGGCCGCGTCGGGCTTGTCGCGGCGCTGGATCACACCGTCCAGCACGACCGCGCCGGCGGTCTCGGCGAGGGCGGCGAGCTCGGCCAGCGAGTTCTCCGCGTCCTGCACGGTCCCCGAGGTCCAGACGCCGACGAGGACGACCCGCTCCAGGCGGAGCTGACGGTACTCGACCTCGGTGACGTCCTCGAGCTCGGTGGAGAGGCCCGCGACACGGCGCAGGGCCGCGCGCTCCGAGCGGTCGAACTGGTCGCCGTCCCGCTCTCCGTCGATCTCGTGGCTCCAGGCGACGTCCTCTTCCATCAGGGCATCGGCCCGAAGACCTTCGGGGTAGGTGTGCGCGAGGCGCTTGGTGGCCTGGGAAGAGGAAGAAGAGGAGGTCATTGGGTCCTTACGTCGTTGGGAATCCGTGGTGCGGCGACGGAGCCGTGGAGAAGTCCGACGGGCTGTCCTCAGCAGTTCCGTCACTGCTGACAACGCACGAGTGCCCCGGGAGATTCCCCGTGCACCGTGCCGTGCCGACCCGAAGATGGTCGCACGGGACGGCCCGTCTCGTCACGGTGTTATTTCCCCGCCGCGGCGGCCGCTTCCGCACCGCCGCCGGCACGGCCTTCTCACCGACCGCGGCAAACGGAGTGTCCTGCCACGGTCACTTCTTCGCCTTTCTTCGCCTTTCTTCGCCTTTCTTCGCCTTCCACCGTCACCGCTTCATCGTCCGCGGCACGTTCTTCTGCCGCGGGGCGGGCTTCCAGTCCGGGTGGCCGGGCATCGGCGGGGTCTTCGCACCGTACAGCCAGGCCTTGAAGAAGCCGCTCAGGTCACGTCCGGCGACGTCCGAGGCCAGCCGTACGAAGTCGGCCGTGGTCGCCGTGGAGTCCCGGTTGCCGCGCACCCACGCGCGCTCCAGGCGCTCGAACGCCGCCTCGCCGATCTGCCGGCGCAGCGCGTACAGGACGAGGGCCGCGCCGTCGTAGACGTTCGCGCGGAAGATCCCCGTCTTCTGGCCGGCCGCCGGCGGCTTGGGTCGCGCGGGCGGGCCTCCGGCCGCGCGCCACTGGTCGGAGGCCCCGTAGGCGGCCTTCATCCGGGTCTCCATGGACTTGTGGGCCTTCTCCTCGGCGTACAGGGCCTCGTACCAGGTGGCGTGCCCCTCGTTGAGCCACAGGTCGGACCAGGCGCGCGGGGTGACGCTGTCGCCGAACCACTGGTGGGACAGCTCGTGCACCATCACCGACTCCACATACCACTTCGGGTAGGCGGGGTCGGTGAACAGATCTCTCTCGAAGAGAGAGAGGGTCTGTGTCTCGAGTTCGAAACCGGTGGTGGCCGAGGCCATGAGCAGGCCGTATGTCTCGAAGGGGTAGCGCCCGACCTTGCTCTCCATCCAGGCGATCTGGTCCGGGGTCTTGGCGAGCCACGGTTCGAGCGCCTTGCGGTCCTTGCTGGGGACGACGTCGCGGACGGGCAGACCGTGCGGGCCGGTGCGGTGCAGCACGGTGGAGCGGCCGATGGAGACCTGGGCCAGTTCGGTGGCCATGGGGTGCCGGGTGCGGTACGTCCAGGTGGCCCGGCCGCCGGCCCGGGCGACACCCTCCGGCAGGCCGTTGGCGACGGCCGTGTACCCGTCGGGGGCGGTGACCCGGATGGTGAACAGCGCCTTGTCGGAGGGGTGGTCGTTGCACGGGAACACCAGGTGCGCGGCGTCGGCCTGGTTGGCCATGGCGAGGCCGTCCGCGGTGCGCACCCAGCCGCCGTCCCGGCCCTGCGCCGTCGCGGGGTCGCTGGTGTGGTGCACGGTGATCCGCGTCAGGCTGTGCTCGGGCAGCGGGGCCTTCGGGGTGACGACGAGGTCCTCACCGGCGGTGGTGAACGCGGCCGGCCGGCCGTCGACCTCCACGGAGGCGACCTTGCCGTGCCCGAAGTCGAGGTTCACGCTCCGCAGCGTCCTCGTCACGCGGGCGTCGATCGTGGTGACGGCCTGGAGCGGCTTGCCGTTGTCGCCGGGGTAGGTGAAGGCGAGGTCGTACGACGCCACGTCGTAGCCGGGGTTGCCCAGATACGGGAAGAGCCGGTCGCCGACGCCGAGCGGGGTGGGCGGGGCGCTCGCGGCGAGGAGGCAGACGGAGACGGCGGACGCGAGAACGGTCGCCTTCAGGCGACGCATGGGACGGTGACGGAGAGTGCGCGGCATGCACCCACGGCTATCAGCGCCCGGCGGCGGTACGGCGACGACGCGCGCCCGGCCCACCCGAACGGGGCCCTCCAGGTTGCGGCCAGGGGTGGCATCTCCGGCCGAGACCTCTCCCCTCCCGGTTCAGGTCCCCGGCGGTTGGTGCTGCGGCTGGGCGCGGCTGACGTCGTAGACGCCCGGGACGTTGCGCATCGCCCGCATGAGGGCGGGCAGGCGGGCGGCGTCGGGGAGCTGAAGGGTGTAGGTGTGGTGGACGCGCTGCTGGGTCGGCGGGGCCACGGTCGCCGAGATGATCTCGACGCCTTCCAGGGCGATGGCCTCCGTCAGGTCGGCGAGCAGACGGGGGCGGCCGAACGATTCGGCGAGCAGCGTGACACGGCACGCGGCGGTCTCGCCCCAGCGCACGCCGACCTCGGGGCGCCCCGCGTCCTTCATCCGGGTCACGGTGGCGCACTCGACGCGGTGCACGGTCACCACTCCCCCGCGCACGGCGAACGCGGTGATCTCGTCCGGCGGCACGGGTGTGCAGCAGCCGGCGAGCCGCACGGTCGCGCGGGGCTGGTCGACGATGACGGCGCTCGCCGCCGGGGACCGGCCGCCGCGCACGCCCACCAGGGGCCCGTCCGCCCCCTCGGGCCTGCCGGGTTCCTCCGCCGTGGGCGCGGCGGCCGGGGACGACCCGTCGACGGCCCCCGGAAGCCCGCTCGCGGCGTCCTGAGCACCCGGCGTGGCCCGCCCGGCGGTCCCGGCCCCGTCGTCGGCCGTCGCCGGATGTGCCGCCAGCCACCGCTGGATGGCGATGCGGGCGGCGGGGGTGTGGGCGTGGTCGAGCCACTCCCTGGACGGCTCGGATGCGGGGTCCTGGCCCATGAGGAGCTGGACGGTGTCGCCGTCCCTCAGGACGGTGCTGAGCGTCGCCAGGCGGCCGTTGACGCGGGCGCCGATGCAGGCGTGGGCGTCCTCGCCGTACTGCGCGTAGGCCGCGTCCACGCAGGTCGCGCCCTCGGGCAGGCCCAGCGTGCCGCCGTCGGGCCGGAAGACGGTGATCTCGCGGTCCTGGGCGAGGTCCTCGCGCAGCGTGGACCAGAAGGTGTCGGGGTCGGGTGCCGCCCGCTGCCAGTCGAGGAGCCGGGAGAGCCAGCCGGGGCGGGTGGGGTCGACGCGCTCACCGTCGCCCGTCGACTGCTCCTCCGAAGGAGGAGCGTAGGGATTGCCGAGCGCGACGACCCCGGCCTCGGCGACCTTGTGCATCTGGTGGGTGCGGATGAGTACTTCGACGACCTGGCCGTCCTCCCGGGCGACGGCCGTGTGCAACGACTGGTAGAGGTTGAACTTGGGGACGGCGATGAAGTCCTTGAACTCCGAGACGACCGGCGTCATACAGGTGTGCAGTTCGCCGAGGACGGCGTAGCAGTCGGCGTCCTCGTTCACCAGCACGAGCAGCCGGCCGAAGTCGCAGCCGCGCAGCCGGCCGCGTTTACGGGCGACGCGGTGCACGGACACGAAGTGCCGTGGTCTGACGAGGGCTTCGGCGGAGATGTCGGCCTCGCGCAGCACACCGCGTACCTGTTCGGCGACCTCGGTGAGCGGGTCGCCCGGGCGGGCCGCGTTCTCGGCGATCAACTCCCGTGTGTACTCGTACTCCTCCGGGTGCAGGATCGCGAAGACCAGGTCCTCCAGTTCGGTCTTGAGTGCCTGCACACCGAGCCGTTCGGCGAGCGGGATGAGCACGTCCCTGGTCACCTTGGCGATGCGGGCCTGTTTCTCGGGGCGCATGACGCCGAGCGTGCGCATGTTGTGCAGCCGGTCGGCCAGTTTGATCGACATCACGCGGACGTCGTTGCCGGTGGCGACGAGCATCTTGCGGAAGGTCTCGGGCTCGGCCGCGGCCCCGTAGTCGACCTTCTCCAGCTTGGTGACGCCGTCGACGAGGTAGCGGACCTCCTCCCCGAACTCCTCACCCACCTGGTCGAGCGTCACGTCGGTGTCCTCGACGGTGTCGTGCAGGAGGGAGGCCGTCAACGTCGTCGTCTCGGCACCGAGTTCGGCGAGGATCAGGGTGACGGCTAGCGGATGCGTGATGTACGGCTCGCCGCTCTTGCGCATCTGGCCGCGGTGCGAGGACTCGGCCAGGACGTAGGCGCGGCGCAGCGGTTCGAGGTCCGCGTCGGGGAAGTGGGCGCGGTGCGCCTCGGCCACGTGGCCGATGGCGTCGGGCAGCCGGTCGCGGGCGGCGGTGCCGAGCAGCGCGGCCCGGCCGAGGCGGCGCAGGTCGATCCGCGGGCGGGCCCTCCTGCGGGGCGCCGCGGGCGCCACCGGGCCCGGGGCCGCGGGATTCGTGGCATCCGCACTCATGGGCACCTCCGGCTGCGTGGACCGGCGGACGGGACGCCCCAGGGCGTACTCGGCTCAGGGGTTGGCGTCGGATCCCCCGTCCGGGCCGGTGCTTGATGCTACCGAGCCCAGCACACCGGGCCGACCGCCTCTCGGAGAGCGTGAAACGGATCACCCATTCGAGCGATAGATCAGAGGTTTACGATTTCCGGCCACCTGACAGGAGGTCAGCCGGGGATTCGCTCCCGTGTCTGCTCTCCGGGCATGGATCCTGTGCCGTATCCGGCTCGCCACCCACCGCTGGACATGCTCCGCGGGCGCTCAACCGGCCGCTGTTTCCAGCCACTCCGCGTCGATCGCGCCCTCGGCGACGATCACCGCGGGGCCGGTCATCTCGATCTCGCCGTCCGGACGCTCGGTGATCACCAGCGTTCCGCCGGGCACGTCCACCGTGTAGGTGACCGGAGAACCGGAGACGGACGGGTCGGCGCCGTCGCGCCGGGCGGCCGCCACGGCGACGGCACAGGCGCCCGTGCCGCACGAGCGGGTCTCGCCGGCGCCGCGCTCGTGCACACGCATCGCGACGTGCCGGGGGCCGCGGTCGACCACGAACTCGACGTTCACCCCGTCCGGGTAGGCGGCGGCCGGGCTGAACGGGGGCGGGGAGTACAGGTCACCGGCGTCGGCGAGATCGTCGACGAAGGCGACCGCGTGCGGATTGCCCATGTTCACGTTCCGCGCGGGCCAGCTGTGCCGCCCGACGCTCACCGTGACCTCCCCCTCGGGAAGCCGCGCCCGGCCCATGCCCACGGTCACGTCCCCGTCCTTGGCGAGGTGCACCGTCTTCACGCCGCCGCGAGTGGCGATCGCGAGGTCGCCCTCGGTCACGTGCCCGGCGTGCTGGAGGTATCGCGCGAACACCCGTACGCCGTTGCCGCACATCTCCGCGATCGAGCCGTCGCCGTTGCGGTAGTCCATGAACCACTCGGCCTCGGCGGCCATCTCCCGGGCCTCGGGGTGCGCGGCCGACCGGACGACGTGCAGCACCCCGTCGCCGCCGATGCCCGCGCGCCGGTCGCACAGGGCGGCGACCGCGGCCGGGGACAGCTCGACGGTGTTCTCCGGGTCGGGGATGATCACGAAGTCGTTCTCCGTGCCGTGACCCTTGAGGAAGGCGATGCGGGTGCTCATGCCTCGATCGTACGGGGTGGGTACGACAACCCGGTGGCCACCCGGCAGCGGACGGGGCGCCCCACGGCAGCGTGCGACGTGGAGGGCCGGAGCCGTGGGAAGCAGGAGCCGTGGAGGGCGGCAGCCGTGGACCGAGGGCCGACGCGGCCGGCCTAGCGCAGCCGGGCGACCCGCCAGACGGCGAGGACCACGACGACGGCGACGAGCAGCACATAGGCGCCGATCAGCCGCCAGTCGGGACGCCCGCCGCCACCGCGCGGCGGCAGGCCCGGCCAGGTGTACCCCACGCGCCGGGCGGCCATCATGCCCCAGCCCGCCGCGCAGGAGCAGATCAGCAGTCCCAGCATGGCGATCATCGCGCCGCTGTCGCCGTCGAAGGCCAGCGGGAAGGCGAACATCAGCGAGCCGACGGCGGCCAGTCCCACGATGGGGGCGAGCTGCCAGATGCGCAGGCGCCGCTGC
Source organism: Streptomyces spiralis (assembly GCF_014654675.1). GTDB lineage: Bacteria > Actinomycetota > Actinomycetes > Streptomycetales > Streptomycetaceae > Streptomyces > Streptomyces spiralis. The sequence goes on from NZ_BNBC01000052.1 coordinate 18,315, forward strand.
GGGCGCAGCTCGACCTCCACCTCGGGCCCGGCGAACATCTCCTCGGGCTCCGGGCCGTCCGCGGTCACGCCGTCCTGCGTGTCGTCGGGCCCGTCGGGGGTCAGCGAGTCCTCGTCCGGTTCCGCACCGGCGCGCTCCATGGTGATGCGCTCGGTGCCGTGCGCGGCATGTGCGCCGCGTGCGTCTTGTGCGGTGTCGCGAGGGCCGGCCTCCATCGCCACGCGCCCTCCCAACTAGGACTCCACTTGGTCGATCGAAGCTCGATGATGGCACGGTCCCGGAGGCCCGGATGACGGCCTGGGCGTCCCGATGCCATCACGTGATCAGGCTGTAACCGGTCGTTCGACCAACGCCAGCGCGAGGTGCGGAAGTTCCGGGAGGTCCGCGGCGGCCCCGCTCAGCCAGTGCACGCGCGGGTCGCGCCGGAACCAGGAGTCCTGACGGCGCGCGAAGCGCTTGGTGGCGCGTACGGTTTCCGCGCGCGCCTCCTCCAGCGTGCACTCCCCGGCGAGCGCCGCGAGCACCTGCTGGTAGCCGAGCGCCCGGGAGGCCGTACGCCCCTCCCGCAGACCCTGTGCCTCCAGCGCACGCACCTCCTCCACGAGGCCCGCCTCACACATGCGGTCGACCCGGCGCGCGATGCGCTCGTCGAGCTCGGGCCGCGCCACGTCGACGCCGATCTGGACGGTGTCGTAGACGGAGTCGTGTCCCGGGAGGTTGGCCGTGAACGGCCGGCCGGTGATCTCGATCACTTCCAGCGCCCGGACGATACGGCGGCCGTTGCTGGGCAGGATCGCCCGCGCGGCCCCCGGGTCGGCGGCGGCCAGGCGGGCGTGCAGCGCCCCGGAGCCGCGCAGCGCGAGCTCCTCCTCCAAGCGGGCCCGCACGGCCGGGTCGGTACCGGGGAACTCCAGGTTGTCCACGGCCCCGCGGACGTAGAGGCCGGAGCCGCCGACCAGGATCGGCCAGCGTCCCTCGGCGAGCAGGGCGTCGATGCGCTGCCTCGCGAGCCGCTGGTACTCGGCGACGGATGCCGTGACCGTCACGTCCCAGATGTCCAGGAGGTGGTGCGGTACGCCGTCGCGCTCCTCGGGCGTCAGCTTCGCGGTGCCGATGTCCATCCCTCGGTAGAGCTGCATGGAGTCGGCGTTGACGACCTCTCCACCGAGGCGTTGGGCCAGGAAGACGCCGAGGTCGGACTTTCCGGCCGCGGTGGGGCCGACGACGGCGATGACGCGGGGGGCGGGGGGTGCGCTGCTCACCGCACCAGTTTCGCAAACCTCCCGCGGCCCCCTCGAACGAGTTACGTGACGGCACGCGCGCGGGGTCGTTGCCCGTTGCGAGGTTCACGCGGCCGGATTCCGGCGGGCGGTGGTCCGGGCACCGCGGACGGACACACCGGGCTACACGGTTTCGCCCGCACGAGTAACGTATGGAGTTGATATGGGCGTTTTTGCGCGACTTTTCCGGAGGTCGAAGGCTACGGAGTCGAGGGCTACGGAGGAGGCATCGGTCACGGAGGAGCCGGACGGCGCGGCGACGACCGGCTCGGAGGATGTGACCGCCGGCCCCGAGGTGGACGGGACGGCAGCGGCGAAGGGGTCCGCCGGGGCGGACGGCGGTGGCGAGGCCGACGCGGTGAAGGCGACGGAGGCGGAGGACGTCGATCCCGGCGCCGACAGCACCGACGGCACCGACCGGGCCGCCGCGGACGGCGTGGAGATCCCCAAGCAGCAGTCCACCGACGAGGTCGCCGAGCAGGAGGCCGGCGAGGGCGCCCGCACGTAACTCCCGCCAGGGAAGGTGAACCATGGGTCTGCTGGACAACATGAAGGCCAAACTCGGCCCGGCCAAGGACAAGGTCTCGGACCTCGCCCAGCGGCAGCGGGGCTCGATCGAGCACGGCCTGGACAAGGCCGCGAAGGTGGTCGACGAGAAGACCAAGGGCAAGTACAGCGAGAAGATCCACGCGGGCACGGGCAAGGCGAAGGAGGCCGTCGACCGTATCGCCCAACGGGGGGAGCGGCGGCCGGACACGGACACGAGTACGGCGCCGGGCGGCGAGACCGCCCAGACGCCTCCGCAGACGCCTCCGGAGGGACCCCCGCCCACCTCCTGAACAGCGCCCCGCACACCACGACGGCGGCACACCGGCGGGCGGCCGGGAAGCAGGTCTTCCCGGCCGCCCGCCGCGCCGTGGGACTCTGGCCGCCCCCGGGCGCGGGAGGTGACATGACGATGACGCGCCCCGGAGGACAGCGCCCGCGCCGTCCGCGGGAACAGGGCCGGAACAGGGCGGCGTGGCGTCCTGTCAGGACCAGGCGGCGACGAGGTAGCCCACGCCGTAGGGCGCGGAGTCGTGGAGCAGGGTGCCGGAGAGACCGGCGCCCTCGGCGGCGCCCGCGAGCACCTGCCAAGGGGCCCGGCCGGCCGCCTTCAGCTCGTACGCCAGCTCGGCGTCGAGGGCGGTCAGCGCCGCCACGTCCGCCGCGCCGAGCGCACGGGCGACCTCGGCGTCGAAGGGCTCGGCGCGTTCGTCGAGGTACCCGGGTGCCTTGAGCGACCGGCAGGCGCTGGCGTCACCCATCACCAGCAGCGCCACCCGGTCGGCGCGTGCGGCGAGGTCCCGTCCGGCGGCGATGCACCGCTCGGGCGCCAGCGGCTCGCCCACACCCAGCCCCTCGATCGGGGCATCGGACCAGCCGGTCCGCTCCAGCAGCCACGCCGCGACGGCGAGCGAGGGCGGCAGTTCGCGCTCCGACGCGGGGCCCGTGCGCGTCTCCGTGTCCGTGGGCCCACCGAGCCGTACGTCCAGGTCCACGCCGAAGCCGCGGAAGGAACCCCGGGTGCCTTCCGGGTGCGGGCCGCGCCCGGACTCCTCGGCGGGCCCCACCACCATGAGCAGGTCGGGCCGGGCGGCGGCCAGCACACCCAGCGCGTCCGTGCACGCGGCGCGCAGGGCGTCCAGTTCGGGCGCGGCGCCCGCGGCGACGGCGGGCACGAGCAGGGGCGGACAGGGACAGACTGCGGCGGCGACAAGCATGATCGGCAGGGTAACGCGTGCACCGCTCCCCGCCCCGCCAGGAGCGGGTCAGTCGCAGCCGCAGCCGCTGCCCGCAGCCGCCGGCAGCGGCTCCGGGACGCCGATCTTCGGCAGGCCCAGCATGACCCCGGCCGGCTTGGCCGCCTCGGCCGCGGTGCGCTTCTCCCAGGCGTCACCCGCCCGGGTGCGGCGCACCTCGAGCACCGGTCCCTCGGCGAGCAGGTGGTGTGGCGCGGCGTAGGTGACCTCGACCGTGACCACGTCGCCGGGGCGCACGTCCTGCTCCGGCTTGGTGAAGTGGACCAGGCGGTTGTCGGGGGCGCGGCCGGACAGGCGGTGGGTGGCGCCGTCCTTGCGGCCCTCGCCCTCCGCGACCATCAGTTCGAGCGTGCGGCCGACCTGCTTCTTGTTCTCCTCCCAGGAGATCTCCTCCTGGAGGGCGACGAGCCGCTCGTAGCGCGCCTGGACGACCTCCTTGGGGATCTGGTTCTCCATCTCGGCGGCCGGGGTGCCGGGCCGCTTGGAGTACTGGAAGGTGAACGCCTGAGCGAACCGCGCCTCACGCACCACGTGCAGCGTCTGCTCGAAGTCCTCCTCGGTCTCGCCGGGGAAGCCCACGATGATGTCGGTGGTGATGGCGGCGTGCGGGATGGCGGCGCGCACCTTCTCGATGATCCCGAGGTAGCGCTCCTGGCGGTAGGAGCGGCGCATCGCCTTCAGGACCGAGTCCGAGCCGGACTGCAGCGGCATGTGCAGCTGCGGCATGACGTTCGGGGTCTCGGCCATCGCGGCGATCACGTCGTCGGTGAAGTCGCGCGGGTGCGGGGAGGTGAACCGGACGCGCTCCAGGCCGTCGATGTTCCCGCAGGCGCGCAGCAGCTTGCTGAACGCCTCGCGGTCGCCGATGTCGGAGCCGTAGGCGTTGACGTTCTGCCCGAGCAGCGTGATCTCCGAGACGCCCTCGCCCACGAGGGCCTCGACCTCGGCGAGGATGTCACCGGGACGGCGGTCCTTCTCCTTGCCGCGCAGCGCCGGGACGATGCAGAAGGTGCAGGTGTTGTTGCAGCCCACGGAGATGGACACCCAGGCCGCGTACGCGCTCTCGCGGCGCGTGGGCAGCGTGGAGGGGAACGCCTCCAGCGACTCGGCGATCTCGACCTGCGCCTCCTCCTGGACGCGGGCGCGCTCCAGCAGGACCGGCAGCTTGCCGATGTTGTGCGTGCCGAAGACGACGTCCACCCAGGGCGCCTTCTTCACGATGGTGTCCCGGTCCTTCTGCGCCAGGCAGCCACCGACCGCGATCTGCATCCCGGGCCGCTTCGCCTTCTTCGGCGCGAGGTGGCCGAGGTTGCCGTAGAGCCGGTTGTCGGCGTTCTCCCGAACGGCGCAGGTGTTGAAGACGACGACGTCCGCGTCACCGTCCGACCCTTCGGGCGCACGTACATATCCGGCGTCCTCGAGCAGCCCGGCCAATCGCTCGGAGTCGTGGACGTTCATCTGGCACCCGTAGGTGCGGATCTCATAGCTGCGAGTGACGCCCACTTCTTGGCTCCGGTCGATGCTGCTCATGCCACAAGGGTAGGCGCTCGCCGGAGTACCCCCGGACGGCGCAGTCACCGGCGACGGCTTCGCGGCCGTGCGGCAGCGCGGCGGGCGCGCTCCCGGGCCCTTGGAGCGGCGGCCGCTCGCACGGCGGCCGTGCGGCGGCGTCATTACGCTCGCAGCAGCCCTCTCGGACAGGCCCGCAGCCCCTCTCGGACAGGCCCGCAGCCCTCTCGGACAGGTACGTGTGATGCAGCCTCGCGACGCCCTTCGGACGGCCGCCCCGGAAGTGCCCGTGGCCGCCGCACCGCGCGCCTGGCTGCTGCGTCCGGCCGGTCCGGCCGTGGTCGTCCTCCTCGCCGTCGTCCTGCTGGCCCGGGCCGCGCGGGTGGCGGTGGTCTCCGCCCAGGGCGGAATGGACAACGCGTTCGTCGTCCACGCCGGGCAGGTCTGGCTGCACGGCGGGGCCCCGTACGCCGACCGGCGCTTCCTCTATCTGCCGAGCGCCGTGCTGTTCGCGGGCGGCCAGGCGCTGCTGCCGGCGCCGGTGCTGCGGGTGGCCGCGCCGGTGGTGTGCGTGGGGATGGTGGCGGCGGGCTGGTGGTGTGCGGTACGGCTGTTCCGGGTGCCGGCGCGGAGCCGGTTCGCGGTGCTCGGGCTGCTCGGGCTGGTGCTGTGCTGGGCGCCGGTCGGCCATCTGATGAATCTCGGCAACTGGACCGCCGTGAGCGCCCTCGCGCTGCCGTCGGCACTGCTGCTGGCGGACCGCGGCCGCTGGGACGCGGCCGGGGTGGTCCTCGGGGTGTCCGTGGCGGTGAAGCCCCTGCTCCTGCCGGTCGTCGTGCTGCTGCTCCTGGCCCGGCAGTGGCGTGCCCTGGCCTGGATGGTGGCACTGCCGCTGGCCATGTCCGCGGGCGCGGCGCTGGTCATGCCGGATCCGAGCGGGTTCTTCACCCGCACCCTGCCCTTCCTCCTCAAGGGCGGGGACACGCTGATGCGGCCGTTCGACTGCTCCCTGCCCGCGGTGCTGCCGCGCCTCGGGGTGTCGCCGCTCCCGGCCCAGGTGGTGGCGCTGGCCGCGGCGGCGGCCGGCCTGGTGTGCGCCTGGCGGCGCTGGCGGCGCGGCGACCCCGGTCCGGCGCGGCTCGCGGACACGGCCGCGATGCTCATGCTGGCGTCCTGCCTGGTGTCCCGGCCGTCCTACGAGCACTATCTGGTCGTCGTGGTGCCGCTGCTGGTCGCCGGGGCGCTGGAGGCCGGCTCGGTGACGCGGTCGCCGTGGTTCTGGGGGGCGCTCGTCCCGCAGGTGCCCGAGTTCGCCTTCCCCCACCTGGACGCGTCGACGCGCAGGGCGTTCAAGGACGCGTTCACGCTGTGCGGTCTGGCGCTGGTGCTGGGCGTGCGGTGCGCGCGTCCTTGGCGGGCGCGTCAGACGCCGGTGGGGTCCCAGCCCTGCCGGCGGAGCACGGCCGACACGTCGGGCGCCTCGTAGTGGTCGCCCTTGAGCACCTTGCCGTCGGCGCGGCGGGTGACCTGGCCGTCCGGGCCGAGCTTGGTCATGTTGGAACGGTGGATCTCGGCGATCACCTCGTCCAGGTCGATGCCGTGCACCAGCGCGGTGCCGTACGCCACGTAGACCACGTCCGCCAGCTCGTGCGCCAGCCGGTCGAGCGGGCCGCCGGCCGAGACCTCGGCGACCTCGGCCGCCTCCTCCGCGAGCAGCTCCCCGCGGTGCGCGCCGAGCTCCGGCGCCACCCGCGTCGGGGTGTTGCGGACGTCGAGCCCGAAGGCACGGTGGAACTCACGGACGAGATCGGCGGGCGAAGAACTCATACGGCGACTGTAGCCGCCGCCTGTGACCACCCGTCCGCCCCGCCTGCGGCCGCCCCTGGTCAGCGGGCCGTCCTGCTGGCAGGATCGCGCGCATGTCCAAGGTGTTCTCCTCGATCGGCAGGCGCCGCGGTGTGCAGGGCGCGGCCGTCTCCGCCGTGGTCCTCGGACTGCTGCTGTGGTGGCTGCTGCCGCTGGGCGACCGGCCGCCGAGCGGGACGATCACCTTCAGCACCGGGACGCTGCGCGGGGTCTACCAGGAGTACGGCGTGCGGCTGCGCGCCGCGTTCGCCAAGGACATGCCGGATCTGAAGGTGCGGCTGCTGACCAGCGACGGCTCGCAGGAGAACGTCACGCGGGTGGCGACCGGCAAGGCCGACTTCACGATCGCGGCGGCCGACGCGGTGGAGACGTACGAACTGAACCACGGTCCGGGCGCCGGCCGGCTGCGCGGTGTCGCCCGCCTCTACGACGACTACGTGCAGCTCGTCGTCGGACGCGACTCGGGGATCGACTCGGTCGCGGACCTGCGGGGCAAGCGGGTGGCCGTCGGGCCGCCGGAGTCGGGCGTGCGGCTGATCGCCGAACGGGTGCTCAAGGCGGCCGGGATGGACCCGCACAAGGACATCAGGTCCGCGGGCGACGGCATCGACAGCGCGCCGGGCCGGCTGCGGCAGGGCGCGATCGACGCGTTCTTCTGGTCGGGCGGACTGCCGACGGACGGTCTGACGCAACTCGCGTCGAAGTTCGAGTTCCGGTTCATACCGATCGACGACGACCTGGTGGCCAGACTGCATGCCCAGGGCGGTGCCACGCGCTACTACCGCGCCACCAACATGCCGGAGTCGGCGTACCCGTCCGTCCAGAACGGTTCGACGGTGCCGACGATCGCCGTGTCCAATGTGCTGATGACCCGCAAGGACGTGGATCCGAGACTGACCGAGTGGATCACCCGGACCGTCATCGACAGCCGCGACCGCATCGGCGCCCACGTCCACTCCGCCCAGCTGGTCGACCTGCGCACCGCGATCTACACCGACCCCCTGGTCCTGCACGAGGGCGCGCGGCGCTACTACCGGTCGGTGAAGCCGTAAGGGCACCCGTCCCCGCCGCCGGCCCCTACGACCGCCCCGGTTCCGACCTCGGCACCGTCACCGTCACACACAGTCCCCCGGGCTCGTGGTGGCCGTAGGCGATCGAGCCGCCGCCCGCGGCGAGCAGCGCGCGGGAGATGGACAGGCCGAGGCCGGAGCCCTTGATGTTCTGGTGGCGCCCGCTGCGCCAGAAGCGGTCGCCGATGCGGGCAAGTTCCTCGTCGGTGAGGCCGGGGCCGCGGTCGGCGACCACGACCGTCGAGGTGCCGCCGCTGCCGGAGACGGTCACGTCGACGCTCTCGCCCTCCGGCGTGAACTTCACCGCGTTGTCGATCACCGCGTCCAGCGCCGACGACAGCGCCACCGGGTCGGCCCAGGCCGTGGTGGCCGGGCACTGCCCCACCAGCCGCACCCCCTGGGCCTCGGCGGTCGGCGCCCAGGCCGCCACCCGCTCCGCGGTCAGCTCGCCGATGTCGATGAGCTGAAGGTCCGCCTCGGCGTGCTCGGCCAGCGCCAGGTCCAGCAGGTCGTCCAGGACCTGTGCCAGGCGCCGGCCCTCGGTGCGGACCGAGGCGATCTCCTCGTTGCCCTCGGGCAGTTCGAGGGCGAGCAGCTCGATGCGCAGCAGCAGCGCCGAGAGCGGGTTGCGCAACTGGTGCGAGGCGTCGGCGACGAAGGCGCGCTGCTGCTCCAGCACGTCCTCGACGTTGTCCGCCATCTCGTTGAACGACCGGGCCAGCCTGCGCAGTTCCGGTGGTCCGCTCGCCACCGCCACCCGTGACTTCAGGCGCCCGGTGGCGATGTCGTGGGTGGTGGCGTCCAGGACCCGTACGGGACGCAGCACCCATCCGGTCAGCCGCAGCGCGGCGCCGACGGCGACCAGCATCGCGATGATCTCGCCCGCGCCCAGGACCAGCCAGCCGTGCAGCGTGCGCGACCGCATCTGCCCGGTGGGCGAGTCGGTGACGACGACCGCGACGACGTCGCCGTCCCGGATGACCGGCGAGGCGACGACGAGCCGGTGCCGCTGCCAGGGCCAGACCTGCTCCGGGTCGTGGCTGCGCCGGCTCAGCAGGGCCTCGCCGAAGGCCGCCCGGACCTCGCCCTCGGGCGGCAGGGACCAGGTGCCCGGGGCGACCGCCATGGGCGTGCCGGAGCGGTAGAAGACGCCGGCCCGGATGCCGTAGACCTCGTAGTAGCTGGCGAGTTCGCGGCTGAGAGTCTCCAGGCGCTCGTCGGGGACGGTGCGGCGGGAGCCGGTGGGCCGGTCGGTGACGAACTGGGCGAGCGCGGCGAAGCGCGCCGTGTCGTCGATCCGGTCGACGACCACCTTCTGCTGCTGGGCCGCGGCCAGGCTCACGGCGAGCGGGAAGCCGAGGGCCAGCAGGACCGCCGCCATCAGGACGATGAGCAGCGGCAGCAGACGTGTGCGCACCCGTCCCCGCTACGCGGCCGGGGCGACGAGGCGGTAGCCGACGCCGCGTACGGTCTCGATCAGGGCCGGCATGCGGAGTTTGGAACGCAGGGAGGCGACGTGGACCTCCAGGGTGCGTCCGGTCCCCTCCCAGCTGGTGCGCCACACCTCGCTGATGATCTGCTCCCGGCGGAAGACCACCCCGGGGCGCTGGGCGAGCAGGGCCAGCAGATCGAACTCCTTGCGGGTCAGCTGGACGACCGTGCCGTCCACGCTGACCTGCCGGGTGGGCAGTTCGATGTGCACGGAGCCGAGGCGCAGGGTGCTCTCGCCGCCGCCGGTCGCGTCCTCGTGGACCGTGCGCCGGCTGACGGCGTGGATCCGGGCGAGCAGCTCCCCGGTGTCGTAGGGCTTCACCACGTAGTCGTCGGCGCCGAGGTTGAGCCCGTGGATGCGGGAGCGGACGTCGGAGCGGGCGGTGACCATGATGACCGGGGTGCTGGTGCGCTTGCGGATCTTGCCGCAGACCTCGTAGCCGTCCTGGTCGGGCAGGCCCAGGTCGAGCAGGACCACGCCGAAGCCCTCGCCGCCCGGGACGAGGGCCTGCAGGGCCTCCTCGCCGCTCCGGGCGTGCGTGACGTCGAAACCGTGCCGGGCCAGGACCGCGGACAGCGCGGCCGCGACGTGGTTGTCGTCCTCGACGAGGAGCAGTCTCATCCCGGCCTCCCCCGGTTCATCCGTCGTATCGTCATCCCATGTAGAAACCGTGCACGCGCGCGTGCACCATGGCAGTCACGCCGATGGACGAGGACGGCGTCAAGAGGCTTCCGGGTGCGCGCCACCTGTCGTTACCCAGCCGGTACGCGCCCCACGCGGCCTTGCTACGACACGTGTCCGGCCGCTACCAGATCGTGATGCTCAGATCTCCCTCAGATGTAATGACGCTGGTGGCGAGGCTGGCTACTGTCCACCGAAACCGAGGAGGACGGAGCCTGAAAGCGATGACCGAAGTATCGGTGGCCAAGGAAGACGTGGCCTCGACCAACGATCTGGTCGTCCTGAAGAGCGTCAACAAGCACTTCGGCGCGTTGCACGTGCTCCAGGACATCGAGCTGACGATCTCTCGCGGCGAGGTCGTCGTGGTCATCGGGCCCTCCGGGTCCGGGAAGTCCACTCTGTGCCGCACCATCAACCGCCTGGAGACCATCGACTCGGGCACGATCTCGATCGACGGCCGGCCGCTGCCCCACGAGGGCAAGGAGCTGGCCCGGCTGCGCGCCGACGTCGGCATGGTCTTCCAGTCCTTCAATCTCTTCGCGCACAAGACCGTGCTCGAGAACGTGACCCTGGGGCAGATCAAGGTCCGCCGCACGGACAAGAAGAAGGCCGAGGAGCGGGCTCGCGCGCTGCTCGACCGGGTCGGCGTGGGCGCGCAGGCCGACAAGTACCCCGCGCAGCTCTCCGGCGGCCAGCAGCAGCGCGTGGCCATCGCGCGGGCGCTCGCCATGGACCCGAAGGTCATGCTCTTCGACGAGCCGACCTCCGCGCTGGACCCGGAGATGATCAACGAGGTGCTGGAGGTCATGCAGCAGCTCGCCCGGGACGGCATGACGATGATCGTCGTCACCCATGAGATGGGCTTCGCCCGCTCGGCCGCGAACCGGGTGGTCTTCATGGCCGACGGCCGGATCGTCGAACAGGCCGCGCCCGACCAGTTCTTCAGCAACCCGCGCAGCGACCGCGCCAAGGACTTCCTGTCGAAGATCCTGCACCACTGACGGCCTCGGGCAACCCGCGTCGGCCGGCGTACGCCCCGGTCACGCGGGTCTCCCCGGGTTGCCGCGGTGGCCCTGGCCGCCTGACGGCCCAGGTCGCCCCCGGTCGCCCGGTCCCCGGCGCAGCCGTCACCGCCCCGAAACGGGCCTCGACTCCTCTTTGAGCAAAGGACATCCACCATGAAGCTCCGCAAGGTCACCGCCGCCTCGGCCGTCGTGCTCGCCCTCGCCGTCTCGGCGACGGCGTGCGGTTCGGACAAGAAGGACGGCGGGTCGTCGGGCAGCGGCGGCGACAAGAAGATCGCCATCGGCATCAAGTTCGACCAGCCGGGTCTCGGCCAGAAGACGCCGCAGGGCTACTCCGGCTTCGACGTGGACGTGGCCAAGTACGTCGCCAAGAAGCTGGGCTACAACGAGGACCAGATCGAGTGGAAGGAGTCCAAGAGCGCCGACCGCGAGACGATGCTGCAGCGCGGTGACGTGGACTTCATCGCCGCCACCTACTCGATCACCCCGGAGCGCGAGAAGAAGGTCGACTTCGCCGGCCCGTACCTGCTGGCCCACCAGGACGTCCTGATCCGCGCCGACGAAAGCGGGATCAAGTCGCCGGCCGACCTCAACAGCAAGAAGCTGTGCTCGGTGACCGGCTCGACCTCGGCTCAGAACGTCAAGGACAAGCTGGCGCCCAAGGCCAACCTCCAGCAGTACCCGACGTACTCGGCGTGTCTGACCGGTCTGCAGAACAAGGCGATCGACGCGCTGACCACCGACGACTCGATCCTCGCCGGTTACGCCTCCCAGGCCCAGTTCAAGGGCAAGTTCAAGCTGGGCGGCTTCAAGATGACCAACGAGAACTACGGCATCGGCGTCAAGAAGGGCAGCGACCTCAAGGCCAAGATCAACAAGGCCCTGGAGGACATGGTCGCCGACGGTTCCTGGGACAAGGCCGTGAAGGCCAACCTCGGCCCGGCGAACTACCAGAACGAGCCCGCGCCGAAGATCGGCGACATCAAGAGCTGAGTCAGCGCCCCGGGTGCGCCGTCCACGGGGGAGCGGCGCACCCGGGGTCCGGCCCCTTCACACGCGGAAGCGCGGGAGATCGTGTTCGACTTTCTTTCTGGCTATGACCTGCTGGGAGCCTTCTGGGTGACCGTGCAGCTCACGCTGCTCTCGGCCGTCGGCTCCCTGGTCTGGGGCACCCTGCTGGCCGCCATGCGCGTCGGCCCGGTGCCCCTCATGCGCGGCTTCGGTACCGCCTACGTCAACGTCGTGCGGAACATCCCGCTGACGGTGATCATCCTGTTCACCTCGCTGGGCCTGAACCAGACGCTCAACGTCCAGCTCGGCGCGCAGGACTTCGACACCATCAACTTCCGGCTCGCCGTGCTCGGTCTGATCGCCTACACATCGGCGTTCGTCTGCGAGGCGATCCGCTCCGGCATCAACACGGTGCCGGTCGGCCAGGCGGAGGCGGCCCGCGCGCTCGGGCTGAACTTCACCCAGGTCCTGACCCTGGTGGTGCTGCCGCAGGCGTTCCGCTCCGTGGTCGGCCCGCTGACCAACGTCCTGATCGCGCTCACCAAGAACACCACGGTGGCCGCCGCCATCGGCGTGGCCGAGGCAGCCCTGCTGATGAAGAAGATGATCGAGAACGAGGCACAACTCCTGCTGATCTCCGCGGTCTTCGCGTTCGGCTTCGTGTGTCTCACGCTGCCGACCGGCCTGATCCTCGGCTGGGTGGGCAAGAAGGTGGCGGTGAAGCGATGAGCAGCTCGGTGCTGTACGACGCGCAGGGGCCGAGGGCCAAACGGCGCAACGTCGTCTACACGATCGTGTTCCTGCTCGCCGTCGCGGGGCTCGTCTGGTGGGTGTACCAGAACCTGAGCGACAAGGGGCAGCTGGACTGGGAGAAGTGGAAGCCGTTCTTCTCCGGTTCCGAGGCATGGACCACGTACATCCTGCCCGGCCTGAAGAACACGCTGATCGCGGCCGCCATGTCGATGATCATCGCGCTGCCGCTGGGCGCCGTCTTCGGGATCGCACGGCTGTCCGACCACGCCTGGATCCGCGTTCCGGCCGCGGTGGTCGTGGAGTTCTTCCGCGCCATCCCGGTGCTGATCCTGATGATCTTCGGCAACGCCCTGTTCGCCCAGTACACCAACGTCAACTCCGACGACCGCCCGCTGTACGCCGTGGTCACCGGCCTGGTGCTCTACAACGCCTCGGTGCTGGCGGAGATCGTCCGGGCCGGCATCCTGGCCCTTCCCAAGGGCCAGTCGGAGGCCGCCCAGGCCATCGGCCTGCGCAAGACCCAGACCATGACGTCGATCCTGCTGCCGCAGGCGGTGACCGCGATGCTGCCGGCGATCGTCAGCCAGCTGGTGGTGATCGTGAAGGACACCGCGCTCGGCGGCGCGATCCTCACCTTCCCGGAGCTGCTGGCCGCGGTCTCCCCGATGAGTTCGTACTACGGTGCGAACACCATCGCGAGCTTCACGATCGTGGCGGTGATCTACGTGGCGCTCAACTTCAGCCTCACCAGCTTCGCGAGCTGGCTGGAGCGGCGGCTGCGGCGGGCGAAGAAGTCGACCGGGGCGGTGCTCGCGCCGGCGGCGGTGGGGGGCACCGAGTCGGCGGGAACCGCCGCCTGACGGACGGTCACCGGGCAGCTGTGACAAGGGGGGCAGTGGAGTGATCACCACTGCCCCCGTCACTTGACGCAAGCAGCGGCAATGGGTTGCATACGTTCTGTGATCGTGCACCCTGCTCCTACTGTTTGTTCACGTCTGTCCGTCAGGACACCGCTGCGGGCAGGGGGCGCCGCGCCGTGGACCCGGTGATCGTCGTCGGCGCGGGGCCCGTCGGGCTCACGCTCGCCCTGGCGCTGGCGCGCCAGGAGGTGCCGTCCGTCGTTCTCGACGAGACACCGGGCAGGGACGCGCCGCGCGCCGCGCGCACCGTCGTGCTGCGCGAGGACACCGCCGCGCTGGTGGAGCGGCTGGCCGGTGTGCCGCTCGGCCCGGCCGGGCTGCGCTGGGCCGGATGGCGGCTGCTGCGGCGCAAGCAGGTGACGGGCGAGGTCGCCTTCGGCGACATCGGGACGGCCGATGGGGCGGGTTCCGCTGGTGCGGCGAGTGCGGACGGCGTGGGGCTGCCGGCACCGCTGCACATCGCCCAGCACGTCCTGACCGGCGCTCTGCGCGCCGCCGTCGCCCGCGAGCCGCTGGTCGAACTGGCGACCGACAGCCGGCTCGACACCATAGAGCAGGAAGCGGCGGGCGTCACCGCGCACACCCGTGGCCCGGCCGGCACCTGGTGGCGCGGGAGTTACCTGGTCGGCTGCGACGGGCCGCGCTCGACCGTCCGCAAACTCCAGGACATCCGCTTCCCCGGCCGTACGGCCGTCGAGCGGCACGCCGTCGCCGCGCTGCGCACGGAACTCCCCCGGCCCGAGGAAGCGTTCCTCCACCGGATGCCGCCGTGGCGGACGACCGGCCCCTTCGCCGGGGAGATCACCGCCCGCCCGCTCCGGGACGGCGTGTGGCGGCTGGACTGGCTGCTGCCGCCCGGCAAGGACCTGGTCACGCCCGAACTGCTGGTCTCCCGGATCCGGGAGACCCTGACCGGCTGGACCGGCGAGTCCGCGCCGTCGTACGAACTCCTGGACACCGGAGTCCACACGGTCCACCACCGGCTGGCCCGTCGCTGGCGCGTCGGCCGCGTCTTCGTCGCCGGGGACGCGGCGCACCTGCTGGGCGCGTTCGGCACCCACGGGCTGGACGAGGGGCTGCGGGACGCCGACAACCTGGCCTGGAAGCTGGCCACCGCCTGGCACCACGGCCCCCACGAGACACTGCTGGACAGCTACCAGGCGGAGCGGCGGGCGGTCGTCGCCGCCCGGCTGCGCGCAGCGGACCAGGTGCTCCCGGTGCTGCGCGGGGGCGGCGGACTGCGCTCGTACGTCCCCGGGGCCGCGCGCGGGCACGACGCGCTGCTGATGGACGGCCACCTCGGGCGCGGGGCACTGGGTGCGCCGGGGGCGTACGCCGACTCGCCACTGGCGCCCCCGGGCTGCGAGGCCGAGGTGCCGGTGGACACGCCGGTCGGTGCGTCGGTCGCCGATGTGGTGGTGACGGCGGAGGACGGCTCGTTCGTACAGCTGCGTGAGCGGCTGGGCCGCGGGGCGCTGCTGGTGGTGCTGGTGGCGCCGGGCACGGGGGTGTGGGAGCGCCGGCACTGGGTGGGCGCCGGGATCATGCCCCGGCTCGCGGCGGCGGTGACGGCCCTGCCGCATCGCGCCGAGCTGCTGGTCGCCGAGAGCTACCCGGGCGCGGCCCCCCACACCGTGCTCCTGGTGCGCCCCGACGGGCACCTGGTCACCGCGCTCGGCGGAGTGCGCCCCGCCGATCTGTACACGGCGGCGGAAGCCGCGCTCGGCGGACCGGCACACACGGAGACGCGGGCGGAGGCGGGCGCGCGCTGACGTTCCGGCGCACGCTGACGCCCAGGTGCCCCGCCGGCGTTGGGGCGCACGCTGACCGTACTCACCGTCACCGTGCTGTCCACATGGATTACGGTGAGTTGACCGGTTTCGGTGTGCCGTGGTGTACTCCGGATCGTGACCGACACCGATGTGCGCCTGTGGCGGAGGGTCCATATGGACCTCGTCCGCTATGCGGGCTGCGTCTGTCACCCGTTCTGCTGAACTCGCATCCCCCTTCCCGCGCGCGCCGCTCATGTGCCTTCCGCGCTCCTGTGAGCCTCCGTGCCGTCGCGCGCCTTCCGCGAACGCTCTTCAGGACGGTGTACGTGTCTGTCTTCTCCTCCGCATCCACATCCGCACCCGCTTCCGCCGCCACCGCCACGACGTCCACGACTGCTTCGGCTGCTTCCGCTTCTCGGCAGCCCACCCAGGCGGAGCTCCTCGACTTCGCGCGGCGAGTGGCCGCCGACGCCGAGCTGATCGCCTCCCTGCCGCTCGACCCCGAGGGCCGCACCTGGGTGCGGCTGGAGGGGCCGGCGGGCAGCGAGGCCTGGCTGATCGGCTGGCCGCCCGGCACCGGCACCGGCTGGCACGACCACGCCGACTCGGTCGGTGCGTTCGTCACCGCCGCCGGTGAGCTGACGGAGAACTCCCTCGCCGCCCGGCTGCCCACCGACGGCTGGAAGACCCTGGAACTCACCGACGACGTGGACCGCGAGCGACGGCTCCCGGCAGGCAGGGGCCGCTCCTTCGGCCGCCACCACGTCCACGAGGTGCTCAACGGGTCCACCGAACGGCACGCGATCTCCGTGCACGCCTACTACCCACCGCTGCCGCGGATCCGCCGCTACAGCCGCTCCGGCCAGACGCTGCGCCTGGAGCAGATCGAACGCCCGGAGGACTGGCAGTGAGCGGAACCGGAGGAGCGGCAGTGAGCGGCGCGGGTGAACGGCCGGTCGGGATCGACGAGTTGCTCGAGCGGGTGCGCCGGGGCTATGAGCGCGTCGAACCGCGGGAGGCGTATGCGGCGGCCCGGGCCGGCGAGGCCCTGCTGGTGGACATCCGCTACGCCGCGCTGCGCGAGCGGGACGGACTGATCCCGGGCGCCCTCGTCGTCGAGCGCAACGAACTCGAGTGGCGGCTCGATCCCCAGGGCAGCCACCGCCTCCCCGAGGCCACCGGCCACCATCTGCGCTTCGTGGTCGTCTGCAACGAGGGCTACGCATCGAGTCTGGCGGCCGCGTCCCTGCACCAGCTGGGCCTGCGCCGGGCGACCGACCTGGTCGGCGGTTTCCAGTCCTGGCGGGCGGCCGGGCTGCCGGTGACGGCGTGGGAGCCGTAGCCGCTGTCTCAGTACTCCTCGTCGGCGAGGAACTCCGTGTCCTCGCCCTCGTCCTCCAGCGCCTCTCGGACCACCCGCAGGGCCAGTCCCTGGGAGTAGCCCTTGCGGGCGAGCATGCCGGCCAGGCGGCGCAGCCGCTTGTCGCGGTCCAGACCCCGGGTGGAGCGCAGCTTGCGGGCGACGAGCTCGCGGGCGGTGGCCTCCTCCTGCTCGCTGTCGAGCCGGCCGACGGCCTCGTCGATCAGCGTGGCGTCGACGCCCTTGGTGCGCAGTTCCTGGGCGAGCGCCCGGCGGGCCAGTCCGCGCCCGTGGTGCCGGGACTCCACCCACGCGTCCGCGAACGCGCTGTCGTCGATCAGCCCGACCTCCTCGAACCGGGACAGCACCTGCTCCGCCGCCTCGTCCGGGATCTCCCGCTTGCGCAGGGCGTCCGCGAGCTGCTTACGGGTGCGCGGGGTCCCGGTGAGCAGGCGCAGACAGATCGCTCGCGCCCGCTCCACCGGGTCCCCCGGAGACTCCCCCTGCTCCTCGGCCCTCGACAAGGAAGAGGTGTCCCCGTCCGCCACGGCCGTCGCCTCGCCGAAGCCCCGCCGGCGACGTCCGCGCCCGCCGCGCGGCCCGCCGTCACGCGAGCCGTCCTGGCGTGAGCCACCACCCGCACGAGAGCCCGTCGTGGCGCCGTGCGGCCGGTACGCGTCGTCGTCCCCGTCCGCACCGAAACCGTCGGCGCCCGTACCGGGCCGGTTCCCGGTGCCCCTCCCCCGTGGGGCACCGGAAGCGGTGTGTCCGTACTCGTACTCGGCCCAGTCGGTTCGTCGTGTCACGGGTCAGCTCTTGGCCGCGGCGGCCTTGGCCTTGGTGGCCTTGGCGGCCGCGGGGGCGGGCACCGTCTTGGCCGCGTCGCCAGGGGCGGCGGAGACCGCCGCGTCCGCGCCCGGCTCGGCGGTCGGTTCCTCCGGCCGCACTCCGACGCCCAGCTTCTCCTTGATCTTCTTCTCGATCTCGTTGGCCAGGTCGGGGTTGTCCTTGAGGAAGTTGCGCGCGTTCTCCTTGCCCTGGCCGAGCTGGTCGCCCTCGTAGGTGTACCAGGCACCGGCCTTGCGGACGAAGCCGTGCTCCACGCCCATGTCGATCAGGCCGCCCTCGCGGCTGATGCCCTGGCCGTAGAGGATGTCGAACTCGGCCTGCTTGAAGGGCGGAGCGACCTTGTTCTTGACGACCTTGCAGCGGGTGCGGTTGCCGACCGCCTCGGTGCCGTCCTTCAGGGTCTCGATACGGCGGATGTCGATGCGCACGGAGGCGTAGAACTTCAGCGCCCGGCCACCGGTCGTGGTCTCCGGGGAGCCGAACATCACACCGATCTTCTCGCGCAGCTGGTTGATGAAGATCGCGGTGGTCTTCGACTGGTTGAGCGCGCTGGTGATCTTACGCAGGGCCTGGCTCATCAGGCGGGCCTGCAGACCCACGTGCGAGTCGCCCATCTCGCCCTCGATCTCCGCGCGCGGGACGAGCGCGGCCACCGAGTCGATGACGATGAGGTCCAGGGCACCGGAGCGGACCAGCATGTCCACGATCTCCAGCGCCTGCTCGCCGTTGTCCGGCTGGGAGAGGATCAGGTTGTCGATGTCGACACCGAGCTTGCGCGCGTACTCGGGGTCGAGGGCGTGCTCGGCGTCCACGAAGGCCACCTGACCGCCGGCCTTCTGCGCGTTCGCCACGGCGTGCAGGGTCAGGGTCGTCTTGCCGGAGGACTCCGGGCCGTAGATCTCCACGACACGGCCGCGCGGCAGGCCGCCGACGCCGAGGGCCACGTCGAGCGCGGTCGACCCGGTCGGGATGACCTCGATGGGCTCCTTCGACCGCTCGCCCATGCGCATGACCGCGCCCTTGCCGAATTGCCGTTCAATCTGTGCGAGCGCGGCATCGAGAGCCTTCTCGCGGTCGGTTCCTGCCATGGGTTCCACCCGGTTTGCTTGAGTCGATCGCTTCACGTCAAAGACGCTAACGCCTGCCACTGACAATGCGCCTCGACGCACGTCCGGCCTGTGGATAACCAGGGAACCTTCTACCCCATAACGGGGCGAAATCCCCTCCGTCGAGCTGCGCCGGAGTATCCATAAGAATGGATGTTCGATTTTCGTGTCAAGCTCGCCCGCACCCTCGGCGCGCCCCGGCCGCCCGCCGCTCGCCCCGCCTACTCCGGGCGCGGTAGACCGGATGCCTTCGACCGGACGACGACGGTCCACGGCGCCTTCGCGAGGCTTGCGCCATGGCAGTCTCCACGTTCCCACCGCGCCCGTCCGCCCTGTCCGCACACGCCCGCGCGCTGCGCCCCGCCGAGCGGCTGTGCCACGCCACCGGTCTGCTCCTCGTTCTGTCCGGCCTGGCGCACCTGATGGTGTTCGCGGTCGACGGCGGCCCCTGGGACGGGCCCGTCTCCTGGCGCAAGCCCGTCACGTTCGGGCTGTCCTTCGGCCTGACGCTGATCGCGCTCACCTGGGTCACGTCGTATCTGCGTGTCGGGGAGCGGCTGCGCACGGCACTGCTCGTCGTCTTCGCCGCCGACTGCGTCGTCGAAGTGGGGGGCATCACGCTCCAGGCATGGCGCCGGGTGCCCTCGCACCTGAACATGGAGACGCCCTTCGACACGGCGGTGTCGATGGCGCTCGCGGTGGGCGGCGGGGTCCTCGTGGTGCTTCTGACCACGTTCGCGGTCGTGTCCTTCCGGCATCGGCCGACGGGTCCCGCCGGGATGCCGCTCGCGCTGCGCTCGGGGTTCGCGATCCTCCTGATCGCCCTCGCCTCGGGCGCAGCCATGATCGCTCGGGGTGTGGTGCTGACCCGGACCGGTCACCAGCAGGCGGCGTACCACTCGACGGCCCCGCTCAAGCCGCTGCACGGGGTGAGCCTGCACGCGGTGCTGGTCCTGCCCGCACTGGCCTGGCTGCTGTCCCGTACGTCCTTCGGCGAGCCGGCCCGCCGGCGGATCGTCACCGCCGCGGTCGCCGCCTACGCCGCCGCCGTCGTCGGCGCCGGGATCTGGGCAGCCCTCACCTACTGAACTCCACCGAACTCGCGAACCACATGAAGCCCCCCCGACACCAAGTCCACCGGCCCCGGTCACTCCCCGGCGGGGCTCTCCCCGGCCACCACCGGCCCCCGCGACGCGTCCGCCGTCCCGGACACGTCCGGAGCTGCGGAGTCCGCCGTCCCGGCTTCCCCCGCCTCCGCCGGCCGGCTCCACAGCCGTCTCGCGCGCGTGAGCAGGCCCGGTGCCGTGACCCGGCCGCGGTGGCCGTGGACCCGGGGGTCGTCCGTGACGGCGTACCGCTTCACGTACGCCCCCAGGAACGCCTGCAGCGTGGCGACCGCGGGAATCGCGATCAGCGCGCCGACGGCGCCGAGCAGCGCGGTGCCCGCGATCACCGAACCGAAGGCGACCGCGGGGTGGATGTCGACGGTCTTCGAGGTCAGCTTGGGCTGCAGCACGTAGTTCTCGAACTGCTGGTAGATCACCACGAAACCCAGCACCCACACCGCGTACCACGGGTTGACCGTGAAGGCGATCAGCATCGGCAGGGCGCCCGCGAGATAGGTGCCGATGGTGGGGATGAACTGCGAGACCAGCCCCACCCACACGCCGAGCACGGGCGCGTACGGCACGCCCAGGGCCTCCAGCAGGATGTAGTGGGCGATGCCGGAGATGAGCGCCATCAGACCGCGCGAGTACAGATAGCCACCGGTCTTGTCGACGGCGATCTCCCAGGCGCGCAGCACCTCGGCCTGGCGGGCGGGCGGCAGCACGGAGCATATGGCGCGGCGCAGCCGTGGCCCGTCGGCGGCGAAGTAGAACGAGAACAGCGCGACCGTCAGCAGCCGGAACAGGCCGCCGAGCACCTGCGCGGACACGTCGAGCACGCCCGCCGCGCTGTTCTGCGCGTACTTGCGCAGCCAGTCGGAGTGGAGCAGGCCCTCCTGGATGTCCACCCGTCTGAGGTCGGTGTGGAACGTGGCGTTGACCCAGTTGATGACGGAGTCGAGATAGTCCGGGAAGCCCTCGACCATCTTGATGATCTGCCCGGCGAGCATCGAGCCGAGCAGGGTGACGAAGCCCGCCGTGGCGATCGCCAGGCCGAGGAAGACCAGGAAGGTCGCGAGGCCCCGGCGCATGCCGCGGGAGGCCATGCGGCTCACCGCGGGCTCGATGGCCAGGGCCAGGAAGAACGCGATGAGGATGTTGATCAGCAGGCCTGTGACCTGGTGGAAGGCCCAGCTGCCGAGCTGGAACGCGGCGATCAGCGCCAGCGCGAGCACCATCGCGCGCGGCAGCCAGCGCGGCATGCGGGCGCCCGGCCCGGCGGCGCCACCGGCCTGGGGCCGGGAAGGCGGCGTCGTACCGGTCGGGGGTGCGTGCTGGGCCGTCTGCCCGGACTCGTCAGTGGGTGCCACGGTGCAAGTCTCCCGCACGCCACCGACAGTCCGGCACACTCCCGCGACCGAGGGACGCGGTCAGTGCCGCTCCCGCGGAACGTTCATGACCTGACAGACCACGCGCCATACGTCCTTGGCCTCCCAGCCGGCCGCCAGCGCCTCGTGCACCGTGCGCCCGCCGAGCTCCGACATCACGTGGTCACGCGCGAAGGTGTCGGCGTATCCGGCACCGAAGTGCTCCGCCATCCGCTCCCAGAAGACCGTCAACCGCATGCCCCCCAGTATCCCGCCCCTGGGAGTGACCCCGAGCCGGCCAGGCGCTGCGCGCGCTCAGGCGTACAGCCGCCCCATCGGCTGACGGCGGGCACGCCGGGGACGGCACGCCCGGCAGTGGGCCCGCCTCTCACCCGCCCATGGCCCGCACCCCGGCCGTCACCAGCACGGCCGCCGCGACGACGAGCAGGAAGGGTGCTCGCAGGACCAGTGCCACGGCGGCGGCCGCGAGCCCGGCGGCCCGCGCGTCCAGGACGAGCGCGCGCCCGTCGGCGAACGTCTGCTGGGCGGTGAGGGCGGCGAGCAGCGCGACGGGAAGCAGCGCGGCGAGCCGCTTCACCAGCGGCCGTTCCAGGGCGCCCGCCGGAACGAGCAGCCCGGCCAGCTTGACGGCGTAGCAGCCGACGGCGGTCGCGGCGACCGCGATCCAGGTGTTCAACGCTCGTCGTCCTCTCGTGCGTCGGCACGGGCACCGCCCCTGCGGCGGCCCTCCAGGTACAGCACGGCCGGCGCGGCGAGCGCGGCCGCCAGGACCGGCACCCCGGCGGGGAGCACGGGAAGCAGACCGAGTCCGAGGAGCACGGCGAGACCGGCGACGGCCCGCTCGGTGGCGGTCTTCAGCATGGGGGCGAGCAGCGCGAGGAACACGGCGGGACCGGCCGCGTCCAGGCCCCAGGCGTCGGTGTCCCCGATGGCCTTGGCGCCCAGCGCGCCGAGCAGCGTGGTGAGGTTCCACAGGACGTACAGGGTGGCCCCGGTGACGGTGAAGCCGATGCGCGCGCTGCGGCGCGTGGGCTGGGCGAGGGTCACCGCGGTGGTCTCGTCGATGACCCACTGCGCGGCCAGCGGCCGCAGCCCGCGCGGGAGGGCCAGCAGCTGGGACAGGCGCAGTCCGTAGAACGCGTTGCGCACTCCCAGGAAGAAGGCGCCGGCGGCCGCCGTGAAGGGGTTGCCCCCGGCCGCGAGGGCCCCGACGAGGGCGAACTGCGAGGCGCCGGTGAACACCAGCAGGCTGAGCGCGCAGGTCTGGAGCAGCGTCAGTCCGCTGCCCGCCGAGGTCACCCCGAAGGCGAACCCGGACAGTCCTACGGCGACTCCGACCCCGAGGGCGTCCCGGACGACGTCGGCGTCCGGTTTTCCGCCGTCGTCCTCTCCCGCGCCGCCGGCGCGTATGTCTGCGAGAGCTGTCTCTTCTGCCACGTCCCGGACGGTAGGAGCAGCCGGGGCCGCGCGTCTTGTACGTTCTTGCGCTCGCGCTGGTAGGCGCCCGGGGGCACGCCCACGATCCGGGAGAAGTGGCGGCTGAGGTGCGACTGGTCGGTGAACCCCACGTCCGCGGCGGCCTGAGCCGGTGCGGTGCCCGCGTCCAGCAGCCGCCTGGCCCGCCGCACCCGGGCGTCGGTCAGCCAGGTGTGCGGCGGCATCCCGTAGACCTGCCGGAAGGCCCGCAGCAGGGCGAACGGGCTCGTCCCGAGGTCGGCCGCGAGCCTTTCCAGGGTCGGCGGCTCGGCCATGCGCTCCTCCAGCACGGCACGCGCGCGTGCCGCGATCCGGGCGCCCGCCGTGCGCACCTGCCGCTGCGGGAGCATCCCGCCGTTCAGCCGCAGCAGCCGTGTCACGGCGACCCGCAGCAGGGTGTCGGCGGCCAGCGCGTTGCCCTCGTCGGCGGCGCGCAGCACCTGGTGGACGAGTCCGACGGCGTACGGGTCCTCGAGTACCGGGCTCACGAACCCCGGTGTCCCACGGATCCCCGTGGTGTCCGCGGCGATCTCGGCCACCAGTTCGGGTGCCGGGTACACCGCCCCGTACCGCCACCCTTCGGGAACCCCCGCCCGTCCCGTGTGCGGGGTGTCGGGATTGACCAGGGCGAGGGCCCCGGGCCCCGCGTACTGGTCGGCACCGCGGTGGTGGAAGACCTCCACGCCCTCGGCGATGGCGGCGATCACGAAGTGCTCGTGGGTGTGCCGCACGAACTCCTTGCGGACATACCGGGCCCGCAGCAGATCGACACCGGGCAGCTCCTCGTACTGCCAGTGCCGTGCCCGCTCCTCGCCCGATCCCGCCGCCATACGCCCATTCTCCGCGAGACCCGGGGTGGATCTTGCACGGACGCCGGTGCCGGAGGCCCGGCCCGCCGGCCGGGCACGCGGGACGGCCCGCCCCCGCCGAAGGTAAAGGCCCAGGTCAGCGCGTATTGTCAGTCGCTGGGTGCACGATGGACGCATGGTCAGCGATGCACACCGGGCCCTCGACGGCTTCTCCCCCGCGACCCGCGGCTGGTTCACGGGGGCTTTCTCCGCGCCCACCGCGGCCCAGGCGGGCGCGTGGCAGGCCATCGGCGCGGGCTCGGACGTGCTGGTGGTCGCCCCGACCGGCTCCGGCAAGACCCTGGCCGCCTTCCTCGCCGCCCTGGACCAGCTGGCCTCCACCCCGCCTCCGGCCGACCCGAAGAAGCGCTGCCGGGTGCTGTACGTGTCCCCGCTGAAGGCCCTCGCCGTCGACGTGGAGCGCAACCTGCGCAGCCCGCTCACCGGCATCCGGCAGGAGTCCGTCCGCCTGGGCCTGCCCGAGCCGGAGGTGAAGGTCGGCATCCGCTCCGGCGACACCCCGGCCGCCGAGCGCCGCGCGCTGTCCACCCGCCCGCCGGACATCCTGATCACCACGCCCGAGTCGCTGTTCCTGATGCTGACCTCGGCCACGCGCGACGCGCTGACCGGTGTCGAGACGGTGATCCTGGACGAGGTGCACGCGGTCGCCGGCACCAAGCGCGGCGCCCACCTCGCGCTGTCCCTGGAGCGGCTCGACGAGCTGCTGCCGAAGCCGGCCCGCCGCATCGGGCTGTCCGCGACCGTCCGCCCGGTCGACGAGATCGCCCGCTATCTGTCCCCGCGCCGCAAGGTGGAGATCGTCCAGCCGGAGTCCGGCAAGGAGTTCGACCTGTCGGTCGTCGTCCCGATCGAGGACATGGGTGAGCTCGGCGGCTCCCCGGCCGCCGACGGAGGCGACGGCGCGGAGCGGCCCTCGATCTGGCCGCATGTCGAGGAGCGGATCGCGGACCTGGTCCAGGCGCACCGTTCGACGATCGTGTTCGCCAACTCCCGCCGGCTCGCCGAACGCCTGTGCAACCGGCTCAACGAGATCGCCTACGAGCGCACGACCGGCCAGTCCCTGGACGAGCATCACTCCCCGGCCGAGCTGATGGGCGGCTCCGGCGCGGCGCACGGCGCACCCGCGGTCATCGCCCGCGCCCACCACGGCTCGGTCTCCAAGGAGCAGCGCGCGCTCGTCGAGGAGGACCTCAAGGCGGGCCGTCTCCCCGCCGTGGTGGCCACCTCCAGCCTGGAGCTGGGCATCGACATGGGCGCCGTGGACCTCGTCGTTCAGGTGGAGTCCCCGCCGTCCGTGGCCTCCGGTCTGCAGCGCGTCGGCCGCGCGGGACACCAGGTCGGTGCGGTCTCCACCGGCGTGGTCTTCCCGAAGTACCGCGGCGACCTGGTCCAGGCCGCGGTGGTCACCGAACGAATGCGCTCCGGTGCCATCGAGTCCCTCCGGGTGCCCGCCAACCCACTGGACGTCCTCGCCCAGCAGCTCGTCGCCATGACGGCGCTGGACAGCTGGCAGGTCGACGACCTGCTGGCCCTGGTCCGCCGGGCCGCGCCGTTCGCCTCGCTGCCGGAGTCGGCGTTCACCGCCGTCCTCGACATGCTCGCCGGCCGCTATCCGTCCGACGCGTTCGCGGAGCTGCGCCCGCGCGTGGTGTGGGACCGGGTGGCGGGCACGGTCACCGGCCGTCCCGGCGCGCAGCGCCTCGCCGTCACCTCCGGGGGCACGATCCCCGACCGAGGACTGTTCGGGGTGTTCCTCGCCGGCTCCGACCCCAAGAAGGGCGGCGGCCGGGTGGGCGAGCTGGACGAGGAGATGGTCTACGAGTCCCGCGTCGGCGACGTCTTCACGCTCGGCACCAGCTCGTGGCGTATCGAGGACATCACCCGCGACCGGGTCCTGGTCTCCCCCGCGCCGGGCGTGCCCGGCCGGCTGCCGTTCTGGAAGGGCGACCAGCTGGGGCGCCCGCTGGAACTGGGCCGCGCGGTGGGCGCGTTCCTGCGCGAGGTCGGCTCCCTGCCGGACGAGGACGCCCGGCTCAGGCTGCTCGCGGCCGGCCTCGACGCCTGGGCCGCCGACAACGTCCTCGCGTACTTGAAGGAGCAGCGCGAGGCGTGCGGTCATGTCCCCGACGACCGCACGATCGTCGTGGAGCGCTTCCGTGACGAGCTGGGCGACTGGCGGGTGGTGGTGCACTCGCCGTTCGGCGCCCAGGTGCACGCCCCGTGGGCGCTGGCCCTCGGCGCCCGCCTGTCCGAGCGCTACGGCATGGACGCACAGGTCATGCACGCCGACGACGGCATCGTGCTGCGCCTGCCCGACGCCGACCTGATGGGCTTGGACCTCCTCGACCAGGAGCCCATGAAGGCCGGCCTGGAGTACGACGCCGAGCAGGCGCCCGTGGGCGCGGCGGACGTCGCCTTCGACAAGGGCGAGGTCGACCAGATCGTCACCGACCAGGTCGGCGGCTCGGCCCTGTTCGCCTCCCGCTTCCGCGAGTGCGCCGCCCGCGCGCTGCTGCTGCCGCGCCGCAACCCCGGCAGGCGCACCCCGCTGTGGCAGCAGCGCCAGCGCGCCGCCCAACTGCTCCAGGTGGCGAGCGAGTTCGGTTCGTTCCCGATCGTCCTGGAAGCGGTCCGCGAGTGCCTCCAGGACGTCTTCGACGTCCCGGGCCTGGTGGAGCTGATGGGGGACGTCGAGTCCCGCAAGGTCCGCCTGGTCGAGGTCACCACGCCCGAACCCTCCCCGTTCGCCCGCTCGCTGCTCTTCGGGTACGTCGCCCAGTTCCTGTACGAGGGCGACTCGCCGCTCGCCGAGCGCCGCGCCGCCGCCCTGTCCCTGGACTCGCGGCTGCTGGCCGAGCTGCTGGGCCAGGCGGAGCTGCGCGAACTGCTGGACGCCGAGGTGCTGGTCGAGCTGGAGCGGGAGCTGCAGTGGCTGGCCGAGGACCGCCGGGTCAAGGACGTCGAGGGCGTCGCGGACGTCCTGCGGCTGCTCGGCCCGCTCACCGACGAGGAGCTGGCCGAGCGGGGCGCGGAGCCGGGCTGGGCGCAGGAGCTGGCCGGTGCCCGCCGGGCCATCCGGGTCCGGATCGCCGGCGCCGACCACTGGGCCGCGGTCGAGGACGCGGGCCGGCTGCGCGACGCGCTCGGCACCGCGCTGCCGGTGGGGGTGCCGGAGGCGTTCACCGAGCCGGTCAAGGACCCGCTGGGCGACCTCCTCGCGCGTTACGCCCGCACCCACGGCCCGTTCACCTCGGCCACGGCGGCGGCCCGTTTCGGCCTGGGCGTGGCGGTCACGGAGGGCGCGCTGCAACGGCTGGCCGCGAGCGGCCGCGTCGTCCAGGGCGAGTTCCACCCGGCGGGCATCGGCCAGGAGTGGTGCGACGCGGCGGTGCTGCGCCGGCTGCGCCGCCGTTCGCTGGCCGCGCTGCGGCACGAGCTGGAGCCGGTGCCGCCGGCCGCGCTCGCCCAGTTCCTGCCCCAGTGGCAGCACATCGGCAGGGGGCACGGTCTGCGAGGCATCGACGGACTGGTGCGCGCCGTCGAGCAGTTGCAGGGCGCCTCCGTGCCGGCCTCGGCGCTGGAGAAGCTGGTCCTGTCCTCACGGGTGGCGAACTACACCCCCTCGATGCTCGACGAACTCACCGCGGCCGGCGAGGTGGTGTGGGCGGGCGCGGGAGCGCTGCCCGGCAAGGACGGCTGGGTCTCGCTGTATCTCGCGGACGCGGCCCCGCTCCTTCTGCCGCCCCCGCACCCGCTGGAGCTGACGGCCCTGCACCAGTCGGTCCTGGACGCCCTCTCCGGCGGCTACGGCCTGTTCTTCCGTCAGATCGCCGACCAGGTCCGCGCGACCACCCATCCGGAGGCCACGGATCCCCAACTGGCCGACGCTCTCTGGGACCTGGCCTGGTCGGGTCGGCTCACCAACGACACGCTGGCGCCGATGCGTTCCCTGCTGGGCTCGGGCCGCACCGCGGGCTCCACGGCCCACCGTGCCAAGCGCGCCGTCCCGCGCGGGCGCTACGGCTCGTTGACGGCCGCCGCCCGTCCCGCCTCGCGCGGCGGCCCGCCGACCGTCGCCGGACGCTGGTCCCTGTTGTCCGCCCGCGACACCGACACCACCGTGCGCGCCCACGCGCTCGCCCGCACCCTCCTCGACCGGCACGGTGTGGTCACCCGGGGAGCGGTGTCCGCGGAGGGCGTCGAGGGCGGCTTCTCGGCCGTGTACCGGGTCCTGTCCGTCTTCGAGGAGAGCGGCCAGGCCCGGCGGGGCTATGTGGTGGAGGGCCTGGGCGCGGCGCAGTTCGCCATGGACGGCGCGGTCGACCGGCTCCGCGCGGTGGCCAACGCACGGGAGCGGGGCGAGGGCCTGCCCGGTCCGGCTTTCGCGGGCGGCGCGGGCCCGGACGGCTTCGGCTCCCCTGACGGCTTCCAGCCGCCGAGCGCCTTCGGACCGCCCGGCGGCCTCGACTCGGTCCACCCCTTCGAACCGTCCGGCGGCTTCGACGCCACCGGTCCCGGCGCCGCCGGCTTCGGCGGTGACGTCGACTGGCGGGCCACCGGCCGCTCCTCTCCGGACGAGTACGTCTCCCCCAGGGACCTCCCGTCACCGGGCTACGGCGGGCCACGGGGCGGCGGCCAGGCCCTCCCGTACGGCGGCTCCGGTCTCGGCGCCCGGCGTGGCCGTGGCGGCTCCGCGGACTCCCGGGCGGTCGTCCTGGCCGCCGCCGACCCCGCGAACGCCTACGGCGCCGCCCTGCCCTGGCCGGAGCCGCCGACCGGCGCCGGGCACAAGCCGGGGCGCAAGGCCGGCTCCCTGGTGGTGCTCGTGGACGGCGAGCTGGCCCTGTACATGGAGCGCGGCGGCAAGACCCTGCTGGCCTGGCCCGCCGACCCGGAGGCCGCGGCCGGCGACGACCCGCGCCTGGGCGCGGCCGCCGAGGCGCTGGCCGCGGCCGCCCGCGCGGGCTCCCTGGGCACGGTCACGGTGGAGCGCGTCAACGGCACCTCGGCCCTGACCGCGCCCATCGGCAGCCTCCTGGAGGGAGCGGGCTTCATCGCGACCCCGCGTGGGCTGCGCCTGCGCGCATGACCGGAGCGGATGGGCAGCCGACCATGGCCGAAGCCGACGTGCACGAGAACATGACCGAAGCGGTCGTGCGCGGGAACATGTCAGGCTGGACCCATGCCCGAAGGTGACACGGTCTGGCAGACCGCGAGGCGACTGCACGACGCCCTCGCGGGCAAGGTGCTGACCCGAAGCGACTTCCGGGTGCCGAAGTACGCGGCGGTCGACCTTTCCGGCCGGGCGGTCCTCGACACGGTCTCGCGCGGCAAGCACCTGCTCACCCGCGTCGAGGGCGGCCTGACGCTGCACTCGCACCTGCTGATGGAGGGCGCCTGGAAGGTCTACGGCGACGGCGAACGGTGGAAGGGCGGCCCCGGCCACCAGATCCGCGCCGTACTCGCCACCATCGACCGCACCGCCGTCGGCTACCGCCTCCAGGTCCTCGACCTGATGCGCACCGCCGAGGAGGACCGCACCGTCGGCCACCTCGGCCCGGATCTCCTCGGCCCCGACTGGGACGGCGACCTGGCGCTGGCCAACCTCCTGGCCGACCCCGCACGCCCGCTCGGCGAGGCCCTGCTCGACCAGCGCAATCTCGCCGGCATCGGCAACGTCTACAAGAGCGAGCTCTGTTTCCTGCTCGGCGTGACCCCATGGCTGCCCGTGGGCGCCCTGCCCACGGAGCTCGCCGCGAAGCTGCTCCCGCTCGCGAAGAGCCTCCTGGAGGCCAACCGCGACCGCCCGGTCCGCCGGACCACGGGCCTGCGGGGTCAGGACCTTTTCGTGTACGGCCGGGCGCCCCGCCCTTGCCTGCGCTGCGGCACCTCCGTGCGCGTGGCCGACCAGGGCGACGGCTCCCAGGAGCGCCCCACGTACTGGTGTCCGCGCTGCCAGGGCGGTCCCGCTCCGGCGCCGGGTTCCCCGCAGAGATGGCGCGAGCGTTACCGCCGCACGGCCAGGTGACACCCGGGGTCAGTGGTCCCTCGCCTCGTCGTCGGGGACAGAGTCCTCGGCGACCAAGGTCTTGAGGACGGGGCCCTTGGAGACGGAGTCCTTGGGGACACAGTGCACGGGCAGCAGGCTCAGCCCCCACCCACCTGCCGCGACCGCGCCCTCCAGCACCCCCGCGTCGCCCGACAGGACCAGCCGCAGCACCGCCCACCACCACACGGCGCCGAGCCCCAGAGCGACCAGAGCCCCCGCCCAGCGCACTGCCGGCCCCGCCATCGCACCCACGCACCCACCTCCATCCGGCGTCCGGGAGGACAGCTCGACGGCGGTCCCGTCACGTTCCGGCGCCGGTCGAGCCGAGCACCACCCGGCCTCAACCATCGCCCCGCACAGGGCAAGGCACAAACGAACGGCAGCACGCACGAAGGCCCCGGCCTGGGCTCCCCGGATTCCCCGGAGCAGCCCCGGCCGGGGCCTCGCGACGTGTGTGTCAGCTCGTGTGTCAGTCAGCTCGGGCACGCGTGAACGATCACGCGGCGACCACGTCCACCGCTTCCGCGGGCGCCTTGATGGTCACCCGTTCCGGTGGCACACCGGTCACCGACACGGAACCCAGCATCGGGCGAACCGGCGTGGGCACCGGCTCGGTGGCCGCAGCAGACTGGGCCAGCTCGGCGAGGGCGAGCTCGTCGCTCACTTCCCGCATGAGCTCGGACATCCGTACGTCCAGCGCGTCGCAGATGGCGGAGAGCAGCTCGGAGGAAGCCTCCTTCTGCCCCCGCTCCACCTCGGAGAGATAGCCGAGCGAGACTCGGGCGGACGAGGAGACTTCGCGCAGAGTACGGCCCTGGCGTTGGCGCTGCCGACGCAGCACGTCACCCAGCAGGCGACGGAGCAGAATCATCGGTGGCTCCCTCCTCGGACCGCGTAGCCGCATCCTTCACGCCCCACCGTACCGCCTCGCGCCGCGGCCGTGCGGGGAGCGATGTCGTGTTCACTCAGGGCTGCAAACATCAGAACCCCCCGTTCCGTTCCGTATCCTGTGCCCGCTCATTCCCGGTCTGTTCGCCGGCAATCCGCTTCAGAAGCAGTGCGAGTACGCTCCGTACACTCTCCATACGAATTTCCGCCCGGCCGCCGTTCAACCGCAGCGCGGCCGTTTTCTCGCCCGGGGCGGTACCGTTCTCCGTTTCGCCTGGCCCGTCCACGGCCACGAAGACCGTTCCGACGGGCTGTCCGTCCTGGGGGTCGGGGCCGGCGACCCCGGTGGTCGCGATGCCCCAGTCGGCTCCCAGGGCCTTGCGGACACCGGCCGCCATCTGGGCCGCGACCTGCGGATCCACCGCGCCTCGTTGCGCCAGCAGAGTGGCGTCGACGCCCAGCAGCTCGTGCTTGAGCTCCGTGGCGTACGCGGTGACCGAACCCCGGAAGACCTTGGAGGCCCCCGGGACCGACGTGATCTCCGCCGCGACCAGGCCGCCGGTCAGCGACTCGGCGACGGCGATCGTCTCGCCCCTCACCGTGAGTAGTCCCACGACTTCGGCGGCCGGCGAACTCACGCTTCCGACTCCTCCAACGCGGCCCGGCGCTCGGCGATTCCCCGCCTGCGCAGCACAATGGCCTGTCTCACATAGTCCAGTCCGGTCACCACGGTCAGCACGACGGCCACGGCCATCACCCAGAACCTCAGGGTGGCCAGCCAGCCCGTCAGCGCCAGCACGTACATCCCGACGGCCACGCCCTGCGTGAGCGTCTTCAGCTTGCCGCCGCGGCTCGCGGGGATGACGCCGTAGCGGATGACGAGGAAACGCAGCAGGGTGATCCCGATTTCCCGGCCGAGGATCACGGCGGTCACCCACCAGGGCAGGTCGCCGAGCGCGGAGAGACAGATCAGCGCCGCCCCCATGATCGCCTTGTCGGCGATGGGGTCGGCGATCTTCCCGAAGTCGGTGACCAGGTTGTACGTCCGCGCCAGGTGCCCGTCGAACAGGTCGGTGATCATGGCGATGGCGAAGGCCGCCCAGGCGAAGGAGCGCCATGCCGGGTCGTACCCGCCGTTCGCCAGCATCAGGAACACGAAGGCCGGCACCAGCAGCAGCCGCAGCATGGTCAGCAGGTTGGCGACGTTCCACACGCTTGCCTGGTTCACGGCGGCCGCCGCGATCTTCCCGCCACGCGGGGGTTTGCCACCGGCCGGCTCCTGGGCCTCGCGGTCGGCCGCGCCGGGCCCGTGACCGGAGGTGCCGGCAGCGCCGGGGGCCCCGTCCGCACCGGTACGGCCCGACGCCGCCCCTCGCGCGCCGGAGGAGCCGCCCGCCGCGGATGCCGGGACTCCCGTCATCTGCCCGCCTCCTCATCGCACGTGAACGCGCCCGCCAGCGGCTCGGCCACCAGGTCGACACCCTCGGTGCCGACCACCTTGGCCTCGACCACACTGCCGGCGCTCAGGCCCTCGCCGCTGGTGAGCAGCACCTGCCCGTCCGTCTCCGGTGCCTGGTGCGCCGCACGTCCGTACACCCCCTCCTCGGGGTCCACGGACTCCACGAGTACCCGCACCGTCTCGCCGATGCGCTCCTCGGCCCGCTGCGAGACGAGCTCCTCCGCCAGCCGGGAGACACGTGCCAGTCGCTCGGCGACGATCTCCTCGTCCAGCTTGTCGTCGTAGGTCGCCGCCTCCGTGCCCTCCTCGTCGGAGTAGCCGAAGACGCCGATGGCGTCCAGCCTCGCACCGTTGAGGAACCGCT
Organism: Streptomyces spiralis; assembly: GCF_014654675.1. Lineage (GTDB taxonomy): Bacteria > Actinomycetota > Actinomycetes > Streptomycetales > Streptomycetaceae > Streptomyces > Streptomyces spiralis. The sequence continues at coordinate 50,410 of NZ_BNBC01000052.1, forward strand.
CCAGCTCGGCCAGATCGGACTCGGACTCGCCGGGGAAGCCGACGATGAAGTTGGAGCGCACACCGGCCTCGGGCGCCTTGGAGCGGATGGTGTCGAGCAGCTCCAGGAAGCGGTCGGTGTCGCCGAATCGGCGCATGGCGCGCAGCACGCCGGGCGCGGAGTGCTGGAAGGACAGGTCGAAGTAGGGGGCGACCTTCGGGGTGGAGGTCAGGACGTCGATGAGCCCGGGGCGCATCTCGGCCGGCTGGAGGTAGCTGACCCGCACCCGCTCGATGCCGTCGACCTCGGCCAGCTCGGGCAGCAGGGACTCCAGCAGGCGGATGTCGCCAAGGTCCTTGCCGTAGGAGGTGTTGTTCTCGGAGACCAGCATGATCTCCTTGACGCCCTGCTCGGCCAGCCACCGCGTCTCGTTCAGCACGTCGCTCGGGCGGCGGGAGATGAAGGAGCCGCGGAAGGACGGGATGGCGCAGAAGGAGCAGCGCCGGTCGCAGCCGGAGGCGAGCTTGACCGAGGCGACCGGGGAGCCGTCCAGACGGCGGCGCAGGGGCGCGCGCGGGCCGGAGGCGGGCGCGAGGCCCTCGGGAAGATCCGCGGGAGCGTGCCCCGGCAGCGCGACCGCGACCCCCGCCTCCTGCCGCTCCGCCGGGCTGATCGGCAGCAGCTTGCGGCGGTCGCGCGGGGTGTGCGAGGCGTGGATGCCGCCGTTCAGGATCGTCTGCAGGCGGTCGGAGATGTTCACGTAGTCGTCGAAGCCGAGCACGCCGTCGGCCTCGGGGAGGGCCTCGGCGAGCTCCTTGCCGTACCGCTCGGCCATGCAGCCGACCGCTACGACGGCCTGCGTTCTGCCGTGGTCCTTGAGGTCGTTGGCCTCCAGGAGGGCATCGACGGAGTCCTTCTTGGCGGCTTCCACGAAGCCACAGGTGTTGACCACGGCGACGTCCGCATCCGCGGCGTCCTCCACGAGCTGCCAGCCGTCCGCCTCCAAACGGCCTGCGAGCTCCTCCGAGTCCACCTCGTTACGGGCGCAGCCGAGAGTGACGAGTGCGACGGTACGGCGTTCAGGCATGGGCTCAAGACTACTTCGTCCCACCGACAGCCCACGTCGAAGGGGTTGGCCGATCTTGGCCAACCCCTTCGCCGTGCGTCCGCTTCCCTCCCAGGTGAGGGGGCTATCCGACCTGCGGGTCGCCCTTGGTGTACGTGAGGCGTTCCACGGCGCCCGGCTGGAACTGGTCCTCGATCTTCTTGCCGTTCACATAGAGCTGGATGGCGCCGGCGTCGCCCAGGATGAGGTTGATCTTGGTGCTGTCCTGGAAGGTCTTGGACTCGCCCTTGTTGAGGAGCCCGTCGAAGAGCATGCGGCCGTTGTGGTCCTTGGCGGAGATCCAGCTGCGCCCGTTCGGCGCGCTGACCTGGACGGTCACCTTGTCCTGGGGCGCGGCCGCGATGGCGCTGTCGGACGGGGCCGGCTTCTGGTCGGTCGGCTTGCTGCTCTTCGGCTTCGGCGAGGCGGGCTTGCTGGTGCTGGGGGTGGATCCCTCGGCGACCTGCGACTTGGCGCTGCTGTCGCCGCCACCGCCCTTGAAGGCGGTGAAGCCGACGAAACCGACGACGACAACGATGGCGGCGACCATGGCCGCGGTCCAGTTGGGGCCGCGCCGCTCTGGGCGGATACGTTCCGCCTCGAACAGCGGAGCGGCCGGGGTCGGGGCGGGGCGACCGCCGTGCTCGGCGTCGTACTGCGCGAGCAGCGGGGCCGGATCGAGGTGGACGGCACGGGCCAGGGTCCGGATGTGCCCACGGGCGTAGACGTCGCCGCCGCAGGGGGCGAAGTCGTCGGCCTCGATGGCGTGCAGGATCGCGATGCGGACGCGGGTGGCGGCGCTGACCTCGTCGACGGTCAGCCCGGCGGCGAGCCGCGCGTCCTTCAGGACACGGCCGATGGAGGGGCGGGCTTCCTCGGAAACGTCTTCGAACGGACGCTCGTCTTCAGGGGAGTTGCCGATGGACACGGGGGCGCCTTTCGAGCGTGTAGCCGCCTGTGCTGGACGTTCAGTCTAGGGGGGTGCCAAAGGGTGGAGCGACCCGGCGGTAGGACTTTGTACGCCATCGGAATGGCCGGACAATCCGATGGTGGGACAGGTGCGGAACCCATGGTGGGACCCGCACCGGTCCTCTCGCTCAACTTGACGTACGTCCAAGGGAAACGGTTGCTCACCGCTGTCTAACGGGTGGATCACGGTGCGGCCGCCCTTCCACCCGCCCCTCGGCCGGAGGCCGTCTCCACCGGACGGACGTCCCTGTGCTGTTACCCCTCGGTCTCGCCCCGAATCACGGCCAGCACACCGTCCAGGTCGTCGGGCTTCACGAGTACGTCACGCGCCTTGGAGCCCTCGCTGGGACCGACGATGTTCCGGGACTCCATGAGATCCATCAGCCGCCCGGCCTTGGCGAAGCCGACGCGCAGCTTGCGCTGGAGCATGGACGTCGACCCGAACTGCGTGGAGACGACCAGTTCGGCCGCCTGGCACAGCAGGTCGAGGTCGTCGCCGATGTCCTCGTCGATCTCCCTCTTCTGCTTGGTGCCGACGGTGACGTCGTCCCGGAAGACCGGCGTCATCTGGTCCTTGCAGTGCCGGACGACGGCCGCGACCTCGTCCTCGGTGACGAAGGCGCCCTGCATACGGGTCGGCTTGCTCGCGCCCATCGGCAGGAACAGTCCGTCGCCCTTGCCGATCAGCTTCTCGGCGCCCGGCTGGTCGAGGATGACGCGGCTGTCGGCGAGCGAGGAGGTGGCGAACGCGAGCCGGGAGGGCACGTTCGCCTTGATCAGACCGGTGACGACGTCGACGGAGGGCCGCTGGGTGGCGAGCACCAGGTGGATGCCGGCCGCGCGCGCCAGCTGCGTGATGCGCACGATCGCGTCCTCGACGTCACGCGGGGCGACCATCATCAGGTCGGCGAGCTCGTCGACGATCACCAGCAGATACGGGTACGGCTGCAGCTCGCGCTCGCTGCCCTCGGGCGACCGCACCTTGCCGTTGCGCACGGCCGCGTTGAAGTCGTCGATGTGCCGGAACCCGTAGGCCGCCAGGTCGTCGTAGCGCAGGTCCATCTCCCGCACGACCCACTGCAGCGCCTCGGCGGCCCGCTTGGGGTTGGTGATGATCGGCGTGATCAGGTGCGGGATGCCCTCGTACGCGGTCAGCTCGACGCGCTTGGGGTCGACGAGGACCATCCGCACGTCCTCCGGAGTCGCCCGCATCATGATCGAGGTGATCAGGCAGTTGATGCAGGACGACTTGCCGGAACCGGTGGCGCCGGCGACCAGCACGTGCGGCATCTTCGCGATGTTGGCCATCACATAGCCGCCCTCGACGTCCTTGCCGAGCGCGACCAGCATCGGATGGTCGTCCTCGGCCGCCTCCGCCAGACGGAGCACGTCACCGAGGTTGACCATCTCCCGGTCGGTGTTCGGGATCTCGATGCCGACCGCGGACTTGCCGGGGATCGGGCTGATGATCCGCACGTCCGGGCTGGCGACGGCGTACGCGATGTTCTTGGTCAGCGCGGTGATCCGCTCGACCTTCACGGCGGGACCGAGCTCGACCTCGTAGCGGGTGACCGTCGGTCCGCGCGTGAAGCCGGTGACGCGGGCGTCGACCTTGAACTCGGTGAAGACGTTGGTGAGCGAGGCGACGATGGCGTCGTTGGCGGCGCTGCGCGCCTTGCCCGGGCCGCCCCGCTCCAGCAGGTCCAGGGCGGGCAGGGAGTAGGTGATGTCACCGGACAGCTGGAGCTGTTCGGCGCGCGGCGGCAGCTCACGGGTCTCGGCGGGCGGCGTCTTGGTGAGATCGGGGACACCCGCGCCCGGCTTCTCCTGCTTCTCCTGTTCCGCCCGCGCGGGCCGGCCGGCCGGTGTGTCCGCCTCGGGACGCGCGGCCGGCGAGTCCTCCTCGGGCCCGGTGGCCGGACCAGCGTCCGGTTCCGGACGGGCCGCCGGCACCGGGGTCGGGGTCGGCGTCTCGGCCCGGTCACCGACGGTGACGCCCTGGGTCAGGTCCGCGACGAGCGGTGACGGCGGCATGCCGTGCAGTACGGCGCCGTCGAGCGCGGCGGCGGCAGCGGCGGCGACGTCCACGGCGTCCATCTGCCGTTCCATGTCGGGCTGCGGCACGGCGGAGCGCCGGGGCCGGCCGCGGCGCTTGGAGAGTGCCTCCTGCTCGGCGGCCTCGGGGTCGTAGGCCTGGGGGGCGCTCTGGCGCCGACGGGGGCGCGCGGGCAGCGCTTCGCGCCACTGCTCGTCGTAGCGGACGTCGTCCTCGGTGTACTCGCCTGGTTCGTCGTCCTCCGGGTCGGGCAGGAGGCCGAGCTTGACGCCGAGCAGCCGCAGCCGCTGCGGGATGGCGTTGACCGGGGTGGCGGTGACGACGAGCAGCCCGAACACCGTGAGCAGCACCAGCAGCGGTACGGCGAGCACCTCGCCCATCGAGTACGTCAGGGGCGTCGCCGCGCCCCAGCCGATGAGACCGCCGGCGTCTCTTATGGCCTGCATGCCGTCGCTGCGGGCGGGCGAGCCGCAGGCGATGTGGACCTGGCCGAGCACGCCGAGGACGAGCGCGGACAGCCCGATGACGATACGGCCGTTGGCGTCGGGCTTCTCCGGGTGCCGGATGAAGCGTACGGCGATGATCCCGAGCAGGATCGGCACGAGAAGGTCGAGCCGGCCGAAGGCACCGGTGACCAGGATCTCGACCAGGTCACCGACGGGTCCGCGCAGATCGGCCCAGGTACCGGCGGCGACGATCAGTGCGGCGGCGAGCAGCAGCAGCGCGGTGCCGTCCTTGCGGTGCGCGGGATCGAGGTTCTTGGCGCCCCGCCCCACACCCCGGAGCACGGCGCCGACGGCGTGCGCCAGCCCGAGCCAGAGGGCGCGCACGAGCCGGTACACGCCCCCGGTGGGGTTCGGCGCGGGCTTGGGCACGGCCTTCTTGGCCGCCGCCTTTTTGGCGGGTGCCTTGGCCGGGGCCTTCTTGGCGGGTGCCTTTTTCGCAGCGGCCTTCTTCGCCGGAGCCTTTGCGGGAGCGGCCGCCTTCTTGGCGGGCTGCTTCTTGGCTGCGGAGGGACGTGAGGCCATAGGTGTGAGGTTACCGTCGGAGACGACAGCGGACACGTGTGCCCACTGCTTCACCCGTTCGTGTCGTCCCCACGGACTCGACGGCCTGACGCCCCGTCACCGAAGCCGGTGACGGGAGGATTTGTGCCGCGCACCGCCCCAACACGCCGCACATCGCGGCGCAAACCCTGCACGCAAAGGCCCCACCCAGGATGCGCCCACTCCCCTGAGGCCGACCGGCAACCCCGGCACCGCACCCGGGCCCGCGGCCTCGGCCGCAAACCCAGGCACCGAACCCTGGCCCGGGGCCTCGGCCGCAAACCCAGGCACCGAACCCTGGCCCGGGGCCTCGGCCGCAAACCCAGGCCCGCCCGGCGCCGGGCCTGCGGACTCGCGCCCGGTTGCGGCCTGCGCACGCTCCGGCCGCACCCCGAGCACTCCGGGCTCCAGCCCACACTCAAGGCCCGCCCGGGCGTGCCCCCCGCACCCGGTCCCGGCCTGCGGCTCGCGCTCAACCTGCGCCCAAGCCCGCGCCGCCCGGCCCGGCCCGAACCGCGGCCCGGCTCAAAGCTCGGAAAGCCGCCCGCCCTCGAAGGGGAACCTCACCCCTGCGACGTGACCGACGACGGGTTCCCCGCCCCCGGCTCCAGCGCGTCCAGCGCGCGCCGCAGGCCCGTGAGCTTGCGCTCCAGGTGGGCCGCCGTGGCGACGGCCGCCGCGTCGGCGGACTCGTCGTCCAGCTGCTTGGAGAGGGCCTCCGCCTGTTCCTCCACGGCCGCCAGGCGCGCGGACAGCTCCGCGAGGAGGCCGGCCGACTCCTTGCCCTCGCCGGCCCCGCCCTTGGCGCCGCCCTCCAGCTGGAGACGGAGAAGCGCCGCCTGCTCCTTCAGCTGGCAGTTCTTCATGTACAGGTCGACGAAGACCGAGACCTTCGCGCGCAGCACCCACGGGTCGAACGGCTTGGAGATGTAGTCCACCGCACCCGCCGCGTAGCCACGGAAGGTGTGGTGCGGGCCGTGGTTGATCGCGGTGAGGAAGATGATCGGGATGTCCCGGGTCCTCTCCCGCCGCTTGATGTGCGCCGCCGTCTCGAAACCGTCCATGCCCGGCATCTGGACGTCCAGCAGAATGACCGCGAAGTCGTCCGTGAGCAGTGCTTTGAGCGCTTCCTCCCCTGACGATGCCCGTACCAGCGTCTGATCGAGCGCAGAGAGGATGGCCTCCAGCGCCAGCAGATTCTCCGGCCGGTCATCGACCAGGAGGATCTTGGCCTTCTGCACCATGGCCCGCCCTCCTCGCCCCGGCTTGGGGCCGCCCCTGTCCGCAGGAACCGGGGAGGCACCGGCGGGTGCCGCCCCAGGGGACGACTCCCTTGCGCCGCCCGTCCTTGTGCCGGTCATCGTAGCCGCACCCCGCCTGTCGCCACACCCTGTCACCGCGATGTCACTGTGCACGTAGCAGAAACGCGTCGGGAGAGCAGAAGGTTCCCGGAATCCCGCACTTCCACACGGCTTCGAGCACCCTCAGTCAACAGCTTCGCGCGCACCCCGAAGGCACCCGTCACCGGGTCCACGTGCTTTCCCCGTGGTTCCGACTCATTCCTCCCGCATCCACTGCTCCATCACGCCCAGCAGGTGATCGGGGTCGACCGGCTTGGTCACGTAGTCGGAGGCGCCCGACTCGATGGCCTTCTCCCGGTCGCCCTTCATCGCCTTCGCGGTCAGCGCGATGATCGGCAGCCCGGCGAACTGCGGCATGCGCCGGATCGCCGTGGTGGTCGCGTATCCGTCCATCTCGGGCATCATGATGTCCATCAGGACGACGGCCACATCGTCGTGCTGCTCCAGCACCTCGATGCCCTCGCGGCCGTTCTCGGCGTAGAGCACGGACAGGCCGTGCTGCTCCAGGACGCTGGTCAGCGCGAAGACGTTGCGGATGTCGTCGTCGACGATCAGCACCTTCTCGCCGCCGAACCGGACGTCCCGGCGCCCGTGCGGCGCCGCCTCCGCCCGCCCGTCGGCGCCGACGGTCCCGGCCGCCCCCGCCGGCTGCTCCGGCGTCTGCTGGTCCTGCTGCCCCGGAGACTGCTCGCCCGCGGGCAGGGCCCTGCGGCGGCGCCGGAAGAGCGCTGCGGCCCCGTTCTGGGTCTCCTGGTACGACCTCACCTCGGCCGGCATCTCCACCTCTACGGCCGACAGCTCGGACAGGTCGGAGAGAGAGGAGATCTCGGACAGGTGCGGCTCGGCGGCGGCGATCAACTCGTCGGCGGCGAGCGCGGACCCGGGCTGCTGGTAGCCGTGCGGCGGCAGCTCGCCCGGGTGCAGCGGCAGATACAGCGTGAACGTCGAACCGCGGCCCGGCTCGCTCTGGGCGTGGATCTCGCCGCCGAGCAGCTGCGCGATCTCCCGCGAGATGGACAGCCCGAGGCCCGTACCGCCGTACTTGCGGCTGGTGGTGCCGTCGGCCTGCTTGAACGCCTCGAAGATCACCCGCATCTTGCTGGCGGCGATGCCGATGCCGGTGTCGGTGACCGAGAACGCGATCAGCTCCGCGTCCGGGTCGGTCAGCGAGCCGGTCTCCAGCAACTGCTCCCGGATCGCCTGCGGGACGTCGGTCCGCGCGGGGCGGATGACGAGCTCCACGGACCCGGAGTCGGTGAACTTCACCGCGTTGGACAGCAGGTTGCGCAGCACCTGCAGCAGCCGCTGCTCGTCGGTGTGCAGGGTCGCGGGCAGCTCCGGCGACACCCGCACCGACAGGTCCAGGCCCTTCTCGGCGGTCAGCGGCCGGAAGGTGGCCTCCACGTAGTCGATGAGCTGGACGAGCGCGATACGCGTCGGGGAGACGTCCATCTTGCCCGCCTCGACCTTCGACAGGTCCAGGATGTCGTTGATGAGCTGCAGCAGGTCGGAGCCGGCGCCGTGGATGGTCTCGGCGAACTCCACCTGCTTCGGGGAGAGGTTGCCCTCGGCGTTGTCGGCGAGCAACTTGGCCAGAATCAGCAGGGAGTTCAGCGGCGTACGCAGCTCGTGCGACATGTTCGCGAGGAACTCGCTGCGGTAGCGCATGGAGACGGCGAGCTGCTCGGCACGCTCCTCCAGGACCTGCCGCGCCTCCTCGATCTCGGAGTTCTTCGCCTCGATGTCCCGGTTCTGCTGGGCCAGCAGCTCGGCCTTCTCCTCCAGTTCGGCGTTGGACGCCTGCAGGGCCTTCTGCCGCTGCTCCAGCTCCTCCGAGCGCAGCCGCAGTTGCTCCGTCAGCTCCTGGGACTGCTTGAGCAGCTGCTCGGTCTTGGTGTTGACGGAGATGGTGTTGACGCTGGTGGCGATCATCTCCGCGATCTGGTTGAGGAAGTCCTTCTGGATCTGCGTGAACGGCGTGAAGGAGGCCAGCTCGATCACGCCGAGCACCTTGCCCTCGAACAGCACCGGCAGCACGATCACCTGCGCGGGCGGCGCCTCGCCGAGCCCGGAGGAGATCTTCAGGTAGCCGCTGGGCGCGTTCTCCACCAGGATCGTGCGTTTCTCCTCGGCGGCCGTCCCGATCAGCGCCTCACCCGGCCGGAACGACGTCGGCATGGAGCCCATCGAGTAGCCGTAGGAGCCCAGCATGCGCAGCTCGTAGGAGTCCTCCACGTCGGCGTTGAGATCCTTCTCGTCGACCAGCGGCATGGCCACGAAGAAGGCGCCGTGCTGCGCGGAGACCACCGGCGTCAGCTCGCTCATGATCAGCGAGGCCACGTCCTCCAGGTCCCGGCGTCCCTGCATCAGGGCCGAAATGCGGGCCAGGTTGCCCTTGAGCCAGTCCTGCTCCTTGTTGGCGATCGTGGTGTCGCGCAGGTTGGCGATCATCTTGTTGATGTAGTCCTGGAGCTCCTGGATCTCGCCGGAGGCGTCGACGTCGATCTTCAGGTTCAGGTCGCCACGGGTCACGGCGGTCGCCACGCGCGCGATGGCGCGCACCTGCCGGGTCAGGTTCCCGGCCATCTCGTTCACGGACTCCGTCAGGTCCCGCCAGGTGCCGTCGACGTCCCGCACGCGTGCCTGACCGCCGAGCTGGCCCTCGGTGCCCACCTCGCGGGCGACCCGGGT
>NZ_BNBC01000052.1:59641-60244 GCF_014654675.1 Streptomyces spiralis
GACCTCCTCGGCGAAGCTGGACAGCTGGTCAACCATCGTGTTGATCGTCGTCTTGAGCTCGAGGATCTCGCCGCGGGCGTCAATGTCGATCTTCTTGGTCAGGTCGCCCTTGGCGATGGCCGTGGTGACCATGGCGATGTTGCGCACCTGGCCGGTCAGGTTGGACGCCATCTGGTTCACCGACTCGGTGAGGTCCTTCCAGGTGCCGGCCACGCCCGGGACGTAGGCCTGCCCGCCGAGGATGCCGTCCGTGCCCACCTCGCGGGCCACCTTGGTGACCTGGTCGGCGAACGAACTCAGCGTCTTGACCATCGTGTTGAAGGTGTCGGCGAGCTGCGCGACCTCGCCGCGCGCCTCGATCGTCACCGTCCGTGTCAGGTCGCCGTTGGCGACCGCGGCGGCCACCTGGGAGATGTTGCGCACCTGCATGGTCAGGTTGTTGGCCATCAGGTTGACGTTGTCGCTGAGGTCCTTCCAGATGCCGACCACGCCCGGCACATGCGCCTGACCGCCCAGGATGCCCTCCGTGCCCACCTCGCGGGCGACCCGGGTCACCTGCTCGGCGAACGACGACAGCTGGTCCACCATCGTGTTGACGGTGGT
>NZ_BNBC01000052.1:60266-66933 GCF_014654675.1 Streptomyces spiralis
GACGAGCTCCAGGATCTCGCCCTTGGCGTCGACGGTGATCTTCTTCGACAGGTCGCCCTTGGCGACGGCGGTCGTGACCTCGGCGATGTTGCGGACCTGGATGGTCAGGTTGTTCGCCATGAAGTTCACGGACTGGGTGAGGTCCTTCCAGGTGCCGGCCACACCCTGCACCTCGGCCTGACCGCCCAGGATGCCCTCCGTGCCCACCTCGCGGGCCACGCGGGTGACCTCCTGGGCGAACGACGACAGCTGGTCCACCATCGTGTTCAGGGTGTTCTTCAGCTCCAGGATCTCCCCGCGCGCGTCCACGGTGATCTTCTGGGACAGGTCACCGCGGGCCACGGCGGTGGCGACCTGCGCGATGTTGCGCACCTGCGCGGTGAGGTTGCCGGCCATGCCGTTCACCGAGTCGGTGAGGTCCCGCCACACACCGGCGACGCCGGGCACCTGCGCCTGACCGCCCAGCCGGCCGTCCGTGCCCACCTCGCGGGCCACCTTGGTCACCTGGTCGGCGAAGGCGGAGAGCTGGTCGACCATCGTGTTGATGGTGTTCTTCAGCTCCAGGATCTCCCCGCGCGCGTCCACGTCGATCTTCTGGGACAGGTCACCGCGGGCCACCGCCGTCGTCACCTGGGCGATCTGCCGCACCTGGGAGGTGAGGTTGCCGGCCATGAAGTTGACGGAGTCGGTCAGCTCCTTCCACGTGCCCGACACGCCGTCCACGCGGGCCTGACCGCCCAGCCGTCCCTCCGTGCCCACGTCCCTGGCCATCCGGGTCACCTGGTCGGCGAACGACGACAGCTGGTCCACCATGGTGTTCACGGTGTTCTTCAGCTGGAGCATCTCGCCGGAGACGTCCACGGTGACCTTCTGCGACAGATCGCCGTTGGCCACGGCCGTCGTCACCTGGGCGATGTTCCTCACCTGACCGGTGAGGTTGCGGAACGCGGTGTTGACGGAGTCCGTCAGGTCCTTCCAGGTACCCGCGGCGCCCGGCACCTGCGCCTGACCGCCCAGCTCACCCTCGACACCGACCTCCCGCGCCACGCGCGTGACCTCGGCACCGAACGCCGACAGCTGGTCGACCATGCCGTTGACAGTGTTCTTCAGCTCCAGCATCTCGCCGGCCACGTCCACGGTGACCTTCTGCGACAGATCACCACTGGCCACGGCCGTCGTCACCGCCGCGATGTCCCTCACCTGAGTGGTGAGGTTCCGGAACACCGTGTTGACGGAGTCCGTCAGGTCCTTCCACGTCCCGGCGACGCCCGGCACGTTCGCCTGACCGCCCAGGCGGCCCTCCGCGCCGACCTCGTTGGCCACGCGCGTGACCTCGTCCGCGAAGATCCGCAGCGTCTCGGTCATCTGGTTGATCGTCTCGGCCAGCCGCGCGACCTCGCCACGCGCCGGGACGGTCACCTTCTGCGACAGATCACCGTTGGCCACGGCCGTGGTCACCTGTGCGATACCGCGCACCTGGGCCGTCAGGTTGCCGGCCATCAGGTTCACCGAGTCGGTGAGCTCCTTCCACGTGCCGTCCACCCCGGGCACATGCGCCTGGCCACCGAGGATGCCGTCCGTGCCCACCTCGCGGGCGACCCGCGTCACCTCTGAGGAGAACGCGGAAAGCTGGTCCACCATCGTGTTGACGGTGTTCTTCAGCTCCAGCATCTCGCCGGCGACATGCACGGTCACCTTGCGCGACAGATCGCCCTTGGCGACCGCCGTGGTCACCAGCGCGATGTCCCGCACCTGCGCCGTCAGCCGGGACGCCATCGTGTTGACGGAGTCCGTGAGGTCCTTCCAGGAGCCGGACAGACCGCGCACCCGCGCCTGCCCGCCCAGCTTCCCCTCGGTGCCGACCTCGCTGGCCACACGCGTGACCTCGTCGGTGAACGTCGACAGCTGGTCGACCAGGTTGTTGACCGTCCGCCCGACCTTCAGGAACTCGCCCCGCAGCGGATGCCCGGCCCCCTCCGGCACCGGAGTGCGCAGCTCCATCCGCGGCGACAGATCACCCTCGGCGACCGCGGACAGGACCCGGCCGACCTCAGAGACGGGCCGCACCAGATCGTCGACGAGGGCGTTGCAGTTCTCGATCGCCACCGCCCAGGAGCCCTCGCAGGCCCCCGTCTCCAGCCGCTCGGTGAGTTTCCCCTCACGTCCCACCATGCGCCGCACCCGCGACAGCTCGCCGGTCAGATGCATGTTGCGGTCGGCCACCTCGTTGAAGACCGCCGCGATCTCCGACATCACGCCGTCCCCGGACACCGTGAGCCGCTTGCGGAAGTTACCGTCCCGCATCCCCACCAGAGCCGCCAGCAGCCGGTTCAGGGCGGCCGTGTCCACCGCGGTGGTCCCCCCGCGCGGTGTGCGCCGGTTGTTCAGGGACTGCCCGGACTGTCCGCCTTTCGCGCGCGTCTTCGTGCCCCGCGTCGCTGCGCCAGACTCCACTGTGTCCCTCCCGCAGGGATCGACCACTACTGCTGTGCTCCGGCACCACCACCCGGCGTACCGGTTACTGCTAGGTAACTCTGCCCGATGCTTACTGCTGCGTCACTCTGCCCGAAGCGAGCAGGCCGCACGAAGGGCTGCTGCCCAGCGCACGCAGAACCCACTCAGCCTGCCCGCCACGTCAACAGAAGCCTGCCCAGTGTTTCACCCCCGCCGAACCAGGCCATAACAGTTCGGCAGCTTCGCACACCGTCCGCACACCCTCCGGGCGAAATCACCGAAGACCGGCATCCGCAGCGACCGCGAAGGTAAGTAACCTTGCATGCGGCTGTCCAGCCACGCCGGTCCGTCCGGCCTGGGCGGTGGCACGGGAACGAGCGGGCATCGGAGGGCGGCCGCACACAATGACCACCGGAGTGATCCCCGGGGGACAGCCCCCGGAGCCACGGCCGAAGAGGCCGCAGCTACCGGAGCAGCGACGCGAGCCGGTCGGCCCGCAAGGCCTGCACGTCGACAACCGGACGAGGAGTTCTGTGATCACCGCGCGCGCGGCCGCCAGCTTCGAGCCCCTCGGGCGATCGGTCGCGACCGCCCGGTCCTTCGTCCGCGACACCCTCCAGGGGTGGGGCTTCGGAGACATCGTCGACGACGCCGTGGTGCTCACCAGCGAACTGGTCACCAACGCCGTCGTCCACGCCGGCACGGCCGCCGACGTCCTGTGCCTGCGCAGCGACGAGGGGGTGCGGATCGAGGTCGCCGACCGCTACCCCGAGCGCGAGGTCCCCCTGCAGAGCACGGCCGTCAACATGGGCAGCCCCGACCGCGAGGGCGGCCGCGGCCTCCAGCTGTGCGCGGCCCTCGCTGCCCGCTGGGGCGTGGAGTACACACCCACGCACAAGAATGTCTGGTTCCAACTCGACCTTCCCGAGCGTCCGGTCGGCACTCGCGCCGCCGGGCCCGTGGTGCCCGCCGAACTCCTCCCGATCGCCGACGGCCGCGTCCGCGTCGCCGTCGTCCAGATCGACCGAGGCGGCTCCATCACCGCCTGGAACGAGGACGGCGAGGAACTCTTCGGCTACGCCGCCGAACAGGTCGTCGGCAAGCCGCTGACGGACCTCGCCGCCTGGCCGCACACCCCCGGCACCGGCACCGGCATCGCCGAAGCGCTCCAACTCTCCCGCTGGGAGGGCAGCTACGGCATCCGCGGCGCCCACGGCCGGGTCGTCCCCGTCTACGCCTCCCACCTCCGCGTCCGCGACACCGGCGGCGAACCGTCCACCGTCTGCCTGCTCGTACGGGATCACGAACGCGCCGTGCTGCAGAGCCCGTTGCGGGTCCCCGCCTCCGGCGACACCGGTGCGGCGGCCGACGGCGCCGGCACCGACCCGTTCGAGGTCTTCATCGGCTCCCCGGCCCCGGATGACCTCGACGGCCTCCTGCAGCGCACCGTGGAGCGCGCCCGCGACATGCTCGACGCCGACGCCGCCTTCCTGCTCCTGGCGACCGACGACGAGACCGAGTTGGAGGTCCGCGCCTCCACCGGCCTGCCCTCCGCCCGCCAGCGCTTCGCCCGCGTCCCCGTCGAGGCCGGCCCCGGCCGCTACGGCTCGGCCCGCATGCCCGCCGTCCACGACGACCTGACCGCCGCACCCGGCGCCGTACCCCTCCTGAGCGGCACCGGCATGCGCTCCGTCGTCACGGTCCCGCTGAAGGTCGAGGGCCGCCTCACCGGCTCCCTGGGGGTCGCCGCCGAGGCACCCGGCAGATACTCCAACGAGGAGGCCCTGCGCCTGCAGTTCGCCGCCGACCGCATCGCCCTGGCCGTGGAGTCGGCCCGCCTGGGCGAGCTGGAGCGGCTGCGCCGCGGCTCCCTGAGCTTCCTCGTCGAGGCCTCCGACCTGCTGGCCGGCACCCTGGACCGCGACCAGACCCTCGCCCTGATGGCCCAGATGACGGTCCCCACCCTGGCCACCTGGTGCGCCGTCTACACCATCGCCGACCAGGCCTCCGAGCCGTATCTGTCCTACGTCCTGCACGAGGACGAGGAGCTGATCGACGGCATCAAGTCCCTGCTGTCGAAGATCCCGCCGCCGGACCCGGTACCGACCCCCGGCGCGCGCGTCTGGTCGGCCCCCGGCGAGGCAGCCCACCAGGCGGCCCTGCGCACCTCCATGCGCAGCCTCAGCCTGGGCGACTCGCACCACCGGATCGGCACCACCATCGGCCCCACCCTCGCCACGGCGTCCGCCGTCGGCGGCGAGACCGTCGTCCTGCCGCTGGTCGCCCGCAACCGCGTCATCGGCATGCTCACCCTGGGCAAGCCCACCGACGAGCACTTCCGCCAGGAGATCCTGGAACTGGCCGAGGACCTCAGCCGCCGCGCCGCCCTCGCCCTGGACAACGCCCGCCTGTACTCGGAGCGCACGGCCATCAGCCAGTCCCTCCAGCGCAGCCTCCTGCCGCCCGGCCTGCCGCAGATCGACGGCGTGGAGGTCGAGGTCATCTACCGCGCGGCCGGCGAGGGCAACGAGGTCGGCGGCGACTTCTACGACCTCTTCCCCATCCGTGACGGTGCCTACGGCTTCGCCATCGGCGACGTCTGCGGTACGGGCCCGGAGGCGGCGGCCGTGACGGGCCTGGCCCGCCACGCGCTCAGGCTGCTGGCCCGCGAGGGCTACGACGGCCCGGCGGTACTGGAACGCCTGAACTCCGCCATCCTCGACGAGGGCGCCCGCAGCCGCTTCCTCACGCTCCTGTACGGCGAGTTGCGGCCGCAGGAGGACGGCAGTGCCGAGCTGAAGGTGGTGTGCGCCGGCCATCCACTGCCGCTGCGCCTGCGCCAGAACGGCACGGTGGAGTCGGCCGCCGAGCCGCAGCCGCTTCTCGGCGTCATGGAGGACCTGGACCTGTACGAGCAGACGGTCATCCTGGACCCGGGCGACGTCCTGCTCTGCGTCACGGACGGTGTCACCGAGCGCCGCGAGGGCACGCGCATGCTGGGCGACGACGGCCTGGCGGACGTCCTGACCACGTGCACGGGCCTGACGGCCGGCGCGGTCGCGGCACGCATCATGCGCGCGGTGGAGCGCTTCGCCTCCGACGCTCCGTCCGACGACATGGCGATCCTGGCGATGCGGGTCCCGGAGGTGGGCCAGCACTGAGGCCGGCCCGAAGGCTTCGAGGCCGGCCCGAACATGAGAAAACCCCGCCCGGAAGGGCGGGGTTTTTCGCTGGAGCCCCCAAACGGAATCGAACCGTTGACCTTCTCCTTACCATGGAGACGCTCTGCCGACTGAGCTATAGGGGCCTGTCGCCTTTTCGAGGTTTCCCTCGCGGCAACGGAATAGATCATACCCCGAACACGGCCGTGCTCCCAACCACGATCGGTCCGCCGAGCGCGTTGCATGCCGAGACGATCCGCTGCATCTCCCTCCGCGTCAGCGAGGCGTCCACCGGGAGCGCCAGCGTCTCCTCGGCGGCCCGCTCCGTCTCCGGCAGAGAAACGCACCTGCGGAATTCCGGCAGCCGGTGCACGGGCGTCTTCACCGGCACCCGGCAGTCAACACCCCTGGCGCGTACGGCCCGTGCGAAGGCGTCCCGGTCCGGCCGGCCGTTCCCGGGCACACGCACCACGTACTGCTGATAGGTGTGCCCGTCACCGCCGTCGGGCTTCCGTACGCCGCGCAGCCTCGCGTCCAGATAGGCGGCACGCTCCCTGCGCTGTGCCGTCTCGTCGTACGGCGCCTCGGACTCGCCGTGCTCCAGCACCAGCAGCCCGTGCCGCCGCCCGATCCCGTGCAGTGCGGCGACATCGGCCGACCGCCCGAAGCGGTGTACGACAACGACGGCCGCCGTCCGGGGAGTTACGGCCGCTTCGACCGCGAGCGGGTCGAGGCAGTACGACACGGGGTCTATGTCGGCGAACACCGGCAGCGCACCGGCCTGGGTCACCGAGTCCGCGACCTCCACGTTGCCGAACGCCGGCACGACGACCTCGTCACCCAATCCGACACCGGCGGCTCTGAGCAGTGCAGCAGTACCCATGCCGCGGATGGTGGTCGGGCAACGTGAACGTCAAGTGACGGAAAACAGAAAAGGGTTGGGCCCGGAACCGAAGTTCCGGGCCCAACCCTTTGAAGAGTTGTTCGGCGGTGTCCTACTCTCCCACAGGGTCCCCCCTGCAGTACCATCGGCGCTGTGAGGCTTAGCTTCC
>NZ_BNBC01000053.1:0-11677 GCF_014654675.1 Streptomyces spiralis
CCGAACCCAGAAGGCCCTCACCTGTTCAAGCACCCAGCACGCGTGTCACCAACGTCCCGGGACAACACACCTAGGGCGTCGAGGCGTGCAGTCACTGTCGGCCCGATGCCGAGCTCGGATACCTGGAGGGGTAGCCGCTCCTCAGCGCCGCTTCCGCAGCGACGGCAATCCGCCCGACACCGTTCGCACGCTCGTGCTCACGCGTCCTACGCGCAGCTCAAGCTCGGCAGGCGCGGCCTTGGCCTTGCCTTTTGCTCGACGTCGGCGTCGCTTGTGCCTGCCCTCCTTCTCGACGGCCTGGTTCTTTCCTTCGGCGGCCTGGCGCGCCATGAGTTCAAGCGCCGCCTTGCGTTGCGCCATCGCCGCCTTGTGCCGAGCCATAGCCTCAGAAGCCGACTCGCCATTCAATGGCTTGGTCATACGCCCCCCAGAGATTCAGCGCCACTTGAGGATGCCCGATGCGACGGCACCGCAGAAGGAGTAGGAGCGAACGAGTTCCGAAAGTGCAGGACCCGCCGCGACGGGGTGCGCGGCCGGGGGGACCGCTGCTTCCAGGCCGGGGTGGGGGTGCCGGTCCGGGTGCGGCCGCAGCCGCTGAAGGAGACGTCTGGGTCGTGGCCGTCGCCGCCCTGCACGGTGAGCCTGCAGGCGCTCGCCGAGGGCGTCAAGGCGTGCGGGCACTGCCGGCCCGACGCTGGGCTCGGCTTCATCGAGAGCTGACAGATCACGCACTCCGCAGGGCCATCCTGGTCATCAGCCCCAGGCTGTCCGGAGGACCTGGTCGGCGTGGCGGAGCATCAGACTGATGTTCCTATCTACCTTGCGCGGTGGGAGGGCCGAAAGGGCCCGATGAGTGCACGAGGAGCACGATGTCTCTGCGTACAGCCGGAGGGGCGCGGCACAGACGGGTGCTGGCCGCAACCGCCCTGGCAGCGACGACCGCAGTTGCAGGCCTGGTCGGCGCGGTCCCGGCTCAGGCAGCCCCGGTGACGCTGGTGCGTTGCCCGGCCCAGAACCTGCAGACCGCGATCGACAGCGTCCCTGCGGGGTCGACGCTGCTGGTGAGCGGGACCTGCACCGGCAACTTCACCATCGATAAGAACCTCAGCTTGGTCGGCCTAGGCGCGACCCTCGACGGCAACCGCACTGGCACCGTCGTGACCGTCGCTGCCGGGGTCCGGGCCCAGCTGACCAACCTCCGCATCACTAATGGTCTGTCCAGCGGCCCTTTCCAGGGCGGTGGCATCACCAACCTCGGCACGCTGACGCTGACCCGCTCTAGTCTGACGAGCAATAATGCGACTTTTTACGGCGGTGGCATCTACAACTCTGGGGCCGTGACACTGACCGGTTCCACGGTGAGCGCCAACGGCGGGAACCTGGGCGGCGGGATCTTCAACGGGGGCGGCACAGTGAGGTTGACCAGCTCAACGGTGAGCGGCAACTTCGCAGTCAGCGGCGCTGGCGTCTTCACCTCGGACGGTACTGTGCAGTTGGTAGGGACGCGAGTCACCCACAACTCCGCGAGCACCGTGGCGGGCGGTGGCGGCGGCATCGTGAACGGCTTTGGCACGGTGACGCTGACCAACTCGACGGTGGACTACAACACCGGATGGGTCTCGGGGGGTATTGACTCCAGCGGCACGACGCGGCTGACTAATTCGCAGGTCAGCCGCAACACCGCGACTACTTTCGGCGGCGGCATCCGCAACATTGGCGGTCCGGTCACCCTGACCAACTCCACGGTGGACCATAACCAGGCCGGCACCGACGGGGGCGGGATCTACAACACTTCTGTCTTCGGGACGGCTACGGTCACGCTGAACCGGTCGCGGGTGTTCACCAACACGCCGAACAACTGCGCCCCACCCGGCTCCGTCCCCGGCTGCAGTGGCTGACTGCCTTCGCCGCTGGCAGTAGACGCTACCGCGGCGCGCAGGAGCCCCGGCAAGTGCAGCATCTCGACTTGCCCGGGCCTGCTGCGAAATGGCGCAGCGCTTCGCTTACGCTGAGCGCGGTCAGCGCGCGGCCTTCTTGCCTGGCTGCTTCTTCGCCGCGGCCTTCTTCTTCGGGGCGGGCATCTCGTGCACCTGTGCCTCGCCGACGTCGCCGCAGGAGGCCTTGGCGCGGGCCACGGACTCGTTCAGTGCGGCCATCAGGTCCAGCACCCGGCCGGGCTCGGCCTCCGGCTCCGGTGCGGCCGGCGGCTCGCGGTGCTCGCGCTTGGCCCCGATCACCTGCTCCAGCGCTTCGGTGTAGTGATCGACGAAGTCCGGGCCCTCGAGAGCGTCGAGGGTCATCGTGTCCATGAGAGCCAGGGCTCCCTTGATCTCGGCCTCGCTCACCTCCACCGGCGGCGGGAGTAGCTCGGCAGGGTTGCGGATCTCGTCCGGCCAGCGCATCACGTGCATGACGAGCACGTCGTCCCGCACCCGGAGCAGGCCCAATCTCTCACGGCCGTGCCACGCCCATTTGGCGACAGCCACCCGCGACGACCGGCGCAACGCCTCGACCAGCAGCTTGTACGGTTTCGCGGCCACCCGCTCGGTTCGGGGCCAGGTAGTAGCCCTCGCC
Organism: Streptomyces spiralis; assembly: GCF_014654675.1. GTDB lineage: Bacteria > Actinomycetota > Actinomycetes > Streptomycetales > Streptomycetaceae > Streptomyces > Streptomyces spiralis. The sequence goes on from NZ_BNBC01000053.1 coordinate 2,575, forward strand.
GATCCGGATCGGGTCGATGCTGGCGAGCGGAACGAACGCATCGATCTCGATGGCGCGCGCGGTCGGCAGAGGCAGGTTGGACAGCTCGGCGTCGCTGATTGGGATGACCTGGTCGCGTGACAGCTCGTAGCCGTTGCCGATTTCAGACTGATGAACCTCACGGTCCTCCAGCTCGCAGATCTTCTTGTAGCGGATCCTGCCCTGGTCGGCCAAGTGGTACTGGTGAAACCGCACCGAGTGATCTTCGGTGGCGGATTGGACCTGGCAAGGAACGGTGACGAGCCCGAAGCTGATCGCGCCACTCCAGATGCCCCGGGGCGTGGCATACCTCCCGCAGTAGTCCCGAGCAGCATCAGCCTACGACCAGCCCCGGTGCGGAGGCATCCGCGGCGGCCCGGGCGCGTGGCATGACTAGATGATCAATTCCAAGGGGTGCCTGCGGAGGGTGTGGTGGGTCAGGCGTCGGGGTCGACTTCGGGGTGCGTGAACCGCACGGGCTTGCCCAGCGACCGGGCGTAGGCGATTTCGGCTCGGATGCTGTCTCCGATGTAGTCGCCGACTACGAGCACCTCATCAGCGAGCCGGATCTTCGCTCGGTGCAGATCGTCGAGTCGAACCTTCAGCGCCTCGGCCTCGACAGGATCGGACCAAAGTTCGTGCGGAGACTTCATGTCGCAACCCGGCTTGACGACAATCTTTCCGGCTTTGGTCTCGCGCAGATCGGCCTCGGTCATCTCGGTCATGAAACGGGTGGAGCCGCAGATCACGACGATACGCGGGAGGCTCAGCTGCTTCTTCGCGTCGGCGAGTTTCTCCTCGGGGGTGAGCGGTTGCCGGTATGACACTGGTTCCTCCTGGTGGTGTGGTCCAAGGGTGCCTGCGGAGACGAGAACGAGGGTGTCCAAGATTGTCAGCGGCCGCTTCCGCGAGACCGTCAAACGCTCCGACCTGGAAAGTTGGGCCGTGACGCACGACCGTCCCAGTCCTCAAGCGTCACGAACGGGCCCCGACCGCGGTTGGTGGGAGCCCGTGCGGGTGGTTACGCGGCCGGGACGGTGGCCTGCTGCCAGGGGGCCGAGCCGGTCTGCGTGGCCCAACCGGCGAGCCGGTCGGCGTTGTAGAGGCAGATGCCCTGTGCGGCGGCGTAGCTGGCGGCCTGCTGAGTGAAGGTGCTCGTGGTGACCAGGACGGGGATGTCGGCGCCGTGCATCGTGTAGCAGGTGCCGCCGAAGCTCTGCATGTCCGGGGAGCCGACCTTGTGGGTGGGCCCATACCGCTTGCACTGGAAGACGAGCCGCTGTCCGGTGGGGGCGGTGGCGATGACGTCGGCGCCAAGGTCCCCGGCGCCGCCGACAACCTTGACGTCCGTGCATCCGTCGCGCTGGCACAGGTAGGCGATGGCGCGCTCGAACTCGTCCGGGCTCATGGTGTGGTAGCGGGCGATCTCCCGTGACTGCACCTCGCGGATCTGGGCCTGGCGGGCAGCCTCGAGTTGCTGTTGCTCTGCCTGGAGGCGACGCTGCTCGGCCTTGCGAGCGCGGCGCATCATGTAGACGCCGCCCCGGCGGCAAGCGCGGCCAGGAGTAGCGGGAAACCGAGGGCGGGGGCGTGCTCGACGAGTTCGGTGAGGACGGCGAGTGGGACGCCGACCCCGCTGGTAGCAACGAGGACGACGTTCGAGCAGGACGGACCGCGTCTGGTGCGGCGTGGCGACATGGAGTTCCCCCCAGGGACATGATCGGCGGCGGCAGCGTACCCGTAGTGCCTTACGAAGGCGGGCAGATGGAACAACTTTGGTAGGCCTGGCCGCGACAGCGAGGTCGCGGTCAGGGCGCTACTGCGCGACCGACCGCCGGCCTTCCCCGCTGTGAACGTCGATCGCCCCGCCGCACTCCTCGTGCCGCGTCTTGAGCGTCCTCGACTGGGAGGTGATGCCGAAGGCGCGCTCCGCGGCGCCGCGGGCGACGCGATGCCCCTTGTCCTCGGTAATCCGCCGCCGAGCTGGATGGGGTCGCGGTCCAGGCTGAGGAGGTACGTGGCGCGGTGCCGGTTGTATTCCGCATGGCCAGCATCTTGGAGAGCGGTGAGGCAGCCGCGGAGGCCGAGGCCGAACGTGGACGGCGATGGTGCGGACGTTGTGGGCGGCAGTGGTCACGGTCGTGACTCCCGTGCTTTGTGGGGCGCTACGGTGATCTCCGTTTGGGGGCGTGCGCTGGGTTCGGAAAGACGATCGGCGCGCGCCCCTTCGTCGTGTTTGGGCCAGTTCGGCGATGAGGGCTCCCCGCGGCACGCCGCCGCCGCTACGCTGAGAGAGCCTCATCTCAAGGCAGGGCCGGGGCTTATGGACGAGTGGACAACGTCCGCCCCGGGGGGCCTACGTCGTCCACGTAGGTCCCGGCCCGATGAGATGAGGTGGCAGGGATGGTCGACTCGGATGCCAGCCAGGTGAGATCTGGATGGCTACGTAGGGCAGCTTCGCGATTGGTCATCGCCGTTGGGGCTAAGGCCTTGTGGGCGGTGATTGTGAAGCTGTTTGACCACGACGGAGTTGATCTGTAACTCCATAGTGAGGCGGGTGGGATGCGTCCCAAGAACCCCCGGGCCCGATTGGCTCTTCGGTCAGTCGGGCAGCAAGCCCGCCTCACTCCCTGTCCCCCTCTGCGAGCACGACCAGCCTACGAACACAGCAGCACCTCAACGGGGATCACTGGGACGACTGGCTGCTTTTGTGCGGCGTTGGTGGGATGAGACCGCGGGCCAGCTGTTGCTGCGGGTGGCTGTGCTGCTGCATCGGACGGTGGCGGGTCGGGCGGCGACGGAGCGGTTGCAGGCGCGGCGGAACCGGGCGATCCGGGCGGCGCATGACAAGGGGGTGCCGGTGGAGGTGTTGGCCGAGCAGTTGCGGTTGTCGCAGGGCTGGGTGCGGCAGGTGCTTGCCGGACGTAAGCCGCCGGCCGTGGAGGAAGCCGCGTAGGCCGACGTGCGATAGGGTCCCGACCCGCCTGGGTCGGGACCCGTCGTGACGCGCTTCGGTCTGATCAGGCGTGCTGGGCGGCGCACCAAGCACGGAGTTCGTCGGTGAGGATCTGGAAATTCTCCGGGGCCATGCGCTTCTTGAGGAGGGCGACCATCTTCTCGGCGTCGTGGAACGGTATCGGTCCGAGGATCGTGCCGTCCGGGAGGTGGTCGTAGATGACTTCGTCGCTGTGTGCTTGATCAGGCATGCTGTCTTAACGGCCTGGAGCGGTCCGGGGCAGGCGGCATTACGCCGTTCGGCGAGAGGCCGGGCCCACATCCCCCACCGGAGGCAGCACCGGCGGGTAGGCACTGACGGGGAGATCCTCGACACCGCATACACGGCGAAGCAGCCACGCAGTGCAAAATCGGGAGCACCTCACGGTCAGCGGCGCACTATCAGCCGCCCAGGCGGGCGGCTCAGGCAGGAACGATTCGATACCGCCCTGCCGCTTCGGATCGGGCCAGTACCAGCCGAACTGGACTCCAGGCGGGTCGTCCCAGTACTGGCGATACCAGCAGAGCCCAGAGTGCTGGTGCAAGGCGAGTTCAATCGCGCACGCTGCTTCGCCGGAGTTGCACTCGTAGCAGAGCAGGCCTCGCACGAGACCGGTGGTGTGGTCGTGATCGATGACCTGGGGTGGTCCTGGGCATGTGGCGCATTGGCCGGCCTGGGCTCCCCAGAGGCGCCACCAGACGTACCATCGCGGGACCTTGCCTGGGCGTGTCCAGGTTTCGGTTAGGGGGCCGTGCCACGGCCGGACGACTGTGTTTGGCCAGAGCCGGTTGTCCTCGGGGCAGCGTGCCCTTCGTGGGACTACGGCCGGGTCCACCGCGGGACCGGCCCAGTCGGCGCATTTGGGATGACAGTGCCGACAGTAGCGCTGCTCAGTGTCGTATGCGGGATGGTATAGGCCTTCACTGTCTGGGCGAATCTTGTCCGGCCAGGCGAATGGCAGCGGCCGCATGATGGGTGGGCGACACCAGTGGGGGCTTCCAATCGGCCGCGCCCGCATCTGTGTGCTGCAGACTGAGCGCACAAAGGCGGCCAGTTCTTCGGCCAGGGACGAGCGAATTTCGGGCTCTGGAGCGGGCGGCTCGAACGCCTCGGCTATCAGTCTCGGTACGCCGTGCAGCAACCTGACGGACTGAGCGGCGGAAGTCATGAGGCACCGTTGCGCTGGTTGTGTTCGACGAGGCCGCGGATTTGGATCTCAACGAACTCCTGCTGCTGCGCGGTCAGTCCCTTGAAAAGCTGCAGTAGCCGCTGCTCGGTCTCCGGGCTGATCGGCCCCGGTGTCGTGCGACCGACGGCGGCGAAGAACTCCTCGGGGCTGTGGTCGGGGAACTCGCGGGCGAGGGCGTGGATGGCGTCCGGGCGTGGGGTGCTCTTGCGGCGTACCCAGTTGTTGACGGTGGAGACGTGGACGCCGATGCGCTTGGCGATCTCGGTCTCGGTGACGTGGTGCGCGTCCTTGATCTGGTTGATCAGGTCGGCGAGATCCGTCTGCTCGTCGTTCACGTCGCCTCTTCGGTGTGGTTCGGTCATCGTTCCGCCCTCCCTCGACGCTTCCGGCGTCTGACGTCCAGTGGCGCGAGGCCGCCGGCTGCGCGGTTAGGCGCGGGGCGTCGCTGCGTCAGGACTGCCCTGACTGCCCTCGTTCTCCTCGGCGCTTGCGCAGGTACTCGTCGCGTTCTGCTTCCTGCTTCGCGCGGTACTGCTCGTTCCATATGTCAGCCAGTTCGGCAAGGGCATCGTTCATCCGGCTCAGCTCCCAGAGCAGATAGAGGCTGGCTGCGGCGAAGGCTGTCCAGTTTTCCCAGTGAAAGAAGTGGGCCGGGATGTACAACAGGACGACAAGGACGATGTACTTGGCAACCGTCTCGCCCAGATATGTCGATCCGCGCTCGACGCTGACGTGCTGGCCTTTGCTGTGGATCCAATGCAGGCGTGATCTCACTTGTCCCCCCTCATGTCGCGGGTGGGAATCATGCCGCAGAGCGAGAGACCAGCGGCAGCCCTGTGCCGCGCTAAGCCCGGGCTGAGAGGGCGGTGCTGCGTCGGTCAGTGCCTGCCCGGTGGCGGCCCGTACGGGCTGGCCCACGGAAACGGCCGGGGTAGGCGACGCGGGTGACGTGCATCTGCTCGCTGAGATCGCGCTGCACCGACGCGGTGATCGAACAGACGGGCTTCAATCCGGACGTGCAGCTGCACTACGCCGCCGACGTGTCCCCTCAGTGCTGGCACGCTCCGGGACGCCGTGGAGGCGTGCCGGGCCGTACCGTCAGCCGTCCAGCTCCCACCGCATCTCATCCGTCTCCATCGTGAACTGGAGAGAGGCGCCGGCTCCCATGATGTCCAGCGAGTGCTTGAAACACGGCGAACCGTCCACGTCCGCGGCCGGATCGTTCAGGCAGCCGTCGTTCGTGTAACCGTCTGAGGCGCGCATCATCTTGTCGAGCTCGTCCGTGGACCGCGGGTACATCCGTTTCGCGCCGGCTTCCGTGATCGCCTGCTGGAGGTCGATCCCGACGGTGACGATGTCGGTGAGATGGTCGGCGCATTGCTGACTTCCGACGTGCGTGCAGACGCCTTGGACACCGCTGGAGGTGACCTTATCCAGCTTCGGGACCCAGGCGGTGGACAGCTTCGGCGCGGCCGTGCTCGGCGCGGCCGTGTTCGGTGTGGCAGAGGTCGGCGAGTTGGCGTTGGTGGCGCGGCCTGCCTTGCCGGGCGAGGGCTCGCTGCTGCCGCACGCGGTGACCGCGGCAGCGAGGACGACGATGGCGACCAGCGCGGTTCTGTTGTGCATGCCTGATCAGCCTTCCCACACGGTGTAGACGGCGCGGGTCGCCCTGCCCTGGGCGGGGATGCCGGTCCACTCCTCGCGGTAGCTCATCCCCGCGGGCAGGTTGTCGGGCGCGTTGTCCGACGAGCCCCTGTCGCCGCCGACGATCTGACCGGCCGCGTTGTAGAGGATGACCTGCTGCGTGACCATACCCTGCAGGTCACCGTGCGTACTGTTGGTGACCTTCACCGTCAGGTCGTATGAGAACGGGTCGTTCGTGAACAGGTCGTCGCGGTTGCCCTGAGTGAGCTTCAGCTCGCTGGTGGCGAGCATGGGCTGCTCGACGGCTCCGGCCCTGCCGAAGGCGTCCTTCGCCTGCGTGACGTCGATCTTCGCGGGGCTTCCGGTGAGCTGAGTGAAGCTGCCGCCGAGCGTGCCGAGGAAGTCCACCGTGGTGTGGGCGGGGATGTTCGGCAGGGTCTCCCGGCCCGAGCCGACGATGGCGCCCGTCTTGTCCAGGGCGCGCGCGTCGATGGCCACGGATGCCAGGGAGTTACCGGGGTTAGTCACCCGGGCAACGTAGGTGACGCCTGTATCGCCGCTGTCGTCCTTCCCGGTATGGCTCCACACGAGGCGCACGTCGGCACGGGATTCGCTGGGCTGGTTGGCAACGGCCGCGCTGTCGCCGGCGATGTGGCCGGGCTTGCTGTCAGCCTTGTCGCTGCTGCACCCGGTGAGCGTGGCAGCGAGGACGGCGATGGTCACGAGCGCGGTTGTTCTGACGTGCATGGTCCCCCCAAGGACGGTACTAACGCCCGTCATTGTGAGGATCTCGTGAACTTCATGTACATAGCATGCAGAATCCGTGGCGCATTTGTGACACGAACCCAGGGCCTCGGCGCGGCGAACGGCGCGCCGTCGTCAGCGGCCGTACATGCTGCGGATGTAGGCCACTGCAGCACGGACGGCTTGTTGCGGCGTGGCCGGGCGGCGCTGGAAGGTGGCCGGCACGGTCCGCGTGGACTGCATGGGCAGGGTTGCGCGTCGACTGAGAGTTCGATGGTCAGGCGTACTGACGTAGTTCAGCCGGGGTAGTCCTCGCCGAGCACCTCACGCCGTGCAGGGTCGGTCTTCCGGTTCAGCGCGCCCGTCATCCGGAACGCAGCCACCGTCAGCGCCAGCCACGCGATCGCGAGCAGCACCTTGATCACCGTGCGTGCAGTGCCCAGGCTTTCACCGCGCGGCTGATGATCAGTGCGATCACGCAGGCGCACACCCACGCGAGCCAGGTGCGGAACTTCTCGACCCGTACGGCCTTCTGCACGTCGCTGTAGCCGGGCATTGTTTCCCCCTAAGGCGGTGTTGGTGGAGGCATCATCCCGTGTGGTGTGGGATGTGTGAAGCTGATGCGGCCGTTCTGTGACCTGGGTCCGCACAAGTAGCGGTGGCCTTACGAGGGTTCCCGTAGTGACGATCGGCCGGCCGTCACGTCCGATGCTGGTGCTGCTCCCGGTGGCAATCGGACTGCGGCACTTAACTACCCGTGGCACGACAGTTGTTGCACACTTCCAGAGTGGTTGATCCGATCAGCACTGCGGCCTCTGCTGCCGCCAAGACCGCAACGTCCGCGCTCACGAAGCGACTCCAGTCCAAGGCCGGGATCAGGCTTGGTAGCAGGGAGGAGCGGCGCCAGGTGTACGCGCGGTTTCAGACCGCGGCCACAGCCTCCGCCCAGGCTTTCGCAGCTGTGCACTTGGAGTACCAGTTGTACTCCATTTCGCTCGGCAGGAAGCGTCGCGTGGTCATTGCGCCAGCGAGGGCGCACCGCTTGGCAGTACATCTGCTGCGGGAGCAGCGTGCAGACCACAGCGAACTGGTCGACGCCTACCTTGACCTGCGACTGGCAGCGAACCCTGCTCCCCTTGAGGCTGCGAACGAAGTCCTCAATGCGCACAGCAGGGTGCTCAACGTAGGGCTCGAAGCACCCTCCGAGGACGTGTCGGCCGCCGTGAACGCGCTCGTGGTTGCCCAACGTGAGTTCGCCGACGTGTGCCGGGACGACCTGTGGTACCTGCCGACCTGGTGGCAGGCGTACCGACCTGCGTGGTGGTCGGCGCGGCGGTGGCGCAGGCGCCGGTCTGCGTAGCCTTGCCCGCCCGGCCGGCGGGCCGAGGTTCTACGCCCTCCCGGGCGCACGGGTTCGCGCGGCCCGCCCCGACGCGAGCGGTGTACGGCCGCCCGGTACGCCTGCCTCTTGCGAGGGCTCACGGCCAGTGCAGGTCGGCCAGCACCGGAGGTTATTGAGTACCTAGAACAGCGCCACCACCAGCCTTCGAAGACGACTAAGTCGATCCCTACGTGCCGCGTGCGCTGCAGGCGGAATTTCGCACAACCTGTCTCAATCGTTCACGCTCGGACCTTTTCCAGAGATCGGCTACGAGCCGATTTCGGGCTGAGACATACTCTCGTTTGGGTCCAACTCCCTCTCTCAGACACACATTTCCTACGAGAGAAGGGAGAGCCATGCGCCCTGCGTCATGGCAACACCTCTGCGAGGTGTTCCGATCCAGGTGGGCCGGCGTACGTCTTCGTGGTGCGCTGGTCCTCGAAGCCGTCCGCGAGTGGTGCCGGTCCGTGTGGAGCAGCAACCGCGCGCGGACCTGGTTCGCCCAGTTGTCGCTTCAGGTGGTTGCCGCCATCTTGATCGACATCCTGGCCTGGTTCACGCGCGGCCGCTGACCTGCTGAGGGCGGCCCCCGCTGCTGCCGACACTAGTGGCGCGGGGGTCGTCCAGGAGCCGGACCACTGGCCGACCCCACCCTCACGCATCCATAGATGCGTGCGATGTCTCTACCCTAGCGCCCGCGCAAATGCCGTGTCCGGCGATTGTGTCGGCCGACCTAACTTTCCGATTTCGCGTCCGCCCCAACTTTGAGATTTCGCGCCGCGTCCAACTTTCCGAAAAGCTCGTTCGCCGAACTTTGCCAGGGATCAGTCATCCGCTTCGTGGTAGCCCACCCCGTCCAGCGAGTGCCTCGGTGACGGTGGCGCCGTACCAGTAGTGGGCGCGGCCGGAGTGGTCATCCGGCTCCGCCGACGGCCTGGCCGATTTCCCGCATGGAGGGCGGATAGCCGCGCCGCTGCACCGAGTCCCTGATGACCTCGATCACCCGGCGCTGCCGTTCCGCGAGGCCCGAGCTGTCCGCCCGGATGCCTGGAGGTCGGCCCGGAAGGGAGCGCTTGGGTCCCTCCGGATTCGCGGCTTCGTTCATCGCATGCACCGGCTCGAGTCGGCCCTG
>NZ_BNBC01000053.1:11711-46757 GCF_014654675.1 Streptomyces spiralis
CAGTGATGGTGGCACTGTCTGCGGGCCGCGTCGTCGGCCCCTCTCGATGGTCTCCCTCCGGCGCAACGGTAGTTGCTTTCGAAAGGTTGCGCCAAACACACGTTTCGAGTGAAAAGTGTGGATCAAGGGACTTGATCACGTGTCCGGGTGTATGGCCGGCGTGGTGACCGGCGGGCAAAAAGGCCCATTGCTGTACTCTTCACCGCCGGAGTGCAGACCTTGTGGGTCGCCGCCCCAGTCTGCCATCCGGCGCCTCGTCAACCGAGCGCCGGTTCCCTTCTGCCCGGGAGTCCCACGCGTCCTCCCCGCGGCGCTCACGGTATCTCCCTAGGCCCGCTGGCGATACGGGTGTGCGTCGGCGTGCCCGACACCGGAGCTGAGGTGCGGACTTCCGTGTGTCCGGCCCCGGGGCGCCAGCGCGGCCTTCCAGTGCATTCACACGCGACACGCGTAGCGCGGCACGCGACACGCGTGGCGAGCTGGGTCTTCGGGCCCGGTCCTACATCTAGTGGTTGGATGGCTACAGCGGCCCACAAGTTGTGGTCCCCCAGCCTTCGTGGCTCGCCAACTGCCCTATGCTGGCTGTCGCTTCACCAAACAGGCCTCCCTGGCCTTCGCTCCAGCCGGAGCGAAGGCCCTGCACCCAGGGCCAATTGGGGCCGAAAGAGGTGATGCACGGATGGATCGGAACGAACATTGCGCGTGCTGCAAGCGTCGTAAGCACCGCCGGATAGGCGGTCAGGAGGCGCTGGCATGGGCGCGCGTGATCGTGATGATCACTCACGTGCTGCGGTCCTTCTGGTCCTGACCAGATGCACCGAGGCGGCCGGACGGTACGAGCTCAGCAATGAGCCCGGCCGGATGTTGGACGGCCGGGCTCGTTGAATGCGGCACCCTCGAGGGGGCTCTGAAGCTGGGTACCAGCCAGCTTCAGGCCCTTTCGGGCGTCCCCCGCATCGTAGGCCATCGGCGCCACGCCGCAACGTACGGGGCGGACACGAATCGTATGGCGTGGCGCGCGCAGGGGCTCGAGGGTCAGTGCCGACGGCGGCTGCCCTCGACGGCCGACGAGATGGTGCGTACGGAGACGGGGTTGTCTGGTGGCGGCTTCGACACCCCGTCACCAACGCGCTCCTGTCGGGCCGCCCTCACTCGCTGCGCCATCGCGGATCGCTCTTGGCGGACTCGTTCCTGAAGCCTCTTGGCCTGCCTGTACGCCTTCTCAGCTTTCGTTCGCTTCTTCTTCGCCACGCCCCCAATCCTCCCGATTCCTCGGAGGGTTGAGTAGCCCTCTGCTGATGTGGATCACCGGCGGTAGCTGCGGCGGCCCTCGAGGGCCTTCGTCACGGTGGAGATCTCCATCAGTGGGCCCGGCCTTCGGTGTCGTCGGGCTCGGGCCAGGGCCCCGACTGCGGTCGGCGCGGATCGTGGCGGCGGTGCCGGTCAGCTGCTCGATCCCGCGGGCGGTGTAGAGCCGGCGGGGCTCGAGGGCAGCCATCGGCCGCTCAATGCGATCGGCGGCGATGCGCCGCATGCGTACGGCCAACTTGTTGAGTGGCGTTCTCATGCGGCGGTCCGGTCGTCGTAGTGGGCGGCGATCGTTTCGAATGCGGCGCGCTCGGCCGTGGTGAGGGGCGTGCCTGGCGGCCGGCGGTTGAGCGGGTGCAGTCGTGGCCGTGGACGACGCCACCGGAGTGCCGCCAGAACGAGCAGCAAGGCACCGGCCGGGCAGCGAGGGCGCGGCCGAGCGCAGCGAGCCGCGAGGCGATGGCCTGCCCACGGCGGGCGCGGTGCCGGAGGTGGTGGGCGTACGCGCTGAGGAGCACGGCCAGGCTGGCGGGGCCAGCCGCGGCGTGCCAGCTGCTGCGGGCCGCGAGGTGGCAGGCGCTGGCCGCGAGGACGAGCGCGGCCAGCTGGGCCGCGCGGGCGGTGCAGCGGGTGCGGGTCACGGCTGGCTCCCGGTGGCGGCTTGGCGGGTGGCGGCGCTGATGCCGCCGTCCCGGAAGGTCCACCAGCCGTCGTCTCCGGTCGGGAGCGCCGGGTAGTGGGCGAGCATGGGGCGCAGGATGGCGAGGTGCTGTTCGATGACCTCGGGTTTCTGCGCGCCCCAATAGTTCTCGCCGTCCCATCGGCCGTCGCAGTCGCCGCCGTACCGGCCGTCGTCGTAGCGCTCCAGGAACTCGACCACGGTCTCGGGGGCGGGTCGCTGGCTGGTGCGGAGCGCGCCGATGCACGCCACGATCAGGCCACGAGGCCGCCCCCGGAACCAGACTGCGGTGACCTGAGCACGGTGCCAGCCGTGTTCGGAGGAGCCGCCGACTCGGAGGCTGCCGAGGTCGACGGCGTACGGCCGGCGAGCGATGCGGAACTTGTCCTCGCGGATCACCGGCTGCCTCCGAGGATGGCGCGCGCCAGGGCGACGGCGTGCGGGGCGACGACGTCCTGCCAGTCGGGGTGGGTGTGGATCGTGAGGCGGCGTGCCTCCGATCGGAACAGGCGGACGAGCTCGAGCGCGAAGGCGGGCGTGAAGTGGCCGACGAGGTCGCTGCATTTGCCGCCCATGCCGTTGAGGAAGCCGTCCCGCCAGGCGGTGGCGGGGTCGTAGCACTGCCAGTAGTCGGCGGTCTCAAGGTCGGCCTGGGCGGCTTCGGCGAGCGGCTGCAGGAGATCGGCTGCCGCGGTGAGCTCCTCGGCCGACGTCATGGCTGCGCCTCCGGGTCGATGAGGTCGATGTAGTCGCGGGCGAGGCAGGCTGAGCAGCCGCCGCACACGCAGTCGAGGTCGTAGCCCTGCTGGAGGAGGTGGGCGCGTTGCTGCTCGGCGAGTTCGTGGGCGTGTCGGTCGAGGATGCGGTCGGCGTGCTGGCGGGAGCCACGGCCGGTGAGCATCCATTCGGCGAAGGTGTTGAGGGGGTCTTCGCGGGCGTTGCTCGCCTTGTTGGAGGCGGGGACGGCGGGGTGGGCGCCGTCCTGGGTGGTGGTCATGGTGGGCCTCCGTGAGGGGGTCGGTGGCCGGGTGTGCGATGGGTGCTGGTGTTAGTTCAGCAGGCGGGTGATCGTTCGCCCGATGGTGCAGGTCAGCGGGGCGCGGGGGTGTGGTGCCAGCCGTCGCAGAGGTGGCAGGCGGTGGCCTCGAGTTGGGTAGGGCCGACCCAGCCGAGGAGCGCGGCGAGCGCGAGGTCTCGGCTGGCGAAGCGGGGGCCGTTCGGGCACGTGCGGGTCCGGCCGATGATGCGCGCAGCATGCGGCGGCTTCCAGCGACCTCTCACGCAGCCTCGTCGTAGTCGTACGGCTCTGTGTGCGCCCAGGACGGCGCGGGCTGCGGTCGGGCCGGCCCCGGGCTGGGCTCCGGCCGCGGCTCGTGGTGCGCCCGGTGTGCGCGGAGGTATCGCCAGGCCCAGAACGGCGGGAAGTTCTGCCCTGGTGGCTGCAAGCGAGGGCGCTGATCGTGAGGACGAGCGTCAGGTACGCGACGACGCTGCTCACGGCTGCGCCCCGTCCTGCTGCGCCTCGTCGTCGGCGATCTCTCGGCAGGCCGGGCAGGAGTTGGGGCCGACGGGGATGGTGTGGACGCAGCACTCCACCCCGTCGTCGCGGCGGTAGTGAGCGGTTGGAATGAACGAGGCCTCGGCGGTGGGCTGCTGCGTCTCGTCGGCCATGCGGCGCAGCTCGTCGCCCCAGGCGCGTACCTGCCGTGCGGCTGATCGGCGGTAGATACGGGTCAGGCCGTCCTTGCCGCCTTGCTCGGCGTCTGCCGCCAACCGGTCGGCGACCTCGGCGTACACGGCGGCCCGGTCGGCGGGCTCGGGCAGCACGGCCAGCACCGCGTCGGCCGCCGCGCGCCGGTGCTCGATAGGGAGCACGAGCGGGATGCGGCCGATGGCGTTGGCGATGCGGTCGCGGAGCGCGGCCCGGTCGGCGGACGGCTGCACGGCGGCAGGCTCCTCGGCGGCCGTGTCGCCGTCGGGCTCCCCTGGGTCGACCTCGGGGTGCGTGAAACGGACGGGCTTGCCCAGCTCGCGGGCGTAGGCGATCTCCGCGATGGTCGACGAGCCCACGTAGTCGCCGACAACGAGCACCTCGTCCGCGAGCCGGATCTTCGCCCGGGGCAGGTCGTCGAGCGCGGACTTCACCTTCGCCACAGCGTCGGAGTGCCACAGCTTGGTGTTGACGTGCGGCATCACCACGATCTTCCCGGCCACTGACACGGCGTGGGCTTCTGCCTGCATGTCGGCTTCAAAGCGCATGGACCCGCAGATCGCGACGATCCGCAGGATGCTCAGCCGTTCCTTCGCGTCGGCGAGCTTCTCCCCGGGGGTCAGCAGGTTCGGGTAGGTCATCAGAGCTCCCGGATGGTGAGTTGGTCGTCGGCTGGTAGTTCGGGCTGATCCGCGCCGGGCCGGGCGGCGCGCGGGGTTGCGAGGCGTGGCTGGCGGTTGGTGCGGCGGTGGAGCTTGCGCCAGCAGACGGGTTCGTGGCCGCGGGCCGCGGGATTCGGGGTCGGTGAGGAGGCGCCCGCACGCGCAGGCGACGGGCTCTTCCTCCGAGCTGGGCTCGGTCACTGGTCCGCCAGCCGCGGGTGCAGCTCCCAGAGCGGGCAGCCGGTGATCGGCTGCTGCAGTTCCTCGGGCCCGTCGGTGTGGCAGCAGGCCTCGGGCCACGAGGAACACCCGCAGTCCTGGCCGGGGATGCACTGGTGACTGGACCAGCGAGCCTCCTGGAACCACGCGCAGGTCTTGCAGCCGCGGGCGCCCGGGTTCTGCCAGCAACGGCCCATGTGCCACTCGATGCGCTCGCGCTTGGCCCGGGTGTAGCGCCGGCAGTGCGAGCACTGGTGAATGTCGGTCGCAAGCCACTCGCCGAGTCGCTGGGTCTGACTGTGCCGTCCAAACTGGAGGACGAGCGCGCTATGTGGTCTCTCGTCACAAAGCTGTCCGGATTGCCATACCACGAGAGGGCAGAAGCACTGGATGTCTATCGTGTTGGCCCACCCAATGCTTGAACAGGGAGCGTTCCGGATCGGCGCGCTCCGGCGAGACGTCAGCGACGATCTCGGCCTGGTCGCCGAACAACAACAGGACTCGGACGGTGACGTGCTCGGCGAACCTGGGGTCATCCTCTCGTGCGGGGGGTCAGCGTTTGATGCGGCCGCGTACTGCGAGTGCGGCCAGGGCTAGGAGTGTGGGCTCCAGGAGGCGGGAGGCCATCTCTATGTAGGTGCCGGCGGTGGTGAGGTTCTGGCCGGAGGATCGGAAGATCACTGAGTTGACGGCGACGCGGGTGGCCTTCTCGGCCCGCTTCCACGTCATGCGCTGGTCCCAGCGGCCGTGGAGGGCCGGATCGGGGGTGCTGGTGTTCAGGCTGATCTTGCTGCCGTGGAGGGTGCCTGTGGTGGCCGGGTCAGGGTCGTGGGTGGGCAGGCCGACACCCATGAGGAGCAACACGGTCAGGGACATGGCAGCGAGGAGCCAGCTCACGGCGCGGGAGGCGCGCAGGCCGTAACCGGAGAGCAGCCAGTAGCCCCACAGCAAGCGGCGTTCCCCCTTCGGGGTGCCGGCGCGGTCGTGGCGGCGCATCTCGCACTCGCCGTAGTAGAAGTCCGCGGCGCCGGGTTCGTTCTTTCCGTCCTCGAAGGCTTTGCGGAGTTGTCGGTAGAGGGCTGCGACGTCCTCGGGGTCGGGAGTGCGGTCGGGGTCGGGGTGGTGCGGGCCGGGACGCCACTGACGGGGCGATGGGGTCTGGCCGGGGGGTAGTGCGGGCTGGCCGGCAGTCTGCGCGCGCCAGTGGTGTTCCTCAGCCAGGGTGTGTCGGCGTGTCCACCGCGACAGGCGTATGCCGCGGCGCTGCCACCCGGCCGGTGTGGGCGCGAAGATGGTGCGGCCTTCCAGGCGGAGCTGGTCGAGGTGGAAGGCCCCGGAGAACAGGCAGTCAGTCAGGTCGGAGTCGGTCAGGACCAGGTGGGCGGCGTCCACCCCCTGCACCGAGATCACCCGCACCCCGGCGGGGCCGGACAACAGACTCTCGTCTACGACACCACCAGCGGTGAACGGGGCGGGGTGGGCGGTGACCGCAACCGGAGCCGTCAGCACCGCGTAACCGAGATCCACGGAGGCATAGCGCAACCGCACTGTGGCCGTCGAATCCCACCGGGTCCGTACACAGTGCACCTCCCGCGCCGCGATCTCCAGCGTCACCGGCGCTCCGAACACAGCACCCGATAGGTCCAGCGTCCTCGCACAGACAATCGGCCCCCACCGCGACGCCATCGAGAACTTGGCCCCGTCGAACTGGCCATTACCAGTGACCTGCACTCCGATGAAACGCGCGTCGTCAGCGAACTGAGTACGGTCGAACCGAGCATCGTCAGCGAACCGGGCCCCGTTGAATAGGGCGCCACCAGCGAACTGGGCCGCGAAGAACCAAGCCTTGCGGGCGAACTGAGCCCCATAGAACCAGGCGTGGGCGGCGAACTGCGCCCCGGCGAACCAGACGTCGCCAGCGAACTTTGCCTCGATGAACCACGTGTTGCCGGAGAACTGCGCTCTGTCGAACCGGGCCTCGCCGGAAAACTGCGCGCTGTCGAAGTGGGCCTCGCCAAAGCAGGAGCGTCCAGTGGCCGGATCGATGAGGGCGTTCAGGAGTCCGTTTAGGAGGTCTTCCGTGAAGGGGGTGCCGCGGTGGTCGATGTCGGCGCCGAGGGTCAGGCTCGACAGGTAGTCGTTGCGTTCCGTGTCCGCGAGATGTGCCAAGCACGCGGTGTGGCCGGTGACGTGGATACCGCGACAACCGACCGGATCATCGGTCGGATCAGCGCCGTACCCACAGTGGGGCCAGGACGGGCTCTGACTCGGGGACGGCGGCTCTGTCATACGGGCGGCTCCAGGCTTGGTGCGTCATCGCATGGCGGTCATGAGAGGGACGGCAGTGAGAGATCATCCGGTTGCATCGGGATCGCCCGTCAGCCCCGCCAGGTATTTCAATGGTTCATGGAGAAGGCTGGCCCTGATGGCGCTGCTGGGCGTCGCGGACGGGGTCCGCCGTGGCGCGGATGGCGGCGCGGGCAGCAGCCTCGTTCTGCTTCGTGGTGTCTTCTGGGCCGCGGGTGGCGCGCAGTACAGCGAGAGCCTGGCGCAGCGGCTCGTCGAGCACGAGGGTCAGGTGGTCGGTGTCCGGCGACGGCTCCGGCGCGCTGGCGGCCGGTTCCGGCGAAGCTTGGGCGTCCTCCTGGCGGATGGCGGCGAGGTCGCCGCGGACCGTGTCCTTGCTGACACCCACCTGAGCTGCGATGTTGCGGGTGCTCAGTGTCGGGCCCTGCGCGATGAGCTGGCGAACGAGCGCCCGGCGAGTGGCGACCGTCATGGCGGGCGGCTGGCTTACGGCCGGTCACCTCCGGTCTGGCGAGTGGCGATCTCCTACAGTGCGATGATCGCCTCGTTCCAACGGGTGCCGTACAGACGCGCCCGGTAGGGGGTGGGGAGGCGGCCGATGGCCTTGGCCGGCACCGCGGAGCGGTAGGCGTCGAGCAGGCCCTCGGCCTCGTCGAGCGGGCGCGGCTTGCTGCACAGCGCCTAAGCCGCTGCAGTAGTTCAGGAATGCTGGCGCGGGCGGTGTCGCGATCGGCGGTGGCGGCTTCGGGCGTGTGAGCCTCGTTGTGGGTTTCCGGCGACCCACCAGGCGGCGTTTGGGGGTCGCTTGGACCTTCCGGGTCGTCCGGTGTGCTGTTCGGCGCTCTGTGAGGCGCGTGTGGCTTCGGTTGCCATGAGGTCGTGTCCTTGAGGGTTCGGTCGTTGAGGTTGCTGACAGATCTGTCAGCAAGGGGTCAGGCGTGGTGGGTGCCGCGTGCGGACCTGGGCGCGGTGGCCGGGTCGGGCGGCATGGCCTTGGCGTCGTCGCCGTTCGTGATGCGGACTAGGCGGTCGACGGTGATGGTGCGCCAGCCGAGGGCGCGGCAGCGGTGTACGGCTTCGAGGAGGCGGAGAGCGGATTCGATGCGCTCGGGCTCGTTCGTGGGCTTGGGCTTGAGGGTGGTCATGTCGGGTCCTATGCGGCGTCGGTGTTGGCGGGCTCGGGTTCGGTGATGAGGCGGAGGGTGGGGCGTTGTTCGTTGGCGACGCCGACTGCTTGGCAGAGTTCGGCCCAGTGGGCGTCCTGCTTTTCGGGCGTCCAGCGCCCGGGTTGGCGGGGTGGTGGTTGCTCGGGTTTCGGGGCCGGTGCTGGTCGGGTGGGGATGGTCTCGGCCATGAGCCGTTCGTAGGGCGTGGTCACCGGTTGGCCTCTGAGTGACCGTCGAGGGTGGCCGCCCAGTCGGCGAGCGCTTTGAAGTCCTGTTCCAGGAGGCCGACGCGTGGGCTGACCCAGTGCAGGAGCGCCGGGCCGTCGTGGTGTTCGGCGACGTAGTCGCGGTCGGTCACGTTGAATTCGTCGTCGATCCATGCGAACGGGCGCCCGGCGGCCCACTTCACGACGTGCTCGGTCTTCCAGAACGTGTCGTCGGGGCAGGCGTGGGTCTACGTCCCGCCGAAGTGTGCGGTCTGCGGTGGGCTGAGGTCGACCTCACGCTCGGCACCCTTGAAACGGCCATCACCCGCACGATGGTCTCCAACAAGACGGTGATCGAGAAGGACACCAAGACGGAGGCCGGTGAGCGCGTGCTGCCGCTGCCCCAGGGCGTGTGGGAAGCGCTGCGGAAGTTCCGGGCACGACAGGCCGCCGAGAAGCTGGCGGCCGGCGAGGCCTACACCGACAGCGGCATGGTGGTTGTGGACGAGCTCGGTGTGCTGGTGAACACGCGGCAGTTGCGCGAGCAGCACGCGTACCGGCTGATGGCCGGCCTGGGGCTGCGCAAGGTGCGCCTGTACGACGCCCGGCACTCGTGTCTGACTTACCTCGCCAACAGGGGTGTTCTGGACCACATTCTTGCTGCGTGGGCCGGTCATACGAACGCGAGCTTCACGAAGAAGAAGTACGTCCATCCGGAGGTCGAGAATCTGCGCGCGGCGGCCGCGGTGTGGGACGGCTTCCATGGCGGCGGCGCAGCGGGCTCGTGAGAGATTGTGAGATTTGACTGCTTCCGGATCGCGTCGAGTGGCCTCTGACCTGGGCTGTCTTCACCGCTCGTAGAACCATGAGCCATGTCTACACTGCCGGGCCTCATGAGGCGAGGCCCGGCACACCCGCCGCGGAGGGCGACGGCAGGCCGCCCGCGCAGCAAGGGGGAGGGCCCCGCGCACCCACCGGAACGCGTGGCCGCTTCGGGGGCGACCCCCCGGTCATGTCCCGGACGCTGGTACGTCTGGGTGAGGCGCTCGGGCCCGGTGGCGGGTGGCCGGGCCGGCGATTCGTACGAATGCCCGGACCGCGCCACGCGGTTGGGCGGACCAGGGTCTGCTGCCACGACCGGTCATGGAGGTTCTGGCCGATGTCACGGAGTTGGACGTCGTGGTGCGGGGAGACGCGGTGCGGCACCGCCGGCCGGCCGTCTCGCTCCGAGGGGTGACGGCGCCGGGGCGTCCGGAGCAGCGGCCGGAGCCCCGAAGTCCTGGTCGTCGGTGTGGGGCCGGAACCCCGTCATGGTGCCGATGCCCGGCTCGCGGGTGTCCGGTGCGTACCGCGCCGAGGTGGTCGCGACGCACCTGCGTGTCGCCGATGCCGCCGCGGCACACCGGTGCCCCGGCCGAAGGGGCCGGGGCACCGGAGGCGGAGCGGTTCAGACGCGCGGGGGCGTCAGCGGGAGCCCCACGTGCCCTGGTTGACCGCGCAGTTCCAGCCGGAGCCGTGCAGGGTGAGCTTCAGCTTGTAGCTGCGGGTGTTCAGCAGGTGGGTGCGGACCTTGAAGCCGAGGCTCGCCTTGCCCTTGAAGGTCGAGGTGTAGACCGACACGGTCTGCGACGTCTTGTGGCTGATCCTGCCGCCCTTGGCCGTCGCCGAGCCGAAGCGCAGGTTCTTGACGTTGGTGACCGTGAAGGTGACCTTCTTGAAGCTCTTGCTGGTCTTGCTCTTGATGCCGAAGTACAGGCCCCCGTTGGTCACCCAGCCGTTGTGGTCGACGTAGAACCGGGTCGGATAGACGATGTTGATCGGGCAGCCCGAGCTCGTACTGGTGACGGTGGGCGCCGCGGAGGCGGCACCGGCCAGGCCCAGCTGGGCCGCGGTGACCACCCCGGCTGCGGCCAGGGCTGCGACGGTCGTGCGAGTGCGGTTCACGTGATGGTCCCTTTCCCCCTGCGGCCGCGACGGGCCGCGACGGCATGGCCCGCGGCGCACCCCCGTGGTACGCCCGCATGCCTGTAACGCCGTATTTCTTAGCATGTGCCGGTCCCGGTCGGGCAACGGAAGGGACGCGGGGGCAACTTGGTGACGAAATCGGGACATGGGCCGCTCAACCCCGGGGCGACAAGGCGCTAATGACGGCGCGTCATGCGCGAGTGTCCGTCCGAAACGGGCGTCAGGCGCAGTACGGTACCGCTGTGTACACCACGACGGTCTCCCGGCTTGTGAAGGCGCCGCCCGCCGCTGTGTACCGGGCGCTCGTCGACCCGGAAGCGGTGGCGGCCTGGCGGGTCCCGGACGGCATGACCGGCCACGTCCACGAGTTCGATCCCCGCGAGGGCGGCAGGTTCCGCGTCTCCCTCGTCTACGACGACCCCGGAGCCGAGGGGAAGTCGGGTGCCCGCACGGACACCTACCGAGGCCACTTCGCACGCCTGGTGCCGGGCGAACTGGTGGTCGAGGTCCTCGAGTTCGAGGCGGACGACGACGCGCTGCGCGGCGCGATCACGATGACCACGTCCCTCACCGAGGTGCGGGGCGGGACGGAGGTCGTCGTCCGGCACGAGGGAATGCCGGACGCCGTCCCGCGCCAGGACAACGAGCTGGGCACCCGGATGGCTCTGGACAATCTCGCCCGGCTGGTGGAGGGCGCGCGGGGGTGAGCGGTCACCGGCCTGCGCCGCGGGCCGCCTCGACGGCCTGGCGGGCGTACCCGCGGCCGAACAGCACCGTGTGCACCAGCAGCGGGAAGAGCTGGTGCAGCCCGATGCGTTCGGCCCAGCCGTCCGCGAGCGGCGCCACCTCCTGGTAGCCCTCCAGCACCCGGTCCAGATGCGGGCAGCCGAACAGGTGCAGCATCGCCAGGTCCGTCTCGCGGTGTCCGCCGTGCGCCGCCGGGTCGATCAGCCAGGCCTGCCCGTCCGCGCCCCACAGCACATTGCCGTTCCACAGGTCGCCGTGCAGGCGTGCGGGCGGCTCGGCGGGGCCGGAGAGCTCCGCCAGCCGTTCCAGGGCACCTTCGATCACGGCCGCCTCGGCGGGGCGGAGCGTGCCGTCGTCGAATGCGCGCCGCAGATAGGGAAGCACCCGGTGCTCGGCATACCAGCCTGGCCAGTCGTCGCCGGGGGCGTTGCGCAGGGGCGCGAGTCCGATGTACGCCCGCTCGGGGCCGCCCGGGGGAGGGGCCCCGAACGCGGGTGCCCCGGCGGCGTGCAGGGCCGCGAGGTCGCGGCCGAGGCGGACCGCCGCCCGCGCACTCGGCCGGCCCTGAGCGACCCGGTCCGTCACGAGCCAGCGCCCGTCGTGACCGTGTACGGCGGGGATCGCGACGGCGCCCGCGGCGGCCAGCCAGCGCAGCCCCGCGGCCTCGGCGCGCACCGCGCCCGGCTCGTCACCGCGCTTGAGCATCATCACCCGCCCGCCGTCGAGCGTCACTTCGGCGAGCGTCGAGGACAACGGGCGCAGGTCCGTCACCCGACGACCCGTCAGCCGGGCCGCCGCGGCAGCCGGGTCGTCCGGGCCGGCAGCCGGCTGATCCGGGGCGGCATCAGGGGCGTCCGCGTCGTCCCGGTCGCTCGCGTCGTCCCGGTCGTCCGCGTCGTCCCAGTCGTCCGGGCCGTCCGGGTCGTCGGTACCGGAGGTCACGACGGCAGGCGCCCGCGCACCCAGGCCAGCAGTCCGGGCATCGCGGCCTCGATCATGGCCAGCACCTCCTCGAACCCCTCCGGACCGCCGTAGTAGGGGTCGGGGACGTCGAGGTCGCCGGTGGCGTCCGGGTCGAAGGAGCGCAGCATCCGCACCCGGGACGGGTCGTCGACGAGGCGGCGCAGAGCCTTCTCGTGGCCGCGGTCCATGGCCAGGAACAGATCGGCGTCCAGGTGCTCGGCGCCGACCTGTGCGGCGACGTGCTCGACCGGGTAGCCGTGCCGGGCCAGTACCTCGCCGGCCCGCTCGTCGATGGGCTCCCCGGCGTGCCACGGCCCGATGCCGGCGCTGGTGACCCGGACCACCCCGTCGAGGCCCGCCCGGCGCAGATGCTCGTCGAACACCAGGGCCGCGGACGGAGACCGGCAGATGTTCCCGCTGCAGACAAAACAGATGTGCACGGCCCCAGGGTACGAGGCGGCGTCCCGAGGCCGGCCGCGGGTCCGTCACGCGGACCCCACCCCTGGGTGGAGAGACCGGGCGGGAGAAATCCACCCGTATCTCCGCTCACGGGTTGATCAACAGAGCGGGCGCGATCCCTAGCCTCGCACCATGGACTCGAACGGACTCACCGCCATCGACCACCCCGCGCCGGCCTCGAAGGCCACTTCCGAGCACACTTCGACGGGCACCTCGAAGGCCGGCCGCCTGGGCCTCCTGCTCGACCTCGGTCTGTCACCCGGCGTCTTCTACGGCGCACAGGCGCTCGGAGCCGGCATCACCGCCTCCCTCCTGGCCGCCACCGCTGCCGCGGGCGTCCGGCTCGTCTGGACGACGGCCCGCAGCAGGCGGATCGACGGGCTGAACACGCTGATGCTCGGCAGCTACGCCCTGATGCTGCTCCTCGCCCTTCTCGCCCGCGACGAACGGATGCTGCTCGCCCGGGACCCGGCGAGCAGCGCCCTGGCCGGCCTGGTCTTCCTCGCCACCTGCGCCACCGGCAGCCCGGCCCTCGCCTATCTGTCCCGCCGTTTCCACCCGGCAGCCGGGCCCGGTGCGTCGCGGGCGCCGAACGCCCTGCGTTTCGAGACCGCCGTCTGGGGTGTCGCACTGACGGCAGAGGCGGCGGCCCGGTTCGTGCTCCTCTTCACCCTTCCGGTCGAGGCGGTCCCGGGAGTGTCGACGACCGTCGAACTCGGCGTCATAGCCCTGCTGTTGCCCTGGACGATCCGGCGCCGTCGCCGCGCGGCGGCCGTGGTCTGACTACGTCGGCCCACCGGCGACGGCGGCCCCCACCGGTTGCCGCGCGTGCAGGTGGTAGACGTGGAAGGCCCGTCCGATCACCGGCTGGGCGACATTGCGCACCCGGACTCCGCCGTTGGTCATGCCGTTCTCCGTGCCGAGGTGCGCATGGCCGTGCACGGCGAGGTCGGCCCCGGCCGTGTCGATGGCCTCGGCCAGCAGATAGCTGCCGAGGAAGGGGTAGATCTCCAGCGGCTCCCCGGCGAGGGTGTCGGGCACGGGAGAGTAGTGGGTCAGGGCGATCCGAAGGTCGCAGCCCTGCTCGGCCAGCTGATCCAGCGACGCGCGCAGGCTCTCGGCGCAGCGGCGGGAGTACCGGACGAACTCCTTCATCAGCGGCTCCCCGAACTCGCCCGCGCTGCGACCGACGAAGCCGCCGCCGAACCCGGTGGTGCCGGCCACCCCGACGCGTTCCCCGCCGCAGTCGACGACGACCGACCGACCTTCCAGGACCTGCGCGCCGGCGTCCTCCAGGATGGCGGTGACCTCCTCCGGCCGGTCGTCGTGCTGGTCGTGGTTGCCGAGGACGGCCACCACCGGCACTCCCAGGCCCTGGATCTCCCGTGCCACCACCCGTGCCTCCTCCGGCGTGCCGTGCCGGGTGAGGTCACCGGCCAGCAGGAGCAGGTCGGCGCAGTCGGGCAGTGTCTCGAAGGCCGGACGCAGGATGCCCTGGGTCTCGGGCGCCATGTGGATGTCTCCGACGGCTGCTGCGCGGATCATGCGAGGTCCTCTGCGTGGTCGGGGGAGGAGGAGTCTGCGACGGTGATGTCGCAGTGGACCTGGTGTCCGGCAAGTTCCGCCGCGACGAGGTCGCAGATCTCGTCGCGGGTGTGCGCCGAGGGGACCGTACCGGTCAGCAGCACCGTCTCACCGCGCACCTCCAGCCGTGCCCCGAGCTCGCCCAGGGGCCCGCCCGCGATCCGGTCCCTCAGATGGGCGACCCGGTACTCCAGGTTCTCCCCGGCGGGCGGGACACCGGGTGCCGGCTCTTGGCCGTGGTGGTTCATGGCTGCTCCTCCCGCGGCTCGTTCCGCTCCCGACGCGCGTCCTGCCGCTGGTTCGGCCGCGTGTCCTGCTGCAGGGCGATGACGTTCAGGCGTTCGAGAAGAAAGAAGAAGGCAGCGGGCATGGGCTCGTCCCCGCAGACGCGCCGGACGTGCTCCCAGTCGACCTTCTCGCGCAGGGCGCGGGCGATGGGCAGGACCGCGCCGAAGTCGCAGTGATGCTCGGAGAAGGCGGCGATCAGGCCGCACAGCAGATCGTCAGGGGCCAGCACGGGCATCCGCACCGAGTCCACCGGCAGTTCCTCGGCCCGGGCGAGCATCTCCAGGGAGACGGGCTCGTGGGCCAGCTCGAAGATGATGTCGATGTCCTGGTCGAAGCACTTGGACTTGATCAGCCAGTCCTCCGGCGGCGTGTAGACCGGCAGGCCGCCCTCGCGCAGGGTGTCCGCGACCGCCTCGGCGTCCTCGCGCCGCACGCAGAAGTCGGCGTCGTGCCGCAGGTTGGCGTTGCCGCCGTGCGCGTAGGCGGCCACGCTGCCCGCCAGCGCGAACGGGTGCCCCTTGCGCTTCAGGAGCGCGCCGACCTGTTTGGCCGCCTCGAGGATCGCCTGCCCCTGGTCAGGAGGCGGATGCTGTCCCTTCGGCCGCGCTCCGTGGGAGGCGGGCGGCTCCGCCCCGCCTGCCGCAAGACGAAGGCCGGGGGGTCCTGCCCTCCGGGCCGAAGCCGCGTCGCCTCCGTTCCGCGTCATGCCCCACTCCATTCACCGGACCGAACACCGGGCGGCCCACCGGGCTCCACATCCCGGGGCCGGCCGCCTCGCCCGGTCCCGGACGCCCTCTCGTGCGGGGTCGGGTACCCGACGTGCCCGTGACGACACGGCGTGCCCGGTCCGCCGCGGCGGACAAAGCCCGGGCGGATACCGGGGGCGGCTCCGGCGGAAGCCGGAGGCATGGTTCAGCCGGGTGCCGGGGCGTGTGGCGGTCGGACGACGCGGTCAGGCGGGGCGCAGGGTGCGCTTGGCGAGTTCGTAGGCGGGGAGCATCTGGTCGTGCTCCTCGGTGTCGAGACCGCCCAGGTGCAGCACGACCGGTCCCTTCGGGGTGATGACGGCGAGGGCGCTCTCCTTGCTCGTCTCGTCCAGGACCTTGCTCGTATACAGGTACTCGACCTCGACGCCGTCGAGACCGCCCGCCGTGAACGGGCTGTACCGCTCCTTGCCCACGTCGCCCTCGTCCGCCAGGAAGGCCCGCAGCACCGAGCGCGCGTCGCCCGAGCCCGGTTTGCCGGCGTATACCCGCAGGAAGCCGATGTTCCCGGCGGGCTTGGCGTCGATCTCGCACGTGGCGATCACCGGGCCCACGCGCAGGAAGGCATCGGCGAATGCCTCGGCCTCCGCGGAGTCGCCGCCGGCGTTCGCGTCGACGGCCTTGGCCTTCCAGTCGGCGGCGACGTCGAAGGTGACGGGTAGGGGGCACGCCGACCCGGCCGCCCCGACGCTGCCTCCGCGCCGGGCCACGCCTCCCGAAGCCTCCGCGCCCGCGCCCGTACTGGAGTCGGCCGTCGCCGTGTCGCCGGCCGTCGTCGGCGTACGCGAGGCACGCTTCCCGTCGTCGTCCGACGTCTGCGAGCAGCCCGTCAGTGCCCCGCCCAGCAGCACTGCCGCGGCGACCGCACCGCGCCACGCCGTTCCCGCCCCGATGCTCACCCTGTCTCTCCCCTCCCACGGGTCGGGATCCTTCCCCTCCCCGCGGCCGCGTCACTGTAACGGAGGTGCGCTGTGCGGGGGGTTCGAGGGGTTCACCCCCTCGTCGCGTGCCCCATGCGCCCGCCTCCCCACCGTGAGAGATTGGCGGAGTCGATGCCTATTCGGGGCGTTTTACCCCTTGGTTCCGGGTTATCCAGTTGGCTCGGGCCCGGCGGTGACGACCGGCCCGGCGGTGCAGACCGGCGCGCCCGGAGACGGCCGCCCCGCCGGACAGGACAGCACACGGCCGAGGCGCACACCCGCGGCACGGCCAGAAGCGGAGGAACGGTACTGATGAGCGAGGCCAACCCCATCAAGCAGACAGCCCGCAAGGTCGCCGACGCTCTCAAGGGCGACGGCGCGGGACCGGAGGGGGGCATCCCGGGCAAGCCGGGTTCGCGGTCGCCCTCCGTCGCGGAGCCCACGGAGCCCCAGGGACCGCTGCCGCCCAAGCCGGACCAGACCGGCCCGGACACCGTCTCGCCCACCGGACAGCCGACCGGCGCGGACCAGTCCACCATGGCGCAGGCCGGGAGCTATCTGACCACCGCCCAGGGCGCACGGCTGTACGACACCGACCACTCGCTCAAGGCCGGGCCCCGCGGACCGGTGCTGCTGCAGGACCACCACCTGCGCGAGAAGATCATGCACTTCGACCACGAGCGCATCCCGGAGCGCGTGGTCCACGCCCGCGGCGCGGCGGCGCACGGCATCTTCACCAGCTACGGCACCGCGGCCTCGGTGACCAAGGCGGCGTTCCTCGCCAAGGACGTCGAGACGCCGGTGTTCGTACGGTTCTCCACGGTGCTGGGGTCCCGGGGATCCGCCGACACCGTGCGCGACACCCGCGGGTTCGCGACGAAGTTCTACACCGGCGAGGGCGTCTTCGACCTGGTCGGGAACAACATCCCGGTCTTCTTCATCCAGGACGCCATCAAGTTCCCCGACGTCATCCACGCGGGCAAGCCCCATCCGGACCGGGAGATCCCGCAGGCGCAGAGCGCCCACGACACCTTCTGGGACTTCGTCACCCTGCACACCGAGGCCACCCACCACACCATCTGGAACATGTCCGACCGGGGCATCGCGCGTTCGTTCCGGATGATGGAGGGGTTCGGCATCCACACCTTCCGCCTGGTGAACGACAAGGGCAACACCACGCTGGTGAAGTGGCACTGGAAGCCCAAGCTGGGCGTGCACTCCCTGGTGTGGGAGGAGGCACAGATCATCAACGGCGTCGACCCGGACTTCCACCGCCGGGACCTCGCCGACGCCATCGAGGCGGGCGCCTACCCCGAGTGGGAACTGGGCATCCAGACCTTCCCCGACACCCCCGAGCAGACCTTCGAGGGCATCGACCTGCTGGACCCGACCAACATCGTCCCCGAGGAACTCGCCCCCGTGCAGCCCATCGGGCGGCTCGTCCTCAACCGCAACCCGGAGAACTTCTTCGCCGAGACCGAGCAGGTGGCCTTCCACCCCGGCCACCTCGTCTCCGGCATCGACATCACCGACGACCCGCTGCTCGCCGGACGCCTGTTCTCCTACCTGGACACCCAGATCACCCGGCTGGGCGGCCCCAACTTCGGGCAGATCCCGATCAACCGTACGCACGCCCCGGTCAACGACATGCTGCGCGACAGCTTCCACCAGTCCGCCGTGCACACGGGCGTCGCCCCCTACCGTCCCAACTCCCTCGACGGAGGCTGCCCGTTCACGGCGGGCGCCGACACGGGCGCGTACATCGAGACGCCCGTACGCGTGCCGGAGGCGAAGAAGGTCCGGGACGCTCCCGAGTCCTTCAAGGACCACTTCAGCCAGCCCCGCCGGTTCTATCTCAGCATGAGCCCGGTGGAACGCGAGCACATCATCGGCGCCTACACCTTCGAACTCGGCAAGTGCTGGGAGCAGGCCATCAAGGAACGGGGCCTGCAGGTGCTCGCCAACATCGACCCCGAACTGTGCGCGGAGGTCGCCGCCGGGCTCGGCCTGCCCGCACCCAAGGCCACCGTGCCCCTGGCCGACGTCGAGCCCAGCCCGGCGCTGTCCCAGCTCGGGCGCACCTGGCCGACGGACGGCAGGGTCATCGGCATCGTCGCCGGGCCGGACGGCGACCTGGACGGCGTACGGGCCGTACGGGATGCGGTGCTCGCCGGCGGCATGGTCCCCCTCGTCGTCGCGCCGACCGGCGGCAAGCTCGGCGACGGCGCCGACGCGCTGCCCGTCCAGCGCACCTACGCCACCGCCCGCTCCGTCGAGTTCGACGCCGTCCTGCTGGCCGGGTTGCCGGGCGTGGGCGCCGACGCCTATGGTGCGCGCGACGCCAAGTCCGGATTGCCCTCACCGCAGCAGGCGACCCACGACCCGCGCGTCAGCCTGCTGCTCTCCGAAGCCTTCCGGCACGGCAAGGCGATCGGCGCCTGGAAGGGCGCGGAGGCCTCGCTGGAGGCGGCCGGCGTCCCCGTCGACGCCCCCGGCGTGATCGTCGGCGACAGCGGACCCAGCACGCTGGAGCAGATCGCGCGCCTCCTGGGCGCCCACCGCGTCTGGGAACGCTTCCCCGGGGAGGCCTGACCGCCCCACTTCGACGCAGGTCACCCCCCCCCACCCGTCACATCTGCACACCGAGCACAGGGCCCAGGCCCCTCCGTCCCGCACCGCCACCCACCGGCGCGTGCCATGTGGCACAAGCCACGCCCCGGAGGAGGCCTGGGCCATATGGCTCGCCGAGGCCGAGGGCTAGCGTTGCAGGGAGTCCTTTTCGTCCGTGAACAGCTCGAACGGCCCCCGCAGTGCTCGAAGATCTCTCCCCGCTCATCGCGGCGACCACCCAATGGCTGACCAGCGCGTACCCGGCGTCCGACGGCGCGCTGGCCTCCGCCCTGTGCGAGGTGCAGGCGCGCCAGGCGGTCACGGTCGCGGCCTGGCTGCGCTACCCCACGTCCATGGACGCCGCACTGGTCGGCATGTCGGGCCCCGGCGGCTCGGCCCGGCTGGACTGGATCACCGGCGCCGACGGCGTCGAGGGCGACGACCCGGACGCGTACGCCTGGCGCACCTGGGTGGACGAGGTCGTGGCGAGCTGGGCGGCCTGCCTGCTCACCGACCCCGGGCTCGCCGACCGCGCGGTGGCCGCGCTCGCCGACGGCGGCCACGTGGCGGGCGCCCCGGTCGAGTTCCGCCGGCTGATCGCCCCCGACGAGCGAGACCGCCGGGCGGCCGCGCTGCTGCGCCATCCCGACCTCCTCGCCCCGGTGAGCGCCCTGCACCACCCCCAACTGCTGGACCGCCTGCACCCGGACCGGCCCCTGGCGGCCTGACCGTACAGGCCCGCCCGGGCCCGCCCCGGCACGGGGCCGAAGGGCCGCTCCCGAACTGGACCGGGACCCGAGTGGCCGCCCCTGACCTCACCGGGACCCGAGGGCCGCCGCCGAACTCACCGGGACCCGAGTGCCTCGCCCACCGCCTCCCGTGCGGCCGGCAGCGCGGCGGAGCGGTCGGCGGGGACCAGACCGATGCGGGTGCGCCGGTCGAGGAGGTCGGCCTCGTCGAGCGCGCCCTCGTGCCGCACGGCCCACGCCAGCTCGGCGCGGGTGACGGGATGGCCTTGGAGCACGGGCTCGCGCAGCCGGGGATCGTGGAGGCCCAGGGCGTGGACGGCCGGTGCCTCGGTGCCGTAGCGCCGGATCAGGCGGCGCGGTGCCTGGAGCGCGGACAGGGCGCGCGGCGACGCGGCGCCCACGAGGGGCAGTGAGGCCGTGGGGGAGGGCCCCGCGGCCAGGCGGTGCGTGGCGACGGCGGCGTCCACGGCGTCCTCGGCCATCCGCCGGTAGGTGGTGAGCTTGCCGCCGACCACGGTGATCACGCCGTCCGGCGAGGTGAGCACCGCGTGCCTGCGGGAGATGTCGGCGGTCCGGGGCGCCGCGCCGGACCCGTCGCCCGCGCCCACGTCCAGCAGCGGGCGCAACCCCGCGAAGGCTCCCACCACGTCGTCGCGCTGGACGGGCACGTCCAGGGCGGAACCCAGGACGTCGAGCAGGAACCCGATGTCGGTCTCCGGAGCCTCGGGAACGTCAGGGATCTCACCGTCGACGGGTTCGTCGGTGAGGCCGACGTAGACCCGGCCGTCGCCCTGGGGAAGAACGAGGACGAACCGGTTGGTCTCGCCGGGCACCGGGATGTGCAGTCCGGCGGGCAGCGGGCCGAGGCGGTCGGCCCGCAGCACGAGGTGCGTGCCGCGGGAGGGGCGTATCCGGATGCCGTCCACCAGGCCGCCCGCCCACACCCCGGAGGCGTTGATCACGGCTCGGGCCCGGATCTCGCCCTCCTCGCCGGTGAGTTCGTCGCGGACCCGGGCACCGGCCGCGGTCAGTTCCAGCGCCCGCACCCGGGTGAGGATCCGGGCGCCGCGTGCCGCCGCCGTACGGGCGACGGCGGTGACCAGGCGGGCGTCGTCGGCGAGCCGGCCGTCCCAGGACAGCAGGCCGCCGCGCAGCCCCGCCCCGCGCAGCGCCGGAGCGAGATGGCGGGTCTCCACCGCGGACAGCCGGCGCGGCGCCGGGAGGGTGGCGCGGGCGGTGCGCGCCGCGAGGCGCAGACCGTCGCCCGCGCGCAGGCCCGCCCAGGCGAGGGCCGCCTGACCGCGGGAGACCAGCGGGGTCAGCGGCAGCACGAACGGCTGGGCGCCGACCAGGTGGGGCGCGGTGCGCTCCATCAGCACCCCGCGTTCGACCGCGCTCTCGTGCGCGACGTCGAGCTGCGCCGAGGCCAGGTAGCGCAGCCCGCCGTGGATGAGCTTCGAGCTCCAGCGGGAGGTGCCGAAGGCCAGGTCGTGGGCGTCGATCGCGGCCACGGTCAGTCCCCGGGCCGCCGCGTCCAGCGCGGCCCCCGCCCCGGTCGCGCCCAGCCCGACGACCAGGACGTCCACGGCCGGACCGCCGACGGTCAGGGCCAGTTCGCGGGCGCGGCGCGCGGCGGTCAGCGACGATCCGGGAGCCGCGCCGTCCGGGGCGGTGTGCGGGTGGGCTGGGCTCATGGCGTCAGGGTCCTCTCCAGGATGGTCCGCAGTTCCGCGAGGAACGCCTCGGCGGTCAGGCCGGGGTCGTCCTCGTCGGTCATCGTGCGCAGCGACAGAGTGAAGGACTGGACGACCAGCAGCAGGGACCTGGCCTGCCGGTCGGGGTGGCCGGTGAGCACCGAGCCGTCGGCGTGGCCCTCGCGCAGGGCGTCGGCGAGCAGCGCCAGCAGGGCCTCCTGGCTGGCTCCGCGACGGTCCAGTACATAGGGGAGCAGCAGTTCGGGGTCGACGTCGACGATCTTGCGGAAGAGCGGGTGCGCGCGGAACGCCGCCACCCCGGCCACCAGCCCGTCGACGATCAGCGCGCGCGTGTCGGCGGTACCGGGCCGGCGCTCGGGCATCGACCGCGTGGCCACGTCGATCCACTCCCGGGTCATCAGATCGCCCACCAGAGAGCGCACGTCGGGCCAGCGCCGGTACAGCGTCATCCGGGACACACCGGCGCGCCGGGCCACGTCCGTCATGGTCGTACGCCGGACTCCGACGGCCAGCACGCAGTCGCGCACGGCGTCGAGCACGGGATCCCCGGCCGCTTCCGGCGCGCCGGAGACCGCTGCCGGGTCGCCCTTGCCGTTCGGACCCCCTGAACCGTTGTGACGAATAGGCGTCATGTGTAACAGTGTAACGCCCCTTCGATCGACCGGTGAGGAACAACCCCATGGACATGCTGTGGAGCGGCTGGGGCGACCCGGCCAAGGCCACACCGCTGCCCGAATCGGTGACCGCGCTGCTGCGCGACCTGCTCGGGGTCAAGCCGCACGGCACCGGTCCGGTCGAGCTGGAGGACATCGACGTCCCCGCCTCACCGCTGACCGCCGCCGCGCACCGGGCCCTGCGGGACGCCGTCGGCGACGAGGCGCACGTCCGCACCGACGCCGAGTCCCGGATCCGGCACACCCGCGGCAAGTCCACCCCCGACCTGCTGCGGATCCGCCGCGGGGACGTCGCCGACCTCCCGGCGGCCGTGGTGCTCCCCGCCGGCCACGACGAGGTGCTCGCCGTTCTGCGCG
Source organism: Streptomyces spiralis (assembly GCF_014654675.1). Taxonomy (GTDB): domain Bacteria; phylum Actinomycetota; class Actinomycetes; order Streptomycetales; family Streptomycetaceae; genus Streptomyces; species Streptomyces spiralis. The sequence goes on from NZ_BNBC01000053.1 coordinate 33,765, forward strand.
CCTGCGCCGCCCACGACCTGGCCCTCGTCCCGTTCGGCGGCGGCACCTCCGTCGTCGGCGGCCTCGCCCCCGAGCAGCCGGGGTCCCGCAGGCGCCCGTTCGTCGCCCTGGACCTGCGCCGCATGGACGGTCTGCTCGCCCTCGACCCCGTCTCCCGCACCGCCACCCTGCAACCAGGACTGCGCGCCCCCCAGGCCGAGGCGCTGCTCGCCGAGCACGGCTTCACCCTCGGTCACTTCCCGCAGTCCTACGAGTGGGCCACCATCGGCGGGTTCGCCGCGGCCCGCTCCAGCGGCCAGGCCTCGGCCGGGTACGGCCGCTTCGACGAGATGGTGCTCGGCCTCACCGTCGCCACCCCCGAGGGCACCCTGGAGGTCGGCCGGGCCCCGCGCTCGGCGGCCGGACCCGACCTGCGCCAGCTCGTGCTCGGCTCCGAGGGCGCCTTCGGGGTCATCACCTCGGTGACCGTGCGGCTGCGCCCGCTGCCGCACACCCGCGTGTACGAGGGCTGGCGCTTCGCCTCCTTCGAGGAGGGCGCCACCGCCCTGCGCCGGCTGGCCCAGGACGGGCCGCGGCCCACGGTGCTGCGCCTGTCCGACGAGACCGAGACTCTGATCGGCCTCGCCCAGCCCGACGCCATCGGCGCCTCCCGCGCGCCGCAGCCCGCCGGCTGCCAGGCGATCGCCGGCTACGAGGGCACCGCCGAGGACGTCGCCCACCGCCGGGAGCGTGCGGCCGCCGTGCTGCGCGCGTGCGGCGGCACGTACCTCGGCGAGGAACCCGGCGAACGCTGGGCCCACGGCCGCTACTCGGCGCCGTATCTGCGTGACGCGCTGCTGGACGTGGGCGCGTTCGCCGAGACCCTGGAGACCGCCGCGTTCTGGTCGCGCGTGCCCGAGCTGTACGCCGCCGTCCGTGCCGCGCTCACCACGACGCTCACCGGGTCCGGCACCCCGCCGCTGGTGATGTGCCACATCTCGCACGTCTACGAGAACGGCGCCTCCCTCTACTTCACCGTGGTCTCGGCGCAGGGCGAGGACCCCGTGGCACACTGGGCGCCCGCCAAGCGCGCGGCGAGCGAGGCGATCCTCGCCGCGGGCGGCACCATCAGCCACCACCACGGCGTGGGCACCGACCACCGCGACGGGTACGTCCGGGAGGCCGGGCCGCTGGGCGTCGAGGCCCTGCGCGCCGTCAAGCAGCGGCTCGACCCGGACGGGCTGCTCAATCCGGGAGTGCTCCTGCCCCTGGACTGACGCGGCCGGACCGACGCGGCGCGGCGCCGGCCCGGCGGTCCGACTCGCGCCCGCCCGCCTCGTCCCCCACCCGCCCTCTCCCGCCACCCGCTCACTCCCACTGCCCCGACCCGCCCGATCGCCCTCACTCCGCCCGGAGGCCCCACCGATGCGACAGTTCACCGCCATCGTCAACCCCACCGCCGGCGGATCCGCGGGCGCCGCCGCGCTGCTGAGGGTGGCCAGGCTGCTCCGGGAGGAGGGCGCCGAACTGGAGACCGAGTACAGCCGCAGCCTCGCCCACGCGCAGGACCTCGCCCGGCAGGCCGGCGAACGCGGACGGGTCGTCCTGGCCGTCGGCGGCGACGGCATCGCCGGTGGCATCGGCGGCGCCCTCAGCGGCACCGGCTCGCTCCTCGGCCTCGTCCCGGCCGGCCGCGGCAACGACTTCGCCCGCGCGCTCGACCTGCCCTCCGACCCGTCCGCACTGGCCCGGGTGCTGCTGCACCACGAGCCGCGCCAGGTAGACACCATCGAGGTGGAATCGGCCGTCCACTCCCGCACCGTCGTCCTCGGCAGCGTGTACGCGGGTGTCGACGCGCTCGCCAACCGGCACGCCAACCACGCCCGGCTGCTGCGGGGCGCCGCCTCGTACTACGCCGGGGGACTGCGGGCGGTCGCCACCTGGCGCGCGGCGACCTACCGCGTCACCGTCGACGGCGAGGAGCACGGCCACTGCGGCTACACCGTGGTGGCCGCCAACTCGGCGTACTACGGCTCCGGCCGGATGATCGCCCCCGGTGCCCGGGTGGACGACGGTCTGCTCGACGTGGTGCTGATCCGCGCCGCACCACGGCGGCTCTTCTTCGCCCTGATGAACGAGTTGAAGTCGGGCGCGCATGTCGCCCGGCCCGAGGTGCGGATCCTGCGCGGCCGGGAGATCCGGATCGAGTCCGACCGGCCGGTGCCCTACGGCGCCGACGGCGAGGTCGACGCGGTGCTGCCCGTCACCGCCCGGGTGCTGCCCGGCGCACTCTCAGTCCTGTGCTGACCGGCAGTCCGGGCAGGCAGTCCGGGCGGTCCGGGCAGGCTCAGGCGCAGGTCCAGGCCGACATCCCCTGGAGGCGGGCCAGCCGCCGGGCCACTTTGATCTGCTCCCGGCGCGTGGCGAGGTCCGCCCGGGGCGCGTACTTGCGTCCACCGGCCGCGATCCAGCTGGACTGGGCGAACTGCAGCCCGCCGTAGTACCCGTTGCCGGTGTTCGCCCTCCAGTTGCCGCTGGACTCGCAGGCGGCGATGGCGTCCCAGTCCGGGCCGAGACCCCGGGACGGGAGCGCGGTCGCCGCGGGTCCGCCTGCCAGCGCCGCGGTGGTCGCCGCGACCAGCAGCGCCCCGCGCAGTCCGCGGCGACGAGGGTGCTGACCTGATGCCCCGTCATGACGGACGGGGGCCCTGTCGATGTTCTGCTGCCAGTTCATGTGCAGACTGTTACATCATATGAACCGAAAGTAGCGAGGCGGCACGCCGCACGGGGAAGGGCTCCCGTTCATGACGTTCAAGAGTCCCGTCCATCGCGGCGGCCCCCGGCGCGGCCGGTTCGACCAGTTCGCGGAGTACGCCTCCAACTTCACCAGCTCACCGGTCTTCTTCCTGCTCTGCCTGCTCCTCGTCGGCTTCTTCGTCGCCGCCCACGCGGCCCACCTGGACCTGGAGTTGCTGCTGCTGGCGGGCGAGTCCATGACCGCCGTGACGCTGTTGCTGCTCGCCCTGCTGAAGAACGCCGAGATGCGCGCCGAGCACGCCATCCAGCGCAAGCTCGACGCACTTGCCCGTGCCCTGCTGGAGATGAACAAGGACGACCACAGCCCGGCCTTCGAGGATCTGAGGAATTCGATCCGGATGGAGGAAGAGACCTGACCGGGCCGGCGAAACGCCGCGGCGGTCCTTCCCGGTGCCCGGCGAAACGGACACCATGCCGCGTCATGGACATTCTGCTGGTCGTGAGCGCGTTCAACAGCCTGGCCCAGCGTGTGTACGCCGAACTGTCGGACCGCGGGCACCGGGTGGACGCCGTCCTCGCCTCGCACGGCGCCGAGGCCGTCCGCACCGCGATCGCGCGGACGCACCCGGAGCTGCTCATCGCCCCGATGCTGCGCACGGCGCTGCCCGAGGACGTGTGGCAGCGGCACACCTGCCTCGTCGTGCACCCGGGACCACCCGGGGACCGCGGGCCGTCCTCCCTGGACTGGGCGATCACCGACCAGGCGGCGCGCTGGGGCGTGACCGTGCTGCAGGCCGAGGCGGCCATGGACGCCGGTGACATCTGGGCGTCGATGCCGTTCGAGACGTCCGACGTGGGCAAGAGCGACCTGTACCGCAACGAGGCCGCCGACGCGGCGGCGGCCGCCGTGCTGCTGGCCGTACGGCGCTACGAGGAGGGCTCGTTCAAACCGCTGTCGCAGAACGACCCTTCGGTCCGCGTGATGTGGCGCGACGTCATGCGCCAGTCGCAGCGCCGTATCGACTGGGACAACGACAGCACCGCCACCGTGCTGCGCAGACTGCGCGCGGCCGACTCCCGGCCCGGAGTGCTCGACGAACTGCACGGCCGGGAGGTGTTCCTGCACGGCGGCCACCCCGAGGACCGGCTGCGCGGACGCCCCGGCGAGCCGCTCGCCACCCGCGCCGGAGCGGTGTGCCGGGCCACCCGGGACGGCGCCGTGTGGATCCCCGAACTCAGGCCGCGCAAGAACTCCGGCGACCCCGCGCCCTTCAAGCGCCCGGCCGCCTCCGTCCTCGGCCCCTGCTCGCTCCCGGAGGCCCCCGTCCCGCTCGAACTGCCCCCCGGGCGGCGCACCTGGACCGACATCCGCTACCACCGCGACGGCGACGTCGGCCACCTCACCTTCTCCTTCCCCGGCGGAGCCATGAGCACCGACCAGTGCCGCAGGCTGCTCGCCGCCTACCGGTACGCGCTCGCCCGCCCCACGCCCGTGCTGGTCCTCGGCGGCACCCGCGACTTCTTCTCCAACGGCATCCACCTGAACGTCATCGAGGCGGCCCCCGACCCGGCCGCCGAGTCCTGGGCCAACCTCAACGCCATGAACGACCTCGTCGAGGCGGTCCTGCGCACCACCGACCGGCTGGTGGTCGCCGCGCTCGGCGGCAACGCCGCCGCCGGGGGCGTCATGCTCGCGCTCGCCGCCGACGAGGTGTGGTGCCGCGGCGGCGCCGTGCTCAACCCCCACTACCGCCGCATGGGCCTGTACGGCTCCGAGTACTGGACCTACAGCCTGCCGCGCCGCGTCGGCGCGCGGACCGCCGAACGGCTCACCACCGAGGCGCTGCCCGTGAGCGCCGCCACCGCGCACGGCCTCGGCCTGGTCGACCGTCTGCTGCCCGTCCCCGCACCGGAGTTCGCCGACCAGACCGCCCGCATGGCGGCCGAGCTCGCCGCCGCCCCCGACCTCGCCTATCGGATCGAGGCCAAGGCGGCGGCCCGCGCACGCGACGAGGCCGTACGGCCGCTCGCGGACCACCGGCGCACCGAACTCGCCCGGATGCACGACATCTTCTTCGACCCCGCCGCGCCCTACCACGCGCTGCGTTCGGCGTTCGTCCGCAAGACGCCGAGCGGCCCCGCCGACCCCCTGGCCCCGCCCGTGCTCCACCCGGCCGGCGGGCACGCGTGATGACGACCCCGCCCGGGTCCCGCCCCCGGATGCTCGTCGCGGGCGTCGGCAACATCTTCCTCGCGGACGACGCCTTCGGCCCCCACGTGGTGCGGGCGCTCGCCTCCCGGCCGCTGCCGGCCGCCGTGCGGGTGCGGGACTTCGGCATCCGCGGCCTGGACCTCGCCTACGAACTGCTCGACGGATACGACACCGCCGTCCTGGTCGACGCCGCCCCGCGCGGCCACCGGCCCGGCACCCTGTCCCTGATCGAGCCGGACCCGCCCGACGCCACCACCGCGGCCGCGGCCCCGCCCGAGGCCCATGGCATGGACCCCGCCAAGGTGCTGGCGCTGGCCGCCCACCTCGGCGACGGACCGCTGCCGCGGGTCCTCGTCCTGGCCTGCGAGCCCGACGTCCTCCCGCGTGCCGACGAGGACATCATGCCCGGGCTCAGCGGCCCGGTCGGCGCCGCCGTCGACCGGGCCGTCCGGGCGCTGCACACCATCGTCCCGGTCCTGCTCGCCGACCCCGCGGCCACCCCGTCCTTGGGCCGCCCGGACGAATCCGCCCCGCCGCACACGGCTGCGCTGCCGCTTCCGGCCGCCGGCACCGCACAAGATCGGTGAGTGGCCGGACGGCCCCGCCCGCCACGAGCAGCCCCTCCCGAACCGACCGCGAGGAACCGACCCGACCGCGAGGAGAAGCGACATGTGCCGATCCGCCGACGTCACACACGACGTCAAGCAGGCGGTCCTCGCCAAGAACGACGACCTGGCCGAGGCCCTCAGAAACGACCTGGCCCGGCAGGGGACCGCTCTCGTCAACCTCCTGTCCAGCCCCGGCAGCGGCAAGACCGAACTCCTCGGCCGGGTGCTGGCCCGGGCGGTCGAGCGGGGCGTCCCGGTGGCCGCGCTCACCGCGGACCTGGCCACCGAGAACGACGCGCGCCGACTGGCCCGCTCGGGCGCACCCGTGCAGCAGGTGCTCACCGACGGGCTGTGCCATCTCGAGGCCCGCCAGGTCCGCGCCCGGCTGACGGGCCGGCTGCCCGCGGCCACCCGGGTGCTGTTCGTGGAGAACGTCGGCAACCTCGTCTGCCCGGCCTCGTACGACCTCGGCGAGAGCCTCCGCATCGTGCTGATGGCCGTGACCGAGGGCGAGGACAAGCCGCTGAAGTACCCCACCGCCTTCGGCTCCGCGCACCTGGTCGTGGTCACCAAGACGGACCTGGCCGAACCGGCCGGCTTCGACGAGGACGCCTTCCGGGCCAACGTCCACCGGGTCAACCCCGGGGTGGAGATCGTACGGTCCTGCGCCCGCACCGGCGACGGCGTCGACACCGTACTGGACCGGGCGCTCGCCGCCCTCGACGGCACCCCGCCGCACCACCCGCCCCTCGCCCCGCGCCCCCACGGCGTCGGTCACGGTCACGGCCACCGTCCGGGCCCCGTGCACACAGCCGTCGACGAGTACGCCGACGACACCCGCGCGCAGCCCCGCCCGGCCACCACTCCCGCCTCATGACCGCCCCCGCCACCGCCCCGGTACGCCGCCGGCTCACCGTGCGCGGCACGGTGCAGGGCGTGGGCTTCCGGCCGTACGTGCACCGGCTCGCCGCCGACCTGGCGCTCGCCGGTTTCGTGAGCAACACCGCGAGCGGGGTGCTGATCGAGGTCGAGGGCCCCCCGGACGGCGTGGCCCGGTTCTGCGACCGGCTGGCCCAGCAGCCCCCGCCCCTGGCCGCCGTGACCGGCATCGGACTCGAAGAGCTCCCCGCCACCGGTGCCGCCGACCCCTTCACCATCCGCCCCACCGAGTCGTCCACCGGCCGCACCCAGCTCCCGCCCGACACCGCGACCTGCGCCGACTGCCTGCGGGAACTGGCCGATCCCGCCGACCGCCGCCACCGGCACCCGTTCATCACCTGCACCCACTGCGGCCCCCGGTTCACCATCGCCACCGCGATGCCGTACGACCGCCGGGCCACGACCATGGGCGCCTTCCCGATGTGCCACGCCTGTGCGCGCGAGTACGCGGACCCCGCCGACCGGCGCTTCCACGCCCAGCCCGTCGCCTGCCCCGACTGCGGACCCCGGCTGCGCCTGGTGCCCGCGGAGGGAAGCGGCCCGCGCCCGGCCCGGGACGCCGAGGCACTGGCGGCGGCCCGGTCGCTGCTCGCCGCCGGGCGGATCGTCGCCGTGAAGGGCATCGGCGGCTACCACCTGGCCTGCGACGCCACCGACCCCCGTGCCGTCGCCACCCTGCGCGCCCGCAAGGCCAGGGGCGGCAAGGCCTTCGCGGTGATGTGCGCGGACCTGGCCACCGCGGAACGCATCGCCGTCCTGGGCGAGCGCGAACGGGCCGTGCTCACCGGCCCCCGACGGCCCGTCGTCCTGCTGCGCCGCCGCACCCCGGGCCCCGGCCCCCGGCCCGCCGAAGAGGTGTGTCCCGGCAGCCCGCACATCGGCGTGATGCTGCCCTACGCCCCCCTGCACACCCTGCTGTTCGGGCTGCCCGGCGACCCGCCCGGCCCCCGAATGCTGGTGATGACCAGCGGCAACCGCTCCGGCGAGCCCATCGTCACCGACGACGACGAGGCGCTGACCCGGCTGTCCGGGCTGGCCGACGCCTGGCTCGCCCACGACCGGCCCATCGCCTGTCCGTGCGACGACTCCCTGATCCGGGTACGCCCCGACGGCACCGAGCAGGTACTGCGCCGCTCCCGCGGCTATGTGCCCCGCCCGCTGCGCCTGCCGTTCCCGGTGCGTCCCGTGCTCGCGGTGGGCGGCGACCTGAAGAACGCGCTGTGCGTCGGCGAGGGCGACCAGGCCTGGTTCGGCCCGCACATCGGCGACATGGGCGACCTGGCCGGCCTGGAGGCGGCCCGGCGGGCCGAACGGCACCTGCTGGCCCTCACCGGGGTCAGCCCCGAACTCGTCGCCGCCGACCGGCACCCCGGCTACCACTCGGCCCGCCGCGCACGTCGGCGGGCCGCCCGACTCACCCACCCGGAGCCGGTGTTCGTCCAGCACCACCACGCGCACATCGCCTCGGCGATGGCCGAACACGGCCTCGACGGGACCACACCGGTGATCGGCGTCGCCTTCGACGGCACCGGGTACGGCGACGACGGCACCGTCTGGGGCGGCGAGTTCCTCCTCGCCGATTACGCGGGCCACCGCCGTTTCGCCCACCTCGCCCCCGCCCCGCTGCCCGGCGGCGACGCCGGGGTGGCCAACCCGTGCCGCCTGGCGCTGGCCCGGCTGTGGGCGGCGGGCCTGCCGTGGGACCCCGGCCTGCCCAGCGTCACCGCCTGCGCACCGGAGGAACGGACCGTGCTGCGCAGGCAGTTGGAGCGGGGCCTGGCCTGCGTGCCGACCTCCAGCATGGGGCGGCTCTTCGACGCCGTGTCGTCCCTGGCCGGCATCTGCCACCGCGCGCACTACGAGGCACAGGCCGCGCTCGAACTGGAGGCAGCGGCCGCCGAGGCCCGCGAGGCGGACCGGGCGGCGTACCCCTTCGACCTGAGCACCGGCCCCGGCCCGGTGCTCTGCGACCCCGCGCCCATGCTGCGGGCGCTCCTCGCCGACCGGCGCGGCGGCACCCCCGCACCCGTCCTCGCGGCACGCTTCCACCGGGGCGTGGCACGGGCCGTCGCGGAGATCTGCCGCCGCGCCCGCGGGGCCACGGGCCTGAGCACCGTCGTCCTCAGCGGCGGCGTCTTCGCCAACGGCCTGCTGGAGGAGGAGTGCGCCGCTCTTCTGGCCGCGGACGGCTTCGCGGTACTGCGCCACGGCGAGGTCCCGCCCAACGACGGCGGACTGGCCCTCGGGCAGCTCGTGGTCGCGGCCCACGGGCGGCGACGGACACCGGACAGCGACGAGACCCCGGACAACGACGAGACGGAGTGACCCATGTGTTTGGCAGTGCCCGGCAAGGTCGTGTCCATCGACCACCGCGCCGACCCGCTCATCGGCGTCGTCGACTTCGGCGGGGTGCGCAAACAGGCGTGTCTCGAGTACCTGCCCGACCTGCGGGTGGGGGAGTACGTGATCGTCCATGTCGGGTTCGCCCTGCAACGGCTGGACGAGGCGTCGGCCCGGGCGTCCCTGGAGCTGTTCGAGCAACTGGGGCTGCTGGAGGAGGAGTTCGGCGACGCCTGGCAGCAGGCGGCCGAACAGGCCGGGAGCCGGAGCGAGGCCCCGCACGTCCCCGCGGCCGTCGCGCGCGATCACGGCGGGAGTGAGGCCCGATGAAGTACATCGACGAGTTCAACGACCCCCAGCTGGCCCGGCGGCTGCTGGACGAGATCCATGCGACGGTCACCCGGCCGTGGGCGCTGATGGAGGTCTGCGGCGGCCAGACCCACTCCATCATCCGGCACGGCATCGACCAACTGCTGCCGGAGAAGTTGGAGTTGATCCACGGTCCGGGTTGCCCGGTGTGCGTCACCCCGCTGGATGTCATCGACAAGGCCCTGGAGATCGCCGCGCGCCCGGGGGTGATCTTCTGCTCCTTCGGCGACATGCTGCGGGTGCCCGGCACCGACCGCGACCTGTTCCGCGTCAAGGGCGAGGGCGGTGACGTACGGGTGGTGTACTCGCCGCTCGACGCGCTCCGGCTCGCCCGGGAGCACCCCGAGAAGCAGGTGGTGTTCTTCGCCATCGGCTTCGAGACGACGGCGCCCGCCAATGCCATGGCCGTGCACCAGGCCCGCCGGCTGGGCCTGGACAACTTCAGTCTCCTGGTCTCCCACGTCCGGGTCCCGCCGGCCGTCGAGGCCATCATGACCGCGCCCGCCTGCCGGGTGCAGGGCTTCCTGGCCGCCGGGCACGTGTGCAGCGTCATGGGCACCGCCGAGTACCCGGAGCTGGCCGCGCGGCACCGCGTCCCGATCGTGGTCACCGGCTTCGAACCGCTGGACATCCTCGAAGGCGTCCGCCGCGCCGTCCACCAGCTGGAGCACGGCGAGCACCGGGTGGAGAACGCCTACCCGCGCGCGGTGCGCGAGGACGGCAACCCGGCCGCGCTGCGCATGCTCCAGGAGGTCTTCGAGGTCGCCGACCGCAACTGGCGCGGCATCGGACGCATCCCCGCCAGCGGCTGGCGGCTGTCGGACGCCTATCGCGCCTACGACGCCGAGCACCGCTTCGACGTGACCGGCATCCGCACGGAGGAACCCGCGGTGTGCCGGGCCGGCGAGGTCCTCCAGGGGCTGATCAAGCCCACCGAGTGCGCCGCGTTCGGCGCCGCCTGCACCCCGCGCACCCCGCTCGGCGCCACCATGGTCTCCAGCGAGGGCGCCTGCGCGGCCTACTACCTGTACCGCCGGATGAACGGCGCTCCGGCACCGGGCTCCCGCATCCCGCAGGAGGAGATGAACCCCGTTGGCTGAACTGGCTCCCGAGGCGACCGAGACCGCCCCCGTCGACCCCGCGAACTGGACCTGCCCCGCCCCCCTGCGCGACCAGCCGGTCGTGGTCATGGGCCACGGCGGAGGCGGCGCCCTGTCCGCCGAACTGATCCACGACGTGTTCGCCCCGGCCTACGGCAACCCCGTCCTGGCCGGCATGGGCGACTCGGCCGTCCTCCATCTCGGCGGCGCCCGGCTGGCGTTCTCCACCGACTCCTACGTCGTGCGGCCGCTGTTCTTCCCCGGCGGCAGCCTCGGCGACCTCGCGGTCAACGGCACCGTCAACGACCTGGCCATGAGCGGAGCACGTCCCGCCTACCTCTCGGCGGCCTTCGTCCTGGAGGAGGGCGTGGAGCTGGCCGTCGTCGACCGGATCGCGCGCGCCATGGGCGCGGCGGCCGAGGCGGCCGGCGTCACGGTGGCCACCGGCGACACCAAGGTGGTGGAGGCGGGCCACGGCGACGGTGTGTACGTCACCACCGCCGGGGTCGGGCTCGTCCCCGAGGGGGTGGACATCCGCCCCCAGCGGGCCCGCCCGGGGGACGCCGTGATCGTGAGCGGCCCGATCGGGCTGCACGGCGTGGCCGTCATGAGCGTGAGGGAGGGCCTGGAGTTCGGCGTCGAGATCGCAAGCGACACCGCGCCCCTGGCCGACCTGGTGGCGGCCATGCTGGCCGTCACCCCGGACGTTCATGTGCTGCGCGACCCCACTCGGGGCGGGCTCGGCGCCTCCCTCAACGAGATCGCCCGCGCCTCCGGCACCGGCGTGCGGCTCCAGGAGCGCGCGATCCCGGTACCGGAGGCCGTCGCGAACGCCTGCGGATTCCTCGGTCTCGACCCGCTGTACGTCGCCAACGAGGGACGGCTGGTGGCCTTCGTGCCGCTGACGGAGGCCGAGGCGGTCCTGGAGGCGATGCGCGCCCACCCGCAGGGCGCCGGTGCCGCGCTCATCGGCGAGTGCGTCGCCGAACACCCGGGCATGGTCGTCGTCTCCACCGGCCTGGGCGGCACCCGGGTCGTCGACCTGCCGCTCGGGGAACAACTGCCGCGCATCTGCTGACGCGGGACAGCCGCTGACCTGGGACAGCCGCAGCCCCGGGAGGAGGCGACCCCGCCGGTGTGTCGGGCACCGGTGGGATCGGTCCTCCCGGGGCTGCCGGAGTGCGGCGGCGGTCAGTGTGCGGGCGCCGGTTCGACGGCGGTGATCTCCAGCTCCCGTCCGCCGCGCAGGTCCCGCGACGGGCGGTCGCAGCGCGGACACCAGAAGAACGGCGGCATGCCCACCGCGAACTCCGCCGCGCACGGATCGCAGTACGCCCGTGCCGTCACCTGCTCGACGACCAGCCGGGCCCCGGCCAGGGCGGTGCCCTCCCGGGCCACCTCGAAGGCGAAGTCCAGCGCGTCGGGCACCACGCCGGAGAGCTCACCGACCCGCACGGTCACCGACGAGACGGCACTCGTCCCGTCGGCCCGCGCCCACTCCTCGGCCCGCTCCACGATCGCGGTCGCGATCGACAACTCGTGCACGGTCACTCCCCGTTGCTCATCGCCGTTCGGTGAGTCCGGCGAAGAACTCCTCCACGGCCGGCCACACCCGGCTGCCGCCCGACAGCCCCCGCCACTCCCGGCGCACGACGGCGACCATCCGGAAGCAGTCGTCGACGGGCACGATCCAGTGGTGGTCGAGGCCGCGGACGGTGTTCACCAGCAGCGCCTCCACCTCCGGTTCCAAAGTGGCCAGTTCGGGACACCGCTCGGCGGCCCGCCGCCAGGCGGCCGCGTCCACCTCCCACCGCATGGCCCCCGCCGGGCTCGGGCCCTGGGCGGTCACCGTGCCGTCGGCGTGCGGCACGAAGAACACCAGACCGACCGGCACCCCGAGCGTCTGTGTGTCGACCCCGCGCAGCCGGATCCGGCGCCGTGGCACGAGCCGGAAGCGCCCGCCGCCCGCGCCGTCCCCGGCGAACAGCACCGAACAGGGTCCGCAGGCGCAGCAGAGCTCCGCCTGCGCGGTGTCGTAGAGATGGGCGTGCTCCTCGGGCACCGGCGCGGCGCACAGCTCGCAGGACTCGGCCTCGGTCCCGGTCGGCCCGGCCGAGGCCGAGGAGCGGATCAGGCGGGCCAGCGCCCCGTCCGAGCTCACCGCACCTCCCCTGCCGGGGCCGCGCCCGTGGGCCGTCGCAGCAGGGCGTCCAGCGGGACGAACGCCGGTGCCGCGCGCCGGTCGGAGGGATCCGCGACGGACTCCACCGCGGTCAGTTCCGGAGCGGCGGCGAGCACCGCCTGGCGCACCGCCTCACGCACCGCCCCGCCGACATCGCCCGACCCGCCGCCGCACCCGGAACCGCAGCCGCCGCCGGTGCTCAGGCGCACCCGGGCCACCGATCCGTCCACACCGGCCCACTCCACGTCGCCGCCTCGCTCCTGCACGGCGGGTCGCAGCCGCTCGAGCGCGCGGGCGGCCCGGCGCTCGGCGGGCTCCGGATGGATCCCGTGCAGCACCAGCAGATGCTCCAGCAGCTCGTCCTCGGCCAGCTGCCGCGCCAGGGCGTCGTCAGCGCGCTCCAGCACCCGGGCCAGCGCCTCGCCGTAGACCTCCGTCAGCAGCCGTACCGCCTCCACCGCCAGGCGCACCGTCGGACCGGGCGCGCAGTCGAGTCCGGCGAGCAGC
>NZ_BNBC01000053.1:46784-66765 GCF_014654675.1 Streptomyces spiralis
TCGTCGATCCGGGCGAGCCGGACCTCCACGTCCGGGTCCCGGAGGCGGCCGGTGGGGGAGGGGTGCCCGGCGTCAGCCATGGCCGGCTCCGTAGGTGGGCGTGTGGCTGGTGGTGAGGGTTCTGCCGTTGCCGATGTACATGTGGACGCCGCAGGGCAGGCACGGGTCGAAACTGCGGACGGTGCGCATGATGTCGACGCCCTTGAAGTCGTCCGGGCCGTTCTCCTCGAAGATCGGCTGCCCCTGGACGGCGTCCTCGTACGGGCCGGGGGTGCCGTAGTTGTCGCGGGGGCTGGCGTTCCACGGGGTGGGCGGATACGGATGGTAGTTCGCGATCTTCTTGTCCCTGATGACGAGGTGGTGGGAGAGGACGCCGCGGACGGCCTCGTGGAAGCCGCAGCCGATCGCCTCGTCGGGGACCTCGAAGTTCTCGAAGACCTTGGTGTCGCCGCCGCGGACGAGCTGCATGGCGCGTTCGAGGAACTGGAAGGCCATGGCGGCGGCGTAGGCGACGAAGTAGGGGCGCGCCCGGTCGCGTTCGATTGTGTTGGACCACTTGGGGATGTGCCACTCCAGGGTGGTCTCGGGGAGCTTCTCGCTCTTGGGGAGGGTGATGCGGACGCTGTGCCCGGTGGCCTTGACGTAGGGGGTGTCGACCAGGCCGCTCAGCGCGGTGGTCCACAGACGGGCCAGCGGTCCGCCGCCGGTGTCCAGGGCCAGGTGGTCGCCGGTGCGCGGGTCGTACCAGCGGGGGCTCATCACCCAGCTGTAGTTGCCGTCGAAGTCGCGCTTCTGCGGTGCGGGCAGGGTGGTCTGGTTCCAGGGGTGGCGGATGTCGACCGGGTTGCCGAGCGGGTCGTGGGTGACGAACGGATCCTCGTTCACCCAGTCCTCGTAGTAGGAGGAGCCCAGCAGGATCCGCAGGCCGAGGTTGATGTCGACCAGGTTGTTGGTGACCAGTTCGCCGTCCACGACGATGCCGGGGGTGACGAACATGTCCCGGCCCCAGTCGTTCATGCGCTCGTAGCGGTAGTCGCAGGAGTCGGGGTTCTGGAAGGCGCCCCAGCAGCCCAGCATGATCCGGCGCCGGCCGACCTCCTCGTAGCCGGGCAGGGCCTCGTAGAAGAAGTCGAAGACGTCGTCGTTCATCGCCACGGCCTGCTTGACGAAGTCCAGCACCCTGAGCAGGCGGGAGAGGTAGTCGGTGAAGAGGGTGGGCTGGGGCATGGTGCCCACCCCGCCCGGATACAGCGTGGAGGGGTGCACATGGCGGCCCTCCATCAGGCAGAACATCTCCCGCGTCACCCGGGAGACCTTCAGCGCCTGCTTGTACACCTCGCCCTCGAAGGGGTTGAAGGCGCGCATGATGTCGGCGATCGTCCGGTAGCCGTGGATGCCGCCGCGCGGGGCCTCGGTGCGCTCCGCCCGCGCCAGGACGGACGGGTTGGTGGCCTTCACCATGGCTTCGCAGAAGTCGACGAAGACCAGGTTGTCCTGGAAGATCGTGTGGTCGAACATGTATTCGGCGGCTTCGCCGAGGTTGGTGATGTGCTCGGCCAGGGGCGGGGGTTTGACGCCGTAGGCCATCTGCTGGGCGTAGTTGGAGCAGGTGGTGTGGTTGTCGCCGCAGATGCCGCAGATCCGGGACGTGATGAACCCGGCGTCGCGGGGGTCCTTGCCTCTCATGAAGACGGAGTAGCCGCGGAAGAGGGAGGAGGTGGAGCGGCACTCCACGACCTCCTGGTTCGCAAAGTCGATCTTCGTGTAGATGCCCAGGTTGCCGATGATCCGGGTGATCGGGTCCCAGGACATGTCCACGATCTGTGCGGGTTTGCGTGCCGTGGAGCGGGCCTCGGTGGTGGTCATCTGGGTTGCTGCCCCTCGCTGTCCGTGTCCGATGGGGTTGGTGTGGGCGTGTGGTCCGGTCGGGCTGGGGGGGTCCGCTGGTCGGGCAGCGGTTCGAGCTCGTCGGGACGGAAGTAGTGGAAGCGGCCGTACCAGGTGTGCAGCTCGGACGCGGGGTCGTCGTCCACGGTGACGGCGAGGTGCACCCCGCCGTCCACGTCGTGGCGTACGGCCGCGACCCGCGCGGTGCGCCCGGCCAGGAACATGTCCTGGGCGTCGGCGCCCCGCCCGTGCGGACGGAGCCGGACCCGGCTGCCGCCGCCCACGCGCACACCGCCGACCAGCACCGAGTCCGTGGCGGGGGACAGGCCGTCGTCGCCGCCCTCCTGCCACCAGGCGGGACGCACCGGGCCGGACGGCTCCTGCCGCGCCGGCGCCAGGGACCGGATGGCGCCGTGCAGCCGGGCGAACACCTCCGGGGGCATCGTGTCCACCCGGTCGAGGATCGCGGCGGCCCGCGGATCGGTCGCCCGGGCCTCGGCCTTCTCCTCGTCGGTCAGGAGCAGCGTGCGCAGCGTCAGGATCTCGTCGATCTCCGCGGCGTCGTGGAGATCGCCCGGGCTCTCCGGTGCCACCCGCGGACGGTCGGGAAGGATGATCGGCGAGGAGAGCAGGACGGCAGCGGTGCCCCCGGCGCCGTCGCCGCCGGCGGGCGCCGGTCCGCCGAGGACCGGGAACGTGAACTCGTTGCGGCACGCGGCCACGTGCTCCGCCAGATCCGGGGGCGGATCGATCAGCGACACGAACTCCACGCCCGCGCCACCGACCAGGCAGTGCGTCGCGATGAGCGCGTGGCGCAGCGCCTCGGCGCGGGCCGCACCCGGGTCCGGGGCCCGCCCGGTGTTCTCGGTGCGCACCCGGAGGCGGACCAGGCCCGGCGCGAGCCGTTCGGCCGTGAGCGCGGTGCTCGCCCGGATCTCCTCGCATCGCCGTACCACCCGCCCGGCGCCCGAGGGCAGCGGCCGGGTCTCGGTGCCGGCCGCCGCGCCCACCGGCACGGTGACGTCCTGCCGGAACAGGTCGTCCAGGGCCACGGTGAGGTCGGTCTCGCGCGGCACCGCCTCGTCGAAGGTCAGATGGGCCGTGCCGTCGTCCGTCCGCAGCGACCCGACCGGGCGGTGCCCGCCGTCCGCGTCCGCGGCCTCCACCTGCTTGTGCCGCATCTGGAGGTACCGCACCCGCACCCGCAGGGCGGCATCCGGCCGCCGCACCCGCAGCAGGCACTCGGTCCGCTGGTACCAGGAGTCGGCGGAGCCGGACACACCGGCCACGACCGGGCCGTCACGCTCCACCCAGTTCCGGGGCAGCAGCACGCCGAACTGCCACCGGACCCGGTTCTTGGGCGACGAACGGCGGTACGGGTAGAGCAGGTAGCCCTCGTAGAGGACCGCGTCGGCCACCGCGCTCAGCTGCTCGAAGCCCGGCCCGCCCCGGTCGGCGGGCAGGGCACCGTCGTCGACGGCGGCAGCGCACGGCACGGCGTCCTGGGTCACGGCATCGGGCATCCGGCCTCCCTCTGATTCGCGTGTTCGCCATGCCTTCCACCACTGGAACACCGCTCACGCCGACCCGCCCGCCTGGGCCCGGTGCGTTGGCCCGTCCGGCGCAACGGCGGCGGCCCTGCGCCGCCGAACGTGCGGCCACGCGCCGGCGTACGTCCGGTCGGCGCCCGCCCGGATTCCGCCGTACGGCATGGAACGGCCTGGCCAGGGGCACTTGGAACGGGTGGCGTCCGGTGTCAGCGGAGCCACGGCCGACGGTGTGGAAGAGCGCATGGACGTGCTGGCCCGACTGGATGCCTACCAGCGACGGCATCGCTGGGCGGGCCTGCCGCTGGCCGTGATCTACAAGTTCTACGACGACCAGGCCGCCTATCTGGCCGCGCTGCTGACGTACTACGGCTTCCTGTCGCTGTTCCCGCTGATGCTCTTCCTCGTCGCGGTGCTCAGCTCGGTCCTCAGCAGCAGCCCCCACCTCCAGCACCAGCTGCTGAACTCCGCGCTGAGCGAGTTCCCGGTCATCGGGGACCAGATCGCCCACAACATCCACTCCTTCCACGGCAGCTCCATCGCCGTCGCGGTCGGTGTGATCGGCAGCCTCTACGGCGCGCTGAACGTCGCCCAGGCCGCCCAGCACGCGCTGAACAAGATCTTCGCCGTGCCCCGGCACGCCCGGCCGGACCCCCTGCGTTCGCGTCTGAAGGGGCTGAAGTTCCTGTCACTGCTGGGGCTCGGCCTGTGCGTCATCACGGGCGTGTCCACCGCCGCCGAGTGGGCGGCGGGCATCTTCGGCGCACGGCTGGCGGTCGGCGTGCAGGTGGCCGCCGGCATCCTGGCCGTCCTGCTGAACGCCGCCCTGCTGGTCGGCAGCTACCGCCTGCTCACCCGGCGCCGGCTGCCGCTGCGTGTGATGTGGGGCCCGGCGCTGGGCGCGGCGTGTGCCTGGCAGGGGCTGCTGTGGGGCGGCACCTACTACGTCGGCCATGTGCTCAAGGGCACCACGGCGACGTACGGACTGTTCGGCATCGTGCTCGGCCTGCTGGCCTGGATCTACCTCGGTGCGCTGGTGTACCTGGTCACGGCGGAGATCAGCGCGGTCCGGTGCATGCGGCTGTGGCCCAGGAGCCTGCTCAGCCCGTTCACCGACCGCGTCCACCTCAGCCCGGGCGACCAGCGGGCCTACCGGTCCTACGCGACGACGGAGTCCTTCAAGGGCTTCGAGCGGATCACCGTCCACTTCGACCCGCCGCCGCACACGGGCACGGGTGAGGAACGGACCCCCGATGACCATGGCCCGGACGGCCGTACGTGACCGAGGGCCCCCGCCCGGACGGTGCCGTCCCTACGCGGGCGTGTCCGCCCCGGGCGCCCCCGGTGGGACCTCCGGCACTCGCAGTGCCAGCAGGGCCACATCGTCGTCGTAGGTGTCCTCGCGGGAGATCAGGCTGTCGCAGATCGTGGACAGTGGGGCCGTGGCCAGGGCGGCGGCGCTGTCGGCCAGGTGTCGCAGGCCGGTTCCGATGTCCTGCCCGCGGCGCTCCACCAGGCCGTCGGTGAACAGCAGCAGCGTGCTCGCCGGAGGCAGCGGGTGGGTGTGGTCGGGGCGGGTCAGCGCCGGATCGACGCCGATCGGGATGCCGTGCGGCTCGGGCGCCAGCCAGTGCGCGGCACCGTCGGCCGTGACCAGCAGGGGAGGCGGATGACCGGCGTTGGTCCAGCACATGGTGTATCCCGCGCGCGGCTCGCGCACGATACGGGCCATCACCAGTGTGGCCGCCGCGGGGTCGGTGTACATGGTCAGCGCGTGGTCGAGCCGGTCCACGACCAGGCCGGGTGGCCCGCACCGGTCGAACGCCAGGGCCCGCAGCATGCTGCGGATCTGCCCCATCATCGGCGCCGCCTCCACGTCGTGGCCGGTGACGTCCCCCACCACGACGAGGACCGCCCCGTCGGGCAGGAGCACGGCGTCGTACCAGTCCCCGCCGAGCCTCGTCAGCTCGGACGCCGGCTGGTAGCGCACCTCCACCTCGAGGGGCGCCAGATCGGGCAGCACGGGCAGCAGCCGGCGCTGGAACTGCTCCGCGGCCCGCTTGAGATGTTCGTACAGCCGGGCGTTCTCGACGCTGACGCCGGCCGCGCTGGCCAGCGCGGTCAGCAGGGCCTCGTCGTCGTCACCGAACGGCGTCCCGTCGAGCTTGTCGGCGAGAAAGAGGGTGCCGTACACCGTGCCGCGCACCCTCAACGGGACCCCGAGAAGGGAGGTCATCACCGGGTGGCCGGCCGGGAATCCGACCGAGCGCGGGTCGGCGGCGACGTCGTCGATGCGCACCGGCCCGAGGTCACCCAGCAGCCCGTGGCCCCGCGGCAGTCCGGACTCGGCCAGCAGCCGTGCCCGGTCCACACCGGCGGTGATCAGGTCGGCGAACTCCCCGCCGTCCCCGAGCACGCCGAGGGCGCCGTACCGCGCGGCGACCAGGTCGACACCGGCGTCCACGATGTGCTGGAGCACCGTCCGGGTGTCCGTCTCGGCGCTGATCGCCACCACCGCGTCCAGCAGTCGCCGCAGCCGGCGCTGCCCCTGCGCCAACCGCCGTACCTGGGCGATGAGATCCGCCATGGTCCCGCCGTCCGGCAGCGGTCGCGGCTCCCGCCGATCGTCCGACATGCCAGGTACCTCCCGCCGGGGCCGGGCGTGGCCCGCCCGCCGGGCACCGCCCCGGCACGATCACCCTACGCCGAGGGCGGGAGGGCGGCCCGTCGTCGCATCACCCGTTGGGCCGGTCGCGGCCCGCAGGAGCGGGGCGGACGCGCCGGACCGACCGGGTGGGCGCGCCGGACCGACCGGGTGGGCGCGCCGGTCCGGCCGGGGCGGGCCGCCGGCCCACTGTGACGCGGACCGGCGGGCGACCGCGGTGACCGTCAGCAGGCGCCCTCGTCCTGCCACGGGCCCCACTGGGAGGCGCCGGGGACCTCGTTCTGGGTCCACCACTTGGCCTTCCAGTTGTGCTTGTTGTAGGAGACCTCGCTGCCCCCGGTGTACGCCGTGCTCGCGTTCCAGGCCGGCTTGCACTCGGTGCTCGGCGGGGTCGGCGAGGAGGAGGTGGGCGGCGTCGTGGTGGGAGGAGTGGTGGGCGGGGTGGCACCGGCGAACTTCACCGAGAACTTGGCGAAGTCCCAGGAGTTCTGCGGAACACTGGAGCAGGTGCCGGAGGTGCGGCCGCCGTTGTCGGGCGGGGAGCACTGGCGGTCGCGGTTGAGGGACCAGAAGGTGAAGCGGTCCATGTTGTGCGTGGTGGCGAAGTCCAGCACGGTCTGGAAGTCGCTCTGGTAGAACATCTCGCCGGTGTCGCTGCGGCCGTTCATCCCCGAGAAGCCCTCGTGGGCGTAGGCGGTCGCCTCGTCCCAGCCGAACGTGGACTGCAGGACCTGGTTGAACTTGGTCAGCGCGCTGGTCTGGGAGGCCGCGCCGTTGAAGCCGCCGTCGAACGGCATGATGGAGAAGTTGTTGGGGGTGAACCCCTGCGACTTCGCCTCCAGCAGCATCTGCTTGCCGAACCATCCGGTGCCGTCCGCCGTACCGGCGGTGGTGACCGAGACGTAGAGGCCGGGGTTGTTCTGCTGGAGGATCTTCGCGGCACCGATCTCGTTGTGGATGGCCGCAGTGTTCTCGTACTCGGGCTCCTCCAGGTCGAAGTCGATGGCGTGCAGCCCGTACTTGGTGATGACCTGCTGGTAGGCGGCGGCCGTGGCGGCCGGGTCCGAGCACGCCTGGCCGAGCTTGGTGCCGCCGTAGCCACCGATGGAGACGGAGACGTCGCCGCCCTTGGCGCGGATGGTGTCGATCACCGACTTCACGGCGGTGTCGGAGGAGACCGAGGCGGTGCCGTCCCAGGTGGGCGAGCAGCCGCCGCCGTTGGGGGCGAGGATGAACGCGAGCTGGAACGCCTTCAGCCCGGTGGCGTCCATGATGCCGGCCGCGTCCGGCGGGTCGTTGTCCAGCGGCATCAGATACGGCGCCGCGGCGTACCAGCGGTTGCTCAGCTGGGCGGTCGCGCCCGAGGCGCTGCCCGCGACCAGCGCGGTGGTGCCGACCGCGGCGAGCCCGACGGCGGTGGCCGCGCCCAGACATGCGTGAAGACGTCTCACTACCTGCCTCCAGGGGGGTGTGGGGAAGTGGGCCCCAGCTTCCTGAGGGTGTTGCGAGCACGTCAATAGATTGGTCTGGACCAGACGAGCCTTTGGACTAGACCATAAGATTTCTTTACTCGCGGGACGAGCCGCGCCGGGCTGCCCCGGGAAGTGCCGTGCGACGCGGACAGGGGGGTCCGGCGGCGTGGCGTCGAGGGAGGAGGCTGCCCGCGCGGTCAGGATGGCTTCCGGTATCGCCCGCCGCGTGGGGACGCGAATCGACTCGGAGACGGATGTGACGGTACGTCGGATCGGCCTGGTCGTGCACGGAGGGCGCCCGGAGGCCGTGGCCGCGGCGCGGGCCGTGCGCGCATGGTGCGAGGAACAGGACGTGCACTGCACGGACATCGACGTGTGGCGCGACGGCGGGCGGCACAGCGCCCGGGAGGAGGTCGACGCCGCAGGCGACCCGGATCTCATCGTGACCCTGGGCGGCGACGGCACCTTCCTGCGCGGCGCCCGGCTGGCCGCCGTGCACGACGCCCTCGTCCTGGGCGTCGACCTCGGCCGGGTCGGCTTCCTCACCGAGGTCCCCGTCGCCTTCGTCCATTCCGCGCTGGACGCGGTCCTCAGCCAGCAGCTCGACGTCGAGAGCCGCATGCTGCTCACGATGCGCGCCTCGCGCCGCCTGGAGGTGCCCGCCGGCATCGAGGAACTCATGCGCTACGGCCGCCGCCCGATGCTGCCCCCGCCACGGGTGCGCACCGACTGCGAGTCGGGCGGCGAGTGGGGCATCGCCCTGAACGTCACCGCGCTGAACGACATCGTCGTGGAGAAGCTGGCGCGGGACCGCCAGGTGTCGGCCGGCGTCTACATCGCCGGACGGCTGCTCGCGTCGTACTCCGCCGACGCGCTGCTGGTCGCCACCCCGACCGGCTCGACGGCCTACAGCTTCGCCGCCGGCGGCCCGGTCGTCTCCCCGCGCGCGGACGCACTCGTCTTCACGGCCGTCGCCCCGCACATGGTGTTCGACCGCTCGGTCGTCGCCGCGCCGGACGAGCCGATCGCCCTGCGCATGCTCGAACACTCCGGCCAGGCCGTCGTCAGCATCGACGGCCAGCTGCGCGGAGTGCTGGACCCGGGGGACTGGATCGGCGTCTACGCCTCCCCGCGCCGGCTGCGGGCCGTGCGGCTGGGCCCGATGGACTTCTACGGCCGCCTGCGCGAGCGCATGAAGCTCTCCGACGCCCCCGCCGCGGTCGCCGACGGCACCCCGCCACCGCTCTGGCCGGTGACGTCCCCTCGGCCCGGAGACCTCGCACACCTGGCACTGCCGCCCGCACCCGACGCTCCTCAGCAGACACCGTGAACCCGCGGCGGTCGCGGCGGTTGCCCGGAAGAATCCCGCACGCGCCCGCTCAGCTCCGGCGCTCACCGGGCAGGCGGTACGCGGCGAGGGCGGCGATGTCGTCGTCGAGGTGGCCGCCGCTGTGGACGAGCAGATCCTCGTGCAGGCGGTCCAGCAGGGCACGGGGAGGCAGCTCGGCCCACGGCGCGACACGTTCGGCGAGCGGGTAGAAGACCCCCTCGCAGTCGCGGGTCTCGGTGACGCCGTCGGTGTAGAGCAGCAGTTGGTCCCCGGGACGGAACGGTTCGACGTCCACGTGGTAGCCGTCGCCGATCAGCACGCCGAGGTTGATGGGCGGTGACGGATCGGTCGCGTGCAGCTCGGTGACGCGGCCCTCGTGGACGAGCAGGGGCGGCGGGTGACCGCAGTTGACGATGCGGACGACCGGCTCCTGCTCGGGGATCTCGGCGAACACCGCCGTGACGAAGCGTTCCGCCAGCTCGCTGCCGGGCACCTGTGCGGCGTGACGGCTCATGCTCCGCTCCACGCGGCAGGCCACGCCGGCCAGGTCCGGCTCGTCGTGGGCGGCCTCCCGGAAGGCGCCCAGTATCGTCGCGGCCGTCTCCACGGCGAGCAGGCCCTTGCCGCGCACGTCCCCGATGAGCAGCCGTACCCCGTACGCCGTCGGTACCGCCTCGTACAGGTCGCCCCCGATGCGCGCCTCCGCGGCGGCGGACAGGTAGAGCGTCTCGACGAAGACCTGGCCGAGGCGACGGGGCACCGGCCGCAGCAGCACCCGCTGCGCGGTCTCGGCCACCGAACGCACCGTGGCCAGCGTCCGCTCCCTCCGCATCCGGTGCACCGCCAGGATCGCGCCGAGAATCCCCACCAGGCCGGTGCAGACATAGTTGGCCACGTAGTGGCGGTCCCACAGATAGCCGACGACCATGCGCCCGGCGCAGCACGGCGTGCCCGCCAGCACGCCCTCGAACACGACGGCGAACACCGCGATCACGGCGACCCCCGCGGGCCCGTAGGCGAAGGCCGCGACCAGCGGCAGGCCGGTGAGCAGGAAGCTGACGGGCCAGTCCACCGGGGTGAGCGGTTCGAGGGCCAGGACCCCCGCGACGTACGCGAGCGGCAACAGGCGCAGCCACATCGGAGGGGCGGGCACCTGGGGCTGGGCGGCCTTCACGCGCGCCGCACGGGCCTGCGCGGCCCCTGGCCTGCCGGGCGGCCTCACCGCAAGCCCCGGCGCGCACCGGGCGGTGGCCCGGCGGACCCGGCAGGACACCACGGGCGCACGAGCGTGCGGCCCGGCACCGGGCGACGGTCTGCGCGGTAACACTCAGGCGGCCTGTTCACAGGAACTCCCGGCGGGCTTGATCAAGACCACCAGCGTGCTGCGGAACTCCGTTCCGAGGGCTCCATTGCTCCAGGCAAGGGCATGTCAGCGCACCGGGCAGGAGCACACCGGCGAGGGCGCCCGTCCGCGCCCGGCACCTCGTCGGCGGTCACCACCGGCCGTCCGCCGCCGTGGCCGTCACCCGGAGTGCGTGGTCGATGAAGCGCCGGGAGGCCGAAGGCAGGGTGCGTCCGGAGAGCCAGGCGATTCCGATGTCCCGGGCGCCGTGCACGTCGGTGATCTCCAGGTAGCGGATCGGGACGTCGCCGGTCGCCGCCGCGTCCGGCGAGGACGGGATCAGGGAGACGCCCAGACCGGCCGCCACCAGGCCGCGCAGGGTGTGCACCTCCTCGCCCTCGAAGCCGACGACCGGGGTGAAGCCGGCCTGACGGCACAGCGACTCGGTGACGCTGCGCAGCCCGTAGCCGGGCTTGAGGAGGATGAAGGGCTCCTCGGCGACCTCGGCCAGCCGGACCCGGGGGCGCCCGGCCAGACGGTGCCCGGTGGGCACGGCGAGCCACAGGGGTTCGACCAGGAGCCGTCGCCAGGTGATCAGCGGATGACCGGGGTCCCCGCTGGTGATCGCGATGTCGGCGGTGGCGTCGAGAAGATGCTGGACCAGGCCGTTCTCCCCGTGCTGGTGCAACTCGAAGCGGACCTGCGGGAAGGCCTCGCGGAAGCCGGTGACCAGCCTGGGCACCAGCCAGGTGCCCAGGGTGTGCAGAAAGGCCAGCGGCACCACGCCCGCGGCCGGGTCGACGACCTCGGCCACGGCCCGCCGCCCCCGGTCGTAGCTGTCCAGAACCGCGTCGACGTACTCCTTGAACACCCGTCCGGCCGGTGTCGGGCGCAGCACGCGGCCGACGCGCTGGAGGAGTTCCGCGCCCACCTCCTCCTCCAGCCGGTGCAGCGCGCGTGACAGGGCGGGCTGGGTGAGACGGGCCTCGGCGGCGGCCTCCGTCACCGTCAGGCCCTCGGCCACCGCCTGGAAGGAGCGCAGCACCTGGAGATCCATCGCGCTCATCCTCCCATCGCGCAGGCCCCGGTGCAGCGGCGGACCGGAAGCGCGGCCGCCGCCCGCCGCGCGCCCACGTTGCGTGCGCTGACGGCGTCGCAGAGCCGCTCCGCCGAGGCGATGGCGTCCGCCTGGTCCGGCAGCCTCCTGTCCCTGCCGCCCATCCGCCCGGGGCGGCCCGGCTCGCCGTGGGCGTGGGCCACGGCCCTGCGTGCCTCGGCGAGCCGGTGGTAGGCGGTCCGGCGCAGCGCGTGCCGCTGGGCCGGCGTGGCATCGGCGGCCAGGTCCCGGTACCGGTGCGCCGCGGCGAGGGCCGCCTCGGTCTGCGCGGCGGCCCGGCCGGCCGCCGAGTCCGGCCACAGCGCGAAGTGCGCGACGAGGACGATCGCGGCGGCCAGCGCGGTGTCCAGGATGCGCGCCGAGTACAGCGCGCGGTGGTCGCCGAGCATGTCGACGAGGACGAAGACGACCGCCGTCAGACCCGTCGTGGCGAGCGCGTAGTGGTGGCGTACTCCGACGGCCATCAGCGCGCCGAAGGCCGCCACGGCGCCGATGAGGACGAGGG
Source organism: Streptomyces spiralis (assembly GCF_014654675.1). Classification (GTDB taxonomy): domain Bacteria; phylum Actinomycetota; class Actinomycetes; order Streptomycetales; family Streptomycetaceae; genus Streptomyces; species Streptomyces spiralis. The sequence continues at coordinate 58,650 of NZ_BNBC01000053.1, forward strand.
TGTCCGTCGTCAGCAGGGTCACCGTGCCGATGGCGGCCACCCCCAGGACCGTTCCGGCGCAGCGGTGCAGGGCGCGGCGCGGGACCGGCCCGAAGTCGGGCTTGTAGACGAACGCCACCGTCATGGGGAGCCAGTATCCGCGCGGTCCGTGCAGCAGCACGGCGCAGAGCTGGGCGACGAGCACACACACCGTCAGCAGCGCGGCGTACCGCGCCTGGGCCGCCCGCCCGTGCCACGGGTACGCGGGCAGCCGCACAGCCACGCCGGACGGACGCCCCCGGACGGACTCCGCGTGCAGCACCGACTCCGCGTACAGCTCGGAGAGCGCGCGCACGCCCGGAGAGACCGTGTCGCACGAGTCGGCACCGGGGCCGGTCGCGGGCTCCGGAAGGTCCGCGGCGGGGGAGACGGACGCCGCGCCCCCGTCCGGCAGCAGGCGTGCCGCCATCAGCAGCGGTACGTCCGTCACGCGCCGAGGCAGTGGACGCCCCTCCCACACCAGCGCCGACGTCACCTCACCCAGCCGCACCGCCGCGTCGAAGGCCTCGCGCACCGCGCCCAGCTCCGTCCGCGGCCGGTCGCGGTCCGTCAGATGGCGGCCCATCACCTGATGGGCGTCGTCGAGGGTGGCCGTCAGCCGTCGGCGCGCGGCCTCCGCCTCGGGCGAACCGGCCGCCGACAGCGCCTCTGACGCGGCCCGGTACACCGCAACAACGGCGGCCCGCTCGATGGCGTGCCGGCGCCACAGCCACGGCGTCGCGGACAGGACGACGACAAGGGCCACCCCGGCGAGCAGCGCGAGGGGAGGCTGCCACCAGGGCCCCGGCACCGGAATGCCGCTGCCGACGGTGGTGCCGAGCAGCAGATGCATGCCGGACACGGAGGCGAGGCGTCCGCGCAGGCTGACCGCGCCCGCGAGCAGCGCGGTGGCACCGAGGCAGACGGTGACCGCCGCGGGATGTCCGCAGCGCAGCGCGAGTTCCCCGGCGAGCAGGCCGAGGGCGGCCGAGCCGCCCATGCAGCCCAGCCGGCGGACCCGCAGCCGGTAGGGATCGGGGCCGTCCTGGCTCACGCCCCACAGGGCACCGATCCCGGCGATCACTGCGGGGATCACCGCCCCGGTCCACACGCCCACCAGGAGCGGCACGGCGAGCGCGACGGCGCCCCGCGCAGCCGCCGCGAGGGGCACGGGGGTGAGCGGGGCGCCGCGCGATGCCTTCATGAACTGATCGACTCCTGGACGGACCGGGGGACGGGTGTGTCTCCCTCAAGGGTCGATCAAGACAAGGCATGCGTCCAATGCCTGAGCCTTCGCCGAACCATGCATGAGGCGCATGGAATGTGCGAACTCAGGAGGCGGTGCAGGTCCCGACCGTCGGGACGGCGGAGTTGCCGTTCTTCTGGACGGTGAAGCCGAAACTGGTCGAGGCGCCCGCCGCGAGGTTGCCGTTGTAGGTGGGGCGCACCGTCATCACCGTGCCGCTGCCGTCCCAGCTCGCGCTGCCGTTCCACAGCGTGGACACCTTCTGCCCGGCGGGGAAGGTGACCGTCGTGGTCCAGCCGGTGATCGGGGCGGAACCTGCCTTCACGGTGACCTGGCCGTTGTAACCGTCGTTCCAGTCGGCGGTCTTGGTGAAGCTGACGGTGCACGTGGCACCGGTGCCGCCGCCGTTGTCGCCGCCGCCACCGTCGTCGCCCCCGCCGCTGCTCGAACCGCCGAGTGCGGCCAGCACGGCGTCGTACGCGGGCTTCGGGGCGTAGTTGGAGTCGAACAGCAGCGGGGTGCCGCTGCTGCGCCAGGAGTACTTGTCGGTGATGCCCCAGACGGTCATGCCCGTGCACCGGGTCACCGCCAGACAGGCCTTGACGACGTTGGAGTAGCTGGTGGCCTGGGCGCTGCCGGAGCCCTCGATGTCGAGCTCCGTGATCTGCACGTCGACACCGAGGTCGGCGAAGCGCTGGAGGTTGGCCTGGTAGTCGGAGGGCACCGGGGAGGCGCTGTTGAAGTGCGACTGGAAGCCCACGCAGTCGATCGGCACGCCACGGGACTTGAAGTCCTTGACCATGTTGTAGACCGCGTTGCTCTTCGCGTTGACGCCGTCGGTGTTGTAGTCGTTGTAGCAGAGCTTGGCGTCCGGGTCGGCGGTGCGGGCGGTGCGGAAGGCCTCCTCGATGAAGCCGTTGCCGAGCTTGTCCTGGAACGGTGAGCTGCGCCGGGCGCCGCTGGAGCCGTCCTGGTACGCCTCGTTGACCACGTCCCAGGCGTAGATCTTGCCCTTGTAGTGCTGCATGACCTGGGTGATGTGGTTGTTCATCGCCGTGCGCAGGTCGGTGGCGCTCAGGCCGGAGACCCAGGAGGGCAGCTGGGAGTGCCACACCAGCGTGTGCCCGCGGATCTTCATGCCCTTGCTCTGCGCGTGGCTGACGATCTGGTCGGCGGCGCCGAAGCTGAAGGTGTTGCGGGTGGGCTCGGTGGCGTCCCACTTCATCTCGTTCTCCGGGGTCACCGCGCTGAACTCCCGGTCGAGCGTGGCGGCGTAGGCGGACTCGCCGAGGTGGCTCGCCGCGACCGCGGTGCCGAAGTAGCGGCCCTTGCCGGCCGCGGCCGAGCCCAGGGTGTCGGCGGCCGCGGCGCTGTGCGACAGGGCCGTGACCGTGGCGGCGGCGAGCAGCGCGGACGCGAACGCCTGCGCCGCGCGTCGGGGGAGTGCCCGGGGCCGGGCTCCGGCCCGGTTTCTGGGCATGAGCATGCCATCTCCTTCTGTCGAAACTTTCGCTGTCAGCAGGCGAATGTTTACGCGAAGATTACGAACCGAACCGATGCCGGTCAACGGTTCGGACGCTCTCTTCGATTGATGGCCGAAGGGCTACGCCCCTTTATCCGCCCGCCAGTTGTAAGGGCGTAGGGGTGGTTGACGTCACCGTGGGACACCCCTAACGTGACGCGGCGCGTTCCCGAAACCAGTCCGAAAGTTTCGTATACCAAGGATGGTGACATGCCGCGAAGAAGGCCGGGACTCCGGTCGCTCCTGACAGCGCTGCTCGCGGGCGTCGTGCCGCTGCTCGCGGCACTCACGCTGACCGCCGCGCCCGCCGCGCACGCGGCCTCCCTGACGGAGGTGACCGGGTTCGGCGCCAACCCGAGCAACCTGCGCATGTACGTCTACCGCCCGGACAGCGCGCCGGCCCGCCCCGCCGTCCTCGTGGCCGTGCACTACTGCACCGGCTCGGGTCCCGCCTTCTACTCGGGCACCGAGTTCGCGTCCCTGGCCGACCGCTACGGCTTCCTCGTCGTCTACCCCTCGGTCACGCGCAGCGGCGGCTGCTTCGACGTGTCCTCGCCCCAGGCGCTCAAGCGCGGCGGCGGCAGCGACCCGGTCGGCATCATGTCGATGGTCACCTACGCCGAACAGCACTACGGCGCCGACCCGAACCGCGTCTTCGTCACCGGGGCCTCGTCCGGGGCCATGATGACCAATGTGCTGCTCGGCGACTATCCGGACGTCTTCAAGGCCGGCGCCGCCTTCATGGGCGTGCCCTTCGGCTGCTTCGCCACCACCGACGGCTCCAGCTGGAACAGCGCCTGCGCCAACGGCACGGTGACCAAGACGCCCCAGCAGTGGGGCGACCTGGCGCGTGCCGCCTACCCCGGCTACACCGGCCCCCGTCCCCGGATGCAGCTGTGGCACGGCACCGAGGACACCACCCTGCGGTACCCCAACTTCGGTGAAGAGATCAAGCAGTGGACCGATGTGCTGGGCGTGAGCCAGACACCGGCCTTCACCGACCATCCGCAGTCCACCTGGACCCGCACCCGCTACGGCGGCACCGGCACCCAGGCACCCGTCGAGGCGATCAGCGTCCAGGGTGCCGGCCACACCCTGCCGACCGCGGGCATGGCCGCGCGTGCCATCTCGTTCTTCGGACTGGACTCCACGACCACCCAGCCGCCCACCGACCCCCCGACCGACCCGCCCACCACACCGGCGGGCGCCTGCCGGGTGACGTACACGACCAGCACCTGGAGCACCGGTCTGACCGCGCAGATCACCGTCACCAACACCGGTACCGCGCAGGTCGACGGCTGGGCGCTGACGTTCACCCTGCCGTCCGGGCAGACCATCACCTCCGGCTGGAACGCCACCTTCTCGCCGGCCGGTGGCACCGTCACCGCACGCAACGTGGCCTACAACGCCGTCCTGGCGCCCGGAGCGTCCACCACCGTCGGCTTCCAGGCCACCCACACCGGTGACACCGGCGCACCCGCCTCCTTCAGTCTCAACGGCAGCACCTGCCAGACCGGCTGAGCGGACGTCGGCACACGGTGTGTCGTGGCGACGGCGACAGCACGGGCGTTCGTCACCTCCGGCGTCCGGGCCTCCTCCTTCCGTGGGAGCCGTCCAGGACTCGCCGACGCGTCGATCACCGGATCTGCCAGCCTCCCTGTGCCGGGCACGACGGCTCGGCCGGCACAGGGAGGTGGACGTTTGACCGGTCACATCGGACGCATCGGCGGGCGGCAGGTGGTGGCGGTGCTGGCGCTGGGAGGCGGTCTCCTGCTCGGTCCGGTCCTCTCGGCCCAGGCGGCCGAGGACAACGCCATGGCCCCGGGCGACGCCGGTCCCGTACCGACGGCCCTGGAAGCGGCCCACGACCTCGTGTCACCGGTCCTGAACGCCGACGACGGTGACCGCGGCGGCAAGGGCCAGGAGGGCAAGGGGCACGGAAAGGGCTCGGGCAAGGGGGAGCACGGGGGCAAGGGCCACGGGAAGGGCAAGGGCAAGGGACACGGCTGAGACGGTCCGGCGGCAACCGCCCTGAACAGCGCGGATGACGCGTTCGGGTGACGGTGCGCGCGTCTCGTGAGGCGCCGACGGCACGGGCGGACTAGTGTGATGGTCACGCAGGCAGCCGGAACTCCCGGCGTCCGCCCGTGCGTTGGTGGTCCAAGGAAAGACACCCCGCTCCCCGCGGGGAGATGCAGGTGCAAGGCCTGCCCAACGCTCCTGATGCCGCATCCCCCCACCCGTCGCCGGATGGGGGGATGCGGCACGTTTCAGACAGCCGCCGCGGTCAGCCGAGGTTCCCGGTGCGGGCCGCCCGCCAAAGGTCCACGCCGCCGTCGGTGGCGTACTTGTCGATCTCGGCCAGTTCCTCGTCGCTGAAGTCGAGCCGCTCCAGCGCGGCCACGTTCTGCTCCAGCTGCTCCACCCGCGAGGCGCCGATGACCAGCGAGGTGACGCGCTCGTCGCGCAGCGCCCAGGCGAGCGCCATCTGGGCGAGGGTCTGGCCGCGCCGGGTCGCGATGTCGTTCAGGGCACGCAGCCGGTGCAGCATGTCCTCCGACAGCCACGCGGTGTCGAACGAGGTGCCGCGCGCCGCCCGCGAGTCCTGCGGGACGCCGTCCAGGTAGCGCCCGGTCAGCAGGCCCTGGGCCAGGGCCGTGAAGCCGATGACCCCAAAGCCCTCCTCCTGCGCCGCGTCCAGCAGGCCCTCCGTCTCGATCCAGCGGTTGACCATGCTGTAGGACGGCTGGTGGATCAGCAGCGGGGTGCCCAGGTCGCGGAGGATGGCGGCGGCCTGCCGGGTCCGCTCGGCGTCGTAGGAGGAGATACCGACGTACAGCGCCTTGCCCTGGCGGACGGCGGTGTCCAGGGCGCCCATCGTCTCCTCCAGCGGCGTGCTCGCGTCCAGCCGGTGGGAGTAGAAGATGTCGACGTAGTCGAGGCCCATCCGGCTCAGCGACTGGTCGAGCGAGGCCAGCAGGTACTTGCGGGAGCCGCCGCCCTGTCCGTACGGGCCGGGCCACATGTCCCAGCCCGCCTTGGTGGAGATGACCAGCTCGTCCCGGTACGGCGCGAGGTCCTGCCTCATCAGGCGACCGAAGTTGATCTCCGCGGAGCCGTAGGGCGGCCCGTAGTTGTTCGCCAGGTCGTGGTGGGTGATGCCGAGGTCGAAGGCGCGCAGCGCGATCTCGCGCTGGGTCTCGAAGGGCCGGTCGTCGCCGAAGTTGTGCCAGTAGCCCAGGGACAGGACGGGCAGGTCGAGTCCCGAGCGGCCCGTGCGCCGGTAGCGCATGGTGCCGTCGTAGCGCGTGGGATCCGCGACGTAGGTCATCGAGTGTTCTCCGGGTGGTGCTGTCGGGGGTCGTCCTGCCGGAGACGGCGGGACGACCCCCACCCTACGAGCCCGGCCGGACCGGCGGTGATCACGGGGCGCCTCGCACACGACGTCAGCAGACCGGGTGGAGGGCCGCCGGGAACTCTGAAGCCGCCGGGAACTCCCCGGGAACTCTTGGGTACCGGTTTCGCCGGGCGCCTGTCCGGGCCGTGCACGTTGCCTAGCATGAGGTGATCACGCGGGGTTCCGAGCCGGGGAGGACGTGCATGCAGGTGGCCGGCCGCCCTCGTACGGGGTTGCCGCGGCGGTGGGCCGCGGCCGGGCTGGTGGCCCTGCTGGTCCTGGCGGCCGGCGTGGTGGCCCTCGCCCGCACCCCGCACCCGGCGGGCATGGCGGCGCAGGGACCGCCGCACACCACCGTGGAGGTCTCGCAGAGCCACTGCGGCCGAGGCTGGGACGCCCCGGTGCCCGGCGTGCAGGTCTTCGACCTGCACAACACCTCCGATCGGGCCGCCGAGGTCTATCTGGTGGCGCCGGGGAGCCATGCCGTGTACGGGGAGGTCGAGGGCATCGGCCCCGGCACCACCCGGTCGCTGACGGTCCGCCTCGGCCAGGGTGCGTACGCGTTCCGGTGCGTGCCCGAGGACGCCGACGCGGTCACGGGGCCCACCGTCCGCGTCGGCCGGGGCCGCGGCGGCCCGGCCGCGGCGCCCGTCACCGAGCACGACCTGATCCCCCCGGCGATCGACTACCAGAAGTGGGTCGCCGGGGGCCTCGCGGACACCGTGCGGCTGACCGGGCGGCTGCGCGACGCCATCGACCGCGGCGATCTCGCCGCGGCCCGCACGGCCTGGCTGCCCGCGCATCTGCGGTACGAGCGCCTCGGCGCGGCCTACGACGCCTTCGGCGACGCGGACGCACGGATCAACGGCACCGACGCCGGCCTGCCCGGCGGCGTCCACGACCCCTCGTTCACCGGCTTCCACCGGATCGAGTACGGGCTGTGGCACGGCGAGTCGGCCCAGGCGCTGCGCACCCCCGCCGCCGCCCTGGTCAAGGCCCTCACGGCGCTGCGCGACGACTGGTCGCAGGCCCGGATGGACCCCGCCCAGCTCGGTCTGCGGGCTCACGAGATCCTGGAGAACACCGTGCAGTTCGAGCTGACCGGCCGCACCGACTACGGCAGCGGAAGCAACCTCGCCACCGCCCGCGCCAACCTCGACGGCACCCGTGCCGTGCTGTCCCGGCTGCGGCCGCTGCTCGTCACCCGCTACCCCGGGCTGCGGGACCTGGACCGCGGGATGGACCGTGCCCAGCGCCTCCTGGACGGCTTCGACCACGGGGGCCGCTGGACTCCGCCGGCCCGCCTGAGCCGTAGCCTGCGGGAGAAGACCGACGCGGTGCTCGGCGACCTGGTGGAGCGGCTGGCCTCCGTGGCCACCCTGTGCGATCCGCGGAGGACGGCGTGAGCACCGACGACGTCGGCACCGACGAGCGGACGCGGCCCGGCGGGCAGGACGAACCGGCGGCAGGACCCGGCGGGCGGACGGCGGATCCCGGGGGAGTGGCGCGGCGCCGCTTCCTGCGCGGTGCGGCCCTGGCCGGGGCCGGACTGGCCACCGTCGGCGGGGTCGCCGCAGCGACAGGCTCTGCCGCCCTGCCCGCCCCCGCGGCCGGTGGGCTCGGGCCCGGTCCGGGCCTGGCGGCCCCGGCCGTCGCCGCGTTCCACGGGCCGCGCCAGCAGTCGGTGCTCGCGGCCCCGCGCCGGTCGGCTGCGTTCGTCGCGTTCGACGTCACCGCCGAGGACCGCGCGGAGCTGACCGACGTGCTGCGCACGCTCACCGACCGGGCGCGGTTCCTCACCTGGGGCGGTATACCCGAGCCGGTCGGCATCACCGGCCCGCCCGCCGACTCCGGCATCCTGGGCGGCCGGCTGCCCTCCGGCCAACTGGCCGTGACCGTCGGCGTCGGCGCCTCGCTGTTCGACGACCGCTTC
>NZ_BNBC01000054.1 GCF_014654675.1 Streptomyces spiralis
CTGCCTGAACGGCGTGGGAGGTGCCCCCACCACCAGCCGCCGCTCCCTGATCCGGCCTGATCGACGAGACACCCCCTGGTCGCGTGAACACGCAGAGCGGCGCGGTGCCTCAGATACGGCGCACGGTGTGCAGCGACGTGGCGTAGGTGCCCGTGCCGTCGAGGAGCGAGGCGCCGCCGAGGTCGGACATGGTGGGCCCGTCGACGGTCTTGCGGCTGGACAGGAAGCGGCGCTTGCCGGCCGCGTCCGCGCCCAGATAGATCCCGACGTGGTCGACCGTGACGGTCGGGTTGTCGTCGCCGGAGTCGGCGTTGAACAGCACGAGGTCACCGGGCTGGAGCAGAGTGGCGGCGGGCGGCTTGGTGCCGTCGGTCCGGTCGATGACGACACCGGGCGCGTAGTCGACGATGTAGCGGGAGTTGCGCGGTATCCGCTCCCCGGACGTGTCCGCGCCCGCGGCCATCGGCACGCCCATGTGGTAGCCGTACACCATGCGCGTGTAGCCCGAGCAGTCCAGGTTGCCGACCTGCTTGCTGGACGGACCGGTGTAGGTGCCGTCGGGGAACGTCCATCCGACGTTCATGTACTCGTGGAAGTCGGCGCCCTCGTAGCGGAAGCCGTGCGGGTCGAGATAGCCGTAACCGGACTCGCCCAGCACCTGCTTGCCCTGCGCCGGCCCGTCCCCGGTCGTGACCGCGGGAGCGCCCCCGAGGAACATGGCGGCGTACGCCAGCACGTCCGGCACGGTGGAGCCGGCCCAGCCGCGGATGGTCTGCTCCAGCTCCGTCGTCCAGGTGCCGTCGAAGGGCTGGGCCAGCACCCGCACCCAGTCGCCATGGGTGACGGTCGGCGGGGTGTCCCAGTTCGCGGCGTCCACCTCGAATCGGCTCACCAGCAGCTTGACCGGCAGGTTCGTGCACCCGTCGTTGGCCAGGGCGCGCAGACCCACCCGGCCCTTGCCGAAGGTCGGGTCACTGGTGTCCACGGCCCACGCGGACGGTTCCGTCGCGTCCGAGCGCCAGGCCTTGGCCCGGATCCGGGTGCCCTCGCGGCGCACCCGGATCGTCCAGTCGGTGCCGGCGGGGTTGCCCGTGGCCAGCGTGACCGCCGGGACGAGGGACGTGACCGTGTCGGCGACCTCCTTCTCGACGCGCAGCTCGACCGCTCCGGTGGTCAGGAAGGACAGCCGGGCACGGTAGTTGTTGTGCGGGTCCTGGTAACCGAAGGACAGCGCGTACGAACACGCCTGCCCGGTGGGCACCTTGTCGAACCGGGCCACGGAACGCACGTCGACGTCGGTGATCTCGCCGTCGCGCAGGGTCGCGTGACGGCTGGCGTAGTCGGTGGTCAGGGCGATGATGCCGGTGCCGGACACGACCGAGTAGTCCGTGTCGGCGGGCCCGAGCGTGGACCAGCTGCCGCCGCCCGGGGAGGTGCCCCAGTACACGCGGTCGGCCTCCGGCAGTGTGGTGTCCGGCAGCGTGCGCCCGAAGTCGTCCACGAAGGGGCGCTTGTTCTCGGCGAACGTTCTTCGCGGGCCCGGCAGCAGCACGGTCCGGGCGCCGTGGGTGAGCAGCGCGACGCGTCTGCCACCGGAGGTGATCTCCGTGCGGGCCGGGGTCCCGGGCAGCACGGTGGCGGTGAGCGGCGAGGACAGCGTCACCGGCGTGAAGTAGGAGGCGTCCAGCGGAGGCAGGGTCACCGAGGAGCGGGCCGCGGTCAGGCCGCTCGGCGCCGGCAGGGGGTCCACGGTCGTGGGGGCGGCGTCCGCACGTGCGGGGGCCGCGGCCAGACCGCTGAGCGGGACGGCGGCGGCGGTGGCGGCGAAGGCGGCGAGCAGGCCGCGACGAGAGGTGTGCGTCATGGTCGCCATGATCCAGTACGGCCCGGCGGCCGCGGGCGCCGACTCGGGACAAGTCTCGTAAGATCCCTATGCGTTGAGCGTCCCGATGTGCCCGGTCAGTCCTGTGTCGGGACCCCGCCTTCCTCCTCGCGGCGGCCCCCACCGTCCTTGCCGCCTCGAGTCCCCTCGGCGCTCCCGGTGCCCGGCCGCAGTGCCCGCGCCAGATAGGGCGCCGTGGCGCTTCCCTCCGTCCGGGCCACCTGAACCGGCGGTCCCGCCGCCACGATCCGGCCACCCGCGTCGCCGCCGCCCGGCCCCAGGTCCACGACCCAGTCGGCGCCCGCGACGACGGACATGTCGTGCTCGACGACGACCACGGTGTGCCCGGCGTCGACCAGCCCGTGCAGCTGCCGCATCAACACCTCGACATCGGCCGGGTGCAGACCGGTCGTCGGTTCGTCCAGGAGGTAGAGGGTGTGGCCGCGGCGCCCGCGCTGGAGCTCACTGGCCAGCTTGATGCGCTGTGCCTCGCCGCCGGACAGCTCGGTCGCGGGCTGGCCCAGACGCAGATAGCCGAGGCCCACGTCGAGAAGGGCGCCGAGGCTGCGGGCCGCGGCCGGGGTGTCCGCGAAGAACTCCGCCGCGCCCTCGACCGTCATGTCCAGCACCTGGGCGATGTTCCGCCCGCGGTACGTCACCCGGAGCGTCTCGGGGTTGTACCGGGCCCCACCGCAGTCCGGGCACGGGGCGTAGGTGCTCGGCAGGAACAGCAGCTCCACGCTGACGAACCCCTCGCCCTGGCAGGTCTCGCACCGGCCACCGGCCACGTTGAAGGAGAACCGCCCGACCCCGTAACCGAGTTCGCGGGCCGTGTCGGTGCCCGCGAACACCTTCCGTACGACGTCGAACAGCCCGGTGTAGGTGGCCAGGTTGGAGCGCGGGGTACGCCCGATCGGCTTCTGGTCCACGCGGACCAGCCGCCCGACCCCGGCCAGATCCTCCGTGATCGCCCCGATGAGCGTGGACTTGCCGGACCCCGACACACCGGTGACCGCGGTGAACGCCCCGAGCGGCAACTCGGCCGTCACCCCGCGCAGATTGTGCCGGGTGACCGGCCCGACCGTCAGCTGCCCGCGCGGCGGCCGGACCTGGCGCACCGGCGCGCCGCCCCGGCCGAACAGGTGACGGGCCGTGGCCGACTCGGCCACCCCCGCCAGCTCGGCGACGGGTCCGCTGTGCAGGACCCGCCCGCCGTGCTCGCCGGCCCGCGGCCCCACGTCCACGACCCAGTCAGCGCCGCGCACCACGTCCAGATGGTGCTCCACCACGAACACCGAGTTGCCCGCGGCCTTCAACCGCTGCAACACCGTGAGCAGGGCCTCGGTGTCCGCCGGGTGCAGACCCGCCGACGGCTCGTCGAGGACGTACACCACGCCGAACAGCCCGGAGCGCAGCTGGGTGGCCAGCCTCAGCCGCTGGAGCTCACCGGCCGACAGGGTGGGCGCGGCCCGGTCCAGGCTGAGATAGCCGAGGCCGAGCTCGAGGACGGGCGCGATACGGGACTTCAGGTCGTCGGTGAGGACACGGGCGGCCTCCGAGGTGCCCCGAAGGACCCCGGCCAGCTCGCCGAGCGGCAGCGCGGCCAGCTCGGCGATGGTGCGCCCGGCGAAGGTGACGGCCAGCGCCTCCGGCCGCAGCCTGCTGCCACCGCAGACCGGGCAGGGCGCCGAGACGAGGAAGCGCTCGGCCTTCGCCCGCAGCGTCGCGCTCTTCGAATCGGCGAACGTCTTCATCACATACCGGTGGGCGCTCATGTACGTGCCCTGATAGGGCCGCTGGATCCGATCGGCCTCGCGCACCGGATGCACGGTCACCACCGGCTGCTCGTCCGTGAACAGGATCCACTCCCGCTGCTCGGCGGGCAGCTCGCGCCAGGGCCGGTCGACGTCGTACCCGAGCGCGTCCAGGATGTCCCGCAGGTTCTTGCCCTGCCAGGCACCCGGCCACGCCGCGATCGCCCCCTCGCGGATCGACAGCGAGGGGTCCGGGACCAGCAGGTCCTCCTCCGTACGGTGCACCCGCCCCAGGCCGTGGCACTCCGGGCAGGCCCCGGCCGCCGTGTTCGGCGAGAAGGCGTCCGAGTCCAGCCGCTCGGCGCCCTGCGGGTAGTCACCGGCCCGGGAGAACAGCATGCGCAGCGAGTTGGAGAGGTTGGTCACCGTGCCCACGGAGGACCGCGAGGTCGGCGTTGACCGCCGCTGCTCCAGCGACACCGCGGGCGGCAGCCCGCTGATCTCCCCGACCTTCGGCGCCCCCACCTGGTGGATGAGCCGGCGCGCGTACGGCGCCACCGACTCGAAGTACCGCCGCTGCGCCTCCGCGTAGATCGTCCCGAACGCCAGCGACGACTTCCCCGACCCCGACACCCCCGTGAACACGGCCAGCGCGTCCCGCGGCACATCGACGTCGACGCCTTTGAGATTGTGCTCACGGGCACCGCGGACACGGACGTACGGGTCGTGGGGGGTGTGCATGGGGTCGCTCCGTACCCAGGTGCGGTGGTCGAGGGGCAAACCCCGCAATCGTATGCGAACTCCCTCCCGGGCCGGGATCCGCTCCCACGGCGGGCCGTGCGGGACGAACGGCCGGTGTCGGAGGCGCTGCGCAGCGCCAGCGGCTCGTGCGGCCGGCGGCCGGGGCCGTCTCGGAACTCTTCGGCAGCCCGGACGAGTTGAGTGGCGATGGCGAGGGCGGATTCACCGACGCCGCATGACGGCGCCGCGCTAGCGGCCGGTTCGCTCCCGGGCGGTGAAGAGGCGTGCCAGCCTCCGGTAGGAGTCCAGCAGCGCCTCGCGGTCGTACGTGCTGGTGGTGAGCAGGACCTCCTGGGCGCCCGTCTCCTGCAACACCGTCTCCAGTTCCCCGGCGACCTGTTCCTCGGTGCCCGTGAGGTGGCCGGCCAGACCGGAGTCGTAGAAGCCGCGCTCCTTGGCGGTCATCGGCAGGGACTCCACGCGCTCGGCGGGCGGCAGCGGCGGGAAGGTGCCGTGGGTGCGGGCGTGGGCCATGGACCAGGCCTCCGGGATCAGGAGCCGGCGGGCCTCCCCGGGGGTGCCGGCCACCGCGACCGTGCCGGAGATCACGACGTACGGCTCCCGCGCCCAGGGGGAGGGGCGGAAGGCGTCGCGGTACCGCTCGATGCCGCGCAGCGTCTTCTCCCGGTCGCGCAGGTCGCCGATGACCATGGGCAGGCCCGCGCGGGCCGCGATCGCGGCGCCCTCGCCCGTCGCCAGCACGAACGGCGGCACGCGCAGACCCTCGGCGGGCCGTGCGCGCACGCCCGTCGGGGACGTGCCCTCGAACCAGCCGAGCAGTTCGGCCAGCTGCGCCCCGAAGTCCTCGGCGGCGTGTCTGTCCCGTCCCAGGGCCCTGCGCACGCCGTCGGTGAAGCCGACGGAACGGCCCAGGCCCATGTCGATGCGCCCCGGGTACAGCGACTCCAGCACACCGAACTGCTCGGCCACCACCAGCGGCTGGTGGTTGGGCAGCATCACGCCGCCCGCGCCCACCCGGATCGTGCGGGTCGCGGCCGCCACGGCGGCAGCCAGCACCGTCGGTGCGGAGCCGGCGACGCCGGGCACGCCGTGGTGCTCCGAGACCCAGAACCGGTGGTAGCCGAGGCGCTCCACCTCCTGCGCCAGCCGCACGGTGTCGCGCAGCGCCTCCGAGGGCGGGTGGCCCTCGCGCGTGCGGGAGCGGTCCAGGACGGAGAAGCGGGTGGCCGAGATCAGGGAACTCACACCCGGTTCAACGCGGGGGCAACGCCGTGATTCCCGCGCGGTGCCGTGGGGCGGCGAGCGGTGCTGCGGGGTGGGCCCCGGGGTCAGCCGGAGTCGGGGGAGGCGCCGTCCGTCTCCGGGCCCCAGTACTCGGGGCCGACGCCGCGCCAGTCGATCAGCGGGGACACCGAGACCTCCGCGGGGTCGACCTCGAGGCCGGCCCGGCGCAGGAACTCGGCGACATCCGCGATGCTGTACGCCAGCCCCAGGATCTCGCCGTCCACACGGACGCGCCGGCCGCCCGTCGGCGAGGGCGGGTGCACGGTCACGGGCAGTGATCCGGACATGTTCCCAGCATCAGGCGCCGCGCCCGCCCCCGCATCCGGACGGCACGCAGTCCGCTCCGCCGGGCGCACGCGCACCCTAGGGTGGTGTCTCGTCGATCATGCCGGGCTCGCGGTGGCCGGCACCGCACCTCGCCGCGTTGTCGTCGGTCGCCGATGCTCCGCATCGACTCCCTCCTCCGCCTTGCGATGCTCCCCCACTGCCTGAACGGCGTGGGAGGTACCCCCACCACCAGCCACCGCTCCCTGATCCGGCCTGATCGACGAGACACCCCCTAGGCTGTGCGTGTGAAGGAGAGCAGCCAGCGGCCCCTCGCCGTGTTCGATCTGGACAACACCCTCGCCGACACGGCGCACCGGCAGCGGTTCCTCGAGCAGCGGCCCCGGGACTGGGACGCCTTCTTCGCCGCCGCGCCCCAGGATCCGCCGCTCGCCGAGGGCGTACGCCTCGCCCTGGACAGTGCGCGCGAATGCGAGGTCGTCTACCTCACCGGGCGGCCCGAGTGGTGCCGCCGGGACACCCTCGACTGGCTCGCCGCCCACGGGCTGCCCGAGGGACGTGTGCACATGCGGCGCGACGACGACCGCAGGCCGGCCCGCCGCACCAAGCTGGAGATCCTGCGACGGCTCGCCCGTACCCGGGAGATCCGCGTCCTCGTGGACGACGACGAGCTGGTGTGCGCGGAGGCCGAAGGGGCGGGCTTCCGCGTCCTGCGCGCCCGCTGGGCGGCCCCCTCCGCCGAGCTGAAGATCGCGCAGGAGCGCGAGGGGCGGACCTGACGGGTGCCGGGGCTGCCCGTGGCGGTCCGGCCGGCCTCAGTCCGCGTCCTCGATCCGGAAGCCGACCTTGAGCCCCACCTGGTAGTGCTCGATCTGCCCGTTCTCGATCTGGCCCCTGACCTGGGTCACCTCGAACCAGTCCAGGTTGCGTACGGTCTGCGAGGCGCGGGTGATGGCGTTGCGGATGGCCTGGTCGACTCCCTCGTGCGAGCTACCGACGATTTCGGTGACCCGGTAGATGTGGTCGGTCATGCGGGTGCTCCTCTCGCGGACGACGCGCCTGGCGCCGTGGACGGTGACGGGGGTCGTCACATCCGTCGGTGACACGCCGGTGACGAGCGTGTCCCACGTCACTCCACCGTGCCGTATGCGGAGGCGGATCGCGAGATGTGCGGACTGTGACCGGTGTGCCACTTGACCAATGTATTGGTCCATACCAAAATCCCAGCACACCCGTGCGAGCCTTCTGCTCGGCCCCCCACGTCGGGATCTTCCCTGTCCACAGACAGAAGTCCACAGACAGAAAAGGACCCCTTCGTGAGACGTCGCCTTCTTGCCCTCGTCTGTGCGTCCGCCTCCCTGGTCAGTGCCTGCGGTGCGCTGCCCGGCGGCGGAGGCGGGCGGCACACCGTGACCGTGTGGCTGATGCAGGGCAGCGCGTCGCAGGACTTCCTGCGCCGCTTCACCGAGGACTTCGAACGCGGCCACGACGATCTGCGCCTCGACATCCGTATCCAGCAGTGGACCGGCATCGGCCCGAAGGTGCAGGCCGCGCTCTCGGCGAGTTCCGACGCCGGTCCCGACGTCATCGAGGTCGGCAACACACAGGTCGCCCAGTACGTGGAGGGCGGCCGGCTGACCAACCTGACCCTGGAGTCGATGCGGGACTGGGGCATGCAGGACTGGCTGCCCGGCCTCGCCGAGCCGGGCCTGGACAACTCCGCGCAGTTCGGCATCCCCTGGTACGCCGCCAGCCGGGTGGTGATCTACCGCAAGGACCTGTTCGAGAAGGCGGGCATCACCTCCCCGCCGGGCACCCGGGCCGAGTGGCTCGCCGACACCGAGAAGCTCGACTCCGGCGGCAACCAGGGCATCTACCTGGCCGGACAGGACTGGTACACGCTGTCCGGCTTCATCTGGGACGAGGGCGGCGACCTCGCCAAGCAGTCCACCAACACCTGGAAGGGCACCCTGGACACCCCGGCCGCCCTGCGCGGGATGGACTTCTACCGGCGGCTGCAGGCGCTCGGGAACGGCCCGGCCGACGCCGACGAGGAGCACCCGCCGCAGGCCGGGGTCTTCGCGGGCGGGAAGGTGGCGCAGATCGTGGCCGTGCCCGGGGTCGTCCAGGCCATCGTGCAGAAGAACCCCGCACTCAAGGACGAGCTGGGCTTCTTCCCCGTGCCCGGGAAGACCGCCGGACGGCCGGGCACCGTCTTCACCGGCGGCTCCGACTTCGTCGTACCGAGGAACACCGACGACCGGGACGCCGCCGTCGCCGTCGTCGCGGCCCTGACCGGCGCCAAGTGGGACACCGATCTGGCCCGCACGATGAACTACGTCCCCAACAAGACGACGCTCGCCCCGGCCGTCGCCGGCGAGGAGGCGGTCGCGGCCATGGCGGCGGGCGCCGCGCACGGCCGGGCGACCCCCAGTACGCCGCAGTGGGCGGCCGTCGAGGCCGACAACCCGATCAAGGAGTACATGACCAAGGTGCTCGACGGAGCCGACCCGCGCACCGCGGCCCGCCAGGCCTCCCGGCGCATCACCGAACAACTGGCCCCCGGCCTGGGCTGACCCGCCGGCCCGGGTCGAAGGTCATCGGTTACCGGTCACCGGTCACCGCGCCACGCTCAGCGACAGCGCGAAGCGGTTGTCGGTGTCGGTCCACCAGTGGGTCAGGTCCAGGGAGGCGGCGGCCAGCTCGGCTTTCACCCCCTCTCGGCGGAACTTCGCCGAGACCTCGGTGCGCAGCTCCTCGCCCGCGGTGAAGTGGACGGCGAGGTCGAGGGCCGGGACCTTCACGGTCTGGGCGGTGCGGGAGCGCAGGCGCATCTCGATCCACTCGTGGTCGGCGTCCCAGAGCGCCACGTGGTCGAATGCGTCCGGGTCGAAGTCGGCGCCCAGTTCGCGGTTGACGACGGTCAGGACGTTCTTGTCGAACGCCGCCGTCACCCCGGCCGCGTCGTCGTACGCCCGCACCAGCACGGCCTCGTCCTTCACCAGGTCCGTGCCGAGCAGCAGCGCGTCACCGGGGGAGAGCAGGGCCCGCACCCCGGCCAGGAAGCCGGCGCGCTCGTCGGGCAGCAGGTTGCCGATCGTGCCGCCGAGGAAGGCCAGCAGCCGGGGACCGGGCGTGTCGGGCAGCGCGAGTCCGGCGGTGAAGTCGGCGATCAGGGCGTGCACGTTCAGCCCCGGCCGCTCGGCGGCCAGGGCCTGCCCGGCGTGCTCCAGCGCGCTCTCGCTGACGTCGACGGGCACGTAGCTGTGCAGGCCGGACAGCGCGTCGAGCAGGTAGCGCGTCTTCTCCGAGGAGCCGGAGCCCAGTTCGACGAGTGTGCGGGCGGGCAGTGCGGCGGCGATCTCGTGCGCCCGGCCGGCGAGGATCTCGCGCTCGGCGCGGGTCGGGTAGTACTCGGGCAGTTCGGTGATCCGCTCGAACAGGTCGCTGCCATGCGCGTCGTAGAACCACTTCGGCGGCAGGGTCTTGGGGTCGGTGGTCAGGCCGTGCAGGACGTCGGCGCGCAGGGCGGCGGCCATGGCGTCCTCGGGTAGGGTGCGGGTGACGTGGAAGGGACTCAACGGCTCGGCTCCTCGGATGGTGCGGATGCCAGGTCCTCGGTGAGGTCCTTGAGCGGGGTGAGCAGGACGTCCTGGCGGCTCGCCGCGAGCAGTGTGCGGTCGGGTACCTGGAGCCAGCGCGGGTCGTCGTCGTACGGTTCGGAGGCCACGACCGCGCTCCGGCCGGGCTCGGCGAGGTACCACAGGGTGTCGCCCCAGGCGGTCGCGGTGATCGTCCCGCCGTCGGTGAGCAGCAGGTTGAGCCGGGCGCCGGGGGCGGCCGAGGCCACCTCCACAACGGTGTCGGCGAGCGCCTGACCCGGCTCGTCGCCGCCGCGCAGCCGGGCCAGTGCCAGCGCCCAGACGAGCGCGGAGTCGTTGCGGGCCTCCAGCGACAGCAGGTCCTGGGCCGGCAGGCTGCGGGCGAGGCCCGCGAGCGAGCCCGGCCAGCCGGGGACGGCGCCGTTGTGGCTGAACAGCCACCGGCCCGCGGCGAACGGCGCCGCCGCGGCCTCCGCGTCCGCGCCCGCCAGGGTCGCGTCCCGTACGGCGGCCAGCAGTGCGGTGGTGCGCACGACCCGGGCCAGGTCGGTGAAGGACAGGTCCGCCCACACGGGCCCGGCCCGGCGGTAGCGGGCCGGCACCGGGTCGCCCGCCGCGTACCAGCCGACGCCGAAGCCGTCGGCGTTGACCGTCCCGTACCGCTGCTGCCTGGGCGCCCACGACTGCCGGTACAGGCCGTGCGGCGGTTCCACCAGGAGCCGGCCGATCGGCTCCTCGTCTCCCACGTACGCCAGGTGACGGCACATCAGGCGTCTCCCCGGTCGGCCGAGCGGGCCGTGCGGAACCCGGAGAAGATCTGCCGCCGGATCGGGTAGTCCCAGTTGCGGAACGTGCCCCGGCAGGCCACCGGGTCCACGGCGAACGAACCGCCGCGCAGCACCTTGTACTCGGGCCCGAAGAACACCTCCGAGTACTCCTTGTACGGGAACGCGACGAACCCCGGGTACGGCACGAAGTCGCTCGCCGTCCACTCCCACACGTCACCGATCAACTGCCGTACGCCCAGCGGCGACTCACCGGCCGGGTAGCTGCCGGCCGGGGCCGGGCGCAGATGCCGCTGGCCGAGGTTGGCGTGCTCGGGGGCCGGGTCGGCGTCGCCCCACGGGTAGCGCGTCGAGCGGTCGCCCGCCGGGTCGTGGCGCGCCGCCTTCTCCCACTCGGCCTCGGTGGGCAGCCGGCGCCCCGCCCAGCGGGCGTACGCGTCGGCCTCGTACCAGCACACGTGCAGCACCGGCTCGTCGGGCGGCACGACCTCGGTGACGCCGAAGCGGCGCCGGAGCCACTGCCCGGCGTCACGGCGCCAGAACAGCGGCGCGTTGATCTCGTGCCGCCGTATGTGGGTCCAGCCGTCCGGCGCCCACCAGCGCGGGTCGTCGTAGCCGCCGTCTTCGATGAACGCCGTGTACGCGCCGTTCGTGACCGGGGTGGTGTCGATCCAGAACGGCGCCACCTCGCGCACGTGCGCGGGCCGTTCGTTGTCCAGCGCCCACGGCTCGGTGGAGGTGCCCATGGTGAACGGGCCGCCGGGGACCAGTACTTCCGCCGGGCCGGTGAACAGGGGCGCCGGTTCCGGGTCCGGCGCGGTCAGGGCCTGCGGGCCCCGGCGCAGCTGATGGGTGATCAGCATCGTCTCGTCGTGCTGCTGTTCGTGCTGGGCGATCATCCCGAAGGCGAAGCCCGCCTCGGTCAGCCGCGTGCCGTGGAACGCGGTGGACTCCAGGACGTCGATCACCCGGCCGCGCACCTCGGCGGCGTACGAGCGGGCCTCGTCGGGTGCCAGCAGAGGCAGCGAGGGGCGTTCGGCGCGCGGGTGCTCGAAGGCGTCGTACAGGCCGTCGATCTCCGGGCGCATGGCCTCCCGGCCGCCGACCGCGCGCAGCAGCCACAGCTCCTCCTGGTTGCCGATGTGCGCGAGGTCCCACACCAGGGGGGACATCAGCGGCGAGTGCTGGGCGGTGAGATCGGGTTCCTCGACGCAGGTGGTCAGCAGGGTGGTGCGGTCCCGGGCCGTGGTGAGCGAGCCGAGCACCCGCTCACGCAGCGTCTCGGGGTCGGACTCGCGGCCGGACGCGGACTCGGGCGCGGAGTCGAGGGCGGTGTCGGGCGCGGTGTCGGATGCGGGGTCGGTCATGTGCGGATGTCCTTCCCGTGGGCGCGACGGCGGTCCGGGCCGCGCAGTCGGTCGAGCAGATCGTCGGCGGGACAGCGGCCCTTGAGGACGTAGCGGTCCAGGTACGCACCGACGGCGTCGGTGACCTCGGCGGTGGCGCCGAGCCGCGGCAGGGCGTCCAGGGCGGCGACGAAGCAGGCGATCGCCGCCTCGTGCAGCTCCGGGTCGGCGAGCCCGGTGCGGGCGGCGTCGGTCCACAGCGGATTGTGCGGCGCGGGCAGCGCGAGGGTGCGCTCGGCGAGCGGCTTCACCGCCCGGTACGCGGTCTCGGCCGCCTCCGGGTCGTCGAAGAGCGCCGTCGTCACCGCGAGCGGCACGATCCACCCGTCGTCGCCGGGCTGGGCGTCGATCATGCGCAGTTCCAGGTGGCCGCGCGGCCTGACCGGAGGGAACAGTGTGGTCATGTGGTACTCGAGGTCGTCTCTCGTCGGCGGCCTCGGCCGGCCCGAGCGGATCCACTCCCGGAAGGTCAGCGCCTCGGGGACCTCCCACGGCCCGCTGTCGTGGCGTACGCACATCACCGGCGCGTCCAGCACGTGCCGCGCCCACGCGGTGCGCGGAGCGCCGTCCAGCGGGGGAGCGCCCGCCCTGCCGGGACCTATCTCCGTCCACAGCAGCTGCCGGGTGGAGAGCCAGCCGGTGGGCCGGCGCCCGAGCAGCGGGGAGTTGGCGAACGCGGCGACCAGGACGGGTCCCAGCTGGTGTGCGAGCCACCACCGTCGCACATGGCCCAGCGGCCCCGGCTCCTCGTGGCCGGCGTCCAGGCACACCTGCACGGATGCCGTGGCGCACATCATGTGCCGGCCGGCCGGGCCGCCGCGGTCCAGACAGGTCTCCAGGGCGTCGTAGCGCCGCTCGCGCAGGAACCTGCGGGGCCTGTGCCAGGGGTCGTGGCCGACGCCGACGAGGCGGAGGCCGCCCTGGGCCAGTACGGCACGGACGGCGTCGAGGTCGGCGGAGACGGTACCGATGCACTCCATCAGGGAGGCGGCGGGCGGCGAGCTCAGCTCCAGCTGGCCGCCGGGCTCGACGGTGAGCGCCGACCTCAGGGGCACGGTCCGCAGTGCGGCGTACGCCGCTTCCAGACGTTCGGGCGTCACGGGGACGCGCGGGGTACGCAGCTCGTGGACGAGCCATTCCACTTCGACGCCGACGGAGCGGGGTGGTCCGGTCTTGAAGCAGATGCCGCTGACCAGTGCCTCGACCTCGGCCTCGGTGAGGGCCGTACGGCCCTGCGTACAGCCGCTCGCCGGGGCGGCGGGCGAATCTGACATGTCGGGATCCTCCTGAGATTCCACCATGCCACCGGCCCGGGATCGGTGGGCCGGGGCGGAGTCACACCGTCCCACCCAAGACCCTGCGGCCGATTCGCACAAGGGTGCAGATCGGGACAATCCTGCCTTGAAATCTCTGTTTCCGCGATGTTTGCCGGTGCCTCACGGCGCTTCACGGGGCGGGTTCCGTCACGGGCCTCTCGTGGGGCCCGCCGGTGGCCTCCCTCCCGGAAACCCGTTTGCACCGCACGTCCAGGATCGCCCACGATGCGTGCATGAGCACGACGGGGGAGGCCGCGCGGCGCGCGGTCATGGCGCGTACGGGGGTGGCGCCATGAGCGCGCGCCTGCGCGGGATCGCGCAGCAGACGGAGCAGATCGTGATGGCGGGCGCCTACCGCGCCGCCGAGGGGCGCGAGGTGCGGATCGCGGCGGCCGTCGAGGCCGCACGGGAGGGCACCCGCGTGTACGGCCCGGAGCCGGTGCCGGTACCCCGCTGGACCCCGGTCGAGACGTCCGTCGAGGTCACCGGCGAGAGCAGCCTGGCGGCGGCCCGACGCCTCTCCGGCCCCCCGGTGGCCGTCCTGAACTTCGCCTCGGCCCGCAATCCCGGCGGCGGCTACCTCAACGGCGCCCAGGCCCAGGAGGAGGCCGTGTGCCGCGCCTCCGCGCTGCACACGTGCCTGCTCGGGGCCAAGGAGTTCTACGACCACCATCGGGCCCACCGAGACCCGCTCTACTCCGATCGGGTGATTCACTCGCCGGCGGTGCCCGTCTTCCGCGACGACGGTCACCGGCTGCTGGACGAGCCGTACACCGCCGGCTTCCTGACCGCCGTCGCGCCGAACGCGGGCGTGGTGCTGCGCGACGCCCCGGAGCGCGCCGGTGAACTGCCGCACGCCCTGGCCGTCCGCGCCGAGCGGGTGCTGGAGACGGCCGCCGCGCACGGCTACCGGCGGCTGGTGCTGGGCGCGTGGGGCTGTGGGGTGTTCCGCAACGACCCGGCGCAGGTGGCGGGCGCCTTCCGGGCGTTGCTCACCCCCGGCGGGCGGTTCGCGGACGCCTTCGAGCACGTGGTGTTCGGGGTGCTGGACCGCACCCGGGACGGCCTGGTCCGCGAGGCGTTCGTACGAGCGTTCGCCTGAGTCCGGGCCTGGGCCTCAACCTCGGCCTCCGTCCGAACCTGGGTTCGAGTCTCAGCTCCAGCCGTACCGCTCCCGCAGCCGGTGCACCACCGAGTTGAAGCGCATCCGGTCCAGCGCACAGGCCTCGCGCCGCATGCCGTCCTCGTGCAGCCGCAGCACCCGGTCGACGTCCACCCAGGAGTCGCGCCCCGACCGGTCCCAGGGCCCGTTCCCGATCGGCACCCACTCCCGGTCGCCGTCGTGCGCCTTGCTGGACAGTTGGACGGCGAGCAGGGTCCCCGCGGCCTCCCGGGCCACCACCAGCACCGGACGGTCCTTGCCCCGCCCGTCGTTCTCCTCGAAGGGCACCCAGGTCCAGACGATCTCCCCGGGGTCAGGGTCACCGTCGTGCGCGGGCGCGTACTCGGTGCGCACCCGGCCGACCGCGCGCGGGTCGGCCTCGGTGGTGGCGGTGGGGCCGTAGCGGCCCGGGACGTCGTCATCGGTGAAGGCAGTCACGGGGGCACCCTAGATCGTGCGCATGTACGCCGGGACACCGGGCGTACGGTGCTGATTCCCTGTCAGGAGACCTCGCCGGGCCGACCGATGCGCATGCCGGGCCGGCGGCGGTGCACGGTCAGGTGGGTGAGGCCGTCCTCGCCCGCGCCGATGCTGCGTGTGGAGCCGTACGGGAGCCGTACCGTGGCGCCCTCGGCCAGTGGCCGGGGCTCGTCCCCGGTGCCCGCGCCGAGCACACCGCCACCGGAGACGACGTACAGCAGCACGTCCAGATCCGCTTCGGCGTGCGGTGCGACGCGCCCGCCCGGTGCGAGGCGGACGAGGTTGGCGTCCGGCTGGCGTCCGCTCTCCGCCGGCTTCCACGGCACACCCGCCGGGACCGGCGGGGCGTCGGCCGGTGGGCGGGCGTCGCACAGGACGCGCGGCTCCGGCGGCTCGCTGTCGTGCGCGGACGGCGGCGTCATGCCGCACCCCTCTCTCCGTCGGCTCCCGGGTATGGCCTACGATTTTTCCATGTGGGTTTCGTAGAAAATCGCCGCAGCTGAGAAGAGGTGAGCAGGGGTGGCCATCACACGGCGGAGCCCTCGCCGACGCGAGGTGCTGGACGTGCTGCGCGCGGCCGCCGGCCCGCTGGGCGTCACGGAGACGGCCGAGCGGATCGGGGTCCATCCCAACACCGTCCGGTTCCACCTGGACGCACTGGTGGCCGAGGGACTGGTCGAGCGGCGGATCGAGGAGCCCTCGGGACCCGGCCGTCCCCGGACCGTCTACGTCCCGCAGCCCGGCATGGACCGCGGCGGAACGCGCGGCTACCGCCTGCTGGCGCAGATCCTGCTCAGCCAGTTGGCGTCCCGGGGGCCCGAGGCCCGGTCGGCCGCGACCGAGGCGGGCCGTGCGTGGGGGCGGTACCTGGTCGACCCGCTGCCGCCCTTCCGGGAGCCGACGGCCGAGGAGGCGGTGGGGCGTCTGGTCGCCCTGCTGGACGACCTGGGCTTCGATCCGGTGCCCGAGGGAAGCGGCGCGGGCGAGCCGCCGGAGCGGATCCGGCTGCGGCACTGCCCGTTCCTCGAGCTGGCCGAGGAGTACGGCTCGCTGGTGTGCCCGGTCCATCTGGGGCTGATGCAGGGGGCGCTGACCGAACTCAGGGCCCCGCTGACCGCGACCGGCCTGGAACCCTTCGCGGAACCCGATTCCTGTCTGGCCCATGTGCGTCCCTTGACGTCCCTTGACGTCCCTTGACGTCCCTTGACGTCCCTTGACGTGCCTTCACGTCGGCTGAAGACCTCTGAACGCCTGAAGTCCTGAAGTGAGCAGGCCGCGGG
This sequence comes from Streptomyces spiralis, assembly GCF_014654675.1. GTDB lineage: Bacteria > Actinomycetota > Actinomycetes > Streptomycetales > Streptomycetaceae > Streptomyces > Streptomyces spiralis. The sequence goes on from NZ_BNBC01000054.1 coordinate 15,999, forward strand.
CCGGCGCCCCGGCAGAGAGGCAACGCATCGATGAACACCACGTCGGCCGCCACGGCGAGCGCGGTCACCTTCGTCTGGCTCGGCATGGTGCTGGCCATCTCCTTCCTGGAGGCGCCGCTGAAGTTCCGCGCCCCCGGTGTGACCATCCCCATCGGCCTGGGCATCGGCCGGCTGGTCTTCCGGGCGCTGAACCTGGTGGAGGCCGCCCTGGTCGCCGTCGTGATCGTCGCGACGGCCGTCGGCGACGCCCCGAACCGCGTCGTCGCGCTGACCGCGGCCGTGGCCGTCCTGCTCCTCGCCCAGCTGGTATTCGTCCGGCCACGCCTCAACCGCAGGTCCGACCGCGTCCTGGCGGGCGAGGACGACGGCCCTCGCTCCCGGGGCCACCTGGCCTATGTGGCCCTTGAGGTGGGCAAGGTCGCTGTGCTGATCGCCCTGGGAATCAGCCTGCTGACGGTGTGAGCGACGCGCGTGAGGCCCTCCGGAGGGAGGACCCCACGCGCGTGCCCGTGTCCGGGACGGTCAGCTCTCGCCGCCGTCCACCGGGACCTTCTGCACCGGGGGCGGCACGCTTCCGTTCAGGGACGGCGAGGCGCCGTTCCCGCCCCCGCCGTTGCTGTTCGACCCGTTCTGGTTCATGGACGCCAGCAACTGGCGGGCCAGGCCCAGCCCGGTGCCGCCCATGGTGAGCGCCTTGGCGAACAGGTCGGCCATGCCGTCGGCGCCGTTGAGCAGCACCATGTTGTCGACGTTGCCGAACGCCGAGGCGCCCGCCTGGACGATCTCCGGCCAGTTCTCGGCGAGTTGCTGGGCGACGACGGCCTCCTGGTTCTCGGCGAGGGCGGCCGCCCGCGCCTTGATGGCCTCCGCCTCCGCCAGACCCTTGGCCTTGGTCGCCTCGGCGTCCGCCAGGCCCTTCGCCTGCGCGGCCGCCGCCTCGGCCTCACCGGTGGCCCGGGTCGCCGCGGCGGTCGCCGCACCCCGGGTCTTGGTGGCCTCCGCCTCCGCGCCCGCGGCCGTCTTGACCCGGGTCGCCTCGGCCGCCGCCGCGAGCTCCGTCTCCTTGGCCTTCGCCTGCGCCGCCGAGATCCGCGCGTCGCGCTCGGCCTCGGCCAGCGTCCGCTTCTCGTACGCCTTGGCGTCCGCCGGCTTGCGCACGTCCGCCTGGAGCTGCTGTTCGCGCCGGTGCGCCTCCAGTTCGGCGACCCGCGTCTCCTGGACGACGACCTCCTGCCGAGCCCCGGCATCGGCGAGCGGGCCGGCCTGACGCGCCTTCGCGGCCGCCTTGTCCCGCTCGGCCTGGTAGCCGGCCTGGAGGATCTCGCTGTCCCGGGTGGCCTCGGCCATCCGCGCGAACGACTGCTGCTCCGCCTCGGTGGCCAGCCGGTTCGCCTCCGCCTGCGCGATGCGGGCGTCCCGCTGGACGGCCGCCGCGTGCGGCATCGCGAGGTTCTGGATGTAGCCGGTCGGGTCCTCGATCTCGTGGATCTGCAGCGAGTCCACGATCAGACCGAGCTTCTCCATCTCCGTGCCGCAGGCCGCCCGGGTCTGCCCGGTCAGCTTCTCCCGGTCGCGGATCATGTCCTCCACCGTCAGCCCGCCCACGATCGAGCGCAGATGACCGGCGAAGACGTTGTGCACCCGCTCCGACATCAGCTTCTGCTGGTCCAGGAAACGGCGGGCCGCGTTCGCGATCGACACGAAGTCGTCGCCCACCTTGAAGATGACCACGCCCCGCACCTTCAGCGGAATGCCCTGATGGGTCACGCAGTCCACGTGCAGTTCGGTCTCGTTCAGGTCGAGCGAGAGCTTGCGCACCACCTGCACCCCGGGCAGCACCAGCGTGCCGCGCCCGGTGACGATGCGAAAGCCCATGCCCTCCTCGAGGCCCTCGGTCCGGTGCTTGGAACCCGAGATGATCAGTGCCTCGTTGGGCTCGGCGACCCGCCACATCAGCTTGAACAGACCGATCAGAACGAGGACGGCGACGACCGCCACCCCCGCCACGACGCCGACGATCATCGGCATACGCCCCCTTTGGGTTGGTGCCCGTTCGGCACCGAACGAAGGGAGTGTGCTCCTCGGCGGGTCCCTGGTGAAGACACCGGCGCGTCCTTGTTGCAATCTTGACGCGTACGGCTCCCACCTGCGCTCTCATCCGCGAGGGAGCAGGCTCAACTGTCGTACACCGCTTCGACGTAGACGGTCCGGGGCGGCAGGTACTCCACCACCATCACCACCGTGCCCCGCTCGAGCCGGCCCTTGCCGTCGGCGGCGTAGGCGAGGAAGTGCTCGGCCCCGCCGCGCACCCGGACGATCACCTCGCCGACCAGCCCCGGCCCGACGGTACCGGTGACACGCCCCATCAAGCCGACCATCCCCGCATCCTCCATGGCCGCAGCCTAGATCCTGCCGGGGCATCAGGCAGGAGGACGGAGGGTAGATGCTCGTACTGGTGCCCCGGGGGACCCCGGGGAGACCGGACACGGTCGGGAGAAGGGGGAGTTCATGTCCGACGAGCTGGTGCGGTTCGAGCTGGGGGAGGGCTCGGCCGGTGTGTACGTCGAGGTGGCCGACGACGACTCCGGAGTGGAGCGCGTACGGCGGCGCGGCGGCGCCCCGCCTCAGGCGGTGGACGGATTCGAGCACGGCCTCGACCAGATCCGGGACGTGGCTGCCCGCACCCTGCGGCGGATCACCTCGATGCCGGCGGCGCCGTCGACGGTGGAGCTGGAGTTCGGGGTCAAGTTCAGTGTGGAGGCGGGCGCGGTCATCGCGCGGACCGGCGTCGAAGGACATCTGAAGGTGAAGGTGGTGTGGGAGAACGCCGCACCGGACGGGCGGGCGAACCAGGACGAGGACGAAGAGGAGGACGAGGGGACCACGCACACGCCTCACGCGACCGACGCGACCGGAGACACTGCCCAAGCCGCAGCCGGTGCCGGAGCCGGCGCCTGAGCCGGCGCCCGGATCACTTCGGCATCGGATCCGTCGACTTGATCACCACAGGGTCCGCATCCGTCGGCTCCCGGCGCATGGGAGCCACCCGCGTGGGCTGCGTCGGAGGCACGGCATCCTCCGGGGGCCCCGCCACCTTCACCAGGCTCGGCGCGGCCCCGACCCGCTCGAGCTGGCTCCGGTACAGCGTCGTCCGCCCGGTGACGGCCTGTGCGCACAGCACCGCCAGGATGCCCGGCCCGAGGAGCGAGGCGTCGCCCAGCATCTCCGCCACCATCACCAGCACCCCGAGCGGAGCATGGGCCACGGACCCCAGACAGGCCGCCATCCCGACCGCCACCGGGACCAGCGGGCTGTGCGGAGCGATACCGAGCGGCTCCGCCAGCCGCCACAGCGCCGCGCCCACACCGGCGCCCACCACCATGCCCGGCCCGAAGATGCCGCCCGAACCGCCCGAGCCGACCGTCAGCGCCGTACCCACGATCTTCGCCAGCGGCAGGGCCAGGACCACGGCCAGCGGCAGATCCAGCAGCAGCTGACGCTGGGTCACCGCCTCCATCAGGCCGTACCCGGTGCCCAGCACGCCCGGCACCAGCAACCCCAGCCCGCCCACCAGCAGCGCGGCGAACGTCGGCGCGGCGATCCGGGCGAGCAGCCCGCGCGCCCGTTTCTCCACCCGCGTGTGCACCGCGTAGAAGCATCCCGTGTACAGCCGCCCGGCGCCGCCCGCGACCAGCCCGACCACGGCTACCAGGGCGAACTCGCCCACGCCGCTCACCGCCTGGCCCGGGTGGGACCCCAGCACCGGTGTGAACCCGAAGCACGCGCCGAACATCAGCCAGCCCGCAACGGAGGCGATCAGCGCCTGCGGCAGCACCCTGGCGTCCATGCCCCTGCGGTACAGCATCTCCGCCCCGAGCAGCGCCCCGCCGAGCGGAGCCCTGAAGATCGCGCCCACCCCCGAGGCGAGCCCGATCACGAGGGCCGTACGGGCCTGCTGCCGTGACATGCCGGTGCGCCGGGCGATGACCGAACCGAACGCCGCCGAGATCTGCGCGGCCGGCCCCTCCGTGCCCCCCGAGCCACCGGAGCCGAGGGTCAGGGCCGAGGCCACCAGCTTCACCACGGTCACCCGGCCGCGCATGCCCGTCGGGTCCTGGTGCGCGGCGGCGATGGCGGCGTCCGTGCCGTGACCGCGAGCCTCGGGCGCCAGCCACAGGGCGAACACCGTGGCCACCAGGGCGCCGCCGGCCGCGACCAGCGGCACCAGCCACGGCCGGTTCGAACCCGCCAGCGTACGGAATCCGCCCTCCGCCGACGTCCGGTAGGGCCGGTAACCGGCCACCGATTCCAGCAACCAGCCGGTGCACAGGTGCAGCAGACCGAACAGCGCCGCCGCGCCCAGCCCCGCCACGGCGCCGATCAGCACCGCCGGCACCACCCAGCGCGCCGGCGAGTCGTCCGCGCCGTCGGCGGGCATCAGCCGCGCGCCCCAGGACCGTAACGACCGGCGCCCCGGCCGCACTGCCGTACCACGCGCCCCCGTGTCCACTTGTACTCTCCCGCCGCCCGACTCCTTCACCAAGTCAGAGCCTGACGGTTGCCCGGTGGCAAGGTCAACCTCGCACCCTCGGACGGACGATGACGGCGGGTCAGGAGAGTGACACCGCATCGCACAACCGTCCAATCCACCCCAACGGAACCGGTGTGCCGCGCCCGAATCGCGGGCTGACCTGCCCACGTTCCTGTGGTTATCCTCAAAGTCGGTGCAACGGACAGTCATGGTGTGGCGGCGACAGGTGGGGGGCTGAGACCGATGCCGAGCGGGGCCGGTGAGCGCACGGCGGACATGCCGGATCTGACGGGGCTGCCCCTGGAGGAGATTCTTGACGGCACCGACTCCGCGCTGTCCGAGGCGTTGCGCCGCGTGCTGCGGCAGCTGACCGGAGAGGAGGCGCCGGTGGCCGCCTACGACTCCGGAGGCGACACCTCAGAGGGCCCCCGCCGGGCCACCACCCCCGCTCCGTGAAGCCGACGGACCGCGCGGAGCCCGGCCGCTGGCCCGACGACCTCCTCGACGTCGCCGCCCTGCGCACCGCCGGCACGCGCCCCTTGCCCTTCCGGGAGTTCGTCGTCAAGGTGCACAGCCGCTGCAACCTCGCCTGCACCTACTGCTACGTCTACGAGGCCGCCGACCGGCTCTGGCGCAACCAGCCGCACACCATGGCGCCGCACACCGCCGAGCAGGTGTGCCGGCGCATCGCCGAACACGCCGCACACCACCGGCCCGCCTCCGTGCGCGTCATCCTCCACGGCGGTGAACCGCTGCTGGCCGGCGTCCCCCTGCTGCGCGGCCTGACCCGCACCCTGCGCGCGCTGATGCCCGAGTGCACCACAGCGGAAGTGATCATCCAGACCAACGGCACCCTCCTCGACGAGGACGTGCTGCGGCTGTGCCGCGAGGAGGACATCCGGATCGCGGTCAGTCTCGACGGCACCGCCGAGATCCACGACCGCACCCGCCGCGACCACGCCGGACACGGCAGCCACGCCCGGGTCGCCGACGCGCTGCGGCGACTGGCCGCACCCGAGCACCGCAGCGTGTGGGCCGGCCTCCTGTGCACCGTGGACGTCACCGCCGACCCCCTGGCCACCTACGAGCACCTGCTGTCGTACGACCCGCCGTCGATCCGCCTCCTGCTGCCCCTCGGCAACTGGACGAACCGGCCGCCGGGCCGCACCGACGACCCCGCCGAGACCCCCTACGGCCGGTGGCTGGCCACCGTCTTCGACCGCTGGTACGCCACCCCCGGACCGCCGGTGCGCATCGCGTTCTTCGAGTCGCTCCTCGACCTGCTGCTCGGCGGAGTCACCCGCACCGAGACCATCGGCGGTGCCCCCTCCCAGCTCGCCGTGGTCGACACCGACGGCGCGCTCACCCTCTCCGACCAGCTGAAGTCGGCGTACGAAGGGGCCGACCGCACCGGTCTGGACGTCCACCGCCACCCGTTCGACGCGCTGCTGGACCATCCCGGGGTCGCGGCCCGCCAACTGGCCTCCGGTGCTCTGGCCGCACAGTGCCGCACCTGCCCGGTCGGCGCGGTCTGCGGCGGCGGCCACTACCCGCACCGCTACCGCGCCGACAACGGTTATCTCAACCCGTCCGTGTACTGCCCGGACCTGATGGCGCTGATCCGGCACGTCGCCGACGTCGTCCGCGCCGACCTCGCCCGAACCACCGGGGTCCGCCCTTGACGCAGGACCGCCCGGCCGCCGCGACGGCCGCACCCGCGCTGACGCTGCCCCGCGACCTGTGGCGGCAGATCGCCGGCGGGGCACCGGACACCGGCACCCTGCGCCTGCTGCGCACGGCCCGCGCCGGCCGTAACCTCCTGCTGCTGCGCGCCGCGCACCACGCCTCCCGCACCACGCCCGACGAGGGCGGCCGGGACTCCGGAACCGCCACCGCCCTTCTCGCCGCCGTGCGCCACCGGGCACCCGCCGTCTTCGACACACTCGTCACGGACCCCGCTGCAGGCGTCCTGCTCGCGGAGGCCGTGCGCAGCGGCCGCCGCGACCCGGTGGCCGTGCTCGCCGCGGTCGCCGCACACCGGGCGGGCATCCCCTTCCGCCTGGAGCTGCCGGTGCGCCACGGCGTCGTCGACCTGCCCGGCCTGGGCCGCGCCACCCTGGACCCGGCCGCGGGCACCGCGCGCGTGGAACGCGACCCGCAGGGCACGACCACCGTCACCGCCCCGGGCACGCCCGCCGCCGTCCGCATACCCGACCTGCCGGACCCGCGGGACCCGCCGCACCGGGCCGAGTCGGCGGCGGAGCCCGCACCCGGCTGGGAGCCGGTGCCACAGGTCCTCCTTCCGGCGCGCCGCCCGGGCCCGGCCCCCGTGATACGCCTCGACGCCCACGGCCCCCTGGAGGCCGACGCCCCGCGCCCCCTCGGCGCGCGGGAGCTCGCGCGCTGGCGGGACCGGCTCGGCGCCGCGTGGGAGCTGCTCGCCGATCGCCATCCCGGCCGCGCGGACGCCGTACGCGGCACCGTGCGCGCCGTCGTCCCCCTCGACCCGCGGCCGCCCGGCCCGCCCGGCGGCACCCGAGGCGCCTGGCTGAGCGCCTCCTTCAGCGACGCCTTCGGGCTCGTGGCCCTCGCCCCGGTGGACGACCCGGCCGAACTCGCCGCCGCGCTCGTCCACGAGACGCAGCACTCCCTGCTGTACGCCCTTCAGGACCTCACCCGGCTGCTCGACGCCCGGCCCGGTGCCCGCGGGCACGCGCCCTGGAGCGACCGGCCCCGTCCGCCGTCGGCGCTGCTCCAGGGCGCCGCGGCCTTCCTGGTGACCGCCGGGTTCTGGCGTCGTGAGGCCGCCCTCGGCCGTCCGGACGCGCGGGCGCCGTACGAGCGCTGGCGGCGCACCGCCCGGCTGGCGTGCGACGAACTGGAGCGCGGCGGCTGGCTCACCGACAACGGCCACCGCCTCCTGGACGCCCTGCGGGACGTCCTCGCCGACTGGGACAACGGCCTTGAACCGGGCGCCTGAAGCGGGTGCTCGAACAGGCCCTAGATCGGCGGCGGCTCGATGTCGCACTCGATGCGGACACCGGCGGCCGCCGCCCGGCTCTCCGGATGGTCCGGGCCGAGCGTCGCGAGGTAGCGCCGCCGTACCGAGGCGAGCAGCTCCTCACCGGCCTCCGCGTCGCCCGTCGCGGTCGTGTCCAGGGCGGCATTGGCCAGAGCGGCCAGCGTCGCCGGATGCCGGTCGCCGTAGCGGGCCTGGAGTCTGCCGGCGCACTCCTCGCCCAGCGCGAGTGCCGCCTCCGGGTCGCCGGCCAGGGCCAGGTCGGTGGCGAGGTTGATCCGGGCGAGCAACAGCCAGGGGTGGTCGTCGGGCAGTGCCGAGGCGAGCGCCGCCACCGTCTCCTCGTCGACCCGGCGCGCCTCGGCGTGCTGCCCGGCGGCGCGCAGGGCCGCCCCGTGGTCGACGCCGGCCGCGCCCGTCAGCGGGTGCCGCGGGCCGAGCACCGCCTTGTAGCGGTGCAGGGCCTCGGCGCTGTGCTCGCGCGCCCCCTCCGGATCCCCGGTCAGCCGCAGGTCGTTGGAGATGTTCGTCAGTGCCGCCAGGGTGTCGATGTGGTCCGGGCCGAAGTGCAGCCGGTACAGCTCCAGCGCCTCCCGCGCCAGGGCCAGGCCCTGCTCCAGCTCGCCCGCCTTGCGGCAGGTCACCGACATGTTCTTGATGGCGCGCAGCGTGTGCGGGTGCTGGTCGCCGTACTGCTCGCGGTAGCGGGCCAGGGTGCTCGTCTGCAGGATCAGCGCGTCCGCGTAGCGGCCGCACTCGCGCATGTCACGGGCGACGTTGTTGATGGAGAACAGCGTCGAGCGGGCCGTGGGCCCCAGGAGTTCCAGGCGGGCGTCGTGGATGCGCTCGTCGAGCGCGAGCGCCTCCTCGTACAGGCCGTTCACGCGCAGGCTCACGCTGTAGTTGTGGCCCACGGTCAGCACGTGCGGGTTCCCCTCGCCGTGGCGTCCGACGCTGCGGTCGTAGGCGTCGCGGTCGAGGGCCAGCGCCTCGGTGAAGCGGCCCGCCGCGCGCAGGTCGGCGGCGGTGGCACCGGCCACCGTGAGGGTGAACTCGTCGTCGTCGCCCAGGGTGGCGCGCAGCCGGCGCAGCACGTCCTCGTTGATCCGCCGGGACTCGTCGAACTCGGCCAGCTGCCAGTGGGCGCTCGCCTGCTGACGGCGCGCCCACAGCGTCTGGACGTGGTCCGGGCCCAGCGCCGCGTGCCACACGCCGGCGACCTGGCGGGCCAGCTGGGCCGCGCCGCGGAAGTCACCGCGGGCGATCACGTAACCGAGGATGTTCAGTGCCGTGTCCCGGGCCTCGGCGTCCCCGCAGTGCAGCAGGCCGGACGGCTCCAGGTGGGGCAGGATGTCGGCGTAGTTGCGCCAGTTCTGCGGGCGCTGCGAGTCCCCGGGATCGTGCGCGCCGATGATCTGGTGGACCAGATGGCGGAGCCGGGTGGCCTCCTCGGCGGACAGCTCGTCGCGCAGGACGCCGCCGAGCAGCCGGTGCACCTGGAGCGTGCCGGTGGCCGGGTTGACGGTCAGCAGCGAGTACTGGTTGATGGCCCGGATCGCCCTGCCCCGGGCCAGCTCGTCACGGGCGACGGGGGCGAGGTCGTCGGGCAGGTTCAGCAGCCGGGCGTCGCGCAGGAAGGACTGCGCGATGGGCTCGGGCCCGAAGAAGGCCAGCAGCCGCAGCAGTTCCAGCGCCTGCGGGTGCTGCGCGCGCAGCAGGTCCACCGAGGTGCGCCAGGTCGCCGCGACGGGCCGGACGCCGGAGGCGGTGGGTTCCTCCAGCACCTCCCTGCGGCGGTTCTCCAGCAGGTCCAGATAGGCGCCGGTGTCGATCCCGGACTGGGTCAGCGCCGCCACCGAGTGCTCGAGCGCCAGCGGCAGGTCGCCCAGCGACTCGGCGAGCCGCTCCGCCTCCTCGGGGCTGGTCCAGGGGGTGCGCCGGCGCAGGAACCCGACGCTCTCCTCCCGGCTGAACACGTCCACCTGCAGGGCGTGCACCCGCTCCGCCCAGCCCGAGTGCCGGGACGTCACCAGGACATGGCCGGCCCCGTCCGGCACGCCGAGCAGCGAGGGAATGTACGGGACGACGTCCTCGGGCGCCCCCGCGTTGTCCATCACCAGCAGCCAGCGCCGGAACGGCGTCCCCGTGGACATCGCCGCCAGCACCCGGTCCACGGGGTCGCCGGGGCCCTCGGCCGCCGTGCCGAAGTCAGGTACCAGGGAGGAGAGTTGCTGCCGGATCACGGCGGGCTGCTCGGCGTCGATCCACCAGATCCGCTCGTACTCGGTGTGGTGGCGGTGCACGTACTCCACGGCCAGCCGGGTCTTGCCGACCCCGCCCATCCCGTACAGGGCGTACGGCAGTACGGCCGCCCGGTCGCCCGAGTTCAGCATGGCCCGCAGCCGGTCCAGCTCCTCCTCCCGGCCGGTGAAGTACGAGGCCTGGGGCAGCGGCATGGTCCGCGGCAGCCGGGCGGGCAGCGGCGGCCGTGCCGCGGTGCCACCGCCACCCTGCTGGTCCGGCCGATCGACGCCCGGAGCCGGGTGCGTCGTACGGGACGAGGCGGGATCCATCGACACGACCTCCATGCGCTGAGCCGATTCCCCGGGGGGAGGAGTGGTGGGCACATCCTGTGCGCCGGGTGCGGCGGACCGACGCCCGCTTTCCTCCCCCTCGACCGCCGTCTCCAAAGACGAGTGCGCCCGTGCGCGGGCCAGTGCGCCTCTGTAGGCCGGTCCGAGCGCCGCCAGGGCGGGCTCCGCCGCCGACAGCAGTTCATGGTCAGCGGCGCCCAGTCCGGCCTCGTCCAGTTCGGCGGGCGCGGCCACCAGAGTGCCCAGGAGCCCGGAGCGCGCGCCCATCACCCGTCCGGCGACCGCCGTCACCTCCTGGAGCGTGCGCAGGGTCTCGGTCCGTCCGAGGCCGCGCAGGAGCCGCTCGCGCACGCCGTCCAGGAACTCGTAGCGCGGGCCGTCGCCGCCCGCGCCGGCGTGCGCCGCCAGCAGCCCGCCGAGCAGGATCTCCGCGAACGGCAGCGGTCCGGCCGCACGGCCCAGCAGCCGCTGTACCGCACCGACCACCTCCGGCCGCAGCGGGACCATCGCGAGCTGTGCCGCGAGCCTGCGCGCCTGCGGGGAGGCGTTGCGCAGGAAGCGGCGCACCGCCTGCTCGGCGGAGACGGGCCTCGGCCGGTGGTCCGGGGCGAGCGGCGGCAGGGACTCCGGTGCCAGTCCCTGCTCGTCCACGAGCAGGGCCGTCACATCGCTGTGCGCCCGCGCCTCGCCCGTCACCATGCGCGCCCAGCCCGCGAACCATGCGCTCTCCAGTTCGAGCACCGGGACCGGCAGCGCGCGCGGGCGCACCCACCGCCGGTCGTGGCGCAGCAGCAGGAGCGCGTTGGGCAGCCCGGCCGCCACGGCCCGCACCCGCAGATCGCGGGGGACCGCCTCGCACAGGTCCCACAGCCTGCTGGGCAGCGGCTGAAGCACCGCGACGGGCGCCTGCCGGGCCCAGCGGTGCAGCAGCCGGGGCACGCTGCCGGACGCCCAGGCGTCGCCCACGCAGTCGCTCATCAGCAGCACCAGCCGGCGCCCCTGCGGATGGAGCAGCTCTCCGGCGTCGCGTGCGGGGCCGCCCCGCTCCGAGCGCAGCCGCGCCGACTTCCCGCCGCGGGTGTCCAGCCACCAGATCCGTACGTCGGCGAACGCGCCCTGGCGGCGCAGGAGTTCGGCCAGCTCGTGCGCGACGCCGCGCCACAGGGCCATGGACACGCTCTGCTCGACGACGAGGGCGACCTCGAACCACCGGTCCGGCACGTCCACCAGCACCGGACTCCACCGGCCCAGCTCGGCCGACCTGACCGCGGTCCGCTCGTCGTCCAGGGTGTAGTGGCGGCGCGAGGGGATCCGGCGGTTGAAGGGGCGCAGGGTCCGGGCGAAGCGCAGCGGGTCGCGCAGGATGCCGGGGCGTGTGTCGGTGTCGAACAGCAGCGGGGCACCGGCCGGGGAGCCGACCGGGGAACCCATGTCGTGCAGCGGCCCGCGGGCCAGACGCGCGGAGGCCGTCCCGAGGGAGGGCACGGCGGCGGGCGCGTCCCCCGTCTCACGTCGGGGCCGTGCCGGATCCGCGGCCGGTGCGCCGGAACCACCCGGACCGCCCGGGCGAGGCGGCGCGCCGGCCAGGTCGGTCTCCGGGGTGGGTTCGGGTCCGCTGGAGAGGTGGGACCGGGAGGCCGCTCGCGACGGGGAGTCGTCGGCGTCCGGCGGGGCGCTCGGGGTGTTGGGGAGGCGCTCGGGGGCGTACTCGGTGCTCGCCGTCGGCGCGTCCGCCCGCGCGGCCCGCTCCGACAGTGCACCGTCGGCCGCCCCGATGCGCTCGGTCAGCCAGAGCGCCTCCGCCCACTCGCGTGCCGTCGGCGCCGGGCCCGCACGGCCGGTCATGGCGAGGAGTCCGTCGCCAGGCTGCGCCACAGCGCGGTCCGCAACTGCGTCCAGGACGCCTCGTCGGCGTCGGCGGCGCCGTTCGTCAGCATGTGCACGGTGTTCAGGAGCTGGTCGGCGGCGAGCGAGCCGTCGCCGCGCTCCTTCAGGAACGAACGGACCAGCTGCCGAGTGCGCGGATCCGTCTGCGGGCCGAAGTGCGCCTCGACCATCGCGGCCAGCCGCTCCTCGTCCGGGACGGCGAGTTCGACCTCCAGGCACCGGCGGCGGAAGGCGGGGGAGAAGGCCCGCTCCCCGTTGCTGGTGATCACGACGATCGGGAACTCCGAGCAGCGCACCCGGCCGTCGCGCACCACCACGGGTAAGCCGTGGTCGGCGGTGCCCACGCTCGCCTCGCGCCGGGACTGCCCCAGCCGCTCCAGCTCCCGGACGCGGAACTCGCCCTCCTCGAAGATGTGCAGCAGGTCGTTGGGCAGGTCGATGTCGCTCTTGTCCAGCTCGTCGACGAGCAGCACCCGCGGCCGTTTCCACGGCAGCAGTGCCGTGCCGAGCGGACCGAGCGTCAGATAGCGGCCCACGTCGGGCAGTGGCCCGCGCTCCGCGCCGGGGGCCGCCGCCATGGGCGTGTCCTGCACCCGGCCGATCGCGTCGTAGTCGTACAGCCCGTCGCGCAGGGTGGTGCGGCTGACGACCGGCCACCACAGCACCCGGCCCAGGCCCAGCTCGGCGGCGATCTGGTAGGCGAGGCTCGACTTCCCCGTCCCCGGCTGCCCGGTGACCAGCAGCGGACGGCGCAGCAGGATCGCCGCGTTGATGACGTCGACGACGGCATGGTCCAGGGTGCCGGGCCGGCGTGAGCCCAGCTTGCGCTCGACGTCCGTGTGGTCGCCCGGGTCGGGGATGTCCAGCGGTGGGCTGTCGGTGGCCGGCCTGAAGCGCCGCCACGGCGGCGCGACGGGCAGCGGAGGCAGCGGGTCGGACGGCGCGTGCTGCGCGCCGTTGTCCCGGAACACCCACCAGTCGGGAGGCCGGGGATGCCGCGCCTCACGCTGGTCGGTCGAGTCCCCGCTCATGGATGGCCACCCCCGGTCCGCGGATGCCCGAGCGCGGCCTCCGCCCCCTCCAGTCCGTCTTGGCTGTCCCACACTAGGGTGACGTGGCGATGCAGGTCCAGCTTCACCGCTGCCCCGCCGCCGCCCGGACCGACGCCCCGCAGATGTCGTACCCGGTCGGGCAGCGCATCCAACCTCCCGGCCAGCACTTCCCACAACTGCGGCCGCGCTTCGGCGTGATGGCCCTGCCGACGCAGCGCGACGATGGCCGGGATGCCTACCTCCAGCAGCACGTACACCGGGTCCGCCGCCGCGTCGCCGTCCCACGGCGGGGGCTCCAGCAGCACGAAGCAGAACGGGGTTTCACCGTCGCGCAGCTCGGTGAGCAGCTCGTACGGGGCGGGGACGCCGCCCGGCGCGGCGTAGCGCACGGCGGGCGCCTCGAAACCGCCGTCCGGGTTCGAGTGCAGCCAGGCCAGGCGCCGGTGCAGGGCGGGCCACCAGTACCGCTTGTGGAACCGGTCTCGACTGCGCACCAGGACAGTGTGATCGGCTCCGATCGGCCGCGCCACCGAACCCGCCGGTCGCACCGGGAACTGGTCCACATCCAGCCACAGCAGCGGCCTGGGCAGCAGGAACTCCACCCGCAGCCCCGCGCTCAGCTCACCCAGCCGCTCCAGCACCGTCTGGTGCAGCGCGGCGACCGTCTCCTCCAGCGCGCCGCGCGAGGCCACCCGGCAGTCGGCGAGCAGCGAACTCGGTCCCTCCCGCGTGGCCAGCAGCCAGCCCCGCACGTGGTACTCGTCGGGGGCGGCCGGATGCGCCACGATCTCCACCAGCAGACGGGACGGGTCGAAGGGCCGCCCCACACGTGCCGCCTCCCGGGCCCGGGCCCACTGGAGGACCTCCTGAGGGCAGCCGATGCGGTGCGCCACCTTGTCGCTCCAGTCCCGCAACTCCGCCTCCAGCGGCGGCGGCTGGCTGACCGCCACGGCCTCGACGAACGACAGCAGCGGGTGCGCCTCGTCCTCCAGCACGAGCGCGTCCTCCAGCGCGTCGAGCAGCGCCTCGGGCGCCTCGGACCCGCCGGCGTCGCCGTCGCCCGGCGGCAGGAACGGCAGGAACCGCAGGGCGACCGACCCGAGCCGCGTACCCGGCGCACGCGCCGCGAGCAGGGCGCACAACTCCTCGCGCTCGGTGGGCGTGAGCAGCCGCTCCGGGTACAGCCGCAGATACATCTGCTCCACCGCCGCCCACGCCAGGGTGCCGGTACGCCCGCTGCCCAGCGTGTCGAGGTAGAACCGCAGCCCGTCGGGGTAGCCGTCGCACTCCCGCAGCGTCGCGTAGAGGTCCTCCCGGAGGATTCCCGACGGCTCCCCGCTCTCCAGCGGCCCGAAGCGCTCGGCGAACGCCTCCGCGGTCCGCCGCAGCGGACGCTGGTGGCCGAGCCCCGGGATCCGCGCGATCAGACCGGCCAGCTCCCAGAACAGGTCCGTGCGCGGTGCGTCGGCACCCGTCATGACACCGGCCCCGGAGCGCCGCGCAGCCGCAGGACGACCCGCTCGAACTCCCGCATCGGCAGCGAGCCCCGCTCGTACCAGCGCAGCGCGGCGGCCAGCCGGTCGATGCCGTCCGCGTACTGAAGGCACAGCTCGACGACCCCGCGCACGTCCTCGATCAGCACAGGCGACCGCTCGGCGAGATCGAAGATCTCGTCGCCGGTGTCCCGCAGCACGCTCTCCCGGCGCTGCGGGTCGCGCATGCTCGGCACCTTCACCAGGGCGGTCGTCAGTTCACGGTCGGCGCCCGGCGGCCAGGAGGGCACGGTGCCGGGACCGCCGTGCAGCGCGTCGCCCAGCAGCGGGCAGTACTGCACGACGGCCTCGACCGGGATCATCCAGGCGACGCGGGAGTCGGCGGGGAGCCGCGCGGCCACGACGATGCCGATGACGTCCCCGCTGTCGTCGACGACACCCGCCCCGCTGTAGCCGCCCCGCACCCGCTCGTCGGCCGGTTCCAGGCTGTCCATCTGGACCCAGTCCGGGCTCAGCCCGCCCGCCCCGCGCAGCCGGGCCGTCACCCAGACGCCGGGACCGGCCGCCGAGGCCTGACCGAACACCCGCACCTCGCGGCCCCGCGCGTGACCGCAGTTCCGCAGCCGCGCCGGGACGCAGTCGGACGGCGCCGGGCCGCTCAGCGTGAGCACCGCGACGTCCGCGCGTTCCTGGTCGGGCGGCGCCCAGCCCTGCGGCACCACCCAGCCGTACGACACGTCAGTGGTGAGGGAGCCCGGGTGGTCGACGGCGACACGCCGTTCCCCGGGAGTCTCGCCCTCCCTCAACTCCAGTGCGGCCTGCACGACATGAGCGCATGTCAGCACCCGCTCCCCGTCCACCAGAACACCCGATCCCACCGGTGTGTTGTCCGCGCCGAGAATCCGAACACGCCATGAGTCCTCGATCGACTGCGACACCCCGCGCCCCGTTCGCTCCGCCTTTGCACGATGTTGACAGACAACCGCTTCTGGTAACAGTTGTGCGCCTGAATCCGGTTTCTGACCCCCGGGCACACGCGGGTGGCGCCGTCGCGTGCGACGTGCACCGCCCCCGGTGTCGTGCCCGGTGACAGGGTGATCCACGCGCGCCGGGGGCGCGCTGGTTCCAGCGGTCCGCCCGCGCTGCGTTCCAGTGGTCCGCCCGTACGGTCGTTCCGGCGGTCCCGGCGGCGGTCGGCGGGCCGGCGGCGGCCGGCAGCCCGCGCCGTCGCCGGCGTCGTCAGTGGGCCAGCAGCCTGCGCAGCCAGTCCATACGGGCGGCCTGCGCGGTTTGGGACAGGGCCGCCCGCGGGGCGATGCCGTCGAAGCCGTGGAAACCGCCGGGCCAGACGTGGAGTTCGGCGACGCCCCCGGCCCGCCAGATACGGGAGGCGTAGGAGACCACCTCGTCGCGGAAGGTCTCCGCGGAGCCGACGTCGAGGAAGGCCGGCGGCAGGCCCGACAGGTCCTGGGCGCGGGCCGGCGCGGCGTACGGCGACACGTCCGGGCCGCCGCGCCGGTCACCGAGCAGCGCGGTCCACGCGGTCTCGTTGGCCGTGCGGTCCCAGAGGCCGGCGCCCGCCATCTGGCGCGCGGACGGCGTGTCGTTGCGGTCGTCGAGCATCGGGGACATCAGCATCTGGCCCAGCGGCCGCGGTCCGCCCGAGTCCCGCAGCAGCAGCGCCAGCGCGGCGGCGAGCCCGCCGCCGGCGCTCCCGCCGACGAGCACGATCCGGCGCGGGTCGCAGCCCAGCTCCCGTGCGTGTTCCGCCGTCCACAGCAGACCCGCGTGCACGTCGTCGACCGGCGCGGGGTGAGGGTGCTCCGGCGCCAGCCGGTACTCCACCGACACCACGGCCGCCTGAAACCCCTTCGCCCAGTCCAGGGCCGTGTTCACGCCCAGTCTGCGGTTCCCGAGGACCATGCCCCCGCCGTGCACGTGGTAGAGGAGCGGCCGGCCGGTGCCGGTGGCCGGTGCGGTGGGCCGGCAGACCAGCAGCGGGACGCCGGGCGCGCCCTCGGGCCCCGGCACGGTCGGCTCGGTCACCTCGAAGGCGCCGTCCACGGTCAGGTCCAGCGCGTCCAGGAGTTCGACGGCGGCACCCTGCCGGGCGGCCGCGATGTCCTCCGGCGCGAGCCCGGGTCCCATCAGACCCCCGGCCTCCTCCAGGGCGGCGGCGAGCTCGGGGTCGAACGGGGGCGGGACCGGCGTCATGGAGTCTCCTCGCGCGGATCGCGGTGTGCGGCGGGCTCGTGTGCCCTGTGCGGGTACCCGTCCGCGGCGTGGACGCCGCCGCACGGCGGACATGTCCCGCCGACCGGCGGGTGGTCACCGGCCCTTCCGGCCCGGACACGGCGGTGTGGCCGGCCTGATCGACGAGACACCCCCTAGCGTCGGGAGGGGCCGAGACGGTCGGCCTCGGAAACGGTGACGTACGGAGGCACGCATGCGGGTCGGTGTGCACATCAACCGGTTCGACAACGCGGGCGGCGCGCCCGCGCTCGGCATGGAACTGGCCGCCGCGGGGGAGGCGGCCGAGGCAGCCGGAGTGAGCCGGCTGTCGGTCATGGACCACTACTTCCAGATGGAGTTCAACGGCGGAGCCGAGGACCCGATGCTGGAGGCCTACACCACGCTCGGCTTCCTCGCCGGCCACACCTCCACCGTGCGGCTCGGCGCCCTGGTGACGGGGGTGACGTACCGCCACCCCGGGCTGCTCGCCAAGATCGTCACCACGCTGGACGTGCTCTCCGGCGGCCGGGCCACGCTCGGCATCGGGGCGGCCTGGTACGACCGTGAGCACCATGGGCTGGGCGTGCCCTACCCGCCGCTCGCCGAGCGTTTCGAGCGGCTGGAGGAGACCCTGCGGATCTGTCTGCAGATGTGGGACCCGGACGCCGATGGCCCCTTCGAGGGCACGCACTACCGGCTCGCCGAGACACTGTGCGTGCCGCCGCCGGTGAGCTCGCCGCACCCGGAGATCATGATCGGCGGCGGGGGCGAGAAGAAGACGCTGCGCCTGGTCGCGCAGTACGCGGACGTCTGCAACCTGATCCCCGCCTCCCCCGAGGAGTTGCGGCACAAGCTGGACGTGCTGCGTGGGCACTGCGACAGCGTGGGGCGCGACTACGACGCCGTACGCAAAACGTTCGTGTACACGGGGGAAGCGGCGACCGAGGAGGACCTCGACACCCTGCTGCGGGACCTGGAGGGCTACGCCGGGCTCGGTGTCGACACCGTGATCCTGGCTCCGCGCCTGGGCGACCCGGCGGGCTGGATCGACCGTTTCGCCTCCCGGGCCGTCCGGCGCGTCGCCGAACTGGAGTGAGGCCGCGCCGTGAACCCGGTGAGGGGCCCGAGCGCAGCGCTCAGGCCCCTCACCGGGTTCGTCCGGGTCGGCTCAGGCGGCGACGGCCTCGCCGGCGTGGCCGTGCAGGCGGGCGACGACCTCGGTCAGCTGGGCGGCGACCTCGGCGTCGTCGACCGGGTGGGTCTCGGCGAAGCGGGTCACGGAGCCCGGGATGGACAGCTTGATGTCCTCGATGACCTTGCCGCCGGCGATGCCCACGGCCTTGCGGGCGTCGTCCTGCGCCCACACGCCGCCGTACTGGCCGAAGGCGGTGCCCACGACCGCGACGGGCTTGCCGGTGAAGGCGCCGGCGCCGTACGGACGGGACAGCCAGTCGATGGCGTTCTTCAGCACGGCCGGGATGGTGCCGTTGTACTCGGGGGAGAAGAGCAGGAAGCCGTCGGCGGCCTGGGCGGCCTCGCGCAGCTTGGCGGCGGCGGCCGGCACGCTGCCCTCGACGTCGATGTCCTCGTTGTAGAACGGAACCTCGGCCAGGCCCTCGAACAGCTCGACCTCAGCACCCGCGGGGGCGAGCTTGACGGCCGCCTCGGCGAGCTGGCGGTTGTGCGAACCGGCGCGAAGGCTGCCGACGAGCGCGAGGATACGAACAGACATGAAGACTCCAATGGGGGGCTGAAACACTGCCGTAACGATCCGGACCGAGGTCCGTTTAATTTTCTACCAGACTAACCGGACCACGGTCCAGTTTTCTTCCCGATGCTTTACGCTGGCTTCATGTCCAGCACCCTCCCGCCCTTCCCCACGCCTCAGGAGCCCGTGGAGAACACGCCGGTGCTGCTCGAGCTCGGCACCGACGTGGACGAGCCCTGCCTGCGCGCCGACGCCGCGCGCAACCGCGCCCGGCTACTGGACGCGGCGGCACGCCTGGTGGCGGAGCACGGCGCGGCCGGCGTCACGATGGAGGCGGTCGCCGCGGCCGCCCAGGTGGGCAAGGGCACGGTCTTCCGCCGCTTCGGCGACCGCACCGGCCTGCTCACGGCACTGCTGGACCACTCCGAGCGGAAGTTCCAGGCGTCCATCCTGAGCGGCCCCGCCCCGCTGGGGCCCGGCGCGCCGCCGGTGGAGCGGCTGCGCGCGTTCGGCTGCGCCGCGCTGCGCCGCGCCGCCGACGACCTGGAGCTGCAACTTGCGGCCGAGCCCTGCCCCGACCGCCGCTTCCTGGTGCCGCCCCGCCAGGTGCGCTACGGCCATGTGCTCATGCTGCTGCGGCAGGCGGTCCCGGACGCGGACTGCGAACTGCTCGCGCAGACGCTGATGGGCTACCTCGAACCCGCCCTGATCCACCACCTGACCCGGCAGTGCCACATGCCGATGGACCGGTTGCAGGCAGGCTGGTTCGACCTCGTCGAACGCGTGACCGGCAGCGGGGGCTCGCGCTGAGAGCGGGCTGCCCTATCGAGAGCGTGCGGCCGGTCGTCGTCGAGGCCGGACGGGCTCAGTGGTGGCCGGCGAACATCTCCAGCAGGCCCTCCGGCGCGTCCTGACGGAACAGCAGGGCCGCACCGCGGCCCGAGTCCTCCGCCGCCGCCTCGCTGCGCGGGAACAGCCTCTCCTCGTACGCCGTCAGCGCGGCCTCCACGTCGTCCGGCCGGGCGGCCAGGAACCGGCCGAGCTCGGCGCCGTCGAGCATGGCGAGGTTGGCGCCCTCGCCCGCGAACGGGGACATCAGATGGGCCGCGTCGCCCAGCAGCGTCACCCCTGGCACGCGTTCCCAGCGGTGGCCCACCGGCAGGGCGTGGATCCGCCGCGGGACCAGCGCGCCGTCGGCATCGGCGACCAGTGACCTCAGGGCCTTGTCCCAGTCGGCGAAGTGCTCCAGGACCCGGGACTTCGCGGCCCCTGTGTCGCCGAAGTCGATGCCGTCCAGCCAGTCCTCCGGGGCCTCGAGCGCCACGTACACATGCAGGCTGCCGTCCGTCTCGCGGTGCGCGAGAAAGCCCCGGCCCGCCCCGAGCGCGAAGAAGAACCCGCCGCCCACCACCTCGGCGGCGACCGGATGGCGTACGTCGGCCTCCAGCAGGTCCACCTCGACGAACGACACGCCGGTGTAGGCGGGCCGCGCCGCCGAGACCAGTGGCCGGATCCGCGACCAGGCGCCGTCGGCGCCGACCAGCAGATCCGTGGTGAACGCCGAACCGTCGGCGAGCCTCACCTCGTGCCGGCCGCCGCCCAGCGGCCGCGCGCCGGTGACCTTCGCGCCCCAGCGCACGGTGCCTTCTCGCAGCGAGCCCAGCAGCAGCTTCCGCAGGTCGCCCCGGTCGATCTCGGGCCGGCCGCCGGTGCCGTCGTCGGGCTCGTCCATGCGGACCACGGCGTCCTTGTCGAGCACCCGCGTGGCCTGGCCGCCCGGCAGCACCGACTCCCGGAACCGCTCGTGCAGTCCGGCGGCGCGCAATGCCTCCTGGCCGGAGTCCTCATGGATGTCGAGCATGCCGCCCTGGGTGCGTGCGGCGGGGGAGGCGTCGAGCTCGAAGACGGCCGCCTCGATGCCGTGCACCTGCAGCACCCGGGCCAGCGTGAGGCCGCCGAGCCCGCCGCCGATCACGGCTATCGGGTGGTGCGGGATGTCGATCATGTCGGTCCTGTCGGTCATGGGGCTCTCCTCGGGGGGCGGCTGGACGGGCGGGGCACCGACGGCCCGGCGGGGGCGGTCTCGGTCACTCGGGCACGCTCGTGCGCTCGATGCCGTTGATCAGGGTCTGGAAGCCCCAGGACAGACGGTCCTCGGGCGCGCCGGACAGCAGGGGGCCGGCGAGGGCGGCGATGTGCGGGTGAGTGCGGTCCGACGCGCTGTGCAGGGCGTGCGCGAGCGCGTCCCACTCGGCCCGGTCGGTCGCCGAACCGTCGTGCGCCGAGTGCTCGGCGGCCGTCGCGGTGGCGTGCTGGAGCAGCAGGTCCACCCCCCACGCGGCCCGGTCGGGCGCGACGCCGCCCTCGTCGAGGAGGCCGAGCAGCGTCTCGATCAGGTTCAGGTAGTGCGGGCCGCTGGGCCGGGCGGTGAGCGCGGACCGGGCGAGCCCGGGGTGCTCCATGAGCATCGCCGTGTACGCCGTGAGCACCTGCTCGAGCCGTCGGCGCCAGCTGCCCTCCGCGGGCGCGGGGCCCACCGTGCCGAGCAGCTCGTCCAGCACGGCCGCGTGCAGCTCGGCGGTGTTGCGCACGTACACGTACAGCGAGGCCGGGCCGGTGTCGAGCTCCTGGGCCAGGCGCCGCATGGTCAATTTCTCCAGCCCCTCGGCCCGCAGCACGGCCACGGCCGTGGCCACGATGCCCTCCCGGGTCAGTGCGGGCTTGGCCGGGCGGTCGCGACGGCTGCGTGGGGCGGTGGGTCGGTGTGCTGTCACACGGCGACTGTAACGAACATGTTCGTTGCGAACAAGTTCGTTACACACATGTTCGTGGCGAACGCGTTCGCCGCAGGCCGTACGTCTCCCGCCCGTTCCGCGCGGCCCCGACGCCCCTGCCCGGTCCGCGCTCCCCGCCTTCTGCCAAGATGCGGTACGTCATGGTGCAGATACCAGAACCCGCCGCGTCCTCGTCACCCGCACCGCACTCCGTCCCCACGAGTGCCGATGTGGCCCGCCTGGCGGGCGTCTCGCGCGCGACCGTCTCCTATGTCCTGAACAACACCGGCGCCGTACGCATCAGCGAGCCCACCCGCCGCCGGGTCCACGAGGCCGCCAGAGAACTCGGGTACGTCCCCCATGCCGCCGCACGCAGCCTGCGCGCCGGGCACAGCCGGATCGTCCTGATGCCCGCCCCCGCCATCGCACCGGGCCCCCTCTACAGCCGGTACCTCAACGAACTCCAGTGGGCGCTCGGCCGACTGGACTACACCGTGGTGCAGCACGGGAACGTCGGCCTGCACGGCGACGAGGCCGTCCGCGCCTGGGCCGAGCTGCGGCCGGTCGCGGTCCTGGTCCCCGGCGCCGGGATCGGCCCCGAAGGCGTCGCGGTGCTCAAGCGCTCCGGCGCCCGCGCCGTGGTCACCCTCGGACCCGAACCCGTGGACGGCGCCCACGCCCTGCTCATGGACAACGAGCGCGTCGGCCACCGCGCGGGCGCCCACCTCTACGCCCGCGGCCGCCGCCGGATCGGTGTCGTCGTGCCCGAGGAAAGCGGCCTCGAGATCTTCTCCCGGCCCCGCCTGGCCGGCGTACGGAACGCCCTGCGCGGCACCGACGGGACCGTGACCGAGCTGCCCCTCGGCTACGACGAGGAGTCCGCGGCCCGCCTCGCCGAACGCTGCCGCGGGCTGGGCCTGGACGCGGTGTTCGCCTACAACGACGAGTACGCGATGCTGCTGATGCGCGCCCTGCAGGACGACGGCGTCCGCATCCCCGAGGAGACGGCCGTGATCGGCGCCGACGACCTGATGCTCGGCCGGCTGCTGCGCCCCCGGCTGAGCACCGTGCACATCGACCTGCCCTCCGGCCGCTACGTCGCCGACCTCGTCGACCGGGCCGTACGCAACCCGGGCGCGGCAGCCGAACGGCTGACCGTGCTCGGCGCGACGGTGGTCCAGCGCGAGTCCACCTGACCCGGGACGCGGAGGAACGGCCCGCTCATGAGTGTCGGGCCCGCTGATGAGCAACGGGCCGTGCGACGAGGGACGGACCCGTCGATGTCGACGGGTCCGTCCCTCACGAGGAAGGGCCCCTACTGCCCGTCAGGGCCCGTCTGCCCCTGTTCCTGGCCCTGCGCCTGCTGCTCGGCGACAGCCTTGCGGACCTCGTCCATGTCCAGCTTGCGGGCCTGCCCGATCACATCCGTCAGGGCGGCCTCCGGCAGCGCGCCCGGCTGCGCGAACACGGCCACCTGGTCGCGGACGATCATCAGCGTCGGAATGGACTGGATGCCGAAGGCCGCCGCGAGCTCCGGCTGCGCCTCGGTGTCCACCTTGCCGAACACCAGGTCGGGGTTGTCCTCGGCCGCCTTCTCGTAGACCGGGGCGAACGAACGGCACGGCCCGCACCAGGACGCCCAGAAGTCGATGAGAACGAAGTCGTTCTCGGTGACCGTCTGGTCGAAGTTCTCTTTGGTGAGCTCCACGGTGCTGCTCATGGCGTATTCCCTCTTCCTGGTGTGGGGACGTACTTCCTGGCGCGGGGACCGGACCGTCCGCACAACACGGCCGACCCTACGGGTATTCCGCGCGCGTACCCGTGTGGCCACGGCGCACACCACCCTCCAGACTGACGTCATGACGGAAACGGAAACCATCGCGTACGACGTCGTGGTGCTAGGGGCCGGACCCGTGGGGGAGAACGTGGCCGACCGCACCCGCGCGGCCGGTCTGTCCACCGCGGTCGTGGAGAGCGAGCTGGTCGGAGGCGAGTGCTCCTACTGGGCGTGCATGCCCAGCAAGGCTCTGCTGCGCCCGGTCATCGCGCGCGCCGACGCCCGCCGCCTGCCCGGCCTCAGCCAGGCGGTGCAGGGCCCCCTGGACACCACGGCGGTCCTCGCCCGCCGGGACGAGTACACCTCGCACTGGCACGACGACGGCCAGGTCCGCTGGCTGGACGGCATCGGCGCCGACCTGTACCGCGGCCACGGCCGTCTCGCCGGTCCGCGCACGGTCACGGTCACCGGCGCGGACGGCGGGCGTGTGACGCTGACCGCCCGGCACGCCGTCGCCGTATGCACCGGCACCGGCGCCCAGCTGCCGGACCTGCCCGGCCTCGCCGAGGTCCGGCCGTGGACCAGCCGCGAGGCCACCTCCGCGAAACACGTGCCCGAGCGGCTGATCGTGGTCGGCGGAGGAGTGGTCGCCACCGAGATGGCCACCGTCTACCAGGCGCTCGGCTCCCAGGTCACCGTCCTGGTGCGCGGCAAGGGGCTGCTGCCCCGGATGGAGCCCTTCGCCGGGGAGCTGGTCGCCGAGGCGCTCACCGAGGCGGGCGCCGACATCCGCACCGGCACCTCGGTGGAGTCGGTGACCCGCGAGAACGGCACCGTCGTGGCCGTCACCGGCACCGGCGACCGGATCGAGGCCGACGAGATCCTCTGCGCCACCGGACGGGCCCCGCGCACCGAGGACATCGGTCTGGAGACCGTCGGTCTTGAGCCGGGTTCCTGGCTCACGGTCGACGACACCCTGCGGGTGGAGGGCAGCGACTGGCTCTACGCGTGCGGCGACGTCAACCACCGTGCCCTTCTCACCCACCAGGGCAAGTACCAGGCCCGGATCGCCGGCGACGCCATCGGCGCCCGCGCCAAGGGCGAGCCCCTCCAGGAGCCGGCCCCGTGGGGCCCCCACGCGGCCACCGCCGACCACCACGCCGTCCCGCAGGTCGTCTTCACCGACCCGGAGGCCGCCGCCGTGGGCCTGTCGCTGGCGGAGGCCGAACAGGCCGGCCACCGGGTCCGCGCCGTCGACGTGGAACTCTCCTCGGTCGCCGGGGCCGGGCTGTACGGGGAGGGTTACCGCGGCCGCGCCCGCATGGTGGTCGACCTGGACGAGGGGATCCTGCGGGGTGTCACCTTCGTCGGTCCCGGCGTCGGCGAACTGCTCCACTCGGCGTCCGTCGCCGTCGCCGGACAGGTCCCGGTCGACCGGCTGTGGCACGCGGTCCCGTCCTATCCGACGATCAGCGAGGTGTGGCTGCGCCTGCTCGAGGCGTACCGGGGCTGACCGGCGCGGTGCCGGCGGCGGCGACGCCCCTCAACGCGGCTCGAGCCCCCGTCACGGCGGCTCGAGCCCCGTCACGGCAGCTCGAACCCGAGGGCCCGCGCCGCCTCCTCGGGTGTCGGCTGCGCCCAGCGCGCCGCGAGCGTCTCGTTCGAGGACAGCGAGCGCAGCTCGGCACGGTCGAGGTAGAGGGTGCCGTCGAGGTGATCGGTCTCGTGCTGCACGATACGGGCCGGCCAGCCGGTGAACACCTCGTCCACCGACCGGCCGTGCTCGTCCTGCGCACGCAGCCGCACCTCGGCGTGGCGGGCCACCACCGCCTGCCAGCCCGGCACGCTGAGGCAGCCCTCGTAGAACGCGGCCCGTGCGGCGCCGACCGGCTCGTACGACGGATTGACCAGCACGCGGAACGGCTGGGGCACCCGCCCCCGCGCCCGTCGCACCTCCTCCGGAACCGGCGCCGGATCCTCCAGGACCGCGATCCGCAGAGGCACACCCACCTGGGGCGCGGCCAGTCCCACGCCGGGCGCCGCGTGCATGGTGAGGCGCAGCGCCTCGACGAACCGGGCCAGCAGCGCCGGCTCCAGCTGGCCGTCGAACGGCTCGGCGCCGCGCCGCAGCACCGGATGACCGGCCGTCACCACGGGCAACGGCCCGCCCGCGGCGAGAAGTTCCTCGACCCGCTCGGCAACGGGCGTACACGCATTCGGGCAGTCCATCGCGCCAGCATGCCACGGCCCCGACCGGAGCCGTGGCACCGTCCCACTCACACGTCCGCGAACTCGCCCGCGAGCGCCGAGGCGATGCGCAGGTGCGGCGCGGCCTCCTCGTGGCGTCCCTGCCGCTGGAGGGTGCGGCCGAGCATCAGCCGGGCGTAGTGCTCCACCGGGTCACGCTCCACGATGACGCGCAACTCCGTCTCGGCGCGGCGCAGCTGGGCCGAGTGGTAGTAGGCACGGGCCAGCAGCAGCCGCGGTCCGGTCTGCTCCGGCACCTCCTCGACCAGTGCGGCCAGGACGCGGGCGGCGCCGGCGTAGTCCCGGGCGCCGAAGAACAGCTGCGCGCGCTCCCAGCGCTCGGCCGGTGTTCCGTGGTCGTAGTACGTCGTGTTCACGCGTGACCTCCTTCGGTCTACTGCAACCAAGACAGGTGGTTGAACATTCCACCATGTGCCGCGCCCGCTGGAGGCCCGGTCAGGAGGCGAGCGCGGCCAGCTCCGCGTCGGCCCGCTCGGTGACCGTGGTCAGCACGCGGGCGGCGGCCGCCAGGTCCTCGGCGGGGATGTCGGCGTAGATACGGGCGGCGATCTCGGCCGTCTCGGCGCTCGCGCCGGCGTAGAAGGTTCGCCCGGCGTCGGTGATCCGCAGGCGCGGACCCTCGGCCGCCAGCAGCCCCTTGGCGATCAGCTGCCCGATGACGTCACGCACCGCGGCCTCGTCGGCCTTGAGGGCGGCGACGGTACGGCCCACCAGCCGGTCGTGCTCGACGGGGCCGCCGGCGGTGGCGACCGGCCGCAGGGTCACCATCTCCTGGAACGTGACGTGGTAGCGGGACAGCACCTTCTCCAGGACCCCTCGGGCGGCGTAGTGGGCCACGCCGATGAGGCGGCTGTCCATGGCCGGGGCGGGGGCGGGGGCGGTGGCGCGGGAGGTGGTGGTCATGACTGCTCCTTCTCGTGCTCACTGTTCTGACTGAACGGATCAAGAGGTGCGTCGAGCAGGGTCGCCAGCTCGCGGGTGAACGCCCGTGCGCGCGGGCTGTCGAGGCCGCCGAGCGGCTCCAGCAGCTGCCGCAGAAGCCCCTGGACGACCTTGATCGCCTGCTCGGTGACGTCCCGGCCGCGCTCGGTGAGCGCGAGCTGGACGGCGCGCGGATCCTTGGGGTCCCGGGTGCGCTCGAGCAGCCCCGCGGACTCCAGGCCGCGCGCCAGCTTCGACACGTAGAGGGGCTCCAGTCCCGTGTGGTCGGCCAGGCGTCGCTGGCTGGGCCGCAGTCCGGAGCGCTGCATGCCGTACAGCGAGGCCACCAGCGAGTACTGGGCATGGGTCAGCCCCAGCGGTGCGACGGCGCGATCGACCGCCACGCGCCACGTCATGGACAGACGCCAGACCAGGAAACCGGGCGTCGCGCCCTCGGATGCCGTACCCATGACAAATACAGTACATGGCTACTATGTACATGGCTACTATTTACACGACCGCTGTTCCTCCCAGGGCACCCGGCGGACATGGCGGCGGCTCACCAAGAACGAAGACGGGCCTCACCGAGGACGGAGGTGGGCCGCACGCTTCGCCGGACGCCCGCGTGACGGACTGACGGAACCACTCCGGCGGGACTAGGTTGTGGCCATGAGCAATCTTGACCGCGAGGCGGTCCCCGCCGTGTGCGGCGGCCGTGGTTTCGTGGTGACGGAGCCGGTGCGCGAACTCCTCAGCCCGCGCCACGTCAAGCTCGGCGAGTCCACCGAGGTCCGCCGGCTGCTGCCCAACCTGGGCCGCCGCATGGTGGGCGCATGGTGCTTCGTCGATCACTACGGCCCGGACGACATCGCCGACGAGCCCGGCATGCAGGTGCCCCCGCACCCGCACATGGGTCTGCAGACGGTGAGCTGGCTGCACGACGGCGAGGTGCTGCACCGCGACTCGACCGGCAGCCTCCAGCTGATCCGCCCGGGCGAACTGGGTCTGATGACCTCGGGCCGGGCCATCAGTCACTCGGAGGAGAGCCCCCGGTCGCACGCCCGCTTCCTGCACGGCGCGCAACTCTGGGTCGCGCTCCCCGACGCCCACCGCCACACCGACCCGCACTTCGAGCACCACGCCGACCTGCCGACCGTCACGGCACCCGGCCTGACCGCCAGGCTGATCCTCGGCGAACTCGACGGCGCCACCTCACCCGGCACCACGTACACCCCGATCGTCGGCGCCGACCTGGCCCTCACCCGTGGCGCGGACGTACGCCTCCCCCTGGAGCCCGACTTCGAATACGCCGTGCTGTCCATGTCCGGCGAAGCCCACGTCGACGGCGTACCGCTGCTGCCCGGCTCGATGCTCTACCTCGGCTGCGGCCGCAGCGAACTCCCCCTGCGCGCCGAGTCCGACGCCGGCCTCATGCTCCTGGGCGGCGAGCCCTTCGAGGAGGAGCTGATCATGTTCTGGAACTGGATCTGCCGGTCTCAGGAGGAGATCGTACAGGCCCGCCGGGACTGGATGGAAGGGACTCGGTTCGGGGAAGTGAAGGGGTACGACGGGGATCCGCTGCCGGCCCCCGAGCTGTCGGCGACGCCGCTGAAGCCGCGTGGACGGGTGCGCTGACCTGCGGAAATGCTTATTTCGCGGTAGTGGGCGGAGGAAGGTTCGTCGGACGCTGCCGTCTGCCTCGCCGGCGTTTACGGGAGGGCGGCGGAGCGTGTTGCGGACCTGAGCATGAGCGGCGGATGTTTCCAAGGTGTGGCCGTCTGTGGGTACCTCTGGCAGTACTTTTGCTGACCTAATGCTGACTTTGCTGACTCTGTGTCAGGTGCCGTTAGGGCGCTCTTTCCGCAGCTCGGTCGCGGGCGGTGGTCTTCGCGGGTTCAGTGGCGGTGGGACGAGTGCTGACTTGGTGGGCTGCTGAGCCGCCCATCGACGTCGAACGGCAGTCCTCAGCCCACCGTCTTGTGGAGGATCGACAAATCAGCCCGGCAATTGCGGGGCTGCGCACGTGGACCACCGGCCCGGATCCGGCCTTCGCTGGATCTCTGCCGCGCCCGCTGCTGCGGTCCCACCTGGCACAGGTTGTAGAGACCGTCTTTGGGTGTCCACTTCAGTCCAGGGCGGGTGCGTAAGTGCAGGTCAGGGCCTCGCGGTCCGAGGGGGTCGGCGTAGTTGGTGACAGACGTGTGAGAGCGCCGGTGATACGGCGAGGCCCCGCTGAGGACCATTCTGGGGGCCTGTGCGCGGAGCCGTGAGACGACGAGGCCGCACCGGAGCGCTGCGGTACGGCCTCGTCGTGAGATTGGTTTCGCTGTCGGGCACGATGCGGGTAGGCGCCTGATGCGGTCCGTGTTCCTGCGACGCTTCCGGGGCACCTACTTTGCGACTGCACTCGCCGGGCGGAGTTCACTTCTCACACGCGGCGCAGGTGCTCGACCTGTTTTCCGAGAACACGGTGTGAAGCGTGTCGCTGGCTCGCACTCCCGCTGCCTGCGGTGCGCGGTCGGCTGCCACGACGACGGCGTCTGGATCTCGCTCCAGGACGAGACGGCAAGTCCGCACCGCTCCCCGACGAACCGGCTCTCCGGGCCTTCGGCCACGACAAGAAGGCGGGTGGATGGCTCGTCGACAAGCATCTCGCTTCCTCGCTGGACACCACTGGCGACGGACGCACCGACATCGTCGGCTTCGGCGGCCCGGGCGTATGCGTGGCGCGCAACCTCTACCGCCGATTCAAGACCCGTTCCCCCCCGAGGGTCCCATGCACCGCGCGAGCGGATCTTCGCGCGGGGCCCGGTTCCGTACAGCTGGGCATCACAGCCGTTCGACGCGGCCAGGTGCGGACGTGCTGTGGAGTCGATGCCCTGCGCGGTGGCGGCGAGGGCGTCCTCGTTGCGGCCCACGATGATGACGCGGTGGCCGTTACGGGCGAGCGTCTGCGCGGTGACCGATGCCCGATGCCGGATCCGCCGCCGGTGAGGAGAATGATCTTCTGGTCCATGGGTGTTCCTTGGAGCCGGAGCGTGGGGTGGTGTTCAGGCTTCGTCGATGACGAGTTCCAGGCTGTGGGGGTCGCGTTCGTCGGGGTCGGGGCCGTGCCGTACGCCGGTGTCGAGCGCGTCGATGGCGCCGAGTTCGTCCGTGGTGAGGGTGAAGTCGAGGACGTCGAAGTTCTCGGCGATGCGGGCCGGGTTGGTCGACTTCGGGATCGCGGAACGCTGCTGCTGGAGGTGCCAGCGGAGCATGACCTGGGCCGGCGTCTTGCCGTGTGCGTCGGCGATCTTGCCGAGGACCGGGTCGGTCAGGGTGCTGGTGCGGTTCTCGCCCCAGCCGGGGTAGAAGGTGATCCCGCCGATCGGGGACCACGCCTGGGTGAGGATGCCGTGCGCACGGTCGGTGTCCTGCACGGCGGGCTGGGTGAAGTAGGGGTGCAGTTCGACCTGGTTGATGGCGGGGACGACGTCGGTGTTCGCGATCAGGGTGTCCAGGTGTGGGGGCATGAAGTTGCTGACGCCGATGGCCCGGACCTTGCCGTCGGCGAGCAGCTTCTCCAGTCCGCGGTAGGCGGCGATGGTCTGTTCGAAGCGTGCCGGTGCGGGCTGGTGGAGGATCAGCAGGTCGATCTGTTCGACGCCGAGTTTGCCGGCGGCCTTGTCGAAGGCGTGCTGGGTCTGGTCGTAGCCGTAGTCGCTGACCCAGACCTTGGTCTCGATGAAGACGTCCGAGCGGTTCAGGCCGGAGCGGCGGATGCCCTGGCCGACCTCCCGCTCGTTGCCGTACACGGCCGCGGTGTCGATGTGCCGGTAGCCGGTGTGGAGAGCGGTCTCGACCGCGGCGGCGGTCTGGTCAGGGGGCGACTGGAAGACACCGAATCCGAGGGCCGGCATCACGACGCCGTTGTTCAGAGTGAGGGTGGGGATGGTGTTCATGGCGGATGACTCCTGGTGCGTCAGCGGGCAGCGGCCGGTGCCTCGACCGGTGCGCCGGTGGGGTGGTCGGGTGTGGTGCTGGTGTGGGCGAGGCGGCGGCGGGTCAGCGTCCACACGGTGAGTCCGGCGAGGGTGATGGCCAGGGAGGCGGACATGATCGCGGCCCAGCCGCCTGCCGACCACAGCGGTCCGGCGATCGCCGATCCGGCTGCTCCGCCGAGGAAGTTGCTGACGACGAAGGCCGTGTTGAGGCGGCTGCGTGCGGATCCGGGCAGGGCGAACAGCCTGGTCTGCCCGAGGACGAGGATGGACTGGGCGGCGATGTCGAGGGCGATCACGACCACGACGAGGGCGACGATGGAGTTCCTGCCCACCCAGGCGGCGGCCAGGGACAGGCCCAGCAGGGCCAGCGCGAGGCCGGTGGCGGGCACCGACCAGCCGCGGTCGTGCAGGGCGCCCGCGCGCCGCGCGGCGAGGGCTCCGGCGAGGCCGGCCAGTCCGAGCAGGCCGATCTGGCTGACGGAGAACGAGAACGGCGGCGCGGTCAGCAGGTAGGTCAGCGACGTCCAGAACATCGAGAACACCGCGAAGCTCGCCGCGCAGATCGCAAGGGTCGGCCCGGCTGTGCGGTGGTGGGCCACGGTGATGAACACCGAGGCGAGCAGCCGCGGGTAGGGGACCGGCTCGCGGGGTGCGAGCGGCGGGATCACCGTGCGCAGGACGGCGGCGAGCACGAGAGCCGCCACGGCGGCGATCACGTAGATGGCCCGCCAGCCGAGCAGGTCGGCGACGAAACCGCTGATCGTGCGGGACAGCAGGATGCCGATCAGGGATCCGGAGGCGACCGCGCCGACCACACGGCCGCGCCGTTCGGGCTCGGCCAGTTCACTGGCCAGCGGGGTCAGCAACTGCGCCCCGACGGTGGTCAGTCCGACCCCGCCGAGCGCCGCGAGGAGCACCGCGAACGACGGTGCCAACGCGGCGCCGAGGAGGGTGGCCGCGGACAGGGCGAGAATGAGAGGGATGAGGCGGCGCCGGTCGAGGACGTCGCCGAGCGGCACGATGAGGAAGATGCCGAGCGCGTACCCGACCTGGGTGACGGTCACAAGGGTGGCAGCGCTCGAGGACGAGACACCCAGCGACGAGGCGATGACCTCGATCAGGGGCTGGGCCCAGTAGAGGTTGCCGACGGCCATGCCCGCGGCGATCGCGAAGACGAGCGTGCGGGCCGGGGTCATCCGACGGTCGGGCACGGAGCCGGTGGTCGGCCCTTGCATGCGAGAGGTCCTTTCCAGGGAACGGGGGAGTGGTGCGGTTGCCGGCGGCCCGCGGCGAAGTGGCCGTACGAGCCGCCCTACGGCGGCCGTGGCCGTCCGCCGACGCAGCGCCTACTCGAAGGTGCGGAGGAGTTCGAGCATGCGCGGGTCCTGGTGGGTGAATCCCACCCCGGGCTGCCCGCGGTCGAGGCCGGCGATCGCGGCCATCTCCTCGTCGCTCAGATGGAAGTCGAACACGTCGGTGTTCTGGCGCAGCCGTTCGGCGCGGGTGCTCTTGACCACGAGGGCGATGTCGCGCTGGGCCAGCCAGCGCAGGATCACCTGCGGGACCGTCTTGCCGTGCGCGTCGGCGATGCGCTTAAGCACCGGGTGGGTGAGCACGTCGGGGTTACCCTGCGCGAGCGGGGACCACGCCTGCAGGACCGTGCCGTGCTGGTCCTGCAGGGCCTGCATGTCCGTCTGCTGGTAGAACGGGTGGGTCTCGCGCTGGTTGACCGCCGGCACGACGCGGTGGTGGGTGATCAAGTCGGCGTAGCGGTCGGGGTAGAAGTTCGACACGCCGATCGCCCGGATCAGGCCCTCGTCGAAAAGTTCCTCCATCGCCCGCCAGGCGCCGTAGTAGTCACCGAACGGCTGGTGGATGAGGTAGAGGTCGAGGTAGTCCAGGCCCAGGTTGTCCAGTGAGACCTGGAAGGCCTGCTTCGTCTGCTCGTAGCCGTGGTCCTTGAACCACAGCTTCGTCGTGATGAACAGGTCCTCGCGCGCGACGCCGGAGCTCTTCAGCACCGTGCCGAGCGCCTTCTCGTTGTAGTAGCGGGACGCGGTGTCGATGAGCCGGTAGCCGGCATCGAGGGCGGCGGGGACCGTCTCGGTGACCTCCGCGTCGCTCATCTGGAAGACGCCGAGCCCGAGCTTGGGCATCTCCACACCGTTGTTCAGAGTGATGTACTCCATCAGATCCTCAACTCTCGTTGCCGCCCGTGAGGGGCGGTCCGACACCGGCCGGGGAGGGCCAGGGCGGGTGCCCGGCCGGCGTCGTGTCCTGAAGGGGGTGGGGTGCAGGTTCAGCTAGCCGCTGCCGTGTTGTCAGGCGCGGACGATGGCGATGTTGAAGTCGAACGTGCCCAGCGCGGCCGACATGGCGAAGTAGAACGGCCCGTACATCTCCACACCGCGCGCGCCGCGGATGCCGCCGAGGTCGACGACGGCCTTGGCCGGCCAGCCGAACTGTCCGATCAGTTCCGTGACGGTCGCCTTGGCGTCGGCGTCCTCGCCCGCGACGAAGATGTTGTGCTCGCCCGGCACCCGGCCCGGGTGGACCATGACCTCGGCGAACACCGTGGTCAGGGCCTTCACCACACGGGCGTCGGGGTAGGCGCGCTGGATCTGCTCACCGAGGCTGTCGGTGTTGGCGACCGTCAGCGTCGGCGGCAGGCCCTGCGACAGGTCCAGCGGCAGCGCGATGTCCCAGAGCACCTTGCCGGACAGGTTCGCAGCGCCGGCCGCCTCCAGCACGGTCAGCGAGATGGCGCCCGGGCTGGCGTTGACGACCAGGTCACCGTGCGCGGCGGCGTCCGCGAACGTCAGCAGCCGCACCGCCGGGTGCTCGCCCTGCCACTGGCCGAAGGGCACGTTGCCCATCGCGTCGGGCTCGGTGCGCGCCAGGGTCTGCTCCACAGTGCGGGTGCCGATCACCACGTCGTGGCCGAGCGCGCTGAGACGGCCCGCGAGAGCGCGGCCGACCATGCCGGTGCCCAGAACAGCGATCTTCATGAGGTTCTCCTCGAGCGGTTTCACACAGATGACCGGCCTGCCGGGGCGGAAGGCCCGCGGCCGGACCCCGAAAAGGGCGGGGCACGTTCTATGCAACGCGAGACGGCTGTGACGTGGGAGCCTGCGCTGTGAGGGGTACTGGCAGGGACCCCCACGGCGCCGATCCCTGGTGCTTGTGGCTCGTGGGAGCAGACGCCGCGCGGGTGCACCGACGGTTGAATCGCAGGGTCGTCGCAGGGGGCGCCCGGCAGGAGACGCGCCCGCGGAAGCGGGCCCAGCACGTCAGCTGGGCCCGCCCCCGGCCCATGCCTGGGAATGCCGTGTCTACGGGAAGAAGTAGGTGGGCTCGCGAGGGACGTAGTGCTCCTCGAGTGCGGTGACCTCGTCGTCAGTCAACTGCAGGTCGAGTGCCGCTGCCGCGTCGGCCAGATGGTGGGGCTTGGTCGCGCCCACGATCGGAGCCGTGACCACTGGATTCCTCAGCACCCAGGCCATGCCCACCGTGGCCATCGACACCCCGCGTTCCCCAGCGATCCGCTCGACCGCGTCGACCGTGGCCTTGTCGCTGTCCAGGTACAGCGGGCGGCCGAGCGGATCGACGCTCGGGGCGCTCTGTCCACGTGTGGTGCTCTTCTCTCCCCACGGGCGGGCCACGATCCCTGCCGCGAGCGGACTCCACGGCAGGCTGCCCACGCCCTGATCGGCGAGCAGGCGGAACATCTCGCGTTCCTCCTCGCGCTGCACCAGGCTGTACTGGTCCTGCATCGTGACGAACTTCGTCCAGCCGTGGAGTTCGGCGGTGTACTGCAGTTTCGCGAACTGCCATGCCCACATGGAGGAGGCTCCGATGTAGCGGACCTTGCCCGACTTGACCACGTCGTGCAGTGCCTCCATGGTCTCCTCGGCCGGAGTCTCGGGATCGAAGCGGTGGATCTGGTACAGGTCGATGTAGTCGGTGTCCAGACGGGCCAGCGAGGCGTCGACCTGATCCAGGACTGCCCTGCGGGACAGACCAGAGGAGCCCGGCCCCTCGCCCATGGGGAAGAACACCTTCGTCGCCAGGACGATGGCGTCGCGGCGCGTGAACTTCTTGATGGCCCGGCCCACGATCTCCTCGGAAGTGCCCGCGCCGTAGACGTTGGCGGTGTCCCAGAAATTGATGCCGAGGTCGAGCGCCTGCTGGAAGAACGGCGCGGCCCGCTCGTCGCTCAGGGTCCACGGCGTCATGTCCGTCGGGGTGCCGAAGCTCATGCACCCCAGCGCGAGGCGGCTGACCTTCAGGCCGGACGATCCCAATCGGGTGTACTCCATTTGAGGCTTCTCCTTAGAACAGATCGTGTCGGGCAGGTGAGAGATCCTGACTGCGCGCACGCACCGCGCCGCGCTGCACGGGGCTGGTACACCGTCCTCGCGCGCCCGGAACGGGCCCTCCACGCTGGTGGCCGACGGGCACCGCCACCCTCTTGTGAATTGGCGGGGCCGAGGTGCGGTATGACGAGGCGCGCGCATGACACCCAGGGGTCGACAGGAGTCGGGGCGGCTTCGGAATGCCTGTCCATCCGTGGCACCCTGCTGTGCCGTTCCGCCTCTGTTGCCGCGTGAAGGTCTCATCTACGAAGCGAAGGGCGGCACAACACTGCCTCCCTTTGGGGAAGCAGGTGATTCGCCAGGGGCTGTCACCAGGGCAGTTGCTTGCCGTCCCGGAAGAACAGGCCGGTGGGGCCGTCGTCAGGCAGCGTGGCAGCCCAGACGACGCCCTTGGCGCTCTCAGCGGCGGGGCGCGCCCATTGCTCGGTACCGGGGCGGGTGGCGGTCACGCCGGGGCAAACGGCGTTCACGAGGACGTTCGCACCCTTGAGCTCCTTCGCCGTTTTGATCGTGAGCCCGTTGAGCGCGGTCTTGGTGAGGGCGTAGGCCGTGATCGGCATCTCGCCGAACCGGTCCATCTCGAATCCGGGGTAGTTGACCAGCCCGTAGTCGGGGTCCCAGAACGACCCGGCACCGCTGGACACGTTCACGATCCGGCCGTGACCGCCGGCGACGAGGAGAGGCAGCATGTGCTGGGTGACGCTCCAGGTGCCCACGACGTTGGTCTGGAACTCGAGCATCAGCTCGTCCAGGTCCTTGTCCGCGACGGTCGGGGCGGCCACCATCACGGCCGCGTTGTTGATCAGGACGTCGAGACGGCCGAAGCGCTCCTCGACCTGCCGCGCGGCCGCCGCCACGCTGGCCCGGTCAAGGAGGTCCAGCTCGAGAGCGGACGCGTCGAAGCCTTCCTCGTCGAGTTCGGCGGCCAGCGGCTCGACCTGGCTGAGCTTTCGGGCGGAGAGGATGACGTGGAAGCCCTCGGCGGCCAGCTGCCGGGCGGTCTCGAAGCCCAGCCCTTCGCGTCGGCCGGATCCGGTGATGAGCGCGGTACGCATGTCTTAGTTCTTTCGGATGGCTGAAGATGAACAGGGAAGGGGGCGCCGCCGTCGGAAACGGGCAGGGTGCGGCACGTGGGGGCGACGGCACCGCCGTGTGGTGTCAGAAGGTGAGGACGATGCGCCCGCGCAGGCCGCCGGCCTCCAGCAGCCGGTGCGCCTCGACGGCTTCCTCTGCGGGCAGGGTTTTCGCCACGCGCGGGACGAGCCGTCCTTCGTCCGCGAGCTGCTGGATGCGCACGAGTTTGGCGTGCTCGCGGACGTAGTGCGGGACGAACGTGTTCTGCGTCGTGATGCCGCGTTCACCGGTGTTCGCACTGGCGATGGAGGAGGATGCGGCCCGGCCGCCGTCGCGCACCGCACGAAGCGCCTGCTCGGCGATGCCCGCCGTGTCGATCAGGCCGTCGACGCCGCCCGGCACCTCCTGGCGCACCAGATCCGGGAACTCGGCCCCGCGCGGCAGGACCACGTCGGCACCCAGGCCCTTGACCAGCTGCTCGTCCTTCGGCGCCGCATCCGCGATCACCCGATACCCGTCGGCCTTGGCCAGCTGGACCGCGGAGCCGCCGACCGCGCCAGCGGCACCGGTGACGGCCACGGACGCGCCCGCCGGCAGATCGAGCAGATCCAGCGCCATGCGTGCCGTCAGGCTGTTCATCGGCAGCGTCGCCGCCTCGGCGTCGCCCAGGCCCTGCGGGATAGGCACGACGGACTCGGCGGGGACGACGATGTGCTCCGCGTACGCACCGTGGGCGCCGGAGACCACCACGACCGCCATCACCCGGTCCCCGACCCGCAGGGCGGTGTCGGTCCCCTCACCGACCGCCTCGACCACGCCGGCCGCGTCCATTCCGGGCACGTAGGGCGGCACGATACCGGCCACGTGCGCGATACCCCGTCGCACCAGGGCGTCGACCGGATTGACGGCCGCCGCACGCACCCGGATGCGGATCTGTCCAGGCCCGGCCGCGGGCACCGGCAGGTCCAGCACCCGCAGCACCTCGGGCCCGCCGAACTCAGTCAGTCCTACGGCTTTCATGAATGACTCCACTCGTCGTGATCTCGGGCGTGCGGCTCGGTACGCTCCCGTCGGCATCACCGAGTCAACCGATCCCGCCCGCAGGGTGGGAGTCCGCGCCGTAAGGGGTAATGACAGGGACCCCCACCCGCCGCGAACGCTGCCTACCCTGGCGCTATGGACAACCGGGATGAAGTCAGCGCGTTCCTGCGCTCCCGCCGCGACAAGATCACCCCCGAGCAGGCGGGACTGCCGGTGTACGGCCAGCGGCGGGTGCCCGGACTGCGCCGCGGCGAGGTCGCGATGCTCGCTGGAGTCAGCGTCGAGTACTACACCCGCCTCGAGCGCGGCAACCTCAAGGGCGTCTCCGACAGCGTCCTGGACGCCCTGGCCCAGGCGCTGCGCCTGGACGACACCGAGCGCATGCACCTGTACGACCTCGCCCGTGCCGCCGGGCCCGCCCCCAGGGCGCAGGCCAAGCGCCGCGAGTCCCGCCCGGTGGTGCGGCCGAGCGTCACGCGCATCATCGAGGGCATGCCGCACCTACCGGCGTTCGTGAAAAACGAACGCCTCGACAACCTCGCGGCCAACGCGCTGGGCCGGGCCCTGTTCGCGCCGATGTACGCCGACCCCACGACCGGCGCCAACAGCGCCCGCTTCGCGTTCCTCAGCCCCGCGGCCCGCCCGTTCTACACCGACTGGGAACGCGTCACCCACGAGTCTGTTGGCGTCCTGCGCGTGGCGGCCGGCAAGAACCCCTACGACAAGGAACTGTCGAACCTCATCGGCGAGTTGTGCACCCGCAGCGACATCTTCCGCACCATGTGGGGCTCCCACGACGTACACGTCTTCCGCGAGGGCACCAAACGCCTGCGCCACCCCGTCGTCGGCGACCTGGAACTCGACCACGAAAGCATGCAGCTCGAAGACGGGCTCAGCGTCGTCGTCTACAGCGCACCCCCGAACAGCGCCGCCGAAGACGCCCTCAAACTCCTCGCAAGCTGGTCCGCCACCGCAGGCCAGGATCAAGCCCAGGGCACCGGCATCCCGTCCACCAACTGACCGCGCGCCTGCCTGACGGTAGGCATGAGGGCCAAGACCGGGTTCCCGCCCCGCTGCGGGCTCCTTGGCGTGCCTTCGGGACGACGCATTCCTCGGAGCTGCCGAGTGAGCCCCTGGGGCGGGAGCCTTCACCGCTAGGGGTGACCGCCGGCGCCGTGTACGCCGCGAGCAGCACCCAGAGGGAGCCACGTCGTATGGCCAGGGACATCCGTGGCTATCGCCTCCGGTCGTGTTCGGGTGGGAGTTGGCGCAGGCAACGAACTGCGCGCTCCACTTGGCAACGGCGCCAGTAACGGCGCTTAGCCACGGTGGTTGTGACTGAGCGTCGTCACGGTGTTCTGCGTCTTCGTATTTCAACCGGTCGTGTGCCGCACGTCCGGGGTGCTGTCCTCGGTGGCGGCGAGGGAGGACAACAGGCGCAGTCCCTCTTCGGAGGGGGAGCCGGGTTCGGCGGCGTAGACGGTCATGTGAAGCCCGGGATCGGCGGCCAGGTCCAGCGATTCGTAGGCGAGGGTGAGCTCGCCGACCGTCGGGTGGTGGAACCGCTTGGTGCCGGTGCCGTGCCGGCGGACATTGTGCGCGCCCCAGCGCGTGCGGAACTCCTCGCTGCGGGTCGACAGTTCGCCGACGAGGTCGTGTAGGTCCTTGTCGTGCGGGGTGCGGCCGGCCTGGGCGTGGAGGTTGGCCACGGCCATGTCGGCGAATAGGTCCCAGTCCGGGTAGAACCGGCGCGAGGCCGGGTCGAGGAACTGGAAGTGCGCCAGGTTCTGCTGGTCGGCCGGGTTCGCGAACAGGTCGGTGTAGAAGGCGCGAGCCAGCCGGTTCGAGGCGAGGATGTCCAGCCGGCCGTTGCATACGACCGCGGGCCCGGCGGTGATCGCGTCCAGCGTCCACTGCAGGCTGCGGTGGACCTGCTGCTGGCCCTTGGCGTGGCGGCGCCGGGGCCGGGTGAGGACATCCGTGCCGTCGGCGGCCTGCGCCAGGTTCAGCAGGTGGGCGCGCTCGGCGTCGTCGAGTTGCAGCACGCGGGCGACGGCTTCGAGGACGGTTGGGGAGACGCCGGCGAGATGGCCGCGCTCGAGTTTGGCGTAGTACTCGACGCTCATGTCGGCCAGGGCCGCGACCTCGCTGCGGCGCAGCCCGGGCACGCGCCGGCGGGAACCCGAGGGCAGTCCTGCCTGCTCGGGGCTGATCTTCGCTCGCCGCGAGGTGAGGAACTCGCGGACCTCCTCACGGTTGTCCATGCCTTCGACGGTACGGCCCGACCGGCGTGAAAGGGATGCACTGCCAATACACCCGTCACTGGTAACTCGCTGCGCACGCGGTAGAGCGGTTTCCTGGAGAAGCAGTCACCCCTTCGAACGGCGGACACCCTCCTGGGACGCACCTCCGACAACCGCGGCAGCGCGCTTGCGCCTCTGCCCCGGAGACTGCCTGACCTGGTCCGCGGCGACCGAGCCGCCCGGACCACACCCCTGTGAGTACGGAATGTAAGGAACCACTCTGATGCGCGGAGCAGTGATCCACGCCCCCGGCGATATCCGTTTCGAGACCCTTGACGACGCGAAGATCCTCAAGCGCACCGATGCGGTCATCCGTACCGCGGTCACCTGTGTGTGCGGCTCGGACCTGTGGCCCTACCGGGGCGCCGAGCCGACCGAGCAGGCACACCCGATGGGCCACGAGTACGTCGGCTTCGTCGAGGAGGTCGGATCCGAGGTCACCTCGGTTCGGCCGGGCCAGTTCGTCGTCGGCTCCTTCGCGACCTCGGACAACACCTGTGCGAACTGCCGCAACGGCTTTCAGTCGAACTGCCTGAACCGTGAGTTCATGAGCACCTGCCAGGCCGAGTACGTACGGATCCCCAATGCTGAGGGCACCCTCGTCGCCACCGACGACATTCCGGACGAGGCGCTGTGGCCCGGTCTGCTGGCCGTCTCCGACGTGATGGGCACCGGCTGGTGGGCTGCCGAGGCCGCCGAGGTGAGGCCCGGCTCGACCGCCGTGGTTGTCGGTGACGGCGCGGTCGGGCTGTGCGCGGTGATCGCGGCGAAGGAGATGGGTGCCGAGCGGATCATCGCCATGTCCCGGCACGCCTCGCGCCAGAAGCTGGCCCTGGAGTTCGGTGCGACCGACATTGTCACCGAGCGTGGCGACGAGGGCATCGCCCGGATCAAAGAGATGACCGGCGGGATCGGCGCCGACAGCGTGCTGGAGTGCGTCGGCACCGCTCAGGCCATGCGGCAGGCCCTGCACTCCGCCCGGCCCGGCGGCAGCGTCGGCTTCGTCGGCGTGCCGCACGAGGTCGCGGTCGACGGGCAGGAGCTGTTCTTCTCCCACGTCGGTCTGCGCGGCGGTCCCGCCCCCGTGCGCCGCTACCTGCCCGACCTCATCGACCGCGTCCTCACCCGCCGCATCGAACCGGGCAAGGTCTTCGACCTCACCCTGCCCCTGGAGCAGGTCGCCGAGGGCTACCAGGCCATGGACGAACGCCGCGCCATCAAGACCCTCCTCAAGCCCTGACAGGCCCGCACATCCGGCCTTCGCCAGGCACCCCGCGCGCGCATCGACGCGGAACCCGCCGGCGCATTCACACACTGCCTGCCCGCAACGCTCAGAACAGAGGAACAAACGTGCAGATCACCCGGAGCTCGCTCGACACCGTCAAGGGACCGGCCGACTGGTTCACTGGTGACGTCTGCATCGACGCCGTCGCCGCCGCCCCTGCCCCGTCCCGGGTCACCGCGAACCTGGTGCACTTCATGCCTGGCGCCCGCACCCACTGGCACCACCACCCGCTGGGCCAGACCGCCTTTGTCACCGAAGGCGTGGGCCTGTGCCAGCGCCGCGGTGGACCCATCGAGGTGATCCGGCCCGGCGACCGCGTCCTGTTCGAAGCCGACGAGGAGCACTGGCACGGCGCCGCGCCGAACCGGCTCATGGTCCACCTGGCCATCAACGAAGGGGACGCCGACCACGACGTCGTGCACTGGATGGCCCCTGTCACCGACGAGGAATACGCCGCCGCTCCGGCCGCCGACTGACACCCGGGCCCGAAACACCCCACCACCCCCCAGCCCTGAACGAGGAGCACCCTCCCCATGCGTGTCAACGCCTACGCAGCCCCCGCCGCAGGTCAGCCCCTGGCGCCGACCACCATCGAACGCCGCGAGGTCGGCCCCAACGACGTCCTCATCGCCATCGAGTACGCCGGCATCTGCCACTCCGACATCCACACCGTCAACGGCGACTGGGGCCCCCAGCCCTTTCCCGTCGTCCCCGGACACGAGATCGTCGGCACCGTCACCGAAGTCGGTGCCGACGTCACCACGCACCGCGTCGGCGACCGCGTCGGTGTCGGCTGCATGGTCAACTCCTGCGGCCAGTGCCCGCCCTGCCGCGGCGGCGACGAACAGTTTTGCGTGAACGGCACTGTCTTCACCTACGCCAGCGAGGACCGGGACGGCACCCACACCCAGGGCGGCTACTCCACCCACGTCGTCGTCGACGCCGACTTCGTCCTGTCCGTCCCCGAGAACCTCGACGCGGCCGCCGCCGCACCGCTGCTCTGTGCGGGCATCACCACCTACAACCCGCTGCGCCGCTGGGGCGCCGGCCCGGGCAAGAAGGTCGCCGTCGTCGGCCTCGGCGGCCTCGGGCACATGGCCGTCAAGATCGCCCACGCCATGGGTACAGAGGTCACGGTGCTGTCGCAGTCGCTGAAGAAGCAGGAAGACGGGCTCCGGCTCGGTGCCGACCACTACTACGCGACCTCCGACCCGGACACCTTCAGCGAGCTCGCGGGCCGGTTCGACCTGATCATCAACACGGTCAGTGCCGACATCGACGTCAACGCCTACCTGGGTCTGCTGACCCTCGACGGCGCCATGGTCAGCGTGGGCGCCGCTCCGGGGCCGCTGGCCGTCAACGGATTTCTCCTCGGCGCCCGGCGCATCCTGACCGGTTCGATGATCGGCGGCATCGCTCTGACCCAGGAGATGCTCGACTTCTGCGGCGAGCACAACATCGGCGCCGACGTCGAAATCATCTCCGCAGACCAGGTCAACGAAGCGTACGAGCGCGTGCTGGCCTCCGACGTCCGCTACCGCTTCGTCATCGACGCCAGCACCCTCGCCTGAACCGCTGAGTTACCTGCGCGGCCGGCCGACGACGCTGAGCGCGCTGTATGCAGGGCAAAGGCCCGTACACGGCGCCGTTCGGAGCGACCGCGGGTGCTCCGCAGCGCCCGGCCGATGCACGGCTGGAGCCTGCGCTGGCTTCGCCGACTACCGCGGCCGAGCGTGGAGCCACGACAGAGGCCGGCCGGACGCAGGAGCAGCCACACAGGAGCAAACCTCCTGGTCAGGGGCGTGACTGTTCAGGGGTGCACTGCGGATGCACCCCTGGACAGTGACTTCCTGACTGTCGCGGAACGCGGTTGTGTGGAAACGGTCGGGATTGGCCCGACGTCTGGACGCCGCAGATGTGTCCGTGTTCTCACCCCTTGCTGGATTGGATTCTTGTGCCTGCCCCTGTGTCCCTGAGCATGCCGCGTGAGCGGAGCGCCGGCCGTGCCCTGGCCGTCGTTCTCGCGCTGCTGACCGTCTTCGGGCCGATCTCGATGGACCTCTATCTGCCGGTGCTGCCCGCCCTGACCGGCGAGCTGCACGCCTCGACGTCGGCCGCGCAGCTCACCGTCACCGCCTGTCTGCTGGGTCTGGCGTTCGGGCAGGTCGTCGCAGGGCCCCTGTCGGACCGGTTCGGCCGGCGCCGTCCGATGCTGGCCGGTGCCGTCGCCTACATTGGCACGTCGGCGCTGTGCGCGTTCAGCCCCAGCGTCGAGTCGCTGGTCGCCGCCCGCTTCGTGCAGGGTCTGGCCGGTGCGGTGGGCATCGTGATCGCCCAGGCCGCCGGACGCGACCTGTACTCCGGCGGCAAGCTGGTGCGCTACTACGGGCGCCTGACCGTGATCGGCGGCCTCGCCGCGATCGTCGGCCCGGTCATAGGGGGCCAGCTCGCCGCGTTCACCGACTGGCGCGGCATCTTCGTCTTCCTCGCCCTGCTCGGCGCCGTGATCCTCAT
Organism: Streptomyces spiralis; assembly: GCF_014654675.1. Taxonomy (GTDB): domain Bacteria; phylum Actinomycetota; class Actinomycetes; order Streptomycetales; family Streptomycetaceae; genus Streptomyces; species Streptomyces spiralis. Next base: position 58,834 of record NZ_BNBC01000054.1, read on the forward strand.
CGCCTGCCTGACCGTCTTCCGCGAGACCCTGCCCCCGCAGGAACGCACCGGCGGCGGGCTGGCCCAGAGCGGGCGCGACTTCCGCCGGCTGCTGTCCGACCGTCTCTTCGTCGGCGCGGTCCTGATCACCGGTTTCGTCAACGCGGCCCTGTTCGCCTACCTCAGCGGCGCCACCTATGTCCTGCAGGGCATCTACGGGCTCTCCCCGCAGGGCTACTCGTTCGCGTTCGGGCTGAACTCCGCCGGATTCATGGTCTTCGGCTTCGTCGCGGGACGGCTCTCGGAGCGCTGGTCGGAGAAGGGCACCCTCGTCCTGGGCCTGGCCATGGCCCTGCTGGGCGCGGCCGGCCTGCTCATGACCGCGGCGCTGCACCTGCCGCTGGCCGCGATGGTGCTGTCCCTCTTCGTCATGGTCAGCGGCGTGGCCACCACCACCCCGCCTTCCACCTCGCTGGCTCTCGCCCACTACCCCGAGATCGCGGGTACCGCTTCCTCGCTGCTCGGCATGGCGCGCTTCGCGTTCGGCGGGATCGCCGCCCCGCTCGTCGGTCTCGGCGGCGCCGCGACCGCCCTCCCGCTTGGTCTGGTCACCCTCACCTGCGCCACGCTCGCGGCGCTCGTCCACGCCGTCGCCGTCCGCCCCCACACCCGCGCCGCGCAGCACCTCAAGGCCGGCGGGCAGCCCGTCGACCGGGTGACAGCCACCTCCTGACCCCCTGTCACGCACGGCACGGGTAGGCATCCCTACCCGCCCCCCACGAAAGGACAGACAGCATGCAGTACGCACATCTGGGACGCAGCGGGCTGAAGGTCAGCCGCCTCGCGCTGGGCACGATGAACTTCGGGGACGTCACCGACGAGGCCGAGAGCTTCAAAATCATGGACGCCGCACTGGAGGCAGGCATCAACCTGTTCGACACCGCCGACGTCTACGGCGGACCCCAGTCGCCCGACATGGAGCAAGGCTACGGACTGTCGGAAGAGATCATCGGCCGATGGCTCGCTCAGGGCGGAGGCCGCCGGGAGCAGATCGTGCTGGCGACCAAGCTCTACCAGCCCATGGGCCTTGGCCCCAACGACAAGTACCTCTCCGCCTACAAGATCCGCAAGGCCGCCGAAGACAGCCTGCGCCGCCTGAAGACCGACCACATCGATCTCTACCAGATGCACCACATCGACCGTTCCACCCCGTGGGAGGAGATCTGGCAGGCGATGGAGCAACTGGTCCGCGAGGGCAAGGTGATCTACACCGGCAGCAGCAACTTCGCCGGATGGCAGATCGCGACCGCGCAGAACGCCGCCACCAACCGCCACTTCATGGGCCTGGTCTCCGAGCAGAGCCTGTACAACCTGACCGCCCGCACCATCGAGCTCGAAGTGATCCCCGCGCTGCGCCACTACGGCATCGCCCTGCTGCCCTGGAGCCCGCTGGGCGGCGGCCTGCTCGGCGGAGTGCTGAAGAAGACCGAAGGCGGCCGCCGCACTGCGCCGCACATGCAGCAGACCATCGAGCGGCACCGGTCGCAGTTGGAGGCGTACGAGGCGCTGTGCGACGAGATCGGCGAACAGCCCGCCGACGTGGCGCTGGCCTGGCTGCTGCACAATCCCGTCCTCACCGCCACGATCGTCGGCCCCCGCACCACCGATCAGCTCGCCAGGAACCTGCACGCGCCTGAGGTGACCCTGTCCGAGGACATGCTGCGCCGGCTCGACGAGATCTGGCCCGGCCCCGGAGGGGAAGCCCCCGAGGCGTACGCCTGGTAACCAGAACGACGAGCCCTGCCGCCTTCACCGGCTGACAGGAGTCGGGTGGCGGCGCGCCGGCATCACGCGCCAGCGGGTCAGACAATCCTGCACTCGTCGCCGCCGCGACCTCCGCAACAGCTGAGCAGACCACAGTCTCACTTCCGAAGGAGAGCGCCCCATGACCACCTGGCCTCCTGAGACGCTTGAGCGAATCGCCCGAGCAGACGAACTGCACATCCCCCCGCCGAGGAGTGGGGGCCGGACGCGCTACCCGCGCTCCCGGTCGTCCTGCCGCTCCTGAAGGACACGCGGCACGCGTTGCGCGTGGTCGACGTGCTGCTGGCGATGGGCCCCGGTGCCGCCTCGATGGCGTCCGCCGTGCGCGACGCGGTCGTCCTCGACCACCCGGGCCTGGGTCGGCAACCGTCGCTTCGGTACTTCGAGGAGCACCACTTCGGCAACGTCGGCGGCTACCGATCGTGGTACGTCGGAGTCAACGACTTCGGATACAACGCCTTCCCCGTCGCCGTCGACTGGTTCGACGTCGCGGACCTCTCCCACACCCGGCTTCTGCCCGACCCACGCGACGGGTACCGGGTGAGCGCGCCGATCAACACGGTCGTCGTCAGCGGCATTGCCCTGTGCGAGGAGGTCCAGAATGGCACCTTCTTCGGCATCTCCCTGGGCGTAGACCAAGACCAGGTCCGCCCGTCAGATCCTGAGTACCACGTGCTCGACAGCCGGATCGGTCGCGCCCATCGGCGTATCCGGGCATGGCGCTGGCACCCTTGAGGAGGACGTGTTGGGCTTTCTCGGCGCGTTTCCAGGTGAAGCGGTCGCTGTAGCCGGTGGTGAGCGTCGGGTGTGTCGTGCGGAGTGGATGGCGGAGGTGATGGAGCAGCGCGGGGTGTCGGCCGCTGAGGCCGCCGTCGCGCTTGGCTATCCGGCCGGCCTGATCCGCCGTGCGAGCGTGAGCCGGGCAAGGTCGCCAACCCGCTGGACGAGGCCCCCGAGCGTGGCGGAAGAGGCGACGCTGACATTCCTTGTTGGCGGCCTTGTTGAACGCTAGTTGGCGAGTCCAGGCGTGAGACGGTCACGTTCCGTGGGCTGCCCGGTGTGGGTCGGAGGAGGGCTGCGGCCTCGTCGGAGATCGGAAGCGCTGCGCTTCTTTGCCGCGCTGTGTCCTGATCAAATGTGCAGCTCAGAGCACAATCACGCTCCGTGGGAGCGGGCCGAGGCAGCTCCGGGAGGCGCCTCGACTCGCTGCCGGTCACACGGTCATCCGGCTTTGGGCTCGGGATAGACCTGCTCGACACGGTCGCGCTTGATGTACAGGTCCCAGTACTGCTCGGCGAGGTCGTCGGGGTCGACGAGCGCGCCGATGGCCTCGGGCATCGTCTGGGCGGTGGCCTCGGCGGCCGCGCTGCGGGCGATGAAGGCGGTGACGGACAGAGTGCCGGCGTATATCCCGGAGCTGGCCAGTTCGCCGTTGAGGGAGTACAGCCAGTTGCGGGCGGCCGCCATGAGCGGGCCGACGCCGCTCATGAAGGGCTGCGGCTGTACGGCGGTGTGGCCGGTGGCCATCAGGAAGGCGCCGTCGCCGCGCTCGGTCCACTCCGGCAGGGCCGCACGGACCACTTCGACTGGGGTGAGGAGCATCAGCGGGATGTCCTTGCGCAGCGTGGCCGCGTCCAGCTGGGCGGCGGGCAGGAAGCTCTGCTCGGTGCCGATGGGGCCGTACTCGATGACGTCGAGGCGGCCGAACCGCTCGCGGATGGCCTTGATCAGGGCGGGTATCTCGGCGGGCTCGGACAGGTCGGCGGGGAAGCCGGCCGCCTCGATGCCTTCGCCGGTCAACTGCTCGACGAGGGCGTCGAGGCGGTCCTTGCGGCGGGCGACGAGCGCGACGCGGAAGCCCTCGCGGGCGAAGCGGCGGGCGACGGAGGCGCCGAGGCCGGGGCCGGCACCGAAGACGGCGATGACTTTGGACATGGGGAATCTCCTTCAGGGGTGCGGTCAGGCGGCTTCGGGGCGGCCGAGAGCCGTGGCCAGACGGCGGGCCTGGCCGAGGACGGAGAATGCAAGGCGGCGGCGGAGGTCAGCCGCGGGCGGGGACGGCGCAGCCGTCAGGGCCGCAGGCGGGGGTGCCCTCGCCGGAGGCGGCGGTGAGAGGGCGGCGCCGGTCCCATGCCTGATGCAGGACGCCGAGGAGGGCGTCGCTGTCCTGGGCCCCGGGGATGGCGTAGGTGCCGTCGACGAGGAGGAAGGGGGCGCCGGTGGCGCCCAGGGCCTGGGCGCGGGCGGCCTCGTCCTGCACCTGCCGCTGGTAGCGGCGCTCCCCGAGCACCCGGCGGGTCTTGTCTGCGTCCAGCCCGAGCTCGCCGGCGAGGGCGAGCAGGTCGTCCAGGCCGAAGACGCGACGGGCCTGGCCGAAGTAGGCACGGAAGATCGCGGCCCAGGCGGCGCGGTTCTTGCCCTGGGCGGAGGCATGGGCGAGGAACTCGTGTGCCAGGTCGGTGTTGCCGACCTGGTTGTCCAGCACCCGGTAAGGGCTGAGTCCCTCGGCGGCGGCCAGCTGCTCGATGTGCCGGGTGGAGGCTTCGGCCTGCGCACCCTGCAGCCCGTAACGGCGCAGCAACGCGTCGCAGACACTGAACACGGTGCCCCCGGGAAAGGAGCCGCTGATCGGGAACGAGCGGTGGATCACCTCCACCTCACCGGCGTGGTCGAACCGCTCCACAGCCCGGTCCAGACGGTGGCTGCCCAGGCCGCACCAGGGGCAGGTCACCTCGGACCATATTTCCACCTTCATGGCGTACCTTCTATTCCGACGTTTTGTTCGTAGCGTCATGATGGACCGATATGGAAGCCGGTACAAAAGGCACACGCGTGTGCGTGGCGGAGAGGAAAGTGTGTGATGGAGGCCGGGGACGGCGCGGGAGAGGCGGCACCGGCAGCACTGCCGGTGGAGGCGGCTGCGGCGGCCGGGCCGTGCTCGGGCATCCCCGCCGAGCACATGGAGTTCATCCGGCAGATCCTGGACCGGGTCGGCGACAAGTGGAGCCTGCTCGTGATCGCCGTGGTGGCCGCCGGCTTCGCTACACCGACGTGCAGCGGCAGATCCCCGGCATTTCCCAGCGGATGCTCAGCCTCACCCTGCGCCAGCTCCAGCAGGACGGCCTGCTCACCCGCACCGCCTACCCCGAAGTCCCCCCGCGCGTGGAGTACGCCCTCACCCCACTCGGCCGCGGCCTGCACGAGATCGTCAGCTCACTGATCGGCTGGGCCGCCGAACACCACGACGAGATCCGCGCCCACCGCGCCGCCTCCTGACTCCGCTCCCGGCCCCCGAACTGGCCGTTGGCCCGCCCCTTCGTCCTGCGCATATGTACGTATGGGCGGGGCCTGCCGCGCAGACGTCAGCCGGTCGCGGTCATTGCCTCGACGGCCCCCTCGCCGGGACTGCCCAGCTCCGGGCCGGTGTCTGCGAGCCGGCGACGTCCCAGGGCCCATACGGTGAGTCCGGCGAGGGTGACGGCCAGGGAGGCGGTCATGATCGCGACCCAGCCGCCTGCCGACCAGAGGGGGCCGGCGATGGCTGATCCGAGTGCTCCGCCGAGGAAGTTGCTCACGACGAAGGCCGTGTTGAGGCGGCTGTGTGCGGATCCGGGCAGGGCGAACAGACGGGTCTGCCCGAGGACGAGGATGGACTGGGCGGCGATGTCGAGGGCGATGACGACCACGATCAGGGCGACGACGGACCCGCTGCCTGCCCAGGCGGCTGCCAGGGACAGGCCCAGCAGGGCCAGGGCGATCCCGGTGGCCGGTACGGACCAGCCGCGGTCGTGCAGAGCGCCCGCGCGGCGGGCGGCGATCGCTCCTGCCAGTCCGGCCAGGCCGAACAGGCCGATCTCGCTGACGGAAAAGGAGAACGGGGGCGCGGTCAGCAGGTAGGTCAGGGACGTCCAGAACATGGAGAAGACCGAGAAGCTCGCGGCGCCGATCGCAAGCGTCGGCAGGACCGCGCGATGCCTGGCCACAGTGGTGAACACCGAGCCCAGAAGGCGCGGGTAGGGGACGGGGTCGCGGGGGGCCAGCGGCGGAATGACGGCGCGCAGTACAGCGGCGAGGACGAGGGCCGCGACGGCGGCGAGGACATAGATCGCCCGCCAGCCGAGCAGGTCGGCGACAAACCCGCTGATCGTGCGGGAGAGCAGGATGCCGATCAGGGAACCGGACGCGACCGCGCCGACCACCCGGCCGCGCCGCTCGGGCTCGGCCAGCTCGCTGGCGAGCGGGGCCAGCAGTTGCGCGCCGACGGTGGTCAGGCCCACACCGCCGAGCGTGGCAAGGAGCACGGCGAACGACGGGGCCAGCGCGGCACCGAGGAGCGTCGCGGCGGACACGGTGAGAATCAGGGGGATGAGGCGGCGGCGGTCGAGGATGTCGCCGAGCGGCACGATGAGGAAAATGCCGAGCGCGTATCCGACCTGGGTGACGGTGACCAGCGTGGCGGCGCTCGATGACGAGACGCCCAGGGACGAGGCGATGACCTCGATCAGGGGCTGGGCCCAGTAGAGGTTGCCGACGGCCATGCCGGCGGCGATCGCGAAGACGAGGGTTCGGGCCGGGGTCATCCGGCGGTCGGGTATGGAGGGCGTGATCGGCCCTGTCATGCGTGGTCCTTTCATGAGGAGGCGGTGCTGTGGCACCGCTGGTGAGGGGCAAACGGGCCTGTCGTCCGGGTGAGGCAGCGGAGCCGCGCGTATCGCAGAGAACTCGCACCGTCCAAGGGGTGCGCGCGGGCGATGAGCCCGGTCGCGCAGCCGGTGGTGAGACGCGAAGGAGGCCGGTCAGCTCTGCTGACGGGTGGCGTCTTCGCGCGAGGGGACGGGCGTGGGGGGTGCGGTCATGTCGAGCAGGAGCACGGCATCGTGGTCGGGAGTCCCGGGCTGGGCGGTGTAGACGGCCATGCGGTGTCCGGGGCTGCCTTCGAGGGCCATGCCCTGGAAGGCGAGGGTGAGCGTGCCGACCTGGGGGTGGCGGAACGTCTTGGTCGGGTTCTTGCGGCCGGTGACCTCGTAGCGTTCCCACAGCCCGGCGAAGTCCTCGCTCTTGAGGAGGAGCTCGCCGACGAGCTGGGCCAGGTCCGGGGCGTCGGGGTCGGTGCCGGCCAGGGCCCGCAGGCGGGCGACGCACCCGCGGATCTGGTTGTCCCAGTCGGGGAAGATGTCCCGTCCCGACGGGTGCAGGAACAGGTAGCGGGCCAGGTTGCGCTGCTTGGCGGGCCACTCGGCCAGCCCCGGGTAGAGGGCGAGCCCGCCCGGGTTGTACGCGAGGACGTCCATGCTGCGGCTAAGCACATAGGCCGGGTTCGGGCGCAGTGCCTCCAGCATCAGTTTCACGTGCGGACGCACGCTGCGGCTGGGGGCGGGCGCGGGTTCGGGCACGTAGCGGGCGGCGCGGACCGCCAGGGTGCGCAGGTGCTGGTGCTCGGCGTCATCCAGGTGCAGTGCCCGGGCCAGGGAGTCGATGACGGCAGGGCTGGGGCGGGTTTCCTTGCCACGCTCCAGACGGGTGTAGTAATCGATGCTCACCCCGGCGAGGGTGGCCAGCTCCTCGCGGCGCAGCCCGGGGGTACGGCGCACGCCGGGCCCGGGGGTCAGGCCCGCGCTCTGCGGGCTGGTCTGGGTGCGGCGGGCGCGCAGGAAGCGCCCCAGCTCGTCACCGCTGCTGTGCTGCTCGGATGCCATACATCCCAGTGTTGCTCCGCCACCGCCGTGACACGCCCGCCGAGGGGGGCCCTGTCATACCCCCCGCTAGTGACCTGAGTCAGAGGTTCGTCGTTGGTTTGGTGTGAATCGTCGTGGACCGAAGATCCCGCCGTTGTCGGTG
>NZ_BNBC01000055.1:0-61410 GCF_014654675.1 Streptomyces spiralis
TCCGTCAAGCACAACGACCCGGTCGTGATGATCGAGGCGTACCGGCAGCTGGCCGCCCAGTGCGACTATCCGCTGCATCTGGGTGTCACGGAGGCCGGTCCGGCCTTCCAGGGCACCATCAAGTCGGCCGTCGCTTTCGGCGCGCTGCTCTCGCAGGGCATCGGCGACACCATCCGCGTCTCCCTGTCGGCCCCGCCCGTCGAGGAGGTCAAGGTCGGCCTCCAGATCCTCCAGTCGCTGGGGCTGCGCCAGCGCGGACTGGAGATCGTCTCCTGCCCGTCCTGCGGCCGCGCCCAGGTCGACGTCTACAAGCTCGCCGAGGAGGTCACGGCCGGGCTGACCGGTATGGAGGTGCCGCTGCGGGTCGCCGTCATGGGCTGTGTCGTCAACGGTCCCGGCGAGGCCCGTGAGGCCGACCTCGGGGTGGCCTCCGGCAACGGCAAGGGGCAGATCTTCGTGAAGGGCGAGGTCATCAAGACCGTCCCCGAGGCGAAGATCGTGGAGACCCTGATCGAGGAGGCCATGAAGATCGCCGAGCAGATGGAGGCCGACGGCGTGGCCTCCGGCGAGCCGGAGGTCTCGGTCGCGGGCTGACCCCCGTACACGGCTGCGGGCCGAGCCAGATGCACGGCTGCGGGCTGAGCCCCGTACCGCGCACCGGCCCGGGTCCGCGCTCCCGAGATGCTCACTCCTCCCGCACGCGGCTCGTCGGGTCCTCCACCGGAGCGTCCTCCTGGACGGAGCCGGGCGCGGCCCGGTCCGGGGTGGCCGGACTGGTGAACGGCGACTGCGGGGGCGGCGGCGGACTCACGTCGCCGGGAGCGCCCGCGCCGGTCGCCGGCAGCCGCAGCGCGAGCAGGGCCGCGTCGTCGCCGCTGGGCCTCACGCGCTCCAGCAGCGCGTCGCAGAAGTCGTCCACCGTCTTCTCGGTCAGCCGCCGGGCCAGCACCGACGCGTGGTGGCGGAGCGTGGCCATGCCCAGGTCGATGGGCCGGCCGCGGCTCTCCACCAGACCGTCGGTGTAGAGCAGCAGCGTGGACTCGGGCGGAAGGTACTCGTACGCGTCCGGCCAGCTCAGGCCCAGGTGCAGGGTGGCGCTCATCCCGATCAGCGGGCCGTGCCCGGCGGTCAGGAACCGGGTGTCGCCGTCCCGGGTGACCAGCAGCGGCGGCGGATGCCCGGCGTTGACCCAGTTCAGCCGCCACGGGCCGCCCTCGGGACCCTCGATCCGCGCGAAGACGAGCGTGGCCATGGGCGCGTCACTCGTGTTCGTCACCGCCTCGTCCAGGCGGCACATGATCAGACTGGGCGGCTTCTGGTGGTCCCACGCCAGGGCGCGCAGCATGTTGCGCACCTCCGCCATGTGCGCGGCGGCCTTCAGATCGTGGCCGACCACGTCGCCGATCACCAGGGCCATCACGCCCTCGGCGAGCAGGAACGCGTCGTACCAGTCGCCGCCGATCTCCATGGCGCTCTGCGCGGGCAGATAGCGGGCCGCCATCCGCAGATGGTCCACCTGCGGGAGCGGCGCCAGCAGCTGGCGCTGCATGGTCTCGGCGACGTTGCGCTGCTCCTGGTAGAGCCGGGTGTTGTCCAGCACCAGCCCCACCCGGCGCCCGATGTCGGCGAGCAGCCGGATCTCGGCCTTGGCCGGGGCGGGCGAGTCCTCGGCGCGCCCCACGGTCAGCATCCCGTAGCGGTTCCGGCGGGCGCACAGCGGCACCACCACGGCCGAGTGGCCGCCGAGCCGTTCGAACAGCTTCCCGTGCGTCGCGGCGAGCGGGGCCTGTGGATCCAGCAGCTCCTCGGCGGTCAGCACCACGGGCTCGTCGGCGGCGATGAGGCGCTCCACCGCCTCACGGGAGGCGGAGGACAGCAGCGGCAGCGACCCCTCCAGCCGCCGGGCCCGGCGCGGATGCCCGGGAGAGAGGACGGCGACCCGCTCCAGCGTCCCGGACCGCTCGGAGCACAGGGCCACCGACGCCCAGTCGCCCAGCCCCGGGACCAGCACCCGCAGCAGCCGGCGCATCCTCCCGGAGGCGTCCAGGGTCGACATCAGCACCGAGGAGACGTCCGCCAGCAGGTTCAGCCGGGCCGTCAGCTCCTCCAGGGCCGCGGTGTGGGCGGCGGCCTGCTCCTCGGCCGCGCGATACATGCTGAAGTCGTTGAAGACGACCACCAGCCCGGCCCGGCGGCCCTGGATCAGCAGGGGAGTGGTCGTCCAGATGATCGGCACGGTCGTGCCGTCGGCGCGCAGGAAGAACTCCTCGCTGCCCTGCTGGGCGGACCGGCCGTCCTCCAGCGGGATCCGCATCAGGCATTCCTCGCGCGGCACCGGGCTGCCGTCCAGGCGCCGGTGCAGCAGCTCGTGGGCGTCCTCGCCGAGCATCCGCTCCGCCGGCCGGTCCAGCAGCCGCTCGGCCCACGGGTTCGCGTACGTGATGCGGCCCTCGGGGTCGATGGTGAGGACGCCGGTGCCCAGGTCGTGCAGGACCGCGAGGGGGAAGTCGGGCTCCAGTGCCGCGCTCGCCGCGCTCATGGCCCCACCCCTTCGTCGTCCCGGACCGTCGTCCGGCGAGATGCCACCGTGATCACCGCAATCCGCAAGCCGCGCCTGACCAAGCCTGCGCCTGAGGAACGCATACCCAAAACAGGATGAACTGCTACATTCCAGGGCCAGTGGCCCCGGCATTCATGGGGGGCAGCGCCGCTCGGATTCGCCAGGTACAGTGCGGAGATCAGCGGAACCCCAGCATGAGGCCCCCACACGTGTTGACCCAGACCACCTCACGGGTGCTCGAACCGAGCGACCTGGACGCCGCGCTCGCCGTCCTCGACCGCGAGCCGGTCGCGAACGCCTTCGTGCGCTCCCGGGTCCAGGTCGCCGGCCTCGACCCGTGGCGGCTCGGCGGTGAGATGTGGGGCTGGTACGAGGACGGCATGCTGACGTCCCTGTGTTACGCGGGCGCCAACCTCGTCCCGATCTGCGCCACCCCGCGCGCCGTACGCGCCTTCGCCGACCGCGCCCGGCGCACCGGCCGCCGCTGCTCCTCCATCGTCGGCCCCGCCGAACCCACCACCCAGCTGTGGCGGCTGCTGGAACCCAGCTGGGGGCCCGCCCGCGAGGTGCGCGCCCACCAGCCGCTGATGGTCACCGATCGCATGCCGGCCGACATCGCCCCGGACCCCCTGGTCCGCCGCGTCCGCAAGGACGAGATGGAGACGATCATGCCGGCCTGCGTGGCGATGTTCACCGAGGAGGTCGGCGTCTCCCCGCTCGCCGGTGACGGCGGCCTGCTCTACCAGGCCCGGGTCGCCGAACTCGTCGGCTCCGGCCGCTCCTTCGCCCGCCTCGACGAGCACGGCAAGGTCGTGTTCAAGGCGGAGATCGGCGCGGCGACCGACCGGGCCTGCCAGATCCAGGGCGTCTGGGTCGCGCCGGAGTACCGGGGACGGGGCCTCGCGGCCCCCGGCATGGCGGCGGTGCTGCGCTACGCCCTGGCCGACGTCGCCCCGGTGGTCAGCCTCTACGTCAACGACTTCAACACGGCCGCCCGGCGGACGTATCTGCGCGTGGGCTTCCAGGAGGTCGGGGCGTTCATGAGCGTGCTGTTCTGAACCGAGGCTGCCTGCACCCGCCGTTCCGGCCGCGGCTCTCCGTGCCTGCGGTTCCGGCCGCGGCTTCCTGCGCCCGCTGTTCCGGCCGTGCGTCGCCGCGCTGTTCTGGGGCCGGTGCGAGCCGGGTAGTCTCCCCGGCATGGTGCACTTTCCCGGTCACGGCCTCCACCGCCCCGACGACGTCGTGATCGGACCGCTCGACCTCCCGGCCCGCGTCGACGAGGCGCTCGCCGTGCAGGCCGTCGCCTTCGGACTCGGTCCCGACGAGGTCGCCGTACGCCGCCAGATCGTGCTGCGCCACATGACCTGCCGGGGCGCCCGCGCGCTGGGCGCCACCACCGCCGACGGGCGGCTCGCCGGATTCGTCTACGGAATGCCCAACGACCGCACCCACTGGTGGTCCACCGTCGTCGAACCGTATCTGCGCGCCCGCGGTCACGAGGACTGGCTCGACGACTCCTTCGTCATCACCGAGCTGCACGTCCACCCCCGGCACCAGAACCGCGGCATCGGCCGCGCCCTGATCACCGCCATCACCGACACCGCCGACGAGCCCCGCTCGATCCTCTCCGCGATCGACACCGACAGCCCGGCCCGCGGCCTCTACCACTCCCTGGGCTACGTGGACCTGGCCCGGCAGGTCTTCTTCCCCAGCGCGCCGAAGCCCTACGCCGTGATGGGCGCCCCGCTGCCGCTGCGCCGCCGGACGGGCGGTCGCGGCTAAACGGATTTCCACCGCCGCAGCCCACCCGGCTAACCTCCTAGCCATCACCTTCCCCCACTCCGGGCACCGCTCGAGCGGGGGGACCCGCATCCGGCAGGAGTACGAGAACGATGGCGAACGCACCGGTCCAGCGCATGTCCCAGTTGATGGCGAAGACTCTGCGCGACGACCCGGCGGACGCCGAGGTCCTCAGCCACAAGCTGCTGGTCCGCGCCGGTTACGTCCGCCGCACCGCCGCGGGCGTCTGGAGCTGGCTGCCGCTGGGCAAGAAGGTCCTGGCGAACGTCGAGCGGATCGTCCGCGAGGAGATGGACGCGATCGGCGCGCAGGAGGTGCTGCTGCCGGCCCTGCTGCCCCGGGAGCCGTACGAGGCGACCGGCCGCTGGGACGAGTACGGCGGCGAGCTGTTCCGCCTGAAGGACCGCAAGGGCGGCGACTACCTCCTCGGCCCCACCCACGAGGAGATCTTCACCCTGCTGGTGAAGGACCAGGCGTCCTCCTACAAGGACCTGCCGGTCATCCTCTACCAGATCCAGAACAAGTACCGGGACGAGGCCCGGCCCCGCGCCGGCATCCTGCGCGGCCGCGAGTTCCTGATGAAGGACTCCTACTCCTTCGACCTCGCCGACGAGGGCCTCGCCGAGTCCTACGCCCTGCACCGCCAGGCCTACCAGCGCGTCTTCGCGCGTCTCGGCCTGGACTACCGCATCGTCGCGGCCACCGCGGGCGCGATGGGCGGCTCGAAGTCCGAGGAGTTCCTCGCCCCGGCCGAGGCCGGTGAGGACGTCTTCGCCGACTGCCCGAACGGCGACTTCGCCGCCAACACCGAGGCGATCACGTACGAGGTGAAGCCGGTCGACGCCTCCGGCGTGCCCGCTGCCGAGGACATCCCGACCCCCGACACCCCCACCATCGAGACCCTGGCCGCCTCCCTCGGCGTCCCCGCCTCCGCGACCCTGAAGAACCTTCTGGTCAAGGTGGACGGCGAGATCGTCGCCGTCGGCGTGCCCGGCGACCGCGAGGTCGACATGGGCAAGCTCGAGGCGCACTTCGCCCCGGCCGTGGTCGAGATGGTCACCGAGGAGGACTTCGTCGGCCGCCCCGACCTGGTCCGCGGCTACGTCGGCCCGCAGGGCCTGGCCAAGGTGAAGTACATCGCCGACCCGCGCGTCGCGCCGGGCACCGCGTGGATCACCGGCGCCAACAAGGAGCACACGCACGCCAAGAACGTGGTCGCCGGGCGGGACTTCGAGGTCGACGAGTACGTGGACGTCGTGGTCGTGCGCGACGGCGACCCCTGCCCGAAGTGCGGCACCGGCCTCAAGCTCGACCGCGCCATCGAGATCGGCCACATCTTCCAGCTCGGCCGCAAGTACACCGACGCCCTCAAGCTCGACGTCCTCGGCCAGAACGGCAAGCCCGTCCGGGTCACCATGGGCTCCTACGGCATCGGCGTCTCCCGCGCGGTCGCGGCGCTCGCCGAGCAGCACGCCGACGAGCACGGCCTGGTCTGGCCGAAGGAGGTCGCCCCGGCCGATGTGCACGTGGTCGCCGCGGGCAAGGCCCTGCAGACCGAGCTGGCGCTCGAGGTGTCGCAGAAGCTGGCCGCCGCCGGCGTCCGCGTCCTCGTCGACGACCGCGCCGGTGTCTCCCCGGGCGTGAAGTTCACCGACGCCGAGCTGATCGGCGTCCCGCAGATCCTGGTGGCCGGCCGGCGCGCGGGCGAGGGCGTCGTGGAACTGAAGGACCGCCGCACCGGCGAACGCGAGGAACTCCCGGTGGCCGAGGCGATCGCCCGCCTCACGGCCTGACGGCTCCGCCGCGTCGGGCGACCGGTGCCGCCGCGGGCAGGTCCCGCAGCGGCACCGGCCCCGGACTCACAGCCAGGACGCGAACTCCAGCAGGAGTTCCGCGTCCTTCCGGCGTCCCACCCGGCGGGCCCGCACCCCCGACTCCACCGCCCGGAACAGCGTCCACCCCCGCAGCCGGTCCCGGTCGACCTCCAGGGACTCGGCCAGCCGCTTGATCCGGCGCCGGGTGGTGGCCGCCCCGGACGGTGAGGCGATCAGGTCCTCCACCCGGTCGCGGACCAGCCGCGCCAGGTCGAAGGCGGTCTCCCCGACCACCGGATCGGGCCCCACGGCCAGCCACGGCATCCGGTCCCCGGCCAGCACCTTGCTCTGCCGGAACGTGCCGTGCAGCAGCAGCCGCTCGGGCGGCGCCGCCAGCAGCTCGTCGCGGGCCGCGAGCGCCGCGTCGACCAGCGGTGCGACCTCGTCGTCCGTCCGCGCGCTCGTGCGCATCGCCCCGGCCTGCCGCCCGGTCCGCTCCTCGACCGTCTCGAAGGAGTGCGCCAGTTCGCCCGCCGGGGGCTCCACCCACAGCCGCCGCAGTGTGCCCGCCGCTTCCAGCAGCGCCCGCGCCTCCGGCAGCGACCGCACCGAGACGTCCGGGTGCAGCCGCTCCAGCAGCAGCGCCCCCTCGCCCAGGTCCGCCGCCAGGAGTTGTACGGCGCCCCGCCCGGCCCAGTGCGCCAGCGCGGCCCGCTCGCTCTCCGGGCGGGCCCGGGGCGGAGCCAGCTTCAGCACCGCGGGAGTCCCGTCCGCCGTGCGCACCAGGACCACCAGACTGCTGCGCCCGCCGGGCACCTGCACCCGCTCGGCGGTCAACTCGCCGGCCGCGACGGCCTGCCCCGCGAACTCGGGCAGCTTCTCCAACCAGTCGTCACCGTCCGGTGCCGTCTCACCGAGCGCCCGCACCAGCCGCTGCGGCGGTTCGAAAGCCATGCGCGAGTCGTTCCTTCCTGGACCGCGGTCCGCCACGCGTGGACGCGTGGACGTGTTTCCTGTCGCCGTGCGCCGGGGCGCCTCCTGCATCGCCGGTGTGCGCCGCCCGTCCGCCTCACCGCGCCGGGGTCGCCGACGGGCTGCCGGACGACGCCGTACCGGCCCCCGCCCGTTCGGCGAGACCAGGGAAGGCTACGCTCTCGCCGCGCCAGCGGACCGCCCGGACCGCCGCCTCCCGCAGCGCCCCGGCGGCCTCGCGCCGCCGCTCGCCGTCGCAGGCCCGCACCAGGTCGGAGTAGACCCCGGCCACCCGGTCCTCCAGCTCGGCGGCGAACCGGACGGCCGCGGCCGAGTCCGGCACCGGGAACGGCAGCGCGTAACCCGCCGCCGCGGCCACCGGCCGGGCGCCCAGGTCCCTCACCTCGCGCACCAGCGCGTCCCGCCGCGCCCGGTGGGCGTCGTACGCCGCCCGGGCGTCCGCGCGCCGCTCCCTGTGGATCCGGCCGCCGACCACGCCGTAGCCGTACACGGCCGCGTGCTCCGCGGCCAGCGCCGCCTGGAGTGCCTTGAGCTGCTGTTGCGTCGCCGTGCTCACTTGTCCCGGCCCCCGTCGTCCTCGTTCGTCAGCAGAAACGCGTGCGCCGCCCCGGCCGCCGCCACCGAGGCCAGCAGCCGCGCCGGCTCGCCCGGCACCTCCAGCAGCGCGGCCGTCCGCCGGTCGGCGAGCCACCTTTCGGCGGCGGCGAGTTCGGCGAGGGCGTCCTTCGGCTTCGCGGGCACCGCGGACGACGCCGCGGGGGTGCCGGAAGGCCCCTCGGACCCCTCCGCTCCGGCCGCCGCCTCGATCCCCTCCGTCCCGGAGGGCGCCGGCGGGGCCGTACCCGTCGGCGACGAGGCCGCGGGCGACTCCGGCCCCGCACCGCCGAAGGCGGCCACGTGCCGCACCACCTCCGCCCGCAGCGGCCGCAGCCGCTCCGCGAGCGCCGGATGCGCGGCGAGCACGGCGTCGTACCGCCGCACCAGCCCCTGGCTGTCCCGGGCCGCATCCGCGCGGACCCGGTCGGCGAGCGACGGACCGCTGCCCGCCCCGCCGGAGTCGTCGCCCCCGGCGGAACAGCCGACGAGGCCTCCGGCAGAGGAGCCCACGAGCAGGGCGCCTCCCGCCGCCGAGGCGAGCAGGCTCCTTCTGCGCGGCCCGGCGGCGGCGCGCGAGGGTGAGGGGAACGGCACGGCAGACGTCCTCGGGTGCGTACGGAACGGAGCAGGCAGGCCCTTGCCCGTGATCACCGTACCCGCGCACCCCACGGGCAGGACTCAGCGGCACCACCCCTGGCCAGGTGGACGGCAACACCCCTTCGAACCGGATACCCTTTGACCAGACACGCGACCATCCCACAACAGCACACGCGGCCGAGGAGTCACCCGGATGAGCACCACCCAGAGCGAGAGGCTGCGAGAACTGCTGGAACCGCTCGTCGCATCCCAGGGCCTGGATCTCGAAGAGATCGCCGTGGACTCCGTCGGACGCAAGCGTGTGCTGCGCGTCGTCGTCGACTCCGACACCGGGGCCGACCTGGACCAGATCGCCGATGTGAGCCGCGCGCTCTCGGCGAAGCTCGACGAGACGGACGCGATGGGCGAGGGGGAGTACACCCTCGAGGTCGGCACCCCGGGCGCGGAGCGCCTCCTCACCGAACACCGGCACTACCTGCGCGCCACCGGCCGGCTGGTGAATTTCCAGCTGACCGAGGGCGGCGAGCTGGTGGCCAGGATCCTGAAGGTCGACGACGAAGGCCTCGACCTCGAAGTGCCCGGAGTCAAGGGCCGCAAGGCCACCACCCGCAGACTCGGCTTCCCGGACGTGACCAGGGCGCGCGTGCAGGTCGAGTTCAACCGCAAGGACAAGAAGGACATGAAGGAAGAGGAGGAGGCGTAGCCGTGGACATCGACATGAGCGCCCTGCGGGGCTTGGTCCGGGAGAAGGAGATCTCCTTCGACCTGCTCGTCGAGGCGATCGAGTCGGCCCTCCTCATCGCCTACCACCGCACCGAGGGAAGCCGCCGCCACGCGCGCGTGGAGCTCAACCGGGAGACCGGGCATGTGACCGTGTGGGCGAAGGAGGACCCGGAGGACCTCGAGGAGGGGCAGGAGCCCCGCGAGTTCGACGACACCCCGTCCGGTTTCGGCCGTATCGCCGCCACCACCGCCAAGCAGGTCATCCTGCAGCGGCTGCGCGACGCCGAGGACGACGCGACGCTCGGCGAGTACGCCGGCCGCGAGGGCGACATCGTCACCGGCGTGGTCCAGCAGGGCCGCGACCCGAAGAACGTGCTCGTCGACATCGGCAGGCTGGAGGCCATCCTGCCGGTGCAGGAGCAGGTCCCCGGCGAGACCTACCCGCACGGCATGCGCCTGCGGTCGTACGTCGTCCGGGTGGCCAAGGGCGTGCGCGGTCCCTCGGTGACCCTCTCGCGTACGCACCCCAACCTGGTGAAGAAGCTCTTCGCGCTGGAGGTGCCGGAGATCGCGGACGGCTCCGTCGAGATCGCCGCGATCGCCCGTGAGGCCGGTCACCGTACGAAGATCGCCGTGCGCTCCACCCGCTCCGGTCTGAACGCCAAGGGCGCCTGCATCGGCCCCATGGGCGGCCGGGTGCGGAACGTCATGGGCGAGCTGAACGGCGAGAAGATCGACATCGTGGACTGGTCGGACGACCCCGCCGAGATGGTGGCGAACGCGCTGTCCCCGGCCCGGGTCTCCAAGGTGGAGGTCGTGGACATGGCGGCCCGGTCGGCCCGGGTGACCGTGCCGGACTACCAGCTGTCGCTGGCGATCGGCAAGGAGGGCCAGAACGCCCGCCTCGCGGCCCGGCTCACCGGGTGGCGCATCGACATCCGCCCGGACACCGAGCAGACCGCCGAGTAGAGCCGAAGATCGAGCTGTGCGGTCCGGGAATAGATCCGGACCGCACAGTGCTGACGTAGTCATAACAACAACCGTTCGATTCCTGCCCCAAAGGGGTGAGGTGCGTACGGGGAGGTAGACTTAGCGGTGTCTGGCCGGACCGAGGCCCGAGCATGCCCTGAGCGCACCTGTGTGGGGTGCCGGGAACGAGCGGCCAAGACGGATCTGCTGCGCATCGTGGCGATCAAGGACGCGTGCGTCCCTGATCCTCGCGGTACGCTGCCCGGCCGGGGTGCGTATGTACACCCCGCCCTGGTCTGTCTCGACCAGGCGGTGCGCCGCCGGGCGTTCACGCGGGCGTTGCGCGCCCCGGGAGCGCTCGACACAAAGGCGTTGCGCCGGTACGTCGAGCGGGCAACAGTTGCCGAGCAGGCAACACGGTAAGGAAGACGTGTCGCACGGAACCCCGTGCGGCCTGGTACCTCGCGAGTCGAAAGCAGGTCGAGATTGCGATGAGCACTCGATGAGTACGCGATGAGTACGCCCATGAACTAGCGACGGTCCGGCCGCAACCCGGACCTCAAAGGAGCGAAGTGGCTAAGGTCCGGGTCTACGAACTCGCCAAGGAGTTCGGTGTGGAGAGCAAGGTCGTCATGGCCAAGCTCCAGGAACTCGGTGAATTCGTCCGATCGGCGTCCTCGACGATCGAGGCGCCTGTAGTACGTAAACTGACTGACGCCTTCCAGCAGGGCAACGGTGGCGGCAGGTCCGCCGCGAAGCCGGGTGCCCCGAAGAAGGCCGCCCCCAGGCCCGCCGCGCCGTCCCCGGCGCAGGCGGCCCGTCCGGCTGCCCCGAAGCCGCCGGCCGCCCCCAAGCCCGCCGCGGCGCAGCCGCCGGCGGCTCCTGCTGCTCCCGCGCAGGCCCCCGGCCCGCGCCCGGTGCCGGGCCCCAAGCCCGCGCCGCGTCCGGCCCCGGCCGCGCCGACCACCCCGGAGTTCACCGCTCCGCCGTCGGCTCCGTCCCCGGCCGCCGCACAGGGTCCGCGCCCCGGCGCCCGTCCCGGTGCCCCCAAGCCCGGTACCGGCCGTCCCGGCGGCCAGGGCCAGGCTGCCCGTCCCGGCCAGGGCGCCCCGCGTCCCGGTGGCCAGGGCGCGCGTCCCGGTGCCCGTCCGGCCGGTCCGCGCCCGGGCAACAACCCCTTCACCTCCGGTGGCTCCACCGGCATGGCGCGCCCGCAGGCGCCCCGTCCGCAGGGCGCGCGGCCCGGCGGTCCCGGTGCCGGTCCCCGTCCGCAGGCGCCCGGCGCCCAGGGCGGCGGTCCGCGTCCGCAGGCTCCCGGTGGTCCGCGCCCGACTCCGGGCTCGATGCCCCGTCCGCAGGGCGGTCCGCGTCCCGGCCCGGCCGGTCCGCGTCCGAACCCCGGCATGATGCCGCAGCGTCCCGCTGCCGGCCCGCGCCCCGGCCCCGGTGGTCGCGGTCCGGGCGGTGCGGGCCGTCCCGGCGGTGCCGGTCGTCCCGGCGGCGGCGGCGGCTTCGCCGGCCGTCCCGGTGGTGGCGGCGGCGGTCGTCCGGGCGGTGGCGGCGGCTTCGCCGGCCGTCCCGGCGGCGGTGGCCCCGGTGGCGGCGGCTTCGGTGGCGGCGGTGGCCGTCCCGGCTTCGGCGGTCGTCCGGGTGGTCCCGGCGGCCGTGGTGGCACGCAGGGCGCCTTCGGCCGTCCCGGCGGTCCGGCCCGGCGTGGCCGCAAGTCGAAGCGGCAGCGCCGTCAGGAGTACGAGGCCATGCAGGCCCCGTCGGTCGGCGGCGTGATGCTGCCTCGCGGCAACGGCGAGACCATTCGCCTGTCGCGCGGTGCGTCGCTCACCGACTTCGCGGAGAAGATCAACGCCAACCCGGCGTCGCTCGTCGCGGTCATGATGAACCTGGGCGAGATGGTCACGGCCACGCAGTCCGTCTCCGACGAGACGCTGCAGCTCCTGGCCGGCGAGATGAACTACACCGTTCAGATCGTCAGCCCGGAGGAGGAGGACCGTGAGCTGCTCGAGTCCTTCGACATCGAGTTCGGCGAGGACGAGGGCACCGAGGAGGACCTGGTCGTCCGTCCGCCGGTGGTGACCGTCATGGGTCACGTCGACCACGGTAAGACCCGACTGCTCGACGCGATCCGCAAGACGAACGTCATCGCGGGCGAGGCCGGTGGCATCACCCAGCACATCGGTGCCTACCAGGTCGCGACCGAGGTCAACGGCGAGGACCGGGCGATCACCTTCATCGACACCCCGGGTCACGAGGCGTTCACCGCCATGCGTGCCCGCGGTGCGAAGTCGACGGAC
Organism: Streptomyces spiralis; assembly: GCF_014654675.1. Classification (GTDB taxonomy): domain Bacteria; phylum Actinomycetota; class Actinomycetes; order Streptomycetales; family Streptomycetaceae; genus Streptomyces; species Streptomyces spiralis. The sequence continues at coordinate 12,363 of NZ_BNBC01000055.1, forward strand.
ATCGCCATCCTGGTCGTCGCGGCCAACGACGGCGTCATGCCGCAGACGGTCGAGGCCCTGAACCACGCCAAGGCGGCCGACGTGCCGATCGTGGTCGCGGTCAACAAGATCGACGTCGAGGGCGCGGACCCGACCAAGGTGCGCGGTCAGCTGACCGAGTACGGCCTGGTGGCCGAGGAGTACGGCGGCGACACCATGTTCGTCGACATCTCCGCCAAGCAGGGTCTGTACATCGACAGCCTCCTGGAGGCCGTCGTCCTCACCGCGGACGCGGCGCTGGACCTGCGTGCGAACCCCAACCAGGACGCACAGGGCATCGCGATCGAGTCCCGCCTGGACCGCGGCCGTGGTGCCGTGTCCACGGTCCTCGTCCAGCGCGGCACGCTCCGCGTGGGCGACACCATGGTCGTCGGCGACGCCTACGGCCGAGTCCGCGCCATGCTCGACGACAACGGCAACAACGTCGCCGAGGCCGGCCCGTCGACGCCGGTCCAGGTCCTGGGCCTGACCAACGTCCCGGGTGCGGGTGACAACTTCCTCGTGGTCGAGGAGGACCGTACGGCCCGCCAGATCGCGGAGAAGCGCGCCGCCCGCGAGCGGAACGCCGCGTTCGCCAAGCGCACGCGCCGCGTGTCGCTGGAGGACCTGGACAAGGTGCTGAAGGCCGGCGAGGTCCAGCAGCTGAACCTGATCATCAAGGGCGACGCTTCTGGTTCGGTCGAGGCGCTGGAGTCCTCCCTGCTCCAGCTGGACGTCGGCGAAGAGGTCGACATCCGCGTCCTGCACCGCGGCGTCGGTGCGGTCACGGAGTCCGACATCGACCTGGCCATGGGCTCCGACGCGATCGTCATCGGCTTCAACGTCCGCGCTGCCGGACGTGCCCAGCAGATGGCGGAGCGCGAGGGCGTGGACGTCCGCTACTACTCGGTCATCTACCAGGCGATCGAGGAGATCGAGGCGGCCCTCAAGGGCATGCTCAAGCCGGAGTTCGAGGAGGTCGAGCTCGGCACGGCGGAGATCCGCGAGGTCTTCCGGTCGTCCAAGCTGGGCAACATCGCGGGTGTCCTCATCCGCTCCGGCGAGGTCAAGCGGAACACCAAGGCCCGCCTGCTGCGCGACGGCAAGGTCATCGCGGAGAACCTCACCATCGAGGGCCTGCGTCGCTTCAAGGACGACGTGACCGAGATCCGCGAAGGCTTCGAGGGTGGTATCAACCTCGGAAACTTCAACGACATCAAGGTCGACGACGTCATCGCGACGTACGAGATGCGCGAGAAGCCGCGGGCGTGACGCCCCGGCACCGGCCGGCCGGCGGAACCTGGTTCCGCCGGCCGGTCGGCCGTTGCCGGGGGCGGAAACCCCCCGGCAGCGGCCGCACCCACGGCGCCGAAACCCTCTCGAGCCATCGGCGGGTACGCGGTACCGTTTCTTGATGTCCCCGGCCGCACGGCTGAAGGGGCCATCGATCCCGTACCGGCGGGTGAACCGGTTACACACATGTACGTGGGGACTCTGTCCTTCGACCTGCTCCTCGGCGACGTCCACTCGCTGAAGGAGAAGCGTTCCGTCGTCCGCCCGATCGTCGCCGAGCTTCAGCGCAAGTACGCGGTGAGCGCGGCGGAGGTGGACCATCTGGACCTCTACCGGCGAGCGATCATCGGTCTCGCCGCGGTCTCCGGCGACGCGGCGCACCTCACAGACGTACTCGACCGATGCGAACGGCTGGTCGCCGGCCGCCCCGAGGTGGAGCTGCTGTCCGTACGGCGGCGCTTCCACGGCGAAGACGACTGACGACCAGACCACAGCACCATGACAGGAAAGAACGGGAGACGGACCAGTGGCCGACAACGCGCGGGCGAAAAGGCTGGCGGACCTCATCCGAGAGGTGGTGGCCCAGAAGCTGCAGCGCGGGATCAAGGACCCGCGGCTCGGCTCGCACGTCACCATCACGGACACCCGGGTCACGGGTGACCTGCGGGAGGCGACCGTCTTCTACACGGTCTACGGCGACGACGAGGAGCGGAAGGCCGCCGCCGCCGGCCTGGAGAGCGCCAAGGGCATCCTGCGCTCCGAGGTCGGCCGGGCCGCCGGAGTGAAGTTCACCCCGACCCTCACCTTCGTCGCGGACGCCCTTCCGGACACCGCCCGGACCATCGAGGACCTCCTCGACAAGGCGCGGCAGTCCGACGCCAAGGTGCGCGAGGCGTCCGCGGGCGCCGCGTACGCCGGTGGAGCCGACCCGTACCGGAAGCCGGGTTCCGAGGACGACACCGACGAGACGGACGACACCACCGAATGACCAGCAAGCCCACCCCGCCCGACGGCCTTGTCATCGTCGACAAGCCGTCGGGCTTCACTTCGCACGACGTCGTCGCCAAGATGCGCGGGATCGCCAAGACCCGCCGCGTCGGCCACGCCGGCACGCTCGACCCGATGGCGACCGGCGTGCTCGTCCTCGGAGTGGAGAAGGCCACCAAGCTCCTCGGCCACCTCGCGCTGACCGAGAAGGAGTACCTCGGCACCGTCCGGCTCGGCCAGAACACGGTCACCGACGACGCCGAGGGGGAGATCACCTCCTCCACCGACGCCTCCAAGGTCACCAGGGAGGCCGTCGACACCGCCATCGCCAAGCTGACCGGCGACATCATGCAGGTGCCGTCCCGGGTCAGCGCCATCAAGATCAACGGCGTGCGGTCGTACAAGAGGGCCAGGGAGGGCGAGGAGTTCGACATCCCGGCCCGCCCGGTGACCGTCTCCTCGTTCACGGTGTACGACATCCGGGACGCCGTGGCCGAGGACGGCACTCCCGTGCTCGACCTGGTGGTCTCGGTGGTCTGCTCCTCCGGTACCTACATCCGCGCCCTCGCCCGCGACCTGGGTGCCGACCTCGGTGTCGGCGGCCACCTCACCGCACTGCGCCGCACCCGGGTGGGGCCGTACAAGCTGGATGCCGCGAAGACGCTGGACCAGCTCCAGCAGGAGCTGACCGTCATGCCGATCGCCGAGGCCGCCGCGGCCGCCTTCCCGCGCTGGGACGTCGACGCCCGGCGGGCCAAGCTCCTCACCAACGGTGTACGGCTGGAGATGCCCGAGGAGTACGCGGGCACCGGCGCCGTGGCCGTCTTCGGCCCCGAGGGCCGTTTCCTGGCGCTCGTGGAGGAGCAGCGGGGCAAGGCCAAGAGCCTGGCCGTCTTCGGCTGACGCACCGAGTGGATCTCTGCCCGTGGAGCGGCGGACACGGGGTGTTCCAAGCCGCCGCTCCACGGTCCCCCCTCGGTTCCCCCACCCCTAGGGTGTATCCAGCCGGCCTCGGCTATTCACCCGACCGTGCAGGCGCTCGGAGTGAACCGAGGGAGTGCAAGGGGGCGCGTTCACCACGCGATCTTTCCCGCTGATCATTCGGTGCCTACCGTCGAATCGGTGCCCACCGCCGAAGAGGAGGGCACAGCCGTACGACGGCACGGGCGGGGAGGTTGGACCATGGCGGCACGGACCCCCGGGAGCGGCCCCGGCCGGCACGCCGCGGTCCGCGCGGCCCGCAGCGGCCCGGAGCCGGCGGCCGCGACCGCGCAGCGGGACACCGCCGCGGCCCGTGACCGTCTCCTGGACGCCTCCCTGGTCCGCGTGCGCGACCTGGCGGGGCGGCCCCGGGGCACCGGCTTCGCGGCCGACCACCACGGCACGGTGATCACCAGCCACGAGGCCGTCGACGGACTCGCCCGCCTCGTGCTCCACGTCGCGGGGGCCGGAGACCGGTCCTGCGTGGTGACCGCCGCCGACGTGATCCCGCTGCCCGAGCTGGACCTGGCGCTCGTCCGGACCGAGGGACTCGGCCTGGAGCCGCTGCCCGTCACCGTGCGGGACGGTGTGGAGACCGGCGCCTACGTCCGGATCGCGGCCGGCGGCTGGCGCGAGGCCCGGGTGCTGGGCACGGCCACCGTGACGTACTCGGCCACGGACCGCTTCCATCTCCTGGACGGCGCACTGGACCTGGCGATCGGCACGGCGGGCCAGGACGCCCTCCGCCTGGGCGGAGGGGCGGCCGGGGGACCGGTGCTCGACCTGGCGACCGGCACCGTGGTAGCCGTCCTCGGTACGGCGCTGCAGAGCGGCCACCGCGACACCGGCTTCGCGGTGCCGCTGCGCCCGCGCGCCCCCGGCCCCGCCCGGACAGAGGAGGACGGCACCGCCGGGCACCCGCTCGCCGATCTGCTCGCCCGCAACGCGGCCACGGTTCCCGCCTACGGCCCCGACCTCAACCTGGCGGGCGTACTCGAACTCACGGCCACCTCGGTGGCCCAGGACGGCCCCCGGGGGGCCCTCCCGCACCACGCCCCGCCTCCGGACCCCTCCTCGGGCGACCCCCGGAGTCGTCAGCTCACGTCCGCGTCCGGCCTCGTCGGGCCGGCGAGCCCCGGCCGCCGGCCGGGCCCTTTGGCACCGACCGGCCTGACGGTCGCGGACCGGTCGGCTCCCGAGCCCGGCGCGACCCGGCCGAGGGCGCCACGCCGGGCTGCCGCCTCCCCGCGCCCCGGCGACGCCGTGCGGCCGGCCGATACGGCCGCGGACCCACATCCCGCCCAGGCGACGACTCCTGGCCGGGCCGCCTCCACCGCGCTCCCCGGCGAACCGACGGCACCGGAGCCGGTCCCAGCCCCCGTACGCCCACCGCAGGCCGGCGAAACTCCGCCGTCGGCACCGTCGGCACCGTCGGCACCGCCTGCCACATGGACCTCTCCGATCGCATGGGCCTCACACTCCTCCACGCCGCCCGGTCCCGCCGCACGGCCCGTCGAACGCTCGGCCGTCGTCCGGGAGTTGGGCGCCTTCGATGACAGCCCGGCGCTCGTCCTCGGGCTCGTCGGCTCGCCCGGCAGCGGCCGTACGACCGAACTCGCGGCGCTCGCCGGGCGCAGGGCCCGCGGCGACGCGCCCGCGCCGACCATCTGGCTGCGCGGGGCCGACCTGGACGGCGCCGATGTCTCGATCGCCGACGCGGCGCGCCGGGCGCTGGACCGCGCGGCCCGGATCGTCGCCGCGGCCCGGGCGCCCCTGCCGACCCAGCTCACCGACCTCACCCCGGAGCGCGTCGCGCGCCTCGCCCGCGACCACGGCCGGCCGCTGCTGCTCCTGCTCGACGGCCCCGAGGAGATGCCCTCGGCCGTGGCCCACCGGCTCGCCGAGTGGACCGAGGGCACCGCGAGGTGGCTGCGCGGCACGGGGGCGCGCCTGGTGGTGGCCTGCCGTGAGGAGTACTGGGAGGGCGCGGGCGCGCAGTTCCCGCCGGACCTGCTCCACATCCCCTTCGCACCCGGCACCGCCGGCGCGATCCGCGAGGCCGCTGCGGCCGGCCACGGCCCCGACGCCACCCCCGGCCTCCCGCCCTGTCTCCGCCTCGGCGACCTCACCTCCGAGGAGGCCCGCGAGGCCCGTGACCGGTACGGCCTCCCGGACGGATCCCTCGTCGACGCCGACGCCCGCCACCCCCTCACCATCCGGCTCCTCGGGGAGGTACGCGCGGCCCTGCCCGACTCCCCGGCCCACCCCCGGCTCGACCGCGCCGACGTCCTCGCGGCCCATCTGGACCTGATGTGCCTGCGCGTCGCCGTCCGCCTCGCCGCGCAGAACGGCCTGCGCGGCACCGCCGTACGGCGCCTGGCGGCCAAGGTCTCCGGACAGGTGCACGAGGCCGCCCGCCGCAGCCTCGGACCGGGCAGAGGCGAGGTGGACCGGGAGACGTTCGAGGCCGTGTTCCCGTGGGGTGCCGCGCCCGCCCACCTCGGCGGCGGCACCGGCTGGGCGTCCGCTGTTCTCACCGAGGGCCTGCTCGTCCCGGCCGGCGACGGCTACCGCTTCGCGCACGAGGAACTCGCCGACTGGATCCAGGGCATCCACCTCGACCTGGACGAGGCGCTGCGGGTCCTGGTCCACCGGCGGCACATCCCCGGTGAGCCGCGTCATCCGCTGCCCGTCCCGCACCACCGCATCGGCCCAGTCGTCCAGGCCCTGCTCCTGCTGGCCCGCCAGCACGGCACGCGCCGACTGGCCGTCCGGCTGGAGGAGCTGGTGTGCGCCCTGGACACCGACCCGCACTCCTGGTGGGCGTCCCGGCTGCTCGCCGGTGTGCTGCTGCGGGTGCCGGACGCGTCGCCGTACACCGGTGTGCTGCGGCTGCTGGCCGAGCGGATCGTGGTCCGCACGCAGTGCGACCTGCCGCAGCCACGTGGCTTCGGACCCGGCTTCTGGACCGCGCTGCACCTCCCGGACGCCGACCGCTGTGACCTGCTGCGGCGCCTCCTGCTCGCCGACGGCGCCCCACGGAACACGGACTCAGGGGGGACCTCCGCGTCGCATCGGGTGTCCCAGGAGCCCCAGCCGCCGCGGGCCCACCGCCCCGGCGCCGCGCCCGCCCGCTATCTCGACGCCGTCGCGCACCTCCTCGCCGCCGACCCCGCCGCCGTACAACCGCATCTGATCCGCTGGTTCGACGACGAGCGGCCGCTGCCCGGCGCCCCGCACGCCACCGTGGCCACGGCCGCCCAGGCGCTGCTGTACACGCACCGCGACCGTGCCCTGGACGACCTCACCGAGGTGCTGGCCGACTGCGCGCACCGGCGGGCCGAGGAACTGCTGGCCGTGTTCGCCGAGGAGGAGCCGGCCGCGCTGTGCCGGGCCGTCGACCGGTGGGCGCACGACGAGCGTCCCGACCGGCGGGCCGCGGCCGTCGCCCACGCACTGCGCACCGCCCCGCACACGCGTACCGAGGCCGACCGGGAACTGCTGTGCCGGGCCGCCCTCACCGTGCTCGCCCGTCCCGCCGACTCGGCCCTGCACGGCGCCGCGCTCGCCCTGCTCGTAGGGGATCCGCACACCCGCGCCGGCCACCTGCCACAGGCACTGCGGCACTTCGCGGCCGGCGATCCGCACCTGCCGCCCGGCGCGCTGGCCCCCGCCCTGACCACGCACCCGGAGGCGGTGCTCGCCGCCTTCGGCGAGCGGCTGCGGCGCGGTCCCGACGCCGACGCCGCCGAGGTGCTGCGCGCCCTCGTCGACGTCACCACGCCCACGCTCGCCCGCCGGATCGCCGCCCTGGTCCGCGAGACGGTGAGGCGGAGGCCGGGCATCACGGGGCACGTGGCCGCGTACGTGGACCGGCGCCTGCACCACGCACCGGCCGGAGCGGCGGCCCGCGCGGTGCTGTTCCCCCTGGTCACCGGCCTCCTGGAGGACGGTCCGGTGCGGCTGCGCGCGGCCCTGGGCGGCGTGCTGGCCGCCCCGGGCACCACCCTCCGCACGCCCGGGGCGGCCACCCGGGCTCCCGTTGTTCCGGCCGACCCCGCGCCACGCCGGGAACTCCTGGACTTCCTCCTGGCCCATGAGGACGACCCGGCCGTGCTGGACGCGGTGCTGCACGCCGCGGCCCCCAGCGCCGAGGAGGACCTCCGCGACCTCGTGCACCGCGTCGGCCTGCTCCTGGTGCGCACGCCCGAGGGCGCGTCCGTGTTCGACCGCGCCCTGGTGGAGCTGGGCCGGTACCTGCCGGGCTTCGCCGTCCGGGTGATCGGCTGGCTGACCGAGACCCCGCAGGACTGGGCGGCGGTGGTGGGCCCCAGCGCCCGCCGGACGCTCGAGAACCTGGCGGGCGTGTCCGTCCTCGCCTGAGCCGCGCGGCGCCGGGACGTGCGCCCCGTCACAGCCTCGATGCCGATGCGGGCGGGGAACGCCGGGCATGGCACCCTTAGACCTGCGGACAACCGAAGCGGCAACGCAACAAGGCAACCGAAACAACACGGACACGGGTTCGACGAGGAGCGGTCACAGTGCAGCGCTGGCGTGGCTTGGAGGACATCCCCCAGGACTGGGGGCGCAGCGTCGTCACCATCGGCTCCTACGACGGAGTCCACCGCGGCCACCAGCTCATCATCGAGCACGCCGTGAACCGTGGCCGACAGCTCGGCGTCCCCACCGTCGTCGTCACCTTCGACCCGCACCCCAGCGAGGTGGTGCGCCCGGGCAGCCACCCGCCGCTGCTCGCCCCGCACCACCGCCGTGCCGAACTGATGGCGGAGCTGGGCGTGGACGCGGTGCTCGTCCTCCCGTTCACCACGGAGTTCTCGAAGCTGTCCCCGGCCGACTTCGTGGTCAAGGTGCTGGTCGACAGGCTGCACGCCAAGGCGGTCGTCGAGGGCCCGAACTTCCGCTTCGGCCACAAGGCGGCGGGGAACGTGGAGTTCCTCACCGAGCAGGGCAAGCTCTACGACTTCGAGGTGGAGGTCGTCGACCTCTACGTCACCGGTGAGGCGGGCGGCGGAGAGCCCTTCTCGTCGACCCTGACCCGCCGTCTCGTCGCCGAGGGCGAGGTCACGGGCGCCAGGGAGATCCTGGGCCGCCCGCACCGCGTGGAGGGCGTGGTCGTCCGTGGCGCCCAGCGGGGCCGCGATCTGGGTTTCCCCACCGCCAACGTCGAGACGCTCCCGCACACCGCGATCCCCGCGGACGGCGTCTACGCCGGCTATCTGCACGCCCAGGGCGAGGCGATGCCGGCCGCCATCTCCGTCGGCACGAACCCGCAGTTCGACGGCACCGAGCGCACCGTCGAGGCGTACGCCATCGACCGCGTCGGCCTCGACCTGTACGGCCTGCACGTCGCCGTCGACTTCCTCGCCTTCGTCCGCGGCCAGGCCAAGTTCGACTCGCTCGACGCCCTGCTCGAGACGATGGCCGAGGACGTCAAGAAGTGCCGCGAGATCATCGCGGCGGACGAACAGCAGCCGTAGACGGACTGCAGCGGTAACGGACTGCAGCGGTAGACGGACCGCAGCCGTAGACGGACAGCAGTCGTAGGCGAACAGCAGCCAGGGGGGTGGGGCCCGAGTGGGCCCCACCCCCGTTCACTGCTGTTCGGCGGCCGTCCCGGCCCCTGCTTCGGTTCCTGCCCCCGCGACCACTTCCTCGCCTGTCCGGGCTCGGGCCCAGTGGCAGGCCACCTGGGTCCCGGCGGTCCCGGTCAGGACGGGCAGATCCTGGGTGCGGCAGGCGTCGGCGACGCCCGCCCGGGCCGCCTCGCCGCCGGCCAGGATCTGGCAGCGTGCGTGGAAGCGGCAGCCGGAGGGGATGCGGGACGGGTCGGGCGGCTCGCCGGTGAGGACCACCGGATCGCCCGGGGCCTCGGGCAGGACGGACAGCAGGGCCTGGGTGTACGGATGCCGGGGTGCCGTCAGCACCTGCTCGACCTCGCCCGTCTCCACGATCCGGCCCAGGTACATCACCGCCACCCGGTCCGCGATGTTCCACGCCAGACCCAGGTCGTGGGTCACCACCAGTGCCGACAGCCCGAGTTCGTCGCGCAGCCGCAGCAGCAGCGCCAGGATCTCACCGCGTACCGAGGCGTCGAGGGAGGCCACCGGCTCGTCGGCGACGACGAGTTCGGGCTGGAGGACCAGCGCGCCCGCGATGACCACCCGCTGGCGCTGCCCGCCGGACAACTCGTGCGGATAGCGCAGGAAGAAACGCTCCGGCGGCCGCAGCCCCGCCCGGGACAGCGCCTCGGCGACCGCCGCCCGCTCGTCCCCGCCGTAGCCGTGGATGCGCAGCCCCTCGGCGACCGCGTCGTACACCGTGTGCCGTGGGTTGAGCGAGCCGCTCGGGTCCTGGAGGACCAGCTGGACCCGCTTGCGGTACGCCTTCAGCGCCCGCGAGGAGTAGTCCAGCGGCGCGCCGTCGAAGGTGACACGCCCCGCCGTCGGCGGGACGAGCCCGAGCAGGGAGCGGGCCAGCGTCGTCTTGCCGCAGCCCGACTCGCCGACCAGCGCCACGATCTCGCCGGGCCGGATGTCCAGGTCCACCCCGTCCACGGCCCGGGCCGGCGGCGCGCCGTTGCGGCCCGGAAAGGTGATGCGCAGGCCCTCGACGCTCAGCAGCGGTGGCGTGGCCGTCATCGTGCCCGTCATGTGGTGCTGCTCCTCACTTGCTCGTCCTGCGCCGTCGCCGGGCGCGCGGGCGCGGCGACGCCGTCGCCACCCACGTGCACGCACGCCGCCCGCCGGCCCTCTCCGGCCTCCCGCAGCATCTGGTCCTCGGTCGCGCACACATCCAGCGCGACCGGGCAGCGCGGGTGGAACGCGCAGCCCGCCGGCACCGCCGCCGGGTCGGGCGGGTCACCGGGCAGACCGCGCGGCGCGAACCGCGACGCCGGGTCCCCGATCCTCGGGAACGCCTCCGACAGGGCCCTGCCGTAGGGGTGCCTGGCGCCGTCGTAGACCTGGCGGGCCGGGCCCTCCTCCACCACCCGGCCCGCGTACATCACCGCGAGCCGGTCGCAGGTGTCGGACAGCACGGCCAGGTCGTGGCTGATCATGATCAGGCCCACGTCCTGCTCGCTGACCAGCTCCTCGATCAGCCGCAGGATCTGCGCCTGGATCATCACGTCCAGCGCGGTGGTGGGCTCGTCGGCGACGATCAGCCGCGGATCGCAGGCCAGTGCCATCGCGATCATCACCCGCTGCCGCTGCCCTCCGGACAGCTCGTGCGGATACGCGCTCGCCCGTGCCGCCGGCAGGCCCACCTGCTCCAGCAGCTCACCGGCCTTCTTCTTCGCACCCGCCGGGGTCGCCTTGCGGTGCAGCAGGATCGGCTCGGCGATCTGGTCGCCGACCCGGTGCACGGCGTTGAGGGAGTGCATCGCGCCCTGGAAGACGATCGACGCGCCCGCCCAGCGGACCGCGCGCACCTGCCCCCACTTCATCGTGAGCACGTCCTCGCCGTCCAGCAGGATCTGCCCGCCGACCCGGGCCCCGACCGGCAGCAGCCGCAACAGCGCCAGTGCCAGCGTGGACTTGCCGCAGCCGGACTCGCCCGCGATGCCGAGCTTCTCACCCGCCGCGACGGTCAGATCGACCCCGCGGACGGCGGCCGCACCGCCCGGGTAGGTGACTTCCAGGTTCCGGACGTCGAGCAGGCTCAACGGGACACCCCCAGCCTGGGGTTGAGAACGGACTCCACCGCACGCCCGCACAGCGTGAACGCCAGGGCCACGACGGCGATCGCGACGCCCGGCGGGACCAGGTACCACCAGTCGCCCGAGCTCACCGCCCCCGCCTCCCGCGCGTCCTGCAGCAGCCCGCCCCAGGACACGACGGTCGGATCCCCGAGTCCGAGGAAGGCCAGCGTCGCCTCGGCGAGGATCGCGGAGGAGATGATCAGGGTCGTCTGCGCCAGCACCAGCGGCATGACGTTGGGCAGCACATGGCGGGACATGATGTGCCAGTGCCCGCCGCCGAGCGCCTTGGCGCGCTCGATGTACGGCCGTGACTCCACCGCCAGCGTCTGCGCCCGCACCAGCCGGGCCGTCGTGGGCCACGTGGTCACGCCGATCGCCAGGACGATCGTGCCGAGCGAGCGGGACATCACGGTGGCCAGCGCGATGGCCAGCACCAGCGTCGGCATCACCAGGAACCAGTCCGTGACCCGCATCATCACCGTGGCGTACCAGCCGCGGAAGTGCCCGGCGGTGATCCCGATGACCGCCCCGATCGCCACCGACAGCACGGCCGCGAGCAGCCCCACGAGCAGCGACACCCGCGATCCCCAGATCACCAGGCCCAGCAGGTTCCGCCCGAACTGGTCGGTGCCCAGCGGGAAGTGCCCGCTCGGACTCTCCAGCGGCCGCCCCGGCGCGTCCGTCACGCTCGAGACGTCCGAGCCGACGGTCAGCGGCGCGGTCAGCGCGACCAGCGCGAACAGCACCAGCGCGGCCAGCCCGAACACACCGGCGCGGTGCCGGCGGTACTCCTTCCAGAACCGCGCGGCGGAGGCCCGGCGCCGCCGCCAGGCGAGCGCGCGCGGACCGAGTGCCGCGGGGGTCTTGGTGGTCTCGGCGGTCGTCATCGGCCCACCCTCGGATCGAGCAGCGGATACAGGAGGTCGGCGAGGGTGTTCATCAGGATCACCGCCGAGGCGAAGACGAAGAACAGACCCTGCACCAGCGGCAGGTCGGGCACGCTGAGCGCCTGGTAGAACAGGCCGCCCAGCCCCGGCCAGGAGAACACCGTCTCCACGAGGATGACACCCGCCACCGTCCGGCCGAGATTGACGAAGATCAGCGTCACGGTCGGCAGCAGCGCGTTCGGCACGGCGTGCCGGCGCCGCACCAGGTCGTCCCTGAGGCCCTTCGCCCGCGCGGTCGTCAGATAGTCGCTGCCCATCTCGTCCAGCAGCGCCGACCGGGTGACCAGCAGCGTCTGCCCGTACTCCACCGCGACCAGCGTCACCACCGGCAGCACCAGATGGTGGACGACGTCGACGATGTACGCGAAGCCCTCCTTGCCGCCCGACTCCATGCCCCCGGTCGGGAACAGGCCCGGGACCGGGCCCGCGCCGACCGACAGCACGATGATGAGCAGCAGCCCCAGCCAGAACGACGGGATGGAGTACAGCGTCAGCGCCAGCCCGGTGTTGAGGCGGTCGCCGAGACCGCCGTGCCGCCAGGCCGAGCGGGTGCCGAGGAAGATACCGAGGGCGGTGTAGAGCAGGAAGGACGTGCCGGTGAGCACCAGGGTGTTGGGCAGCGCCTCCGTGATCTTGTCCATCACGGGGACGTGGAACTGGTACGAGGTGCCCAGATCCCCGGTCAGCGCCTTGCCGCAGTACTCCGTGAACTGCTGCCACATGGGCAGGTCGAGCCCGAACTCCCGCCGGTAGGCGGCGATCTGCTCGGCCGACACCGGGCGGCCACCGGTCATGAACTTCACCGGGTCGCCCGGGATCAGCCGGAAGAGGAAGAAACTGGTGACGAGCACGGCGAGCAGCGAGACGGCCGCACCGACCAGCTTGCCCGCCACATACCGCAGATACGCGGTGGTGGTGCGCGCCCGGGGCGCGCGCCCGGCCCCCGCCGGCCCGGACTTCGCCGGGCCGGTGGCGGCCGCGTCCTCGACCAGCGAGGGTGTTGCTTCAGCGGTCATGGATACCTGCACCTATTCGCGGTCTTCTGCCGTGGCCCGGCGGCGCACCGTGAAGAGCACGGCGAGGCCCACGAGCACGACGACACCCGCGACGATCCCGATCACGACGCCCGTCGACGACGAGCCGTCCGAGGAGTCCCCGGAGTCCGCCGGAACGGCGGACCACCAGCTCCAGTAGCCGTCCTGCCCGTAGATGTTGCCCGCCGACGACGGCATGGTGGTGATCGACTTGATCTGGTCCGTGCGGTAGGCCTCCACCGCGTTCGGATAGGCCATGACGTTCATGTACCCCAGGTCGTACAGCCGCGACTCCATCTGCTTGACCAGGTCCGCCCGTTTGGCGGGGTCGTACTCGGCGAGCTGCTTGGCGTACAGGTCGTCGTAGGCCTTGTCGCAGATGAAGTTGTCGGTGGCGCCGGTGTCCTTCGGGGTCTGCGGGCGGGCGTCGCAGGTGTGGATGGAGAGCACGAAGTCCGGGTCGGGGTTGACGGACCAGCCGTCGAAGGCCAGGTCGTACTTGCCCGCCAGCCACGGGTCGGTCACGTTGTCCAGGCAGTCCAGGGTGATCCCGATGCCCAGCTTGGCCCACCACTCCTGGAGGTACTTGCCGACCGCCTTGTCATTGGGGTCGGTGGCGTGGCACAGGACCCGGTAGTTCAGCGGCTTGCCGTCCTTGCCGACGCGCTTGCCGTCGGAGTTCTTCTTGTACCCCGCCTCGTCGAGCAGCTGCCCGGCCTTCGCCGGGTCGTACGCCAGCTCCTGCCCGGACGACGGCTTCCAGAAGTACGTCGAGAAGCGCGGCGGGATGTAGCCCTGGCCCTCGACCGCGTGGCCCTGGAAGACCTTGTCGACGATCGCCTTGCGGTCCACGGCCATGAACAGGGCGTGCCGTACGCGCTCGTCGAGCAGGGACGGGTCGCCGTCACCGAACTTCGTGCCGTTCTTGGCCTGCGCGCCCGGGTTGGTGGCCAGCGCGTAGAAGCGGCGGCCGGGCCCCTCGTTGACGTGGATGTTCTTGTCGCTCTTGAGGGAGGCGGCCTGCGCGGGCGTCAGCGACGGCGAGCCGGCGACGAAGGAGACCTCGCCCTTGCGCAGCGCGGCGACGGCGGCGTCCTGGTCCTTGTAGTACCGGAAGACCAGCTCGTCGAACTTCGGCGCGCCCCGCCAGAAGTCCTTGTTGGCCTTCAGCCGCACATAGCTGTCCGCCTTGTAGTCGGTCAGGACGAACGGCCCGTCCCCGACGATCGGGAAGCTCTTGTCGTTGTTGAACTTCGAGAAGTCGGTGACCTTCTCCCACACGTGCTTGGGCACGATCGGCACGTCCAGCGCCGTCATCGTGGCCTGAGGCTTCTTCAGCTTGATCACCAGCTGGGTGGGGCTGGGCGCGGTGACCTTCTCGAAGTTGCCGACGAAGCTGCCGTTGGCGGTGGCGGCGCCCTCGTCGGTCATCATCTTGTTGAACGTCCACGCCGCGTCCTCGGCGGTGACCGGCTGCCCGTCCGACCACTTGGTGTTGCGGATCGTGTAGGTCCAGGTCAGCTTGTCCGGCGACGCCTCCCACTTGGTGGCGAGACCCGGAATGGCGTGGGCGTCCTTGGGGTCGTAGTTGGTCAGGTACTCGTACATCAGCCGGTTGATGCTGGTGCTGACCAGCTTCACCGCCAGAAAGGGGCTGAGCGAGTCGACGCTCTGGGCGACGGCGACGGTGAGGACCTTGCCGCCGCTCTTGTCGTCCTTCTGGGCCTTCGCGGCCTCCTGGGCCTGAGCGCCCTGCGCCGCCCGGGCCTGCGGCGCGGCCGAGGCCGCCGGGGTCGCGAGCCCGGACGCGAGGACGAGCGCGGCGGCGCCCGTGGCGGCGAGAAGCCGTGCCCTCCTCGGGCGGGGGCCTGTGCGTCCTCTGCCGTGCTGATCTTGTGTGTTCATGGCTCGGTGACCTCGCGTCATCGCACGCGCGGAGGTGTGGCCCCGCGCGGGGCGGCTTGAACAGTTGTGAACAGGCTTGAACGTGCTTGTTTGAGCTTGATCGGTTGACGCCGGCGGGATGGATTGAGTGTCTATCAGCGGCAGTCTGCGCGCGTCAACGGTATGTCAAACCCCATGTGGCCTGCGGAAATAACGAGTTGACCGCGATGTCACCCACATTGGTGGAGACCTCTGACGCCTCCCTGGTGAGGGCGTGGCGGCGGATTTCCGCCGGTTCTGTCTGCGAACGCGCGAAGGCCCGCGCCGTTTGGGGAAGGGCACGGGCCTCGGGAGTGTGTGGGCGGGTGAGCGGCGGCCTGCGGGAGGCCGCCGGGTCACTGCTGGGGTGCGGGCGGGGGAGGGGGCGGGGTCTGGCCCTGCTGGCCCTGTTGGCCCTGTTGGCCCTGCGGAGGTTGCGCGGGCTGCGGAGCCTGCGGGTAGCCGGGGTGGGGTGCGGGGGCGTACGGCTGGCCGGGGTGCGGCGGGGTCGCGAACTGGCCCGGCTGGCCCGGCTGCCCCGGCTGGGCGCCAGGGGCGGGGGGCTGGCCCGGGATGGGCTGTCCGGGGTGACCGGGGTGTCCGGGCTGCGGCGGGTACGGCTGACCGGGTTGTCCGGGCTGTTGCGGGGCGTACTGACCCGGCGCCGGCTGGCCCGGTTGTCCGGGATACGGCTGCTGCGGCTGTCCCGGGTACGGCTGTTGCGGCTGCCCTGGGTACGGCTGTCCCGGGTGGGGCTGGGCGGCGTAGGGCTGCGGCTGGCCGGGCTGTCCGGGGAAGGGCTGGCCCGGCTGGCCCGGGAAGGGCTGGCCCGGCAGCGGCGGGGCCGCGACCGGAGGCGGGTTGCCGTCGGAGGTCCACAGCCCGTGCGACTGCTGGTGGCGGACGAAGTCCTCCGCGACCATCGCCGCGAGGTTGAAGTACGCCTCGCGCACCTTCGGCCGCATCATGTCGAGGTTGACCTCGGCACCGGCGGCCAGGTGCTCGTCGAAGGGCACCACGACGACGCCCCGGCAGCGCGTCTCGAAGTGGGCGACGATGTCCTCCACCTTGATCATCTTGCCGGTCTCGCGCACCCCCGAGATCACGGTGAGGGAACGGGCGACGAGGTCGGCGTAGCCGTGCGCGGACAGCCAGTCCAGCGTCGTACTGGCGCTGGAGGCACCGTCCACGGACGGCGTGGAGATGATGATGAGCTGGTCGGCGAGGTCCAGCACGCCGCGCATGGCGCTGTAGAGCAGACCGGTGCCGGAGTCGGTGAGGATGATCGGGTACTGGTTGCCCAGCACGTCGATCGCGCGGCGGTAGTCCTCGTCGTTGAACGTCGTGGACACCGCCGGGTCGACGTCGTTGGCGATGATCTCCAGACCCGACGGGGCCTGGGAGGTGAACCGCCGGATGTCCATGTAGGAGTTGAGGTACGGGATCGCCTGCACGAGGTCACGGATGGTGGCCCCGGTCTCCCGGCGCACCCGGCGGCCGAGCGTACCGGCGTCCGGGTTGGCGTCGATCGCGAGGATCTTGTCCTGCCGCTCGGTGGCGAGCGTGGAGCCCAGCGCGGTGGTGGTGGTCGTCTTGCCGACACCGCCCTTGAGGCTGATCACCGCGATCCGGTAGCAGGACAGCACCGGCGTCCGGATCAGGTCCAGCTTCCGCTGGCGCTCGGCCTCCTCCTTCTTGCCACCGATGCGGAAACGGGAGCCGGCCGCGGCCGGGCGGCCGCTGCGGGCCTTCTGCCTCTTGTTGTTGAGCAGCCGGTCTGAGGACAGCTCCACGGCCGCCGTGTAACCGAGCGGTGCGGCCCCGGGGTTGGTCGGCTGCCGCTGGTCGTGCTGTATGGGCTGCGGCCACCCGGCACCGGCCCGCGGATCGACGGGCTGCTGCGGAGGCTGCGGTACGGAGCCCTGGGGCTGCCCGGGCTGGGGTGCACCCTGCGGGGCATCGGCCGGGGGGTGCGCCGTCTCGGGCTGCTGCTGCCCGCCGGGCTGCTGGGGCTGCGGCTGACCCGGCTGGGAGGGCTGGGAGGGCTGCGGGGGGTGGGCCTGCGGCTGTCCGGGCTGTCCGGGCTGCGGGGGCTGTGCGGGGTGCCCCGGCTGTGCGGGCGGCTGCGGGAAGCCGTAACCGCCGGGCTGCGGGAAGCCGTAACCACCCTGAGCCTGCGCGCCGGGACCGGGGCCGACGCCGGGCTGACCGCTCTGCGGGAAGCCGTAGCCGCCGCCCTGCGCCGCCGGGCCGGGCGGCGTCGGCTGCGGGAAGCCGTAACCCGCCGGAGGCGGCGGGGGAGTGGGCGCGTCACCCTGCTGCGGTGCCGCGGGCGCGTTCCAGGCGGCGGGCGCGGGCTGCGGCGCCTGCGGCTGGAAGGGCGGCTGCTGGGGCGGCATCGGCTGCTGGGCCTGCTGGGGGGGCTGTTCGGGGGCCTGCGGCTGGGGCTGCGCGGGCCACTGGGCCGCGGGAGCGGGAGCGGCGGGCTGGTACGACGGCGGCAGCGGCGGAACCGCGTCCTGGGGCGCCGGCGGGGGACCCCAGGCAGCCGGAGCGTCCTGGACGTCGCCGCCCGCGGTGGCGTCGGCGGGGGCGGCCGCCTGAGCGACGGCGTCCTGCACGTCGTCGGCGGGTCGGCCGGCTGCCTCCGGGTCACCGCCCTCGCGGTCGCCGTCGGTGCTGCCTTCGGTGCCGGTGCCGGTGCCGGTGTCCATGCCGGTGGCCGGATCGGCCGTGGCGGTCACGGGCTCAGGAACGCCGGAATCGGAGTCGGTGATGCCGGAGGCCGCGTCCGTGTCGGCGTCGGTGTCGCCGTCCGCCTCGACATCCGTAGCCGTCTCCGCGTCCGCGTCGGTACCCGCGGCCGGAGCGGGCTCGGTTTCGGAGTCGTCGTCCGAACGCTCTTCGTCGGCCCCCACCGAGGCGTCCCCCGAGCTCTCCGGGACCTCCGAACCCTCCGGGCTCTGCTCGTCCTCCGCGCCCTCGGTGCCGCCGTCGGACGTTCCGGGAACCGGCGCCTCCGTACCACCCCGGCCCTCGCGCTCCGCAGCGCCCTCCTCGGCCCCCGCGCCCTGCGCGGCAGCCTGCTGCGCCGCGTCGCGCTCCGCGAACTCCCGCTTGAGAGCTGCCGCCGAGATACGCATCGTGGCACCGCTGACGACGTCACCGCTCCCGGCGGCGTCCTCCGCCTCCGGCGCCACAGGGGCGGCGGCGGGTGCGGGCGTGGGCGCCCAGGAGGACTGGAAGCCGCTGCTCGGCGGCGGACCCGGGAGCTCGACCGGGGGACCGACCGGCGGAGGCGGCGCAGGGGTCGCGGGCGGCGCCGGGGCCGGTGCCGGGGGCTGCGGCGCCTCGCCGGCCGGGCCCGACGCGTTCTGCGTGTACCAGGCGGGTGGCGCGTAGTCGATGGTGAACTCGCCCGTCGTCTCGATGGCGGACTCCGCGTCGGACTGGTCATCGCCGGGTGTGGCCCAGCCCCCGCGGATCCCGTCCCGATCGCTGTTCACAGTTCCTCCTGGTGTGGTCGAGCACCCTCATGCCGTGCTGGGGCGACCGTTCGTGTCGTACGGGATCGGTCGCGAGCGGTCGTACGTCGACCGAACCGGAACCATTCCGGCCTGTCCGGCCGTGTGGTCCGCCCGGTCCTCCCCCGGAGCGCCGACGGCCCAGCCGCGGGTTCTGATGTGGCGCCCGGTCCCAGCCTAATCACCACGGGCAGGCTCATGGCAGGCCCGTCCGGCGCTCCGTGCCCCTCCACACCAACCCGGCCCGGTCCCAACTCGCCCGCGGACGCGCACGGACGACCGGCCAAACCGGTCAACATCCCCCAATGTCGGTCAACAAGGTCGACGGAAAAAGTCTCCCGACACTGTCGGTCGACAACGCCGGTCAGCGGTGGACCCGTTCAGTCCACGTTCATGCGGTGGACCCGCTCAGTCCATGCGGCGGGGCGTGCCCAGCAGTCCGATCTCGGCGTCGGTGGGTTGCGTCATCACGTACTGCCGGTCCCGGTCGCCGCACCACAGCGTGACGCCGTCGGGCAGCGTCGGCAGGGCTTCGACGTCCGTGCGCGGCAGCGCCATCGTGCGGCCCAGCTCGGCCGCCTCGTCCGGCGAGATCCGCTGCACGCCGACCAGCCGCGCCTGCCGTATCAGCCGGGGCGCGACCGGACTCAGGTACGGCAGCAGCGTCACCACCGACTGCCAGGGACCCGAGACCACTCGGCCCCGGGGCGGTCGCATGCCGCAGTCGCGCACCACCAGCACGGGCGTGCCGGCCGACGCGCCCTGCGGGGGGACCCGGCCCACCTCGTACACCGCCAGGCCGTTCTGCCCGCCGCCCATGGCGTGCACCATCTGCATCCAGGCCTGTGCCCGGCCCGTCTCCACGGCCACGCGCGCTCCGGTGGCCGCCGCCCGCAGGGCGAGGACCTGTGCCGTCCACAGGCTGCCGATGAGCACGACGTCGTACGGCGTGGGCCGGTTCAGCCCCAGCACCGCGGGCTGTCCCTCCGGGTCCACGCCGATGACGACACCGTCGTCACCGATGGGCAGCGCGAGCGCGTCCACCTGCTCCGCCGACAGCGCGTGCCGTCCGTGCCGCGGACCGATCAGCCCGAGACCGGTGCGCAGCCGCCCGCCCATCCGCTCGGCGACGGAGGACGCGGTGGGATCCGGCGCACCGGGTGCCTGCGGGTTCACGAGGCTCATCGGGCTGTTCACCGGGCTGTTCACCGGACTGCTCGGGCTCGCCGGACTCATGGAGTTCATGGAGGTCGTGGAGGTCGTGGAGGTCATGGGAGTCATGGGGGTACTGGAACTCACCGGGCGCCTCCCAGGGGCAGCGTGGCGAGCATGCCGGGCACCTGCTCCCGGTCGAGGCGGGCGAGCCCCACGCTCGCCTGCCGTGCGGCGTCCTCCAAGGCCCGCCGCGCGGCCACCAGTTCGTCGTCGCTGCGTCCGGTCACCCGCACATGCCCGCACAGCGCCGTCGCCTGCCGCTCGCCGGGGGAGAGCGTCAGACTGAACGTGGTGGCAAGCGCGGGCACACTGGTGACGGCTGCCACAAGCTGCGGCAACGACGGCCCGCGGCCCCCGAGTTGCGGCCAGCGCCGCACCCAGTACGTGGTGTGCCGGCGGTTGTCGCAGCGCCAGCTGCGCCCGGACTCCTCGGTCCGCCGCTCCCGCGTCTCGGTCCGCCCGGCCTCCGCCGTCACCAGCGGGTTGGCGCACGCGGAGGTGGCGATGGCGGCGGTCAGCTCCTCCTCGTTGAGGACGGTCGCACGGAACCCGGCGCCGGTCAGCCGGCTCGCGAGGTGATCGGCCACGCGCACGAGGCACTTCTGCGCCCCGACCAGCCCGCCGCCCCGCGCGTCCACCGCCTCCTGGCACAGCTCCGGATTGAGCTTCAGCGCGATCCAGGTGATACGCACCGCGGGGGCGCCGGTCTGCTCCTGCAGCGGCGCGTAGTTGGTCACGGCCACCGAGTGCTGCGGAAGGTGCAGCGCCGGCGCCGGCTGGGTGTGCAGCACCACCTGCGCCGACTCCAGCCTTATCCCGTCCACCTCCAGCGCGTCCCGCACCAGCCCGACCGGCAGCGGCTGCCGCCCCCGCTCCGCCCGCAGCGCGGTGACATCGGCCTCCACCTGCACCACGGCACTGACGAAGGTCCCGTCCCCGACCATCCCCACCGGCCGCCGGTCCCGGCCGCCGTAGGAACACGTCCGCAGACTGGGGTCGCACTCGAAGGCCGGCGCGAAACCGGACTCGGTGCCCGGCGGCACCGGAGTGCTCGCCGCCCGCCGCTTGCGCGCCCGCAGCGCGAGCACGGTGCCCAGCCACTCCGGAAGCGAACGCCCCCGGCGGCGGACGAAGGCGAGCGCCACGAGGACGACGGCGACCACGGCCGACGGCACGAGCGCGAACGGGCCGACCACCCAGCCGCACAGCACCAGGGCGGCGGCCAGCTCAAGCAGCACCAGCCGCTGGCGCACGAAGGAACCGCCACGCCCCGAGCGCGATGTCGGATGCGGTGCGAAGGGACCCTGGGAGCCGGAGGACCGCGTCCCGGAGGGCGCGACGGGACCGTGCGACCGCGCCCCGGACGGCCCGGCGGAGCGGGGAGCACGCGAGCCCGACCGCCTGCCGTCGCCCGATCGTGATCCCGATTGCGATCGCGACCGGGCCCGTGTTGCGGAAGCCATCACTGCAAAACCCCCGAACTCTCCCGAAAACTCTCGTGCACGGCCCCTTCCGGGCCCCTGCACCCTACCCGTGCCACGGGCAGCACCCCACAACAGGCATAGTAGGGGCCGGTGCTGACAGTCGTGGCACCAGAGGCAGCCAAGGGGCGGGGCACGGAGCGCGCGCATTCTCCACCACCCCTTCACAGCTCTGCACGGGGAGAGAGCGAAAACAGATGGCATCACGGCGGGACGAACTCAACGCCTACACCTTCGCGAAGCGGCGCATGCTCGCGTCCTTCCTCCGGCCCTCGCCGTCGGGCTCCGAGGAGGCCGCTCCCAAGCCGCTGGGCGCCGTGGTGCCCGGAGTCGTCGTCGGCGTCGTGGTCCTCGCGGTGTTCGGCGGCATCGGCCTGTTCAGCCCGACCGCGCCCAAGGGCTGGGACACACCGGGGGAGCACGTCATCGTCGCCAGCGACTCCACGACCCGGTACGTGGTGCTCAAGACGGGCAAACAGACCCAGCTGCACCCGGTGTTGAACATGGCCTCCGCCAAGCTTCTCCTCGACCCGAACAAGGACAGCGTCATCACCGTCGACGAGAAGGTCCTCGACAGCGGCAAACCCCCGCACGGCGCCACCATCGGCATCCCCTACGCACCCGACCGCCTGCCCTCCCCGCAGGAGGCCGAGACCGCCAAGCGCTGGGCGGTCTGCGAACGCCCCGGCGCCGGCGGCCGGGCCATCCAGAAGGCGGCGTTCGTCTTCGCCCAGAAGGAGTGGTCCAGGACCGAGGGCAGCGCCCGGCTCAAGGGCGGCGACCTGATGTACGTCGTCGGCCCCGACGGCAAGAGCCAGTACGTCGTCGACGCGCGCGGCTACCGCTACCAACTGGCCGACCCGGCCGACAAGGAACTCCTCAAGGCCCTCGACACCCAGGGCCGCGCCCCGCAGCGGGTCTCCCAGGAATGGCTGGACACCCTCCACCCGGGCGACCGCATCGCCATCCCCACCATCCCCACGAGCGACGGCACACCCGGCGCCAAGGCGGGCGCCTTCAGCGGCCTTCAGCAGTACGACCGCTACGACAAGGTCGGCATGGTCATCAAGGCCTACGACGGCCGGCGCATGCAGTACTACGTGGTGCTGCGCGGCCACGTGGCCCGCATCTCGGAGTTCACCGCCACACTGCTGCTCAACAGCCGCGCCCTGGTCGCCGTCGGCCAGGCCGGCGAGGCCCAGCAGGTCAGCCCCGGCGCGGTCACCGACAGCACCACGTTCATGGCGGACAAGACCTGGCCGACGTACAAGCCGCGCACGGTGAACGACGGCACCAGCGCCACCACCGGCCGCAACACGGTCTGCAACGTCCTGCGCGCGGTCGGCGCCAAGGGCCGCACGACCCTGTCCACCTGGGTGGGCACCGACTTCCCGGCACAACTGCCCACCGGCTCCTCCAGCGCCTACGTCACCGCCGGCTCCGGCCTGCTCTTCCGCCAGTTCCAGGGCCAGGAGACCAACGCGGGCGGCGTCTTCCTGGTGACCGACACGGGCCTGCGCTACGCCCTGCAGTCCAACAGCGACAGCGCCACCGACGACAAGGGCATCGGCACCTCCGCCCAGCAGCGCCAGTCGGAGCTGAACGAGGCGCGGATCGCCCAGACCCGGCTCGGCTACGCCCAGGTGAACCCCACTCCCGTGCCCATCGAGTGGTCGACGTTCCTGCCGACCGGCCCGCGCCTCTCGGAGGCGGCGGCCCGCCAGCCGCAGGGCTCGTAGCGGCAGAGGAGACGAACTGATGCTGAAGGTACGCCCGTTCCGCAAGGCACAGGAACCCCGCACGGCAGGCACGGCAGGCACGGCAGGCCGAAGGGCGGCCTTGATCACGGCCGCCACCGCCCTCACGGCGACGACCTCGGCCATCGCCCTGCCCGCGACGGCCGCCCACGCGGACGACGGCCAGTGCACGTTCCCGGCCAAGCCGTACACGGGCCGCCCCTGGGCACTGCAACGCGTCAACCTCGACGAACTGTGGGCCCAGTCCACGGGCAAGGGCGTCCGGGTCGCGGTGATCGACACGGGAGTCGACGTCAAGAACCCGCAACTGCGGCACGCGGTGGACGCCTCGAAAGGCATGAACAACCTCCCCACCAAGAACGCCAAGGGCGAGAAGATCGACCGCGGAAGCCCTCACGGCACCACGGACACCGTCGGCCACGGCACGCGCGTCGCCGGCATCATCGCCGCCCGCCCCGCCAAGGGCACCGGCTTCGTGGGCCTGGCACCCGGCGCCACGATCATCCCGATCAAACAGAACGACGCGGAGGGCGACGGCACGGCCGCGACCCTCGCGCAGGCCATCAAGCACGCGGTCGACGTGGGTGCCGACGTCATCAACATCTCCCAGGACACGGCGAACGCCGTGCGACCCGACTCCAGGCTTGAACAGGCGGTCGACGACGCCCTCGCCCACCAGGTGGTGGTCGTCGCCTCGGCCGGCAACGACGGCCTCGGCGGCAACGTCAAGATCACCTACCCGGCGTCCTACCGGGGCGTCCTCGCGGTGGCCGCCTCCGACCGCAACAACGAACGCGCCTCCTTCTCCCAGTCCGGAGACTTCGTCGGCGTGGCCGCCCCCGGCGTGGACATGATCTCCACGGTTCCCGGCGGCGGCCACTGCTCCGACAACGGCACGAGCTTCTCGGCCCCCTACGTCGCCGGGGTGGCCGCCCTCCTGAAGGCCAAGTACCCGAAGTGGACGGCCCGCGAGATCGTCGCCCAGATCGAACAGACCGCGGAACGCTCCATCCCCGGCCACGACCGCCTGGTCGGCTGGGGCGTGGTCGACCCGGTCAAGGCCCTCACCGACGTCGACCCGGCCCACCCGGTCCAGTCCCCCCACCCCGAAGGCGGCGTCACCCGAGCCGAGGCCCCCTCCGTCCCCCCTCTCCACTTCGGCGAAACCCCCGAACAACGCGACACCCGCCTCGGCACCTACGTGGTCATCGGCGGCCTGGTCGCGGTGGCGGGCCTGGGGGGAACAGCGGTGGCGGTACGAGACGCACGACGGAGGCGCGGCCGCGCGGGCGGTGTCTCGTGACGACGATGGCGACCACGAGCTTCATCCTGTTCGCCGTCCTGGTGGCGATGGCCTGCGTCAAAGCCTTCCGAGTACGTGCCTGGCGCACATCGATCAACCCGTCGGCCCCCGAAGTCCCCGACCCCCCAGTACGGCGTGGACGCCTCCCTCACCGGTCCGACGACAGCCACTGAGGCGTCCTACCGCGTCACGGCCGGCGGTGCCGCGAAGACCTTCTGCGTGCACATCACCCGCACACACACGGACGACGCGGAAACAGTGGCCCCGGGCCTACCGGGGGACGAGGCGAAGGTGACGATGCCCGAGTACTCGTATGCGGTATCCAGCCGGGCGGGGGAGTGCTGAGCGTCGCCGCGAGTCCGTATGGGCCACCATTTTTGACTGGCCATCAATGCGATCTTGCCGTCGACATTGACCTGACAGCGCTTCCTGCCGGGGACGGGATTCTTTGTGGGCGGATTGTCCGATACGAAGGTTCGAAGTAGATGTGCCTGCGTGACCTAGCGGCCGGCGAAGAGCTGGTGGTTCAAGAGCCCGGTAGGCATGGTCGCTGCTTCTTGTAAGTCGCTGTGTAATCAGTGATCAGGTCCTTCATCGCCGTCTCGTCGGACCGGGCCGGTTTGAGTACCTTGATGAAAGTGCTGATGTCCTCGACCTCGATGCCGGCACCCCGGCACTTGATCAGCGACACGGCCGCGCGATTCGCATACGCGATGGCGCCGTCGTCCGCAGTCTTCTGCTGTGAGACACGTGCTCGACTGATCAGAACGTGCTCGGCCGAGTCACCCGTGTTGATTCGTTCGCGGCTGACCATGAGTACCTGGGTGTCGTCGACGGAGAGCACGCACAGCTCGTTCCCTTCATCGATGTCTCCGTCCTGCTGCACGTCGAGGTTCTCGCCGGAGGCGGGCAGCAGACGGGAGAGCGCATCGGTCGGCACCGACACGCCGCACAGGTTCTTGGGAATGGTGAATTCCCTGGTCGCCTCGCCTGACGAACAACCGACTGCCACCGTCATCACGGCAAAAGCGGACACACCGCGCAGGACATACGATTGACGTTTCCGGCAAGGAAACAGCTTGGGATTGCCGCCTCGCATGTCAGCTTTGGCAGGGAAGTGTCGTGTGATAGGCCTCGGAAAACGCGGCCAGAAAACGCTGCATCTTCTGGCTGATATCCCCCGTGGGGTGGGCCACAGTTACCTCGAACGAAAACCTCTCGGCCTTGTGCTCCGTGTTCTTACAGTCGACCACGGTAAAGGCTTTGTCGTCAGACAGTGCGAATCGGCCACCGTCGGTCGAGCGGGAATTGAACACCAGCTCCTTGTCCGCCGCCTGCTTTGCAGTGGTCCCGGACGGCCGCCACACTCCCTTGATCGCCAGCTCAATATTTCCGTCCACCAGCACGTCGCAGAACTCGTGCGTCGCGGGCCCGCCTGAGCTTGACTGCGTTACTCGCAGTTTGTCGCCTGCGGGAAGCAGAGCACTGGTGAGATCAGGAGCCACGGCTGCGCCGCAAAGCTTCTCCGGCACGGTGTAGCTCTTCTTCTCTCCCTCGGAGCAGCCGCTGAGCAGCAGTCCCACGAGAACACCTAGCATGACGATTCGTTTGTCGCGGATCACGATGCGTCTCCTGCGCTCTCCATCTTCGCACCAGTAGTGTGCCCCGTGTCCGCGCCGTTCGCTGCGGCATTCATAAGGTCGTTGCGGGTGTCTGCGTCCAGTCCCTTACCGCGTGTGGCGATGTCAACGGCGGTCATTGCCGAGTCCCTTGCTGCCTGTCGCCCTGAATCGTACGTTGCCGTAGCATCCGCCTCGGCCTGTTCCGACGAGTCCTTTTCGATACTCTTCATGATGGACTCCTGAATGTCCTCCGAGGCCCATTCGAGGGGGGCGCCGGCGATGG
Organism: Streptomyces spiralis; assembly: GCF_014654675.1. Classification (GTDB taxonomy): domain Bacteria; phylum Actinomycetota; class Actinomycetes; order Streptomycetales; family Streptomycetaceae; genus Streptomyces; species Streptomyces spiralis. The sequence continues at coordinate 38,451 of NZ_BNBC01000055.1, forward strand.
GAACCCGCTCGCCGACCTTCTCGATCCCCATGCCCAAGATGCGATTTACCCACTTCTGCTTGTCTGCCGCAGCCTCGTTGAACTCCTTGTCCGAGGCCGCGTGGTAGTCAAGGACGGCGTCAGCCCGCGACTCGCTCATGATGCCCGCGATCACGCCACCCGGATATGTCGCATCCCTGAGTCGTTCGGCGTCGGAGACTGATGAGTGACTACTCCCGTTCATCACTTCATTCACGATGTGCGCTGTCTGCGCTTGTTGAGCTGTGGTGATGGACGCGTATGCGTGCGGATCCTGGCCGACTTCCGCCAGGAAACGGTGCGCCGAGGTCGGATCCAGCTCCGCGGAAACCCCGAACGTATCAAACGGATCGCCCTTGGACCGTGCGAGCGACTGCTGGAAGTCGGCCATGTACTCCGCAGTGATATCTCCAAGGCTCCCACGCATTGCGTAGAGAGGCCCCGTCTTGGCGTCTTCCAGATCACCATTCTCATTGTGGCGAATGAGCTCAGGATGCTGACCGAACTTGTCGACGATCTGGCTGACGAGTTGCGCCCGCGCCTCAGTGTGCTTGATGGCGTCGGCGGCCGCGTCGCTGTCGTACGGCCGGCCCGTTGTCGCCGCCTCCAGGGCGTGGCCGAGGGCCTCGGGGCCGAAGCCCAGGGCGCGCTTGGTCTTGTCCTCGTCCGCGAGGACGTTCGTGTCGTTCGTGTCGATCGTCCACTCGAAGTCCTTGTCGGTGAACAGATCGAGGTACGAGTCGAAGCCGAGGTGGCCGCCCGTCTTCACCGTGCCGTCCTCGTTGTAGGCGGTCGGCGTCTGGGTGAAGAACTTCTCGGAGGCCTCGGGACTGTGCCCCAGCGCTTCCAGGACGCTGTTGAGCGGGTCGTTGCCGGTGCCCAGCTTCCCCGACGGGTTGAAGCCGTAGATGTCCGGGCTGCCCGCGGGTTTGTTCATCAGGAAGCGGTACGGGTCCTCCTTGTGGAGCTGGGTGATGTGCTCCGCAATGGGTGTGAGGAACCGCGCGTCGTAGTTGCCGTAACGGAGCAGGCCGCCGAGCACCTGATAGCCGTACGGCTTGTTCATCTGGCCGGGCTGCCAGCCGATCTGCTGGGTGCCCAGACGCCGGAACTCCGAGTTCCACGATGACGACAGATGCTGCTTGTGATCGGGGTCGGTGGCGTTGGCCAGCGTGTAGCCCATCACCTTCTGCAGGTCCCGCACCTCGTTCAGGCGCGTCTTCGTCGCGTCCGCGTCGGTGCCGTCGATGGACATCTCCGCGTAGAACTGCAGAGCCTTCTCCGGACCGCCGAGCCCCTGGTAGAACTCGGTGGCGAACTCGCCGTCCTTCTCCCGGGAGTTGAAGCGCAGCAGGCGATTGAGCTCCGTCAGCTCCGCGTCGGACATCTTGTCGCCCTTGCGGGCGAGTTCCAGGGCGCGCTCGACCTCGGCGTCGTTCAGGGACTCGTACGTGCTGTGGCCGGCGTTGTGCGCGTCGTTGCCGTGGCTCTTGGCCAGCGCGCGGGCGACGGAGGCGTCGATCTCGTCGGCGTGCGACAGGATGTCGTTGATCCGGTTCTCCAGGTTCTGCCTGGAGTCGAGCTGCTCCTGCGTTCGTTCGTCCGTGTCACCACGCACATGGGGAAAGAAGCATCGGACCTTCCCGCCGCCGATGTCCTCCACGCGGACCCCGAGCTGGGTCGCGTCATGACTGACGGCGGTTTGGAGCTGCTTCTGCAGCGAGACCAGTTCCCTGTGCCCGTCGTCCAGCACCTGGTAGATGCTGTTCGCCTCGGTGTGAAGGTCCGACACCTCCTTGGTGGTCTTGGTGATGAACTCCCGCGTGACCGTCGCGTTGACCCCGGCCCAGCGGGCCTTGTCCGACTTGGCCTGCATCCCCGTGCGGGCGTCCTCCGCCAGCGTCTTCAGACTGTCGACGGTCTTCTTCCAGTCCGTGACCGCGGTTTCGAGCTTGCCGAGGTCGACTTCCATGAGGTCCGTGAAGTTCACAGCCATCGGTGCTTCCCCTACTTGAAGTACTCGTTGAGCTTCGACACGGACACGGTGGAGCCGTCGCTGTTGCGCAGGGCGGCGGCGATCTGGACATCGTCCGACGAGTGACGCTTCTTGCTGTAGTCCAGGTGGTTGGAGATGTGCGCACAGGCCTGCAGCACGGACTTGACCTGAGACGTCCACATCTCGGCGGTCTTGTCCAGGGCGGCGCCCGTGGCGAAGGTGTGCGACTTCAGCGCGGCGGCCGCCTGCGACGTGGAGCCGGTTCCGCCCTTGCCGGTCACCGGGACGTTGGCCCGCTTGTCGAGCTTGTCGAACAGGATGAACGCCTCGTGCCCGACAGCGCCCAAGTCATCCTCGTGGGCCACCAGATCACCCGATCCGGTTCCTCCGCCACCGGGTTCGACCGGCACATGGTTGATGCGCATGTGGGTCGACTGTCGCTCGGCCGCCTGTGACTTGAGCTGCTCCCACTCGTCCCACGCCATGGTGGTCCCCTTCCCCCGTGTGCCTGGCCTTCGCTGTACGTGCGGGCGGATGCTGCCGTTCCGATGCTGCAGTGTTCGGTCAAATTAGCAACCTGCCTCGAGGAAAATCCGCGTCACGTCCGTTGTGCACCCAATGTCGACCGTGAAGGTTCGGGGGATCCCCGAGGCCACGGGGAGCTTCGCCGGGAGGAGTCCACCGATGCCGGCCTCGCATGTGGAAATTTGGTGGAGATTGCATCGACCTGTTCCGTCGTTGACGACAAACCGGGCAAAGCATCGTGTCTGAGTCAGTCTTGCAACTGGGTTGAGACATAGCCCGGTTGGTCCCCATGTGCATGCTGACTAGAGTGGGAAACACGTTGTGACGCGTGGCTCGGTTTGCGATCGTACGGAGGTTGGCCGGCCACGTCGGCCGATGTGGTGAACGGGGAAACGGGGAGGAGCGTCGTGCTTCCGGCAGACATGGTGGGGGGTGTGTCGCCCACCCGGCAGGCGAACCTGGAGGCCAGCGGCGAAGCGCTGAGCAAGTTCGTGAGTCGGGTCGACGCCGTCCTGCGCAACCTCGAGGAGTCGGCGGGCAACCCGACGAAGGTGGGCGCCCAGACGATCAAGCTGTCGTCTCTGAGCGCGGGGAGCGAGAGCGTCTTCCCTGAGGCGCACGACCTGTACTGGCAGTACCACGGCGTACACACGGAGCTCACCTCACTGTCCAAGGTCCTGCATCTGCAGATCGAGGCGATCGGGATCGCCGTGCGGGGTGCGGAACACGGCTTCGACAAACTCGAAGAGGACCAGCGTCGGCGCTTCTGGGAAATCCAGGCGCACATCAGGGATATCCAGGCGAAGCCGGGCTCGAACGACGCGAAGGGCGGTGCGACGCTCTCATGACCGACGACCACAAGGCCGACCTGGACCGGGTCTCCACGCAGAACAACTACACGGACTTCACCCGTACCGCCGACGACCTCCCGCAAGGCGGAGGGTTTCTCACCAGGTTGGTGAACGGTGCCCTGCGGGCGGCCGCCCAGCAGAGCCCGTACGCGAGCGTCGTGTCGCACAGCACCGACTTCGGCGGCACCCACCTCGGCCTCAACCAGTTGCTCGACATGGTCGAGCAGACGGACCCGGAGGACCTGGAGTCGTCCGGCAAGGCGCTGTGGGACGCGCGCGACGCCATCAAGTCGGCCGCCGAGGAGCTGTCGGGGCACATCGACCACGTCCACTGGGTCGGAGAGTCCGGCGACGCCTTCCGTAAGTGGGGCGGCACGCTTGTCGGCAAGGCGCATCAGCTCAGCGACTTCGCCGGAGGGGCCGGCGACCAGCTCACCGCCGCCGCCGTGGGTCTGGCGTCCGTGCGGGGCGCGATGCCCGCTCGTGACACACAGGCGAACCGTAAGCGACCCGATCAGTTCACCGAGGTCGAGAAGGCGGCGGACAAGGAGGGCTACGCCACCGCCGTACGGGTCGAGAAGGACCGCCAGGAAGCCATCAACCAGATGAACCGGCTGGCGTCCTACTACGCGGTCTCGAACGAGCAGCTGACTGCCGTGCGCGAGAAGGCTCCGACGTTCGATGCCATGCCGAACGTGGGAGTGCCGAAGCCCAGGAAGACCGACCACGATGACGGGGGGCCCGTTTCCAGCCCGAGGACAGAAGGGACGGGCTCGGCCACCGCTCCCAGCCGGCACACTGAGGTCGGGTCAACTCTCCCTGCCATCAGTCACGGTGCTGTCGACCCCACGAATCCGGCACGGCACATCACGGAGCACACCGCACCACCCGATGTCCCTGTCGGTACGCCGGTCGGCACCAATATCGACAATGTGGGCACCCTGCCTCCCCCCGTGACGACCCCTCCGGCCCCTCACACACCGCCCGCCACTGGCATGCCGGTCTCCGACGGCGGTCCCACCAATGTGTTCGGCGGCCCCGGGGCCCCGCTGCCCAACGGCATCCTGGGCAGGGGCCCCGGTGGAGCGGGCGGGTTCCGGAACCCTGTGTCCGCACCGGGCCGAACCGGCGTATCCGGCCCGGGTGCTCAGAGCTCAGGGCGCTCTTTGGCACGGGGACCCCTGAATCAGATGGGTCGCGCAACGTCCGCCGGTCAGTCGATCGGCAGGGCGACACCGACCGGAGCCAAGCCTTCGACCCCTTCCGAACGAGCTGTCACCGGCGGCACCCCGCGCGTCGGCGGCAGCGCAGCGCCGCGAGCCACCGGCGGCCCGACCACCGGTGCCGGGCGTGCGAACGGTGTCGTAGGGGGGCGCCCCACGGCGTCACCCGGTGCATCGGCGAAGGGCAGCGGATCGAGGCTTCCTCGCGGCACGGTCATCGGAGCCGAGGAAACGGCGGGATCCCGGTCGGCGACCGGGCGGGCCACTGCACGTGGTGTCTTCGGAACACCTGAGTCCACTCAGCGGCCGGGCACGGGGGCGGGCGCGTCGGCGTCTCGTGGCCGCGCCGGAGGGGCCGGAGCCGAGGACATCAGCGGAAGGCCCGCCACACGCAATTCCGTTGCCCGGGCCGAGCGCAATGGCATGACGCGCGGTGGCGCCGGTCTCGTACGCGGCTCGGGCAGCCACCGACAGGGTGATGACGGGCGGAAGGCGGAGCGAGCGCCGCGCCCTGACCACGGGGACGACGAAGAGAACGAGCGACATCTGCCCACCCAGCCGCGGCGCGACGTGCCGCCGGTCAGCAACTGAGCGCGGACAAGGACGTACAGCAGCATGAAGTCAGGGACCAGCCGACGAACCGAGCGAGCAAGGCTCCGCGGGGGGCGCCGCGGCAGCCGCGTGCGTGCGGTGGGTGCGATCGTCGGCACCCTGGCCGCCCTGAGCGTGGGACTCGCCCCGAGCGCGACCGCCGACGAACAGTCGAAGCAGTGGTACCTGAAGCCCATGCAGGCCGAACAGATGTGGAAGGTCAGCACGGGTAAGGGCGTGAAGGTGGCTGTCATAGACACCGGTGTGAATCCGGACACGCCTTCATTGAGGGGACAGGTCCTGGCGGACGAGGTCCCCAAGTCGGTCGCCTACCACGCCACGCACGACTTCGCCGGCCATGGGACGACCATGGCCGAGCTGATCGCCGGCACGGGAGCCGGCGGCGGCATCAAGGGGCTGGCTCCGGGTGCGAAGATCGTTCCCTACCGTATCGACATCAAGGGCTTGAAAGGCGCGGAGGCGAAGAAGAGCCCCGAGTCCTGGCAGGCGATCAGAGCGGCCGCCGACACCGATGCCAAGATCATCAGCATGTCGTACGGAGGAGTGCCCGACCCGACGGAGGAAGAGGCAGTCAAGTACGCGGCCTCCAAAGGCAAGTTGCTGATCGCGGCGGTCGGCAACGATGGGCGGGGCAAGGGGCAGGTCGACTTTCCCGCCGGCTTTCCCTACGTCATCGGCGTCTCCTCGATGGACGCATCCGGCAACGTGTCGAAGTTCTCCTCACACGGCAGTTGGGTGGATCTGACAGCGCCGGGCGAAGGATTCCCCGGCTGGTGCGACGCCACCTTCCGCTCCTACTGCGACAACCAGAACGGTACGAGTGCCGCCGCCGCCATCGCCTCCGCCTCCGCCGCACTGATCTGGTCCGCCCACCCCGACTGGACGGTGAACCAGGTCACCCGGGCCCTGCTCGACACGGCCGGACGCAGCTGGGCGAGGAACAACCCGAGTTCGTACCTCGGCTACGGAGCGGTTCGGCCGAAGAACGTTCTCAAGAACCCCCACTACGACCCGGGCCCTCCGGACGTCGACCCTCTCGCCGAGGAGAACGGCGGCGGTGACCTGCTGGCCAAGGCCGGGGCCAGCCCGGCACCCTCGGCGTCCGCCTCCGCCCCCGCTTCCGCATCAGCCTCGTCACAGGCCCCGGAAAACGGTACGAGCGGCGGCACATCTGCGGCAGGATCAAATGCGCGATCGTCGAACGACAGCAGCACGCTCTGGATCGCACTCGGCGCGGCCGCGGCGGTCGTCGTGATCGGTGGCGGTGGCTTCGCCGTCATGCGGGCACGGCGCGCACGTTGAGCGTGCCGGGGACGGACGACAGACTTCGGCAGCCCGTCGGACCGGGCTCGAGAGAGAACGTGCCGACAGGCACCCCATGCGTGCTCTTCGCCAATCCGGGCGCTGAGCCGACACAGTTGGACCGGACAACAGACAGAGGAAGGGCGGGCTGGTCATGGCCGGCAAGCAGAAGCTCGAAGACGCCGCAGTAGTCAAGCTGCAGAACGACATGTACACGAAGTACGACGGCATCCGCAGCCGGGTGCACAGCCTGCAGCAGGTCATCGACGGTCTCGAGGGACAGTGGCAGGGCATCGGTCGTGCCGCGTTCGACAAGAAGCAGTACGAGATCAACGAGTCCCTGCAGAACATCGGCAAGATCCTGGGTGACGTCATCGAGGCGATGACCAAGACGCGTCACATCAAGGACAGCAAGGAAGACGACGTGCGTGCGTCGGTGAACCGGATCGACGTTCACGACGGCGCGCCGACGGTCTCTCCCTTCAGCTCGTACTGACACGGGCGGCTACACGGAATCGGCCGGGCAGCCGGCATCCATCAGGCAGACACGAGCGAGACGAGGTAGACAGAGATGGGAAACAACGCCGACGGGCTGAGCGTCACTTACAACGGGCTCGACGTCGCGGCCACGCAGATCGGTAACCAGGCCAAGACGCTCGAGCGGGACCTGCACGAGCTCCGGCAGCTGGTCGTGCAGAGCCTGCAGTACTGGGAGGGCGAGGCCCAGGGCACCTTCCACGAGAAGCTGCAGAAGTGGGACAAGGAAGCCAACGACATCCACACCGCCCTGACGGGCATCGGTCACGTCGTCCACACGGCCGGCGGTGACTACATGGAGGGCGACAAGCAGGCCGCGAGCTACTTCCGGTAGGCCGGCAGCCGAGAAACACGTCGGGGTGGGCGCGCACGGGAGGCGCCCACCCCGTTCGTGTGTCCGGACCGCTCAGTCCGCGCCGTGCATCAACCCCACCTGGACCAACGGCCTCCCCTGCCGCCGCGACACGAACACACCGCGTCCCGCGGGCATCGGCCGCGGGCGGATGCCGCCCAGGAGGTCTCCCTCGTTCGGGTCGCCGGAGAGGACCACGCCCTGGGCGCCGAGTTCCTTGATGCGCTGCATGAAGTTCTCGTAGCCGGCGCGGCTCGCGCCCGCCGTGGAGCGGGCGATGATGAAGCGGACGCCGACGTCGCGGGCGAAGGGGAGCATCTCCGTGAGGACGGCGAGGGGGTTGCCGCTGGAGGTGGAGACCAGGTCGTAGTCGTCGATGATCACGTAGACCGTGGGGCCGCGCCACCAGCTGCGGTCGCGCAGCTGCTCGGGGGTGACGTCCGAGGTCGGTGTGCGGCGCTGCATCAGGTCGGCCAGGGCGTCCATGTGGTGCTGCATCTGGCTCGACATGGGGATGTACTCCGCCAGGTGCGAGGACGGGGTCACCCCGAGCAGCGAGCGGCGGTTGTCGACCACGAACAGCTTGCAGCTGTCGCCGTCGTAGCGCTCGGTGAGGCGCTGGATGAGCAGCCTCAGCAGGTTCGACTTGCCGGACTCGCTCTCGCCGAAGACGAGGAAGAACGGGTCCTGGTCGAAGTCCACGAACACCGGCTCGAGGTTGTCCTCGTCCAGGGCGAAGGAGACGCCGCGGTTCGGGAAGCGGTCGCCCGGCGGGAGCTGGGCGGCCGGGAACTCGCGGGGGAGCAGGCGGACCTCGGGGGCTCCGGGCTGCTGCCAGTGGCGCGTCACCTCGACGGCGAGGGCCGTGGTCGCGTCCGCGAGGTCCGTGTCGGAGGACAGGCCGTCGATCCGTGGGACCGCCGCCATGAAGTGCTGCTTCTGCGGCGTCTGACCGCGTCCCGGCACGCCCGTGGGCACGTTCGCCGCGACCTTGCGGTCGAACTCGGAGTCCATCGGGTCGCCGAGCCGCAGCTCCAGGCGGTTCATCAGGTGGTCCTTGAGGTTGGAGCGGACCTCCATCGACCGTGAGGCGGTCAGGACCAGATGGATGCCGTAACCGAGACCGCGGGCCGCGATGTCCAGCACCAGCGGCTCGAGCGCCTCGTAGTCGGAGCGGAAGTTGCCCCAGCCGTCGATGACCAGGAAGACGTCGCCCCAGGGCTGGTCGGTGACCGAGATGTCGCCGCGGGCGCGGCGGGTGCGGAACTCCGCGATGGAGGAGATGCCCGAGGCGCGGAAGTACTCCTCGCGCCGGGTCATCACGCCGTACACCTCGGCCGCCGTGCGCCGCACCTTCTCCGGGTCCAGGCGCGAGGCCACGCCGCCCACGTGCGGCAGACCGGCCAGGGCGGCCATGCCGCCGCCGCCGAAGTCGAGGCCGTAGAACTGCACCTCGTGCGGGGTGTGGGTGAGCGCGAAGGCGGCGACGAGGGAGCGCACCAGCGTCGACTTGCCGGACTGCGGACCGCCGAGGATCTGCATGTGGCCGGCCGCGCCGCCGAAGTCGATCCACAGCGGGTCGCGCCGCTGCTCGTACGGCTTGTCGACGATGCCGACGGGGATGACGAGCCGGCCTGCGCCCTCGTAGCCCGGCTGGGTCAGGCCGCGGCCGGGCACCGGGGCGAGCCCGGGCAGCAGCGAGTCCAGCGACGGCGGGCTGTCCAGCGGCGGCAGCCACACCTGGTGGGCCGCCGGCCCCTGGGCCTCCAGCCGGCGCACGATCACATCGAGCACGGTGTCCGCGAGCGCGTCGTCCTTCTCCTCGCGCTGCGGCTCCTGCCGCTGCTGCGGCACCGGCACGTACTGCACCGGCACCTCGGCGGCCGTGAACAGCACCGGCCTGCGGTCCACCGGGAGCGGCCCGCCGATCGCGGCCGCCGCCTGCTGGGAGCTCGTGCGGTACACCCCGGAGACGTACGCGGCCTTGAACCGCACCATCTCGTCGGTGCCGAACTTCAGGAAGCCCGAACCGGGGATGTTCGGCAGCTCGTAGGCGTCCGGCACGCCGAGCGCGGCACGCGACTCCGCAGCGGAGAAGGTGCGCAGACCGATGCGGTACGACAGATAGGTCTCCAGGCCGCGCAGGCGGCCCTCCTCCAGGCGCTGCGAGGCCAGCAGCAGGTGCACCCCCAGCGACCGGCCGATACGGCCGATCTGCACGAACATGTCGATGAAGTCCGGCTTGGCGGTCAGCAGTTCGCTGAACTCGTCGATGACCAGCACGAGGGACGGGATCGGCTGGAGCGGGGCGCCCGCCGCGCGCGCCTTCTCGTAGTCGTGGATGTTGGCGTAGTTGCCCGCGTCGCGCAGCATCTCCTGGCGGCGGTTGAGCTCACCGCGGATCGAGTCGCCCATGCGGTCCACGAGCGTGAGGTCGTCGGCGAGGTTGGTGATCACCGCCGCGACGTGCGGGAGTTGCGCCATGCCCGCGAACGTCGCACCGCCCTTGAAGTCGGCGAGGACGAAGTTGAGCGTCTCGGAGGAGTGGGTCACGGCCAGGCCGAGGACCAGAGTGCGCAGCAGCTCCGACTTTCCGGAACCGGTCGCGCCCACGCACAGGCCGTGCGGACCCATGCCCTCCTGGGCAGCCTCCTTCAGGTCCAGCATGACCGGCCGGCCGTCCTCGCCGACACCGATCGGCACCCGCAGCCGCTCGGCCTGCGCGCGCGGCCGCCAGGTGCGCTGGGGGTCGACGGAGGCCGCGTCGCCCAGGTTCAGCAGGTCGGTGAACTCCAGATTGGCCAGCAGCGGTTCGTCGTCGTCCCCGCCCGAGGCGACCCGGAGCGGCGCCAGCTGCCGGGCCAGCGCCTCGGCGGCCTCGTACGACAGCACGTCCGGCGTGCCCTCGTAGACCATGCCGTGGGCGGACTCCAGGCTCAGCTCCCTGGGGCGTACGACGACGGAGAGGTCGCCGCGTCCGGCGGTGAGTTCGCCGGGCACGACCTCGATCACCGTCACACCCTGCAGGCCCTCGGGGGAGGCCAGCAGCGACGTGGGCGACAGGGAGACACCGTCGAGGACGATCACCAGGTGCGGCTGCTCGGGGACGGGCGGCCCGGCCGGGTGGAACCGCGGCCGGCCCTGGAGGCGGGTGCCGAGCAGGTCCTCCAGCTCGGCCGGGTCGGTGGTGATCAGCCGGCGGCTGCCCGCGCCGTCCGCGACGCCCGGGGCCTGGCTGTGCGGCAGCCACTTGGACCACTCCCACTCCGGTGCGGTGTCCCGGTGGGCGGCCACGGCGACGAGCATGTCCTCGGGGGAGTGCAGCGAGGCGAGGGAGCCGATCAGCGCACGGGCCGAACCGCGCACGGTCGTCGGCTCGCCGCTGATCGTCACGTGGTAGAACGCGCGCAGCGACACTGCCATGGGCAGGCTCTCGAGGGTGCTGTGCGTGGCCAGGAAGCGCTGCATCGCACCGGCCGTCAGCGGCTCCAGCTGGTCCACCGGGCCGGTCTCCGGCGCGATCAGGGGGGTGGCCAGGGACTGCGGGCCGAGGCCCACGCGCACCTGCCCGAAGTCCTCGTCGCCGGTGCGCCGCTCCCACACCCGGCTGCCCTCGGCGACCAGCGCCCACAGTTGCTCAGGCGAAGGATGCAGGTAGTACTGGGCGTCGCGCTGGGCCTGCGCGGTGTCCAGGGCCGCGCGCCGGGTCTGCCCCAGGTAGCGCAGGTAGTCGCGGCGGATGTCGGCCATCTGCCCCTGGTTGCCACGGCGGTAGCGCACCAGCATGGAGATGCCCATGGCGACCGTGGAGGCCACCATCACCATGCCCATGATCTTCATGAAGGGCTGGGCCTGCGGGTTGAAGAAGAACACCACCGAGCCGCCCATGCCGAGCATGGGCAGGAGCTGCATCAGTGCGCCTTCCTGCTGCCCGCGCGGCAGCTCCGGCGGGGGCTGCAGCACGATCTCGTCCGTGGGCACGTCCTTCGGCAGTGCCCGCGGCGGGCGCTTGACGACGATATGGCTCACTACGCACCAATTCCCTAGCCCGACCGAGGTGTTCTGTCCGCCGCCCCGTGTCAGGCGGACGCCGATCGCGCACCGCGATCCTACTGACAACCACTGACACCGGCGGGCGGTAGGGTGCCGGAGAGACGCGTGAGGAGTTGTGTGAGCAGTTGCGAATCCGCCTGGTGAAACAGGGCAATTCGCGACGTTCGATGCGCGTGCCTCTCGTACCTTCCGGTCCTGACGGCGCCGTCGGCCGGCAGCGGGGGAGACGCCGCACGAACTCCCACCGGAACATGCACATGATCTTCACGGCCGGGTGTGTGCGGCGACGTGCCGACCGGCCCCACCACCGACGAGGGGGAACAGACAGGTGAGCATGACGGCCTCCGCGCCGGCCGGCGCCAACGCCGGACCGGGCACCGGAGCCCCTTCCGGGGCGGGCACAGGCTTCGGTTTCTGCCGGGTCACGATCGTGGCGCCCGACAGCCGCATCGACGTCGCACTGCCCGACGACGTACCGGTCGCCGACCTGTACCCGGAGATCCTGCGGCTCGCCCGGCAGAGCCCCGGCGAGGGCGCGCCCGTCGGCTACCACCTCGTCCGCCGCGACGGAACGGTCCTCGACAGCTCCCGCTCCTTCGCCGCGCAGCGCATCCTCGACGGCGAACTGCTCACGCTGCGCCCGTTCGCCGAGTCGCTGCCGCCCGCGGTCTTCGACGACGTCTCCGAGGCCGTCGCCTCCGCCGTCACCAGCGACCGCGCCCTGTGGGACGGCGACCTGACCCGCGTGGCCGGCCTCGTCGCCGGCGGCATCCTGCCCGCGCTGCTCGCGTTCGTGGTCTGGAGCTCGCAGCTCCGCCACGACATGCACAGCCTCCAGGGCGTCCTCGCCGCCGTCACCGGAGTGCTCCTGACCGTCTTCGCGTGCGTCCGCGCCCGGGTGTACGACGACCGGGGCTCCGCAGTCGCCCTGGGCCTGGGCGCCCTGCCGAACATCGCCGTGGGCGGCTCCGGACTGCTGCCCCTCGCCGCCGGGGAGGGCATCGGACGGCTCCAGTTCCTGCTCGCCTGCGCGGCCGTCCTGATCGCCTCCGTCGTGCTCACCCTGGTCTCGCCGGGCGGTGACGGTCCCTTCGTGGCGTTCGTCTCCGCCTCGACGATCGGTCTGGTCACCACGTTCATCGGGATGCTCACCGACCTCAGGCCCATCGAGACGGCCGCCGTCTGCGCCCCGCTCTCCGTGGGCGCGCTCGCCTTCCTGCCCGGACTGTCCATGCGCTTCGCGCGGCTGCCCATCGGCTTCGAGGCGCCGAGCGCCTCGCGCGGCGGCTACGCGGAGGGCGAGCCGAACGCGCCCGAGCCCGTCGACGCCGAGCGCGTCGCGGCGCAGGCCCACCGCGGCCACGAACTGCTCGTCGGCCTCGTCGGTGGCTGCGCGCTCGTCTCCGTCGGCGCCTCGATCGTCCTCGGCTTCTCCAGCAACGTCTGGGCGGAGCTCCTGGCGCTGGCGACCGGAGTGGCGATGCTCATGCGCGCCGGCCTGTTCCGCTACACCGCGCAGGTCGCCGCCACCCTGTCCGCGGGCCTGGCGGCGCTCGTCTTCCTCGGCATCGGCCTCGCGCTCAACCCGCCCCTGGAGTACGTGCGCGACGCGCTGCACGGCGACACCACCGCGCTCGACATCCGCAGCCTCTGGCTCGCGGCGGCCGTCGCCGCGGCGGCCGCCCTGGTCACCGCGATCGGCCTGATCACCCCCAGGCGCGGCGTCACCCCCTTCTGGGGCCGCTTCCTCGAGATCGCGGAGAGCTTCGTCCTGCTCACCCTGGTCCCGCTGACCCTGGCCGTCTTCGACGTCTACGCGACCGTACGCGCGATGACGAGCTGATACGACAGCGCGCCTCGAGCCGAGCTGACGGACAGACAACGAGGAGGAAACACCGCCTGGTTGAGCCGACGCACCGGGCCCCGCCCCGACACCACTCCCCGGGCCCGAACCGCCGGCCGGGCCGGTCGGCCAGAACAGACCGGAAGCAACTGGGCGTTGTGCCGCCCGGAGCGGCCGGCCGAGCCAAGAGGCCCGGGTGCCGGCGGGTATGACGGGCTGGGGTGACCGGCTGAGACGGCGGGCGGAGTGACCGGTTGGTGCGGCGGGCCGGGCTACCGGCTGATGCGGTGGCCGAGACGACCGGCCGACGTGTCGGGTCAGGTGACCGGCCGAGTCAACAGCCAGGTCACCGGCACCGGCGTGGTGGGCCGGGACGACCGGCCGTAGAACACCGGCCGGGACGTCAGGCAGGCCGTAGAGGTCCAGCCGCAAAAGGCCGGCCGAGACGGCCGGCACAGGACGGGCCGGGCGACCGGCCCAAGACGACGGGCCGGGTGACCCGCCCAAGACCGACGGGCCGCGTGACCGGTCCAAGACCGACGGGCCGCGTGACCGGCCCAAGACGACAGGCCGGGTGACCGGTCCAAGACGACGGCCGAGGCAGCCATGGTGGTGGCTGTCCGGTTCGGTGACGAGAGGTACCCGACACGTGAGCTTCGGCCCACCCCCTTCCCCCTACACGCAGTCCGCCGTCGCCGCCGACCAGGCGCGCAGACGCCGCCGCAACAGAGTCGCCGGCGGGACGGTGGCCGTCCTCCTGGTCGTCGCGCTCTGCGTCGGTGGCGGGCTCCTGTGGTCCGCGGGGGACCACGGCGCGCCCGCCGACCACAAGGCGGCAGCCGCCCCGCAGAGCCCGGACGACGTCCGCAGCACGGTCGAGAAGGTCCCCACCTCGCCTGAGGGCCAGGAGGTGATCGAGCACTACGCCGAACACCTGGAGAAGACCACCGACGCCAACCCGCGCTACGCGCCCGGCACATGGGCCACCGGAAAGATCCTCGCCAAGGCCGTCGCCAACCGCGTGGAGGGTTACCGGATCAAGCCGCACTACGACGAGACCGCCTGGACCCTCGACCTCGGCGGCTACATCTGCGCCAGCAGCAGGCACGTCACCGCCGACGGCCGCACCGCGGTCGTCATCCAGCCGCCCAAGGGTGAAGGCGCGGACGACAAGGGCGTCTGCGACCAGGTGGTGTTCCTCGACCTGAACACCGGCAAGAAGCTGTGGCAGCGCAAGATGCCCGCGGCCACCTTCGCCTACGTCACGAACACCAACCTCACCCTGACCAAGGGCGTCGTCGCGGTGGCCTGGGGGCGCGGCTCGGTGGCGTACGACATGAAGACCGGCAAGCAGCTGTGGAACAGCACGATGACGTCACCGTGCGAGGACAAGGGCTTCGCCGGAGGAGGCGCACTGCTCGCCCTGGTCGGCTGCGGAGAGGCGCAGGACACCACCTACAAGGTGCAGAGGCTGGATCCGCGCACCGGCAAGAACCTGTGGACGTACAAGGTCGCGGCCGGGGTCGAGGACGTCTACCTGCCCTCCTCCGACCCGCCCGTCCTCGCCGTCGCGGCCGGGGACAGCAGGGTCACCGACCTGATCACGCTGGACGACCAGGGCCGCCGCCTCGCCACCGTCTCCCTGACCGGATACGACGCCAAGTGCGACAGCCGGTCCTACGCCGGGCCGTACTTCGGTGTGGTGGAGAACTGCGACGGCATGGTCGTGGGACCCACCCAGGTCTACGTCATGAGCAAGGAGAACGTCGCGAGCGGCCAGCCCTCGGACTGGATCGTGGCCTTCGACCTGACGACCGGCAAGACGCGTGGCAAGTTCGAAGGCCGCGAGCTGCAGATGGTCTACCCGCTCCGGATGAGCGGCGACGAGCTGCTGATCTACCGCGCGGGCGCCGACACCCTCGCCCCCGCCGCCCTGGTCAGCTGGAACCCGCGCACGGACAAGGAGACCCCGCTGCTGCTGTTCCAGCTCCCGGAGGAGGACGCGTACGAGCTCAGCGACCCCGAGCAGTCGGACATCGTCGTGGAGCAGGGCCGGATCTTCTTCTCGCGGCGCGAACTGGTCCGCGACGACGACGCCCCCAAGGACAAGGTGCTGATGGCCATCGGTTACGGCAGCGCCGGACTGAAGCACTGAAGCACTGAAGCACTCAGGCACTGAGGCGCTGAAGAAGCACCGAAGCACTGGAGCACTCGAACGGTGTGAGGGGGCGCGGCACCGCGCGTGCCGCGCCCCCTCACACCGTCGTTCACCGCCGCACGCCGGTCACTCGGCCGCGACGCCCCCGTCCCGCGGTGTCGGCTCCAGGTCGAACTCGCCGTCCCGCGCGCCCAGCACGAACGCCCGCCACTCCGCCTCCGTGTAGCGCAGCACCGTGTCGTGGTCGAGCGACGACCGCATGGCCACGGCGCCGTCGGGAAGATAGGCGATCTCGACGCGCTCCTCGTGCTCCTCCGTGCCCGGCGCGCAGTGCCACTCCACGCCCGAGATGTCGAGGGCGTACAGTTCGTCGCGCTCGCGTTCCTTGCGTGCCTTGATCTCCGCTTCCGTCTCCGCCATCGCGCAGCGACCCCTTCCCGACGTGGTACGGACCCAGTACGGACCCAGTACGGACTCGGGTACTGGATCGACGCTCACCCTAGTGGTCCGCGCGGTCCCGGCAGGAGGCTTCACGGACCGTGGTGAGAGCGCCCGTGACCGCCTGGTACCCTGAGTGACGGCCGTTTGTGTACGCACCCCCGGAGCCCGGTCGCAGGCAAGCCTGCGGGCCCTGGAGGCCGCGCCCAGCGGATCCCCGCCTCCCGAGTCACGGAAGCTCCCCAGAGACGAAGACCTGGGGCACTCGGTGGCCCATCACAAACCATGAGGAGTACGCGTGTCGCTCGACGCCGCTACGAAGAAGCAGATCATCGGCGAGTTCGGTACCAAGGAGGGTGACACCGGCTCCCCCGAGGTCCAGGTCGCTCTGCTCTCCCGTCGGATCTCCGACCTGACGGAGCACCTCAAGACCCAC
This sequence comes from Streptomyces spiralis, assembly GCF_014654675.1. GTDB lineage: Bacteria > Actinomycetota > Actinomycetes > Streptomycetales > Streptomycetaceae > Streptomyces > Streptomyces spiralis. Next base: position 54,795 of record NZ_BNBC01000055.1, read on the forward strand.
AAGCACGACCACCACTCCCGCCGTGGCCTGCTGATCCTGGTCGGTCAGCGCCGCCGCCTGCTGCAGTACCTGGCGAAGAAGGACATCCAGCGCTTCCGTACGCTGGTCGACCGCCTCGGCATCCGCCGTGGTGCGGCGGGCGCCAAGTAAGACGCCGTGAAGGGAGCGGTTCCCGTACGACAGGGGGCCGCTCCCTTCGCCGTATGCAGAGGAGGCTCGGCGGAAGGTACGGAAACGTGCGGACTGTCAGTGCCCCTTTGTAGTGTGGTAGCACAACGCCATACGTATGACACAGCGTGACAGTGCCTACCGACAGCAGGTAGCGCGCCGTCACGCACGACGAACGAGGAGAAGCGCGCCTCGCCGCCGCCGGTCCTCGGTAGTGGCCCCCGGGGAGTGAGTCCCGGGTGCTTCGATCGAAGACCGGCCCGCACCAGACGGAGCGCTTCTCCGCCACCGTCCCTCCGCCACACGGGCGAGTGGGACGAGGACGAGGAGAAAACGCTAGTGGAGAACGAGACCCACTACGCCGAAGCCGTGATCGACAACGGTTCCTTCGGCACCCGCACCATCCGCTTCGAGACGGGCCGTCTGGCCAAGCAGGCCGCCGGCTCGGCCGTGGCCTACCTGGACGACGACACCATGGTGCTGTCGGCCACCACCGCCTCCAAGAACCCCAAGGACCAGCTCGACTTCTTCCCGCTGACGGTCGACGTCGAGGAGCGGATGTACGCGGCCGGGAAGATCCCCGGTTCCTTCTTCCGCCGTGAGGGCCGGCCCTCCGAGGACGCCATCCTCACCTGCCGCCTCATCGACCGCCCGCTGCGCCCGTCCTTCAAGAAGGGCCTGCGCAACGAGATCCAGGTCGTCTGCACGGTCATGGCCCTCAACCCCGACCACCTGTACGACGTCGTGGCGATCAACGCCGCGTCCGCGTCCACGCAGCTGGCCGGCCTGCCCTTCTCCGGCCCGATCGGCGGCGTCCGCGTCGCGCTGATCAACGGCCAGTGGGTCGCCTTCCCGACGCACACCGAGCTCGAGGACGCCGTCTTCGACATGGTGGTCGCGGGCCGCGTCCTGGAGGACGGCGACGTCGCGATCATGATGGTCGAGGCCGAGGCCACCGACCGGACCATCAAGCTGGTCGAGGGCGGCGCCGAGGCGCCGACCGAGGAGGTCGTCGCCGCCGGTCTGGAGGCCGCGAAGCCCTTCATCAAGGTGCTGTGCAAGGCCCAGTCGGACCTCGCCGCCAAGGCCGCCAAGCCGACCGGCGAGTTCCCGATCTTCCTGGACTACCAGGACGACGTCCTGGAGGCGCTCACCGCCGCCGTCCGCCCCGAGCTCGCCCAGGCGCTCACCATCGCCGGCAAGCAGGAGCGCGAGGCCGAGCTGGACCGCGTCAAGGGCCTGGCCGCCGAGAAGCTCCTGCCGGAGTTCGAGGGCCGCGAGAAGGAGATCTCCGCCGCGTACCGCTCGCTGACCAAGACCCTGGTCCGTGAGCGCGTCATCAAGGAGAAGAAGCGCATCGACGGCCGCGGTGTCACCGACATCCGCACCCTGGCCGCCGAGGTCGAGGCCATCCCGCGGGTGCACGGCTCGGCGCTGTTCGAGCGTGGCGAGACCCAGATCCTGGGCGTCACCACCCTCAACATGCTCCGCATGGAGCAGCAGCTGGACACCCTCTCCCCGGTGACCCGCAAGCGCTACATGCACAACTACAACTTCCCGCCGTACTCCACCGGTGAGACCGGCCGCGTCGGCTCCCCCAAGCGCCGCGAGATCGGCCACGGAGCCCTCGCCGAGCGCGCCCTGGTGCCGGTGCTGCCCACGCGCGAGGAGTTCCCGTACGCGATCCGTCAGGTGTCCGAGGCCCTCGGCTCCAACGGCTCGACGTCCATGGGCTCGGTCTGCGCCTCCACCATGTCGCTGCTGAACGCCGGTGTGCCGCTGAAGGCCCCGGTCGCCGGTATCGCCATGGGCCTGATCTCCCAGGAGATCGAGGGCGAGACGCACTACGTCACCCTCACCGACATCCTCGGTGCGGAGGACGCCTTCGGTGACATGGACTTCAAGGTCGCCGGCACCAAGGACTTCGTGACCGCCCTCCAGCTCGACACCAAGCTGGACGGCATCCCGGCCTCCGTCCTGGCCGCCGCCCTGAAGCAGGCCCGTGACGCCCGCCTCCACATCCTCGACGTGATGATGGAGGCCATCGACCGGCCCGACGAGATGTCCCCGCACGCCCCGCGGATCATCACCGTCAAGATCCCGGTCGACAAGATCGGTGAGGTCATCGGCCCCAAGGGCAAGATGATCAACCAGATCCAGGAGGACACGGGCGCCGAGATCACCATCGAGGACGACGGCACGATCTACATCGGTGCCGCCGACGGCCCCTCCGCCGAGGCCGCCCGCACCACGATCAACGGCATCGCCAACCCGACGATGCCGGAGGTCGGCGAGCGCTACCTCGGTACGGTCGTGAAGACGACCACCTTCGGCGCGTTCGTCTCCCTGCTGCCCGGCAAGGACGGTCTGCTGCACATCTCGCAGATCCGCAAGCTGGCCGGCGGCAAGCGCGTGGAGAACGTCGAGGACGTGCTCGGCGTGGGCCAGAAGGTCCAGGTCGAGATCGCCGAGATCGACTCCCGCGGCAAGCTCTCCCTCGTCCCCGTGATCGAGGGCGAGGAGGCCGACGAAGAGCAGAAGGACGAAGCCGCCAAGTGACGTCCCGTGGCTTCAAGGCGACGGCCCGCACCTCCTCGGAGGCGCGGGCCGTCGCCCGTACCCAAACCCTCATCAAGGGCACGAGCGGCATCGGCACGGTGCGCAAGACCACCCTCCCGGGCGGCCTGCGCGTCGTCACCGAGACCCTGCCCTCCGTGCGCTCGGCCACCTTCGGCATCTGGGCGCACGTCGGCTCCCGTGACGAGACCCGCTCGCTCGGCGGCGCCACGCACTACCTGGAGCACCTGCTCTTCAAGGGCACCTCCCGCCGGTCCGCCCTGGACATCTCCTCCGCCCTCGACGCCGTCGGCGGCGAGATGAACGCGTTCACGGCCAAGGAGTACACGTGCTACTACGCACGCGTGCTCGACACCGACCTGCCGCTGGCCATCGACGTGGTCTGCGACATGCTCACCGGCTCGATGATCCGCGAGGAGGACGTCGACGTCGAACGCGGCGCGATCCTCGAGGAGATCGCCATGACCGAGGACGACCCCGGCGACTGCGTGCACGACCTGTTCGCGCACACCATGTTCGGCGACCACCCCCTCGGCCGCCCGGTCCTCGGCACCGTCGACACGGTCAACGCCCTCACCGCCGACCGCATCCGCCGCTTCTACCGGAAGCACTACGACCCGACCCACCTCGTGGTCGCCTGCGCCGGCAACATCGACCACAAGAAGGTCGTACGCCAGGTCCGCGCCGCCTTCGAGAAGGCCGGCGCCTTCCGGGACACCCAGGCAGCGCCCATCGCCCCCCGTGACGGCCGGCGCAGCCTGCGCACCGCTGGCCGCCTCGAGGTGCAGAGCCGCCGCACCGAACAGGCCCACGTCGTCCTCGGCATGCCCGGCCTGGCCCGCACCGACGACCGCCGCTGGGCGCTCGGAGTCCTCAACACGGCCCTCGGCGGCGGCATGTCCTCCCGGCTCTTCCAGGAGGTCCGGGAGAAGCGCGGCCTGGCCTACAGCGTGTACTCCTACACCTCCGGCTTCGCCGACTGCGGCCTGTTCGGCGTCTACGCCGGCTGCCGCCCCAGCCAGGTGCACGACGTGCTGAGGATCTGCCGCGACGAACTCGACCACGTCGCCGAAAACGGCCTGACCGACGACGAGATCACCCGCGCCATCGGCCAGCTCCAGGGCTCCACCGTGCTCGGCCTGGAGGACACGGGAGCGCTGATGAACCGTATCGGCAAGAGCGAGCTCTGCTGGGGCGAGCAGATCTCCGTGGACGACATGCTGGCCCGGATGGCGGCGGTCACCCCGGACGACGTCCGCTCCGTCGCCCGGGACATCCTGGGACAGCGCCCGTCGCTGTCGGTCATCGGCCCGCTCAAGGACAAGCAGGCCGCGCGGCTGAACGACGCCGTCGCCTGAACACCTCCCGTAAGGAAGCACAAGAGATGAGCAAGCTGCGCGTGGCGGTCCTCGGTGCCAAGGGCCGGATCGGGTCCGAGGCGGTACGGGCGGTCGAGGCCGCCGAGGACATGGAGCTGGTCGCCGCCCTCGGCCGGGGCGACAAGCTCCAGACGCTGGCGGAGACCGGCGCCCAGGTCGCCGTGGAGCTGACCACCCCAGACTCCGTCATGGACAACCTCGACTTCTGCGTGCACCACGGCATCCACGCGGTCGTGGGTACCACCGGCTGGACCGAGGAGCGCCTCGCGCGGCTGAAGGGGTGGCTGGCCGAGTCGCCGGAGACCGGTGTGCTCATCGCGCCGAACTTCTCCATCGGCGCCGTGTTGACCATGAAGTTCGCGCAGATCGCCGCGCCGTACTTCGAGTCGGTCGAGGTCGTCGAGCTGCACCACCCGAACAAGGTGGACGCGCCGAGCGGCACGGCCACGCGCACGGCCCAGCTGATCGCCGAGGCCCGCAGGGCTGCCGGTACGGCCCCGGCGCCCGACGCCACGACGACGGCCCTGGACGGCGCGCGCGGCGCGAGCGTCGACGGCGTCCCGGTGCACGCGGTACGCCTGCGCGGCCTGCTGGCCCACCAGGAGGTGCTCCTCGGCGGCGAGGGCGAGACGCTCACCGTCCGCCACGACTCCCTCCACCACAGCAGCTTCATGCCGGGCATCCTGCTCGGCGCCCGCCGCGTGGTGACCACTCCGGGCCTGACCTTCGGCCTGGAACACTTCCTCGACCTCAGCTGAGCCACGAGCACCGAGCGGAACCGAAGCCCGAGCCCCTTATGCGCGCGAAGATCACCTACCTCGTCACGGCCGCCGTCCTGGTCTTCTACTTCGTCCTGGTCGGCAGCCGCGGCGTCATGCTTCTGCAGTCCGGCACGCCTGTGACCGTCGCCTTCGGGATCGCCGTACTGATCCTGCCGGTGATCGGTCTGTGGTTCCTGTGGAAGAACACCCAGTTCGTCCGCCGGGCCAACCAGCTCGCCGCCGAACTCGACGCCGAGGGCGGCCTGCCCGTCGACGACCTCAGGCGCACGCCGAGCGGGCGTATCGACCGCGACTCGGCCGACGAGGTCTTCGCCCGGCGCAAGGCCGAGACGGAGGCCGCCCCCGACGACTGGCGCACCTGGTTCCGCCTCGCCGTCGCCTACCACGACGCCCGCGACACCCCGCGCGCCCGCAAGGCGATGCAGCGCGCCATCGCCCTGCACGACGGCAGGCCGGCCCCGGCCGCCTGACACCCGACGGCTCGGGCCGTCACATGCCGGTGGGTCCGGTCCGCGCGCTGCGGACCGGACCCACCGGCGTATGAGGTCGGGACGGGCGCGTCAGCGGGGCCGGTGCTCCTCGGCCCACGCCTCCACCGAGTCCGCCGCCCGGTCGAAGGCGGTGACGCGGCCCAGGAAGTCGGCGTTGTGCGTGGTGAGCAGCGGTGCTACGGACCCGGCGCCCCGGCCCCGGCGGGCGAGCACCAGCGCCTGCCCCTGCACCGTGCGCGGCAGCCCGAGCCAGCGCACCGGCTGCTGGAGCGTCCGCACGCTGACGACGTCGGACCACGGCGTCGTACGGGTCACCAGGAAGCCCACATGGCGCACCCCACGCGCACTGACCCACACGCCCATGCGCAGCAGCCGCAGCGCGCCGGCGATGACGACCAGCGCGACACCGAAACAGACCTCCGCGGAGGACGGGCCGTCGGTGAGCGCGATCACGACCGCCGCGAGCAGCACGAACGAGGCGAGCAGCAGCGCCAGGGCGGCCGTGCCCACCCGCCACGGGCCGGGCCGGTAGGGGCGCCGCCAGCGCTCGCGGTCGTCGAACGGCAGCGCGACGTCGTCGGCTGCGTCGAAGGCGCGGTCGGCCGTCAGGAAGGGCAGGGGCACGGCTGGTCCTCACTCCGTCCAGGCATGGGCTGTGCCCGGTGAGGCTATCCGCCTGTGTCCCCGCCCACCACCCGTGGGGTCTGCGGGGGCGGTGACAGAGGGTGGCCGCGACTCGGTGCGCGTGACTCAGTGCCCGTGGGAGGCCTGCTGCGTCTGCGTGGGGGACTGGCTGCTCGACAGCGCCGGCATGCCGAGGATCAGCGAGCCCACGAGTCCCGCGACGATCGTCAGGCCCAGCAGACAGCGCCCGGCTATCCGGGCGGCGGACGGCCGCTGCCGGGGCGGGGGAGCGACATTGCTGCGGAACCTGTCGGCCTCGGCGACGAAGGCGAACGGGACGGACTCGCGCCGACGGAACATCGAGGACACGGCTCCCTTCCGGGTCGAACGGGGGTTTCTCACCCATACAGACGCACGAGTGTCCCAAAAGGTGCCCGCTTCCTCCGAATTCTCAGATCTTCACCGAAGATGTCGCGGCCCGGCACCGAACGCCCCGATGTCAGAGGCGGCCCGTAGAGTGGGCGCCGCCCGTCAGACGTGAAGGAAGGGACCCTCCGAGCCGTGACCGACACCCCCGCCGACCACCCGAAGCCCA
>NZ_BNBC01000055.1:61439-65394 GCF_014654675.1 Streptomyces spiralis
GCTTCCGCAGCGACGTCACCGTCGAGCTGGTCAAGCACACGGCGTCGGACGCCGACGTGCTGTTCGCAGCCCGTGTCTCGACCATCGGCGAGCAGTCCCTGGACGAGCTGGACAAGGACCCGGAGCGCTCCAAGGGCCTGATCAACTACCTGATGCGGGACCGGCACGGCAGCCCCTTCGAGCACAACTCGATGACGTTCTTCATCAGCGCCCCGATCTTCGTCTTCCGCGAGTTCATGCGGCACCGCGTCGGCTGGTCGTACAACGAGGAGTCCGGGCGCTACCGCGAGCTCCAGCCGGTCTTCTACGTCCCCGACGCCTCCCGCAAGCTGGTCCAGGAGGGCCGCCCCGGGAAGTACAGGTTCGTCGAGGGCACCCAGGCCCAGCAGGAGCTGGTCGGGCGGGTCATGGAGGACACCTACCGGCAGGCCTACGAGGCCTACCAGGAGATGCTCGCCGCCGGCGTCGCCCGCGAGGTCGCCCGCGCGGTGCTCCCCGTGGGCCTGTTCTCCTCGATGTACGCCACCTGCAACGCCCGCTCGCTGATGCACTTCCTCGGCCTGCGCACCCAGCACGAGCTGGCCAAGGTGCCGTCCTTCCCGCAGCGGGAGATCGAAATGGTGGGCGAGCGGATGGAGGCCGAGTGGGCGAAGCTCATGCCGCTCACCTACGCCGCCTTCAACGCCAACGGACGGGTCGCCCCGTAGCCCGTGTCCCGAGCCGCCCGGACCTCGCGTTTCCGCAGGTACTGATGTACGGGTCAGCCTCGCGAAGTGTCCGTATTGCGGCCTTTGTGGAAGTTCATCTAGCCTGATCAAACGGACCCGGCACTGCTTGAACCCCCGAGCAGGCAGTGCCGGGCTCCACCTTTGTCACGACTTGTCGCCTGCCCCTAGGGCAGACCCCGCACCGAGCAACGAGTAGCGTGTTACCCATGGCTCCGACCTCGACTCCGCAGACCCCCTTCGGGCGGGTCCTCACCGCCATGGTCACGCCCTTCACGGCGGACGGCGCACTCGACCTCGACGGCGCGCAGCGGCTCGCCGCCCACCTGGTGGACGCAGGCAACGACGGCCTGGTCGTCAACGGGACCACCGGCGAGTCCCCCACCACCAGCGATGCGGAGAAATCGGACCTCGTACGCGCGGTACAGGAGGCCGTCGGAGACCGCGCCCACGTCGTGGCCGGCGTCGGCACCAACGACACCCACCACAGCATCGAGCTCGCCCGCGCCGCCGAGCGCGCCGGCGCGCACGGCCTGCTGACCGTCACGCCGTACTACAACAAGCCCCCGCAGGAGGGCCTGTACCGGCACTTCACGGCCATCGCCGACGCCACCGGACTCCCGGTCATGCTCTACGACATCCCCGGCCGCAGCGGCGTCCCGATCAACACCGAGACGATCGTCCGCCTCGCCGAGCACCCGCGGATCGTCGCCAACAAGGACGCCAAGGGCGACCTCGGCCGCGCCAGCTGGGCCATCGCCCGCTCCGGCCTCGCCTGGTACTCCGGCGACGACATGCTGAACCTGCCGCTGCTCTCCGTGGGCGCGGTCGGCTTCGTCTCGGTCGTCGGCCACGTCGTCACCCCCGACCTGCGCGCCCTCATCGACGCCTTCACCTCCGGTGACGTCCAGAAGGCCACCGAGATCCACCAGAAGCTGCTCCCGGTCTACACCGGCATGTTCCGCACCCAGGGCGTCATGACCACCAAGGCCGCGCTCGCCCTGCGGGGCCTGCCCGGCGGACCGCTGCGACCGCCCATGGTCGAGCTCACGCCCGAGGAGACCGAGCAGCTCAAGATCGATCTTGCTGCCGGCGGGGTACAGCTCTGACAACGAGACTTCGCGAGATCCTCTCGCACCGCCCGGCTCCACCCGGCACCCCGCCGGGAACCGGGCTCCACAACCGAACAGGCAACTGAATAAGCAGGCCACCGGTGCCTGCACCCCACAACGACAACTGCTTCTGCACGAACGTCACGCGCGCCACGTGCCCACCGGTACGTGGCGTGTGTGGTGAGGAGAGTCTTTTGAGTCATCCGCATCCTGAACTCGGCCCGCCCCCGCCGCTCGTCGAGGGCGGCCTCCGGGTCACCCCGCTCGGCGGCCTGGGCGAGATCGGCCGCAACATGACGGTCTTCGAGTACGGCGGCCGCCTGCTGATCGTCGACTGCGGAGTGCTCTTCCCCGAGGAGGAGCAGCCCGGAATCGACCTGATCCTGCCGGACTTCTCGTCCATCCGGGACCGTCTCGACGACATCGAGGGCATCGTCCTCACGCACGGCCACGAGGACCACATCGGCGGGGTCCCCTACCTCCTGCGGGAGAAGCCGGACATCCCGCTGATCGGCTCCAAGCTGACCCTGGCCCTGATCGAGGCCAAGCTCCAGGAGCACCGCATCCGCCCCTACACCCTGGAGGTGGCGGAAGGGAACCGCGAGCGCATCGGCCCCTTCGACTGCGAGTTCGTCGCCGTCAACCACTCCATCCCGGACGCCCTCGCCGTCGCCATCCGCACCCCCGCGGGCATGGTGGTGCACACGGGCGACTTCAAGATGGACCAGCTGCCGCTGGACAACCGCCTCACCGACCTGCACGCGTTCGCACGGCTGAGCGAGGAGGGCATCGACCTGCTCCTCACCGACTCCACGAACGCCGAGGTCCCCGGCTTCACTCCGCACGAGCGGGACATCTCAGGTGTGCTGCGCCAGGTCTTCGCCGGCGCCCGCAAGCGGATCATCGTGGCGAGCTTCGCCAGCCATGTCCACCGCATCCAGCAGATCCTGGACGCGGCGCACGAGTACGGCCGCCGGGTCGCCTTCGTCGGCCGCTCCATGGTCCGCAACATGGGCATCGCCCGGGACCTCGGCTACCTCAAGGTCCCGCCGGGCCTGGTGGTGGACGTCAAGACGCTCGACGACCTGCCCGACCACGAGGTGGTCCTGGTCTGCACGGGCTCGCAGGGCGAGCCGATGGCAGCACTGTCCCGGATGGCCAACCGGGACCACCAGATCCGCATCGTCGAGGGCGACACGGTGATCCTGGCGTCCTCGCTCATCCCGGGCAACGAGAACGCGGTCTACCGGGTGATCAACGGCCTGACCCGCTGGGGCGCCAACGTCGTCCACAAGGGCAACGCCAAGGTGCACGTCTCGGGCCACGCCTCGGCCGGCGAGCTGCTGTACTTCTACAACATCTGCCGCCCGAAGAACCTGATGCCGGTCCACGGCGAGTGGCGCCATCTGCGCGCCAACGCCGAGCTCGGCGCCCTCACGGGCGTGCCGCACGACAGGATCGTCATCGCCGAGGACGGCGTCACCGTCGACCTCGTCGAGGGCAAGGCCAAGATCTCCGGCAAGGTCCAGGCCGGCTACGTCTACGTCGACGGCCTCTCCGTCGGCGACGTCGGCGAGCCCGCCCTGAAGGACCGCAAGATCCTCGGCGACGAGGGCATCATCTCGGTCTTCGTGGTGGTCGACTCCACCACCGGCAAGGTCACCGGCGGCCCGCACATCCAGGCCCGCGGCTCCGGCATCGAGGACTCCGCCTTCGGGGAGGTCATCCCCAAGATCGCGGACTCGCTGGAGAAGTCGGCCCAGGAGGGCATCGCCGACGCCCACCAACTCCAGCAGCTCATCCGCCGCACGCTGGGCAAGTGGGTCTCGGACACCTACCGGCGCAGGCCGATGATCCTCCCGGTCGTCGTGGAGGTCTGAGGCTCGAACTGGCAGCGGGGCGCCTCGATTTGCATCGAGGCGCCCCGCTCCAGTACGTTTACGGCTCCGCCCGGACGGGAACCCGGACGCCTCGAGCGCTCCGATGGACGCTCCCGGTGGGGGCGGGAAATCCGACTCAGAATCTCTGATAAAGTCGGAGCCGCCGGAAAGGGAAACGCGGAAGCGGGAACCTGGAAAGCGCCGAGGAAATCGGGTCGGAAAGATCTGATAGAGTCGG
>NZ_BNBC01000056.1 GCF_014654675.1 Streptomyces spiralis
TCCCGCGCACGGAGGAGGTCGAGCTGTCCTGGAAGATCCTCGACCCCATCGAGGAGTACTGGGACAAGCACGGCAGGGCCGTGCAGTACCCATCCGGGACCTGGGGGCCGGCCGAGGCGGACGAGATGCTCGCACGAGACGGACGGAGCTGGCGCCGGCCATGAAGATAGACCTCACGAACACCACAGCGGGCGCCATCGATCGCGCCCTGGTCCGCGGCCGCCGGGCCATCGGCACACCGGCCGTGGGCATGGTGCTCACCCTCGTCATCGTCACCGACGAGGAGAACGCCTACGACGCCCTCAAGGCCGCCGGTGACGCCTCCCGCGAGCACCCCTCGCGCACCCTGGTCGTCATCAAGCGGCACACCCGGGCGGCCCATGAGCGCACCCTTCCTCGGCTCGACGCCGAGGTCCGGGTGGGTTACGAGGCCGGCACCGGTGAGACGGTGGTGCTGCGTATGTACGGCGAGGTTTCCGAGCACGCCGACTCGGTCGTGCTGCCGCTGCTGCTGCCGGACGCACCGGTCGTCGTGTGGTGGCCGGTGAACGGCCCGCTCGACCCGGCGAACGACCCGCTCGGCGCGCTGGCCCAGCGCCGGATCACCGACCTGTACGCGGTCGAGGACCCCATGGCGACGCTCCAGGCCCGGGTCCGCTCGTACGCGCCAGGCGACACCGACCTCGCCTGGACCCGGCTGACCCTGTGGCGCTCCATGCTGGCCGCCGCCCTGGACCAGGCGCGGGTGCCGGTGATCTCGGCGACCGTCGAGGCCGAGGCGGAGAACCCGGCCGCCGAGCTGCTCGCCCGCTGGCTGGAGGCGCGGCTCGGCGTCACCGTCGACCGGGTGGACAGCGCCGGTCCGGTGGTCACCGCCGTGCGCCTGGGCACGGCCGGCGGCGAGATCGTCATCGACCGGCCCGAGGGCCCGCTCGCCACGCTGAGCCTGCCCGGCCAGCCCCCGCGGTCCCTCGCGCTGAAGGTCCGCCCCACCTCCGAACTCATCGCCGAGGAGCTCAGGCGCCTCGACTCCGACGAGATGTACGCCATCGCCCTTCACGGCGACGGCTCCCGAGGAACCAACTGACATGTCACACATCCAACGGCCCCATCAGAGACCCGAGTGGACCGCGCTGGCCGAGCACCGTGAGGAGCTCGGCCAGGTGCGGCTGCGCGAGCTGTTCGCCGCCGACACGGACCGCGGCACCGGCCACGCGCTGCGCGTGGGCGACCTGTACGTCGACTACTCCAAGAACCTCGTCACCGACAAGACGCTGCGGCTGCTGCGTGAGCTGGCCGCGGCCACCGACGTATTCGGGCTGCGGGACGCCATGTTCCGCGGTGAGAAGATCAACGTCACCGAGGACCGTGCCGTGCTGCACACCGCGCTGCGCGCCTCGCGTGACGCGGTGATCGAGGTCGACGGGGAGAACGTCGTCCCAAAGGTGCACGCCGTCCTCGACCGGATGACCGACTTCGCGGACCGGGTCCGCGCCGGCAAGTGGACCGGATACACCGGCCGTCCCATCCGGAACATCGTCAACATCGGAATCGGCGGCTCCGATCTCGGCCCGGCCATGGCCTACGAGGCGCTGCGCGCCTACTCGGACCGGTCGCTCACGTTCCGCTTCGTGTCGAACGTGGACGGCGCCGACCTGCACGAGGCGGTCCGGGACCTGGACGCGGCGGAGACGCTGTTCATCGTCGCGTCCAAGACGTTCACCACGATCGAGACGATCACCAACGCCACCTCGGCGCGCTCCTGGCTCCTGGCCGGGCTGGAAGGCCCCGACGAGGCGGTCGCCAGGCACTTCGTCGCCCTGTCGACCAACGCGGAGAAGGTCGCCGAGTTCGGCATCGACACGGCCAACATGTTCGAGTTCTGGGACTGGGTCGGCGGACGCTACTCGTACGACTCGGCGATCGGCCTGTCCCTGATGATCGCCATCGGCCCGGACCGCTACCGGGAGATCCTCGACGGCTTCCGCATCGTCGACGAGCACTTCCGCACCGCCCCGGCCGAGGCCAACGCCCCGGTGCTTCTCGGCCTGCTGGGCGTCTGGTACGGCAACTTCTTCGGCGCGCAGACGCACGCGGTGCTGCCGTACAGCCACTACCTGTCGAAGTTCACCGCCTACCTCCAGCAGCTCGACATGGAGTCCAACGGCAAGTCGGTGGACCGCGACGGCCACCCGGTGGAGTGGCAGACCGGACCGGTGGTGTGGGGTACGTCCGGCACCAACGGGCAGCACGCCTACTACCAGCTCATCCACCAGGGCACCAAGCTCATCCCCGCGGACTTCATCGGCTTCGCCGAACCGGTCGCCGAGCTGAGCGACGAACTGAAGGCCCAGCACGACCTGCTGATGGCCAACTTCTTCGCGCAGACGCAGGCGCTGGCCTTCGGCAAGACACCGGACGAGGTACGCGCTGAGGGTGTGCCGGAGGAGCTGGTGCCACACAAGACGTTCCGGGGCGACCACCCGACGACCACGATCCTCGCCCGCGAGCTGACCCCGTCGGTGCTCGGCCAGCTCGTCGCCCTCTACGAGCACAAGGTGTTCGTCCAGGGCGCGATCTGGAACATCGACTCCTTCGACCAGTGGGGCGTCGAACTCGGCAAGGTCCTCGCCAAGCGCGTCGAACCCGCCCTCACCGAAGGCACCGACATCCCCGGTCTCGACCCCTCCACCAAGGCCCTCGTCACCGCCTACCGAGAGCTGAAGGAAGTGCACTGACATGCAGATCGGTCTCATCGGTCTCGGCAAGATGGGCGGCAACATGCGCGAGCGCCTGCGCAACGCCGGCCACAGCGTCATCGGCTACGACACCAACCCCGGGGTCTCCGACGTGGCGGACCTCGCCGACCTGGTCCAGAAGTTGGAAGCACCACGCGCTGTGTGGGTGATGGTGCCGGCCGGAGCCGCCACGCAGTCCGCCGTCGACGACCTGAAAGAGTTGCTCTCCCCTGGCGATATCGTCGTCGACGGTGGCAACTCCCGCTGGACGGACGACGAGAAGCACGCCGACGAACTGGGCGAGCACGGCATCGGCTTCGTCGATGCCGGCGTCTCCGGCGGCGTCTGGGGCCTGAAGAACGGCTACGCCCTCATGGTCGGCGGCGAGCAGGAGCACGTCGACCGCCTCGAGCCGGTCTTCGACGCCCTCAAGCCCGAAGGCCCCTACGGATACGTGCACGCGGGCAAGGTGGGCGCCGGGCACTTCGCGAAGATGGTCCACAACGGCATCGAGTACGCGATGATGCAGGCCTACGCCGAGGGCTGGGAACTGCTGGAGAAGGTCGACTCCGTGGACAACGTCCGCGAGGTCTTCCGCTCCTGGCAGGAGGGCACCGTCATCCGCTCGTGGCTCCTCGACCTCGCCGTCAACGCCCTCGACGAGGACCAGCATCTGGACAAACTCCGCGGCTGTGCCGCCGACTCCGGCGAGGGACGCTGGACCGTCGAGGCGGCCATCGACAACGCCGTCCCGCTCCCCGCGATCACCGCCTCTCTCTTCGCCCGGTTCGCCTCCCGCCAGGAGGACTCCCCGCAGATGAAGATGATCGCCGCGCTGCGCAACCAGTTCGGCGGCCACGCCGTCGAGTCGGCGAGGAGGTAGACACCGATGGGAGATCTCCTACTGGTCCGGCACGGCGAAACACCGTGGACCGTTTCACGCCGGCACACCAGTTTCACGGACGTTCCGCTCACCGCTCGCGGTGAGGAACAGGCGCGGGCTGTAACGCCGTTACTGGCCGGACGCCCGATTGCGGCGGCGTTCGTCAGTCCTCTCAGCCGCGCCCTGCGCACCGCGGAGCTGGCCGGCCTCGTCGGCGCGGAGACCATGCCCGAGCTGCACGAATGGAACTACGGCGGCTACGAAGGCATCACCACGGCCGAGATTCACCGCACCCGGCCCGACTGGAACCTGTGGACCGACGGAACGCCGTCCGTGCCGGGCGTACCGGCGGGCGAGAGCCCGGAGGCCGTGGGCTTGCGGGCGGACCGCGTCCTGGCGCGCCTGGAACCGCTGCTGATGGACCCGGATGCGGGTGATGTGGTGCTGGTCGCGCACGGGCACTTCCTCCGGGTGCTCACCGCACGTCGGCTGGGCCTGCCGCCCGCCGCCGGGGCGCTCTTCGTCCTCGACACGGGGGCCGTCAGCCGGTTGGGCACCGAGCACGCGCGACCCGCGCTGACCGCGTGGAACATGACCGCCCGCATGCCGATGGTGGGCGGCCCGGGCGTTCCCCGGCCGTCATCACCGGCCGGGGCGCACGGCTGACCCCGTTCGACAGGCCCCACCGCCATGCCCCCTTACTCTGGAGAGCCCTCTCGTGACCCTCACCCGTCCCCCCAGCCCCGCCGCCTCGTCCCTGCCCACGCCCGCGCTCGGCCGGGTCACCTACATAGCCGCCGTGGCCGCGATCGGTGGTTTCCTGTTCGGCTACGACAGTGCGGTCATCAACGGCGCGGTGACCGGCATCCAGCACCACTTCGACGTCGGTACCAGCCAGACAGGCACGATCGTGGCCGTGGCCCTGCTCGGGTCGGCGCTCGGCGCATCGGTGGCGGGGCGGCTCGCGGAGCGTGTGGGGCGCCTGCGCGTGATGCAGCTCGCCGCCACCCTGTTCACGGTCAGCGCCCTCGGTTCGGCGTTGCCGTTCGCGGCCTGGGACCTGGGCGCCTGGCGGTTCGCGGGCGGCATCGCCATCGGTCTCGCCTCGCTGATCGGTCCGACGTATATCGCCGAAGTGGCTCCGCCCGCGTACCGGGGGCGGCTGGCGTCGTTCCAGCAAGCGGCCATCGTTCTCGGGATCACGGCCTCGCAGCTCGTCAACTGGGCCATCGCCAAGGGGGCGGGCGGTCGCAGTGAGGGCGCGCTCGGTCCCCTCGACGCATGGCAGTGGATGCTGATGACGGCGTTCGTCCCCGCAGTGGTCTACTTCGTCCTGGCCTCGCGTATCCCGGAGTCTCCGCACTATCTGGTCTCGGCGGGGCGCCTCGCCGCGGCCGGTGCGGCGGTCCGGGACATCGAGGGCCCGGGAGCGGACGAGGACACGCGGATCGCCGAGATCACGCAGGCGCTGCGCAACACCCACAAGCCGAGGATCCGCGACCTGTTCGGCGGACGGGCGGGGCTGCTTCCGGTGGTGTGGGCCGGCATCGGTCTGGCCGTCTTCCAGCAGCTCGTCGGCATCAACGTGATCTTCTACTACTCGTCCGTGCTGTGGCAGTCGGTCGGCATCGAGCAGTCCAGCTCGCTCCTCATCAGCCTGTCCACGTCGATCATCAACATCGTCGGCACCGTCGTCGCGGTCCTTCTCATCGACCGGGTGGGCCGCAAGCCCCTGGCACTGGCCGGATCGGTCGGCATGGCGGTCTCGTTGGGGCTCGCCGCGTGGGCCTTCTCGTACAAGACGGGCACTGGCGACGACATCGGCATCCCGGACACGCAGGGGACGGTAGCCCTCGTCGCCGCGCACGCCTTCGTCTTCTTCTTCGCGGCGTCCTGGGGCGTGGTGCTGTGGGTGATGGTCGGCGAGATGTTCCCCCTGCGGATCCGGGCGGCCGCCATCTCCGTGGCCACCGCGTTCAACTGGATCGCCAACTGGGCCGTCACGGAGTCCTTCCCGCCGATTTCGGAGTGGAACCTGTCCGCCAGTTACAGCATCTACGCGGCCTTCGCCGTGCTGTCCGCCGTCTTCGTGGCGGTGGTCGTCAAGGAGACCAAGGGCACCCGGCTCGGAGAGACCGACTGACCGGGGTCAGGCTTCGGCGTCCGCGCGTTCCCGCGCCTCCAGCATCGCGTCGGCGTTGCGCTCGGCCCAGTCCTTGACCGCGGCGATGGGCTCCAGCAGGGACCGTCCCAGATCCGTGAGCCGGTACTCGACCTTGGGCGGCACTACCGCGTACACCGTGCGGTCCACCAAGCCGTCCCGTTCCAGGCCCCGCAGGGTCTGCGTCAGGACTTTGGGGGTCACCTCGCCGACGCGCTCCCTCAGTTCCGAGAAACGGTGCACGCCATCGCTCAGCGCGATGACGATCAGCAACGTCCACTTGTCGCCGATCCGGTTGAGGACGACACGCGAAGGGCAGGCCGGGTCGAGCACGTTCTTTCGCATGGTTTCCATGAGGTGAGTATCGCACTTTGAAGTACTCAGTATCCAATCCATACCATGGTTGTCAGTGAGCGACGAACAACGCGCTCTAGAACCTGGAGAGTTCGCCATGCAGGTATTTCTGACGGGCGGTACCGGCTACATCGGTTCGGCGGTGCTCCGCCGTCTCGTCGCCGACGGACACCATGTCACCGCCCTGGTGCGCAGCGAGGCGTCCGCGGCCAAGGTCACCGCGGCCGGGGCGACGGCTCTCGACGCCGACATCACCGACACGGCCTGGCTCGCCGAGCAGATGGCCCAGGTGGACGGGACGATACACACCGCCAGCCCGGGTGACGCCACGAGCGCCGCCGTGGACGCATCCGTCGCGGAGGCGGCGGCCAAGGTGTACACCGACACCGGCAAGCCCTACGTGCACACCAGCGGCATCTGGGTCTACGGCGACGGCGACGCCATCACCGAGGACTCCGCCTTCGCGGCACCCACCCTGGTCGCCTGGCGCGAGGAAATCGAGAAGAAGGCTCTCTCGATCGCCGGCGCCCGACCCGTCGTCGTGGTCCCGGGCGTGGTGTACGGCCACGGCGGTGGCGTGCCCAACCTGATCTCCGGTGCGCCCCGTGACGACGACGGTGCCCTGAGGCTCGTGGGCGACGGCTCTCAGCACTGGGTCACGGTCCACGTGGAGGACCTGGCCGACCTGTACGTCCGGGCCCTGAAGGGCGGCCGTGGCGGCTCGTACTACATCGCCTCGGACGGTGACAACCCCACCGTCCGGGAGCTGGGTTCCGCGGCGGCCCGCGCGGCCGGCACCGGCGCCGTCCGCGCGGAGAGCGCCGCGGAGACCCGCGCCCGCCTCGGTGAGCTGTTCGCCGACGCGCTGCTGCTGAACCAGCGCGCGACTGGTGCCCGTGCCCGCGACGAGCTGGGCTGGCAGCCCGGACAAACCTCGCTGGTGGAGGAGCTGGAGCGCGGTAGCTACGCACCCACCGCGTAGCGGAGGCCGTAGGCGCGGAGGCGCCTGGTCAGTGCCCCGGCCTGCAACGGCCGGGGCACTTCGCTCAGTGCGCGAAGTCGTCGCATCTCTCCCGGTCCTCGCCGTCAGGCCGAGCAGCGGCCCGTGATCGGCCGTCACCCGCAGCGCCGACACGGTCGTCCACCCGGCGGACTGCCGCACGTCCTAAGCCCAGTGGCCGCGGCTGCCCACCCCGCAGTTCTTCCCGCCGCCGTACGTACTGGCGTGGGTGACGAGGGCGTGAACCCCGGATGGGAACCGGTCCAGATGGGCCCGCAACCGGCCCTGTCAGTAATGGGGGTTGCCCGCCTGCGGCCGTCTTCAGCTATGTGGGTATCGGCGCGAGACCACCGTCGTCAGCTTGTGGGAAGTGACCGACTCCCCCCGAAGTAATGATGATTACTAGTGAGAGCAGAACCCTCGCAGGGAGTGTCCCCCCGCTCGCCTCCCTCCCAGGGCCGGTAGACCACGGCCTGCAGGCCGGGGACCACCGGAGACTCCAGCGCCTCGTAGGCCAGGTCCAGGTGCCCCAGCTCCTGGTGATGCATCAGCTTTCTCCCGCTTCCCTTTCGCATAATGGGATACCGCTGCCAGATGTCACGGAATTCCAAACTTCGGGACTTCAGTTCCGCTACCACTTCCCGCACTTCACGATTCTCCGGATAAATCGCCGCGGAGGCGCGCAGAACACCGACAGAACACCGGGCAGCAGATCCCCAGTCCGGATAGAAACTCCTGCCTTCGTCGCTCAGGAACACTTCCGCGACGATGTTCCTGCCGACGACGTCTTCACCGTAGAGAAGACGCGCCCCCATGTTCCCGGCGCGTACTGTCCCGCTCGCGTCGAGGAGAATCGCCGGGTCGGTGAGCTGGTGTTCCACCAAGGTTTTCAGTCCGCTCGCCGAGGCGGGGTGCCTACGGCTCCCCGGGGCCGCCTCAGGACGCGCGAGCACGCGCAGGTGCGCCGTCTCGTCCTCGCCGAGACCAAGCGCTGCGCTCAGACCGGCGATCACCTTGGTCGACGGGTTGGTCTCCCGTCCCTGTTCGAGACGCACATAGTAGTCAACGCTCACGCCGGCGCGGGACGCGACCTCCTCCCGACGCAGCCCAGGGACACGGCGCCGCGTCCCCGTCGACACGGGAGCCGGGGGCCGGGCGGCCCGGCGTCGGGACCGGAGGAACTCTCCCAGGGGCGTGACGGAAGCCACCGCGGAACCTCGCTCTGTCGGTCGGTGTGATCGGAGCGTGCAACTACGACTGGGGGCGTCCCTATTCCCAGAGTGGCGGACCGCGCCGACTGGGTGCGGTACTCCTACCATCACCATGGTTATTCTGCGGGCCTTTTCCGCTGGTTCGCGTACCGCAAGCTGGAAACATGAGCAATCAGAACCCCGGTAAGCACACCCAGACCCCGTCCCCGCTCCGTTCCGCGTTCGCGCACAGCGGTGCCGCCGTGGAATTCCGTGCCCGAGCGGCGAAGAACGCCGACGCACTGGACCGGCTCGTGAAGGACGAGGCGAATCCCGAGCGGAAGATCCTCTTCAAGGACGCCACGATCATCACGGGCACCGCCGACCACCGGGTGCTCCGCGGCAACGTCCTGGTCGTCGGCTCCCGTATCGCTGAGATCGGGCCGGGTGCCGGAGCCGGTGTCGACGCGACCAACGGCGTGGTGATCGACGCCTCCGAGCACATCCTCATGCCCGGCTTCGTCGATTCCCACCTGCACGCCTGGGAAGGCCAGCTGCGCGGGATGTCGCCGGACGCCGACTTCGACCAGTACCTGGAGGTGGCGCACAAGTCCCTCGGCACGCTCTACCGGCCGCACGACACCTACATCGGCAACCTGGTGACGTCCCTGGTCAGTCTGTACGCCGGCGTCACCACGATCGTCGACAACTCGCACAACTCGCGCAGCCGCGACCACTCGTCGGCGGCCGTGGAGGCCCTTTTCGACTCGGGCATCCGCGCCGTCCACGCCGCTGCGGCGCCCCGGTTCGGGGAGTGGGAGGAGCAGTGGCCGACCGACCTCGACCGGCTGCAGGAGGAGTACTTCACCTCCACGGACCAGCTCGTCACCCTGCGCATGATGGACACCACCGCGGACGCTGAGACGTGGCGGTTCGCCCATGAGCGAGGTTTGTGGGTCTCCTCCGAGATCGGCTCCGACTGGGTCGACAACCTCCTGGACCTGCACCGGCAGGGGCTGGTCACCGACACCCACACCTTCAACCACTGCCTGGGCCTGAGCCACGAGGAGTGGCAGATCATCGCCGACACCGGGGTGAAGGTGAACATCTGCCCCCGCTCCGACACCCTCTTCGGACTCGGCCCGTCCTTCCCGGCCATCGACGAGGCCCTGTCCGTCGGTGTCCGGCCGGGGCTGAGCATGGACAACGAGCTGAGCTACGGCGTCGACATGTTCAGCGAGATGAGCGTCCTCACCCACCTCCAGCGCGGCCGCGTCCACCAGCGCCGCAACGCCGCCGAGCAGGACGTCCCCGAACCGATCTCCGCGCACGACGCCATCGAGTTCGCCACCCTGCGCGGCGCGGAGAACGCCGGCCTCATCGACCGCGTCGGCTCAATCGAGGCCGGCAAAGAAGCCGACATCATCCTGATCGACACCACCGTACCGAATACCCTCCCGGCCACCGACCCGGTCGCCACCGTCGTCGCCTACGCGCACCCCGGCAATGTGTCGGCCGTGTTCGTTGGCGGTGACGTCAGGAAGTGGGACGGTCACCTCGTAGGCGTGGACATGCACGCCGTCCGCGCGGTGGCCGAGCAGTCCCGCGACTGGCTGGTGGCCCGGCAGCAGGAGCGGACCGCGGCATGAGCGCGGAACAGCACACGGCCGGCGCCCACCGGTGTGTCCGGCCTGCGGCCGGGGCGTCGTCCGCCGCGACGGCGGCCCAACCCCTCGCTCTGCTCCTCACCCTCCTGGTTGGCACGTTGATTCCCTTGCAGGGCCGGATCAACAGCGAACTGAGCAGCCGCGTGGACGACGGGCTCGCGGCGGCCACGGTCAGTTTCACCAGCGGATGGCTGATCATGACCCTGGTGGCCGCGGCATCCCCCGGCGTGCGCCGCAGTCTGGGACGACTGTTCCGGGGCCTGCGGACCCGGCGGCTGCCACGCTGGTACCTGGTCGCCGGTGCCTTCGGTTCCTCCCTCGCGCTGGCGCAGTCGACGACCGCGCTGATCACGGGGCTGGCGGTGTTCACCGTCGCGGCGATCGCCGGGCAGACCCTGAGCGGGCTGATCGTGGACTCCACCGGCTTCGCGGACGGGCTGCGGCGCCGCCCGTCGGCCGCGCGGCTGGCCGGAGCGGCTCTCATCCTGGCCGCCGCGGTGATCGCTGCCTTCCCCCAGTTGTCCTCGGGGAACCTCGCGGACGCGCTCCTGCTGGCGCTGGCCCCGCTGGTCGCGGGCTTCCTGCTGGGTTTCCAGCAGGCGATGAACGGCGCCGCCGGCGCCATCGCGGGCTCACCCCTGGCTGCCACGTGGCTGAACTTCTGCGTCGGATCGCTGTTCCTCGCCACCGTCTGGGGCGCCAAGACCCTCATCGGCGGCGGTTCCGCCCGGGCCCTGCCGGCGGATGTCCGGCTGTACCTCGGCGGGCTGTACGGCGTGGTGTTCATCGCCGCGTCGGCCCTGCTCGTGCGCCGGGTCGGGGTGCTGCTGTTGGGCATGGGGTCGATCGCCGGGCAGCTCATCGGGTCGATCGTGCTGGACCTGGTCGCCCCTGCCGGTGACGGCTCCCCGGCCGTGCCCACCGTGCTGGGCGCCCTGCTCACCTTCGCGGCGGTCGGCATCGCCTCCCGCAAGGGGCCCGACCCGGCACGGCCGCCGGCAGAGGCAACCGTAGTCAAATGACCGATGCCGTCCCTCGGCCCGCAGCGCACCATCGACGCAACGCGTCCGTGCCGAGCCGGGCACCCACCTCGACGCCGCGTCCCGCAACGCCAGTCTCAGGAGACACCATGACCGCGCCCACACCGCCCTCGCCGTACACCGGCTTCGACCGCATGCTGATCGCCGGCGAGTGGCGCGCCGGCAGCTCGTCCTCGCCCCTGGTGGACGCCGATCCCTACACCGGGGAGACCGTCACGGAGATACCGCTGGCCGACCACTCGGACGCGGACGCCGCGTACCGGGCCGCCAAGGAGGCGCAGCGCGCATGGGCCAGTACGGCGCCCGGGCAAAGGGCCGGGGTGTTCGAGCGCGCGGCGCGCATCATCGGGGAGCGGCAGGCGGAGATCGTGGACTGGCTGGTCCGCGAGGCGGGTGCCACGCCCGACCGCGCCGCCGTGGAGGTGGGGATCGTCCAGGCCATCACCGCGGCGTCCGTCGGCTACACCGAGGACGTGATGGTCACCACCGCTTCGATGGTTCCGGACAAGGAGAACCGCGTCTACCGCAGGCCCGCCGGCGTGGTGACGGTCATCAGTCCCTGGAACTGGCCGCTGTGGCTGACCAACCGCTCCGTGGCGCCCGCGCTGGCGCTGGGCAATGCTGTGGTGATCAAGCCGGCCGAGGACACCCCCGTCACCGGCGGCCTGATCCTCGCCAAGATCTTCGAGGAGGCCGGGCTGCCTGCGGGTCTGCTCAGCGTCGTGGTGGGCCGGGGCAGCGAGGTCGGTGACTTCATGGTGGCGCACGAGGTGCCCCGCGTGATCTCGTTCACCGGTTCCACCCGCGTCGGAAAGGGCATCATCACCAAGGCCGGCATCAAGCGTCTCTCCCTCGAACTGGGCGGCAACGGCCCGCTGGTGGTGCTCGACGACGCCGACCTGGACCGGGCCGTGGAATGCGCGGTCTTCGGCAGCTACTACCACCAGGGCCAGATCTGCATGGCCACGAACCGGGTGATCGTCGACGCGTCCGTATACGACGAGTTCGTCGAGCGTTTCGTCGGGCAGGCCCGCGCCCTGCGGGTCGGCGACCCCCGGGACCCGGGGACGCAGATCGGCCCCATCATCAGTCAACGGCAGTTCGGATCGGTCAAGGACAAGATCGAGCGTACGGTGGCCGGCGGTGGCCGGCTGGTGCTGTCCGGCGAGGCCCAAGGGCCCACCGGCCTGGTGCTCCCGCCGCACGTCGTGCTCGGGGACAACACCGTCGCCACCGCCGCCGAGGAGGTGTTCGGCCCCGTCGCCACCCTGATCCTGGCCACGGACGAGGAGGACGCGCTGCGCATCGCCAACGACACCGACGCCGGCCTGTCCAGCGGCGTCTTCACCCAGGACGTGGAGCGGGGTCTGAACTTCGCGCTGCGCGTCGAGGCGGGGATGACGCACATCAACGACACCACGGTGCACGACGACGTGAACATCGCCTTCGGCGGCGAGAAGGCCTCCGGTCTCGGCCGGTTCGGCGGTCACTGGGTGGCGGAGGAGTTCACCACCCAGCACTGGGTCAGCATCCAGCACAAGCCGCGCCCCCTCACGTACTGATCGCGCGCCGCGCTGCCTGCTCCGGGGCGACGGACTCGTGGCCGAGCACATGATCCGGATCTCCGGTCCGTCGCTCCAGGTCTCCAGTCCGACGCTCCAGCGCGCCGGACCGGATCCGCGCCTGAGACGACGGGACGGTCGAGGAGTGCAACCGTGCCGCCGCGGGCACCGGACCCGTGCCTCAGGCGGACCTGCACCGTCACACGTCCCCGCGACGCGCCCAGGGAAGTCAGCGCCTCACCACGACCACCGAACACGGCATGACACGAGGCTGACGACGTGAAACAGCTCGACTCGATACCGATGACGCTGTCGGCGCTGATGGACGAGTTGCCCCGAGGAGCCGTGGAGGCGGTCGCCGTCACCGCGTGGACCGCTCCGGTCACCGGCATCCGGTTCTACGACTCGCCCGCCGACCTGTTGGAGGGAGCAGTACTCCTCTGTCCCGGCCTGGGGCAGGAAGACCTGGTCGGTGTCATAAGGGAGTTGGGCGAAGCAGGCGGATCGGCGGTCGTTGTGGGGAGCGACGCGGTGCGCTCGTCGCGGCACCGCCGGGAACTGGCGCAGGAGGCCGCGCACGCGAACGTGTCCCTGCTGTCCCTGGCGGCCGGCACCGACGGCACCGACTGGGTCGGCCTGGCGACCGCCTGTCAGGCGCTCACGCCGGGCCCAGGCCGGTTCGGTACGGCCACCGAGTCGCTCCCGGACGTCGTGGACGCCGTGGCGGCGATGCTCGGCGCACCCGCGATCGTGACCGATCCTGACTTCCGGCTCAGGGCGTTCTCCGGCCAGCAGGAAGGGGCCCACGAGACCCGCCACTCGGTCATCGTGGCACGGCGCCTGCCCGAGCGAAATGTCGCCTACCTGGAGAGCAGGGGTCTGGCCCGCCGACTGCGGCGGGACCGTCGGCTGGTGCACATTTCCCCCCTGGCCGACTTCGGCAACGCGCCCAAGCTGGGTGTCCCGCTGCATTCGGGCAACCGCTATCTGGGGGTGCTGTGGCTCGACGGGGTCGCCCCGCCCGACCCGGTGCGGTGCCGAGAACTCCGCGCGGCGGGGGACGCCGTCGCCAGGAGCATGGCGGCCGAGCAACGACGCCGCACGGGACTCACCGATCCCCGCGTCGAACACGTCGGAAACCTGCTGCGCGGCGTCCTCCCCGACTCTGCGACAGCCGCGGGCCTGGGCCTGTTCGACACCCCCGTCGGCGTCGTCGTCCTCGCGCCGGACTCCGGCGTCACCTGCGATGCCGCGTTCCTGAACCGCGTACGGACAGGCCTGGGCATCACCCTGGCATCGCTCCACTCGCAGGCGGTCACCGCGGTAGTGGACGGAGGAGTCTACGGTCTGCTGCCCTTGGCCGACCGAGCGCGGCATCACGACGGCGCCGAGGATCCCGAAGAGCACCTGCTGCGCGTCGTCACCGAACTGCTCGGCCGCACCGACCCCGACGGCGTCCTGCTGGCCGGTACCGGCCGCGTCGCCCGCAGCGCGGAAGAGGTGCCGCTCGCCCGCCGGGACGGGGATCGGGTCATCGACGTGCTGAGGAGCCGCACGGCTCCGGCCGCGCGACGCCGCGCCGCGACGGCCGCCGAGACCAAGGCCGAGGCCCTGCTCCTGGACGCCGCGCGGGCGGCCGTGGCCCACCACGGGGGGCTCGACGGCCCGGTCTCCCGTCTGGCCGGGATCGACGCGGAACGCGGAACACAGTTCGTCCGGACCCTGCGGCACTACCTGAACAGCTTCGGCAACGTGGCCGAAGCAGCGGCCCTGCTGCACGTGCACCCCAACACCCTGCGGCATCGACTGGGCCGTATCCAGGCCCTCACCGGTCTGGACGTCGGGGATCCCGAGGCACGTTTCGCCGCCGCCGTCGAACTCCGGCTCCTCTCCCTCCACACGGCGTGACCTGCGCGGAGCGCGTTCCGCGCACACTGTTCGGGCCGTAAGTGTGTGGGGAACGCGCAAGCCGCCCCGGGGTGCGCGCGCTCACGATGGCCCCATGGGCGCGCCGCCGCGCCGGTACGGAAGGAGCCGCACATGACCGCAACTCTGACAGGTCCTCCGGGGATGGGAGTCGACCTCTCGTCGGTGCCGCGTCTGGACGACATCCAGATCGGCCATCTTCGTCACTTCGAGAACCTCGCCTTTCTGCCGGACGGCGACTGGTCCCGGATGGGCGGCGCCGATCCCGGCCAGGAGTGGCTTGACGCCTACCGGTACCAACTCGCGCAGATGGCCTACGCCCTCGCCCTGACCCACTACCACCATCTCCCGGCCGCCCCGGCGGCCGTGCGGCCGGCCTACGAGCGGCTGGTCGCCAAGATGCTGCGCCGCGACGTCTGGGGGTACTGGCGGGAGACCAGTCGCAGTGGCCGTGTGGTCGACCCGGATCTGGAGGCGCTGCGCGAGGCGTGGACGGACCCGGTGGTCAAGGAGAACATCATGTACAGCGGCCACCTGTACGCGATGGTGGGCCTGCACGCGATGCTGTTCGACGACGATCGCTACGACGAACCGGGGGCACTCACCTTCGACTGGAACCCGATCTTTCAAGGTCTGGGCCCGGAGCGCTACGAGTACCGGCGCAGCACGCTCGGTGAGGCCATCTACTGGCAGATGGTGGAGAACGGATGGCTGGGCGTGGCCTGCGAACCCAACTGCGTGTTCATCGTGTGCAACCAGTTTCCCATGCTGGGGTTCCGCTTCCAGGACCTGCGGGACGGCACCGACCGCGCCACGGAGGCCACGACCTCGTACAGGGCCGCCTGGGACCGCAAGGGCATGTACGACGCCCAGGGCCTCCAGCACAAGTTCTGGCGCATCCGGCAGGACGACTACGTCGACTCCCCTGACATCGGCAACCCGTCCTGGACCGCGTCCGTCATGAACGCATGGAACCGGGACGTCGTCCGAGAGGTCTATGCCGGCCAACTGCGCGGCGCGCTGCGCAGCGGCCCCGACGGCACCATCACCCCCTATTCGCCGTCGGTCGCCATGCAGGCCCGCAAGGCGCTGGCCGCCGGGGACGCCGCCCAGCTCACCGAGGACCTCTCCCACCGGTGGAAGCAGCCCACCTTCGGCTATCTCGCGGCCGGGCTGTCGGAGGTCGGCGACGAACGGCTGACGGGCGTGCTCGCCCACGCCGACCGCTTCATGCTGCCCACGTGGGAGCGGGGCGGTCTGTACTACCCGCGCCACGACACATCGTTCGACGGCTCGGGGAACATGACCTACGTCGATCCGCTGACAGGCAACGTGCTGCTGGGGTACGCCCGGCTCAATGTCCCCGACGGCCTGTGGTCGCTCTACAACCGGCCGTGGGACGCGGAGCACTTCGCCGAGCCCCGCCTCGTCGGCATGAGGGGATCACTCGACGTGCTGCGCGCCTGCTACCACCGGGACAGCCGCACCCTGATCCTGACCCTGCGCGGGCGCGACGACACCGCCTCCGACGCCGCGCTGGACATCGCGGGCCTGCCGCCCGGCCGCCCGTTCACGCTACGGCAGGACGGCCGGGAGACCGACACTGCGGCGGTCGCCCGGATCGGCGCCGACCTGCGCGTCACGTTGCCCGTACACCAGGAGACGACCCTGGCCCTGCGCTGGGAGTGACTCCCGCACACGCCCAAGTTCCCCCCTCACCAGAGAGCCGTTCACCATCATGACCACTCCTGTCAGCACCCAGCCGCAGGGCCGCTTCTCGCTCATCGACCACCACGGCCGCCGCGTCACCGACGAGGACTTCCGCGGCAAGTTCCTCATGGTCTTCTTCGGCTTCACGCACTGCCGCCAGATCTGCCCGGCCGTGCTGCGGCGCAACACGGAGGCACTCGACCTACTCGGGCAGGCGGCCCGGCGGATCCGCCCGCTCTACGTCAGCGTCGACCCGGAACGGGACACTCCAGAGGTGATGCGGGCCTTCCTCACGTCGTCCTACCCGCACCACACGGGGCTGACGGGCACTCCCTCCGAGGTCGAGGCCGCCAAGGCCGCCTACCGCGTCTTCGCCCGGCGGGGCTCCGACCTGGACGAGTACGACGTGCCGCACACCTCGTTCACGTACCTGATGGGTCCCGACGGGACGTACCTCGCGCACTACCCGGACACGCTGTCGCCGGACGAGCTGGCGGCCCGCGTCCGAGGCCGACTGGCCACGCCCGGTGCGCCGTCCGGCCCGGTCGCGGCGACGGCTTCCACCGCGTCGTCGCGCGGTCGCTGCTGCGGCTGACAGGCCTGCACGGCCGATCGCACGGTTTCTCCCGGCTTGGCTTAAAGTGCCGCTGTAGCTGTGGAGATGAAGTGAGGGCGCGTGAGCGAGCAGCAGGACCGGATCATCGGACGCGACGTGGAGCGGGCGCGGATCGCGGCGTTCACCGAGGCCCCCGACGGGCGGGCGCTCGTTCTGCGCGGAGAGGCCGGCGTCGGCAAGAGCGCGCTTCTCGACGAGGTGACGGAGCGGGCGTCCGGGGCCGGTTACCGCGTGGTACGGGCGCTGGGCGTCGAGACCGAGTCGGGGCTGCCGTTCGCCGGTCTCCACCAGCTGCTGCACCCTCTGCTTCCACGTGACGCCTCTTTGGACCACGACCACCGGTCCGCGCTGGACGTGGTCTTCGGCAAGGCGTCCGGGGCCGCCCCCTCGGTCATGGCCCTCGGGATCGCCGTGCTCGACCTCCTGGCCCTCGCTGCCTCGGAGGAGCCGCTGCTGTTGGTGATCGACGACGGGCACTGGTTCGACGGGCCCAGCGCCGAGGTGTGCGCGTTCGTGGCAAGACGGTTGTCCGGGTACCACGTCAAGGTCCTGGTGGGGCTGCGCGCGGACACGGAGTCCGCGTTCGACGCGGCGGGTCTGCCCGAAGTACTGCTCGAGCCGCTGACGGAGGAGGCCTCGTGCCGGCTCCTCGACCAGCGATACCCGGGGCTGACCGACGAGATCCGCAGGATCGTGCTGGACAATGCGGACGGCAATCCGCTCGCCCTGATGGAGCTCCCGCAGACCGTGACACCCGGCGTGGCCAGCACTCTCGTCGAGGACCTGGGGGGCCGGCAGGGCATCCCGCTGAGCCGCCGACTGGAGCGCATGTACGCCCGCCGGGTGCACGACCTGGCGCCGGCCGAACGCGCCGAGCTGGTCCGCGGCGCCCTGGACGGCATCGAGGCGGGTTCGGTGCCCCGGCGGGTCACTGGTGCCCGTTACCGGATGCGGCAGGTGGACGGCGCGATGGCCCAGGGCCTGCTGACCGTCGACCCGTCGACGGGGGACTTCACCTTCCGGCATCCGCTGGTCCGCTCCGCCCTCGTGCAGCTGGCGACGCCGAACGAGCGCCGGGCCGCCCATGCCGCCTTGGCCGAGCTGCACCGGGGGGACATCGAACGGCGTGCCGTACATCTCGCGGCCGCCACCATCGACCCGGAAACGGAGGTGGCGGACGTTTTGGAGCGTGCCGCGCACTCGGCGACGCGCAGGGGTGGTGCGGCGACGGCCGTCGCGTGGCTGACGCGTGCCGCGGAACTGAGCGTGACCGCGGCCGACCGGTCCCGGCGCCTGGGCGACGCGGCGTTCATCGCCGGCCAGTCTGCCCTGCTCGACCAGGCGGAGCGCCTGGTCGACGAGTCCGGGCAGGTGTCCGGGGAGTCCGAGAACATCGGGGCGGTGATCACCTCGGCCTACGTCGCCCTGTACAAGGACGGAGACGTGCGGTCGACCCACCGGCGCGTGGTGTCGGCCGTCGAGGAGGCCCGGCGCTCCGGGGCGGACGCCGAGACCGTCACGCGGCTGCTCAACGTGCTCCTTGCCATCAGCCAGTTCTCCGCCGATCCGGCCGTCTGGTCGCGTACCGACGCCGCCATCGACTCCATGGGGGACGCCGCGGACCCGCTCACGCTGGTCTACCGGGATTCCTGGGGTGACGTGGTCCGCCGGGGCACCACCGTGCGCGAGCGCCTGGACGAGGCGTTCGCGCGCATGGCGGGCGGCGAACCGTGGGACGTGATGCGGCTGGCGGTGTCGGCCTTCTACGTGGACGCGCTGGGCGACTTCCGCCCCTACCTCCAGCGCATGGTCGAACGGGAGAAGGACGCCGGCGCGGTCACCAACGTCATGACCATGCTGCACCTGGTCATGCTCGACCAGATCAACTCAGGCGCCTGGGACGAGGCCGAGGCCAGCGGCCGGCGTGGGTTGGAGCTGACCACCTCCCACGGCTACGAGCTGTTCGCCCACCAGTTCCGCGCGTTCCTCGGTCTCGTGGCCGCCTGCCGGGGCCAACTCGAGCGGGCCCGGGAGCTGCAGTCGGCGATCGATGCCTGGGCCCGACCGCGTGGCGTCGGATTCCTGACCCAGTACGCCGAGTCGATCGGGGCACTGACCGCCCTGAGCGCGGGTGACTACGAGGCGGCCTACATCTATGCCTCCGGCATCACGGTGCCAGGCCAGTTCACGCCGTACTCCCAGCAGGCGACGCGCACTCTGCTCGACCTGGTCGAGGCCGCGCTGCACACAGGACGGAGCGACCAGGCCCGGAGCCACGCCCTCGCGGCCCGCGACGCACACCTGTCCGCCATCTCGCCACGGCTCGGTCTGCTCACCACCGCTGCCCTGGCCATGACCGGGGACGACACCGAGGCCGAGGAGCTGTTCGCACGGGCCGTCGCCCACCCTGCCGGGCCCTCCTTCCCCTTCGATCTGGCGCGCATCCAGCTGGCCTACGGTATGTGGCTGCGCCGCGCACGCCGGCCGAAGGCGTCCCGCGAGGCCTTCACGCGCGCGGCCGACATATTCGAGCGCCTCGGCGCCTCGGCGTGGGAGCAGCGCGCGAAGCTGGAGCTGCGGGCCGCGGGCCTGCCCGTCCGCAAGTCCGGCGGTGGAGTCGCCGCTCTCACCGCGCAGGAACGGCAGATCGCCGAGCTGGCGGCCGGGGGCATGAGCAACAAGGAGATCGGGGCGAAGCTGTTCCTCTCCCCGCGGACCGTGGGCGCCCATCTGTACAAGATCTTCCCGAAGCTCGGCATCACCTCACGTGCCTCGCTGCGGGACGCACTCGCTCGGGAGGGCGAGGGGGAGGATGGGGCCGATCGCTGATCCGACCAATCGACGCCCTAGACCGGCGACTTAAGTCGTTAGACAGATTCGGCGGCCATGACTGTCGGACGAACCTTGAGACGTCGCCGGGCCCCGCCCCCGCGGAGCCCGAAAGCCTCAAGGAGAGCATCATGGCCACGAACCGCACCCCCGTCGTCTTCATCCACGGCCTTTGGCTGCACGCGTCCTCATGGCGTCCCTGGATGGAGCTGTTCGCCTCCCAGGGGTTCGAGCCGGTAGCCCCGGGCTGGCCGGGCGAGGCCCCGACCGTGGAGGAGGCACGCCGACAGCCCGAGGCGGTCGCCGGATTCGGCATCGACGACGTGACCGACCACTACGCCGACATCATCCGCGGCTTCGACCGGGAGCCCGTGATCGTGGGCCACTCCTTCGGCGGCCTGATCACACAGAAGCTGCTCGGCATGGGTCTGGGTCGCGCGGGCGTCGCCATCGACCCGGCGCAGATCAAGGGTGTCAAGCCTCTCCCCTTCGCGCAGCTACGGTCTGGCTTCCCGGTCCTCGGCAGCCCGGGCAACAAGAAGAAGGCCGTCTCGCTCACCGCCAAGCAGTTCCGCTACGGGTTCGGCAACGCGATCTCCCAGGACGAGTCCGACCAGCTGTTCGAGAAGTGGACGATCCCGTCCCCGGGACGTCCGCTCTTCGAGGCCGCGTTCGCGAACTTCGCGAAGAACTCGCCGGCGGCCGTGAACACCGGCAACGCGACGCGGGGCCCGCTGCTGCTGGTCTCCGGCCAGGAGGACCACACCGTCCCGGACGTGGTGACGCGGGCCGCCTACAAGCTGTACGGCGACTCGACCGCGGTGACCGACCTCAAGCAGTTCGCCGACCGCGGCCACTCGCTGACCATCGACGGCGGCTGGCCCGCGGTCGCCGACTACACGCTGGGCTGGCTGGCCCGCCAGGGTGTCCAGACCCGTACAGAGCTCGCCGGCTGACCATCGTCCCCGGACACCGTCGCCGTACGGTGTCCCGTCCTGGAAAGGACCAGCGGCGATGACCCGCAGCGGCACGACCAAGGTTCAGGGGCTCGGCGTTCTCCGCGGCACCGCGCTGTACGTCGCAGCGATTGTCGGGCCCGGCATCCTCACCCTCCCGGCGATTGCCGCCCACAACGCCGGCCCCGCGTCCCTGCTGGCGCTGGCCGCCCTGTTGCTCATCTCCGTCCCCATCGCCTTCACGTTCGTCGCCATCGAACGGACCTCGCCCGGCGCGGGCGGTGTCGCCGCCTACGCGACGCGTGCCTTCGGCGAGACGGCCGGACGGATCGTGGGGTACTGGTTCTACCTCGGCGTCCCGATCGGCGTGCCCGCACTGGGACTGATCGGCGGCGGCTATCTCGCCGACGCGACGGGTGGCGGCAAGGCCACCGCCGTGGCGACCGCGACCGCCGTCGTCCTCGTCGCCATCGGCGCGAACCTGGGCCTCCGGGCCGGATCGGGGAGGCTGACTCCGTTACTGACCGCCCTGCTCGTCGCCCTCATCGTGGTCACCGCGGCGGTCGCACTTCCCCACGGTGACAGCACCCGTCTCACGCCCTTCGCTCCGCGCGGCTGGACCGCGATCGGCTCGGCGGCGCTCGTACTCACCTGGGTCCTGACCGGCTGGGAGGCCGTCAGCAACTTCACCGGCCGGCTGCGCGACGCCCGGCGCACTCTTCCCCGGGTCACCTCCTGGGCGCTCCTCACGGTCGCGCTGCTGTACGCGGCGGTGGCCGTGCCCGAGATCCTCGTGCTCGGCCCGTTCGCGGGATCGTCCGACGCACCCGTCACCGACATGCTGTCCGTCGCCGCCGGCCAGGGCACGGCGGCGGTCGCCGCGGCGCTGGCGGTGGTGATCGCCCTCAACAACGCCATCGCCTACGTGGCGAGCCTGCGCGACCTCGGAACCGCCCTGCACCAGGACTCGCCCGCCCCCGGGAAAGCACGGTCCCACGTCCTGGCCTGGCCCTCCCTCATCATGCTCGGCGGCCTTGCCGCCGCCGCCCTCACCTCTCTGGGCACCGAGGAACTGGTCGCCATCTGTGTGGGCTCCCAGATCCCCGTATACGTCTTCGGCCTCGCGGCGGGCCTGCGGCTGTTCACCCGCTTCAGCTCGTCCTGGTGGCTCGCCCTGGTCTCCACGGCCGCGGTCGCGAGCCTGCTCGTCCCCGCCGGTGTCCACCTCCTGGTGCCCGCTGCCATCGCCGTCGGCGTCCTCGTCCGCCGGGGCCGCCACGGCCGGCCCACCGGCTCACCCCCCTCCCCGGATCCCGTCGCGCGGATCACCGCCTAGCTGTATTGGCATGAAGCGCAGTACACGACGAAAGGAAAGCCCCATGCCGTTCATCACGGTCGGCCAGGAGAACTCGACCAGCATCGACCTCTACTACGAGGACCAGGGCACCGGCCGGCCCGTCGTGCTCGTCCACGGTTACCCGCTGGACGGACACTCCTGGGAGAAGCAGACCGCCGTCCTCCTGGACGCCGGATACCGAGTGATCACCTACGACCGGCGTGGCTTCGGCCGGTCGAGCCAGCCGACCAGCGGCTACGACTACGACACCTTCGCCGCCGATCTGAACACCGTCATGGAGACGCTCGACCTGCACGGCGCGGTCCTCGTCGGCTTCTCCATGGGCACCGGTGAGGTGGCACGGTATGTGAGCACGTACGGCTCGTCCCGCGTGGCCAAGGTGGCCTTCCTCGCCTCCCTGGAGCCCTACCTGCTGAAGACCGACGACAACCCGACGGGTGCGGCGCCCATCGAGTTCTTTGAGGGCATCGTCGACATGGTGAAGGCGGACAGGTACGCCTACTACACGGCGTTCTACAAGGACTTCTACAACCTCGACGAGACGCTCGGCTCGCGGATCAGCGAGGAAGCCGTCCGCAACAGTTGGAACGTCTCGGCCGGCGGCGGCTCCCACGCCGCGGCAGCCGCGCCTATGACCTGGTTCACGGACTTCCGCGAGGACCTGCCCAAGATCGAGGTTCCGGCGCTGATCCTGCACGGCACGGCCGACCGCATCCTTCCGATCGACTCGACCGGCCGGCCGTTCCACAAGGCGCTGCCCTCCGCCGACTACGTCGAGGTCGAAGGGGCTCCGCACGGCCTGCTGTGGACCCACGCCGACGAGGTGAACAAGGCCCTTCTCGACTTCCTCCGCAAGTAGTCCCCACAGTCCCCAGGGGCGGCACCGTCACTCCCCCGTCGGGTGCCGCCCCTGGTCCTTCCGTACACGTGTATCCCGAAGGGAACCCCCATGTTCCGCAGTATCCTCGTCGCCGTCGACCCGAGTCCCGTTCGCCATTCCGTCATCCACACAGCCAGGGAGATGGCCCGTCTGACCGGCGCCGAGGTCCACGTCGTGCACATCGCCGCCACCGCGATCGCCTGGGACACCGTCGTACGCGTCGAGGAGGATCCGGAGGCCCGGGAGGTCCTGGAAGAGGCGCTCACCGCGCTGAGGGAGGCGGGGGTCAAGGCCGACGGCGAGCTGATGCACGCGGCGACCGAGCAGATCCCGGGCGCGATCGCCCAGGCGGCGCGGCAGTACCAGGCGGACCTGCTGGTCCTCGGTCCTCACCACCGCGGCACGCTGGCCGCCTTCTTCAATCCGCGTGTCAGCGACGCCGTGGCCCACGCCAGCCGCGTGGCGGTGCTCCTCGCGCCGGAAGCACCGGACACGGACGAGGACTGACACAGGTACTTCCCCCACCGCACAGGAGGCCCGGCACCGCGCGTTCGCGGTGCCGGGCCGACGTGTGTGTAGGGGAGGGCCGTCAGTGCCGGACGGGAGCGGTGCGGCCGTAGCGCCGCTCGAAGCGCTCCACCCGGCCCGCGGTGTCCACGACCCGCGAGGTGCCGGTGTAGAACGGGTGGCTCGCCGACGAAATCTCCACGTCGACGACCGGGTACGTGGTGCCGTCCTCCCATTCGACAGTGTGCTCGGCGTCGACGGTGGAGCGGGTCAGCAACTGGAAGCCTGCCGCGCGGTCGCGGAAGACGACGGGGCGGGAGACGGGGTGGATGCCGGACCTCATGAGATGTCCCTCCTCCGAGTCGAGTGACTCGGTCATGTCAGACGCCCATTCCAACAACGCCGTCCGGCGCCGCATTCCCGTTGGTGACGGCCTCAGCGAGCACCGACCGCCGCCCGCTCCCGGGCCGCGCGCACGGCTGCCGACAGGCTGCCGATGTCGTACGCGCCCTGATGCCGGCGCCCGTTCACGAAGAACGTGGGCGTGCCCGCGACACCGCTGAGGTCCGCCGATTCCACGTCCTCGGCGATCCGCGCCGAGCCCCGATGCGACAGCAGGTCCCGGCCGAAGCGTTCGGTGTCCAGCCCGATGCGCACGGCGTACTGCCGGAGGTGGTCCAGGCGCAGCGCGCCCTGATGGCTCAGCAGCAGGTCGTGCATGTCCCAGTAGCGGCCCTGCGAGGCCGCCGCCTCGGCGGCCTCGGCCGCCAGCTGGGCATGTACGTGGACGTCCGTGAGCGGCAGGTGCCGCCACACGTAGCGCACGTCGCCGAAGTCGCCGAGCAGCTCGCGGACGACCGGTTCGGCCTGTCCGCAGTACGGGCATTCGTAGTCCCCGTACTCCACGACCGTCACCGGCGCGTGCCGGGGCCCGCGGACGTGGTCGCGGTCGGGATCGACCGGGACGACCAGATCGATGATCGTCTCGGCGTCGCCAAGCAGCGCCCGCTGCCGCAGGCGGCGCGGCAGTGCCGTGACGACGCCGGTGACGAGCCGGCTGGTCAGGAAGGTGCCGGCGAGCGCGCTCAGAATGCCGATCTTGGCCTCTGCCAGCTGGGCGCCGTCGAAGGCAAGCGTCGCGATGAGCAGGGAGACGGTGAAGCCCGTACCGGCGAGGGCGCCGCCCGCGGTGACGGCTCCCCAGCCGACCGGCGGGCGGACTCGGCCGCGGCTGAGCGTGTACGTCAGGGCGGACGCGCCGACGATGCCCAGCGGTTTGCCGAGGACGAAGGCGAGGAGGATGCCGAGCGTAACCGGCGAGGTGAAGGCCTGTCCCAACTGATCGGCGTCCAGCCGGATGCCTGTGTTGGCCAGGGCGAAGAGCGGTACCACAAGGTAGCTCGTCCACGGGTGGAAGAGGCCCTGGAGACGGTCGTTCGGCGAGAGGGCGGACGCGAGGCCGGAACGCACCGAGCGTTCCAGTTCGGGGGTCGGCTGCTCGCGGAACAACCGGAACAGGCCGGTGGCGTGTTCGAGGTCTTCGCGGGCGGCGGGATAGGCGTACGTGAGCAGCCCCATGGCGAGGCCGATGACCACGGGATCGACGCCCGACTTCAGCAGCGCGGTCCATCCCACCAGGGCCAGCAGGGCGTACACCACACCCCGGCGCACCCCGAGCGCGCGGACCAGCAGGACGACGCCGAAGACCGCCGCCGCGACCAGCAAGGCCCGCACGTCGACCCGCTCGCTGTAGGCGACGGCGATGACACCCAGGGCGAGGAAGTCGTCGACCACCGTGACGGTGAGGATGAAGATCCGCAACCCGCTCGGCAGCCGGCGGCCGAGGACGGCGAGCATGCCCAGGGCGAAGGCGGTGTCGGTGGACATCGCCGCACCCCAGCCCCGCGCGGTGGCCTCGCCCGCGTTAACGGCCAGGTAGAGGGCGACGGGCACCACCATGCCACTGACCCCGGCGACTAGCGGCAGGGCCAGACGCCGGCGGTCGCGCAGCTCGCCCATGTCGAACTCGCGGCGTGCTTCCAGCCCGACGACGAAGAAGAACAGTGCCATCAGTCCGCTGTTGACCCACTCGCGCAGCGGAAGGGACAGACCGTGCGCGCCGATCCCGACGGACAGGTGCGTCTCCCAGAACGACGCGTACGCACCGGGGGCCGTGTTGGCCCACAGGAGCGCGGCGAGCGCCGCCGTCACAAGGACGGCGGCGCTGCCGGTCTCGGTCCGCAGGAAGTCGCGCAGCGGCGACCGGGAGTCGTCGCAGGCGCTCTGGCCGGTGTAGTCGCCGGGTGGAAATGCCATGTTCAGCCGCTCACTGGACGAACGAGACGTGGTACTGCCGGATGCGCCACGTCCCGGCGTCGGTCACGGCGACCATGGACAGGTGGACCCGCGCGGCCCAGCCCGTGGGGTCGGAGAACGTCACGTCGGCGAAGCCGGCCACGGCGCCGGGAGCCGCCTCGTACTCGTGCAGGATCCGGAACTCCGTCGAGCGGTTGTCGGGCACGGCCTCGTAGTAGCCCTTGACCGCTTCCCGTCCCTCCAGGACGTCCGGCCCGAAACCCTGGAACAGGGCGTCCTGGGTGAACAGGGCGGCCATGTCGTCGGTGTGGTGCCCGTCGAAGGCCTTCTTCCAGTCGTTCAGCAGCTGCGTGAGTACGGAGCTCATCTCTACCTCGCGTCGAGTGTCGTAAGTCGGGTCCGCTGCCGCTTGCGCAACAGCGGGCCCGGGTGGTTCATTCCGGAGGCAGGGGGACCTTCCACCCCCGCCGTGGTTCGGTCACAGGCCGGTCGTCAGCACCATGCGGAAACGGGCCGCACCGGAGAGCATGCGGGCGAAGGCGTCGTTGACCTCGTTCCAGCGGCACGGTCTCGATCATCGGCCGGACGCCGGTGCGCGCGCTGAAGGCCATGGTGTCTTCCACCTCCGCCGCTGTGGCCGAGGGGTGACCGCTCACCGACTGGCTGCCGGTGATGAGCTGAAGCGGCTTCACCTCGACGGCGTCGTCGGCCACTCCGATGACGACGAGTTCGCCGCGCGGCGCCAGACCGTCGATCGTCGCCGTCATGGCGGCCGAACTCGCCGCCGTCCCGAGGACGACCTTGGCTCCGCCGAGCTCCTTGAGCGCCTGGGCGGGGTCGGCCGCCGAGCTGTCGATGTAGTGGTCGGCGCCCAGTTGCCGGGCAAGGGTCTCCTTCTCCTTGCCGCGGGCGATCGCCACGGTCTCGAAGCCCATCTTGGCGGCGTACTGGACGCCGAGGTGCCCGAGACCGCCGACACCGAGGACGGCGACGAGGTCGCCGGCCCGGGCGACACTGTTGCGAAGACCCATGAACGCCGTGACACCGGCGCAACCCAGGGGAGCCGCGTAGGCCGCGTCGAGTCCGTCGGGGATGCGGGCCAGCGCCTCGGCGGGGGCCACCATGTGGGTGGCGTAGCCACCATCGTACGCCCAGCCCGGCACCTTGAGATTGAAGCAGCTGATGAAGTCGCCCTGCCGGCAGGGGCGGCAGTGACCGCACTGTCCGCCGAACCAGCCGACCTCGACGCGGTCACCCGAGGCCCAGTCCGTCACCCCCTCCCCCACCGCGTCGATGCGCCCGGCCACTTCGTGCCCGGTGACAAGGGGGAACTTCATCCCCGGGAAGGGTGTCTGCACGAACACGGCATCCGTGTGACACACCCCCGATGCCTCGACGACGATGCGTACGTGTCCTGGTCCCGGCTCCGGAATTTCCCTCTCGACCACGTCGAATTTCCCGCCCGGTTCGGCGACTTGGGCCACTCGCATGACTGACATCTTCTTTCCCTTCTTGTTGTTGCCGGCTCTTGTCGTTGCCGACCGTTCCGCTCGAGGCACTGCATCCCAGTCGTTCGACCGATGCCTGCTCGTTCTCGTCACCGCACCATGAGTGATGTCCGCCGGACAGGGAGGGAGTAATCACATGACCGACGACCGACCGGACCGCCGCCGCGAGAGTGCGATGGCAGAAACGGTTCCGGAACTTCTCACGGACCTTCGCAGGCTGTTCGCCCGAGGCAGCCGCGAGACGCTCAGGTGCCGTTTCCGTTACAGCCTCGGCGACCCGTACGCGGTGGCCATCGACCTCATTCTCGAAAACGGCCTCTCCATCACCTGGGTGGTTTCACGGGACCTGCTGTCGGCCGGGACCAGGGGCCCGGCCGGGGAAGGCGACTTCAAGGTGTGGCCGTCGTGCAGGCACCACAGCCGGCGGCCCTGTGTCTACTTCAGCCTCGACCGCCCGGAGGGTCATGTCGCTTTCGAGGCAGGCCTGTCCGAGATACGGCAGTGGCTCGACCGGACCTACGATCTGGTGCCCGCGGGCCGCGAGAGCGAGCTGCTCGACTGGGACGCGCTCGCCGACAGTCTCCTGGGCCGAGGGTGAGGCCTGCCGGCCCGCGGACCCGGGCCGGCAGACGCCAAGGGCTACAGGCCGTACTCCTCCAGCAGCCGCAGCCAGATCTCGCTCGCGGTGGGGAACGAGGGGACGGCGTGCCACAGCCTTTCCAGCGGCACCTCCCCCACCACCGCGACCGTGCCGGCGTGAATGAGTTCCCCCACGCCGGGGCCCACCAAGGTGCACCCCGCCACGACCCCCGCCTCCTCGTCCACCACCATCTTGGCGTGCCCGCGGTAGCCGTCGGCCGACAGCGAGGCCCCGGCGACCTGCCCGAGCGGATACTCGACCGCGCGTACGCGCAGTCCCCGTTCCCGCGCGCGCCGCTCCGTGAGGCCAACCATGGCCAACTCGGGACGGGTGAACAGCACCTGTGGCACGGCGACGGCGTCGGCGGTCGCCGACCATCGTCCGTAACGCTCCGGTGCCGGCTCGGTCCCCTCGGCCCGCGCGACGATGGCCGCCGCACAGGCTCGTGCCTGGTACTTGCCCATGTGTGTGAGGGTGGCCCGGTGGTTGACATCTCCGACGGCGTAGAACCAGCCGTCCGGAACGCCCGTCACGCGGCACGTGTCGTCGACGTCCAGCCACTCCCCTGAGCGCAGACCGAACTCCTCCAGGCCCAGGCCGTCCGTGCGGGCGCGGCGGCCAGTGGCCACCAGCATCTCGTCGCTCGTGAGGACGGAGCCGTCGGACAGCGTGAGGCGCACGGTCCCGTCCGCTTGCCGGGCCGCGCGCCGCACACCGGTGTTCGTGCGCACGTCCACGCCGTCCGACCGGAGTCCCTCCGCGGCCGCGTCTCGGGCGAACGGTTCCCAGGACGACAGCAGGTGCGGTCCTCGGGCCAGCAGAGTGACGTCACTGCCCAGAGCGCTCCAGGCGGCGGCCAGCTCGGACCCGACGGCGCCGCCGCCGATGACCGCGAGGCGCCTGGGGACGACCGTGGCGGCGGTGGCCTCACGGTTCGTCCACGCACCGACCTCGTCGATGCCCTCGATGGCCGGCAGGCTCGCCGCCGACCCGGTGGCCACCACAACCGCGTGGCGGGCGATGACCACCTGAGGTCCCCTTTCCAGCGCGTCGATCGTCACCTGCCGTTCGCCGGTCACACGGGCCCAGCCGCGCAGCAGGTCGACACCGGCGGACTTCAGCCAGTCCACCTGCCCGTCGTCCTGCCATCCGTTCACGAAGCGGTCACGTCGGGCGAGAGTGGCCACCGCGTCGAGCCGATCGGTGGTCGCCTGCCGCGCTCCGTCGACCGACCGTGCCGTCTCCAGGGCCGTGGGCGGCCTCAGCATCGCCTTGCTCGGGATGCATGCCCAGTACGAACATTCGCCACCGACGAGTTCTCCCTCGACGATCAGGGCGTTCAGGCCGGCCTGGACGACGCGGGCCGCCACGTTCTCGCCGACCGGTCCCGCGCCGATGACCACGACGTCGTACGTGCCGGGCGGCCCGGACGGGACCGAAGCTGAGGGGGTCAGCCTGTTCATGGCTTCTCTTTCCGCTGCGCGAGGCGAGCACGGCAGCTGAGGGCTGGCGGGCGGTGCCCCGCTTGCGCGGGACAGCTGGTCCGGTGGCCCGGCCCGGCTCGTGGCCAGGGGCCGGGCCACCTCGGCAGGGCCGGGGCCCATCGACCGGGATGACGATCGGTTCCCATCGGCGGACGCTCGTCTCTCCCCCGAGCCGAGCCGCGTGGCCGAAGGGGAGAGGAAGGCGAGCGAGCGTCACCAGAGGTGAGCGGCGACCGCCCCTGCCGCTTCGAGACTCCCGCACCGCCGGGGCGTCCGGCATCTGTCAAAAGACTGTCGCCCCGCTCACGCCCGGTTTGTCTTCTGCAGGATTTCCAGTGCCTCACGGGACGGAGAATCGGATTCCGCCGTGTAAACGACCAGACTCTGACCTGAATCGGTTAGCTGCATGACTTCCTCGCCGAGTTCCAGTCGCCCCACCAGCGGATGCCAGTACGTCCGGGAATCGGTGAGGCATTCGCTGACCGGTCGCGCGGCCCACAGATCAGCGAAATAACGATTCTTCAAGGTCAGCTCACCGATCAACGCGCTCAACCTGGCGTCATCCGGATTCCGGCCGGCCACAAGGTTCAGATAAGCCACCGTGTCCCGCGCTTTTTCGCTCCAGTCCGCGAACAGATCAAGGAAGTGCGGATCGAGGAAGACCAGACGGGCGAGGTTCGGTCGTATTCTTGGCGTGTCGACGGACCGGAAGTCCAGGTGCGCCGCCAAGAAGGCGTGCCCCAGCGGGTTCCAGGCCAGGATGTCCAGGTTGCGCCCGAGGACGATCGCGGGGGTGGAGCAGAGGCTGTCCAGCACGACGCGGATGCCGTCACGGACCCGCTCCGGGGGCGTGGCGCGCACCCGCTTGGGCTCCGGCCGCGCGAGTGTGCGCAGGTGGCGGCGCTCGTCCTGGTCGAGCCGGAGGGCGTCGGCCAGTGCGTCGAGGACCGCGTCGGAGGCGTTCCCGCTGACTCCCTGTTCCAGGCGCGTGTAGTACGCCAGGCTGACCCCCGCCAGCATCGCTATCTCCTCCCGCCGCAGTCCGCTCACCCGGCGCCGCCCGCCAGCGTGAAGTCCGACGTCTTCCGGCCGGAGCGATGCCCGGCGGGAACGCAAGAACTCTCCCAGTGCAGCCACGAAAGCGAGTATGCCGCCACGCCGACCGGTTTGCGTGACTCTGTTTCTGGTAGGAGCGGGACTCCTACCTTGCCATGCGGTACCGGAGCAGTCGAATGACTGATGCGAACCCGCCCCGCTGACCGATAGACGAATTCCATGAGTGCACATCAGCGAGCCGGAGACAGTAATCGCCTGCGCAGTCTGCTGGGCATCGAGCATCCGGTGATCCAGGGGCCCTTCGGCGGTGGCCTGTCGTCCGTCGAACTCGCGGCGGTGGTGTCAGAAGCCGGTGGACTGGGGTCCTACGGGGCGAATATCACGCCCCCGGACGACATCCCGGAACTCGTGCGGCAGCTGCGGGCAACGACGGACCGGCCCTTCGCGGTCAACCTGTGGGTTCCGCTGCCCGGCGAAAAGGACGCACGGCTCACCGACGACGAGTTCGCGGCACACGTCCAGCGCCTGCAGCCCTACTTCGAGCGGCTCGGCGTGGCACCGCCCGAGCGCCTGCCGGCCACCCCCGACTTCCACGACCAGGCCGAGGCCCTGCTGGCGGCCCGGCCTCCGGTGATCAGCTTCGTCATGGGGGTACCCCCGCGGGATGTGCTTGACGAGGCGAACCGCCTGGGAATCGTCACGATGGGAACCGCCACGACGGTCGAGGAGGCACAAGCCCTCGACGAAGCCGGTCTCGACGCGATCGTCGCCTCGGGCAGCGATGGTGGCGGACACCGCGGCTCGTTCCTGCGCCCCGTGCGGGAGTCGTTGGTCGGCACGTTCTCGCTCGTACCGCAGGTCGCGGACGCGGTCTCCGTTCCCGTGGTGGCCGCCGGCGGGATCGCCGACGGCAGGGGCGCGGCGGCTGCGCTGACGCTCGCCGCCGACGGCGTTCAGATCGGCACCGCGTTCCTGGCGACGGACGAGTCGGGCGCCAGCGCCGTGCACAAGGAGGTGCTGCATTCGCCGGCGGCTCGTACAACGATGCTCACCCGGCTGTTCTCCGGCCGCCACGCCCGCGCCATACCCAACAGGCTGATGCGCGAGATGGAACCGTACGAGGACACGGTGCCCGCCTATCCGGCGCAGAACGCGCTGATGCTTCCGATCCGGCGCGCGTCGGGTGCCCAGGGGCTGCCCGACTACGTGAACCTGTGGGCGGGCCAGGCAGCCCCCCTCGTCCCGGCGGGAACAGCCGCCCGGTATCTGAAGACGCTACTGGCCGAGATGACGGAGATCCTGGGACAGCGAACCGTTTGAGGGCACCCTCGCGGAACGGCACGGTCAAATGACAGATGTCGATGGCCATCCGCGCCGCCTAACGTCGGTCACATCCCACCCATCACTATCCGCATCTGGGAGATCAGCCATGGCTCCGGTCGTGCACCACCGCACCGTCGAGATCGACGGACTGAACGTCTTCTACCGGGAAGCCGGGCCGAGCGAGGCACCGGTCGTGCTGCTGCTGCACGGCTTCCCGACCAGCTCGCACATGTTCCGCAACCTCATCCCCGCGCTGGCCGACCGCTACCACGTGATCGCCCCCGACCACATCGGCTTCGGCCAGTCGTCGATGCCGGCGCTCGGTGAATTCCCGTACACCTTCGACGCCCTGGCCGACGTCACGGAGTCCTTCCTGGCGCAGGTGGGTGTCGACAAGTTCGCCATGTACGTGCAGGACTACGGTGCCCCCATCGGCTGGCGCCTGGCCCTGCGCAAGCCGGACCGCGTGACGGCGGTCATCACACAGAACGGGAACGCCTACGAGGACGGCTTCGTGCGGGCGTTCTGGGACGGCCTGTTCGCCTACGCCGAGGCACAGGGTCCGGACACCGAGCCCACCGTCCGCGGCGCCCTCACGCTGGACAGCACCCGCTGGCAGTACGAGAACGGCGTCGCCGACCCGAGCCTGGTCAGCCCCGACACCTGGACTCACGACCAGGCGCTGCTGGACCGCCCCGGCAACGACGAGATCCAGCTCCAGCTCTTCCGTGACTACCCGACCAACGTGGACCTGTATCCGAAGGTGCACGAGTACTTCCGCAGCAGCCAGGTGCCGCTGCTAGCCGTGTGGGGCCAGGGCGACGAGATCTTCGGCCCGGACGGCGCCCGCGCTTTCCAGCGTGACCTGCCCGAGGCCGAGATCCACCTTCTGGAGTCGGGGCACTTCGCCCTGGAGAGCCACCTCGACGCCATCACCGGTTACATCCGTGGCTTCCTGGGCCGCGTTCTCAAGTGACCGGTTCACCGTCCGAGGGCGCCGCCGGGCCTGCTCATCGGCCGACGCCCCCGGGCGGCTGAGCCGCCTCGTGTTCGGCGAGTACCCGGGCCAGTTCGACGCGCGAGTTGATGCCCAGTTTGGTGAACGCGTGGCGCAGGTGGGAGCTGACGGTGTGCGGGGAGAGGAAGAGCGCCTCCGCGACGGCCCGGTTGGTCGCGCCCTGGGAAATGAGGCGGACGACCTTCAGTTCCGCCGGGGTGAGACCCAGCCGCGTCTCACCCTCCGTCGGACCGCGCCGGACGCCCAGCTCCCTGAGCCGGTGACGCACACGGTCGACGTCACGATCGGCGCCCGCGCCCGTGAAGAGTTCCAGGGCCCGGTCGAGATGGGTCACGGCCCCGGCGTCCTGCCGCGACGCCAGGACCCGTCCGAGGTCCTCCAGCGCCGCCGCGTGTGCCAGCCGACGCGAGCTGCCTTCGTACAGCTCGACCGCCCGTCGCAGCAGCGGCAGATCGTCCGTGATCAGCCCGCGGGCGTGCGCTGCTGCCGCCGACAGGGCGGGGAAGGTGGGGTTGGCCGCGGCCCGGCGCTCGGCGGTGCGGGCTGCGGCCTCTGCCCTGTCCGTGAGGCCGGCGCGCAGGACGATCCGCACGTACAGCGGCTCGTCCATCGGGTCCTCCGGGCTGGCCAGCGAGGGCCCCAGCCGGTCGAAGAAGCGGGCCGCCTGTCCGGTGCACCGTGCCACAGCGTCAGGATCCCCGTCGAA
The DNA here is from genome assembly GCF_014654675.1 of Streptomyces spiralis. Classification (GTDB taxonomy): domain Bacteria; phylum Actinomycetota; class Actinomycetes; order Streptomycetales; family Streptomycetaceae; genus Streptomyces; species Streptomyces spiralis. Next base: position 33,428 of record NZ_BNBC01000056.1, read on the forward strand.
GTCGGCCACGAGTGCGCCGAGCCAGGAGCCGATGAGCTGCATCAGCACGGCGTCGTCCTCCATCATGCGCCGCGCGTGCTCCGCAGCCTCCCTCAGACCCGCCTGGTCCCCTCGGTGCCAGGCCACTCGGCCCAGGGTGTACTGGGAGGTCGCGTCGGCGTAGTTCCCCGGGCCCAGTTCGTCGACCATGGACAGGACTGCTTCCGCCTCGGCCTGGGCCTCGGAGAGCCGCCCGGCGTCCAGGAGCAGCCGGCAGCGGCCCATCAACCACAGGCGGGTCAGGGACGCCTCGCCGTTCTTCAGCGCCTGCCGGAGGTTGTCGTCGACAAGTTCGATCGCACGGTCGGCCTCCCCGACGGCGCTGAGCACCATGCTGCGCCAGGGGTGGGGCAGCCAGAGCGCCTCCGCCCCGTTCAGACGCCCGGTCACCTCAACGGACTCCTCGATGAGTTCCAGCGCCCCCGGCATGTCGAAGTGGAAGAAGCGTACGACGGAGTCGATGGACAGCACAGTCACCTCGGCAGCGAGGTCCTCGGCCTCGTGGGCCGCTGACAGGGCGGGCTGGAGCGTGCGCTCCGCCTCCTCCAGCTCCCCCGAGTTGGCAAGGACCAGGCAGAGCACCGCCAGCAGCCGTGCTCGTATCGGTGCCGAGAGGCCCGGCAGGTCCAGGCCGGCCCGGCACTGACGTACGGCTTCGGCGAAGGAATGCTGGCTGGAGACCATCGCCAGCCCGAGGCGGACTCGCCCCTCGGCTTCCGGATCCAGCAGCCCCTCCAGCGCGCTGTCCCCGAGCGCACGCGCTTCGGCCGCCCGCCCGCTCAGCCACAGCAGGCTGATGGTCTCCGCGATCAGGGGACCGCGATCGGCAGCGTCCTCGCCGGTCAGAGCCAGTGCGGCGCGGCTCATCTCGGCGGCCGAGGAGGGCGAACCGGTGGTGAGTTCGGCCGCCGCCTGCCGCAGTACGGAGACCGCCCACCGATCGCCGGGCTCCGCGCCCTCCGCCACCATCGCGGCGACTTCGGTCGCGGGTACGCCGTGGCGGAGCTGGAGTTCGGCCGCCCTGCGCAGCAGCGCGCGACGGACCGCCGTGGGCAGGCTCGCCTCCACTGCCTCGCGGATGAGGTCATGCCGGAACGCGATCTGCCGGTGGTCGCCCATCATAAGATCGGTCTCCAGTGCCTCCCTCACGACCGGTTCGAGGTCGGCGGGGCGCCGGCTCATCAGCTCGGCCAACTGGCCGATGGGGAACTCTCGGCCCAGCGCTGCCGTGATCTGGATCAGTTCCCGGGCCGTGGCCGAGACATGCTGCAGCCGTTGCTCGACCGAGTCACGGAACCGCAGCGGCATCCGTCCCGTGACCAGCCGGGCCCTGCCGCCGTCGACAACGATCGCCCCCTCCTCCTGGAGACCGCGCACCAGTTCCACCAAGAGCAGTGGACGCCCCTCGGCGCGTTCTGCCGCCTCCAGCACGTCCGCCCCGGCGGTTGCCTCCAGGAGGTCCTCGACGACTTCCGCGACAGCCGTGAGCTCCAGGGGCGGAACGGTCACGGTCTTCGCTCCTCCTCCTCTGAGCCGATCGAATGTGTCCTGCACGTGCGCGGCGCCGCCGGCCCGCGTCGCCAGCAGCCACATGACGGCATGGCTGGAGAGCCGTCCGGGCAGCGTGCGCAGGGCGGCGAGCGTGGCCTCGTCGCACCATTGCACGTCGTCGATCGCGATGAGGAGCGGGTGTTCGAGCGCGGAGCGCTCCAGCTGGTTCTGGACCTCCTGCAGTATCCAGAATCGCTGGTCGGCACCCGACGCGATGGAACGCAGGGCGCCTCGGTCCAGTACGGGCCATTCGGAGGCCAGCAGGGCGTCCAGCAGGGGGGCCATCGTCACGAACTGGCCATCCGGATCACCGCCACCACGGAAGACACGGATCCCGTCCTTCCGGGCGAGTGCGCAGGCCTCGGCCAGCAGACGGGTCTTTCCGGAGCCCGGACTGCCCTCCAGAACGATCACTTCACCACCGTGAAACCCCTTCACACGGTGCAGGGATGCCCGGATCTGGGACAGCTCACGGTCCCGGCCCCGGATGCGCGTGTCCGACGCCCAACTCCACCCTGATTCCTCGCCCCCGCGAAACTCGCGCACTGACCCTGCCTCTCCACCCCGGAGAGGTCATGCTAACCAGCGGGTTCCAGCCACGCAGCCGGGGAATGGCTTCTACGGGGCGATACCGCCGTCCGCCTCCTGGCTCAGAATGATCCCGACCAGTTCGACCCGGGAGCTGATGCCCAGCTTCTTGAAGGACCTGCGTATGTACGTACTGACGGTATGGGGAGACAGGAAGAGCTTCTCGGCCACTTCTCGGTTGGTCGCGCCCTCCGCGACGAGACGCGCCACGCGCCGCTCCCCCGGCGAGAGGCTGTTCCAGCCGCTCATCCGGCGCCGCCCCCGGGAAGCCGAGGCCGCCGGTCCCGTCCCGGCGGGCCGGAGCCGGCGACGGACCCGGGCGGCATCCCACTCCGCGCCCACCTCTTCGTACACGCGCAGAGCCTGTTCCAGGTGTTCGGTGCCCGCCTGCCGTCCACCGTCCCGCAGCAGCGCCCGACCGGCGTCCTCGTGCGCGGAGGCGACGGCGAGGCACCGCCCGCTGCCCTGGTACAGCTCAGTGGCGTGTACGAGGAACGCGGCGTCCTCGTGCAGCAGGCCCCTGGTGTGCGCGGCTGCCGCCGTGAGAGCGGGGAAACCGGGGCTCAGCTCGGCCCGCCGCTGCGCGACGTCCGCCACCTCGGCCGCCCGCTCCAGGTCGCCGGCCCGCAACGCGATGCGTACGAATGCCGCCTGGTCGACCGGGTCGAAGGGGACGGAGCAGCGGGGATGAACGGTGTCGAACAGTTCGGTCGACCTGGGCATCAGCTCCAGGGCACGCTTGCTGTCGCCCTCCCATTCCGCGATCTGGGCCGCGAGCCAGGTACCGATCCGCTGGATGAAGGCCGACTCGTTCTCGATCATGAGCGCGGCCTCGCGCGCCGCCTTCCGGACAGCCCTGCGGTCGCCGTGGTGCACCGCCACGACACCGAGGACGTAGCGGACCGTGGCGTCGGCGAAGTTGCCAGGGCCGAGTTCCTCCGCCATCGCCTCCGCGCCCTCGGTCTCGGCCCGGGCTTCCTCCAGCCGTCCGTCCTCCAGATAGGCCCGCGCCCTCATCATCGACCAGAAGTACAGGGTCGCGGCCTGCCCGAAACGCTTGGCCAGGCGGATACCTGCGTTCGCCGCCTCCACGGAAGCCGCGGAGTCCCCCGAGCAGCTGTCGAGGTGCATCCGCCACACCAGCGGCCCGTAGGGCAGCTCGGCCGGGTCGGCGCGGTCCGCCAGGACCGTGGCCCGGTCGATCAGCTCATAGGCGCGCCGCCAGTCAGCGCGCATGAAGGCGACGATGGACCGGGAAGTGAGCGCCACCGCCTGGGCGGCCGCCTGCCCCGCGGCCTGCCCGAGGACAAAGGCCTGTTCCGCCACCTCTTCCGCCTCGTCCAGCGTGCCGCCGCGGGTCAGGTTCAGGGCCAGGGAGCCCAGTGAGAGTGCCCTCAGACCCGGCGGCGCCGACTGGACCGCCACGCCCAGTCGTCCCTGGCGGATGGCCTCCGTGAAGGAGTGCTGGCTGGCCAGGCCTGTCAGCTCCAGGCGCAGCCGTGCCTCGGTCTCCGGGGCGAGACTGTCCAGTTCTACGAAAGCCGATTCGGCCAGGGCCGAGGCGCGCACGGCGTCCCCTCCGTGCCACAGCAGCGACACCGTCTCCGCCACCAGCGCGGGCCGGCCGTCGTCGTCCTCGGGCAGCAGCTGCAAGGCCTGGGAACTCAGCTCGGCCGCCGCCGCCGGCGCCCGGAACGCCAGCTCGGCGGCTGCCTGGCGCAGCAGCAGTACGGCGTCGCGGTCTCCCGGCTCACTGCTCTCCGAGAGCAGCACCGCGACGTCCGCGACCGGTACGCCTCGCGCCAGTCGCAGGTCGACCGCTCGTCGCTGGAGACGCCGACGGCGGGCCGGGGGGAGCCCGTTCGCTACGGCTTCCCGGATGAGGTCGTGCGGGAAGGCCAGCCACCCGTCCTGGTCGACCAGCAGCTCCGCCGCGAGTGCCTCCTGCACCGGCCGCACCAGCGCGCCCGGCGGCAGGTCCAGCAGGTCGGCGATCAGCTCCGCCGACAACGTGCGACCGAGTACGGAGGCGACCTGGACCACTTCCCGCGCATCCGCGGGGAGCTGTGACAGACGGCGCCGGACGGACGCCTGGAAGCGTTCGGGGACACCCTCCGCGGTCAGAGTCACCCGACCGGCGCGGACCGCGACCGCGCCTTCGTCCCGGAGCCCTTCGAACAGTTCTCGCAGCAGCAGCGGTCTGCCCTCGGCCTGCGCCGCGACGTCCAGCAGCTCGGGACCGGGCTCGCCGCCGAGGACGTCCCGGGCGATGCCCTTCACCGCGTCGGCGCCCAGCGGCCCGAGCCGTACGCGCTCGGCACCCGTCCGGGTCAGTCTGGCCACGGTGGTGCGTACCGGTCCCTCCGCGGCCGAGCCGCGTACCGCGAGCAGCCACACGATGGGGTAGGCGGCCAGCCGCTCGGGCAGGTTCCGCAACGCCAGCAAGGTGGTCTCGTCGCACCACTGGACGTCGTCGACGGTGACCAGCAGCGGGGCGGCGAGGGCCGCCAGCTCCAGCCGTTCCTGGATCTCCTGCAGGATCCAGTAGACCTGGTTGGGCAGCTCGGCCAGCTCGGTCAGAACCCGTACGTCCAGCAACGGATCGTTCTCGGACGCGAATGCACGCAGGACCGGACGCAGAGGCACGGCCTGCCCCTCGGGGTCTCCACCGCCGGCGAAGATCCGCACGGCCCGGTTCTCGGCCAGCGCGTGGGCCTCTTCGAGGAGACGTGTCTTGCCGGAGCCCGGGGCACCCTCGAAGACCACCGCGCCGCCCTGGCCTCGGCATGCCGCGTCCAGAGCGGCGGACAGGAGGGCTCGCTCCCGGTCACGGCCGTGCAGACGCGAGGGAGGTCTGGACATGTCCGTTCGGGCGCGCCCCACGCCGTCGCGGCTTCCCGCACCCCCGCGTATCGCGCCCTGACCCGTCTCCCGACTCATCTGCAGTCCACCCTCGGCGTCGTTCGTCACAGATGATGCCACGGCCGGAGCCCCGACGCCGCCGCCTGCGACGAGAGGTGACCGCGCTCGCTCGGCCGCGCGGCCACCGGCCCTAGAGGACGAGAGCCGACGGATCAGGTTCCGGAGCTCCGCCCGCGTCAGCCTCTCCGGCACAGCTCCTGCCATCACAGGTGCCGAACCGTCAGCCGACTGGCAGGGAAAGGGCAGGTCAAAGCCGGTTTGCGGCGGCATGGGCTTCTCTTTCGACTACAACCGCTCCAGGCGCGCCGAAGCGGCACGAGCGGCCGACCCTGGGCAGTGACCAAACTCCGAGAGTATTTGCACTAGCAAATCCCACAAGGTTGGCCAGATCGCGGACAGTGGATCGGGGGAGGCGTCGGGCGCCTCACGGACGACGTATGCCGAGTCTGCTCCAAGCACCCAACGCGCCGCTTCTGCCAACCAACCTGACTTAGCACTGTCAGGTCGGGACGGACGATGCGTCGAATGACCGATGACGCCCCGTACGCCCGCTTCTACGTTCCCCGAGGCAGGCACCGCGCGACGGCCCGTTCCCTGGAGGCACCATGATCACTACGAGTCCCGAGATCATCCTCAACAACGGCATCCGTATGCCGGCGCTCGGTCTGGGCGTCTACCGCAGCAGCCCCGAGGAAACCCGGTCGGCCGTCCTCATGGCGCTGCAGAAGGGATATCGCCTCATCGACACAGCGGCGGCATACGGCAACGAGAGGGAGGTCGGCGAAGCCCTCCGCCGCTCCGGTCTGCACCGCGGCGAGGTCTTCGTCACCACCAAGCTCTGGGTCACCGACTACGGCTACCGCAACGCGTTGCGGGCCTTCGAGCAGAGCCGCAGACGACTCCGCCTGGACTACGTGGACCTCTACTTGCTGCACTGGCCCGTCGCATCCGACCTCGCGGCGACGGTCGCCTCCTACCGGGCGGCGGAGACACTGCTCGCCGAGGGCCGGGTACGCGCCATCGGGGTCAGCAACCACGCCCCTGAGCAACTGGCCCACCTCATGGCCCGGACCAAGATCGTGCCCTCGGTCAACCAGGTCGAGCTACATCCCTTCTTCGTGCAGCGGGACGTGCGGGCGTTCGACGCCCGGCACGGCATTGTCACGCAGTCGTGGTCGCCGATCGGCGGTGTCGACCGCTATGCCGCCGAGAGTCCCCGGGCCGCACGGAACCTGCTGGCGCACCCCGTCATCCGCGACCTCGCGCAGCGACACGGCAAGACCCCCGCGCAGGTGGTCCTGCGCTGGCACCTGGAGCACGGATTGGCGGTGATCCCCAAGTCCGTGCACGCCGCACGCATCGCGGAGAACTTCGAAGTGTTCGACTTCACGCTCACACCCCAGGAGGTGGCCGCACTGGACGCCCTCGACACCGGCGTGCGAGGCGGACCGGACCCGCACTGGCTCTGAGGCCTGCCGCCGGTGCGTGGCCGGCGGCATAGTCTGATCGGCGACGGTCCGAGGGGACGGCCGCGAACAACCGGCACGAGAAGGGGCTGGGCAGTGAGCGTGGGCACCGGTACGCCGAGGCTGTGGGGTCGGGAAGAGGCGTTGACGGCGATCGACGAACTGGCCAAGGAAATCACAGCCGTTGACGCACCCGCCGGCCACACCGGTCCCGAGGGACACGCAGTCCGCCGAACACTCCTGATGGTAGGCGAGCCGGGGATCGGCAAGACGTCGGTGCTCGAGGCCGCGGGACGGCGGGTGCGGGAGGCCGGAGGCCGGGCCCGGTGGGTGGTGGGGCACCCAGAGGAGGCCGCCATCGCGTTCAGCGGCCTGGACGCGCTACTTCACCCGCTGACCAGGAGCCTGGACGAGGCGGACACCGCCGACCGGGAGCTGATCCGCGGCGCCGTCCAGGGCGGGCAGAAGCAGGCCGGCGGTGTCCTCTCCCTCGCCGGGGCCGTGGTCCGGCTGTGGTCCCGCTGGGCGGAGGAGGGGCCGCTGCTGATCCTCGCCGACGACCTGCAGTGGCTCGACCAGTCGACCCAGGACCTGCTGGCCACGTGCGCCCGCCGGCTGGACGGCGAACCCGTCGGCCTCGTCCTCGCCGCACGCCCGACCGCACTGCCCACGTCCTGGGAACGCCAGGCAATCACGGTCCGGCTGGACCACCTCGACGATGTGCAGGCCGGCCGACTCCTCGACTCGCTACCCACTCCCCCCGAGGGACGGCTGCGACGACAGGTGCTCCGCCAGGCGGGCGGCAACCCGCTCGGCCTGGCGGAACTGGCGCGCTCCGCGGCCCGCGACGCGCGGGAGACCGGAGCGGCCGGAGTCGATCTCCCGCTCACCGACCGGCTGGAGAACCTCTTCGCCCGGGACTTGGCGTCACTGACCCCCACTGCCCGCCGCCTGGTGCTGGTCGCGGCGGTCGCGGACCTGCCGGACACCGCGGCACTCGCGGAGATCCTGGGAGACGTGCTCCAGCCGGACCCGGACGAGCCCGCCGAGTTGGAGGGTGGTGGGCCCGCCGACGAATCTCCGGTCTCCGAACGGTCCACCGGCGCCGCCGTGTTCGCCGGGCGTACCCGCGTCCTCGACGTGGCGGAGGAGGCGTGGGCACGCGCCGAAGAAGCCGGGCTGCTGGTGCTGCGGGGCGGCACCGTGGCGTTCCGCCACTCTCTTGTCCGTTCGGCGGTCCTCGCCGCGTTCCCCTTCGACGAGCGCGCCCGCGTCCATCGCCTGGTCGCCTCCGCTCCCGGTCTCGACGCGGACCGCCGGGCATGGCACCTGGCGGCGGCCACCGTGACGCCTGACGAAGAGGTGGCGGCCGCCCTGGAGTCGACGGCCGACCGTGCGCGGCTCCGGGGCGGCTACGCGGCGGCGGCCATGACCCTGGAACGCGCGGCACAGCTCAGCCCCCGTACCGAGGACCGAGTACGGCGTCTCAACGCGGCGGCGCAATCCGCCATGTTCGGCGGGCACCCCAGGTGGGTGGCGGACCTCACGGCCGCCGTCGCCTCCCTGTCCGACGACGAGGAGGCCCGCGCCGAGGCCCACGTGCACGCCGGCTGGGCGCTGACCGTCACCAGCCGGCACGACGAGGCCATGGACCGTCTGCTGAAGGCCGCCGACGCCTGGGCGGACTCGGACCCGGGACGGTGCCTCGAGGCCCTCGGCACCGCGGCAACCGTCGTGTACAACAGCGGTGACCTGCGCTACCGGACGACCCTGTTGCGGCGCTATCGCGCGCTGCCCCCGCACGAGCCGAACGCAGAATCGGCCTGGATCCTGGCCAGTTGCGATCCCCATGACGGCCGCGCGGAAGCGCTGCGGCACCTTCGGCACGCGGCTTCCGCGGAGACGGTCGAGTTCAGGGCCTGGGGGCCGCTGGGGGCCGCCGCCTGGGCGCTCGACGAGACCGATGCCGCGGTCCAGTACTACGCGACGCTCCTGGAGCTGTTCCGCCAGGCGCCCACCGCCGGCGGCAACGCGACCGTGGCGAGCGCCAACGCCATCGCCCAGTTCGAGGCCGGCCGCTGGTCCGCCGCTCTGAGCGACCTTGCCGAGGCGGAGCGTGCCGCTTCGGCCGGCGGACTCGAACTGGCCATGGTCAGCACCCCTTTGCTCAACGCCGCCCTTGCGGCCGTGCGGGGTGACGCGCAACGGGCCGTCTCGGTGCTCACGGAGGGCACTCGCGACTTCGACCTGCGAGGCACCCTCACCTTCGAGGTGCGAGCCCGGCAGGCCCGTGCGCTGGCCGCGCTGGCCCAAGGCGACCATCAGGTGGCCTACTTCCACCTGAGTCGGCTGTTCCACCCGGACGGCCGGCCCGTCCACTTCCACAGTTCCTTTCACGGTCTGGCCGATCTGGCCTCCAGCGCCCGCCGCACCGGCCGCACGGAAGAGGCGCGTACGGTCGTGGAAGGTGCCGTCGCGCAACTTCCCGCGGACCTGTCACCGCGGCTGCAGCTGATCGTTCAGCGGGCCCGCGGCGTACTCGAAGAGGACCCGGCGCGGGCGGAGGAACTGCTCCGGGCGGCAGCCTTCACTTCCGGCGCGGAGCGCTGGCCGTTCGAACGCGCCCTGTCGCTGGCCGAGCTCGGCGAGTGGCTGCGCCGACGGCACCGCAACGCGGATGCCCGTGCCTCGCTGACCGAAGCTCTGGAGCTGTTCCAGGGACTGGGCGCGGTTCCGTGGGCCACCCGCGCCTCGGCGGAACTGCGCGCCGCGGGCGTGGACCGACCCGACGCACCGCGTCGCGACGCGACGATGGAACTGACCTCGCAGCAGCTGGTCATCGTCAAGCTGGCCGCCCGGGGGCTCACCAACCGGGAGATCGGAGAGCGGCTGTTCCTGTCCCCTCGCACAGTCGGCTTCCACCTCAACCGGGCGTTCCCCAAGCTGGGTGTCACCTCCCGCTTCCAGTTGCGGGACCTGATGTCCTCGCCCGAGTGATACGCGAGCGCAGTCGAATGACCGATGCCGCGGCAGACCGCTCTCCTTACCGTGGATACCGGAACGCCCGGACGGTGACCGGCAGGGAACGCGAAGGGCCAGGCATCTCGGCACTGCAAACTCCTCGTGCCCGTGGGAAGACGGGCGGTACACGGTTTCGAGCCAATCCAGAGGTAGACCAGAAAAGGCCGAATGCGAGCGGCGCGGTCGCCGCCGAAGCGAGGGGGTCCCCTTTTCGGCGGCGGCCGTTTCCGCGAATTCGGGTTCAGTCCCGGTTTTCCGCCTGGAACATCCAGTATTCCTTCTCCAGCTCCGCGGTGAGACCGATGAACAGGTCCTGTGTCACGGCGTCGGCCTTCTCCATGGCCTCGATCCGGGCACGCATCCGATTGATCAGCACACCGTAGGTCTCGACGAGCACGGCGACCACGCGGCCGTCCTGGATCCAGCCTTCGGGGAACGCGGGCAGTCCGCTGCTCTTCGCCACGGTCGTCGCCCGGCCGTCGGGACTGACCCCGATGGCGGCGGCCCGCTCGGCGACGGTGTCGGCGTAGGTGCGGGCCGCGGTGACGACCTCGTCGAGCTGCAGGTGGATCGACCGGAACCGGGGGCCGTAGAGGTTCCAGTGGGCCTGCTTGGCCACCAGCGACAGGTCGAGCAGGTCCGACAGCGCCCCCTGCAGGGCCTCTCCGGCTATCTGCCGGTTCTCTTCGGAAAGCGGGCTCTTGACCACGGACATGAGGGACCCTTCTGACTGTAAATAATTACAGAAGCCGCGAATTGGCGGTTCCACCAGCTCATCAGCGGACGTATCCCCCGGGCAAGTGATCAAGCCGCCGTCGTCCCGATCGGTCGGGAAGACCTCCCGTTCGGTCGGCCGGCGGCCATGGCGGTCACAGCTAGGGGGCCGGCGGACTGGTGGAGATGATGAACTCGACCGTCGTGTCCGTCCGGTTGAGGTAGCGGTGTGGCACCCCCGAATCGAACGTCACCGCCTCGCCGGTCCGCACGGCCGTGACACTCCCCTCGACATCCGCGCTCAGGGTTCCTCGCACGACGTACGCGCACTCGATCGACGTGTGGCTCCAAGGCTGGTCACTCGTCGCGTCCCCCGGTTCGAGCACCGCTCGCAGCACTTCCAGAGCCCCGTTGCTGGGTGTGAGCCGCTCGTAGCGCACGGCGCCGTGCGGGCTCAGGAGCAGGGAACGTTCCCCTGGGCGGCTTATGTTGACGGAGACCGGCCGGCCCTCGGTCAGCAGGTCGGCCACCGACATCGCGTAGACCTGGGCGAGCCTGCGAAGAGTGGAGAGGCTGGGCTCGGTCACGCCGCGCTCGACCTGGCTCAGCAGAGTCGGGGAAACCCCCACCGCGGTGGCCAGGGCGCGGAGGCTGAGGCCCCTCGCGGTGCGAAGCTCCCTGAGTTGACTGCCGATCATCGCCATCCATCGTGTCCATTGCGTGGCGTCCCGTGGCGCCTGCATGCCGACGTGCTCGCGGGCTTGCGCCCACGGCGGGCAAATCCCATAGCCGAGGGAGAATCGTCAGCCCGCCGGGCAAGGATAGTGAATTTACATCCGTGCACTGTCACTGCACATTCGGCACCGGTCTCACGGTATTCCGCAGCGCGGATCAGCAATTCACGAAGCCTTCTCCTCAGACGACACCCTTACGGATCCCGTATGCCACGGCATGGGTGCGATTACGCAGTTTCAGGCGGGTCGTCACTTCGTGCAGCACACTCTTGATGGTGCGTTCGGAATAGCTGAGCCGGTCCGCGATCTCAAGGGTACTCAGTCCTTCGGCCAGCAGCCTCAGGACGGCGGTCTCCCTCGGTGTCAGGTCGCTGTCCCTGAGCAGCGCCGACGACTGCAGTACCCGTAGCTCTTCGACGACCGTGCGGACAAGGGCCGGCGGCATGGGGGCTTCGCCGGAGAGAGCCTTCCGGGCAGCCAGCAGCACGGTGGAGTAGCGGGCCTCGCGCCGCAACAGCACGCCGACCACTCCGAAACGCACGGCGCTCAGGAGGTGCCTCTCGCTGATCTCGTCGACGACCAGCAGGACAGGGGGACCTTCCCCGCCCGTCTCCTCGAACAGATCCTGCAGCCTGCCGACCGTCGCGTCCGTCACCGCGTGGTCCAGTACCAGCACGATTTCGGCGCGTTGCCGCTCGTCCCAGGGAACCAGAAGCACTGCCTCGGCACCGCTGAGGTAAGCCTCGGCGCCTTCGCCGGTGATCGCGTCAGCCGCTCTGACAGTGATGGCCACAGGGCGTGGCTCATGCATCACGTCCGGGTGGCCGGTCCCATCAGGCGTCCGGGCGGCGGGTACGGCCGTGAGGTGGGCGCGCCCACCTGTGCCGGAACGCACGGGTACCGGTGATGTCACCGCGATGACTCCCTTCATGTGCGGTCGTCGAAGTCCCGCAGGGCGCTCCTCAGTTCACGGCGTGAGCTGATGCCGAGGCGGGGGAAGACCTTGTAGAGGTGGGAACCGACGGTCCTCGGCGAGATGAAGAGCTGGTCGGCGATCTGCCGGTTGGACAGTCCGGCGGCTGCCAGACGGGCGATCCTGCGCTCCTGCGCCGACAGGAAGAGCACTCCTGAGGTGGGCGTTTCTTCGGCGCCTTGGTCACGGACGCTGACACCGGTCGCCCGGAGCTCCCGACGGGCCCTCTCACGCCACGGCGCGGCGCCCAACCGGGCGAACGCGTCGTGCGCCGCGCGGAGCTGAGTGCGGGCCGCCGACGTCTCCCGCTGCCGGCGCAGCCAGCTGCCGTAGTCGAGAGCGAGCCGCGCCCGGTCGAAGGGACAGGAAGACTTCCTGGCCGCCTCGTGGGCACGCCTGAACCTGTCCTCGGTGTCGGGGGCTCCCGCATGGGCGGAGATCAGCGCTTCCCCGTGGCCGACCCGCACGGCCATATCCGCCGACACCTGGTCGAGCCCGAGCTCGACCGCCCGATCGTGCTGCCGTCGAGCCCCCGCAATGTCCTCCCTGGCCAGCGCAGCCTGCACCACGTCGACGTGAGCGCGGCGAGCCACGGTGCTCACCAGCGAGTCGTCCGCGACCGGGAGGGCCACCAGCCCCACCACGTCGGCCGGTGTTTCGTCACCAGCCGCGAGAGCCATGACGCACGCGGCGTGAGCCGCCAGTTGGACATGGTGGACGGAGCCGTGGTCCACCCCCCACTGACGCACCTGTCGCAGCAAGGGCTCGGCCTCGTCCCGGCGGCCCTGGTAGGAGCAGACCATCAACAGCTGGGCCCTGATGTCGACGCCGCGGCGCGCGAGCCCGTCCCGCCCCGCCGCCTCGATCCGCGAGGGAGCGATCCGGCGGAGCTCGGCCCACCGGCCGGCGGAGACCATCAAGTCGGCCTGGAGCGCCCAGCAGTGATGCAGGCGCGTCCGGTCGTCTCGTTCCACGCGGCGCAGTGCGGTGGAGACGAGATGATTGCCGAGGGCCGTCTCATCGATCCGGAGCGCGGTGTCCGCGAGCCAGACGAGTTCCCGGGCGTCGAACGGGCCCTGAGCGGTGTCGAGCCTGTCGGCGGCCTCGTGCAGCTGGGCCCTGCTGCCGGCTGCCCGGGAGGTGGCGGCGAGCTGGGCCGTCACGGCGATCCGCAGGGGCGCGCCACCCTGGCCGAATCGGTCCAGCCAGTCGAGGGCCTGCCTCGCGGGACCGGGCCGGTGCAGAAGCGAACTCAGCTCGGCCAGGCGCAGGACGGTCTCGTCCCGCACGTCCGCGCCGACGACGGGGCCGGGCTTCAGAGCGTCCGCCAGTTCCCGGCGAGCGTGTTCTGCGAAGAAGGCGGTCTCGTACTCGGCGCACGCCCGGACCAGCTGGAGCGTACGGGCGGTGGCCGACCGGCCGTCCGCGATGTCCGACTCCCGGGTCAGGGCCAGGGCCAGGCCCGGGCGCCCCGCTCGGAGAGCGGCGCTGCCTGCCGCCACGTGGCGTCGCGTCCGTTCGGCCGGAAGCGTGGTCAGGTCGCCCGCCCGCTGGTACGCCCGAACCGCCACGTTCCAGTCGCCGCGGGTCGTCGCCGCACGCGCCAGTGCCTCCAGCCGCGCGGCGGTGTCCTCCCCCCGTGTATCCGCCCGGCCCCGGTGGCCGAGGGCGTCATAACGGGCCAGTCCGTACTCCGCCCACGCCGCGTACGCCTTCCGCCGCAGGGAGGCTGGTGCCGTGGAGTCGGCCACCGAGCGGTACACCGGTTCGGCGAAGCACAGTACGCGGTCCCCGACGACCAGGCCGGCCCGCTCCGCCACGGCGATCGCGTTCGGGCTGATGCCCAGGTTCTCCGCCACCGAGTTGACGAGCTTCCGCTCGACCTCGCCGGCGGCGATCGCCATCAGCGACAGAACCGTACGGGTGTCGGCAGGCAGTTCACGGAACCGGCCGCCCAGGGCGCGGTCCAGCGCCGGACCTGCCGGAAGCGGGTCGGGCAGCAGCGCCTCACCTCGCCGTTGTCTGGAGGTCAGCGCCGCCGGAAGATCGAGCAGAGCCAGCGGATTGCCCCCGGCGGCCGCCATCACGGTGGACCGAACGAGGGGCGCGAGGCCGGGGTGGTGGTCGGCGAGCAGCGCGGCTGCCGAGGTGTCGTCCAGTGCGTCGAGCACGATCTCCTTGACGTCGTCGCCGTCGAACGGGCCGTGACGGTGCGACGGTGCTGCCGCCAGGATCACCAGCCGACTGCCCTGCAGACGGTGCGCGAGGAACGCGAGGGCCCGCGCCGAACCGGGATCGAGCCAGTGGCAGTCGTCGACGATCACGAGTGTGGGGCAGGCCCGTGCGGCGGCGAAGAGCATCTGCCACAGCGCGGAGTACGCCAGCAGCGCGTCCGAGGAGCCGACGCCGACGGCCATGGCGTCCAGAAACGCACTGCGCAGCGAGTACGGCAGGTCCGGTGACGTGTTGAGTACGGGGTAGGCCAAGGACCGCAGGGCGGCGAACGGGACGAGCGCGCCCTGATGGGTCCCTGCCAGGTGGAACACCTGCCAGCCTTCGGTGACCGCCCGGTCCGCCGTCCAGCGCAACAGGGCGCTCTTTCCGCTACCGGGGCCACCGCGCAGCACCACCGCGGTTCCGTGGTGCTCCCGTGCACGGTCGAGGGCCATACCGATACCGGTGAGCGCCTCGTCCCGGCCGCGCAGCGGGGTGCCGACGACGAGTGCCGCCGCCAGGGCGCCGTATCCCCGGGTGTTCGATCGCCCCACGTCCGTCGCCGGGTCCGGCGTGGGAGGGGTCGGTGATGGAGCACTGGTCCGGACGTTCATGGTTTTCGCCCCTCGTAGTGACGTACCACCGGACGAGGCTCAGTGCCGGTGTACGAGCCACCCTGGCACCGGGCTCATGAGTGCCGCATCGCATGGTCATGCGACAAATCCGCCAAGGCTCGGCGAGGCGGCCGTCGTTCCCCCGTCGGCCCGCTTTTCCCGGATCGGTGCGGAGATCGGTCACCGCCTAAGCCGTTCGGCAGATGCCTTACCCGGCGCTGTCGACGGAGACTCGCCTTTCCCACAACTCCCGAGAAGGAGGGACTGGCATGTCCACCACCGAACCGACCGTGGCCGGCATCACTGTTCCCGACACCAAGCTCGCTCGCGCGGCCACCAAACTGATCAGGGACACGACGTCGGACCTGGTCTACCACCACTCCCGCCGCGTCTTCTGGTTCGGCAGCCTGCAGGGGCGCAACCGTGGGCTGAGCTTCGACGCGGAGCTTCTGTACATCGGCGCGATGTTCCACGACGTCGGACTGAGCGAGTCCTTCGGCACCAGCGGCCGGCGTTTCGAAGTGGACGGCGCGGACGAGGCACGGCGCTTCCTCCAGAGCCACAACGTCCCGGAGGACAGCATCCGACGGGTCTGGACGGCCATCGCGCTGCACACCACGCCAGGTATCCCCGAGTTCATGGAGCCGGAGGTCGCCCTGGTCACTGCCGGAGTCGAATACGACGTCCTGGGCATCGGGTACGCGGACATCGGCGACGCGGACCGGGCGGAGATCACCCGGCTGCACCCCCGGCCGAGCTTCAAACAGAACATCCTGAAGGCGTTCACCGAGGGGATCGCGCCGAAGCCCGAGACGACGTTCGGGAATGTCAAGGCCGACGTGCTGGAGCGGTTCTCGCCGGGGTACCGGCGCGAGAACTTCGTCGACATCATCGAGAACTCGGCCTGGCCCGAGTGACCACCGCACCGGGCCAACGGCCCGGTAACGGCACCGCCCCCGTCGCTTCCGCAAGGCATGCGACGGGGGCCCGTGTGTTTCCACGCCGGGGCCGACGCCCGACGCCTGCCCGATAGTGCCCCATTCCTGCCCGGTGTGTCGGTTCAGGAAAGAAGGCACAGGTCAGAGATCTCTCGCACGCTCTCGCCCGCCCGCCCGTGAGAGCGCTCCCGGGTGTGCGACCGCCGGCACTGTGTAGTCTGGCTGCACGCTATGACCCGATTGGCTGCCCACGCGGCGGCCTGCCCGATCTTCCCCGCGCACCCGCTTTCCGTGCAGCTGGCAGCGCGCAAGAGCGAACTCCCCCACAGCCGGGTCCTTGCCACAGCAGTCGGCACAGCTCCCATACGGAGGAGGCGGACGAGTGCACGTACCGCACGACGACGGCCTGTCGATTCCCGATACCGGGGGAGAAACGGCAGGCACAAACCGTTTTCAGGACTCCGCTCTCGCCGGACGTGGGCCCGAGTTGCTCATCCTGGACCGCTTCCTCACCAGGGCCGCGCGGGCCGGGGACGTCCTCGTGCTCTCCGGCGACCTGGGCGTCGGCAGAACGGCTCTGGTGCGAGCCACGGTCGGCGCCGCGCGGCACGGCGGATTCACCGTGGTCGAGATCAGGGGCCACGAGGCGGAGGCCGACGTGCGCGGGGCCGGGCTGGCCCAGGTTCTCGCGCAACTGGGCGGGGCGACCGGACAGACGGCCGACTCGGGGCAGGGCGACGGTTTCGCCTCCCGTATCGTGGCCGCCGCCCAGGGCCCCGAGGCGGCAGGTCTGACGTTGCTGGACGCGCTCACGGCGACGTGCGACGGCGGTAGGCCGCTGCTCCTGACACTGGACGACGCACAGTGGTTCGACACCGGATCCCTCGACGCTCTCCTCTTCTCCATGCGGCGCATGGCTGATCGGCCGGTCGGCCTGCTCATATCGACTCGCAGTGACGACCGGCGGGCGTTCACCGACCGGTTTCCCCTGTTGACGCTCAGCCCGTTGGACGCCGCCGCGAGCGAACAGCTGCTGCATCGGCGGGAGCAATATCTGCCGCCGCCCCTGGCGAAACGGGTCCTGGCGGAGGCCCAGGGTTACCCGGCAGGCATCGTCGGGGTGGTCGACGAACTCAAGCGCGCCGGCATACCGGCGGCGTACCTGCTCGCTCCTCGGCTGCCGCTGGGCGAAGCATTGCAGCGGCGAATCGCTCCTATGCTGGCCGGTGTGTCCGGTCATGCCCGGGCGTTCATGCTGCTGGCGGCCGACGCCCGCACCGACCGCGTCGACATCCTCGTCAAGGCCGCCGAAATCAGCGGAGCGGACGGCGCCGGGCCGGCTGCGGCCGAGGCGACAGGGCTGATCGACGTCAGCGGAGCGCGGCTGCGCTTCCGGCACCCCCTGCTGCGGTCGGCCCTGCACTGGACGTCCTCGTTCGGCGAGCGGAAGCGGGCGAACGTCGCACTGGCGGAACTGCTGACCGACGATCCGTACCGCCGCGCCCTCCACGTCGCTGCGGTGTCGTCCGCGCCCGACGAAACGACCGCCTCCGCCCTGGAGGACGGAGTGGCGGCGGACTTGCCGGAGGCCGCGGCGGTCCTGGAGCTGGCCGCTGACCTGAGCCCGGCCCCGGGGGAACGGGCGCGGCGGCTGGTGAAGGCGGCACAGGCCGCCGCCGCCCGCGGGCACGTACGCGGCATGAGGCGGCTCGTGGGGCACCTCACGGCCACGCCGGTGCCCCCCTCCCTCGTCGCCGCGGCCACCGCGCTGGAGGCGCGAGTGGCGTACAACAACGACGGCACCCCGGGACTTGCCGCGACGCTTCTCCTGCGCTCGGCGGCCGCCGACAGTTCTGACTGGCCGCCGCCCTTCGTACCGGTGGCCTGTTCGATGGCGCCCGCGCTGTGCGTCCCCGCCACGGGTGGAGCACTGCGGCCAAGGCTGGAGGAACTCCTCGGGCAACCGGGACGCGCGGACGACGCGGACCTGCTGTCGACCCTGAGCTGGGTCGACCCGGTGGCCTACGGACCACGGGCACGCACGCTGCTCGACCGGGCCGTGGCGGAGGCGATGGCGGGCACACCACCCGCCGACGTAGCACGTACGGTGGCTCTCGTCGTCATGACGACCGGACTCGACGATCCGGTCGCGACCGACCTGATAGGCAGTCAGGCGCTCAACCCTCTCGTGGCGCGGGGGCACTTCGGTACAGCGATCACCGTCCTCATCCACCTGCAGATCGCCCACGTGAACCTCGGTGACCGTGCCGCGGTCGAGCACGACGCCGAGGTCGGCGGCTACTGGGCTCGGTCGTCGGAGGACGATCGCGCACTGATGGCGTTCCGGTCCGGTGTAGCCCAGGCCCGCGCGTGGCGTGGGGACGAGAACGGCCACGACACCCTCACGGACGAGATCCTCGCCTACTCGCTGCCCCGCCGACTTCAGATGCTCGCGGCCCGAACCCGCTGGTCCCGTGGTCTCATGTCCCTCACCCACGGTCGTCCGGAAGAGGCCTTCGAGGAGCTGTCCCTAGTGTCGAGGACGGACGGAGACGCCTGGGACCCGATCGTCGCCGGCTGGGCTCTGGGGGACCTGGTGGCCGCGGCCGTGGCCTCCGGCCGAGGGGCCGAGGTCCGGTCGGATGTGGAGCGGGTCGAGCGCGTGGGCCGGCGCACCGGATCGGCGCTGCTGGAGCAGCTGGTAGCGCGCTCGTACGCGATGCTGAGTGACGGCGAGGTGGCGGAGCGGCATTTCACCGCGGCGCTGGCACCGGCCGGCGCACCAATGCGGTACGAGCGGGCGCGCACTCATCTGGCCTTCGGTGAGTGGCTGCGCCGGCAACGGCGCGTACTGGAGGCCCGTACCCATCTCCAGCAGGCGCACGACTCGTTCAACGCCTTGGGCGCCGACGCCTGGGCGCAGCGAGCCGCCTCGGAGCTGCTGGCCGCCGGGGAGGCCCCGGCGTCCGGTCACCCGGCGTGGGCGGAGCGGTTCAGCCTCACCCCTCGCGAGGCCGAGGTGGCCCGGCTGGCCGCCGCCGGACTGACGAACCAGCGAATCGGCTGGCACCTCGGTCTGACGCACCGCACGGTCGCCAGTCATCTGTCGCGGGTCTTCCTCAAGGTGGGAGTGCAGTCGCGCCGGCAGCTGCCCTCGGTACTGCGGCGGTAGACACATCGGCGCCACCGCCCGGGAACGACGTAGAGCATCGGGTGCGGGTGGAAGCAGTCAAACAACAGAAGCCGACGGGTGTCCGCCCGGAGCACTCTGAGAGGGAAGCCGCGGGCGGTGCGAAAGCTGGCCGCGGTGGTCCATCACCGGCCAGTGACGAACGCCTGCCGCACCACGGCACCGTCCCTGCGCCTTACCTCACTTGGAGATTGCCGTGCCTTCTCGCCGAGTCATCACTGCCTCGCTGGCCACCCTCGCGGCCGCCGGTCTTGCCGGCGGCGCACTGTTCACCCCGCTGGCGAGTGCCGAGCCAAGTCAGTCCCACGGGAAGTCGGCGCCGAAGCCCACCGTCGTCCTGGTCCACGGCGCCTTCGCCGACGCCTCCAGCTGGAACGGTGTCGTCAAGCGCCTCCAGGCCGACGGATACCCGGTGAAGGCTCCGGCCAACCCTCTGCGCGACGTGCCCGGTGACGCCGCCTACATCTCCAGCGTCCTCGCCCAGACCGAAGGGCCCATCATCCTGGTCGGCCACTCCTACGGTGGCGCCGTCATCACGAACGCCGCGGCCAGTGACCCTGACGTCAAGGCTCTGGTGTACATCGCCGCGTACGCCCCGGACGCCGGGGAGACCGTCGCGCAGCTCGCCGAGCACCCGGTGGAGCACCCCATCGCCCCGCTGCCCGTGGTGCCGAACACCTACCCCGCCCCCGACGGGTCCGCCGGCGTGGAGCTGACGATCGACCCGACGAAGTACCGCGACACCTTCCTCAGCAACACGGTCTCCCGCGCCACCGCCGCGTCGCTGGCGGTGGCCCAGCGTCCGGTCTCGGCCGCCGCCCTGAACGGCGAGACGAAGGACCCGGCGTGGAAGAAGCTGCCGTCCTGGTACCTGGTGGCCCGCCAGGACCACGCCATCGGTGCCGACCTGGAGCGCTTCATGGCCCAGCGCGCCGGTGCGAAGACCGTGGAGGTCAACGGGTCGCACAACGTGATGCTGAACGCACCCGGTGCGGTGACGAACCTCATCGAGAAGGCCGACAAGGCCACCCGCTGACCTCACCGCGAGATCAGCGACAGGGACCTGCCACACGGGATGCCCCGCAGCGTGCGCTGCGGGGCATCCGCCGTCGCGCACCGCACCGTCCGCCGCCGA
Source organism: Streptomyces spiralis (assembly GCF_014654675.1). Classification (GTDB taxonomy): domain Bacteria; phylum Actinomycetota; class Actinomycetes; order Streptomycetales; family Streptomycetaceae; genus Streptomyces; species Streptomyces spiralis. The sequence continues at coordinate 53,527 of NZ_BNBC01000056.1, forward strand.
CCGGAGTGCCCGTTAGGACACGTATCCCGCCTGTCCGCGCAGGTTCTCGCCTCCGTCAGGCTCGTCCGACGGACGTACCGCCTACGATGCCTGGCGTCCGGCCGTCGCTTCCCGGGAGCACCTCACGATGGGTCAGCTCTACTCACACCGAGACGCCTCCCCGCGGGTGGCGCCCTCGGCTCTTCTGTTCCCCAGCGCGGAACTGGTCGGTGACGTGGTCGTCGGTGAGGGGACGGTCATCGGTGCCGGGGCCCGGGCCATCGGAAATCGGCAGAACGGGGTCCGGATCGGAGGCGGAGTCGTCATCTCGGCGAACGCGGTGCTGCATGCCGCGGCGGGCAGCGAACTGGTCATCGAGGATGATGTGGTGATCGGGCCGGGTGTGGTACTCATCGGCTGCCACATCGAGCACGGCACCGTGGTGGAGGCTGGCTCCCTCGTCGACACCCGCAGTCACATCGGTGCCGACAGCTTCGTCAGTGCGGGTGCCCGGGTGACACGTGGCTGTGTGTTCCCGCCCCGGTCCGTCCTGGACGGCTTCCCCGCGGACGTGATGGGGCGGCTCAAGGCTCCTCCGCCCCGTCCGGACTGGGTGTTCGACGGCAGGGACATGGCGACGCTGCGGGTAATCGACACCGTGTAGGCCCTGCGCTCATCATTCCGTCGGCATGTCGGCTTCCCTTCCAGGTTCCGGCGCTGAATCCCGCTGTGAACAGGCCTCGTACTCTGATCGTCGGAGCCGGAATGTCCGGCCTGGCACTGGCCAAGTCTCCGCTGGACCGAGGGCTCCCGGTGGACGTCGTCAAACGCCGTGCCGAGGATGAGCAGGCCGCCCTGGGTGCCGGTCTCTACCTTCCGGCGAAAACCGTCCGCGCGCTGCCGAGTATCGGCGTGGGGGACGCGGTGGCCGAGCTCGCGGAGCCCGTGTCACGGCAGCGGCTCCACGACCACCGCGGGCGCCTGCTCGCCGAATTCGGTGTGGACCGGACTGGGGCGATGTCGGTCCTTGACTGGCGATCCCAGACCGTGGCCTTCGCGGACGGCACCACCGAGGCGCACGACCTGGTGGTGGGCGCGGACGGCATCGACTCCGCCGTGCGGCGCTCCCTGTTCGGCGGCCCGGCGCCGCGCTTCCTGGGCCAGCTGTGCTGGCGGTTCATCGCCGAAGACGTGACGTCCGGCATCACCGACTGGACCGCGCACCTGGGTACAAAAGGCCGTACCTCCCTGACCGTTCAGCTCGGCGCCGGCCGCGTCTACTGCTATGCCGACATCAACAGTCCCGTCCCCGCCGCTCCAGCCGGCGACCGGCGCACGCTCTTCGCGGACTTCGGCGGCCCTGTCCCTCGCCTGCTGGAAACGGGGCGCGATGCTCACTTCGCCGCACTGCGCGAGAGCGTGAACAGGGTCTGGACGCGTCCGGGCGTTGCCCTCGTCAGTGATGCCGCGATTTCACTCTCCTCCGCACGACCTGCCCTGACAGGTGTTGCTGGCGGCGGTGGAACAGACCGGCCAGGAGGTGTTCCCCCGCTTCCGTCCCCCGGGATCGTTGAGCCGGTGGGGCACAGGAAGAGGGCCACACCCCGCCATGAGGTGTCGCCCTCCGCTCCGGTTCGTCCGGTCGCTGTCCGCACCGCGCTGGCGGCCGTCGGTTCAGGAGAGGTAGTGCTCCACTTGTGAGGCCGGCCGCACGTGTGCCTCTTCCGGATCCTGCCCCGCCGTGATCCGGGCTCGCCGCTGGCGCAGCAGGTCCCAGCACTGATCGAGTTCGGTCTCCAACCGGGCCAGGCGCTCGTGCTCAGTCGATCGGTCGATAGTGTGCTGCGTCAGGCGGTCACGCAGGTCCCGCTCCTGACTGATCATTTCCGTGATGCGGCCGAGGATCTGCTTCTCGGCCTCGGCTTCGGATCCCGACATGGTTGGCTCCCTGGACAACGTGTGACGTCTCGGCGGATCCGGCACGCCTGCCGGTCCCGCCACGGCAACTCTCGCGTACTGAACCGCGGCCCCGCATCAGTCGGATGACTGTGCCCACGGCCATCGGCACACCGCAGGTTCAGTCGGTCCAGGCGTTGAACAGCATGTTCAGCCCCTCCGCCATGGTGGGGTGGGCGATAATCGAGTCCCTGAGCATCGTGTACGGGGCGCCCGTCAGCATGGCGGTCTGCACCACGGTCAGCACCTCGGAGGCGTCCGGACCGAGCAGGGCCACGCCCAGGATCCGGTCGCTGTCCCGGTCGACGACGGCCTTCCAGACCCCCCGGGTGTCCCGCAGCGTGCGGGCGCGTGGAATGGCAGCGACCGGCATGCGCGCGATACGCACGTCGTGGCCCGCTGCCCGGGCCTCGGTCTCGGTCATACCTACCCGGGCCAGCTCGGGGGTGGTGAACAGGTTCCAGGGCACCAGCCGCCCTGTGGTCCGCCGGTCCCCGCCCGTGATGTTCGCCTTGACGACGCGGTAGTCGTCGAGCGAGACGTGTGTGAATTGGGGGCTGCCCGCGACGTCGCCCACCGCCCACGTGCGCGGCGCCGACGTCGCCAGCCGGTCGTCGACCTCCACGAACCCGCGGGCATCCGTCCGCACGCCTGCCGCATCGAGGCCCAGTTCCTTGGTCACCGGCTCACGGCCGACGGCCACCAGCACGTCCGTGCCGGTCACCTCCGTCCCGCAGCTCAGCCGCACGGTCACGCCGGACGGGCCGCGCGAGACCTCGGTGATGGTGACACCCATGTGGAGACGCACGCCGGCGTCCGCGAGGAACCCTGCCACCGCCTCCGAGACGTCCGGGTCCTCCCGGGGCAGAACCCGCTGACCGCGGTGCAGCAACGTGACCCGACTGCCGAACGCGGCGAACATCTGGGCGAACTCCAGCCCGACATAGCCACCGCCGATCATTACCAGGTGCTCGGGGATGCGGTCCAGGTGCAGCAGCGTCTCGCTGGTGAGAGGCTCGGCCTCGGCGATGCCGGGGATGTCGGGCATCCCAGGGACCGTGCCGGTGTTGATCACGACGTCCTTGCCGCGCAGGAGTCGGGTGCCGCCGTCGTCCAGGTCGATCCGCACGGTGCGTTCACCGGTGAAGCGGGCGGTCCCCAGAATGAAATCCATGCCACTGTCGAGGAACTGGCGGTGGTTGAGATCGACCATCCCCGCCACGACGCCCTCCTTGTGCTCGCGCAGGAGGGCCAGGTCAGCCACGGGCTTGTCGGTGCGGATGCCGACCTGCTCAGCCCGGCTCAGGCTGTCGAGGAGCCTGGCACTGGTCACCAGGGTCTTGGTGGGGATGCAGGCCACGTTGATACACGTACCGCCGATCATGCCGCGCTCCACCATGGCCACCCGCCCGCCGCCGCGGGCGATGTCCATGGCGAGCGTCTTCCCGCCCTTTCCCCCTCCGACGACGAGGAGGTCCACGTCTTCCACGCCGGTGTCTGCCTGCGCCATGTCCTGCTCCTTCACCACAAATTCCGTACCTCTCCAGCCTCGGCCGTCGGCCCGTCGACCGCATCCGTCAGACAACTGTGCGGACCACCACACGGGCAGTGAACGCATCATCGCGTGCCCGGGAGGAAGGACCCTCCGGACACGCGACATTCCACCTTGTGAGGGCGGGTCAGGCGGCCAGTCCGGCCTTCAGCGCGCCGGCGATCTGGACCACGCGCTCGGCCTGGTGCCGCGCGGCGTTGCGGGTCTCGTCACCGATCGGGTTGTTGCCCTGGCCGTCCACGTGCGACGTGCCGTAGGGGTTGCCGTCCACGAACTTGACGGGGTCGGTGTAGCCGGGCGACACAACCAGGCCGCCGAAGTGGTGGATCGAGTTGTAGAGCGCCAGCAGCGTCGACTCCTGGCCACCGTGGGTGGTCGCCGTCGTGACGAAGCCGCTGTACACCTTGTTCGCCAGCTTGCCCTGCGCCCAGAGGCCACCGAGCGTGTCGAGGAACTGCTTGAGCTGGGAGGACACGTTGCCGAAGCGCGTGGGCGTGCCGAGGATGACGGCGTCCGCCCACTCCACGTCATCCGGCGTGGCGACGGGGACGCCGGCACTGGCGGCCGCGTGCGCGGCCCATGCCTCGTTGGAGGCGATGGCGGCTTCCGGCGCGAGTTCGGCGGCCTTCAGCAGGCGGACCTCGGCTCCCGCCTTGGTCGCCGCGTCGGAGATCTCCTTGGCGATCTCCGCGCTGAAGCCGGTGGACGAGTAGTAGATGACGGCGACCTTGACCGTGGGGCTCACGAGCGGACTCCTTTTCCAGAGCGTCGGCGCGCCGGCACGTGATCGACACCGACGCTGTCGTCCTAGATGCTCGTGGAGCGGTGGGGGACCCCACATCTGTCATTCGACTCAACGTCCATCCGTGCTGCATCCGTCAGTCAGGCGACGGATGTGCGCGCTCTCTGAGCGGCGCACTCTCTGTCGACAACACCCGTGGAACCGATCGGGAGGGGAGCTGAGCCATGCCCAGACCACCCAGCTATGCAGTCCGTATCAAGCCCGTGGGCGACCTATGGGACTGGCAACGTGTCGCCGCCTGCCGCGGCATGGACAGCTCCGTCTTTTACTCACCAACGGGTGAGCGCGGTCGTCTCCGGAAGGAACGCGAGGAGCGCGCACGCCGTGTGTGCGAGGGCTGCCCGGTCCGGGAGCAGTGTGCGCGGATGGCGTTGGAGACACGGGAGCACTACGGCGTGTGGGGCGGCCTGTCCGAGGCCGACCGCAGCCGCAGATGACCGAAGCCACCCGCCCCCTCGTGCCCTGTCGGTCGGGTCAGCGGCGTGTTACCCACCCCGCATCGGGGAACCCGGCGCTCAGGCAGGGTGGCCACGCGGAACGGGCGCTGTGGTTTCGCGGTTCGGCCAAGAGCCGCGGCCGCCTCCCGCCGCCTCCAGCAATCGCGGCGGGAGGCGGCCGTCCAGCCCGCCAGCGAGCCGCTGGGGGCTCTGGGGCCGGTGTGGAGAGCGGTGGGTGTCCGGCTCACCTGCGGGAACGGACCGCGCATGGTTGCCGGACTGCCGAGGCCCTGTCACCGTCCCCTTGGCGCGGGTCCTCTCCATCCGCTGATCAGAACCACTTCTCGATCTCTTCGGCTGCCCCGTCCTGGGCAACACCGAGGGTCGTGTCATCCGCTATCTTCTTGAGCTCCTCCGGGGCATGCCCCATGGCCACCCCTCGCCCTGCCCACGTGAGCATCTCGGTGTCATTGTGGCCATCGCCGATGGCCAGCGCGCGCCGGGGATCGGTAGCAAGCATGGAAGCCACCTTCTCCAGTCCGGAAGCCTTGGACACCCCCAACGGGCCAAGGTCTAACCACGCTTCGAAGCCCACCGCGTAACTGGCCCCACGTATGCGCAGTTTGTTCATGAGGGCGCGAAAGTCCTCGCTTGTTTGATTCGGGTCCCGGATAACGGCTCGGATGACGGGGTCGGAACAGATGCCCTCCAAAGAGGCGACGATCTGTGGTCCCAGGAGCTTTTCTTTGGGGAACTGATGTGTCACCAGGTATCCGGTGCCCGCGATCTCGACGGCGACCCGGGCTGCTGGCACATGCTCCAGCAAAACATCCAGGACGGGACGAGCGTCGAACGTCTCCTGCGCGAGGATCTTGCCGTCGGGCATGCTCGCGACCACAGCTCCATTGCTGCACACGGCCAGCCCCTGCGGAAGTCCTGTGCTTCGGAAGAGTTCCACGACCTCGAACGACGCTCGGCCGGTGGCGAGTACTACGTGGCATCCGGCTCCATACGCCCGCATCAACGCGGAGCGAACGCGTTCCGTCATCTGGCGTCCGGGCTCGACGAGTGTGCCGTCGATGTCCAGGACGAGCATCTCAGGCTGCCCCAGGCCAGCGGTGGCTGTGTCATCATCTCGTCCTCCTGCGATGAAGTTATCCGGATTCATAACGGTCGGCATCGCTCCCCTCACGGCATGCGTAGAGGATGGCACGGCCAATGAGCATCGGCCCTCCACGAGCACATTTTCAAGACCGCAGACCTGGGTGACCGTCTGCCGGGAGCTATCGTGAGGCTCATGGGCCTCACATCTGTCGGGCTGAGGTCACGGCGGGTCAGGGTTCGATGAACGGCAAGGCGACGGCGTGCAGTTTGGTCTCGAGGTTGATGTCGCTGGTGGCGACGTACCCCGCGGAGCCGGGGTGCGGGACTGCAGTTGCAAGGTTGAGGCTATGAATCGGTCGTCCGGGACATCCAGGTCGAGCCAGTCGGGAAGAGCGTCGGATTTGGGCTCAATGTACTCGAAGACGGCGTAGACGTCGCTGGCGACCGGGATCCGAGGTGACGTCGCCGTTGTTGCGCAGCCCCTTCAGGCGCCGTTCGGCCTTCTTGGCGGCCTCCCGCAACGTCTCGGTCCGGCCGGCGCGCTGCCAGGATCGCAACTTGGCGTCCAAGGACGCCTACGAGGTCCACATGCTTGTGGCGGTTGTCCTCGAGTGCGATTGAGAATCGCAACACCAACAAGCCAGAGCGCAACTGTTACTACGTCTCAAGGTGGCGGTCGTCTTTCGTGGGCGACCAAGGATCGCAACTGGTACTACGTCCACGAAGACTCCGGTCCCGACTTTGGCAGTTGTCTTCTGGGACGACCGAGAATCGCATCTCCGCACCGTTCGACGTCTCCCCAGTCGCCCCGATGGTCGTCGTTCGGAGCGACGGAAAATCACAAAAAGCCCGCAGCAAGAGCAGCGGTCGCGGATTCACGTAGCGGACGTCCTCCGGGGCAGCCGAGGATCGCAACCGTATGGCTGCGTCTCCGCGAGTGTTCGAGGCCGGACTCCCTGACCTACCGT
>NZ_BNBC01000057.1 GCF_014654675.1 Streptomyces spiralis
GGTGGCGGGAGCGGGAACACCCAGGGCGGTACGCAGGGTGGCGGGAGCGGGAACACCCAGGGCGGTACGCAGGGTGGGGGCAGTGGGAACACCCAGGGCGGTACCCAGAGCTGAGCGTTGGAGCGTCCCCAGGAGGCGGCTCGGCACCCCGTGGAGGGGCCGGCGACTGATCACTCCGTGGAGTCGCTGACGAATATCCCGTACTCCAGGGCCAGCCGGGTGAGGTCCGCCCGACGGCGTGAGCCGCTTTTTCTGCGCAGTCGTTCCAGATGCGTATGGACCGTGTTCTCGGTGATGTTCAACCGCGTGGCGATCTCCCGGTCCGTCGCACCGCCGGCCACGAGATGCAGGATCTGCCTCTCGCGGCCGGTGAGGTGAGGAGGGGGAGCGGGTATGCTCCTGCCCGCCAGACTGGCGCCCGAGATAATCCCTGCCGGACGCGACGGCGCGAATGGCCGTCACCAACTCCGCATCGTCGGTTCTCCGGCTCAGATATCCGCGAGCGCCGGCCTTGATGCACAGGACGGCGTCGGACTGTGCCTGCGAGGTCGACAGGACGATGACGGCGTGGCCCTGCCGGTGCAACCGGGCCACCTGGTGGGACGTCACATGGTCACTGTTCTGCGGGGTGATCAGCAGGACGATCTTCACCTTGTCGGGATCGCACACCAGGTCGTCGACCGTGGTGGCGAGGTGCCTGATCCTCAGGTCCGGTTGGGCCCTGATCGCCTGGTCGACACCGAGCTGGAGCAGCGGCCAGTCGCAGATGACGGCCATGTGTATCACGGATGGGCTCATGAGAGGCTCCAGCGGAGGTGGGGCCAGGCCCGCCGGCCACGTGACGCTGCGGGACGAGCGGTCGGCGGCTCGTGCCGCCCGATCCCACATTCGGCCCTTCCGCGGGAAGCGGCACCCCTGGATGACCCATACGGGGGAGCCGGGCCGCCGCGCCCTGTGCTTCACATCGGCCAGAGATCCGTCGCGTACTTGATGGGCAGGTGCAGGAGGGGGGCCGGCGCCGATCGGCCCTGCCGCGGGACGCCGAGCATCGCGGCATCGACCGCCGGGAACGTCACCGCGGCCGGGGAAAGCGCCGGGCCCGTGCCGATGCCCGTGGCCGTGTCGTCGCCGGTGGTGCCTTGCGTGCCGCCCTGGGTGTTGTCGGTGCCGCTCTGTGTTCCGCCCTGGGTGTTGTGGGTACCGCTCTGCGTGCCGCCCTGGGTGTTGCCGGTGCCGCCGCCCTGGGTGCCGCCCTGGGTGTTGTTCGTACCGCCCTGCGTGCCGCCCAGGGTGTTTCCTGTGCCGCTCTGCGTATTGCCGAGCTGAACGCTATTGGTGTTCCCGTCCCCCCGGTTGAAGATGTTGCCGTCACCCTTGCTGAAGATGGTGCCGTAGTAGTTGTTGACAACAATGACCGGCCCCGAGGGGGAATCGGATCCGGTGTTGTCTCCCGCGGAGGCCTGGCCCGCTGTTGCGCCCGTCATCGCCACGGCGGCGACAAAAGGCAGCGTTGCATAGACGCCGAACCGTTTCACGGCAGCCCTTTCTTGCCATCGGTGAAGGGAAGGGTCCCTACCGACAAACTGCCGCAACTCATCACTTCATCACTTCAGCGACACGGTGATGTCACACGTGCAGTTGCCTCAGCACTCGATGATGTTCACCGCGAGTCCGCCGCGGGCGGTCTCCTTGTACTTGACCGACATGTCGGCGCCGGTGTCCTTCATGGTCTTGATGACCTTGTCGAGGGACACCTTGTGGGAGCCGTCGCCGCGCAGGGCCATGCGGGCGGCGGTGACGGCCTTCACGGCGGCCATGCCGTTGCGCTCGATGCAGGGGATCTGGACCAGGCCGCCGACCGGGTCGCAGGTCAGACCGAGGTTGTGTTCCATGCCGATCTCGGCGGCGTTCTCCACCTGCTCCGGCGAGCCGCCCATCACCTCCGCCAGCGCACCGGCGGCCATGGAGCAGGCGGAGCCGACCTCGCCCTGGCAGCCGACCTCGGCGCCGGAGATCGAGGCGTTCTCCTTGAACAGCATGCCGATCGCGCCGGCGGCGAGCAGGAAGCGGACCACGCCGTCCTCGTCGGCGCCGGGGATGAAGTCGATGTAGTAGTGCAGGACGGCGGGGATGATGCCGGCCGCGCCGTTGGTGGGGGCGGTCACCACCCGGCCGCCGGCGGCGTTCTCCTCGTTGACCGCCATGGCGTACAGGGTGATCCACTCCATGGCGTGCGCCAGCGGGTCGCCCTCGGCGCGCAGCTGGCGGGCCGAGACCGCGGCCCGGCGGCGGACCTTCAGACCGCCGGGCAGGATGCCCTCACGGGTCATGCCGCGCCGGACGCACTCGCGCATCACCCGCCAGATCTCCAGCAGGCCCGCGCGGATCTCCTCCTCGGTGCGCCAGGCCCGCTCGTTCTCCAGCATGAGGGAGGAGATCGACAGGCCCGTCTCCTTCGTGAGGCGCAGCAGCTCGTCGCCGGTGCGGAAGGGGTACTTCAGCACGGTGTCGTCGAGCTTGATGCGGTCCGCGCCGACCGCGTCCTCGTCCACGACGAAGCCGCCGCCGACCGAGTAGTACGTCTTCGACAGCAGCTCCGCCCCGGCAGGGTCATATGCCCGGATCGTCATGCCGTTGGCGTGGTAGGGCAGGGCCTTGCGGCGGTGCAGGACCAGATCGTCGTCGAAGGAGAAGGCGATCTCGTGCTCGCCGAGGAGCTTCAGGCGACCCGCCGCCTTGATGTCCTGCACCCGCTCGTCCGCGGACTCCACGTCCACGGTGCGCGGCGAGGCGCCCTCCAGGCCGAGCAGGACCGCCTTGGGGGTGCCGTGGCCGTGCCCGGTGGCGCCGAGCGAGCCGTACAGCTCGCAGCGCACGGACCCGACGGAGGCCAGCAGGCCTTCGTTGCGCAGGCGGCGCGCGAACATCCGCGCCGCGCGCATCGGGCCGACCGTGTGGGAGCTGGACGGGCCGATGCCGATCGAGAACAGGTCGAAGACCGAGATGGCCACGGTCACTCCTCAAGACAGCAGAAACGCACAAACAGGGGATGGTGGGGCACCCTCACGGGTGCCCCACCGGCGAGTCACTTGTTCAGACCCGGGTACAGCGGGTGCTTGTCGGCCAGGGCCTTCACCCGGGCCTTGAGCGCCTCGGCGTCGTAGGACGGCTTCAGCGCCTCGGCGATCACGTCGGCGACCTCGGCGAAGTCCTCGGCGGTGAAGCCGCGGGTCGCCAGGGCCGGCGTGCCGATCCTGAGGCCCGAGGTGACCATGGGCGGACGGGGGTCGTTCGGCACCGCGTTGCGGTTGACCGTGATCCCGACCTCGTGGAGGCGGTCCTCGGCCTGCCGGCCGTCCAGCTCCGAGTTGCGCAGGTCCACCAGGACCAGGTGCACATCGGTGCCGCCGGTCAGCACGTCCACGCCGGCCGCCCGGGCGTCGTCCCGCACCAGGCGCTCGGCCAGGATGCGGGCGCCCTCCAGCGTACGACGCTGGCGCTCCTTGAAGTCGTCGCCCGCGGCGACCTTGAAGGCCACCGCCTTGGCGGCGATCACGTGCTCCAGCGGACCGCCCTGCTGACCGGGGAAGACCGCGGAGTTGATCTTCTTCGCGAGCTCGGCGGTGGACAGGATCACACCGCCGCGCGGGCCGCCCAGCGTCTTGTGGGTCGTGGTGGTGACCACGTGGGCGTGCGGCACCGGGTTGGGGTGCAGGCCCGCCGCGACCAGACCGGCGAAGTGCGCCATGTCGACCATCAGGTAGGCGCCGACCTCGTCCGCGATCCGGCGGAAGGCGGCGAAGTCCAGCTGCCGCGGGTAGGCCGACCAGCCGGCCACGATCAGCTTGGGCCGGGACTCCTTCGCCAGCCGCTCCACCTCGGCCATGTCGACCAGGCCGTCCTCGCCCACGTGGTAGGCGACGACGTCGTAGAGCTTGCCGGAGAAGTTGATCTTCATGCCGTGGGTCAGGTGCCCGCCGTGCGCGAGGTTCAGACCCATGATCGTGTCACCGGGCTGGAGCAGCGCGAACATCGCGGCCGCGTTCGCCTGGGCACCGGAGTGCGGCTGCACGTTGGCGTGCTCGGCGCCGAACAGGGCCTTGATGCGGTCGATGGCGATCTGCTCGACCACGTCGACGTGCTCGCAGCCGCCGTAGTAGCGGCGGCCCGGGTAGCCCTCGGCGTACTTGTTGGTCAGGACCGAGCCCTGGGCCTCCATGACCGCGACCGGGGCGAAGTTCTCCGAGGCGATCATCTCCAGCGTGGACTGCTGGCGGTGCAGCTCGGCGTCGACCGCGGCGGCCACCTCCGGGTCGAGCTCGTGCAGGGGCGTGTTCAGAACACTCATGTGCTTGTGTCCGCTCCTCAGCCGGCCGTCTCGGCGGCGTACTCGTCGGCGGAGAGCAGGTCGGCCGGCTCCTCCGTGACGCGCACCTTGAACAGCCAGCCGCCCTCGAAGGGCGCGGAGTTCACCAGCGACGGGTCGTTCACCACGTCCTCGTTGACCTCGGTGACCTCACCGCTGACCGGGGAGTACAGGTCGGAGACCGACTTGGTCGACTCCAGCTCGCCGCAGGTCTCGCCCGCGGCCACCGTGGTGCCGACCTCCGGCAGGTCGGCGTAGACGACATCGCCGAGCGCGTTGGCCGCGAACTCCGTGATGCCGACCGTCGCGACGCCGTCCTCGGCGGGCGACAGCCACTCGTGCTCCTTGCTGTAGCGCAGCTGCTGGGGGTTGCTCATGGCCTGAATTCTCCTGTACGCGGGGGACTGCTGATGACTGAGGGACTGCTGAAAACGCTGGTGAGCTGGGTGATGTGCCGGGCGTCACACGCGAGGGCGCGACACGGGCACACGCCGTCCGGGGACCCGGTGCCGCACGGGGCCGCCGGCGCCCTGCCGGACCAGTCTTACGACCTGGTCGTTACTTCTGCCGCTTGTAGAAGGGCAGCGCCACGACCTCGTACGGTTCGTGCCTGCCCCTGATGTCCACGCCGACGCCCGGCGTGCCCGGCGCGGCGTGCACGGCGTCGACGTACGCCATGGCGATCGGCTTGCCCAGGGTGGGGGAGGGGGCGCCGGAGGTGACCTCGCCGATCACCTCGCCGCCCGCGACGACGGGGTACCCGGCGCGCGGCACGCGACGGCCCTCGGCGACCAGGCCGACGAGCACCCGGGGCGGCTGGGACGCGGCGCGCTCGGCGGCGGCCAGCAGCGCCTCGCGGCCCACGAAGTCGCCCTCCTTGTCGAACTTGACCACCCGGCCGAGCCCGGCGTCGAACGGGGTGAGCCCGGTCGTCAGCTCGTGCCCGTACAGCGGCATGCCGGCCTCCAGGCGCAGCGTGTCGCGGCAGGACAGCCCGCACGGCACCAGCCCGGCGTCCGCTCCGGCGTCGGTCAGCGCCTGCCACAGCTTCTCGGCGTCGGCCGGCGCGACGAACAGCTCGAAGCCGTCCTCGCCGGTGTAGCCGGTGCGCGCGATCAGCGCGGGCACCCCGGCGACCGTGCCGGGCAGGCCGGCGTAGTACTTCAGGCCGTCCAGGTCGGCGTCGGTGAGGGAGGCGAGGATGCCGGGGGACTCGGGGCCCTGCACGGCGATCAGGGCGTAGTTGTCCCGGTCGTCGCGGACCTCGGCGTCGAAACCGGCCGCCCGCTCGGTGAGCGCGTCCAGCACGACCTGGGCGTTGGAGGCGTTGGCGACCACCATGTACTCGGCCTCGGCCAGCCGGTAGACGATCAGGTCGTCCAGGATGCCGCCGTCCTCGCGGCAGATCATGGTGTACCGGGCCCGGCCCACGCCGACGGAGGCGATGTTGCCGACCAGGGCGTGGTTCAGCAGGGCGGCGGCCTGCGGGCCGGTGACGGTGATCTCGCCCATGTGGGAGAGGTCGAAGAGCCCGGCCCGGGTGCGCACGGCGAGGTGCTCGTCGCGCTCGGAGCCGTAGCGCAGCGGCATGTCCCAGCCGGCGAAGTCGGTCATCGTCGCACCGAGCGCGCGGTGCACCGCGTCGAGCGCGGTATGGCGAAGCGGACGGGGTGCGGAACTGCTCATCGGGCGTGTCTCCCAGGCGGTGGGGATCCCCCCGCGCGAGCGAGGCCGAGCGTGGGGAGGGCGAGGACGGATCGGTGTCCTCCCCATCTGTCATCGGAACCTGAGAGGTTCGCCATGACCGCCGTAGGACGGATGATCACGGCTTGCACCTTGGGTGGAGCCACTGCGGCAGCGGCCCGCTTTTCAGATGTGCCTCGCCCGCGCGGTAACGGGGCCTGAGAGATTCAAGGGAGGGACTTGCTCCTTCGGCGCCCCAGCGAGACGGCTGCTGGGAACTCTCCCGCGCGGATTCAAGCGGCCTGTATGCAGTTGGCGCGCACATCATTGCACGCCGGGCCGGATCACGTCAGGCCGCATCTGTGACCGACCCGTGGCAGAACGCGCACGAAATCACCGGACGCGGGGCATTACCTTCTCTTTACACTCGAGGGGGAGGTGAACCGTCACCACCCAGGGGAGGACGATGACGGTGAACAGGACCGCGCCGGCGTACGCCACGACCCGGGCCCTCGCCCTGCCCGGCCGACCCGGGGCCCGGGGGCCCCTCGCCCCGGCCCGCGAGCACGACGGCGGGGGTCCCGTGCCCGTGGTGCGCGACCTGCGCGAGCGGGCCGGCCGCAGCCCGCACGCGCTGCTCTTCGGCCCGCACGACCTGGCCGTGGTCACCGGCCTGCCCGGCAGCGGCAAGTCGACCCTGATGCGGCATGCGGTGCGCGGCCCGCGGATCGACTCCCAGGACACCCGCGACCGCTGGGACGCCCGCCTCTCGCCCCACCTGCCCTACGCGCTCTACCGCCCGCTGGTCCGCCTCGCCCACTACGCCGCGCTGCGCCGCGCGCTGCGCTCCGGAGAGGGGGTCGTGGTCCACGACTGCGGCACGCAGAGCTGGGTCCGCGGCTGGCTGGCCCGCGCCGCCCGCCGCCGCGGCGGCACGCTCCACCTGATCCTGCTGGACGTCACCCCCGAGACCGCCGTGGACGGCATGCGCCGGCGCGGCCGCGGTGTCTCCCGCTACGCCTTCCTGCGCCACCGCAGGGCCGCGGGCCGTCTGCTGCGCGCCGTCGAGCGGGGCGAGCTGCCGGCGGGCTGCGGCTCGGCGGTCCTGCTGGACCGCGAGGCGGCGGCCGCGCTGCGCCGGATCGGCTTCACCGGCCCGCCCCGCACCGGCACCCGATAGCCTTTCGGTCACAACAGCGGTTCCCAGCAGGTGGTAGGCGAATGGACATTCCGGCGGACTTCTCCGGGGGCTACCCCGCGGACTTTCCGGCACAGGCGCATCCCCAGCCGCACGGCGGATGGCCCGGCAACGAGCTGGAGGAAGTGCTCTCCGCCTCCCTCGGCATCCCCTCGGCCGGCGGCCGGATCATCGAGGTGCTGGGCCGCAGCTTCCTGTGGGTTCCGCTGCCCGGCGGCGGTGGCCCGCACAGCGGTCCGCTCGACCTGCCCACCCTGGAGATCGACGGCCAGGCCTACGTCCCGGTCTTCAGTTCCGAGGAGCAGTTCCGCCAGGTCGCCGGCCCCCACATGTCCTACGCCATCGCGCCCGCCGTCGAGTTCGCGCGCGGACTGCCCCCGCAGGTCGGCATCGCGCTGAACCCGGAGGGCGTGGTCGGCATCCCGCTGCCCCCGCCGGCCGTGGCCGAACTGTGCCGGGCCGGGCGCACCGAACTGGACGGCCCCGGCGGCGGCCGCGTCCGTCTGTTCGAACCCGACTGGCAGGACGACCCGGTGGACTTCCTGGCCGCCGCCTCCGCCGAGTTCGCCGAAACGGGCGTGGTCCTGGCGGCCCGCCGCTGCCTGGCCGCCATAGAGACGGCCGACCCGGTGATGTTCATAGGCGTCGAGCTCTCCCAGTGGGACGGCGACCTGCGCGCCCGCCCCCTGGACGCCCTGGGCCGGGCCCTCGCCAAGGTCCCCGTCCGGTGGCCCGTCAACCTGGTCCTGCTGGACGTGACGGACGACCCGGTGGCGGGCTGGCTGCGGGAAAAGGTCCGGCCGTTCTACCAGTACGGCCACTGAGGATCCTCCAGGGGCGCGGGGCGGTGCCGACAGGCGGCTGCGCCGCGGGGCGCGACGGGTCACGACCTCCCCGCACCCGCGGGACGACACCACGCACCGGGCTCGCGGGCGGGCTCTAAGCTGGACCCACGGCTCGGTCGAAACGTTGCTTGTACGAAGGGGCGGTAAAAAGTGAGCGCGAGCGGCACGGCCGCGGCCGGGCACGTGGAGCAGACGCTGCGCCAGGTGACGCCCGGACGCTACGACGCCTACGAGGCGCTGCTGCGCGCCCTCGCGACCCCCACCTCCGGCCAGGTCTGGATGCTGCTCTGGCACGGCCAGGCGGGTTCTCCCGACGCCCAGTACGGCCACATGGACGTCGACGGCCACGGCTACGCCCCCTGCGTCACCTCCGCCCAGGAGCTGTCGGCCAGCGGCTGGAACCGGTCCTACGAGGTGGTGGACGCCCTCGACGTCGCCCGCGTCCTCTACCCCGACCACTACGGCCTGTGGCTGAACCCGCACGCCCCCGGCGGCGGCGTCGGCATCCCCTGGCTGGACCTGCGCCGCATCGCCACCGGCCTGGACCGCCAGCCCGCCGGACCGCTCAGAGTGTCCGAACCGGCCATCGAGATCCCCCACTTCTACGCCCTGCTGACGCAGAACGCCCACCGCACCCCGGCGGTCCGCTCGCTGCGGCGCGCCTGGGTGCAGCCCGCGTTCGGGGCGCCGTACCTCGCCATCGGCCTGGACGTGTACGACACCTCCCCGACCGCCGTCGACTCGGTGCGGGCGATGATGCGG
Source organism: Streptomyces spiralis (assembly GCF_014654675.1). Lineage (GTDB taxonomy): Bacteria > Actinomycetota > Actinomycetes > Streptomycetales > Streptomycetaceae > Streptomyces > Streptomyces spiralis. Next base: position 8,855 of record NZ_BNBC01000057.1, read on the forward strand.
CAGTCCGTCGGCGCGGTCCCCGACGGGCTGCCGGTGTCGACCGTGGCGATGTCCGACGAGTTCGACCCGGTGGCGATGTGGCTGCGCGCCAGCGCCCGCCCGTTCTACGACCGCGAGGCCCACGCCGCCCCGGCTGTCCAGAACCCGCCGGGCGGCTACGGCTACCCGCCGGCCGGGGGCGGATACTGATCCGGTCGCGCCGCACGGCCGGCGCCGGCTTCCGTGCCCGGACTGCGGACGCCAGGACTCTCTTCGCGCGTAGATGAGGGCGGAAGGTCCGTTTCTGTCCCAGAAGGCCCAACTAGCCCTCGTCCGCCCCCCGTTACCCACTGTCCGGATAACGGAACCCTCCAGCCTGCATCACGTTTACGCATCCATTCCCCGTCAAGTCTGGCAACAGATCGCCAAAGCGTTGAAGACTCCCGCACCAAGGGGGCTTTCGCCCCTGTGTACGACGGACTGATCATGCCGCCACAGCGGCAAGTGCGGGCCGGCTACCGCCGGTTGAGAGGGGTCCCTGCCTAATGACGGCACCATTGCACGAGCCGACCGCGGAAGCGGCCCCGAGCGCGGCCGACGAAGCGGCGGTAGCCACCGCGGGCGTGAAGGCCGTCCAGGGCCGCTCCCTGGGACGGATCGCCTGGGGGCGCCTGAAGCGGGACAAACTCGCGCTGACGGGCGGCGTCGTCGTGCTCGTCCTCATCGTGATCGCCCTGCTCGCGCCGGTGATCACGAATCTGGTCGGGCAGGACCCGAACGACTACCACGAGAATCTGATCGACCCGCTGTTCGGCACCCCCACGGGATCGCTGGGCGGCATCAGCGGCGACCACCTCCTCGGGGTCGAGCCGGTCAACGGCCGCGACATCTTCGCCCGCATCGTCTACGGCGCCCAGATCTCCCTGCTCGTCGGCTTCCTGTCCGCCGTGGTCGCCGTCATCCTGGGCACCGTCCTCGGCATCCTGGCGGGCTTCTTCGGCGGCTGGGTGGACTCGGTCATCAGCCGCGTCATGGACGGTCTGCTGGCATTCCCCCAGCTGCTGTTCATCATTGCGCTGGTCTCGGTGATGCCGAACTCGATGCTCGGCCTGACCGGCACGGGCGTCCGCGTGTTCGTGATGATCCTGGTCATCGGCTTCTTCGGCTGGCCGTACATCGGCCGCGTGGTGCGCGGCCAGACGCTCTCGCTGCGTGAACGCGAGTACGTCGAGGCGGCCCGCTCGCTCGGCGCCGGCCGGTTCTACATCCTGTTCAAGGAGCTGCTGCCCAACCTGGTCGCCCCCATCATCGTGTACACGACGATGATGATCCCGACCAACATCCTCACCGAGGCGGCGCTGAGCTTCCTGGGCGTGGGCGTCAAGCCGCCGACCGCCTCCTGGGGACAGATGCTCTCCAGCGCGATCGACTACTACGACTCGGACCCGATGTACATGGTGGTCCCGGGCGTGGCGATCTTCATCACGGTTCTGGCCTTCAACCTGTTCGGCGACGGCGTGCGAGACGCGCTCGACCCGAAGGGTTCGCGCTGAAGTGCCGTACCCCAAGCGTCCCGTGAGCTCACCCACGGGGTCTCTCATCAAATCCGGAGGATCCGAGATCGTGACTACCCAACGCACCTCAGGGCGGCGCAAGCAGGCCCTTGCCGCTGCCGCAGTGGTCGCCGGGCTGCTGACCACGGCGGCGTGCGGCGGAGGCAACGACAGCGGCGACTCGAAGAGCGGCGCGGCCGGCTTCAACGCTGCGAACAACAAGGTGGCCCAGGCCGACCAGGTCAAGAAGGGCGGCACGCTCAAGTTCGTCACCACGCAGGACGCCGACTCGTGGGACACCACGCGCGGCTACTACGGCTTCATGTGGGACTTCGCGCGGTACTACAGCCGTCAGCTGCTCACCTACAAGACCGAGCCGGGCGCCGAGGGTGCCAAGGTCACCCCGGACCTCGCCACCGACATGGGCAAGGTCTCGGACGGCGGCAAGACCTACACGTTCACGCTGCGTGACGGCATCACCTGGGAGGACGGGAAGCCGATCACCTCCAAGGACGTCAAGTACGGCATCGAGCGCGTCTGGGCGCAGGACGTCCTGTCCGGCGGTCCGATCTACCTCCAGCAGATGCTGGACCCGAAGGGCACGTACAAGGGCCCGTACAAGGACAAGGCCGCGGACCACCTGGGCCTGAAGGCGATCGACACGCCGGACGACAAGACGATCGTCTTCCACCTGCCGACGCCCAACTCCGACTTCCTCCAGGTGCTGGCGATGGTCTCGGGTTCCCCGGTCCGCCAGGACAAGGACACCAAGTCCAAGTACGGCCTGCACCCCTTCTCCTCCGGCCCGTACAAGTTCCAGTCGTACAGCCCGGGCAAGAACCTGGTCCTGGTCCGCAACACCAGCTGGAAGGCCTCCTCGGACCCGGTCCGCAAGGCCTACCCGGACAAGATCACGCTGGACATCTCGACCAACCAGGTCGACTCCGACCAGCGCCTGATCAACGGCGACTACGACGTCGACGCGAGCCAGACCGGCCTGGGCCCGCAGGGCCGCCAGATCGCCCTGAAGCAGCACAAGGCCAACCTGGACAACCCGGTCTCCGGCTTCATCCGCTACGCGGTCTTCCCGCAGAGCGTCAAGCCGTTCGACAACATCCACTGCCGCAAGGCCGTGATCTACGCCGCCGACCACGTGTCGCTCCAGACCGCCCGCGGTGGCCCCATCGCCGGTGGTGACATCGGCACCAACATGCTGCCGCCGTCCGTCGCCGGTGGCGAGGGCCAGAAGTACGACCCGTACCAGATCGCCGGCGCCAACAAGAACGGCAACGCCGACCTGGCCAAGCAGGAGCTGAAGGCCTGCGGTCAGCCGAACGGCTTCTCGACCACCATCGCCGTCCGCAACAACAAGTCGCAGGAAGTGGCCACCGCCCAGTCCCTGCAGGCCGCGCTGAAGAAGGTCGGCATCAACGCCGACATCTACCAGTACGACGGCTCGCAGAGCCCGGGCATCATCGGCAGCCCCTCGAACGTGGCCAAGAAGAAGCTCGGCATCATCATCATGGGCTGGGGTCCGGACTTCCCGACCGTCCAGGGCTACGGCATCCCGCTGTGGAGCAGCAAGTACATCCTGCAGAGCGGTAACAACAACTACGCTCTGATCAAGGACAAGACGATCGACGGTCTGTTCGACCAGTACACCCAGACGCTGGACGAGGCGAAGAAGGCCCAGATCTCCACGGAGATCAACCACAAGGTCATGGAGGGCGCGTACTACCTGCCCTTCACCTTCGAGAAGTTCCTCAACATCCGCTCCTCGCGTCTGGCCAACGTCTACACGACGGACGCGTACAGCGGCTACTACGACTTCGTCAACCTCGGCCTGAAGTCCACGAAGTAAACCCGGCACACCGGCCGTACGGCACGAAAGGCAGGTGAAGGCCGGCGCGGCGAGACCGCGGACCGCCGGAAGACCTCCGGCGGTCCGCTGTCCGCGGCGGGCCGTAAGCTGTGCTCGCTTACCTCATCAGGCGGCTGTTCGCCGCCGCAGTGATGCTGGTTGTCATCATCCTGGTGGTCTTCAGCATCTTCTTCCTCGTCCCCAAGTGGGCGGGCGTCGACATCGCCCTGAGCTTCGTCGGCAAACAGGCAGACCCGGCCGCCGTCGAGGGGGTCCGCGAGAAACTGGGTCTGGCCGAACCGATCTACTCGCAGGTGTGGGAGTTCTTCAAGGGCATCTTCGCGGGCCGCACCTACTCGGGCGGCGGCGACGTCACCCACTGCGCCGCGCCCTGCTTCGGCTACTCCTTCAAGAGCGAGCAGGCCGTCTGGCCGGTGCTCACCGACCGCTTCCCGGTGACCCTGGGGCTCGCGCTCGGCGCCGCCGTGCTGTGGCTGGTCTTCGGTGTCGCCGCGGGTGTGCTCTCCGCCCTCAAGCGGGGCAGCCTGTGGGACCGCGGCGCGATGGTCGTCGCCCTCAGCGGCGTCTCGCTGCCGATCTACTTCACGGGTCTGCTCGCCTCGGCGATCTTCGTCTTCGGACTGAAGTGGTTCGACGGCAGGTACGTCCCGCTCTCGGACAGCTTCTCCGGCTGGTTCGGAAGCATGATCCTGCCCTGGGTCACCCTCGCGTTCCTGTACGCGGCCATGTACGCCCGGATCACCCGGGCCACGATGATGGAGATCCTGGGCGAGGACTACATCCGCACCGCCCGTGCCAAGGGCCTCAAGGAGCAGGTCGTCATCGGCAAGCACGCCATGCGCTCCACGATGACCCCGATCCTGACCATGCTCGGCATGGACCTCGGCGCCCTGATCGGCGGCGCGATCCTCACGGAGACGACGTTCAGCCTGCCCGGCCTCGGCCAGGCCGTGCTGAACGCCATCAAGAACCAGGATCTGCCCATCATTCTGGGCGTCACCCTGATCACCTCCCTCGCGGTGCTCATCGCCAACCTCGTGGTGGACGTCCTGTACGCCGTGATCGACCCCCGAGTGAGGCTGGCATGACCGAACTCAGCAAGACCGGAGCGGCCGTGGGCGAGCCCAGCACCGCCTCGCCCGCCCCCAGTGCCTTCCTGGAAGTGCGCGACCTGAAGGTGCACTTCCCCACCGACGACGGCCTGGTCAAGTCCGTCGACGGGCTCAGCTTCCAGCTGGAGAAGGGCAAGACCCTCGGCATCGTGGGCGAGTCCGGCTCCGGCAAGTCGGTGACCTCGCTCGGCATCATGGGCCTGCACACCGCCGGCCAGTACGGCAAGCGCAAGGCGCAGATCTCCGGCGAGATCTGGCTGGACGGCACCGAGCTGCTGTCCGCCGACCCCGACCACGTGCGCAAGCTGCGCGGCCGGGAGATGGCGATGATCTTCCAGGACCCGCTGTCCGCGCTGCACCCGTACTACACGATCGGCGCGCAGATCGTCGAGGCGTACCGCATCCACCACAAGGTCGACAAGAAGACCGCCCGCAGGCGGGCGATCGAGATGCTCGACCGGGTGGGCATCCCGCAGCCGGACAAGCGCGTGGACAGCTACCCGCACGAGTTCTCCGGCGGTATGCGCCAGCGTGCGATGATCGCGATGTCGCTGGTCAACAACCCCGAGCTGCTCATCGCGGACGAGCCGACCACCGCCCTGGACGTCACCGTCCAGGCGCAGATCCTCGACCTCATCCGGGACCTGCAGAAGGAGTTCGGCTCCGCGGTCATCATCATCACCCACGACCTCGGCGTCGTCGCCGAACTCGCCGACGACATCCTGGTGATGTACGGCGGCCGGTGCGTCGAGCGCGGCCCGGCGGACAAGGTGTTCTACGAGCCCCGCCACCCCTACACCTGGGGTCTGCTCGGCTCGATGCCGCGCCTGGACCGCGAGCAGCAGGACCGGCTCATCCCCGTCAAGGGATCGCCGCCCTCCCTGATCAACGTCCCGTCCGGCTGCGCCTTCAACCCGCGCTGCCCGTACGCCGACGTCCCGAAGGACAACGTCACCCGCACGGTCCGCCCCGAGCTGACCGAGGTCGGCAGCCAGCACTGGGCCGCCTGCCACATGTCGCAGGAGCAGCGGGAGCGGATCTGGACCGAAGAGATTGCGCCGAAGCTGTGAGTGAGAACGCAGAGGACAAGGCAGTGAGCATTCCTGCCCAGAGCGACGGCGCCGAGGCCGAGGCCGCTGGCACGGCCACCCTCACCAAGGAGGCCGCGCCCGGCGAGATCCTGCTGAAGGTCACCGGGCTGCAGAAGCACTTCCCGATCAAGAAGGGCCTGCTGCAGCGTCAGGTCGGCGCCGTGCGCGCCGTGGACGGCCTCGACTTCGAGGTGCGCTCCGGCGAGACCCTGGGCGTCGTGGGCGAGTCCGGCTGCGGCAAGTCGACGATGGGCCGGCTGATCACCCGGCTGCTCGAACCGACCGGCGGACAGATCGAGTTCGAGGGCAAGGACATCACGCACCTCGGTGTGAGCGGCATGCGCCCGATGCGCCGCGATGTGCAGATGATCTTCCAGGACCCGTACTCGTCGCTGAACCCGCGCCACACCATCGGCACGATCGTCGGCGCTCCCTTCCGGCTCCAGGGCGTGGTGCCCGAGGGCGGCATCAAGAAGGAAGTGCAGCGGCTGCTGTCGGTGGTCGGCCTCAACCCCGAGCACTACAACCGCTATCCGCACGAGTTCTCCGGCGGCCAGCGCCAGCGCATCGGTATCGCCCGTGCGCTCGCGCTCAAGCCGAAGCTGGTGGTGGCGGACGAGCCGGTCTCGGCGCTGGACGTGTCGATCCAGGCGCAGGTCGTCAACCTGCTCGACGACCTCCAGCAGGAGCTGGGCCTGACGTACGTGATCATCGCGCACGACCTGTCGGTCGTCCGGCACGTCTCGGACCGCATCGCGGTGATGTACCTCGGCAAGATCGTCGAGCTGGCCGACCGGGAATCGCTGTACAAGGCGCCGATGCACCCGTACACCAAGGCGCTGATGTCCGCCGTCCCGATCCCGGACCCCAAGCGGAAGAACGCCAAGAGCGACCGCATCCTGCTCAAGGGCGACGTCCCCTCGCCGATCTCCCCGCCGAGCGGCTGCCGCTTCCACACCCGGTGCTGGAAGGCGACGGAGATCTGCCGGACGACCGAGCCGGCGCTGAAGGAGCTGAAGCCCGGTCAGCGGGTGGCCTGCCACCACCCGGAGAACTTCGAGGACCAGGCACCGCAGGACACCGTGCTGCTGACGGCCGCGAAGGAGGCGGCGGAGCTGGTCTCCGAGGAGGCCCTCGCCAAGTCGGCCGAGACCTCGGCCGCGGTCGCGGCGGCTGCCGACGAGATCGCGGAGGCGCAGGCGGAGGCCGACACGCCGTCCTCCGACGACACGGAGGAGCCGGCCGAGGCTTCCGCGGACGCGGACGCGGACGCGGACGCGGAGTCGGACGTGGAGTCCGAGGCGGACGCGGAGTCGGCGTCGGACGCGGAGTCGGAGTCGGCGTCGGAGTCCGAGACGGGCTCGGAACCGGAGGCGGACACCGACGCCGACGCCGAGACGGCCGCCTCCGAAGCCTCGAGCAGCGCCAGTGACAGCAGTGGCGACAGCGACAGCGACAGTCAGGAGTCAAGCAAGGACTGACGCATGACAGCTTGGCAAAGTCATGCACATGACCGAACGGGGGAGTGCAGAGTCGACCCTGTCCGTGCGATCCACTGATCGACGCACGCGCGAAGGGATGACTCATGGCACTCTCCCGTTCGGCACGTCTGGCGGCCGTCACCACCGCGGCGGCCTCCTTCCTCGCCATCGCCGCCTCCTCGGCCCCCACCCACGGCGCCCCGGGCATCGGCGACTCCTACTTCCCGCAAGCGGGCAACGGCGGCTTCGACGCCCGCCACTACGCCCTCGACATCGCGTACGACCCGGACACCGACCGCCTCGACGGCCGCACCACGCTCACCGCCCGCGCCACCGAGAACCTGTCCTCCTTCGACCTGGACCTGCAGCAGCTCCAGGTCACCCGCGTCGAAGTCGACGGCAGACGCGCCGGGTTCACCCAGGACGGAGACGAGGTGCGCGTCACCCCGCGCGGCGTCCTGCCCAGGAACCGCACCTTCACCGTCACCGTGACCTACGGCGGCGTACCCGAGCCGCTCGGCGGACCCATCGTCTTCGGCTCCCAGTACGGCTGGATGAAGACCCCGGACGGCGTCTTCGTCGCCTGTGAGCCCAACGCCGCCTCCACCTGGTTCCCGTCCAGCGACCACCCCTCCGACAAGGCCACCTACGACATCCGGATCAAGGCGCCCAAGGGCCTGACCGCCGTCTCCAACGGCCGGCTGATATCGACGTACGACCGGGGCGGTTCGACGTACACCCACTGGCGCGAGGACCGGCCCATGGCCACCTACCTCGCCACCGCCACCATCGGGAAGTTCGACGTGCGCACCGGGCGGACGCCCTCCGGCATCCCGATCTACGTCGCCATCGACCCGACGTTGAAGAACAGCAACAGCGTCGACGTGTACGCCGTCACGGCCGCCGCCACCGACTACTGGTCGCAGGTCTTCGGGCCGTACCCGTTCGAGGAGACCGGCGCGATCGTCGACGACATGCCCGAGGCCGGGTTCTCGCTGGAGGTGCAGTCCAAGCCCGCCTACTCGGCCGTCCGCAACGAGTCGACGATCGTGCACGAGCTGGCCCACCAGTGGTTCGGCGACTCGGTGTCGGTGGAGCGCTGGAAGGACATCTGGCTCAACGAGGGCTTCGCCACCTACGCCCAGTGGCTGTGGGCCGAGCACCAGGGCACCCGCTCGGCGCACGACTCGTTCCTGGCAGGCTACGACGCCCGGCCGGCCGACAGCTCCTTCTGGCAGGTCGAGGTCGCCGACCCGCAGCGCGACACCATGTTCGCCTCCGCCGTCTACCAGCGTGGCGCGATGACGCTCCAGGCGCTGCGCGAACGCATCGGCGACCGGGCCTTCTTCAGGCTGCTGCCCGCCTGGACGAAGCTGCACCGCTACGGCAACGCGAACACCGCCGACTTCGTCCGCCTCGCCGAGCAGGTCTCCGGGCAGCACCTGGGCGACCTCTTCCAGAAGTGGCTGTACACGACCGGCAAACCCGCCCTGTAAGCCGGGCCGTCCTTGCATTGCAAGGCACGCACCGCACTCTGAGTAAGAATGTGGGGTGCTTCAGCAACTGTTCAGCCCCTCCGTCCAGCACACGGTCGACCTGGTCGGCATCTTCGTGTTCGCCATCTCCGGCGCGCTGCTGGCCGTCCGCAAGAACTTCGACGTCTTCGGCATCGCCGTGCTCGCCGAGGTCACCGCGCTGGGCGGAGGGCTGTTCCGCGATGTCATGATCGGGGCCGTGCCCCCGGCCGCCTTCACCGACCTGGGGTACTTCCTCACCCCGCTGCTCGCCACGGTCGTGGTCTTCTTCCTGCACCCGCACGTGGAGCGCATCCAGGCGGCGGTCCTGGTCTTCGACGCGGCCGGCCTCGGCCTCTTCTGTGTCTCCGGGACCACCAAGGCGTACGACTACGGGCTGGGCCTCACCGCGTCGGCGACCCTCGGCATGGCCACCGCCGTGGGCGGCGGTGTGCTGCGGGACGTGCTCGCCAACGAGGTTCCCTCGCTGCTGCGATGGGACCGCGACCTGTACGCGGTCCCGGCGATCGTCGGCGCCACCATGGTGGTGTTGTGCATCCACTACGACGCGCTGACCCCGCTCACCACCGCCCTGGCCGTCGTCACCGCCTTCGTGCTCCGCCTGCTCGCGATGCGGTTCCACTGGCGAGCTCCGCGGGCCTGGAACCGGCGCTCGACCGTCCGGGAGGAGTAGCGGACTTCGCGGGGTTCCCGCCACGGTGGTGGCCCAGCTCCATGGTCAGCCAGCGGAACACCGTCGGCACCTGCGGCCGCCACAGCCCCATGGTGTGCCCGCCCGCGCTGCGCGGCAGGAACACCACATGGACGGTGGTCGGCGGCTTCGCCACCTGCTCCAGGGCCACTCCGGCCTCGTAGCCGTCGCCGGCCTCCCCGGACATGTAGAGCGCGATCCGGGGCGGGGTGCGGTACTTGCGGAGCAGGACGTAGGGGTTGTTCGCCCGGCGCAGCCCGATGTTCTGCGCGGCCAGCGAGGAGCGTTCGCCGATCGGGTCGTTGTAGCCGGACAGACTCACCGCGGCCCGGTAGCGGTCGGGGTGGGCGACGGCCAGCTTGGCCGCGCAGTGCGCGCCGGCCGAGTAGCCGGCGGCCGCCCAGCCGTCGGGCGCGGCCTCGGCGCGGAAGTTGTCCGTGATCATCTTCGGCACGTCGATGCTCAGCCAGCTGTCCGCGTTGACGGTGCCCGGTATGTTGGCGCAGCCCGTGTCCGTCTTGGCGATCAGGTTGGTGCGCGGGGAGACCAGGATGAAGGGCGCGACCTGACCGCTCCTCATCAGCGGCGCCAGCTGCTCGTGCACCTTCATCGACCCGAACCACGCCTTCGCCGAGCCCGGATAGCCGGACAGCAGCTCGACCACCGGGAACTTCTTGTCCTTGTAGGCGGGCTCGTCGTACTGCGGCGGCAGCCAGACGTAGACCTCGGCCTTCACCCCCGAGACCCGGCCCTTGAGCTGGGTGACCTCGACCCCGCCGGCCGCGTGCATCCCGGGTCCGTCGGCCTGGGTGAAGCTCTGGTGGACCTTGGGCAGCCTGCGGTAGGCGATGCCTCCGGTGCCGTCGGCGCCGAGGTCGGCGGCCTTCTGCACATGGTTGCCGGTGCCGAGCAGGTCCGCCCAGTTGTCGTACAGGTTGTTGGCGTTGTTCACCAGCACGAAGACCAGGGTGACGGCGGTGGCCTGGGCGAACAGCAGCATCAGCGCGCGCAGCGCGGTGCGCAGCGCGCTGGGGCCCCTCAGCCGCGTCCACAGGACGAACGGCAGGACGAGGGCGACCACGGCCAGCGCGACGGTGGTGTACAGGAACGGAGTCCCGGTGAGGCTCATGTCCGGATAGAGGGAATTCGGGGGCCGCGGGTCACGGACGAGTACGGACACTTACCAAGAAATTGCCGAAGACCCACGCGAGTGCGCAGGGGTCGACCGGCTCGACCTGAGGCAAAGCTACCGCTTAGTAGTTTCCTGTTGTACGGTTCATGCATGCCAGAAGCAGCTTCCGCCCCGGCCGCGCGGGCCACGATCGGCGACAGCGAGTTCGACCGGGACACCGCGGTGACCCGCCGCGCCCCGGGCGTCTACGACATCGACCTCTCGGCCGGCTGGACCATCATCAGCGCCGTCAACGGCGGCTATCTGCTGGCCGTCCTGGGCCGCGCCCTCGCGGACGCCCTGCCGCACCCGGACCCGTTCACGATCTCGGCACACTATCTGACGGCATCCCAGCCCGGCCCCGCCGTCGTGCGCACGGACGTGGTCCGCACCGGCCGCACCCTCTCCACCGGCCAGGCGTCCCTCTTCCAGTACGACGCGGACGGCCGCGAGGTGGAGCGCATCCGCGTCCTGGCCTCCTACGGCGACCTGGGCGCCCTCCCCGACGACGTGCGCACCACGGCGAAGCCGCCCGCCATCCCGCCGATGGAACAGTGCTTCGGGCCGCAGGACGGACCGTCCCCGGTCCCGGGCAGCTCCGCCATCACCGACCGCCTGATGCTCAAGCTGGACCCGGCCACCCTCGGCTGGGCGCTCGGCTCGCCCTCCGGCAAGGGCGAGATGCGGGCCTGGTTCGGGCTCGCCGACGGCCGGGACGCCGACCCGCTCTCTCTGCTGCTCGCCGTCGACGCGCTGCCGCCGACCGCGTTCGAGCTCGGTCTGAAGGGCTGGGTCCCGACGGTCGAGCTGACCGTGCACGTCCGCTGCCGCCCGGCGCCGGGCCCGCTGCGCGTGTCCATCACCACCCGCAACCTCGCCGGCGGCTTCCTGGAGGAGGACGCCGAGGTCTGGGACAGCGCCGACCGGCTGGTGGCGCAGTCCCGGCAGCTGGCCCGCGTCAGGCTCGGCTGAACGGCGTGCGTCGGAGGCGGCCGAGCGGCGGGCGTCAGGCCCGGCTGAGCGGCGTGCGCCCCAGCCAGGCCGCCAACTGCTCGTAGACATCGGCTCCCTCCCGGGCCTCGTGGCGGGCGCCGAAGGGGGTCTCCCCGCCCCGGGGCCGCTCGTCCGGCAGCACTCGGCGGGCGGTGGCGAGCGCGAACTCGGCGAGTTCCGGGTCGAGTCCGAGCGGGTGGCCGAGGGCCTCGGAGAGGTCCCAGGTGTGCGTCACGATCTCCATGACGTACCCCGAGAGAGCCGCGTGGCCGGGCATCTCGCCCCACGGCACCCGCACCGGCGTGCTCATGCGCTCGTCGCTCGCCCACGCCTTCAGGACGCGGGAGCGCGCCTCGTCGTAGGCAGCCGCCCAGTCGTCGTCCTCGACGCCCTCGGCGAAGGAGCTCATCGAGAGCCCGTCACCGCCCTCGCCGACCACCGCGATGCGCACGGTGCCGCCCACGATGTGGCTGAGCAGGCCCCGTACGTCGAACTCGGTGCAGGGGGTGGGGGCGGTCAGCTGCTCGGGCCGGACCGTCTTGACGACGGCGGCGGCCTGCTCGGTGGCGCGGGTGTACAGCGGGCGGGGGTCGATGGCGTTCGGGCGGGGGTCGATGGCGTTCATGGGTCTCCTCCGTGCGTCCGTCGGTCGGTACGGCGCCCAGGCTCCACGGATAACCTGACAGTTCCCGTCAACATTTGATCCGGCGCCCGCCCGGCGCGATTCTGGGCGCGTGAAAGCCGACCGCCTGCTGTCGATCCTGCTGCTCCTGCAGACCCGGGGCCGGGTGCCCGCGCACGAGCTCGCCGATCGGCTGGAGGTCTCGGTGCGCACCGTCTACCGCGACATCGAGGCGCTGTCGGCCTCCGGTGTTCCGGTCTACGCGGAGCGCGGCCGGCACGGCGGCATCGAACTGCTCGCCGGGTTCCGCACCGATGTCACGGGCCTGACCGCCGACGAGTCCCGCGCGCTGTTCATCCTCGCGGCGCAGGGCGCGCACGCCGCGCTCGGCCTGGACGCGGCGCTCGGCTCGGCGCTGCGCAAGGTGATGGCGGCGCTGCCGGCCCCGCACCGGCCCGCCGCCGAGGTGACCAGCCGCCGGATCCTGGTGGACGCCACCCGTTGGAAGAGCGGCCCGCAGCAGGCCGTCGACCTGGACGTCCTGCAGGACGCGGTGTTCGCCGACCGGCGCCTGAGGCTGCGCTACCGGCACAGCGGCGAGCGCGAGCCGCGCACCTACACCGTCGATCCCTACGGCCTGGTCTCCAAGGCGGGCGTCTGGTACCTGGTCGCCGACCGGCGGGGCAGGCCGCGGCTGTTCCGGGCCGACCGGGTGCGCTCCGCCCGGCTCCTGGACGATCCCGTACGGCGCCGGCCGGGCGTGGAACTCGCCGACGCCTGGGAGGTGCTGCGCCGCCAGGTGGAGGAGCGCCCCGGCGGGATCGACGTCACCGTCCGGGTGCGCCGCGCACACCTGGACATGTTCCTGCGCCTGCACGGCTCCTCGCTGGCCGCCCCGCCCGACGACGACGGCGAGAGCGAATGGGTCACGGCCCGGATGTCGTACGCCGTCCTGCGCGCGGTGCGCCAACTGCTCGGGTTCTCCGACCGGGTGGAGGTGCTCGCGCCGCCCGAGGCACGTGAGGAGCTGCGGGCGGCGGTCGCAGCCGTCGCGGAGCTGTACGAGGGGGAAGAGGTCAGTCCCGCCAGTGCCGGCGGCCCACGCTGATCAGCCGCAGCTGCCGGGTGGCGAGCCGGGTGACGCGCTCGCGTTCCTCCGGCGCGGCGTCCAGGGCTTCCAGGAAGAGCGAGGCGGTGATCAGCATCTGGTCGACGTAGAGGTGGGCGAGCATGAGCAGGTCGTCCTCGCTCCAGCCCACGGCCTGCTGATCCTTGGCCAGCTCGTCCTTCACCTCGCGGGCGAACCGGACCAGTTGCTCCCGGATCGCCTCCCGCACCGGCTGCACGCCGCCGTGCCGCTCCCGGGCGATGAACCGGACATGGGCCGGATACGCCTCCACATGACGGGAGATCAGTTCGACCGCCCGCGCGATGCGTTCCTCGCTGTCGTCCGCCGTGGACACCGTCGTCCGGATCATCGGGTGCAGGCTGCCCAGGGCCTCCTCCACCAGGGCCACGCCGAGGTCCGCCGTGGAGCGGAAGTGCCGGTAGAAGGCGGTCGGGGCCACACCGACGGCGCGCGTGACCTCGCGCAGGCCCAGGCTGCTCAGGCTCTGCTCCTCCAGCAGGAGAAGCGCCGCGTCCAGGAGGGCCTGCCGGGTCTTCTGCTTCTGGGCCTGGCGGACGCCGAGAGTGTGACTCATGCCATGCAGTTAACAACTGTTCTCTGGAATTTCAAAGCGGTGGGACGCGCTAGACTGAATAGTCAGTGAACAACTGTTACTCGTAAGCGTTCACGAGAGAACGCCGGAGGGGGATCCGATCCCATGCTGTTCCTCGTCGCCGCACTGCTGCTGCTCGGCGTGACCCTGGGCACCGTGGCCCACGCGCCGCTCGGCTTCACCGTGGCCGCCGCCGTCGTGATCGCCGCCTGGCTCGGCATCTTCGCGCTCCGCGAGCGCCACGCCCGCCGCCGCGGCACGTCCCACTGACCACGCGCCCATCACATCCCTCGGGAGCCATCGCCATGCAACTCACCGCACCGGCCACGCGCCGCACCGCCCTGCGCGACGCCGACGGCATGGCCGTCGCGTCCTTCATCCTCGGCCTGCTCGGCCTCCTCGTCCTCAACCTCTTCCTCGGCCCCATCGCCATCACCCTCGCGGCAGTGGCCCTCTGGCGGGGCACCACCCGCCGCGGCCGGGCCCTCCTCGGCCTCACCCTGGGCATCGCCGACCTGATCGTCCTCATCACCCTCATGCAGGTGGACCACACGGTGTCCTGGAGCTTCTGACCGCCGCATGTGGCCCAGCGCTGCGGGCAGGGCGGAACAGGTGCGCACAGCCGACCAGTGACGGCGCCTTGCCGACTCAGTCCATGCGGAGTCACGGCGGGCGCTCCGAGGTCGTCGCAACCTGATCCCCAGGCCCACGACAGGCGCCCGTAGAATCAGCCTCACCATGGCTTACCTCGACCACGCCGCGACCACCCCCATGCTCCCGGAGGCGGCAGAGGCACTGACCGCCGCGCTGGGCGTCACCGGCAACGCCTCCTCCCTCCACGCATCCGGCCGTCAGGCCCGCCGCACGGTCGAGGAGTCCCGCGAAACCCTCGCCGAAGCCCTCGGCGCCCGCCCCAGCGAGGTCGTCTTCACCTCCGGCGGCACCGAGGCCGACAACCTCGCCGTCAAGGGCCTGTACTGGTCGCGCCGCGCCGCCGACCCGGCCCGCACCCGGGTCCTCGCCAGCCCCGTCGAGCACCACGCCGTCCTCGACGCCGTCCACTGGCTCGGCGAACACGAGGGCGCCACCGTCGAGTACCTCCCGGTCGACCCCTACGGCCGCGTCCACCCCGAGGCCCTGCGCGAGGCGATCGCCCGCAACCCCGACGACGTGGCCCTCGTCACCGTCATGTGGGCGAACAACGAGATCGGCACGGTGCTGCCGGTCCGCGAACTCGCCGAGACCGCCGCCGAGTTCGGCGTGCCGCTGCACTCCGACGCCGTGCAGGCCTTCGGCCAGGTCCCGGTCGACTTCGCCGCCTCCGGTCTCGCCGCGATGACCGTCTCCGGCCACAAGATCGGGGGGCCGTACGGCATCGGCGCACTGATCCTCGGCCGTGAGCACAGCCCTGTACCCGTCCTGCACGGCGGTGGCCAGGAGCGCCATGTCCGCTCCGGCACCCTCGACGTGCCCGCGATCGCCTCCTTCGCGGTGGCCGGCCGGCTCGCCGCCGAGCAGCGCGAGTGGTTCGCCCGCGAGATCGGCGCCCTGCGGGACCAGCTCGTCGCCGCCGTCCGCACGGCCGTCCCCGACGCGATCCTCGGCGGCGACCCCGCGCCCGAGGGGCGTCTTCCGGCCAACGCCCACTTCACCTTCCCCGGCTGCGAGGGCGACTCCCTGCTGCTCCTGCTGGACGCCCAGGGCATCGAGTGCTCGACCGGCTCGGCCTGCACGGCGGGCGTCGCCCAGCCCAGCCATGTGCTGCTGGCCACCGGCGTCGACCCGGACCTGGCCCGCGGCACCCTCCGCTTCTCCCTCGGCCACACCTCCACCGAGGCCGACGTCGAGGCGGTCGCCAAGGCCATCGGCCCGGCGGTGGAGCGGGCCCGGGCGGCGGGTCTGACCTAGGGGGTGTCTCGGCGATCATGCCGGGCTCGCGGCGCTTGGCACCCCACCTCGCCGCGTTGTCGTCGGTCGCCGATGCTCCGCATCGACTCCCTCCTCCGCCTTGCGATGCTCCCCCACTGCCTGAACGGCGTGGGAGGTACCCCCACCACCAGCTACCGCTCCCTGATCCGGCCTGATCGACGAGACACCCCCCAGGGGGTGTCTCGCGTCCGGATCAGGCCGGCGCCCGGCGCACCAGCCGTATGTACCGGTCCCAGTCCCAGTGCGGCCCGGGGTCCGTGTGGTCGGTGCCCGGCACCTCGGCATGGCCGATGATGTGCTCGCGGTCGACGGGTATGCCGTACCGCCCGCATATCCGCGCCGTCAGCCGGGCCGAGGCGGCGTACATCGCGTCGGTGAAGGACGAGGCCCGCTCGACGAATCCCTCGTGCTCGATGCCGACGCTGCGCTCGTTGTATGCCCGGTTGCCGGCGTGGAAGGCCACGTCCAGCTCGCGGATCATCTGGGTGACCTGCCCGCCCGCGCGGACGATGTAGTGCGCGGCGGCCTCGTGCCGCGGGTCCTGGAACGCCTTCACCGCGCTCGCGTAGCTGCCCTGGGTGACATGGACGACGACCCGGTCGATCGTGTAGTCGTCCGGGCGGTCCGCCCGCCGGTAGTTCGCCGGGGAGGCCGCCAGCCACCGCGCGCCCCCGAAGTCCACCGCCCCCGCCACCCGCGGCCTCTGCGCGCCCGGCAGCCCCCACCACAGGCGGGCCAGCCCCTCGCGCTCCACCGCAGCTCCGCCCGCGACCACCGCCACGGCCCCGCCGAGGAGCAGCGCTCGCCGCCCCGGCCGCCGTTCCTTGTCACCGTTCCTCGCCCCCACGCGCTCTCCAACGGATATCCGGCGGCCCCGGTTCCCGCGCCCCCGTACCCTGAAAGGGCTATGACTGACACTCCGCAGCGCTCCCGCCCCCTCCGCGTCCTCGCCGCCATGTCGGGCGGGGTCGACTCCGCCGTCGCCGCCGCGCGCGCCGCGGAAGCCGGCCACGACGTCACCGGCGTCCACCTCGCGCTCTCCGCGAACCCGCAGTCCTTCCGCACGGGCGCGCGGGGCTGTTGCACCATCGAGGACTCGCGCGACGCCCGCCGCGCCGCCGACGTCATCGGCATCCCGTTCTACGTCTGGGACCTCGCCGACCGCTTCCGCGAGGACGTCGTCGAGGACTTCGTCGCCGAGTACGAGGCCGGCCGCACCCCCAACCCGTGCCTGCGCTGCAACGAGAAGATCAAGTTCGCCGCGCTCCTGGACAAGGCGCTGGCCCTCGGCTTCGACGCGGTGTGCACCGGCCACTACGCGAAGGTGATCGTGCGCGAGGACGGCACCCGCGAACTGCACCGCGCCTCCGACATGGCCAAGGACCAGTCGTACGTCCTCGGCGTGCTGGACGAGAAGCAGCTGGCGCACGCGATGTTCCCGCTGGGCGACACGGTCACCACCAAGGAGGAGATCCGCGCCGAGGCCGAGCGCCGGGGGCTCGCGGTCGCCAAGAAGCCCGACTCGCACGACATCTGCTTCATCGCCGACGGCGACACCCAGGGCTTCCTCGCCCAGCGGCTCGGCAGGGCCGAGGGCGACATCGTCGACGAGTCCGGCGCCAAGGTGGGCACGCACGAGGGCGCGTACGGCTTCACCATCGGCCAGCGAAAGGGACTGCGCATCGGCACCCCGGCCCCCGACGGCAAGCCCCGCTACGTCCTGGACATCTCCCCGGTCACCAACACCGTGACGGTGGGCCCGGCCTCCGCCCTAGACGTCACCGGCCTCACCGCGATCAAGCCCCGCTGGTGCGGCACCGCCCCCACCGGCCCCGGCACCTACACCGCTCAGCTGCGCGCCCACGGCGGCGAGACCGAGGTCACGGCCGAGCCGGTCGACGGCGGGCTGCGCGTGACCTTCACCGAGCCGGTCCGCGGCGTCGCCCCCGGCCAGGCGATCGTCCTCTACGACGGCACCCGTGTGGTCGGCTCGGCGACGATCGCCTCCACGCTGCGGGCGACGGCCGGAGTGGCGTGAGAGCCGACGGGGGTTACGCGCCGTAGAACTCCGCCAGGACCGGTGCCAGGATCTCCGGTTCCACCGCGTGGGTCTGGCCCTTCAGCAGGCGGTACGTGCCCTGGGGCGCGGCCTCCGCCACCTGGCGGGCGGCCTCGCGCATCCGGTCCGGGCTCGCGTCGCCCGCGACGGCCAGGACCGGCACGGTGATCGAGGCCAGCAGGTCGCGGGGGACCGGTCCGTCGCCCATCACGGCGTCGTCGTACGCCAGGGTGGGGGCGATGGCCTCCAGGCCCGGCCACATGGGGGACTGGCGGGCGCTCACGATCATCTGCTCGGCCAGACCGGTGACACGCAGGAACAGCTCCACCGCGTCACCGCGCCGGCCCTCCGCGAGCGCGCCGGCCAGACCGTCGGAGTAGGCGGCGCGCTCCCGCTCACGGTCCTCGCGCACCTCGAACGGCGGCTCGTACACGGCGACCCGGCCGACCGGCAGCCCGCTCGCCGCCGCCCGCAGCACCAGCGCGCCGCCCGAGGAGATGCCGTACAGCGCCGCGTCGCCGCCCACCGCGTCGATCACGGCCGCGAGGTCCTCGACCTCGCGCTCCACCGCGTAGGGCGCCGTGTCCCCGCTCTCGCCGCGGCCCCGACGGTCGTACACGACGGTGCTGAAGCGGTCCGAGAGCGCCATCGCCAGCGGTGCGACCGTGGCGCCCGTGGACATCGCCCCGCTGACGAGGACGACCACCGGCCCCTGTCCGGTGCGCTGGTAGGCGATCGAGGTGCCGTCACGCGAGATGGTCTTCTTGTCCATGGCTGTGAAGACTGCCACGAGAGAAGGGACTCATCGGGTCACAACACTTCCACTTCGTAGAAGCACAGGTGGTCCTTGATCTCTGCGACGTCCGGCTTCGGCTCGGGGTAGGACCACACCAGGTCCTCGGCGCCCGGCGCCGACCAGTACGACGCCGTGCCCTTGAAGGGGCAGTGGGTGTGCGTTTCGGACGGGCTCAGCAGGTCGAGGCGTACGTCCTCGGCGGGGATGTAGTAGCGCACGGGGCAGCCGGTCTCGCGCAGCAGCAGGGGCCGGTCGCTCTCCGCGAGGACCTGGCCGTCGTGCACGACGCGTACGTGCCGGGTGCCCTGCTCGATGGTGATCGTGTGTCCTTGGGTCATAACAGGACAGCGCTCCCGGGCCACGGGTTCTTCCCGTGCACGGCGCACGTCTTCCCGTGTACGGCGCACGCTCGGGGCCGCGTACGGTTGAGCGCATGAACATCTGCGTCTTCCTCTCCGCCGCCGACCTCGACGACCGCTACACCCGTCCCGCGCGGGACTTCGCCCGGCTGCTCGGCAAGGGCGGTCACAGCCTGGTGTGGGGCGGGTCCGACAGCGGACTGATGAAGGTCGTCGCGGACGGCGTGCAGGAGGCGGGCGGCCGGCTCATCGGCGTGTCGGTGGACTTCCTGGCGAACAAGGCGCGGCCCGGCGCCGACGAGATGGTCATCGCGGGGGACCTCGCCGAGCGCAAGAAGCTGCTCCTGGAGAAGGCCGACGCGGTGGTGATCATGGTGGGCGGCACCGGGACGCTCGACGAGGCCACCGAGATCCTGGAGCTGAAGAAGCACGGCCGCACCGACAAGCCCGTGGTGCTGCTGAACACGGCGGGCTTCTACGACGGCCTGCGCGAGCAGTTCCACCGCATGGAGGACGAGGGCTTCCTGCCGCGGCCGCTGAGCGAGCTGGTGTTCTTCGCCGACGAGCCCGCGGGCGCGCTCGCCTACCTGGAGGAGTCGGTGGCCGGGCGCTGAGCTGCGGGTGCGAGCATGGCGGGCATGGCTACTCATGTGATCACCGGGGCCGGCTCCGGCATCGGCGCGGCCGTCGCGCGCCGTCTGCACGCGCGCGGGGACGACCTCGTGCTGCACGCGCGCGACGCGGGCCGGGCCAAGGAGCTGGCGGCCGAGTTCCCCGGGGCGAGGACCCTGGTCGGCGACCTGGCCGAGCCGGACCGGCTGAGCTGGGCCTTCTCGCACCAGTCGCTTCCCGACCGGGTCGACTCCCTGCTGCACATCGCGGGCGTGGTCGACCTCGGTCCGGTCGGTGAGCTGACCCCGAAGACCTGGCGCCACCAGCTCGACGTCAACCTGATCGCCCCGGCGGAGCTGACCCGCCACTTCCTGCCCCAGCTGCGCGCCTCACGCGGCCATGTGCTGTTCGTGAACTCGGGCGCGGGCCTGAACGCCAACGCCGAATGGGCCGCGTACGCCGCCTCCAAGCACGGGCTGAAGGCGCTGGCCGACGCCCTGCGGCAGGAGGAGCACGCGAACGGGGTGCGGGTCACCACCGTCTACCCGGGCCGCACCGCCAGCCCCATGCAGGCCAAGGTCCACCAGCAGGAGGGCAAGGAGTACGACCCCTCCCGCTGGATCGACCCGGAGTCGGTCGCGACGACCATCGTGATGGCCCTCGACCTCCCGAGGGACGCGGAGGTCAACGACCTTACGGTGCGACCGGGACGCTGACCCCGGCCGGGCTGTTCCGTAGGCTGCCCTGGTGAGCGAGAACAGCCAGTTCAGGTTCGGTGCCGCCACCGCGGTCGGGTCGATGCCCGGTGGGGACGCCCGTGAGGCCGCCAAGACCGTCACCGGCACCTTCGAGGACTTCCCCTTTTTGCCCGAGCTGCCCGCCCGGGGGCCCGGTGCCGACATGATCGGGCGGACCGCCGGGATGCTCGTCGAGCTGTACGCGCGCGTGGAGCCCAGCGGGTGGCGGATCGGCGACCGGCCCGGACGGGACACCAAGCGGGCCCGGTCCTGGCTGGGGGAGGACCTCGACGCCCTGGAGGAGTTCACCCAGGGGTACGAGGGGCCGCTGAAGGTCCAGGCCGTGGGGCCCTGGACACTCGCCGCCAACCTCGAACTGAAGAACGGCGAGGCGGCCCTGTCCGACCCCGGTGCCTGCCGGGACCTGGCCGCCTCGCTCGCCGAGGGGCTGCGGCTGCACCTGGCCGAGGCCCGGCGGCGGGTGCCCGGCGCGCAGCTGGTGCTCCAGCTCGACGAGCCGTCCCTGACCGCCGTGCTGCGCGGCCAGGTGCGCACCGCCAGCGGCTACCGCACCCACCGGGCCGTGGACCGGCAGATCGTCGAGGCCACGCTGCGCGACATGGTCGGCGTGCACACCGAGGGGCCCGTGGTGGTCCACTCCTGCGCCCCCGACGTGCCCTTCGCCCTGCTGCGGCGGGCGGGCGCCGCGGCGGTCTCCTTCGACTTCTCGCTGCTCACCGAACGTGACGACGAGACGATCGGGGAGGCCGTGGAGGCCGGCACCCGGCTCTTCGCCGGTGTCGTGCCGGCCACGGACGGCCCGTTGTCAGACCCTGCCGGTAGCGTCATGGGTGTCAGAACGCTGTGGCGCAGGCTGGGGCTGCGACCGGGGCTCGTCCCGGACGCGGTCACGGTCACCCCGGCGTGCGGACTCGCGGGCGCTTCCCCCGCGTACGCGCGCCAGGCGCTCGCCCACTGCGTCCGGGCGGCGAGATCCCTCGCGGACAACCCTGAGTAACGGGAGGACAACACGGTGGCCGGCGACAAGCAGCAAGCGGAGACAGCGGTGCCCGCCGAGGCGCGGGAGCAGCACGCGCGGCTCGCGGACCAGGTCGAGGAGCACCGCTTCCGGTACTACGTCAAGGACGCTCCCGTCATCAGCGACGCCGAGTTCGACCAGCTCCTGCGCTCCCTGGAGGAGCTGGAGGAGCGCCACCCGGAGCTGCGCACGCCCGACTCGCCGACCCAGAAGGTCGCCGGGTCGTACGCGACGGAGTTCACGGCGGTGGAGCACCGCCAGCGGATGCTCTCGCTCGACAACACCTTCAACGACGACGACCTCGCCGCCTGGACCGACCGCATCGCCAGGGAACTGGGCGAGCAGGAGTACCACTTCCTGTGCGAGCTCAAGGTCGACGGCCTCGCCGTCAACCTCACCTACGAGCACGGCCGCCTCACGCGCGCGGCCACCCGCGGCGACGGCCGCACCGGTGAGGACATCACCCCCAACGTCCGGACGATCGCGGAGATCCCGGACCGGCTGAAGGGCGACGGCGTCCCGGACCTCGTGGAGATCCGCGGCGAGGTCTACTTCCCGATGGAGAAGTTCGAGGACCTCAACCGCCGTCTGGTCGAGGCCGGTGACAAGCCCTTCGCCAACCCGCGCAACGCGGCGGCGGGTTCGCTGCGCCAGAAGGACCCGCGCGTCACCGCCACCCGCCCCCTGCACATGGTCGTCCACGGCATCGGCGCCCTGGAGGGCTACAAGGGGATGACCCGGCTCTCCCAGGCCTACGACCTGCTGAAGACGTGGGGCCTGCCCACCTCCCGGCACAACAAGGTGGTCGACGACCTCGCGGGGGTCCGCGAGTTCATCGCGTACTTCGGCGAGAACCGGCACTCGGTGGAGCACGAGATCGACGGCGTGGTCGTCAAGCTCGACGAGATCCGCCTGCAGGGCCGGCTCGGCACCACCGCGCGCGCACCGCGCTGGGCGATCGCCTACAAGTACGCGCCGGAAGAGGTCAACACCAAGCTGGTCGACATCAAGGTCGGCGTCGGACGCACCGGCCGCGTCACTCCGTACGCGCAGGTCGAACCGGTCACCGTGGCCGGATCCGAGGTGGAGTTCGCCACCCTGCACAACCAGGACGTCGTCAAGGCCAAGGGCGTGCTCATCGGCGACACCGTGGTGCTGCGCAAGGCCGGCGACGTCATCCCGGAGATCCTCGGCCCGGTCGTCGACCTGCGCGACGGCAGCGAACGGGAGTTCGTGATGCCGTCCGAGTGCCCCGAGTGCGGTACGCCGCTGCGGCCCATGAAGGAGGGCGACATCGACCTCCGCTGCCCCAACGCCCGTGCCTGCCCGGCCCAGTTGCGGGAGCGGGTCTCCTACCTCGCGGGCCGGGAGTGCCTGGACATCGAGCACTTCGGCGAGGTGGCCGCCGCCGCGCTCACCCGCCCGCTGGAGCCGGCCGACCCGCCACTGGTCGACGAGGGCGACCTGTTCGACCTCACGGTGGAGAAGCTGCTGCCCATCAAGGCTTACGTCCTCGACCCGGACAGCGGTCTGCCCAAGCGGGACCCGAAGACGGGCGAGGAGAAGGTCGTCACGGTCTTCGCCAACCAGAAGGGCGAGCCGAAGAAGAACACCCTGGCGCTGCTGCGGAACATCGAGGCGGCCAAGGAGCGCCCGCTGGCCCGGTTCCTGAACGGGCTTTCGATCCGCCACGTCGGACCGGTGGCGGCCCAGGCGCTGGCGCGCGAGTTCCGCTCCGTCGACCGCATCGAGCAGGCGAGCGAGGAGGAACTGGCGCGCACCGACGGGGTCGGCCCGATCATTGCCGCCGCCCTCAAGGAGTGGTTCGCCGAGGACTGGCACCGCGAGATCGTGCGCAAGTGGAAGGCCGCCGGAGTCCCGCTGGAGGAGCAGGGCACCGGCGAGGAGGAAGGCCCGCGCCCGCTCGAGGGCCTGACGGTCGTGGTCACCGGCACCCTGGAGCAGTTCACGAGGGACGGCGCGAAGGATGCGCTGCAGAGCCGGGGCGCCAAGGTGACCGGCTCGGTGTCGAAGAAGACGTCATTCGTGGTCGTGGGCGACAACCCCGGGTCGAAGTACGACAAAGCGATGCAGCTGAAGGTGCCCGTTCTGAACGAGGACGGTTTCGGTGTCCTGTTGGAGCAGGGACCGGACGCGGCGGCCGAAGTCGCCCTTCCGACCGGTGAGTAGCGGTTGAAGGCCACGCGTTTCGCGCATACCAGATGCATACGGGTGGCCGGGGCGCATTCGGGCAACCGTCGGCGACCGCTGCCCGTGGAAGCCTTCTGCGGCCTACTGTTGAGGTGTGCGCCTGCCGTGCCCAGCTGCGGTCGGGGCATCCCCGTGCTCCTCGACGAGTACGTGGAAGGGTTTTCCAGCGCGGTGCGGCCCGGGAGCGCCGGGCATCGGGCCGCGCGGCGCGGGCACCGCCGGCTGTGAGAGGGACGGGAATGGAACCGACCGAGAGCGCCGCCCCGCACTCACGGCTGCGCCGGATGACCGGCGCATGGCGCGTGAGCACGGGGCGGACGGGGGAGCGTTCGGGCGTCCGGAAGCATCCGGGGCGTGTGGGCCACACCGCACGCGCCGGCGGGCAGGATGCGGCGGCGGCGATCCGCCTGCCCGCGCTGCCGGGAGGGCAACCGCCTTCCGTGCCGGGCGTGGTCGCCGTGTGGCACCGGTTCCGGCCGGCCCTGCCCGCGGTGGTCGTCGCGGTGGCCGCGCTCGTCCTCGGTGCCGGCTTCTACGGGGCGTTCGCCGACGGCCACGCACTCTTCCCGTCCGGCACGGCCGGCTGGTCACTGGCGGTGCTCACCGGGATCATCGTCGGCCATCTGGTGATGCTCGCCCGCTCCCGCTGGTGGGGCGGCACCGGCTCCGGCACCGCCCTCACCCTGGCCGTGCTGCTGCTCTACGGCTGGGTGCCCGCCGGCCTGGTGAGCCTGGCCGTCGTCGTGCTGGTCTGCATAGCCAGGCGCCACCGCTTCCGGCCCGGCGTGCTGAACGGCGCGGTGGACATCCTCGGCATCGCCATGGCCGCCCTCGTCCTTGACGGCTTCGGCCGCGTCCCGACCGTCGAGCAGCCCTGGGACCCGGGCACCTGGACCGCGTACACCGTGCCCGAGGTGGTGCTGGCCGCCGCCGTCTACCTCGCGGTCACCCGTGCCCTGCTGTGGTACCTGCACGCCCCGCCCGCCGAGGGACTGCCCACGGTCGCCCGCACCGCCCTGGTCAGACAGGGCCTGGTCGCCGTCGCCCTGCTCGGCATCGCCCCGCTGGTCTGCGTCGTCGCCGTCGCCGAACCAGTGCTGCTGCCGCTGTTCTCCATCCCGCTCATCGCCCTGGACGCCACCCTGTGGATAGCCCGCGCCCGGGCCGAGGAGCAGCTGCGCGACCGGCTGACAGGGCTGCCCAACCGGCAGTGGCTCCTGGAGCGCATCTGGACCGCCCTCGACGACGCCGAACGCATCGGCGCCCGGGCCGCCCTGATGCTGATCGACCTCGACCGCTTCCGTTCGGTCAATGACACGCTCGGTCATCTCGCCGGTGACCGGCTGCTGCTGCAGATAGCCGATCGGCTGCGGCAGGCGCTGCCGCGGGGGGCGGAGGCCGCGCGGCTCGGCGGGGACGAGTTCGCCGTGTTACTGCCCGTGGCCGACTCCACGACGTCCGCGACCCGCGTCGCGCGGGCACTGGTCACCACCCTCAGCTCGCCGCTCGACCTGGACGGGCTCACCCTCGTCCTGGAGGCCAGCGCCGGTGTCGCCGTCTTCCCGGACCACGCGCTGGACGCCGAAGGGATGCTGCGCCGCGCGGACGTCGCGATGTACCAGGCCAAGCGGGACCGTACGGGCGTGGAGGTCTACGAGTCCAAGCGGGACTCCAACACCCCCGACCGGCTCGGACTGCTCGGCGATCTGCGCCGGGCCCTGGACGCCCACGAGGTCCAGCTGCACTACCAGCCCAAGGTCCGCTTCGACGGCCACGTCGCCGGCCTGGAGGCGCTGGTGCGCTGGGTGCACCCGGAGCGCGGCAGGGTTCCTCCGGACGAGTTCATAGCGATCGCCGAGTCCTCGGGGCTGATGCCCCATCTGACGGAGTACGTGCTGGAGACCGCCCTCGGGCAGGTCGCGAAGTGGCGCTCCGAGGGACTGTTCGTGCCCGTCGCGGTCAACGTCTCCCCCCGGGACGTGCACACCCCCGGCTTCGCCGGCTCGGTCGCCGCCCGGCTGGCCCGGCACGGTGTCCCCGCGGGAGCGCTGCAGCTGGAGATCACCGAGCACGTGCTGCTGGAGGACCCCCAGCGGGCCGCCGACACACTGGCCGGTCTGACCGCGCACGGCGTGAAGATGTCGCTGGACGACTTCGGCACCGGCTACTCCTCGCTGGTGCACCTGCGCAGGCTGCCGGTGAGCGAGCTGAAGATCGACCGTTCGTTCGTGGCCCGGCTGGCGGTGGACGCCGAGGACGGGGAGATCGTGCGCTGCACGGTGGACCTGGCGCATTCGCTGGGGCTGCTCGTCGTGGCGGAGGGCGTCGAGGACGACGAGACCTGGGAGCGACTGCGGGACCTGGGCTGCGACGCCGTACAGGGCTGGCTGGTCGCCGCGGCGATGCCGCCCGAGGAGACCACGGCATGGCTGCGGGCGCGCGGCTCGCGCGGCTGGCAGCGCCCGCGCGCCGCACTGCCCGCGGCGGCCTCCGACGAGTGAAGCGCCCACCCACCGGCCGGATCTGAGGACGGGCCCGCCCGCGCTGTGCGCTGCCCGCGCTTTGCGCACCCAGGCTGCCGCACATAGCGCTGCGCCGCGCGCACCTGGCGCTGCTCGCGCCCCTCACGCTGCTCCTGCCCCTCACGCTGCTCGCGCCTCGCGCTACCGCTTCCAGCACCGCGCGCCCCGCACCTCGTGCTGCCCGTGCCTCGTACTGCTCGCGTCCTGCGCGCACCTGGCGCTTCCCGTGCCGCGCGCGCCCAGTGCCGCCCGAGCAGCGCGCCGCTCCGGCCGTGGCGGGCACCCGCGGCCGGCTACGGCGTCCCGGCCGGCCCGCGCGGCGACGCCGCCGCCTGCCCGTCGGTCAAGGGGCTCAGGGACGGCACCTTCGGGCTGATCGGCCTTGCCCTCCTTGCCTTCGCGGGCGCCCGTGCCGAGGCGTGGTTCATGGTCTGCGTGCCACTCGTCCCGCTCGCCGACACTCTGATAGTCCTTCGCCACGGCGGGACGAAAGCCGTGGCTTTCGGGATCCACTTCGCCACCGCCGTCGTTGTACTGATCAGCGCCGGACTGCTCTTCGCGGTCCGACCACACCACAAGGGGGACACACCATGTCGCTGTTCGTGCCCAAGTTCGACGAGACCGTGCTGGTGCGGGACGCGGAGGCCGAGGTGGTCGGCGGTGATCCGGTCGCCGTCAAGCTGCTGGCCGACAGCAGCGCCAGCGGTGGCGCGCTGTCCACCGTGCGTGTCACGCTCGGGGAGGGCGCCGACGGAGCGCACCCGCACGTCCACCACAACTCGGCCGAGATGTTCTACTTCCTCGACGGCGAGGCCGAGGTCCTCTCCGGGGACGATGTCGTCACCGCCGGGCGCGGCGACCTGATCATCGTCCCGCCGGACCGCCCGCACGCCTTCGCCGCCGCCCCCGGCAGCACCGCCGACCTGCTGATCGTCATCACACCGGGCGTCGAGCGCTTCGAGTACTTCCGCCACCTCCAGCGCATCCGCCTCGGCGAGGTGACCCCGGAGAGCATCCTCGAGGTCCAGGACCTGTACGACAACCACTTCCTGAAGAGCACGGCCTGGGAGAGCCGCCACTGAGGCGGTCCCGAGGAAACCGTTTCACGGCCAAGGGTCCCCGCCCCATAGGATTGGGCCCAAACCACACACACTCACCCCAGAGGAACGCTGCATGCCTGGCATCACGCGCGAGGAGGTCGCCCACCTCGCCCGGCTGGCGCGTCTGGAGCTGAAGCCCGAAGAGCTCGACCACTTCGCGGGACAGCTGGACGACATCATCGGCGCGGTGGCCCGCGTCAGTGAGGTCGCCGACCAAGACGTACCGCCGACCTCCCACCCGCTGCCGCTGACCAACGTCATGCGCGCGGACGAGGTCCGTCCGTCGCTCACCCCCGAGCAGGCGCTGTCCGGCGCCCCGGCCCAGGAGCAGCAGCGTTTCAAGGTGCCGCAGATCCTGGGTGAGGAGTGACAGACATGACGGACATCAACAGCATCATCCGGCTCACCGCCGCCGAGACCGCCGAGAAGATCGCCTCCGGTGAGCTCACGGCCGTCGAGGTCACCGAGGCCCACCTGGCCCGGATCGAGGCCGTCGACGAGAAGGTGCACGCCTTCCTGTACGTGGACCGCGAGGGCGCCCTCGCCCAGGCCCGCGCCGTCGACGAGAAGCGGGCGCGGGGCGAGAAGCTCGGCCCGCTGGCCGGCGTCCCGCTGGCGCTCAAGGACATCTTCACCACCGAGGGCGTCCCGACGACCGTCGGTTCGAAGATCCTCGAGGGCTGGATCCCGCCGTACGACGCGACCCTCACCAAGCGGCTGAAGGCCGCCGACGTGGTGATCCTCGGCAAGACCAACATGGACGAGTTCGCCATGGGGTCCTCCACCGAGAACAGCGCCTTCGGCCCCACCGGCAACCCCTGGGACCTCACCAAGATCCCCGGCGGCTCCGGCGGTGGGTCGAGCGCGGCCCTCGCCTCCTTCCAGGCCCCCCTCGCCATCGGCACCGACACCGGCGGCTCCATCCGCCAGCCGGCCTCCGTCACCGGCACGGTCGGCGTGAAGCCGACGTACGGCGCGGTCTCCCGCTTCGGCATGGTGGCGTTCTCCTCCTCCCTGGACCAGGGCGGCCCCTGCGCCCGTACGGTCCTGGACGCGGCGCTGCTGCACGAGGTGATCGCCGGGCACGACCCGCTGGACTCCACCTCCATCGAGGAGCCGGTCCCGCCGGTCGTCGAGGCCGCCCGCAACGGCAGCGTCGAGGGCATGCGCGTCGGCGTGGTCAAGCAGTTCCGCGGCGAGGGCTACCAGGCCGGCGTCATCCAGCGGTTCGACGAGTCCGTCGAACTGCTCAAGGAGCTGGGCGCCGAGATCGTCGAGCTGGACTGCCCGTCCTTCGACCTGGCGCTGTCGGCGTACTACCTGATCGCGCCCTCCGAGTGCTCCTCCAACCTGGCCCGCTTCGACGGCCTGCGCTACGGCCTGCGCACCGGCGACGACGGCGCCCACTCCGCGGAGGAGGTCACCTCCCTCACCCGAGAGGCGGGCTTCGGCCCCGAGGTCAAGCGCCGCATCATGCTCGGCACGTACGCGCTCAGCTCCGGCTACTACGACGCGTACTACGGCAGCGCCCAGAAGGTCCGCACCCTCATCAAGCGGGACTTCGACAAGGCGTTCGAGCAGGTCGATGTGATCGTCTCCCCGACCACCCCGACCACCGCCTTCCCGATCGGCGAGCGCGCCGACGACCCGATGGCGATGTACCTGGCCGACCTCTGCACCATCCCCACCAACCTGGCGGGCAACGCGGCCATGTCCCTGCCGTGCGGTCTCGCCCCGGAGGACAACCTTCCGGTGGGCCTGCAGATCATCGCCCCGGTGATGAAGGACGACCGTCTCTACAGGGTGGGCGCCGCCGTCGAGGCCGCCTTCGTGGAAAAGTGGGGACACCCGCTGCTGGAGGAGGCTCCGTCGCTGTGAGCAAGGCACTGTCCAAGGCCAAGGGCTTCAAGAAGTCCAAGTCCGGTACGTACCTGTCCATGGCCACCACCGCGTTCGGCGCGATCGGTGTCGCCAAGCAGATCAAGAAGGCCCGCGCCGAGAGCGACACGCTGAGGCTGATCGACGCCGTGGTGACCGCCGCCGGCGTCGTCACCGGCCTCGCCATCCTCTACCGCGAGCTGAAGCGGCTGGGCGACGACGACGTCCTGCTGGGCTGAGAGGGAAGTTTCACCGTGACCACCATGACCGACCTGGTGTCGTACGAGGACGCGCTGGCGTCGTACGACCCCGTCATGGGCCTCGAGGTCCATGTCGAACTCGGCACCAAGACCAAGATGTTCTGCGGCTGTTCGACCACGCTCGGCGCCGAACCGAACAGCCAGACCTGCCCCACCTGCCTCGGCCTGCCCGGCGCGCTCCCGGTCATGAACAGGACCGGCGTCGAGTCGGCGATCAAGATCGGTCTCGCGCTGAACTGCGAGATCGCCGAGTGGTGCCGCTTCGCCCGGAAGAACTACTTCTATCCGGACATGCCGAAGAACTTCCAGACCTCCCAGTACGACGAGCCGATCGCCTTCAACGGCTACCTCGACGTGCAGCTGGAGGACGGCGAGGTCTTCCGCGTGGAGATCGAGCGCGCCCACATGGAGGAGGACACCGGCAAGTCGACGCACGTCGGCGGCGCCACCGGCCGTATCCACGGCGCGCAGCACTCCCTCCTCGACTACAACCGCGCGGGCATCCCGCTCATCGAGATCGTCACCAAGCCGATCGTCGGCGCGGGCGACCGTGCTCCCGAGGTGGCCAAGGCCTACGTCCGTGAGCTGCGCGAGGTGATCCGTTCGCTCGGCGTCTCCCAGGCCCGCATGGAGATGGGCCAGATGCGCTGCGACGTGAACCTGTCGCTGATGCCGACCGGCTCGGAGAAGTTCGGCACCCGCTCGGAGACGAAGAACGTCAACTCGCTGCGGTCCGTGGAGCGCGCGGTCCGCTTCGAGATCCAGCGGCACGCGGCCGTCCTCTCCGGCGGCGGCACCATCGTCCAGGAGACCCGCCACTTCCACGAGGACACGGGCTCCACGACCTCCGGCCGGGTCAAGGAGGAGGCCGAGGACTACCGGTACTTCCCCGAGCCCGACCTGGTGCCGGTGGCCCCCTCGCGCGAGTGGGTCGAGGAGATCCGCGCGGCACTGCCCGAGCTGCCGCTGGCCCGCCGTACCCGGCTGCTGGCGGACTGGGGCATCTCGGCCACCGACATGCAGGCCATCCTCAACGCCGGTGCGCTGGACCCGATCGTCGCCACCATCGACGCCGGTGCCGACGCGGCCTCCGCCCGCAAGTGGTGGATGGGCGAGCTGGCGCGCCACGCCAACGAGGCCGGCACGGCCCTGGACGAGCTGGCGATCACTCCGCCGCAGGTCGCGCGGGTCACCGAGCTGGTCGCCAAGGGCGACCTGAACGACAAGCTGGCCCGCCAGGTCATCGAGGGCGTCCTCGCGGGCGAGGGCACTCCGGACGAGGTCGTCGACAAGCGCGGCCTGAAGGTCGTCTCCGACGAGGGCGCGCTGACCGCCGCCGTCGACGAGGCCATCGCCGGCAACCCGGGTGTCGCGGACAAGATCCGCGGCGGCAAGGTGGCCGCGGCCGGCGCCCTGGTCGGCGCGGTCATGAAGGCCACCCGCGGCCAGGCCGACGCCGCCCGCGTCAAGGAGCTGATCCTGGAGAAGCTGGGCGTCAGCGAGGGCTGAGCCGGGCTGCGCAACGTGTACGGCCGTACGGCCCCGGAGGACATGTCCTCCGGGGCCGTACGTCTCAGCCGTACGTCTCAGTCGCGGCGCCCCACCACCCGGGCGAACCCCAGCAGGCGCTCCCGGTCGGCGTTCAGCAGCTCCACCGAGTCCCGCGCCATCCCCGCCATGAACTCGCTCGGGCTCTCCTCGGCGCAGATCTCGCTCCACCGCAGCCAGTCGCGCCAGCCGTCCTCGAGCCAGTCGGCGGTCTCGACCGTCACTGCGCCGGTGCGCGTCCAGTTCCGGTGCCACCAGGCGGGGGAGTGGAACGCCCAGAATCCCGGGTCCCAGTGCGCCTTGAGGTGCTCCGGCGGCTCGACACCGTCGATCTCCTCCCGTACCGACGGCACCACGACCCCGATGCGCCCGCCGGGCTTCAGCAGCCGGGTCAGGGAGGGCAGGTAGAGGTCGTCGGCGCCGAAGTACTGGTAGGCGTCGACGGAGACGATCGCGTCGAACGACTCGTCGCCGAACGGCAGGTCGTGCGCCTCGACGTGGACCGGCACCACCCGGTCGGCGACTTCGGTCTCGGCGATCCGGCGGGCGTTGTCGTCGGGCTTGATCCACAGGTCGGCCGCGACGACCTGGACGCCGTACTCCCGGGCCAGGAAGACGGAGGTCAGCGCGCGCCCGCAGCCCAGGTCCAGCACGCGCGCGCCGGCGGGCAGGGAGTCGAGCCGCAGGGCCGGTGCCAGCCACTCCAGCAGCCACAGCGGATGCGGCCCCATCTGGTGCTCGATGAGCCAGCGGGCGTCGTAGGTGTTGCTGCGCGGGTAGCGCGCGTGCGTGAGATCGACCATGGGGGACGTGGATAGCAGGGCAGACCCCGACCCCGCATCCGGTTTCCCGGGCCGAGGCGCTACGCTCGCCCGCCATGAGTGGACGCGCCGATTCCGAAACGCACCCCGAGATATCCGCGGTGGACGAGGTCTCGGCCGCCGCGGTACCGGACGGGGGCGAGGACGCCAGGGGCGCCGAGGGTGCCGACGACACCGAGGGCCACGGAGACGACCCGCAGGACGGCGCCGAGGTCGCTCGCCGGGCCCGCTGGACGGCGGCCGGCACGGGAGCGCTGCTCACGCTCGCCGGGATCGCCGCGTGCCTGCTGCGACTCCGCGACTCGGCCCCGGCCCTCGTCCCGGCCGCCTACGCCGTCGGCGCCGCCGTCTGCGCGGGGGCGGCCCTCCTCGGTCAACGGGGCCACACCCGGCGGGCGCTGTGGCTGCTGATCGTCGGGGTGATGGTGATGGCACTCGGCGACCAGTCGGACTGAGGTGACAGAACCCGCCTGACTGTCCTGTGAATTCGGTCCCAGTCATGTGAATAACGCCACGAAGGCGCTAAACGATCACATTCGCCTGCAAGAGTGTCATCAGATTGCTCATGCGTTCTTTGCGGGCCGTTCACTTCATGAACGACTGTTCCCGGTCAAAGATCCACAAATCACCTGGGAGCACGTTTCGTGGCAGCCCTCGCGCGCTGGTGTGTCCGGCACCGCCTCGTCGTCGTTCTGCTCTGGCTCCTCGCCCTCGGCGGGGTCACCGTCGCCGCCGCCGTCACCGGCCCGGCCTACTCGAACGACTTCGAGGTCCCCGGCACCGAGTCCGGCCGCGCCACCCGGCTGCTGCAGGAGGGCTTCCCTGGCCTCGGCGGCGACAGCGACACCGTCGTCTGGCACACCACGCCCGGCAGCGTCCGCGCCTCCGACGTCGAGCAGACGATGACCCGCACCATGGACCGGCTGGAGTCCCTGCCCGGGGTGGCCTCCGTGACGAGCCCCTACAAGGGCCAGGGGGCGGGTCAGATCAGCCGCGACGGGCACACCGCGTACGCGACGGTCACCTTCGCCCACCCGGCCCAGGACATCCCGAAGTCCGAGACAGAGGCCGTCGTCTCCACCGCCAAGGCCGCCCAGACCGAGGGGCTCGAGGTGGAGCTCGGCGGCAGCGCCGTCGGGTCCACCGTGCCCTCCGGAGGGCACCTCGCCGAGATCGCCGGGGTGGTCGTGGCCGGCGTGGTGCTCCTGCTCGCCTTCGGCTCGCTCGCCGCGTCCCTGCTGCCCCTCGCCACCGCGCTGGTGAGCGTCGGCACCGCCTACGCCGCCATCGAGCTCCTCGGCCACGCCATGACGGTGGCCACCTTCGCGCCCATGCTGGGCATGCTGATCGGCCTCGGCGTCGGCATCGACTACGCGCTGTTCATCGTCACCCGGCACCGACGCGGCCTCAAACGCGGACTCGACGTAGCGGAGGCGGCCACGACAGCCGTCGCCACCACCGGGCGCGCCGTGGTCTTCGCGGGTGCCACCGTTTGCATCGCCCTGCTGGGCATGCTCATCCTGCGGCTCGGCTTCCTCAACGGGGTCGCGGTCGCCGCCGCCTCGACCGTCGTGCTCACCGTCGCCGCCTCGGTGACGCTGCTGCCGGCCCTGCTGTCCTTCATCGGCCCGCGGGCCCTGAGCAGGCGCGAACGCCGCAGACTGGCCGAGCACGGACCCGAGCCCGAGCTGCCCACCGGCTTCGCCGCCCGCTGGTCCGCGTTCGTCGAACGCCACCCCAAGCTGCTGGGCACCCTCGCGCTGGTCGTCATCACGGTGCTCGCCCTGCCCACGTTCACCCTTCACCTGGGCACCTCCGACCAGGGCAACGACCCGGCGTCGTCGACCACCCGCAAGGCCTACGACCTCGTCGCCGAGGGCTTCGGCCCGGGCGTCAACGGACCCCTCACGCTCGTGACGCGCGTCGACGGGGGCGAGGACAAACTCGCGCTGGACAGCCTCGGCACCACCCTGCGCTCCACCGAGGGCGTCGCCTCGGTCACGCCCGTGACCTACGACACCGGCGGCAGTACCGCCTACCTGACCGTGGTCCCCGACTCCGCGCCCCAGTCCCAGCGCACCAGCGACCTCGTCGACCGGCTGCGCACCGAGGTGCTGCCCCGCGCGGAGACCGGCACCTCCCTCGATGTGCAGGTCGGCGGCGTGACCGCCGGATACGACGACTTCGCCGGCGTCATCGTCGGCAGGCTGCCGCTGTTCGTCGGCGTCGTCGTCAGCCTCGGCTGCGTCCTGCTCCTGCTCGCCTTCCGGTCCGTCGGCATACCCCTGAAGGCCGCCGCCATGAACGTCGCCGCCGTCGCCGCCGCGTTCGGCGTCGTCGTCGCGATCTTCCAGTGGGGGTGGGGCAGCGAGTTCCTCGGCCTCGGCCGGGCCGGGCCCATCGAGCCCTTCCTGCCCGTGATCATGGTCTCGGTGCTCTTCGGCCTCTCCATGGACTACCAGGTCTTCCTGGTCAGCCGGATGTACGAGGAGTGGCTGGAGACCGGCGACAACCGCCGTGCCGTCCGCGTCGGCCTCGCCGAGACCAGCCGCGTGATCAACTCCGCCGCGGTCATCATGATCTCGGTCTTCCTCGCCTTCGTGCTCGGCGGCGACCGCGTGATCGCCATGTTCGGCATCGGGCTCGCCGCCGCCGTCGCCCTCGACGCCTTCGTGCTGCGCACCCTGCTGGTGCCCGCCCTGATGCATCTGCTGGGCCGCGCCAACTGGTGGCTGCCGCGCCGGCTGGACCGCGTACTGCCCCGGATCAGCATCGAGCCGCCCGAGTGCCGTGCCGCCCATGAGAAGCTCACCGACGTCGTGGAAGCACTGGCGAAGGAGCGGCCGCAGGATGTACGCGATACCTCTGGGTGACGACGGAGCCGAACTGCGGCCCCTGGAGTCCTGGCACGCCGAGGAGTTCCTCGCGCACCTCGACCGGGGACGGGACTTCATCGGGCAGTACATCCCCTTCGGATCCCGGGAGACGGACGTCGGCTCCGCGCGGGCCCTGCTCACCCGGTACGCCGAGAAGCGCGCCGCCGACAGCGGCAGCCTGCACGGCATCTGGCTGGACGGGAAGCTGGTCGGCGGGGTGCTGTTCCGGACGTTCGACGCGGAACAGGGCACCTGCGAGGTCGGCTGCTGGCTGGAGCCCGCCGGGGCCGGCCGGGGGCTGGTCACGCGCGCGATGCGGGTGCTGCTCGACTGGGCGTTCGACGGGCGCGGCATGCACCGCGTGGAATGGCAGGCGGCCTCCGCCAACCAGCCGAGCATCAACGTCGCCCGCCGCCTGGGCATGACCCGGGACGGAGTGCTCCGCGAGAGCCGCGCCCACCGGGGCGTACGGCACGACATCGAGATCTGGTCGGTGCTGGCTCCCGAGTGGCGTGCGGCACGCGCGCGTGCCGCACGGGGCGATCGTTGACGATCATTAAGACGCTTCTCAGACAGCGTCCGTACGGTGCGCCCCATGGCAACCAAGACTGCAGACGAGGCCGGGGCCACCGAGGCCACTGAGACCGACGAGGCCACCGAGCCGCTGGACGACGAGGCAAGGGCGGAAGGCCCGGACGCCGCGGAGAGCACGGACGGCGCCGAGAGCACGGACGGCGCGGAGGCGGCGGGCACCGAGGCCGGGGCCGAGGACGTGAAGGAGGCGGGGCCCTCCGGCGTCGGGCAGGGCGCCGGTGCCGTCGTCTCCGCCGCGCTGGGCCTGGTCTCGCTGAGCGGCAGCTGGCTCGGCACCGTCGCGGGCGCGCGCGAGCAGCTGACCGGCCAGCTGCGGACCTCCACCTCCGCGAGCGTCGCCCAGCAGATCAAGGAGGTCTACGGCGACGCCTGGCACACCACCGCGCTGTGGGGCGGACTGTTCGCGCTCCTCGCCCTGATCGTCGGTGTCGTGGTCCTCGCCCGGCCCGCGTTCGGTGCCCCGGGCAGGCCGCAGGCGCCCTGGACCAAGTCGGTCGCCTGGGCGGGCGTCGCGCTCGGTGTCCTCGGCCTGCTGCTGGCCGTCCTGAAGTACACCGACGTCCTGCTCGCCCTGCCGTCCGCCTGAGCGCCACCGCGAGCCCGACCGGGTGTCACCGCAGGCCGAAGAGGGGCCTTAGGACCGCCGTAGGTGCCTTACGGCGGTTTCTGAGGCCCCTCCTGCGTATCTAAGGCCCCGGGCAGTGCCGAAGATGCGGAACCCGCCCGATGCGGCCCGCCCCCCTGGGAGACGAAGGTGGTCATCGAGCACCGAAGCGGTGTTCGGACACCATCTCTCACCAGGGAGCCACCATGTACGGGTACGAACTCCACCAGCTGCGTTCCGCCGAGCTGCGCCGCGAGGCCGACCGGGCGCGCCTGGTCCGCGAGGCGCTGCGCGTCCGCCGCGCCGCCCGGCGATCCGCCGACCAGGACGCCCCCGAGGCGGAGGCGCATAGCAGCGGCCCGCGGCGGCACTGGTTCACCCCGGTCGCGTGAACAGGGGACAGCGGGGAGCCACCGGCTCCATGGCGGTCGGCCCGGCCCTTCCGCCGGGCACCGCCCGCACCGTCCAGCCGAAAAACGGTGCCGCGCTGTCAGACCCGCATGCGATGCTCAGGAGTGTGGAAGCCAGGTCCGTCAGTCCGGTGTTCGTAGGCCGCGCGAACGAGTTGGACACACTGCACGACGCGTTCTCCCGCGCGGCCGGGGGAGAGCCGCAGGCACTGCTGATCGGCGGTGAGGCCGGCGTCGGCAAGACGCGGCTGATCGAGGAGTTCGCCGCCGCCGTCGGCTGCCGGGGCGCCGTGGTCGCGGTCGGCGGCTGCGTGGAGATGGGCGCCGACGGACTGCCGTTCGCCCCGTTCTCCACGGCCCTGCGCGCCCTGCGCCGGGAGATGCCCGACGAACTCGCCGCCGCGGCCGCCGGACAGGAGGAGGAGCTCGCCCGGCTGCTGCCCGAGCTGGGCGAGCAGCCCGTCACGCGCGGCGCGGGCCGGCACGACGAGGACGGCATGGCCCGCCTCTTCGAACTCACCGCCCGCCTGTTGGAGCAGGTCGCCGCCGACCGCACCGTGGTCCTCGCCCTGGAGGACCTGCACTGGGCCGACGCCTCCACCCGCCACCTCCTGGCCTACCTCTTCCGCACCCTGCGCACCGGCCGCCTGGTCGTCCTGGCCAGCTACCGCTCCGACGACATCCACCGCCGTCACCCGCTGCGCCCCCTGCTCGCCGAACTCGACCGGCTGCGCACGGTCCGCCGCATCGAACTCGCCCGCTTCACCCGCCAGGAGGTCGGCCGCCAGATCGCCGGCATCCTCGCCGCCGAACCGGCCCCCGCCCAGGTCGACGACATCTTCGAACGCTCCGACGGCAACGCCTTCTTCGTCGAGGAGCTCGCCTGCTGCGCCGCCGAGGGCTGCGCCGCCCTCAGCGACTCCCTGCGTGATCTGCTCCTCGTGCGCGTCGAGGCACTGCCCGAGACCGCCCAGCGGGTCGTCCGGATCGTCGCCGAGGGCGGCTCCACCGTCGAGTACCCACTGCTGGCGGCCGTGGCCCGGCTCGCCGAGGACGACCTCATCGAGGCGCTGCGGGCCGCCGTCAACGTCAACATCCTCGTCGCCGCACGCACCGGCGACGGCTACCGCTTCCGGCACTCCCTGGTCCGCGAGGCCGTCAGCGACGACCTGCTGCCCGGCGAACGCTCCCGCCTCAACCGCCGCTACGCCGAAGCCCTGGAGGCCGATCCGACGCTCGTCCCCGCCGACCAGCGCGTCATGCGGCTGGCCAGCTACTGGTACCACGCCCACGACCCGGCCAAGGCCCTGCCCGCCGTCCTGGACGCATCCGTCACGGCCCGCGCCCGGCACGCCTACAGCGAACAGTTGCGCCTCCTGGAGCGGGCCATGGAGTTGTGGGACTCCGCACCACAGGACGTACGGACGCGGCTCCGGCTCAGCGAGCACATCGAGGCCTACCACCCTTGCGACTGCGACCCGGCGGACACGCCCCTGCGCTATCTCGACCTGATGGCAGAGGCGGCCGTAGCGGGCCGCCTCTGCGGGGAACGGGATCGTGCCATGAAGATCATCAAGCGGGCGCTGCGCCTGTTGGAGGACGAACACGACCCCCTGCGCGCCGCCTGGTTCTGGGTCCAGCGCTCCCGGGTCGTCCAGGCAAAGGCCCAGGGCGACGGCTGGCGCGAACTCGCCACCGCACAGGAACTGGTGCGCGGCCTGCCGCCCTCCGAGGTGCACGCCGAGGTGCTCGCCAATGTCGCCAACTGGTCCATGGTGCACGTGGGCGGCGCCGAGGCCTTCTCGGCCGCCGAGCGGGCCGTGGAGTACGCGCGCATGGTCGGCGCCTGCGACATCGAGATGACCGCACGCCTGACC
Source organism: Streptomyces spiralis (assembly GCF_014654675.1). Taxonomy (GTDB): domain Bacteria; phylum Actinomycetota; class Actinomycetes; order Streptomycetales; family Streptomycetaceae; genus Streptomyces; species Streptomyces spiralis. Next base: position 46,918 of record NZ_BNBC01000057.1, read on the forward strand.
CTCGGCGGCCTCATGGTCGAGGCCGGCGAGGTCGAGAGCGGACTCGCCGAGATGCACGAGGTCAAACGGCGCACGGTGGCCGACGGCATAGCCGCGGTCGCCGGGCGCTCCTACGTCAACCTGCCGTCCGCGCTGGAGTCCGTGGGCCGCGCTCGGGAGGCCGTCCCCCTGTTGGAGGAGGGCATCGCCTTCGCCCGCAGCCACGGTCTGCTCGACACGGAGGCCTGGGTCTGGGGAAACCTCGCCGAATCCCTGTTCACTCTGGGCCGCTGGGAGGAGGCTGCCGACGCGGCCTCCCGCTCGCGGCGCGTCGGCCGAAGCGCCAAGCCGCGCGCCTTCCATGCCCGGATCCGCGCCGAACTCGCCCTCGCCCGCGGTGAGCCGGCCGAGGCGGCGGCGCAACTGGCCGACGCGCGTGTGCACTTCGGCGTCCACGACTTCGCGCCGCAGCACGCCCTGCCCCTGGCCCGTATCGCGATCGCTGTCGCCGCGGGCGAGGGCCGCCTGCTGGACGCCCGCGCCGAACTCGACCAGGTCCTGGAGGCCGGCTTCCCGCCCGGCCATCAGCGGTACGGCTGGCCCCTGCTGCTCACCGCCGCCATCATGGAGGTCCGCGCGGTCGGTGTGCCCGCCGCCGACCCCGGCCGCCAGGGCGTCCTCGACCGCATCCGGCGGGCCGGCCGGTCACTGGCCACCAACGTGCCCCTCTGGCAGGCGTACGAACGATGGGTGCGCGCCGAGCTGCTGCGGGCCGAGGGCCATGGCCGCGCCGACGACTGGGCCGAGATCGTCGCCGCCTTCGAGACCCTGGAGCGCCCCTACGACCTCGCCCGGGTCCGCTTCCGCCTGGCCGAGTCCCTGCTGCACTCCGGCGAGGACGAGCGGGAGCGCGCCGCGGAGCTGCTCCGCCTGGCCCACGCCGTCGCCGAGCACCTGCGTGCCCGCCCGCTGGCCGACTCCGTGGCCCTGCTGGCCCAGCGCGCCCGCCTGTCGCTGACCCACGCCCCGCAGCGGCGACTCGCCCCGGCCGACCCCGCCGAGTCCCTCGGCCTCACCAACCGGGAACGTGACGTGCTGCGCCTGGTCGCGCTGGGCCGCACCAACCGCCAGATAGCCGAGGAGCTGTTCATCTCCCCCAAGACGGCGAGCGTCCACGTCTCGAACATCCTCGGCAAGCTCGGCGTCTCCGGGCGCGGCGAGGCGGCGGCCGTGGCGCACCGGATGGAGCTGTTCCCGCAGGACACGCTCACTGTCCCGACGGCGGGGTGAGCCGTACGGTGGACAGCAGGGAGGGGCCACCGTGTTCAACATCTTCGAGGAACTCTTCGCGCCCGGCCGCAAGCACACCCGGGACGAGCAGAAGCGGCTGGAACTGACCCGGGAGGACATCGGGGACAACGACCCGGGGCGGGGCCCCATCGATCTCGCGTCGGGGAAGGTCGTCGTACGGCCGCCCAGGACGGCCCGCGACGAGACCGACCCCGGTGACGAGACCGACCCCGGTGACGAGGCCGAGCCCGGCGATGGGGCCGAGCCCGGCGACGAGTGAGCCCGGGGGCTACTTCACCTGCACCTCGAGGATCCGGTCGTCGCCCTTCTTGGGGTTGCCGCGCCCGTCCGTGTTGCTGGTGACCAGCCAGAGCTTGTCGCCCCCGGCCGCGGCCACCGTGCGCAGCCGGCCGTAGGTGTCCGTCAGGAACGCCTGGGGCGGCGCCGAGGCCTCCGTGCCCTTCAGGGGGATCCGCCACAGGCGTTGGCCCCTCAGGCCGGCCATCCAGACGGAGCCCTCGGCGTAGGCGATGCCGCTGGGGGAGGCCTCGTCCGTGTGCCACTGGGCGATCGGGTTGTGGTACTTCGGGTCGCTCGACCTGCCCTCCGCGTCCGGCCAGCCGTAGTTGTCGCCGGGCTTGATCGCGTTCAGTTCGTCCCAGGTGTCCTGGCCGAACTCGGAGGCGAACAGGCGCTGTTTGCCGTCCCAGGCCAGGCCCTGCACATTGCGGTGGCCGTAGGTGTAGACGGGGGAGTCGGGAAAGGGGTTGCCCGGCGCCGGCCCGCCCTCCGGGGTCAGCCGCAGGATCTTGCCGCCCAGGGACTTCTTGTCCTGGGCCAGGCCCCGCTCGCCGCTCTCGCCCGTGCCCGCGTAGAGCATGCCGTCGGGTCCGAAGGCGATCCGGCCGCCGTTGTGGATGACGCCCTTGGGGATGCCCTTGAAGATCGTGTCGGGTGCGCCGAGCTGTTCTCCGGCCGGCTTCTTCGGGTCGTACAGCATCCGGACGATGCGGTTGTCCGAGGCCGAGGTGAAGTAGGCGTAGATCATGTGGTCCGAGGCGTATCCGGGGGAGAGCGCGATGCCGAGGAGACCGCCCTCGCCCTCCGGGGCCACCCCGGAGACCGTGCCCAGCTCGGTCTGCTTGCCCGTCCTGTCGTCGACCCGGGTGATCGTGGCCTTGTCGCGGGAGGAGACGAGGAGACCGCCGCCGGGCAGCGGCGCCAGCCCCCAGGGGCTGTCCAGGCCCTCCGTGACCGTGCGCAGCACCTTCACCGAGCCCTTGGCCGGTGGCGCGGTCTCCCCGGGGGCCTGTCCGGAGGGCGAGGACTGTGCGGCCGTCGTACGGCCGGGCGCCGCGCCCTGCCCGGACGGCGTCCCACCCGAGTCGCACCCTGCCGCCAACAGCAGCGCGGCGGCCAGCACACCCGTCACAGCTCGTCGTTGCACGATGAAGTCCCTTCGACGCGGCGGGTCCTACTTCTCATACACCGCCCGCGCCTCCAAGGTTCCCGACTCCGGGATTCCGACGCTCCCCGGCAGCGCCGTACGGGTCCACACGGCGACCCCGTACCGGACCGGTCTCTCAGTCCCACGACCCCCGCGCCGCCGGAAGGCGCCCCAGCTCCGCCAGGTCCTCGTGCGTCAGGCGCAGGTCCGCCGCGCCGGCGTTCTCCACGACCCAGCGCTCGCGCTTGGCGCCCGGGACCGGGACCACGTGCGACCCCTGGGCCAGCACCCAGGCCAGGGCGACCTGGCCCGGAGTGACGTCCTCGCCGTGCCGTGCGGCCACACGCCGCAGGCCGGCCACGATCGGCTGGTTGGCGGCCATCATCTCGGCGGTGAAGCGCGGGTGCCGGGCCCGCAGGTCGTCCGGCTCGAAGCCCTGGCCGGGCGTGAGCGTGCCGGTCAGGAAGCCGTTGCCGAGCGGCATCGCGGCCAGGAAGCCGACGCCGCGCGCCGCGCACCACGGGAGCAGCGACCGAAGCGCCTCCGGCGACCACACCGACAGCTCGGCCTGCACCGCGCCGACCGGGAACACCTGCTGCACCCGCTCCAGCTGCCGGATCGTTCCGTCGTACAGGCGTGCCCCGGACCGGCGCCCGCCGCGCGCCCCCACGGCGCACAGGCCCAGCGCCCGCACCTTCCCGGCCCGCACCAGCTCCGCCATCGCCCCCCAGGTCTCCTCGACGGGGACCTCCGGGTCCGCGCGGTGCAACTGGTACAGGTCGATCACGTCCGTCTGCAGCCGCCGCAGCGACGCGTCGCAGGCCCGCCGCACATAGCCGGGGCGGCCGTTGGCCACGATGTGCTGCTCGCCGACCAGCAGACCCACCTTCGTCGAGACGAAGGCGTCGGACCGCCGCTCCTTCAACACACGCCCCACCAGCAACTCGTTGGTGAACGGGCCGTACATGTCGGCCGTGTCCAGGAGCGTCACGCCCATGTCCAGCGCCCGGTGCACCGCCCTGAGCGACTCCTCCCCCCGCTGCCGCGAGGTGCTGTACGCCCAGCTCATCGGCATGCATCCGAGTCCTACGGCCCCCACCGCGAGTGCCGCCGCGCCGATCGTCCTGCGCTCCACCTCGCCGTAACCCTCCCTCTGCCGCGCCCCACCAACCTAACGTCTGTCTCCTCACGCACCTGGCATAGCCTCCTGAGCATGACTGCTGACGTGTGGCTGCCCATCCCGCCCGACGAGATCGACGGGCTTCCCGAGGGGCTGAACTACCTGTTCTGGGACGGAGGCGACGACGGCGGCCAGGAGTTCCCCGCGGACCCGGCCGACTGCGTCTTCTACGTCGTGCCGTACATGAAGCCCGCCGCGCTCGGCACCCGGCCGATGCCCCGCATGCGTGCGGTGCGGGTCGTCCAGACGCTGTCCGCCGGCACCGACCACGTGGAGGCCGGCCTCAAGGACCTCCCGGCGGGGGTACGGCTGTGCAACGCGCGCGGCGTGCACGAGGCGAGCACGGCCGAGCTGACCCTGACGCTCGTCCTCGCCTCCCTGCGCGGCATCCCCGACTTCGTACGGGCCCAGGACCGGGGCGAGTGGCAGGGAGGTTTCCGCCCCGCGCTCGCCGACAAGACCGTCCTCATCGTCGGTTACGGATCCATCGGCGCCGCCATCGAGGACCGGCTCGCGCCCTTCGAGCTCGCGCGGGTGGCGCGCGTGGCGCGCTCCGGGCGCACCACAGCGCGCGGTCCGGTGCATCCGCTCACCGATCTGCCCTCTCTGCTTCCGGAAGCCGATGTCGTCGTCCTCTCCACGCCCTTGACAGAGGCCACCCGCGGCCTGGTGAACGCCGATTTCCTGGCCCGGATGAAGGACGGGGCCCTGCTCGTGAACGTCGCCCGCGGTGCCGTCGTCGACACGAAGGCCCTGCTGGCGGAGGTGGAGAGCGGCCGTCTCACCGCGGCCCTCGACGTCACCGACCCTGAGCCGCTGCCCCCCGGCCACCCCTTGTGGCACGCGCCCGGCGTGCTGATCAGCCCCCACGTGGGCGGCCCGACATCGGCGTTCCTGCCGCGCGCGAAGCGGCTGCTGACGGGCCAGTTGCACCGCTTCGTGAACCAGGAGCCGCTCGCAAACGTGGTTCTGACGACGGGTGCGTCGGGCGTGTGACACCGGGCGTGTGACCCCTTCGGGTACGGACCGCGACTCTTCGGGCGCGGAGCGTACTCGCATACACGCCGTTCGTCACGCAGCGTAGAGGAGCTATGTCCCTGAGTGACCGGACTGGTGTATCGTCCCGGACAGGGGCTGCGCCGCGAACCGTTCGGCGCCGGGGACGGACATTTCAGACTGCGAGGGGGGCGACGGGCGATGCACGGCGTATGGACGAACGATCCGACGCGGCGGGGCCGCCACCAAAGGCCCTGGCACACGGCCGCGCGCAGACGCGGCCACCACGGCGGTCATCACACCCATCACAGCCATCTCAGCAGTCGTTCCAGCCGGCACTGCCCGCACAGTCACCACCAGCACCGCAGGCCGGGCGGACGCCGCAGGCACGCGCACACGGCGCACCTGGACCCTCGGGACCCGGCGGCGCGGACCGGGAGGGACCGGTGAGCCCGCCCCCGCCCGCCCTGCCCACGCTGGGCGGGGCCCTGCGGCCCCAGCCCGCGCCGAGCGCGCTGCGGGCCCGCCCGCCGGCCGCCGCCGGCGCCGCCCGGAGACTGGTGCCCCAGCTCCTCCTGGCGCTGTTGTGCGCGGGGTACGCCGTCGGCTCCGCCTGCGACTGGGGCTCGCACGAGCTCGCGCTGATCATGGGTGACTTCGGGCTGGCCGCCGCGGCCGGCACCGCCGCCGTCTCCTGCGTCGCGTACGGCCGCTGTCATCACGTCCGCTTCCGCTCCGCTTGGCTGCTGTTCGGCCTCTCCTCGGCGATGGCGGCCCTGGGCAACGGGGTCTGGGGGTGGTACGAGGTCGTCCTCGGCGAGCCCATGCCCAGCCCCAGCTACGCCGACCTGTTCTTCCTCTGCTTCGCGCCCCCCGCGATCGTCGGCCTGCTGGTGCTCGCCAAGCGGCCGGTGACCAAGGCCGGTTGGGTGTGCCTGGCGCTGGACGCCTGGCTGATCGGAGGCTCGCTGCTCACGCTGTCCTGGAGCCTCGCGCTGGCCCAGGCCGCGAAGTTCGACGGGCCGAGCGTCGCGCACACCGCGCTCTCACTGGCGTACCCGCTGCTGGACATCGCTCTGGTCAGCATGGTGCTCGCGCTGCACTTCCGGCGCTCGCCGGTCAACCGCACCGCCGTGAACACCGCGATCGGCGGGCTCGCCCTGACCGTGCTGAGCGACGCCCTGTTCACCTCGCCGCTGCTGCACAACAGCTACCGCTCCGGGCAGCTGCTCGACGCGGGCTGGTTCGCCGGCTCGCTGCTCCTCGCGTACGCCCCCTGGGTCGCGCCCCGGAGTCCCTCGGCGACCACCGAGGAAGACGAGACGAACCACGAGTCGGAACCCGCCGGGCGCAAGTCCCCGGAGTCCTTGGGACACACCGGCGACGGGCACGAGCCCACCGGACAGCGGACCGAGGGCCACACGGGCCACGCGCGCGTGGCCGACGGACAGGACCCCGGGGCCGACGCCGGTCCCGCTTCCGCCGCCGACGGACACACCCCCGCCGCCGACGGGCACGCCCCGGCGTCCGACGCCCAGGCCGTCCCGGCCGACGGGCACGCGCGCGCGGCGGACGACCGGACGCCCGGACGGCGCCCGGCCCCGCGCACCCGCTACCGCCGGGCACCCGCGCCGGCCGGCGACGGCGTCCGGTATCCGGCCGCCCGGCCGATCGCCGGCTCCCTCGCGGCGCTCACCCCGTACCTCGCCGCCGCCGTCTGCACGCTGGGGATCCTCTACAACGTGCTCAACGGCCACAGCGTCGACCGCGTGGTGCTGATCACCGCCGGTGCCGTCGTGCTCGCCCTCGTCGTGCGCCAGGGCATCATGCTGCTCGACAACATCACCCTCACCCAGGAACTGGCCCAGAAGGAGAACCACTTCCGCTCCCTGGTGCAGGGCTCCAGCGACGTCATCATGATCGCCGCACCCAACGGCGTCCTGAGGTACGTCTCCCCGGCCGCCGCCGGGGTGTACGGGCGGCCCGCGGAGGAGCTGGTCGGCACCGAACTGGCCAGCCTCATCCACCCGGAGGACCTGGGCTGTGTGGTGCACGAGGTGCGCCGCTTCCTCGTCGCCGGCCCGCAGGAGGAACCCACCACGCGCATCGAGTGCCGCTTCCGCTCCGGCGACGGCGGCTGGCTCAACGTGGAGTCGACGATCAACCGCCACCACGGCGGCCTGATCTTCAACAGCCGGGACGTCACCGAGAGGGTCCGCCTCCAGGCGCAGCTGCAGCACAACGCGGAGCACGACCCGCTCACCGACCTGCCCAACCGCGCGCTGTTCACCAAGCGCGTGCAGCAGGCCCTGTCCGGCCGCCGCTCCACCGACCGCGGCACCGCCGTGCTCTTCATCGACCTGGACGGCTTCAAGGCCGTCAACGACACGATCGGGCACCAGGCCGGGGACGAGCTGCTCGTCCAGGCCGCCCGCAGACTCCAGGAGGCGGTCCGGCACGGGGACACCGCCTCCCGGCTGGGTGGCGACGAGTTCGCGGCCCTCATCGTCGGGGACGGCACCCGCGACCGCACCGCCCGCGAAGGGCACATCCTGGAGCTCGCCGACCGCCTCAGGGTGACCCTGTCGCAGCCGTACCTCATCGACGGCAACGATGTCCGTGTCGCCGCCTCCATCGGGGTGGCCTTCGCCGAGCCCGGACTCGGCGCGGGGGAGTTGCTGCGCAACGCCGACCTGGCCATGTACCGGGCCAAGGCGGCCGGGAAGGGCCGCGTCGAGCTGTACAAGCCGCAGATGCAGCAGGACGTCGTCCGCAAGGCGGAGCTGGCCGGCCGGCTCAGGTCCGCCCTGCACGACGGCGAGTTCACGCTGCTGCACCAGCCGGTGGTCTGCCTGGAGACCGGACGGATCACGTCGGTCGTGGCGCAGGCGCGCTGGCGCTCCTCCCAGGGGGTGCTCTTCACGCCCGCGGAGTTCCTGCGGGTCGCCGAGGACAGTGACAGGACGGCCGAACTGGGCCGCTGGATGCTGGAGGAGGCCGTGGAGCAGGCCGCCGAGCGCGCCCGGAGCGGTCTGGCCGCGTCCGTGGTCGTCCGGGTGGGCGCCCGCCGTCTGGTGGACCGTTCGCTGCCGCCCGGCACCGTGGAGGCCCTGCTGACCCGGCACGGGCTGCCCTCCGGGGCCCTGGTGATCGAACTGTCGGACACCGACCCGCGGGTCTCCCTGGACGAGCTGGAGCGGCGGCTGGCCGGCCTCAGACGGCTGGGCGTCCGCATCGCGCTGGACGGCTTCGGCAGCGGCCACGGGGCCATCACGGCCCTCAGAAGGCTCCCCGTGGACGTGCTGAAGCTCGACCGCGGCCTGGTCGAGGGCGTCGTCGAGTCCGCCCGGCTGCACAAGATCACCGGTGGGCTGCTGCGCATCGCCGGCGACCTGGGGCTCCAGTCGCTGGCCGAGGGCGTGGACCTGCCCGAGCAGGTCGCCGCCCTGCGCGCGATGGGGTGCACCCACGGGCAGGGCATGGCGTTCGCCGGCCCGCTGGACGAGTACCGGCTGCGCCGGGCGCTCGCCTCCGGCCGCTACCCGGTGCCGCACGGCCCGGCCGAACCGGCCTTCGCCGGCGGCGGGCGCGGTGAGCGCGCCGTGGAAAGGGGTGCCGGCGTGTACACCGGAGGGATGACCGCCGTCCTCGGGGGCGGGACAACCCTGCGACCACATAATGAGACTCCCGTCCCACCCACTTGACACCGGGTGCGTGCCGGGGGGAGGGTCAGTGCCATGCGCACCCGAATTCTCGTACTTGGACAGCGCGTCGGCTGAGCTGGGAACCACCGGAGAGATGACCCGGAATCCCCAGCGACCCTCACCGGCGCGCTCCCCTCGCTTGCCTCACGGCACGAGGGGTTTTTTGTTGCACGGGCACCTGCCGCACAGCAGCCCTGAACCGTGCGAACCTGGCGAAAGCCGACACCCGAACCCTCGCAGAACCTCAGCATCGAGAAGAGAATGCCGATGACCGAGCAGGCCTCCGGGGCCCACCATCCGCAGCCGCGGCCCCGTTCCTCAGGACAGCAGTCCGCGCCCGTCGAGCACGTCACGGGTGCGCAGTCCCTCATCCGCTCTCTCGAGGAGGTCGGCGCCGACACCGTATTCGGCATTCCCGGCGGTGCGATCCTCCCCGCCTACGACCCGCTGATGGACTCGACGAGGGTGCGTCACGTCCTGGTCCGGCACGAGCAGGGCGCCGGTCACGCGGCCACCGGCTACGCGCAGGCCACCGGCAAGGTCGGCGTCTGCATGGCCACCTCGGGCCCCGGCGCCACCAACCTGGTCACGCCGATCGCCGACGCCCACATGGACTCCGTCCCGATGGTCGCCATCACCGGCCAGGTGGCGTCCTCCTCGATCGGTACGGACGCCTTCCAGGAGGCGGACATCGTCGGCATCACCATGCCGATCACCAAGCACAACTTCCTGGTCACCAAGGCCGAGGACATCCCCCGGGTGATCGCCGAGGCGTTCCACATCGCCTCCACCGGCCGCCCCGGCCCGGTCCTCGTCGACATCGCCAAGGACGCCCTCCAGGCGAAGACCACCTTCACCTGGCCGCCCGTCATGGACCTGCCCGGCTACCGGCCCGTCACCAAGCCGCACGCCAAGCAGATCCGCGAGGCCGCCAAACTCATCACCGCCGCCAGGCGCCCCGTCCTCTACGTCGGTGGTGGCGTCCTGAAGGCCAAGGCCACCGCCGAACTGAAGGTGCTGGCCGAACTCACCGGAGCGCCCGTCACCACCACCCTGATGGGGCTCGGCGCGTTCCCCGACAGCCACCCGCTGCACGTGGGAATGCCGGGCATGCACGGTGCGGTCACCGCCGTCACCGCGCTGCAGAAGGCCGACCTGATCGTCGCCCTCGGAGCCCGCTTCGACGACCGCGTCACCGGCAAGCTGGACAGCTTCGCGCCGTACGCCAAGATCGTCCACGCCGACATCGACCCCGCCGAGATCGGCAAGAACCGCGCCGCCGACGTGCCGATCGTCGGTGACGCCCGCGAGGTCATCGCCGACCTGATCCAGGCGGTCCAGAAGGAGCACAGCGAGGGCCACAAGGGCGACTACAGCGCCTGGTGGAAGGACCTCAGCCGCTGGCGCGACACCTACCCGCTGGGCTACGACCAGCCCGAGGACGGCTCGCTGTCCCCGCAAGCGGTCATCGAGCGCATCGGACAGCTCGCCCCCGAGGGCACGATCTTCGCGGCGGGCGTCGGCCAGCACCAGATGTGGGCCGCGCACTTCATCCAGTACGACAAGCCCGCCACCTGGCTGAACTCCGGCGGCGCCGGGACCATGGGCTACGCCGTGCCGGCCGCCATGGGCGCCAAGGCCGGACAGCCCGGGCAGACCGTCTGGGCGATCGACGGTGACGGCTGCTTCCAGATGACCAACCAGGAGCTCACCACCTGCGCCCTGAACAACATCCCGATCAAGGTCGCCGTCATCAACAACGGTGCCCTCGGGATGGTCCGCCAGTGGCAGACCCTGTTCTACAACCAGCGGTACTCCAACACGGTCCTGCACTCCGGTCCGGAGGACGTCAACCCCGAGGCCAGGGGCACCCGGGTCCCCGACTTCGTGAAGCTGTCGGAGGCCATGGGCTGCTACGCGATCCGCTGCGAGCGGCCCGAGGACCTGGACAAGGTCATCGAGGAGGCCAACTCCATCAACGACCGCCCGGTCGTCGTCGACTTCATCGTCCACGAGGACGCGATGGTCTGGCCGATGGTCGCCGCCGGCACCTCCAACGACGAGATCATGGCCGCCCGTGACGTCCGCCCCGACTTCGGCGACAACGAGGACGACTGAGAGCCACCGAGGACTTCAGGAAGGTACGACCGTCATGTCCACCAAGCACACGCTCTCGGTCCTGGTCGAGAACACCCCCGGCATCCTCGCCCGGATCGCCGCCCTGTTCTCCCGCCGCGGCTTCAACATCGACTCGCTCGCGGTCGGCGTCACCGAGCACCCGGACATCTCCCGCATCACCATCGTGGTGAGCGTCGAGGACCTGCCGCTGGAACAGGTGACCAAGCAGCTCAACAAGCTCGTCAACGTGCTCAAGATCGTCGAGCTGGAGCCGTCCCAGGCGGTGCAGCGCGAACTCGTCCTGGTGAAGGTGCGCGCCGACAACGAGACGCGCTCCCAGATCGTCGAGATCGTCCAGCTGTTCCGCGCCAAGACCGTCGACGTCTCCCCGGACGCGGTGACCGTCGAGGCCACCGGGTCCAGCGACAAGCTGTCGGCCATGCTGAAGATGCTGGAGCCGTTCGGCATCAAGGAGCTGGTCCAGTCCGGCACGATCGCGATCGGCCGCGGCGCCCGATCGATCACGGACCGGTCGCTGCGCGCCCTCGACCGGTCGGCTTAGCGACGTATTCGGGCGGTCGGGGGACACCGGCCGCCCGTATACCGAGACCCCCGAACCTCCCGTCCCCTCACCGGCATACGGTGGGACGCACAACCTGCACACCAAGGAGAGAACCCAAAGTGGCCGAGCTGTTCTACGACGCTGACGCCGACCTGTCCATCATCCAGGGCCGCAAGGTCGCGGTCATCGGTTATGGCAGCCAGGGCCACGCCCACGCCCTGTCGCTGCGCGACTCCGGTGTCGACGTCCGGATCGGTCTGCACGAGGGCTCGAAGTCCAAGGCCAAGGCCGAGGAGCAGGGCCTGCGCGTGGTCACCCCGGCGGAGGCTGCCGCCGAGGCCGACGTCATCATGATCCTGGTCCCGGACCCGATCCAGGCCCAGGTCTACGAGGAGTCCATCGCCCC
>NZ_BNBC01000058.1 GCF_014654675.1 Streptomyces spiralis
TGCTATGAGGCTCTCTGTACTGGTCAAATGCGTTCTGTTCCTACGACGCTCCTTCGGACGTGATCTGGCTCCTATGGGTGGCATCACACCCAGCGGCCCTCTGGAGGGCTTTTGGAGCCCCTTCGGAGCCTGCTGTCAGGGGGTCCGGGAAGGGGTCCGGGAAGCGGTCGCGGCGGCGCGGTGATCCCGCCGGACCCGTCCCGGACCTAACCTGAGGACATGGACGGTGAAGAACACGTCTGTTCCGTCTGCGGGCAGCCCGTGGAGGCTGTGGTCCGACGGCACAAGACCCTGGGCGCGTGGGTGCCGGTCTGGGTGCCGGGGCCGTGCCGGAACCCGGAGTGCCGCGCGTCCGACGCCGCCGAGTCAGGCACCGCAGTGGCCCGACGGCCCCAGGAACCGCCCGCGGAGGCGGACGGGCCCGTGGAGGCGGACGGGCCCGCGGAGGCGGACGGGCCCGCGGAGGCGGACGGGCCCGCGGCACATCCCGGCCCGATGGAAGAGGAAGGCGGTCCGACGGAGGAAGAAGCCTGAGGACCCGGCCCCTGCCCCGACCCCGGCACGATCAGGAGCGGCGCCGGATACGCAGCGGCGCGTAGACGAGCAGAGCCGCCGCGAACGCCACCGGATAGGCGAGGTCGGCGCCGTGCAGGGCCCGGGCGACCGGGCCCACGTACAGGCCGGTGCTCATGAACGGCACCGCCACGGCGAAGGCGACCACGAAGGCGGCCAGGGCCGGCCACCACGGCTGCGGGCCCGCCGTCTCCGCCGCCAGGTCCACCGGCTTCCCGCCGCGGGCCCGGGCACGGACGACCCAGTCGACGACCACGATCGCCACGAAGGCGGGAATCCAGTACCCGACGAACAGGAGCACGTTCTGGAAGCGGGCGGTGGTGTCGGCCGCATGCATCCAGAGCACGAGCGGGAAACCGAGCACCGCGGCGAGGGCGGCGGCCACCGGCCGGGGCAGGCGCACTCCCATGGTCTGCAGTGCCAGCGACCCGCTGTAGTCGTTCATGGCGTTGCTGCACAGGGCCGCCAGCGCGACCGCGAGCAGTCCGAAGGCGCCGAGCGCGCCCCCGCCGAGCAGCGTGTCGACGCCTCGAGCGGTCTGGTCGGTGAACTCGGCCGCTCCCCACAGGCCGAGCGCCTGCACGGCCACGAAGGACACGCTGACACCGAGCAGGGTGTACCAGAACATCCGCGGGCGGGACGCGGTACGCGGCAGGTAACGGCTGAAATCACTGGCGTACGGGGCCCAGGACAGCGCCAGACTCAGCGCGATGGTGCAGGTCAGGACGAACGCACCGGCCCGGTCGGCGCCGTGGACGGTCGCGGACGTCACGGCATGGCTGCCGCCGGGCAGCTTCACCGCCATCACCGCGAAGGCCGCGGCGAGCGCGAAGGTCATCACCGTCTGGAGGCGGTGGATCGCCTCGTAACCGAGCACGCCCAGCGCGCCCTGGGCCGCCATCATCACCAGGACACCCGCCCAGAACGGCCAGCCGCACAACTGCGCCAGCGCATCCCCGCCGAACAGGCCGATCAGGGCGTCCCAGGCGATGGACGACAGCCACTGCAAGGCCCCCGGCAACGTGACGCCCCGGCCGAAGGCCAGCCGGGCCAGCGGCATCTGTCCCGCACCGGTCTGGCTTCCCCATGTGCCGAGGTAGGCGGTCGGTATCGCACCGAGCAGTGTGCCCAGCACGACGGCGGCGAGCGCGGTGGCGAAGTCCAGCCCGAGCGCGATGCCGACCGTGCCGGTGAACACGCCGGTCATGGTCAGGTTGGGCGCGAACCAGACGGTGAACAGCCGCCCGGGGCCGCCGTAGCGCGCGGTCTCGGGCACCGGGGCGATGCCGCGCGCCTCCACCCGGAGATCCCCCGGGGCCGAGGGCATCCGCCCGTCGAACACGCGCTCTGTGCCGGTGACGGCCGACTCACCGTGGGCATACGGCAATGACATGTGACATCCCTCCGCCAGTCCTAACTGGTTCAGGTTCGACGGGTGTGATCTCAGCCCCCGCATGGGGGCACCCCGTGTCGAGTACGGCCGTCAGGATAGCCCGGCGGGCGAGGGGGTTCGTCAGTGCGTTGGTTCTCCGGCGCGTGTGCCCGTCAGCCGGTTCCCTCGTCGAGGACGCGGCGGGCCGCCTCGGCTTCCGCCGCCGGTGGCGACAGCTCGTCGAGGGTGTCGAGTTCGGTGTCCGTCTCCAGTTCCCGTTCCCAGGCCGCCGCGAGCCGTTCCTGCTCCTCGCGCGGCTTGGCGCCGATGGCCTCCCGGTGGTCCGGGTCCAGGGCCGCCAGGAATCGTCCGACCGGGTCCGTCGGCATGCCGTGCCCTCCTTGTCTCCGGGAAGGGTGCGCGTACCGGCCCAGCATGGCCAATCGGTCCCGCGGCGGCAGTCCGACACGGCCCGGGATCCCCCGGACGGCCCTTCCGCTCGCTCGGCCGCGCGCGGACACGCGGCGGCACCACCCACCGGGCGGGCACTGGGCGCCGCCACGTACCGGCAGGTGGTGCCGAAGGACGTTCAGGCCGGCAGGTTCCACTTCTGTGTGCCCAGGCCGTTGCAGTCGTAGATCTGCAGGTGGGTGCCGTTGGCCGTGGCACCGGAGGGGATGTCCAGGCAGCGGCCGGACTGCGGGTTCAGCAGCGAACCGTCGGCCTGGTGGCGCCACTGCTGGCCGCCGGCGCCGTTGCAGTCCCACAACTGCACCTTGGTGAAGTTCGCCGTGCCGTTGCCGTCGATGTCCAGGCACCGGCCGAACGCGCGCAGCGTGCCGTCCGGCGCGACCGACCAGCGCTGGCCTGTGGCGGTGTTGCAGTCCCACAGCTGGGCGGCCTTGCCGTTGCCGCTGATGTTGGTGTCCACGTCCAGGCACTTGCCCGCCACCCACGGCGTGGTGACCTGCCCGACGGGTCCGCCCAGCGCGCCGGTGCCGAAGCGGACCTGGCACTGGTTGCCGGTGCCGAGCCAGGTGGCGCTCAGGTAGAGGAAGGAGGTGCCGTCGGCCCGCGGCACGATCGGTGAGCTGTAGCCGGGGCAGGACGGTTCGCCGGAGTTGTAGCCGCCGGTCGGGGAGGTACGGACCGGGGCCTCGATCTCGGTCCACTCGCCCGCGCCGAGACGGGTGTTGGAGAACACGACCGTGCCGGACTCCGTCATCACCGACTTGTCGCCGGTGGGCCCGGTGACGACGCGCTGCCCGGACAGCAGCAGCGTGCCGTCGGACCCGCCGCCCGGGACCCAGGCGAGGTACGGGGTGTGCAGCAGCTGCCGCCCGTCGCTCGTCTGCACCAGCGTGCCCCGGTTGTCGGCGGGTGCCCAGTTCAGGCCGTCGGGGCTGGTCTTGGTGTACACCTCGCAGGCGTGGTCGGGGTCCGTGGCGTCGCGGCACATCTCGTACGCCATCATGAACCGCCCGTCGGGCAGCGGCACGACGATCGACATGCCCGGGCGGGCCAGGTCGTCGGACGGGAACGCGACGTCCTGGGTCAGGGCCGAACTCCAGGTGCGGCCGCCGTCGGTGGAGGTGTAGTGGCCGATGACCTGGTTGTTGGTCGGGCTGTTCGCGGGCCGCTCGTCGGAGATGAAGCAGGCCAGGGTGTTGTTCGGGGCGAGCAGGAACCACGGCTCCCACATGCCGTGCCCAATGGTGTCGGGCAGGCCGCTGGTCTGGGTGCAGTTGGACAGGTACTGCCAGCTCAGGCCGTGATCGGTGCTCTTGAAGACCTCGACCTTCTGCGTGGTGTAGTCGCCGACCCGCCAGGCGGTGCCGGCGGCCAGCAGGTCGCCGGCGTTCAGACCGTTCGCGGTGCGGGGCACCTCGTAGAGCACCGGTGCCTCGAGGTCCCAGCCGGCGGTGTGCGAGGCGATCGTGGAGACGGGTGAGGTGCTCCAGGTCTGTCCGCCGTCGGTGCTGCGGTAGACCGGCAGCGAGCTGGGGCCGCCCTGGTTGCGCCTGGCGAACGTGGCCAGCATCGTCCGGCCCGACGAGCCGTCGTGGTCGAGGCGTACGGCTCGCGGGTAGCTGTCGTCGCCCTGCGGGTACGCCGACAGGTCGGGCGAGGCCAGCACCTTCCCGTCGGGCGCGGCCGAGGCGGGCGGGGCCCACAGGGACAGCAGGGCCGCGACGAGTGCGAGGACGCCGAGCAGGGCGGGGGACCCGCGCCCTGGTGAGTGCGTGCGCACGTGAGGACTCCTTCAGGTGTCGGTGGTGCGGGAGGGAACCGGTACGGGTATCGCGTCACTCGGCCGCACGGGCCGGCGGGTCGTCGCCGATGTGCGGTGCGGTCCGGGTGTCCACGTCGAGTGCGGTGCGGGCGACGACGGCACCGTCGGCCACCAGCGCCAGATGCAGTCGTCCGCTGGTCCAGCCCTCGGGCAGGGCGGCGGAGACGGCGACCGGGGAGCCCAGGACGTACGGCTTGGCCTCCGCCCGGCATCCGGCCACGGCGTCGCCCGGGCCGTCGGGCGCCGGTCCGTACACCGGTGTCCACGCGCTGTGCAGCAGACCCGTGACCGGCTCACTTCCGTGGTGGGACACGCGGACGTCGACCGTGAACTCCCGGGTGGCGGTGAGGAGGTCCCGGCCCGGTGCGACCGGCGTGACGTCCAGGACGAGCGTGGTGGGCGCGTTGACGTGTGCCGGGTCGACGCCGGCGAGGTCCTTGGCACCGCGGTGGAAGTCCAGCAGCCCGGCGCTCTCGTGCTCGATGTCGTACAGCTCGGTGTAGACGTATCCGGCGAGCCGGTCGTGGCGGCGCAGTTCCTGGGTCTGCCAGCGCAGATGCCAGGCGCGTTCCAGACCGGTGAAGCCGCCGCCGTACTCGCTGTTGAGGTTCGGCAGGCCGCGCAGCGGCTGCCCGGGCACGGCGAGCTTCTTGTGCACGACGTAGTCCGGGCCGAGCTTCACGGGGAAGTCGTCCCGCTCGCCGGAGAGCAGGTCGGCGATCGTGCGGGCCCAGGAGGCGGCGCTCTCGTCGTAGTAGTGCCAGTCCAGCAGATCCGTCTTGACGTGCGTCCAGCCGGAGTTGTCGACGACCGGCCTGGTGGGGTCGAGGGACTTGAGCCGGTCGTAGGCGTCGGCGGTGGCGCGCTGCTTGGCCGGGTCGCCGGGGATGTCCCAGTCCAGGCCCCACTCCTCGTTGTACAGGCCCCAGATGACGATGGCGGGGGAGTTGCCGTCGCGTTCCACCATCGGCTCGATCTGCTCGGCGAAGGCGGCGGTCGAGGCGGGGGAGAAGCGGCCGGGCGAGGCGGGTTCGGCCCACAGCAGCATGCCGAGCGTGTCGGCGTGGTGGACGAAGCGCGGATCCTCCAGCTTCAGGTGCTTGCGTACGAGGTTGTAGCCGGCGGCCGCGGCGAGCTCCAGGTCGCGGCGCAGAGCGGCGTCGTCGGGCGGGGTGATGCCGGTCTCGGGCCAGTAGCCCTGGTCCAGCACGCCGCGCACGAACAGCCGCTCTCCGTTGAGGAGCAGCGTCTCGCCGTCCACGACGATGGAGCGCAGCCCGGTGTAGCCGGTCACGTGGTCCGTGCCGTCGGCGGATGTCAGTTCGGCCTCGACGTGGTACAGGTGCGGGTCCTGCGGCGACCACAACCGGGGCGCGGGCAGCAGCAGTTCGGTGCGGACGCGCCCCTCGGGGTCCACGTCCGTCGTGACGGCGGTGGCCTCGCCGCGCACCCGCAGCCGCAGCACCGCGCCGTCCGTGTGGGGGCCGTGCACCGACGCCTCGACCGCGATGCCGGTCAGGTCGTCGGTCGGGCGCAGCCGCAGCGCGGAGAGATGGGTGGCGGGGCGGTGCTCCAGCCAGACGCTCTGCCATATCCCGGAGGACGGGGTGAAGCAGACGCCGTCGTAGTCGTCGCGGGGCATGCTGCGCTGCTTGCCGTGCGCGATGTCGAGCTTGTCCGCGGGGGCGTGGACGCGTACGACGAGCAGCTGCTCGCCGTCGCCGAGCGCGTCGGTCACATCGGCCGAGAACGGGGTGTAGCCGCCCTCGTGGTGGGCGACCTCGGTGCCGTTGACCCACACGGTGGCCTCGTGGTGGACGGCACCGAAGTGCAGGACGACCCGCCGGCCGGTCCAGTCGGCGGGCACGGCGAAC
The DNA here is from genome assembly GCF_014654675.1 of Streptomyces spiralis. Taxonomy (GTDB): domain Bacteria; phylum Actinomycetota; class Actinomycetes; order Streptomycetales; family Streptomycetaceae; genus Streptomyces; species Streptomyces spiralis. Next base: position 6,113 of record NZ_BNBC01000058.1, read on the forward strand.
GTACGGCGGTACCAGGCGGTCTGGAGCCAGTGCGCGGCGATGCCGGAGGCGGGCGTCTCCCAGGCGAAGGGCACCGTGATCCGCCGGTCGTAGCCGTCGGCGGTGTCGTCGGTGTGCTCCTGGTCGGGGTCGGCGCGGAAGTCCCAGGCGCCGTCGAGGCTGAGCCAGGCGTGCGAGCGGTCGAAGTGCGGGCGGGGGTAGGCGGGGCGGGGCATGGGTGGGGTGCTCCGATCGTCGATCTCTGGGCGGGCTTGGGGCAGGTGACGGGACGTCAGCCCTTGACGCTGCCCGCGAGGATCCCGTTGATGAAGTGGCGTTGCAGCAGGACGAACAGCACCAGCACGGGCAGCATCGCGATGCTTCCGGCGGCCAGCAGTTCACCCCAGACACTCGCGAAGTCGGCGCCGATGCGGTTGCCGGTTACGTTCTGCGCGAGGGTGGACAGGACGACCTGAAGGGTCTGGTGCTTCTCGTCGTTGACGGCGACGACGGGCCAGACGAAGTCGTTGTAGACGTTCATGGCGGTGAGCACGCCCAGTGCGGCGAGCCCCGGACGGATGACCGGCAGGACGATCCGGGCGAAGATCCCGAACTCGCTCGCCCCGTCCACGCGCCCGGCGTCGAGCAGTTCGTCGGGGACCGCCGCGATGGTCTGCCGCATCCAGAAGATGCTGAAGGCGTCGATGCTGCCGGGCAGGATCAGCGCCTGGTAGGTGTTCACCCAGCCCAGCTCGCTCATCTCCAGCAGCAGCGGGATGATCAGCACCAGGGTCGGCAGCATCAGCGTGAGCATCAGCACGCCGAAGAGCAGGTTCCGGCCCGGGAAGCGGTACTTGGCGAAGGCGTAGCCGGCCAGCGGGCAGAAGAACATCGTCATCGCGCCCTTGACGGCCACCACCAGCACCGTGTTGAGGAACCCGGTGCCGATCGGCACGTCGTGGAACATGGCCCGGTAGTTGCCCAGGGTCGCCGAGCCCGGCGAGAAGGACAGCGGGTCGCGGATGATCTCCGCCGGCGGCTTCAGCGAGCTGCTGATCGCCCACCAGATCGGGTAGACGAACAGCACGGCCAGGCCGATGAGCAGGAGGTACTGCAACGGGCCGGGTCGGGGGCCGGCGAGGCTCCTGCTGCTCTTGCCCATGCGGGGCACTCGTCCTTTCCTGGCGGTCACGGGTTTGCCCACGGCGGTCACTCGATTGCTCATGGCGGTCACTCGTCCCGGGAGCGCAGCAGGCGCACGGACAGCAGGGACAGCGCGAACACCAGCAGCACCAGCAGGAAGGAGTTCGCGGCGCCGGTCCCGAGGTCGGACGCCGTGATGTGGTTGTAGAGGTAGAGGCCGCCGGTGGTGGTCGAGCCGTACGGGCCGCCCTTGGTGACCACGAAGGGCTCGGCGAACATCTGGAACACCGCGAGTGTCTGCACCACGACCAGGAAGGCGATGCTGCGCCGTACCAGCGGAAGCGTCAGCGACCAGAACTGGCGTTGCCGGGACGCTCCGTCCAGCGCGGCGGCCTCGTACACGTCGGCCGGTACGGCCTGCAGTCCCGCGAGCAGGATGATGATCGCGAATCCGGTGGTCTTCCACAGGAACAGCAGCGCCAGCGTCGGCTTGGCCCACGCGGTCGACGCCAGCCAGTCGACGTGGGGCAGGCCCACCAGGCCCAGCAGATGGTTCACCAGGCCGTAGTCCTTGTCGAAGGCCACGATCCACACCTGGGCCATCGCCACCAGCGGGGTGACGAACGGCGCGATGAACGCGACCCGGAACATGCCCCGCAGCCGCAGCCGGGCGTTGGCCAGCAGCACCGCTGCCGCCAGGCCGCCGACGATCTGCACGGGCACGATCAGCAGCCACATCACCGCGCTGTTGCCGAGCGAGGACCAGAACTCCTCGCTGGTCAGCAGGTAGGTGTAGTTGTCCAGCCCGATGAAGCGCGCCTCACCGGCGCCCTTCCAGTTGGTGAAGCTCAGCTGGAGCGCGTAGACGAGCGGGTACAGGCCGAACGTGGCGAAGACGACGTAGAACGGCGCGACGAACACGTACGGCGTGAGGAACGGCCCGCGGCGGCGGAAGCGGGAGCGGGGCGGCGCCGGGACCGTCCGCTCCGAGTGCACGGGGGTGAGGGTCGCCGGTGTCACGCGCGGTCCACCAGGTTGCGCTGGATCTTACGGGTGGAGTCGTCGATGACGTCGTCGGGCCGCATGCCGCCCTCCATCAGCCGCTGGAGGTTGTTGCCCAGGTAGTCGACCGACTTCGTCCACCAGGCCGGGATCGGCGCGGCGGCCGGGATGGTGGCGGCGGCGTCCACGGCGACCTTCCACAGGTCCTGCCCGCCGAGCGCGGCCACCGGCTGGAACAGCGGCTTGTCGGCGCGGCGCGCGGGCGTGTAGCTGGGCACGGAGGTGGTCAGGCCGCCGGGGTAGACGCTGCTCGGTCCGTACACGGCCGTGTAGCCGGGCTGCTTGAAGCACAGGAACTCGTACAGCAGCCAGGCCAGTTCGGGGTTCTTCGCCTTCGCCGGGATGATGAAGCTGCTGCCGCCCATCGCGCCGCTGCGGGCGCCGCCCGGGGTCCAGGCCGGCAACGGTGCGGCCCGCCACTTGCCCTTCGTCTTCTTCAGCAGCTGCTGCGGGGCGAACGACCACCACACCGCCCACGGCACCAGCGCCTGCTGCCCGTTCTCCAGGGCGGCGAGGTCGGCCTGCTTGAGGTACTCGCCGTGCGTGACCAGGCCGTCGTCGACGGCGTCCCGGATCCAGGTGAGGATGGTGCGGTACTCCTTGGAGTCCAGCCGCACCTTTCCGTCCGCGTCCGCGAGCGACGTGCCCTGCTGATTGGCGAGCATCTCCAGCCACAGCTGGCCGAGGAAGGGATCCTTCTCCATGTGGATGGGCCGCGCCGAGGAGTTCTTCTCCTTCAGCGCCCGGGCCGCCGCCAGCAGGTCGTCGTACGTCTTCAGCCCCGCGGGGTCGACGCCGGCGTCCTCCAGCAGGTCCTCGCGGTACCACAGCAGACCCGGGTCGAGGTCCCAGGGAACGCCGTAGATGCGGCCGTCGACGGTGTTCACCGACAGCTTGTACGCGGACGTCTGCTCGCGGTACGGCGCGATCAGGTCCGTCAGGTCGTACAGGTGCTCCGCCTGACTGCCGATCTTGGCGTCGTCCCAGAAGCTGCCGTCCGGCAGATCGGTGCCGGTGATCAGGGTGTTGGCGAGCTTGGCGTCGATGTCGACGGCCTGGTGGTTCACCTTCACGTTCGGATACGCCTTGCGGAAGGCGTCGATGGCCTTGTCGAACACCTTGAACAGGTCGCCCGAGCGGTTCCAGATGGTGATCTCGCCCTTGGCCGAGGCACCGGGCGTGCCGGTCAGCTTGCGCGGCTCGGAGGAGGAGGATCCCGGAGCGCAGGCCGCCAGAGGGCCCGCGAGGGCGAGGGCTCCCGCGCCGAGGGCACCGCGCAGGACTCGGCGGCGTGGGACGGTCGGTTGGGGCATGAGTACGGCTCCTCTGGATGGAGGCGGGCGCCGGTGTGGACCGCACGGAACGGTGGAGAGCGCACGCGCACCTGGACGCGGGCGTGCGTCACCGCGCCGCGGAACAGCGGTCCCGCGCCGGTTTGCAACGATGCAGAGATGATGCGGCGCCTTTTGCAACGATGCAATACCCGGGTAACATCGAGTTGTGCCGAGGGCGCCCGACCGGGGCGTTCGGCCGGACTCCCAAGACGGCGACACCCCGAGGGGGAATGCAATGGCCGGTACGACGCTGCGCGACGTCGCCAAGCGCGCCGGAGTCTCGATCCGCACCGTGTCCAACGTGGTCAACGGCTCCGTGCCCGTCTCCGACGAACTGCGCACCCGGGTCGAGGCCGCGCTGGAGGAGCTCGACTACCGGCCCAATCTGGTCGCCCGCAACCTGCGCCGCGGCCGCACCGGGATGATCGCCCTCGTCGTACCCGAGCTCGACGTCCCCTACTTCGCCGAACTGGCCCGCGAGGTCATCACCGCGGCCCGCGCCCACGGTTACGTCGTCATGCTCGACCAGACCGACGGCGACGGCGAACGCGAACGTGAGCTGCTGGGCCGCGAGTCACGGGCCACCATGTTCGACGGTCTGCTGCTGAGCCCGCTGACCATCTCCGCGGAGGAACTGCGCAGCCGCACCAACAAGGTCCCCGTCGTCCTCCTGGGCGAGCACATCTTCAACGGCGACTTCCACCATGTCGCGATCGACAACATCGCGGCGGCGCGCGAGGCCACCGAGCACCTGCTCGGCCAGGGCCGGCGCCGTATCGCCGCCGTCGGCGACCAGCCCTACAGCACCGGCGAGACCGCTCAACTGCGCACCATCGGCTACGGCCAGGCGCTGGAGCGGGCCGGTGTCGCCGTCGACGAGGACCTCGTCGTCCCCACCCCCCGCTTCCACCGCCGCTTCGGTGCCGAGGCCGTGGAGCGGCTGCTCGCCCTGCCCCACCCGCCGGACGCCGTCTTCTGCTACAACGACCTGCTCGCCATCGGCGCGATGCACGCGCTGACCCGGGCGGGGGTGCGCATCCCCGACGACATCGCCGTCATCGGCGTGGACGGCATCCAGGAGGGCCGCTACAGCTCACCGGCGCTCACCACGATCGCCCCCGACAAGGCGCGGATCGCGCACACCGCCGTCAGCACGCTGATCGCCGTCATCGAGGGTACGGCGCCCCCGCCCGCGGAGTCGAAGGCGCCGTACCGCCTGGTGGTCAGGGAGAGCACGGCGGGACGCGCGGCGACGACCTGACACTCGTCGTCCCCGGCGTGGTCCCGGGTGCACCTCAGGCCCGGCCGGCCTCCGCACGCACGGGCGTGATGATCTCGTCGACCAGCCGGTGCGCGACCTGCGAGGGGTAGGGGCTGCGCAGACTCAGCACGATGTGCGTCAGGCCGGCGGCGATGAGGTCCAGGATCGCCTTGCGGTCCCCGGCGGGGTCGTCGTAGGAGACGATGTACTGCACCGAGCGGACGATCGTCCCGGGGTCCCGGCCGATGGCCGCGCAGTGCGCGTCCAGGACACGGCCGCGCTCGATGACGCGGTCGAGTGTGTTGTGCGGCGGCCCGGGGATGTTCCAGATGTCCGCGTGCTCGGCGACCAGGCGCAGGGTCCTGTCGCCCCAGCCGCCCACCAGCAGGGGCGGGCCCGGTCGCTGGACGGGCTTGGGCTCGTTGCGGTTGCCCTTGAGGGTGTAGTAGCGCCCGTCGAAGTCGAAGACGTCCTCGGTCCACATGCGCCTGAGGATGGTGATGGTCTCGGCGAGGCGGGCTATGCCCTCGGCCGGCGGGACGAGTGTCAGGCCGTAGCCGTCGTACTCCGCGATGGCCGGGTTCTCGCCGTCGATGCCTCCGGCCCCGGCCGGCTGGTGCGTGCCGCCCACGCCGAGGCCCATGATGAGACGGCCCCGGGAGATCACGTCCACGGTCGTGGCGATCTTGCCCAGAACGGCGGGCGGACGGATCCGATTGCTGGTCACCAGCAGTCCCAGCCGGAGCCGTCGGGTCTGCGCGGCCAGGGCGCTCAGGAGCGTCCACCCTTCGAGGATCTGCCCGTCCTTGGGGCCCGCGATCGGCATCAGGTGGTCCCACAGCCATGCGTCCGCGAACTCCGGCAGCTCGTCGGCCTCCCGCCACACCCGGAGGATGTCCTCGTACGCCACGCGCATCGGCGTGGTCTTGATGCCGAACGTCACTCGGCTCTGCTGATGCCTCGTCATGATGCCCCGGAGTCCCCTCGTTTGGACATGCCACCGCTGATGACGGCAATGCTGTCAGGGGTGTTGACAATCAGCAACACTGATTATCAGTCGCGGATATGGTGGTGGCATGACGGACGACGCGACCGACGCAACTCCCGAGGCCCTCGCCTCCCGCCTCGGCTATCTGCTCAAGCACGTGCACCTGCGGTGGGTCGAGGCGTCCGCGCGCGCGTTGACGCCGTTCGGTGTCGACGGCCGCGAGTTGGCGGTCCTGGCCGTGCTCGCCGCGGACCGGTCGCTGTCCCAGATGGAGGCGGCGGCCAGGCTGGCCGTCGACCGCACGACGATGGTGGGGCTCGTCGACACCCTGGAGGAGAAGGGGTTCGTCGAGCGCCGCCGCAGCTCCCGGGACCGGCGGAAGAACATCGTGGAGCTGACTCCGGCGGGCCGGGACCGCCTGCGCGAGGCCGAACGCGCCCGCGAGGAGGCGGAGCGCCGGTTCCTCGCCCCGCTCTCTCCCTCGGGTGCCGACCAGTTGCTCCGCGCGCTGCGGACGCTGGCCGCCGCCCCGAGGAGCGCCGACTGACGTTCGGGAGTGAGCGGCCCGGGCCTCGCGGAGTGCCGTCGTTCACAGCCGCGATCTATTCCCGAGTGTGGGGGCAGCGGGCTCATGACATACCTCACCGCGGATTTGGTTAATCGTTCAACTAAGCCGGGCGTAGGTTCGTCAGTGCCCAACTCGAAGGGCACAGTCCCCGCTCCGGCTGAACCGTGCGCGGAGCGGGGCCGAGCAAGGAGGAAGATCATGAGTCGCACCTTCGTGCGCAGGGCCGCCACAGCGGTCGCATCGCTCGGCATCGCGGCAGTCTCGCTTCTCGTGGCCGGCGGTTCCGCCTCGGCCGCGACCGAGCCGACGAGCCACCCCGCAACCGTCGTCACCCATGAAGGCGGCAGCCACGGCGAGCGCGCCGACCGTCACGACGGAGACGACCGTCGTCATGGCAACGGCCGTCAGGAGGACGGCCGTTGGTGGGGCCAGTACCGCGAGCACGACCACCGTTGGAGCGGTCACCGCGAGCACGACAGTCGCTGGGACGGGTACCGCTGGTGGGAGCGCAGCGGACACGACTGGTACAGCTACGACCACGACCACCGCTACCGCTACGACGGTCACCGCCTCTACCGGTGGAACGACGACGCGTGGGTGATCTGGAACGTCGGCGGCCACTTCGACGTCCGCGTTCTCGACTGACAGGCCCTCATCACCGACTCCCGCGTCCGGGTGGGGCATCCGGACGCGGGACGCCGCCGGTTCCCGGGCGGGAACCGGCGGCCGGTCGGGCACGCATGGGCGGACGATCGGTTCGGTGGGGAACCGGTGTCTACCTTTGATCTTGGCCAGTGCGCCGCCCTTCAGGGCGGTGGTGAAGGCCATGTCAGAACTGCTCTGACCCGCACGTGAGCACGGGTCCGCAGTATCAAGCTCATCCCACGGGGCGCTTCTGGTTCTCGATGTACTGGCGTACGACGGTCAGGGGTGCCCCGCCGCAGCTTCCGGCGAAGTACGAGCCGGACCAGAAGTGTCCGCCCCACAGGTACCGGCGGACGTGCGCGTCGTACTCCTTGCGCAACAGGCGGGCGGAGACGCCCTTGAGGGAGTTGACCAGCTTGGAGAGCTGGACCTTCGGCGGGTAGTGCACGAGCAGATGGACGTGATCGTCCTCGCCGTTGAACTGCTTCAGCTCGGCCTCGAAGTCCGTGCACACCTCCCGCATGAAACGGGTTCCGCTTGTACCCGAACGGCCCGCAGCGCTCGGCGCTGGCCAGGGCGTTCGGGTGCGCCCGGGTGGTCTTCAACGATGCGCTTCGCGTCCGTGAGGACGCCCGCGCCGCCGGGCTGCCGTTCGTCACGTCCGCCGAGTTGTCCAAGCGGCTTACGGCATCGAAGAAGACGCCGGAACGGGCGTGGCTCGGCGAGGTGTCCTCGGTGATCCTCCAGCAGTCCCTTCGGGATCTGGACACCGCCTACCGGAACTTCTTCGACTCCCTCAAGGGCAAGCGCCGCAAGATGGGGCCGCCCCGGTTCAAGTCGAAGCGGGACACCCGGCAGGCGATCCGCTTCACCGCGAACGCCGGATGGAAGATTCCCCCCGGCGGAAAGCTCCGCCTGCCCAAGGTCGGCGACGTGACCGTGAAGTGGTCGCGCACCCTGCCGTCCACGCCCACCACCGTGACTGTCATCAAGGACAGTGCGGGCAGGTACTTCGCCTCGTTCGTGGTCGAGACCGGACCGGAAGAAGTCTTGACGCCCACCACGCCCGAGGTCGGCATAGACCTGGGCTTGGGACACTTCGCAGTCCTCTCCGACGGCCGGAAGATCGACAGCCCGCGCTTCCTGTGCCGTGCTGAGAAGCAGCTCAAGAAGGCTCAGCGCGCCTTGTCCCGCAAGGAGAAGGGCAGCGCCAACCGGAACAAGGCCAGGGTTCGCGTCGCACGGGCACACGGCCGCGTCGCGGACGCACGGCGGGAGTTCCACCACCAGCTCTCCACCAAGCTGATCCGCGAAAACCAAGCCATCGCGGTGGAAGACCTGGCGGTCAAGGGACTCGCTCGCACACGCCTGGCCAAGCCCGTGCACGACGCCGGATGGTCGCAGTTCACGGCCATGCTGGAGTACAAGGCCAGCCGGTACGGGCGCACCTTCGTGCGCGTCGGCCGGTTCGAGCCGACCTCTCAGGTCTGCTCGGCCTGCGGCATCAAGGACGGCCCCAAGCCCCTACACATCCGGGAATGGACGTGCCAGGAGTGCGGGACCGTCCTGGACCGGGACATCAACGCGGCGGTCAACGTCGCCAAGGCGGCCGGACTGGCCGTGTCAGCCCGTGGACGCAGGTAAGACCGGGACTCGTTCCGGCACAGCGCGATGAAGCGGGAACCCACCCGGAGCCACGCCCGACAACGGCGCGACAGACGGGAATCGCCCTCCTTTAGGTGGGTGAGGATGTCAAGGGGCTGTGCTCGCGTACGTCGGTGCGTCGGTACGCCGGGGTGTGGTCGCGGCGGTGGTGAACTGGTCGGCGCGGTCGAGGTCGGTCAGGAGGCGTTCGATGTCGGTCATGAGTGATCCGTAGACGTGCCAGGCGCCGGGCTCGGGGAGGGTGCCGTGGGTGATGAGGTCGGTCATGGTGGTGTGCCAGGCGGTGGCCTCGTCGATGCCCTGTCGCAGCCGGTCGCGGGCGGACGTGCTGTGGGGGTCGGCGCCGGGGCCGTGGGCACCGAAGGAGGTGACCGCTTCTCCGGCTGCCTCCAGGGTGGTGGCGTAGCGGTCGAGGAAGAGGCGGCCCAGGTGGTGGTCGGTGTGGCGGTCGTCGACGTTGTCCGCCAGGGTCCGGGCGATGCCGCGGACCTGGAAGGAGACGTGGTGCAGGGCGCGCAGTGCCTCGGCGTGGGCGGGGGGCTGGTGCGGGCCGTGCAGGGCGCCGTGGACGGCGCAGCGGGTGTTCCAGCGCAGGCTTTCCTGGGCCCGTCCGACGTCCTCGTGGGCCTGTGTGACGAGTTCTTCCAGGTGTCTGCCCGCTTCCAGCCAGGTGTGGGCGTGGTCGCCGTGGCGGCGTTCGCGCAGGCCGCGGGCCATGTCGTGCAGGAGGGAGCCCATGGCCGCGGCGAGGTCCCGCACCGAGGCGTCGGAGGCGTCCAGGTGCAGCGGCGGCAGGATGAGGGCGTTGACCGCGGTGCCCGCCGCCGCTCCGGCCAGGGTGGCCAGGACGGGGGCGATGACATGGCCGAGGGGGGCCGCCGCGGCCACGGTCAGGGTGAGCACGGCGGTGGAGACGACCTGCAGCCGGTTGTCGGAGCCGCGGCCGCCCGCGACCAGCGCGACGGCCAGGATCGCCGCGACGCTTCCGGCCGTCGAGCCCAGCATCCACACCACAGCCGTTGCCAGCGACAGTCCCGCCGCCCGGGTGGCCACGCTGCGCGCGGCCTGGGTGAGTGAGCGGTGGATGGTGGGGGCGTTGACCATGAGCAGGGCCGTGGCGACGGCGAGGTACTGCTGACCGGGCAGCCACCAGGACGCCACCTCCCACGACAGCAGTGCCGCGACCAGGCCTTTGGCGCCGCGGGTGAGCGCGGAGACCGCTCGCGTGCGGTGGTGCGGTGACCGGGCCGCGTGCAGCGGCCGCAGGACCGTGGTCGCCGTAGGCCGTCGCTTCAGGCATTTGGTTGAATCTTGCACGAATGCGATGGTTGCACGATTGGCCCCGTATGGGCAGTGGCGTGAGGCACAGCCGGGTGCGGCGATGCGGTGGAAGTGCGCCCTGTCAGGCCGCTTCGAGGGCCTGATGGGCGCCGGGTGAAATACCTCACCAGAGAAGAAGTTTAATCTTGTATGAAATCGGAGTAGCTTCGGCGCTGCTTCACCCCGGCCGGCCCCTGGTCCGGTCCGCCGTCGGAGCGGCGGTTTTCCTCCGCCAGGCGCCTGAGGCGGTGCCGGCGGCGGACGCCTCCCACGGGCGGGGGCCCGCATACGTGCTCTTGCGCGTGGTCGCGGGCCTGTTCGAGACGGCGCCTCGCAGAGAGCGGCCCTGGGCCCCGGCACCGTCCGCGCGGGGAACTACGCACAGAGAGAACCACACCCATGGAGAGCTTCGTCGAGCAGGAATGCGAGATGCGCCTGGTGGCCGCACCGGGCGGCAGCGTCGCGGTACCGACCCGTCTGTCCTACAGCCCGTACGACCCCTACGCCGTGGAGGTCACCTTCCGATTCGGTCAATCCTGCCCGGTCACCTGGGTCTTCTCCCGTGAACTGCTGGCAGAGGGCCTGGACGGGCCCTGCGGGCAGGGTGACGTACGGATCTGGCCCGTCCTGGGTGACGCTCGGCGCGAGGCGCTCTGTCTGGTCCTGTCCGCACCCGACGGGAGCGCCGTGCTCGAGGTGCCCACCGCCGTGGTGGAGCGGTGGCTGAAGCGGACCTACCAGGTGGTACCGGCGGGCCGGGAGGCGGAGTTGCTCGATCTTGACGTCGAGTTGTGCGGGCTGCTGGGGGAGGCGGCCTGAGACCGGCGGAGGGGCGGAGGCGATCTCACGCCTCGTGGCGCCGCCGGACGCACGCCGCCGGCCCTCGGCGGACGGCGTCGCCGCGCGGACGGCCGCATCCCTGCGCGCTCATGCCTGACGCGCCCCCGGACTGCTCACCGGTCCGTGAGACCCGGACAGCCACGGACCGGTGAGCTTGAACGCCTTCTCGACGGCGGGGGAGTACAATTTTCACTGTTCGATGAATTATGTGCGATGAAGTGCTGCTCTCCTGAGAGGCAGGGCTGTGATGGAGCGGACCACGTGCTGTGTGGTCGGCGGCGGCCCCGCGGGCATGGTGCTCGCGCTGCTGCTGGCCCGGGCCGGCATCGCCGTGACGGTGCTGGAGAAGCACGGCGACTTCCTGCGTGACTTCCGCGGCGACACCGTGCACCCGTCGACGCTGGCCCTGCTGGACGACCTCGGTCTGGCGCGGCGCTTCGCCGAGCTGCCCCAGCGGCGGGTGCGCACGGTCCAGCTGCCCGTCGGGGCGGACCGGTCGATGGTGACGGTCGCGGACCTCTCCGTACTGCGCGGGCGCTACGACTACGTGGCGATGGTGCCCCAGTGGGACCTGCTGGACCTGCTCGCCGAGGAGGCCGGCCGCGAGCCCGACTTCCACCTGCGGATGAGCACCGAGGCGACCTCCTTCCTGGTCGAGCACGGGCGGGTCACCGGGGTGCGCTACCGCACCGCCGACGGTGGCACGGGCGAGCTGCGCGCCCACCTCACGGTCGCCTGCGACGGCCGTGGATCACTGGCCCGCTCCCGCCCGGAACTGGGACTGCGCCGCTTCGACTGCCCGATGGACGCCTGGTGGTTCCGCCTTCCGCGGCACGAGCACGACCCGAGCGGACTCGTCGGCGCCACGGGCGACCGCTTCCTGACCGCGATGATCGACCGCGGCGACTACTGGCAGTGCGCCGCGCTCATCCCCAAGGGCAGCGACGCCGAACGCCGCGCCGCCGGCCTGGAGAGCTTCCGGGCCGGCTACGCCGCCGCCGTCCCCTGGATCGCGGACCGTACCCATGTGCTGCGCTCCTGGGACGAGGTCAAGCTCCTCGACGTGCGGCTGGACCGTCTGCGCCGCTGGCACCGCCCCGGCCTGCTCTGCATCGGCGACGCCGCGCACGCGATGTCCCCGGTCTTCGGCATCGGCATCAACCTGGCCGTGGAGGACGCCGTCGCCGCCGCCCGGCACCTGATCCAGCCGTTGCGTGACGGGGCCGTGGGCCTGAGCGACGTGCGCGGTGTCCAGCGCCGGCGCCGGCCCACCACGGTCGCGACGCAGGCGCTCCAGCGGATCGCCCACGCCGGATTCATCGCCCCCGTCCTGCAAGGGCGGCAGCCCCTCGGCAGCGCGGACCGGGCCCGGCGCGTCGCGGGCCTGCTCGCCGGGTCTCCGCTGGTACGCCGCCTCCCCGCCTACTTCGTCGGGTACGGCGCCCTGCGGGAGCGCCCGCCGGACGCCGCCCTCCGATAGCCAGGGGGTGTCTCGCCGGTCAGGCCGGATCAGGCGGGGAGATGCGCTCGGGCCGCCGCCTCGATCAGCTGTGCACGCTGACGTTCCGTCAGCTCTCCCGCCGCGGTTCTCGGGTCGGCGACCCGGGTGACCGCCCGCACCAGGCCGCCCCGGTCCTGGAACGGGCCCTGGTCCCAGACTTCGTCGAGGAACGTCAGACCATCGGCGCCGGGGCGGTTCTCGATGCCGGTGGCCGTGTCCCCGAACACGATCTCGGGTTCGGCGCGCTTGAAGTACATGTGGTGGCTGTCGGTGGTGTCGATGTGGAAGGGCATGTTGCGTCGCGGGGCGAGGATCTGGCCGTACAGGGCCCGCTCGTAGTACTGCATGTACTTCGGGTCCGCGGTGTGGAAGAACAGGCTCCGGCTCGGCTTGAGCATGTTGTAGACGCAGCAGGTCTCGGCGTTGCTCTTCTGGATGGTCCTGGCGATGACGTTCCGCGCGCCGAAGATCTCGCCCGAGCCGGCCATGCCGCCGTCGACGTACGTGCGGTGCGGTACGACCATGTCCCAGAAGTTCCGGGCCGCGGTGAAGTACTGCTGCTCCCCGGTCTGTTCGTAGATCTCCAGATAGCCCTGGTACTGCGGGATGGGCTGGTTGGCGTGCTCCCCGTCGAGGGTGTCCTCGTTCGCCACCGCGGCCTCGAACGAAGCCACGGCGGTCCGGCAGGCACACAGCGGGCAGAGGGGAGCGGCACGCGGGTGCCCGGCAGGGACAGGGCATGACGTTCCGACAAGTACGTGCGGTGCGGGTGCGGAACGGGAGTCGGCGCAGTCGCGACGGCGCACACTGCGCGCCGGTTCGGGCCCCGCGCGACGCCGACTCCCTCTGACGCTGTTCGATATATCGAGCTCCGTTCGAAGTGCTGACTGAGGTTATGTGGGCCGTTTCGCAGGCGTCAACGGGTGCGGCTCGCCCCGCGCCGGAGCGGGCGCGTGGTGTGTGTACGGATGGTGAAGAGGCCCTGGGGGCTGGTGAGATGCGGTCGCGGGAGCGGCCGTCGGAGTTCGGAGCCCAGGGGGTCGTCCGGTGTGGTGCGATCGCCGTCCGGAACGGGAAAAACCGGTTTCTCGAACGATGCGAGCCTGGTGGAATGATCTTCACGTCGGGTCACTACGATCGGACCGCAAGACAACCGTTCGGCCGGCCCGACCCGTGCGAGCCGGCCGGGGTCGCCGATGCCAGGGTCCGCTCCCCGGGCTGCGGTGATCTTCCTTCCCCGGAGGACCTTCCGCATGTTCCGAAGTATTGGGAACGCTGTCGTCCGACATCCAGTCTGGACGATCGTGGCATGGCTGATCGCGGCAGTGGCGATCGTCGCCACCGCTCCGAGCCTGCCGTCGAACAGCGACGAGAGCAGTTTCCTGCCCAAGAGTTACGAGTCCATCAAGGCCGCGGACCTGCAGCAGAAGGCGTTCCCCAGCGCCTTCACGCCGTCCGCGATCGCGCTGTACCAGCGCACCGACGGCGCCAAGATGACCGCCGCGGACAAGCAGGACATCGCCCGGATCACCACAGAACTGGGCAAGAAGCACATCGACCAGGTGCAGAAGGTCGTCCCCGGCCCGCCGTCCAAGGACGGCAGGTACGGCCTGACGCTGGTGCAGATGGACAGCAAGAACGCCGGTCAGCCCAAACAGGCCGATGCGGCCAAGGTGTTGCGCGACGACATCAAGCAACTGGCCAAGGGCACCCATCTCGAGGTCAAGCTCGGCGGCTCCGCCGCGCAGGCCCTCGACCAGCAGGACTCGTCCAAACGCGGCCAGGCGCTGATCGGCATCGGCACCTTCGCGATCATTCTGGTGACCCTGCTGATCATCTTCCGTGCGCCGATCCTGGCCGTACTGCCGCTGATCCTGATCGGCCTGGTGTCCGCCATCGCCAACGGCCTGATCTCCTACGCCACCAAGCTGTTCGACCTGCAGGCCAACAGTTCGATCTCGTCGATCCTGATCGTCGTGCTCTTCGGCGTGGGCACGGACTACTTCCTCTTCCTGATGTTCCGCTACCGCGAACGGCTGCGCGCCGGCGACGAGCCGAAGCAAGCCATGATCAACGCGGTCGACCGGGTCGGCGAGGCCATCGCCTCCGCCGCCGGGGCGGTCATCATCGCCTTCCTCGCGCTGGTGCTGTCCACGCTCGGCTTCCTCAAGCAGATGGGCCCGGCGCTCGCCATCGCGGTCGGCGCCACCCTGATCGCGGGCCTGACCCTGATCCCGGCCGTGGTCTCGCTGATTGGACCGAAGGTCTTCTGGCCCTCCAAGTCCTGGCAGCGCGAGCCGGACAACGCCCGCTTCGCCGCCCTCGGGCGCGGTGTGCGGCGCCGCCCGGCCCTGACCGCCGTGGCGTCCGGCCTCGTCCTGGTCGTGCTGTCGCTCGGCATGCTCGGCTACAAGGCCACGTTCGACCTGGCCTCCGGCTCGATGCCGAAGACCAAGGAGTCCATGGTCGTCCAGGACGAGATGCAGAAGGCCTACTCGGCGGGTGCCGCCGCACCCACCGACGTCTACCTGTCCAGCACCGACGGCAAGCCGCTGGACAAGGCCGCCTTCGACGCGTACGCGAAGAAGCTCGGCGCCGTGGACGGGGTCGCGGACGCCCGTATGACCCAGGTCGCCAAGGACGGCACCACCGCGGACTTCACCGTCACCCTCAAGTACGAGGCGTCCACGGACAAGGCGATCGAAGCCGTGGGCAAGGTGCGCGACGTCGCGCACTCCGGCGCACCCGACGGCACCGAGGCCCTCGTGGGCGGCATGTCCTCGATCTACAAGGACATCAACGCCGCGGTCAACCACGACTACCGGACGGTCTTCCCCGTCGCCGCCGTCCTGATCATGATCATCCTCGGGCTGCTGCTGCGCAGCGTGGTCGCCCCCTGGTATCTCATGGCCTCGGTGGGTCTGGGCTTCGGCGCCACGCTCGGCGCCACCGTGTGGATCTTCCAGGGCGGACAGGGACACTCGGGCCTGATGTTCATGCTCCCGGTGATCATGTATCTGTTCGTGGTCGCCATCGGCACCGACTACAACATCCTCATGATCGCCCGGCTCCGCGAGGAGGCCCGCGAGGGCCGCGAGCCGCGTGAGGCGGCCGGCCTGGCCCTGCGGCACGCCGGCCCGACCGTGGCCGCGGCCGGCTTCATCCTGGCGGCCACCTTCGCCACGATGATGCTGGCGGGCAACTCGCTGCTCACGGAGATGGGCTTCGCGGTGTCCTTCGGCATCGTGGTCGCCGCCTTCGTGATGGCGATGTTCTTCACCCCGAGTCTCACCGCGCTGATCGGCCATGCGGCGTGGTGGCCGGGGCACGGTGACCGGGCGCACGAACCGGCGCTCGGCGGGGGCGACGGATCCCACGGTTCCGGACCGGTCCCTGGCCAGGACCGGGACGCGGTCGCGTCCGAGCCGTCGGGGCACCGCGAGTAGGGCCTGCCCGACGGAGGCGGATCGAGGCGGCACGGCCGCGGCGGGCGAAGGCGCTGTCCAGCAGCGTCTTCGCCCGTTCCATGTCCCAGACTGGTCTGCGGAGCCGGTTCGCGACCGGTCGCTCGGGACCGGTCGCTCGGGAGCGGTCGCCTGGGTCGGTCGCTTGGGACCGGCCGACGGGACAGGGGAGAGGCCAGTGGCACCGAAGACACACAGCGTGGGCGTTCTCGTCTTCGACGACATGAAGATGCTGGACCTCTCCGGCCCGGCGGAGGTCTTCAGCGAGGCCAACCGGTACGGAGCCGACTACCGGCTGACCGTCGTATCGGTGACCGGCAAACCGGTGCGCACCTCGATCGGTATCCAGGTGCCGGTGGACATGGACGCGGACGCCGCGCCCGCCTTCGACACCCTGCTGATCCCGGGCGGTGACCTGCTGCCCGGCCGTCCCGTCGACCCGGAACTCGTCGCCGTCGCGAAGAGCCTCGCGGAGAAGGCCGGACGGGTCGCGTCGATCTGCACGGGCGCGTTCGTCCTGGCCGCGTCGGGCCTGCTGGAGGGCAGGCGGGCGACGACGCACTGGCAGCACGCGACGTCGCTGGCCCGCGGCTATCCGTCGCTGCACGTGGAGCCCGACGCCATCTACGTCAAGGACGGCACCACCTACACCTCGGCCGGCGTCACCGCCGGCATCGACCTCGCGCTGGCGCTGCTGGAGGAGGACCACGGCCCCGACCTGACCCGGAAGGTCGCCCGCTCGCTGGTGGTGTACATGCAGCGGGCCGGCGGGCAGTCGCAGTTCTCCGCCTCGCTCCAGGGCCCGGCTCCCCGCACCCCCGTGCTGCGGCTGGTCCAGGACATCGTGCAGGCCGATCCGGCCGCCGACCACACCCTGGACTCGCTCGCCGAGCGGGTCCGGGTCAGCCCCCGCCATCTGACCCGCATGTTCCGCGCCGAACTGGACACCACGCCGATGAAGTACGTGGAACTGATCCGCTTCGACCGGGCCAAGGCCCTCCTCGACGCCGGACAGAGTGCCACCGAGGCCGCCGCCCTGTCCGGCTTCCCCAGCTACGAGAGCCTTCGGCGCGCCTTCGCCCGCCACCTGGGCGTGTCACCGACCCGCTACCAGCAGCGCTTCACCACCACGCGCCCCGGTTCCGGCACGGCGACACCCACCGGACACACCCGAGGCACCGGGCACCGGTGAGAGCGCGTGGCCGTTTTCGAGGACTTGTCGGCCATCCGGTAGCGGACGCGGCGGCCGGACCCGGCGCAAGGTGGGAGCACATCGACATCCACCGCCCGAGGAGGCCGCCATGGCAGAGAAGATCGCCGGCGTCGAGATCCCCGACAGCAAACTCGTCCAGGACGCCACCGACCTGATCCGCGACACCACTCCGCCGCTGATCTACCACCACTCCCGGCGGGTCTACCTCTTCGGCAGCCTCCAGGCCCGGGCGCTGGGCGTCCACCCCGACCCGGAACTTCTGTACGTGGCGGCGCTCTTCCACGACACGGGCCTGGTGTCGCCCTACCGCAGCGACGACCAGCGGTTCGAGATGGACGGCGCGGACCAGGCGCGGGCCTTCCTGCTGAGCCATGACGTCCTCGACGGCGACGCCGACACGGTGTGGACGGCCATCGCCCTGCACACCACGCCGGAGGTGCCGTACAAGATGGCCCCGGAGATCGCGGCCACCACCGCGGGCGTCGAGACCGACGTGCTCGGACTGCGCCTGGCGAACATCAGCCGGGCCGAGATCGACGAGGTCACCGCCGCCCATCCCCGGCCGGATTTCAAGCGGCAGATCCTCGAGGCGTTCACGGACGGCTTCGCGCACCGCCCCGACACCACCTTCGGCACGGTGAACGCGGACGTGCTGGACCACTTCGTCCCCGGCTTCCGGCGCGTCGACTTCGTCGACGTGATCCAGAACTCCGCCTGGCCGGAGTAGACGCGACGCGCCGGGACCGACGGCGTCCCGGGCGCGACGAGGAGAGGAGACAGGACAGGACATGGTGAACAGGTTCACTCGGCGGGCGGCGGACGTCGTCGCCCCGGCCGGAGGCACGGGAGAACGTGCACTGCCCGCCGCCGTTCGCCCCGAGGTGGCCGCCGCCCCCGGCTCGGACATCTCCCGGCGGCCGGGACAGTCTCCCGCCGTCTCCGTCCCCGCGGCCCTCGTCGTCCTCGTCCTCGGCGTGATGGCGGCCGGTCTCCTCGTGCCCGCGGACGTCCATCTGGCGACCCTGTTCATCGCCGCGCCGGCCCTGATGGCGGCCTTCTCCACGGCGCTGCCGACGGGGAACGTGGCCGGCCTGTCCCTCGTGGCCGCGATGGTCTGCGACATCCGCGACGGACTGCTCGGTTCGCCCATCCTCGTCGTCCACGCGGCGACGCTGCTGGTGGTCTCTCTGCTCCTCGTCGCCTTCTGCCGGTGCCGGGAGCGCAGTCGCAAGGAGACGAGCCGGCTGCGAGCGATCTCCCGGGCGGCGCAGCGCGTGGTCCTCCGGCCGCTTCCCCGCCGGATCGCGGACCTGAAGGTCGCCGCCCTCTACCGTGCCGCCGACACTCTGGCCGATGTCGGAGGCGACCTGTACGCGGCGGCGAAGACGCCGTACGGTACCCGGTTCCTCATCGGGGACGTCAAGGGCAAGGGCCTCGTGGCTCTGGACGACACGGCGGCCGTGCTCGGCGCCTTCCGCGAGGCGGCGTACCAGCACCCCACCCTGCCGGAGCTGGCGGCAGCCCTCGAAGGGAGCTTCCGCCGTCATGTGGCGGAGGCGGCGGAGACCGACCCGGACGCGGCGGAGCGTTTCATCACGGCACTGCTCCTGGAGTTCGCCGCCGACGGAGGCGTCATGAGATCCGTCAGCTGCGGACATCCGCTGCCGCTGCGCGTGCACGGCAACCGCGTCACCGCGCTGACGAGCCGAAGCCCCGCCCCGCCCCTCGGTCTGGCCGGTGCCGACCGCGAGAACTACCGGCAGGAGGAGTTCCGGTACGCCCCCGGAGACGCGTTCCTGCTCTACACCGACGGCCTCGTCGAGGCGCGTGACTCCTCCGGAGCCTTCTACTCCGTCACCGAACGCGACATTCCCTGGCGCACGGCAGGGGCCGATCCGGAAGCCCTGCTCCAGCAGGTCCACGCCGACCTGCTCCGCCACACGAACGGGCGCCTGCACGACGACGTGGCGCTCGTGGCCGTCCAGTGGGCACCTGCCTGCTGAGGCGATCCGTCCCTGCCGGGGACCCGGCCGTGCCTGGCCGGTGACCCGCCGACTCAGTCGCGGATGTCCTGCAGCAGCCACTCGCGGGGAATCTCGTGGCCCATGCCGCGCTCGCGAGCCCGTTCGTAGACGAGGGCCGCCACGGCGTGGAACTGGGCGCCCTGGATGTTGCCGCGCTCGGAGAACGTCACCTGCTCATCGCTCTCGCGGGCGCGGGCGCGGCCCGCGAGTACCGCGTCGAGGTGCACGACCCGGGCATCGGCCGGCGGGCGGCGGACGCCCCTGTCGTGCCGGTGGCGCCGCCAGACGGCGGCCCCGGGGTCGGCCCGGTAGGTCACGTACTCGTCCTCGGTCTCCCAGCCGGGTGCGGAGGAGGGCACGCTGGCGTTGCCGAGCCTGAGCCACACGTCGAAGCGTTGCCGCGCCCGTGCGTCCGGGCTGCCGCCGATGCAGGTGACATGGGTGCCCGGTCGGAGATGCCGTCCGAGGACGACGTCGCCGACGGCGTCGGTGCAGCCGGCCACGATGTCGGCACCCTGATGGACCTGTTCCGGCTCGTCGACCGTCACCGCGTCCAGGCCGTACCGCTCGCGCATCTCGGCGGCGAAGCGGTCGCGATGAGCCCGGGTGGGGCTGTACACCTGGACGCGTTCCAGCGGGCGTACGGTGCGCAGCGCCTCGACGTGGCTGCGTGCCATGCCGCCGGAACCGAGCAGGCCCAGTACGCGGGCGTCATCGCGTGCGCCGTGGCGTACGCCGATGGCCGAGTCGGCGCCCACCCGCAGGTGCTGCAGCAGCCCGTCGTTGAGCAGCGCGACGGGCTCACCGGTGCGGGCGTCGAGCAGGAGGACCAGCCCGCAGAACAGCCCCGGCCGCACGCAGTGCTTCTCCTGTGTCCGGCGGCCCGGGGGACCGGCCTCGGTGAGCACGTCGGACTTCATCCGGAGGGCGACGTAGCCGGTGCGGGCCGAGCCGCCCTCCATCGTCCCCCACCGGTAGACGCGCTCGTCGTCCAGGGGCAGGGCCAGATCGATACGGGGACGGCACACTCCCGTGCCCGCGGCCAGGTCGTGATAGGCCTCTTCGAGCGCGTGCACCACGTCGGTCATGGTGAGCACGGCGGCCGTGACGTCGTTGCCGAGGACGAGCATGCTTCTCCCTTCGGCGCTGCTCAGGGGCTTGGGTACCGGTGGCGGCGGTCAGGGCCGTACGGGTGTGCCGGGGCCCTCGTGCTCCGCCCGCGCCGCGAGATGCCGCCACATCGCCGAGACGTTGAAGGCGGGCCCGAGGTCCGGCAGTTCGGCGATGTCGTCATCCGGGATCGGGCGCAGGGGTGCGCCGGTGGCGGCGACGGCGAGGGTGGTGCGGGCCAGCGCGTCCACGGCGAGGGCCCGGGTCACGGCCTCCGCCACGGCCTGGCGGGGATCGCCGGTGCCGACGGCGACGAGCCCGTGGCCGCGCAGGACGACGACGGGGCGGTCCCCGAGCGAGGCGACCATCTGCTCGGCGAGGTCCCGGCGGCGGATCAGGGCCGAGCGGGGCCAGACGGGGATGCCGTCGTGTGCGAGCCGGGCCGCGGGGATGTCGTAGGAGCCGACGAGGGGGAGCCAGGGCAGGCCCGCGGCGGAGGCGGCGACCACGGCGGGCGGATGGGCGTGCACCACGGCGGTGACCTCCGGCCGGGCGCGCAGCACCTCGGCGTGGATGGGCAGCTCGCTCGGCGCGGACCACTCCGGGGGTGTCTCGCCCTTGCCGTCGAGGTCGACCTCCTGGACGTCGTCGACCACGGTGAACGCCAGTCCGCGTTCCCCGGGGCCGCGGCCGCGCACCAGGAGGGTTCGCTCACCGGTCCGGGCGCTGACGTGTCCGAGGATGTGCTCCACCAGGCCGGTGACGGCGAGGACGCGGCAGGCGACGGCGACGCGCTCACGCAGTGCTTCGTACGACTCCACCAGGATTCGCCCGTTCTCTATTGGTCTGTTGGTATGACTTTAAGCCATTGTCGAAGAGCTGGTCAACGACCCGCCTGGTCATGGGACAATGCGCTCATGCCATCCCGACCCAGCCATGCCCGGCGAGCCGAGAACGAAGGCGCGGCGCCGGCCAAGCGGACCGCCGCGCCCGAGGGCCTGTTCAAGGCGGTGTCCTCCAGTCGCGTCTCCCAGCTGATCGTCGACCAGATCCGAACGCTGCTGAAGGAAGAGCATCTGCAGCCCGGCGACCGGCTGCCCAGCGAGCGCGATCTGTGTACGCAGTTCGGCGTCAGCCGGGTGACCGTGCGGGAGGCGCTGCGCAGCCTGGAGGCCAGCGGGCTCGTGGAGATCCGCGTCGGCGCCCGGGGTGGTGCGTTCGTGACGGCGCCGTCGTCGCGCCGGGTGGGGGAGGGCCTCGCCGACCTGCTGTCCCTGTCGCCGGTGACCTCGGCCGAGGTCACCGAGGCGCGGCTCGTCTTCGAGCTGGGCATCGTGCCCCTCATCGTCGAGCGCGCCACCGACGAGGATCTCGACGCGCTGCGTGCCCTGTGCGACGAGCACGCGGAGGCGGTCAAGGAGGGACGGTACGACATGGAGATGTCCGCCGACTTCCACGCGCGCGTGGCGGCGTGCACGCACAACGCCGCGATCGAGATGCTCGTCCAGTCCTTCCACGGTCCGATGCTCATGAGCCTGCGCGAGGCGCAGAGCATCGAGCCCCGGATGGGGCAGAAGGGCTCGAAGGAGCACCGTGCGTTCGTCGAGGCACTCGCGGCGCGTGACGCGGAGGCGGCGACGGAGATCATGCGCACGCACCTGAAGCGGACGGCGTCCCGGGTGAAGGGTGAACGCTCCGGCGCGTAGGGGCGAAGTGGGCGGGCCCCGGATCCGGTTGGGTCCGGGGCTCTTTTGTGTCCGACGTTAAGGCATTATGGTTAGACCATCAGGTGATCACAGGGCTACGGCCATCACAGGAGGCACCATGGGCAAGAAGGGGCGCGTCTTCGTCCGCGGCCTGACCTCGGAGACCTACGGCCTGGGCGAGTTCCGCCGCCGGCAGTTGGCGGTCAAGCGGGTGCGTGACGACTCCGTGGTCGTCGACGACGCCAAGGTGGCCCATTCCGGCGACAGCGAGAAGTCCCGGACGTGGTGGCGGGTGGGCCCGGGGGACGAGGACTTCCTCACCCAGACCATCCAGGTCCACTTCGTCGAACTGCCGCCGCAGTCCAGCAACCACGGGCACGGCCACCAGAACGAGGCCGCCTTCTACATCCTCGAGGGCCGCGGCTACGAGATCCACGACGACCAGCGCTACGACTGGGCCAAGGACGACCTCGTCTTCGTCCACACCGACTCCGTGCACCGCCACTTCAACCCCTACGACGAGACCGCCACCGCTCTGGTGGTCAAGGCCAAGAGCACCTGGATGTTCATGGGCCTGTGGCAGCAGGGCCGCAGCGGCCCCGTCGAGCGCGAGGACGAGTTCGGGCCGCGTGAGGACTGGTCGCGCATCTGGACGCCGGGCGTCGGCGACCGCAAGAAGGTCATCAAGCCGGCCGACACCACCTGGGAGAACACTCCGCTCGGCCGGGTCCGGGTGCTCTCCTCGCCCGAGCGCACCGACGCCCGCATCTTCTCCGTCGACGCCTTCGAGCTCGACATCCCCGCCGGCAGCCGCTCCGGCAAGTACTGGAAGATGGCCGACGAGGTGCTCTACGTCCTCGACGGGGGCGGGTACGCCCTGCAGTGGGAGGTCGAGGCGGAGATCGCCGAGAAGTACTACGCGCGCGTCGCGCTGGAGCCGACCCGGCACGAGATCACCAAGGGCGACACGCTGTACGTGCCGCAGAACCACGTGTGCCAGCTCTTCGCCTACGACGGCACGCCCCTGCGGCTGCTGTCCGCGCAGAACCGCGTCTTCAAGCACCTCGGCTACGACACGGTGCACTTCATGGAGGACGCCCCCGAGTACCGGTCGGTGCCCGAGGCCTGACCCGAACGCTCCCCGCCCGACCGGAACGCTTCGGCCCCACACCGTCCCGACGGGTGTGGGGCCGAAGCACGTGGTGCGTCCGCGTCACACGCGGTCCGCGGCAGCCTCCTCGGCCGCGGCGAGCAGGTCGTCCAGACTCAGGCGGGCCGGCTCCCGCGCCGTGTCCAGGCGCAGGGCGAGCGCCCCGTGCACGGTCTTGCGGATCCGCCGCCCGTCCAGACCGGTCAGCAGCTTTCCCACCCGCTGGTGCACCGCCGGATCCTCCGCCAGATGCGACAGCTCGGGCCACTGCGCCGCCAGGGAGCGCAGCGAGTCGGCGACGATCCGCGGCACCACCGACTCGTCGGGCAGTTCCGTGCGCACCACCAGGTCCGCGCGGGAGAGGAACGCCTCGTCGACGGCCTCGGCGAAGTTCGTCGTGACCACCAGCAACGTGCCCGGACGCTCGGCCCGCAGCGCGTCGAGACCGCTGAGCACGGCGTCCGTCGCCCGGTGCACGTCGACCGGGTTGGTGTCGAAGGAGGCCGCGTGGCGGCGCACCGCCAGCGCCTCGACCTCGTCGACAAGGACCAGCGTGTGGGGACGGCGCGCGGCCAGTTCCGGCAGCGTCTCGCGGAACAGCCGGGAGACCGCGCGCTGGCTCTCGCCCAGCATCTCGCTGGGAAAGGCGTGCGGATCGACCTCGACCAGTGTGGTCGCGCCGTGCGGGGCCAGGGTGCGCGCGGCGGCCTGGGCGAGGCCCTGCGCCAGGGTGGTCTTGCCGGTGCCGGGTGGACCGGCCAGCACCACCAGACCGTGCGGGGCCACGGGCGAGCCCGCGAGCCGCCGCCCGTGCCGGAGCACGAGGACGGCGGTCGCGAGCAGCCGCTCCTTGACCCGTGGATCGACGATGACCGAGTCCCACGGCCCGTCGTGGTGGTCGGCGGGCAGGGCGTGGATCCCCGCGACACCGTGCGGAGTTGCGGTGCTCACCGTCGGAGGTCCTTTCGCTCAGGGCCAGGTGGGGCGGGTCAGCGCGGGCCACTGGATCGTCGACGGGTCACCGGCCTGCGCGTCGCGGATGTGGTCCGGCGGCTCCTCGAACAGCACCAGCGGATCGCACAGGGCCCGCATCGTCTCCAGCAGGCTGTCGAACATGTGGATGCGGACCACCTTCGCGGTGCGCTCCGGGTCGGTGTTGATGTGCTGGTGCCACAGGAAGTGGTCGACGACGATGATGTCGCCCTTCTTCCAAGGATGGCGCTCGCCGCCCTCCGGCTCGGTGCCCAGGTAGCTCTCGCCGCTGCCTTCCACGACGTACAGCCATGCCTCGCCCGGGTGCCGGTGCATCGACTGGGCGCGGCCGGGGCCGATCTCGAACATGGCCATCGTGATGCCCGAGGCCTGGTAGCCGATGGCACGGTCCAGCAGGAAGGTGGTGCGGGTGCCGCGCGGGGTGTTGCGCAGCTCCAGCTCGTCCCAGCTCGTGTGCAGCCGGCCCGAGCGGCGGGCTTCCTGGTCGCGGGCGAGACGGCGCAACCGGGTCGCGTACGGGTCGGCGCCGTCGCGGCCCGGCGAGAACGGCGGGCGCGGCGGCAGCTCGTCGACGGGCGTGTGGCCCGCGTCCTCCAGGACGGCCATGCCCATGGTCTCCAGCAGCGGTGCACTGGAGAAGGTGAGGTAACGCGTGGGTGTGTCACCGTCGTTGCCGCTGCGGTGCCAGGCCCAGGCCGGCAGATGCAGTGAGTCGCCGGGGCCCCAGTCGATCCGCTTGCCGTCGATCTCGGTCCAGCCCCAGCCGGCCACCACGAAGACCATCGCGTCCCAGGAATGCCGGTGCAGTGTGGTCGTCGTGCCCGGGTCCAGCTCGTGCGCCAGGGCGTCCATCGTCCGGGTCGGCCGGTCGCCGTCGGCGCCGACGTAGACGCCGACGCGGCTGCCCCGCTCGGTCGGGTGCATCACGACGTCCTCGAGGGGCACGACGGTGCGGTGGTTCTTGCGCCACTCCTCGATGAAGGCGGCGCGTCGTCGTTTCTGGACGTGGTAGTGGGTGACTCCGGTCGTGGTGTGCGTACTCAACGTGTCTCCCAACAGGAGGTGGTGAAAGGGGAGTCGGACGATCAGGAGACCCCGGCCGTGGCGGTCTCCACGCGGTACTCGCGCACCGTGCGGCTGCGGGTGGCACTCGCGCCCGAGACGAGGGCCGGCACCAGCCCGCCGAAGGTCAGCGCGGCGACCGGACCGAGCGCGCCGGCGGCCACGCCCATCAGCGAGTCACCGAGGGCGGGGCCGCCTCGGGAGCACATCTGGTAGATGGCCGAGACACGGCCGCGCAGCTCGTCCGGCGTCTCCACCTGGACGGCGGCGTGGCGCACGGTGGTGGCGACCGCGTCCGCCGCGCCCAGTGCCAGGGCCGCGGCTCCGGCGATCCAGAAGGTGCGCGACTGGGCCAGGGCGACGACGGCCAGTCCGTACGCGGCCGTTCCCCACAGCACGATGCGTCCGGCGCGGGCGGTGCGCACCAGCCGGAAGACCCACACCGACCCGATCAGCGCCCCGGCCGAGGGGGCAGCGGACAGCAGGCCGTAGCCGGTGGCGCCCACGTGCAGGACGTCCGAGGCGAAGGCGGGCAGCAGCACCCGGTACGCGCCGAACACCGTGGCCGTCAGGTCCAGGCCCATGAGCTGCCAGACCACGGGCCGTTCGGCCACGTACCCCACACCGTCCCGGAGGCTGTCCCACAGTGAGGGCCGCGCGCCGTCGACGCGCAGGGGTGGCACGCGCAGGACGGCCAGCACGACGACCAGGGCGCCGTAGGTGACGGCGTCGAAGACGTAGACGGCCCCCGGCCCGCCGACGGCGATCAGCCCGCCGGCCAGCGCCGGGCCCAGCAGGACGGCAAGCTCGCGCGAGGGGTTGAGCAGGGCGAAGGCTTCGACGAGTCGCTCCTTCGGCACCATCGCCGGGATGAGCGCCTGCCGGGCCGGCTGGTCGAAGGTCGCCGCCGCCGTCGCCAGCAGCGAGGAGACGACGACCGCCCAGACCGTGGCGCCGCCCGCCAGGGTGAGCGCGGCGATCCCCGCCGACACCAGCAGCGCCACCCCCTGCGTGACCTGGAGCAGCCGGCGGCGGTCCAGCCGGTCGGCGTAGATGCCGCCGGCCGGGGACAGCACCAGCAGGGCCACCGCCTGCGCCAGGCCCACCAGTCCGACCTGCGCGGTGGAACCGGTCAGCTGGTAGACCTGGTACAGGTTGGCGGCGACGGCGCCCCGGGTCCCGATCTGGGACAGGACGACGCCGCCCCAGTAGAGGTCGAAGTCGCGGTTGCGCAGTACCTCCGGTATCGCCATGGGTCAGTCGACCGGGACGAGGGTCACCTTGTCGGGGGCGACCGAGAAGTGCACCTCGGTGCCCGGCGGTATGGACAGGGTGGGGTTGGAGCGGTTGCGTATCTCCAGCTCCCCGACGCCCACGATGTGGTCGACGACGTCGCCCATGAAGGCGCGGGTGAGGACCGTGCCCGACCACTCGTTCGCCACGTTGCCGCGCCGCTCGCGGGACAGGTCGACGCACTCGGGCCGGATCGAGACCAGTACCGGGTCCCCGACGGCCGGGATGCGCTCCACCCCGTGGGCGACCATGCGGCCGTGCGCGGTGTCCACGCTCACCTCGCCCGCCCCGGCCGAGACGACCTTGCCCTCCATGAAGTTGGAGGTGCCGATGAACTCGGCCACGAACCGGGTGGCGGGCTTGGTGTAGATCTCGCGGGGCTTGCCTATCTGCTCGATGCGGCCCTGGTTCATCACCGCGATGCGGTTGGACATCACCAGCGCCTCGGACTGGTCGTGCGTCACATAGATCGCGGTGAGGTTCAGCTCCCGCTGCAGCCGCTTGAGCTCGAACCGCATCGACTCGCGCAGCTTGGCGTCCAGGTTGGACAGCGGCTCGTCCAGCAGCATCAGCTCGGGCCGGGTCACCAGCGCACGGGCCAGGGCCAGGCGCTGCTGCTGGCCGCCGGAGAGCTTGGTGGCGGGCCGGCCGGCGTAGGCGGCGAGCTCGGTGACCTCCAGGGCCTGCCCGACGAGGTCCTCGATCTCCTTGCGGGCGGGCCGCTTGGCACGGGGCATCACCTCCAGCGGGAACGACACGTTCTTGAACACCGACATGTGCGGCCAGATGGCGTACGACTGGAAGACCATGCCGAGGCCGCGCTGGTTGGCATGTATGTTGATCTTCTGCGCCGCGTCGAACAACACGCGGCCGCCGAGCGTGACCCGGCCCTCGGTGGGGCGCTCCAGACCGGCCACCGAGCGCAGCGTGGTGGTCTTCCCGCAGCCGGACGGGCCGAGCAGGGTGAACAGTTCGCCGTCGTGCACTTCGAAGTCGACCCCGCCCACGGCGTACACGCGCGCGCCCTGACCGGACCGGCGCTTCGAGGCGCGCGCGGAGGTGTCGTCGTAGCTCTTCTTGAGGGATTCGACCGTCAACATCGCTGATGGTCCCTTCGATCAGTTCGCGGAGTCGCTCTGCAGCCCGAAGCGGGCACCCAGGCGGTAGGCAATGGAGACGAGGACGACGAGCAGGACGACCATGCAGACGCCGAGCGCGGCGAGGGTGGTGAACTGGCCGTTCTCGAACTGCTCCCAGATCAGCACCGACAGGACCTCCTTGCCGGGGCTGTAGAGCAGGATGGTGCTGGACAGCTCGCGGAAGGACACGACGAGGATGTAGACCCAGCCGGCCAGGATGCCGCCGCTCATCAGCGGCAGCAGCACCCGGCGGAAGGTCTGGAACCACGAGGCGCCGGAGACCGCCGCCGACTCCTCCAGCTCCGGAGACATCTGCGCCATCGCGGCGGAGGAGTAGCGCATGCCGTACGGCAGGTAGCGGGTGCAGTACGAGATCAGCAGGATGAACAGGGTGCCGTAGATCGGCAGCGACATCCGCAGGTAGACGAACGCCAGCGCCAGACCGAGGACCAGGCCGGGGATGACGATCGGGGTGAACGCGAGCAGGTCGAGCAGGCGCCGGCCGGGGGCCTTGGTGCGCAGCACGACCCAGGCGACGATCGCGGTGAGGATCATCACCGCCGTCGCCGCGCCCACCCCGACGATCAGGGAGTTCTTCAGGGCGGTGAACGCCAGCGGCATGTCGAGGACGGCGCGGTAGTTGTCCAGTGTCATCTGGCTCAGGGTCTTGCTGCTCGGGGCCGCGTAGTACTTCAGCAGGGAGGCGTAGACGAGCACGGCGACCGGCAGGACCACGGTGAGCAGGAAGTAGAGGATGATCCCGGCGCCGACGAGCGGGCGGGCACGGCCGAGTTCGACCGGGCGGGGCCGGAACGCCTTGCCGGTCACGGTCTGGAAGTTGCGGGAGGAGCGCTGCAGCCAGCTCGAGAGCAGCACGCCGAGCACCGCGATGAGAAGCAGGCCGATCGCGTAGGCGCCGGCCGCGCCGTAGTCGACGGGGTAGGCCCGCAGCACGAAGTAGATGCGGCTGGTGAAGACATAGATGCCGTTCTGCAGGCCGAGCAGGCCTGGCACCTCGAAGCTCTCCAGGGACTGCACGAACATCAGCAGCGCCGCGGAGATCATGGCCGGCCGCAGCAGGGGGATGGTCACGCGCCGCAGGACGGTGAGCCGGTTCGCCCCGGACATGGCGGCGGACTCCTCCAGGGAGGGGTCCATGGCGCGGAAGGCGGCCACCATCAGCAGGAACGCGACCGGGGCCAGGTGCAGCCCCTGCACCCAGATCATCCCCCAGACGCTGTAGATGTTGACCGGCGAGGTGCCGAACAGCGGCTTGAAGACCAGGGAGTTGATCAGTCCGCTCTGCGGGTCCCCGAGGAAGATCCAGGACGTGGCGTAGAGGATGCCGGGGACGATCAGCGGTACCAGTGACGCGGCGAAGAACAGGCCCTTGAACGGGGTGTCGGTGCGGACCTGCACATACGCCAGGGCCGTGCCGAGGACCAGCGCGAGTGCGGCGGAGCCCAGCGCGAACCACAGCGAGTTGAGCATCATCTCGCCGGACTGCGAGTTGCCGCCGTAGGCCCGCGAGAAGGCGCCGAAGGAGACGCCCCGGCCGTCGGCGCTGAGGAAGGTGTCGTGGACGAGGTAGCCGAGCGGCACGATCGCCAGATAACCGACGACGACGACGGCGCCGCCGACGAGCAGGCCCTGGAGGGACAGCGGGCGGCGCAGCAGCCGCAGGAGCCGGCCTGCCCGGCCGTCGGCCCCGGGCCCGGGTGCGGATCCCGGACCGGCGTCGGGGCCGTTGTCGTGCGCGGTCGTGGAGGTGGGTGCGAGGGTCATCGCGGGTCACTTCCCCGAGCCCGTGACGCCGCGCAGCAGCGCGTCGTACTTCTTGTCCCAGTTGCCGCCGTCGTTGCTCAGGCCCTTGACGTCGAAGGGGACGAGCGTCAGGCCGCGCAGGCTGTTGTCGCCGGGGACCTTCGTCGACGGGGTGAGGCCGAGCTTGACCAGCTCCTTCTGGCCGTCGGTCAGCAGCCAGTCGTAGAACAGCCAGGCCGTCGCGGGGTGCTTGGCGTTCTTGAGCATGCCGACGCCGTTGGGCCGGGCGAAGGCGGGGATCTTGGACACCCCGCTCTTGGGCAGGTGGGTCACGGGAGCGCCCTTCTCGGCGGCCCGGTCGGTGATGTACGTGTAGTTCATCGCCTCGATGGGCGACTGGCCCGCGGAGAGGAACTGCATCATCGTCGTGTGGCCCTTGGCCACCTTGGCGTTGGCGGCGATGGCCTTCCACAGGGCGTCCACCTGGGCCTGCGACTTGCCGTGGCCCAGCCAGTACTTGGTGACGTTCTCGAACCAGTCGCTGTCGCTGACCTCGAGGGTGAGCTTGCCCTTGTACTTGGGCTGGGCCAGGTCCTCCCAGCTGTGCGGCTCGTCGCCGGGCTTGATCAGGTCGGTGTTCCAGGCGGGCTGGAAGACGTTGAGCCGGCTGGCCGTCCAGTGGTCGAACTTGCCGGCCGGCTCCACCTTGTCGAGCGCGGAGCCGTCGAAGTCCGCCAGCAGACCGTTGCCGGACAGCGCCGTCATTTCCAGGAAGTTGGTCTCCACCGCGTCGGCGCCCGGCTTGCCGGCCTGCGACTCCTGCATGGCCCGCTGAAGGACGGTCTCGGAGTTGCCGCGGAAGACGCTGACGTGGATGCCGTACTTCTTCTCGAAGGCCTGCGCGACGGGCGTGGCGATGTCCGCGGTCATCGAGGTGTACAGGGAGAGTGTCTTTCCCTCCTTGGCGGCCAGCTCCTGGGCCTTGGCGACCTGCTGGTCCTTGGGCAGCGCGGCGATCTGAGCGTAGGTGCCGTCCGCCTTGGCGGGCGCTGCCGTCGTGACGGCGCCGCCGCACCCGGTGGTGACGGCCGCGACCAGCACTCCGGTCACGGCTAGGGCGGTGTTACGGGTCCTCATGCGGTGCTCTCCTGGGGAGGGGCGAAGGGGCGGTACGGGAGTGCGGTCAGCCGGCCGCGGGGACGCCGCGCAGCAGCGCGTCGTAGGCGGTGTTCCACTTCTTGGTGTCGGTTTCGGCGGTCTTCGAGAGGCTGTAGGTGGTGGTGCCGGGCGGGATCGGGTCCCGGTATCCGGGAACGCTCTTGGCCGCCGGGATGCGCAGGGACTCGGCGATGATCCTCTGTCCGTCGCCGAGGACCCAGTCGACCCACAGCAGGGCGGCGGCCGCGTGACGCGGGCGGGCCATGAGCGCCACGCCGTTGGGCCGCAGGATCACCGGTTCGACGGCGGGCCGCCAGGCCACCGGCGCCCCCTTCCTGGCCGCCTTGTCGACGGTGTGGCTGTAGACCGACAGCGCCACGGCGAACTGGCCGGCGCTGAGCTGCTCGCCCTGCACGGTGTGGCCCTTGGTCACCTTCACATTGGCGGCGATCTTCTTGAAGAGGGCGTCCGCGGCCGCCGGGCTCATGTGCTGCTGCTCGGTCAGGTAGGTGTGCATCGAGGCGTACCAGTCCCAGTCGCCGACCTCGACGGACAGCTTGCCCTTCCACTTCGGGTCGGCGAAGTCGGCGAACTCCTTCGGCTTCTGGCCCTCCTTGACGAGGTTGGTGTTCCAGCCGACGACGAAGGCGTTGAAGCGCTCCGCCGTCCAGCCGCCGAGGTTCTTCGCCGCGTCCTTCAGCCCTGCCGTGGCGGGGCCGTCGTAGGCGTGGAGCAGGTGCTGGGAGTCCAGGGCGCGCAGTTCGAGGTCGTTGGTGTCCATGACGTCGTTCTGCGGCTTGTTCGCCTGGTTCTCCTGGAGCGCCCGCTGCAGCACCGTTTCGGAGTTGGCGCGGAAGGCATGGACCTTGATGCCGGGGTAGGCCTTCTGGAAGCCGTCGACGAGATCCTGGATGTCGGTGTTGGAGGTGTACAGGTCGAGCACGCCGCCCTCGCTCTTGGCGTCGGCGAGCAGCTTGCTCGTGCGCTCCTGGCCGGTGAGCGACTCGTAGGCGGCGTAGGGGTTCTTGGCGGGGGCGGAGTCCGCGGCGCCCGTCGTCGGGGAGGCGCCGCAGCCGGTGAGGATGAGCCCGGCGGCCAGCAGGCCGGCGGGGAGAGCACCTTGACGCATCGCACACTCCTTGGACGAGGCGAACGGCTCGTGGGACGGACGGAGAGGGCACAGAGTGTGGGGGAGGGTGCGGTCGCGGCGACGGCCGACGGGGGGGGCGTCGGCCGGTCGGCGACGGGTTGCGGCTCGGGTCCGTCCGGGATCTGTTTCCTGCATGAAACAGGAGCTGAGGTATGATGGTCTAACCATAGGACGGGAGCTTTACTTCATCGTTATGACGCGGGGCCGCCCGCACCCACCGTCTCCTGCTCGAAGACCAGGGACTTGATCGTGACCGGCACCGTGTGGGACGGAAAGCGCAGCCGCCCGAGGTCGACGTAGTCGAAGTCGCGCAGACTCAGCCCGTCGACCACCATGAGGTCGGCGGTGACGTCCAGTTCCTCGCGCAGCAGTCTGCCGAGGGTCAGGGCGACGTCTCCGTCGAGCACGACGTACAGCGGTCGTCCGGCGGCGGTCCGCTCGGCGAGGGCGTCCCGGACGCCGCGCGCGAACGGCAGCAGCCTCTCGTGACTGGGCGGCCCGCTCCACGACAGTGCGAGCGCGACGTCCGCGCCCGTCTGCGCGACGTCGAGCGCGACCAGGTGCCGGCGGATCGCGGCGGCCACCGCCTCGGCGTCGACCCTCTCGCCCAGCCGGTAATGGGGCCTGATCACCTGGAGGTTGCGGCGCGGCAGCAGGGCGTCCGGGTCGGAGACATAGCCGGTGTTACCGCTCAGCTGGACGCTGTACTCGGAGGCGCCCAGCGCCGTCGCCCGGATGCACTCGCCCGGCGGCAGCAGCGGATACGGCAGGGCGCCGGCCTTCAGGCGCCGGGCGAGCGCGTGGCCCAGCCGGCGGCCGAGGTCGCCGAAGTCCGTCCGCTCCCGGCCGTAGACGTACTCCGCCACTCCGCCGGAGAACATCACCGCGTCGACGCCACCGCCGCCCGGCAGCGGCTCGGTGAGGTACAGCCCGCGGATGCCGGGCGGCAGCGGATCGGCGGTGACGGCGGCCACGAGAGCGTCCGCCATCGACTCCGCCACGCGGTCCAGCTCGTCGGGCCGGACGGTGTCACCCACCTTCCAGGTGAGCCCGGCGCGGGCCGCGTGCGCCGCGCCCGCCGGGTCGAGCCGGACGATGTGCCCGGCTTCGTCGACCACCTGGAGCCGGCCGCCGACGTGGACGGCCGCCGTCGCCGTGACACGCCCCGCGTCGACCACGGCCAGCTTGGTGGTCCCGCCGCCGATGTCGATGTTCAGGATGCGCCGGCCGGTGTCGTAGGAGACCTTGGCCGCGCCCGACCCGTAGGCCGCGAGCATGGCCTCCATGTGATGGCCGGCGCTCGCGGTGACCAGCTCGCCCCCGCGCTCTGCGAGCACGCGCGCGATCGCCTGCGCGTTGCGACGGCGCAGCGCCTCTCCGGTCAGGATCACCACCCCGGTGTCCACGTGCGCCGGGTCGACGGCCGCCGCCCGGTAGGCCGCGTCGATGATCGACCCGAGGGCGCCGGCGTCGATGTGCTCGTCGTCGGCGTAGGGGGTGAGCTCCACGGGGGAGCGGTGCAGCGTCTCGCGCCGCACCACCAGATAGCGGCTGGTCAGGTCCTCGCCGATGCGCCTCAGGTGCAGGCGGGAGAAGAGGACCTGGGTGCCCGAGGAGCCGATGTCGATGCCGACGCTGTGCAGGGTGACGTTGTCCTGCTGCCAGATGGGATTGTCCTCCAGCGCACCGTATGCCTCGTCGTCGTGCACATGGTCGTGGTCGGGGAGGTACGCCGAGTGGACCGTGCGCACCCCGTCGTCATGGTTGTGTTCTTCGGTGTGCCGCACGGATTCCGCTCCTTGTGGACGTCGGACGATTCCTCAGACGGTGACGGACTGCTCCGGCTTCGGCGGGAGCGTGGCGAGCTCCGCCTCGTAGACGGCGTCCATCCGCGGCTCCATGCCGTGCTTGGCGAGTGCCTCGCGGAACGTCTCGCGCACGTACGGCGACTCGTCGGCGTAGTCGATCTGGTCGCCGCCGATGCGCCGGCTGATCCAGGCCTTCGGCACGCCCTGGGCGTTGCGCACGGAGACCACCTCGTGCTTGAAGGCGAGATAGCGGCCCGGTTCGGTGCCGGTGTTGAAGTGCTGGTGGAACCACATGTTGGGCGGCACGATCAGTGTGCCCGGGCCCCACTCGTAGCGCCGGGGCTCCTCGCCCTCGGGCCACATCAGGCTGTAGCCCTCGCCGGAGAGAATGATGACGTGGGCGCCCGGGCCGTGCCGGTGCCCCTTCTTGTAGGTGGCCGTCGGGAACTGCGAGATGTGGCTGTTCATGGAGCCCTTGGCCATCGCGAAGCGGATGTGTCCGCCGCCGGCGCCCCGCTCCTTGGCGTCGATCAGCGGCAGGTTGACCGCGTCGGCCACGAAGTTGGTGTCGAGCAGCAGCCCCTTCTGCTCGCCCCGAGGGGAGAAGTAGTCGGGCTCGCCGTTGAAGCGGTCCGGGAAGTCGTGCGGGGTGTTGAAGACGAAGTCGGCATCGCCGTAGAGGTTGATGACGGGAGGCATGTTCGTCGAGGAGACGAAGCGTGCCGCCTTGCGTCCTGAGCCGTTGAAGTGCTGGTGATGCGCGTTGAGGGGAATGGCGAACATCGAGCCGGTCTGCCACTCGAAGGTGACCTCGGCACCGGCGTCGTTCCAGACCTTCGTCGAGCCCTGGCCGTCGAGGACGAGGATCATCTCCTCGAACAGCTGGCGCTGC
Source organism: Streptomyces spiralis (assembly GCF_014654675.1). GTDB lineage: Bacteria > Actinomycetota > Actinomycetes > Streptomycetales > Streptomycetaceae > Streptomyces > Streptomyces spiralis. Next base: position 40,345 of record NZ_BNBC01000058.1, read on the forward strand.
GGCGCGAGCTTCCCGCCGGCGGGGATCTCGCAGACGTAGCAGTCGTTGGAGGTACGGGTCGCCTCGTGGTTGATGAACACACCCCGCCCGCCGCGTCGCTCCCACGGCTTCAGCTCGACCGTGCGCAGGTCGGGAATGTAGTGGGCGGCGATGATGTCCAACCCTTCGGCGGCCACCCAGCGCGTGTAGGGGGATTCCTTCTCAGTGGCGAACTTCGCGGCCAGCGAGTCGTTGACGATCGCGTCCTTGGCCATGCGGCGGCCCTTCCTGATCGGTTCGTGCAGCGCGGCACGCGCTGCCAGGGCGTGGGGATCGGGGGTGGCGGAATTGGTAGAACCATAAGTCCACTGATTGAGGTCGTCAACGAGTCGGACGGGATGATCGCGATCCCTCGGCGGCCACCTCGGCAGCCGCCGCGGCGGCGGCCTCCGGGTCCAGGTACCGGCCGCCGCGGACCAGCGGCACCAGGTGTTCGTCGAGGTCGTAGCGCAGGGGCATGGCCGTGGGAATGTCGAGGGCCGGCAGCTCCTCGGGGCTCAGCCGGTCCAGGTGGGCGACCAGGGCGCGCAGCGAGTTGCTGTGCGCGACGACCAACGTGGTCCGGCCGGCGCGCAGGCCGGGGACCACGGCGTCGTGCCAGTACGGCAGCAGGCGTGCGGTGACGTCGGCGAGTGACTCGGTGCGCGGCATCGACTCGTGGGGGAGGCCGGCGTGGCGCGGGTCGCAGGCGAGCCCGCGGGCCGTGTCCGGGGCGGCCGGCGGGGGTGCCGCGTCGTACGAGCGCCGCCACCGCCGGAACCGCTCCTCGCCGAACTCCCGCAGCACGGCGTTCTTCTCGCGGCCCTGAAGGGCGCCGTAGTGCCGCTCGTTGAGCCGCCAGTTCCGGGTGACGGGGATCCGGGGCCGGCCGGCGGCCTCCAGGGTCAGTGTCGCGGTGCGGATCGCCCGGGTCAGTACGGAGGTGTGGACCAGGTCCGGCAGCAGTCCCGCCTCGCGGAGCAGCCGGCCGCTGTGCCGGGCCTGCCGCTCGCCCCGCGGAGTCAGGTCGACGTCGATCCAGCCGGTGAACCGGTTCTGGGAGTTCCATCCGCTCTCGCCGTGACGGAGCAGGATCAGCGTGCGCATGCCGCCGATTGTGACCGCCTGTTCCGTCTCTTGTTCCCCGTTCCAAGATTCTGGTCTAATGGACAGACCACAGCGCGGACAGTGTGGGGCCGCAGCGTGCCCGTCCGCCGTGGACTTCCGCCGATCGCGAGAGGAAACAGGGACCTTGCCCAAGGTGATCTACGTCGGCAGTGACGGTCCCGAGTACACCGTCGATGCGACGGTCGGGGACTCGGTCATGGCGGCCGCCGTGAGGAACGGCGTTCCGGGAATCGTCGCCGAGTGCGGCGGCAACCAGTCCTGCGCCACCTGCCACGTCTGGGTGCGCGAGGAGTTCGCGCCGCTCGTCGGGCCGCCCGGCGACATGGAGGACGACCTGCTCGACCTGGCCGTAGCCGAACGGCGCGACACCAGCCGACTGTCGTGCCAGATCCGCCTCACCCGGGAACTGGACGGACTCACCGTCGACATCCCCCCGGAGCAGCCCTGAACGCGCCGCCCCGGCAGCACCGCTCAGCACCGAAGCCCACGACCCGCCGGCGGGTCAGTACCTGAAAGGGAAACGGCCGTGCTCAGAAAAGAAATCAACGAGCTGCTCACTCAGACCGGTCCGGGAACACCGATGGGCGAGTTGTTCCGCCAGTACTGGATCCCCGCACTGCTCGCCGAGGAACTCCCGGAGAACGACTGCCCGCCCGTGCGCGTCAAGCTGCTGTCGGAGCGCATGGTCGCCTTCCGCGACAGCGAGGGCCGCTACGGGCTGGTGGACGAGTTCTGCGCGCACCGCGGGGCCTCCCTGTGGTTCGGCCGCAACGAGGGCTCCGGCCTGCGCTGCCCGTACCACGGCTGGAAGTACGACGTGACCGGCCAGTGCGTCGAGGTGCCCTCCGAGGCCGACAACAGCAGCTTCTGCCAGAACGTCCAGCTCACGTCGTACCCGCTGGTGAAGATAGGCGACGTGCTGTGGACCTACATGGGGGACGCGGCGACCCAGCCGCCGCTGCCCGAGTTCGAGTGGATCCACGTACCTGCGGAGCAGACCTACACCTCCAAGCGCTGGCAGCAGTGCAACTGGCTGCAGGCCTTCGAGGGCGGCATCGACTCCAGCCATGTCACGTTCCTGCACTCCGGCGGTCTGAAGACCGACCCGCTGTTCCGGGGCGCCAAGGGCAACGAGTACAACATGAACGACACCAAGCCCTTCTTCGAGGTCGCCGACAGCGACGGCGGGCTCTTCGTGGGCGCCCGGCGCAACGCCGAGGAGGGCAAGTACTACTGGCGGATCACGCCCTATGTGATGCCGGCGTTCACCATGGTCCCGCCGCGCGGCGACCATCCGGTGCACGGCCATTTCTGGGTGCCGATCGACGACGAGAACTGCTGGACCTACTCCTTCGACTACCACCCCGTACGGGCCCTGACCGAGACCGAGCGGCAGGCGATGATCGACGGCCACGGCGTCCACAGCAAGAACATCCCGGGCACCTACCGGCCGGTCGCCAACATGGACAACGACTACCTCATCGACCGTGAGGCACAGAAGCGCGGCGAGACCTACTCCGGCGTGGCCGGCATCGCCATGCAGGACGCCTCCCTCCAGGAGAGCATGGGCCCGATCGTCGACCGCACCAAGGAGCGGCTGGTGCCCGCCGACAGCGGCATCATCAAGGCCCGCCAGAAGCTGCGCAAGGCCGCCGTCGCGCTGCGCGACGAGGGTGTCACCCCGCCCGGGGTGGACCCGGAGCACCACCGGGTCCGGTCGGCGGCCGTGGTGCTGCCGCAGGCGGAGTCCTTCCTGGACTCCTGCCGTGACGCGGTGAAGGTCACCCCCGGCGTCCCGCAGACCACGGTGTGAGATGGCGACGGCGACCATGCATGTGAGCGAGAGCGCCCGCGCCGCCTCCGCGGCCGAGTCGCGCTTCCGTATCGACGTCCCGATCGCACCGGCCCGCGCCGCCCGCGTCGTCGCGCTGGACGAGCGGGCGGCCTCGGTGGCGCGCCGCCTGGCCGAACGCCCCTGGGCGCACGCCCGGTTCTACACCGGCGGCGCCGCGGACGGGCTGCTGCACGAGCTCGACGGGACGGCCACCCCGCTGGAGGAGGCCCTGACGGGCAGCGACGTGGTCGTCGTCCTCGCCACCGAGGACGGCGGCCGGGCCACCGCGGCGGCGATCGGACGGATCTGCGGCCGCCGCGGGATCACCACCGCGGGGGTCGTCCTGGGCGACGGCTTCGAGGCCGACGACGCCATCGCCGCCCTGCGGCCGTACGCCCGCGTACTGCTGCTGTCCGCCGACGAGAGCGACACCCTGGAACTGCTCACCGCCCTCAGGGTCTAGGAGGCCGTAGGACATGTCCGAGAAGGTCACGCTGCGCGGTCTGCGGCGGATGAAGGACGAGGGGCGCAAGATCGTCGGAGTGGTGGCCTGGGACTGCCAGGTCGCGCGCATCGTGGACCGGGCCGGGGTGGATCTCGTCTCGGTCGGCGACACGGTGGGCGTGAACCTGTGGGGGCACGACAACCCCTTCGAGGTGACGATGGATCAGATGATCACGGTCGCCCGAGCGGTCCGGCGAGGGGTCGAACGAGCCCTGCTGAGCGTCGACTTCCCGTTCGGGCCGCTGCAGCAGGGCACCGCCGACGCGGTGCGGGCGGCCGTCCGGTTCGTCAAGGAAGCCGGGGTCGACATGGTCAAGCTCGACGCGGCCGCCGACTTCCCCGAGGCGGTCGAGGCGATCACCCGCGCCGGCATCCCGGTGTTCGCGCAGTTCGGCATCACCCCGCAGACCGCGCTGCGCTACGGCGTCGAGTACAACGCGGTGCCCACGTCGGCCGACCAGGTGCCGGTGGAGATGAGGGACGCCATGGTGGCGCAGGCCAAACGGCTCGAGGAGGCCGGTGCCGCCCTGCTCAACTTCACCAATTCCGGTCCCGTGGTGGGCGCCGCCGTCGCCGAGGCCGTCCGTGTGCCCGTGGTCGGCGGCTTCGGCGGCGGCCCGTGGCTCGACGGGCGGATGCGCATGGCCCACGCGGCCATCGGCTACGCCGCCTCGGCGCTCGACGATCCGCCGGACACCTACGCCAACGTCGCCCGGATCATGTTCGACGCGATCACGGCCTACGCCGCGGACGTGCGAGCGGCACGCCAGGTCGCCGGCGGTGTACCCGTCCCGCCGGCGGCCTGACCAGTCGGCCGAAGCGAAAGGAGCAACATCGTGCCCATCGCCGTCGTCGACGGGATCGCCACCCGCTACGAGGTGGCGGGATCGGGGCCGCCTCTGCTGATGTTCTCGCCCGGAGGCTTCGACTCCAGCCTGGAGAGCTGGCGGACGGTGGGGATCTACCGCCGTCTGCGCCTGCTCGACCACCTCACGGAGAAATTCACCTGCGTCACCTTCGACCGGCGCGAGTCCGGCCGGTCCGGGGGCCGGCTGGAACGGATCTCCTGGGCGGACTACGTCCGCCAGGGCGTCGGCCTGCTCGACCACCTCGGGATCGAACGGGCGCACCTGATGGGCGGCTGCGTGGGCTGTTCCACCGCCGCCGCCCTCGCGGTCGCCCATCCGGAGCGGGTGCTCAGCATGGTGCTGTACTCCCCGGCGGGCGGGGTGAAGTACCGGATGAAGCAGCACGAGCGGTTCCGCCATCACCTCGGCCACGCGGACGAGCACGGCCTCGCCGAAGTGGTCTCCCTGGTGCGCGGCTCGGATGCGGGGTTCACCAAGGACCCCCGCGTCGGACCCTGGGCGCACGTCATCCGAGCGGACCCCGGCTTCGCCGACGCCTACGCGCGCACCGACCCCGACCGCTACCGGACGGCCGTCACCGGCATGGCCCGGCTGCTGTTCGACCGTGACACCGTGCCCGGCGCGGAACCGGAGGACCTGCTCGGGCTCGACGTCCCGGCCCTGATCGTGCCGGGACAGGACACCTCCCACGCGCCGTCGGCCGCGCGCTACTTGCAGGAGTGTCTGCCGGTCAACGAGTACTGGGACGTGCCGGTGGCCGAGCAGACCGAGGAGTCGGCTCCCGCCCGGGTGCTGGAGTTCCTCGGCCGGGTGCCCTGACCGCGCGGGAAACCGGGCGCGGCCGCGAAGGAAGGACGCGGCCGCGCCCTGCTTCCGTCACCGCTGCCGCCCTTCCTCTCGTTCCAGCGCGGCGATCTGCTCCAGCCGCCGCGCGTGGACGCCGCCGTTGAACGGGGTGGACAGCCACGTCTCGACGATCTCCTCGGCAAGCTCCGGGGAGAGGACCTTGGCGGCCAGCACGAGGACGTTGGAGTCGTTGTTGCCCCGGGAGATCCTGGTGCTCCACAGATCGTGGCAGAGCCCGGCGCGTATTCCCCGGACCTTGTTGCAGGCGATGGTCTCGCCGAGCCCGCTGCCGCCGAGCACGATGCCGCGCTCGGCGGTGCCGTCCACCACCTGCCGGCACACCTCGGCGCACAGCGGCGGATAGTCGACCGTCTCCTCGGAGTGGCTGCCTCGGTCGTCGACGGTGTGCCCGTGCGCCGTCAGCCAGGCGGTGAGGCGGGCCTTGAGGGCGTGGCCGTTGTGGTCGGCGGCGATGGTGATGCGCATGGGAGTTTCCCTCCGACGTCGGACAGCGGGACCGGCTCAGGCGATCAGCGTGCGCGTGCCCTCGGCGAACAGCGTGTCCAGCGGCATGGGACGGTCCAGGATGCGCTGGTCGACGGCGTGCCGCAGCAACTCCTCAAGGACGGCGCGGTTGGGTTCCATGCCGTACGGCAGTGGATCCGTGCCCGTCGTCTCCAGCACCCGCCGGTACATGCGGTCCGTCGCGGTGGGGGAGTCGATGGCTCCGCGGCGCAGCCGGTCCACGTACAGCTGCTTGGCGCGCGCGAACGCGTCGAAGACCAGCTCACCCAACTCGGGTCGCGCTTCCAGCAGTTCGTCGCGGATCACGATCAGGTGGTTGATCGGATAGAGCCCGCGTTCACGCAGCGCGGTGAAGCCCGCCTCCTGGGAGTCGGGGATCAGCGGGGCCAGGGCGGGGGAGTCGGGCCGGGGTCCGATCACCGCGGCCAGGTCGCCGGCGAGCACCATGTCCTCCAGTGACCCGCCCGGCTCCATGGGGACGACGTTGGCCGGCGGCCGGTACTCCGCCACGTGTTCGTCGCCCGACAGCACCCAGGTGACCTGGTCGAGGTCGACGCCGTACTCCTCCCGCAGGACGGCCCGCGCCCACACCCCGGTGGTCACCGTGTAGCCCCGGCTGACACCGACCCTGCGGCCCTGAAGGTCCTTGGGGCCGCGCACGTCCGAGGCCGGATCGTGGAAGATCGCGCCGTGGTGGAAACCGCGCACCAGGAAGACCGGCACCGCGGTGAACCGTGCGCCGTGCGCCTTCGCCACCAGATAGGTCGTCAGGGCCATCTCGCTGACGTCGAACTCCAGGCCCCGCACCATGCGCCGGAACGCGTGGACGAGTACGGGCACCTCCTCGAAGTCGAAGCGGAAGCCGCGGGGAGTGACCTCCCCGGTCTTGAGGGCCTCGTTGTTGCCCTGTGTGCGGGTCACGGTCCTGAGCTGAGGTAGGGCCATCATGGCCGGAAAGGTAGCATGGTTAGTCCATAAGTCCATAGACTGCGTCCCGGTGGTCCCGGTGGGACACCACACCGAACCGTGAGGAGACGACGTCATGGCGGAACACGTGCTGGCGGCGGTCAGAACGGCCCCCGGGCGGACGGAACTGCGTGAGTTCCCGATGCCGGACATCCCCGACGACGGGGCCCTGCTGAAGGTGGAGGTCGCCGGGATCTGCGGCACCGACGTGAAGATGTACGGCAAGCCGCCGTTCGCCGACCCGGTGATCATGGGGCATGAGAACGTCGGCGTCATCGCCCGGGCCGGACGCACCTTCACCGAGCGCAAGGGCCTGGCCGAGGGCGACCGGGTCTTCGTCGAACACTACGTCGGCTGCTACCGGTGCGAGTGGTGCCACCGGGGCGAGTACCGGCACTGCGAGGCCACCGACTGGCGCACCAACCCCGACGCCCGCCGCTACGGCTACACCTCGGCGAACCACCCCTACCACCTCTGGGGCGGTTTCGCGCAGTACCTCTACCTGCCGTGGAACGCGGTGACACACCGTGTGCCCGACGGCGTCTCGGCCGAACTGGCCGGCCTGGTCACCCCGTTGTCGAACGGCATCGAGTGGGCACTGGTCACGGCCGGCGTCGGCTACGCCTCCACCGTCCTCATCCAGGGACCCGGTCAGCAGGGCCTTTCCCAGGTCGTCGCCTGCAAGCAGGCCGGCGCCTCCCTGATCATCGTCACCGGCACGACACGCGACGCGGCGCGGCTGTCCCTGGCCCGGGAGCTGGGCGCCGACCACGTCATCGACGTGACGCAGCAGGACGCCCTCGCCCGGGTCCTGGAGATCACCGGCGGACGCGGCGTCGACGTCGTCCTGGACTGCACCGCGGGCGCGGGCACCGCACCCGTCCTGCTCGGCATCGACGCACTCAAGCGACGCGAGGGCACCATGGTGGTCCAGGGCGAACTGGCCGCCTTCCCCGACTTCCCGCTCAAGAAGCTCACGGAGAAGTCCATCGCCCTCAAGAGCGCCCGCGGCCACAGCTACCGCTCCTGCGAACTTGCCCTGGAGCAGCTCGCCTCGGGCCGCTTCCCGCTGGAGAAGCTCAGCACCCACAGCTTCCCGCTGGCCGAGGCCGACCGCGCCATCCGCACCGTCGGCGGCGAGACGGGCGAGGACGCCGTGCACGTCTCCCTGCTGCCCTGGGCGGCGGCATGAGCGTCGTCGTCCGCAACCCGCGCCGCGCCGACCGCGCGATCGTCGACGCCCTCGCCGGAATCGGCGCCGCCACCGTCCACGAGGCCCAGGGCCGTACCGGACTCCTCGACACCGCGCTGCGCCCCGTCTGGGCGGGTGCGCACATCGCGGGCACCGCCGTCACCGTCAGCGTGCCGCCCGGGGACAACTGGATGCTCCATGTCGCCGTGGAGCAGTGCCAGGACGGCGACGTCCTCGTGGTGGCCCCCACATCACCGTCCCAGGCGGGCTACTTCGGCGACCTGCTCGCCACCGCGGTCGCCGCGCGGGGCGTGCGGGGCCTGGTCATCGACGCCGGCTGCCGGGACGTGGCCGACCTGCGGCGCATGGGCTTTCCCGTCTGGGCCCGGCACATCAGCGCCTACGGCACGGTCAAGGAGACCCTCGGCGACGTCAACACCCCCATCGTCTGCGGCGGTCAGCGGATCGACCCCGGCGACGTGATCGTCGCCGACGACGACGGCGTGGTCGTCGTGCCCCGCCGCGCGGCCGGCGCGGTGCTCACGGCCTGCCGGGCCCGGGAGGAGAAGGAGGCCGCCAACCGCAAGCGCTACGCGAGCGGCGAGCTCAGCCTCGACGTGGGCGCGATGCGCGAGCGACTCGCCCGCAAGGGCCTGACCTACGTCGACCAGGAGCCGAACCATGATCATTGACGTGCACGGCCACTACACCACCGCCCCGAAGCAGCACCAGGCCTTCCGCGACGCCCAGCTCGCCCGCCTCGCCGACCCGTCGCTGCCCGCCCCCCGACCCGCCGCGATCAGCGACGACGCGATCCGTGAGAGCGTGCGGAACAACCAGCTCAAGCTGCTCCGGGAGCGCGGCGGCGACCTGATGCTCTTCTCGCCCAAGGCCTCCGGCATGGAGCACCACGTCCCGGACCCGGCCACCGCACGGGCCTGGGCGCGTGCGAACAACGACCTCGTGCACCGCGCCGTCGAACTGTTCCCGCGGCACTTCGCGGCCGTCTGCCAGCTGCCGCAGACACCGGGCGGCAGCCTCGACGACGCGACAGCCGAACTGCGCCGCTGCGTGGAGACGTTGGGCTTCGTCGGCTGCAACCTCAACCCGGACCCGTCCGGCGGCCACTGGACCTCGCCGCCGCTCACCGACCCCTACTGGTTCCCCCTGTACGAGGCGATGACCGAGCTGGACGTGCCCGCGATGGTGCATGTCTCGGCGTCCTGCAACCCCAACTTCCATGCGCTGGGCGCCCATTACCTCAACGCGGACACCTCGGCGTTCATGCAGTTCGTCGAGGGCGACCTCTTCTCCCGCTTCCCGACGCTGCGGTTCGTCATCCCGCACGGCGGGGGAGCGGTGCCCTACCACTGGGGCCGCTATCGGGGGCTGGCCGTGCGGCTGGGCCGGCCCGACCCGGCCGAGCTGCTGAGGAACAACGTCTTCTTCGACACCTGTGTCTACCACCAGGCCGGCATCGATCTGCTGCACCGGGTCATCGGCGCCGACAACATCCTGTTCGCCTCCGAGATGCTGGGCGCCGTACGCGGTGCCGACCCGGACACCGGCATCCCCTGGGACGACACGAAGACGTACGTCGACCGCACCGGGCTCACCGACGACGAGCGCCACAAGGTCTACGAGGCCAACGCCCGGCGCGTCTACCCGCGCCTGGACGCACGGCTGACCGCGGAAGGAAGGTAACCCGCCCATGGCCCCACTGCACCTCACCTTCGCCTGCGGCGACTACGACCGCACGCGCGCCCTGGCGGAGGGCACCGTCCGCGCCGACGGCATCGATCTGACGTATCTGCGGCTGCCGGTGGAGGAGACCTTCTTCCGGATGATGCGCCACCAGGAATTCGAGGTGGCGGAGCTGTCGCTGTCCTCCTACGTCCTGTCGCTGCGCACCGACCCCTCGCCCTTCGTGGCCCTGCCGGTCTTCACCTCCCGCATGTTCCGGCACGGCTCGCTCTACTGTCACGCCGACGCGGGCATCACCCGGCCGGAGGACCTGCGTGGCAAACGCGTCGGCACCCCGGAGTACCAGCTGACCGCCTGTGTGTGGATGCGCGGCATCCTCGCCGACCGGCACGGTGTGCCCGTCGACTCGGTCAGCTACCTCACCGGCGGACAGGAGACGCCGGGCCGCATCGAGAAGGCGGGCGTCGACCTGCCGGACTCGCTGAGCATCAGCCGCATCCCAGAGGACCGCACGCTCGCCGCGATGCTCGCCGATGGCGAGATCGACGCCCTGTGCACCCCGCGGGTACCGAGCCCGTTCGTCGCAGGCGACCCGCGCGTGCGCCGGGTGTTCCCGGACGTGATCGCCGCCGAGAAGGAGTACTACGCGGCCACCGGCATCTTCCCCGTCATGCACGTCGTGGTGATCCGGAGGGACGTCTACGACCGTCACCGCTGGGTCGCGCAGTCCCTCTACAAGGCCCTGCTGGCGGCGAAGGACGCCGCGTACGAGAGCCTGTACGACACCTCCGCCCTGCGGTTCATGCTGCCCTGGCTCACGCCCCAGCTGGAGGAGACCCGAGCCCTGCTGGGCAAGGACTACTGGTCCTACGGCGTCGAGGGCAACCGCGAGACACTGGAGGCGTTCCTGCGCTACCACCACGAGCAGGGGCTCTCCGCCCGGCTGTGGCGGCCCGAGGAACTGTTCGCCCCGGAGTCGCTGGAGTCGGCGGTCATCTGACGGGCCGGGCCGTCAGCCCATGGCGCACCTCGCGCCGTCCCGGGTCAGTGCCACCTGGCCCGGGACGGCAGCACGGTCAGTGCCGTGCCGGACCGCTTCGAGGCGGTCGCGCCGTCCCGGTGCGGTATCAGGGCGAGGGCACCGCCGGGCGCCGGCGGGCGGCCAGCAGGGACTTCAGGGGCGTGCCCGGGTCACCCGCGAGAGACGGCGGGACACTCGCCCCGTCCATGAGGGCTCTGCGTACGGCCATGTACTCGGCGGGGCTGTTGACGGCGTCGATCGCCAGCAGTTCCCCCTGACGGTAGTAGAGGACGGAGAAGCGTTCACTGTCCGGCTCGCCCCGCACGACGTACTCGTCATAGCCCGTCGACAACCCGGCGATCTGGAGTTTGAGGTCGCCCTGGTACGACCAGAACCAGGGCACGGGCGCGGCCCCGACGGGCCGGCCGAGCAGCGAGGCGGCGGCGGCCGTTGCCTGCGCGACGGCGTTCTGCACCGACTCCAGGCGCACGGTGCCCACGCCCGTCACCGGATGCGGCTGGACGGTGCAGTCGCCGGCGGCGCGGATGTGCGGGTTGCTGGTGCGGGCGTGGGCGTCGACGACGATGCCGCGGTCGCAGGCGAGTCCCAGCTGCTCGGCGAGTTCGGTGCGGGGCACCACACCGACCCCCACCACGACGAGATCGGCCGGCAGCACGGCGCCGTCCGCGAGCCGGACCGCCGTCACCCGGCCGTCGGCGCCCTCGAAGCCGGCGACGGCCGCCGACAGCAGCACGCGGGTGCCGCGCCGCAGATGGGCCTGCCGGTAGAACTCCGAGACGACGGGGGCCACGGCTCGGGAGATCAGCCGCTCGGCGGCCTCGACGACGGTGACCTCCTTGCCGAGCGCACGGGCCGCCGCGGCGACCTCCAGACCGATGAATCCGCCTCCGACGACCACCACGCGAGCGCTGGATTCCAGGCGTCCGCGCAGGTCCGCGGCGTCGTCACGGTCGCGCAGACAGCTGATGCCGTCGAGGTCGGCCCCGGGCACGGACAGTCTCCGCGGCGCGGCGCCCACCGTCAGTGCCAGCCGGTCGAAGGGGAAGGAGCGGCCGTCTGCCGTTCTCGCGACGCCCGAGCCGGGGCGGCCGGAGGAGGCGAGGGTGACCTCCGTGACGCGCCGGCCGCTGACGAGGTCGATGCCGGCGTCGGCGTAGTAGGAGGCGGCGCGCAGGGCGAGCGACTCCGCATCGCTCTCTCCGCTCAGGAACTCCTTCGACAGGGGCGGTCGCTGGTAGGGCGGATGGATCTCCTCACCCACCAGAGTGATCGGCCGGTTGTCCCCGAACTGCCGCAGCGATGCGGCCAGTTGGAGACCGGCCTGACTGGCGCCGACGATGAGCGTTCCGCCCGCCATGGGGTGGCCCCTCCCTCTCGACCTTCTTTGATGTCAGACCATTATACCAATCGTGTGGGTGGGGTGGTGGTGGCCCGGCGGTTGACAGGGTGCCCGTCGAGGGGGTGGCGTCGAACCACTCTCCGTTTCGCGCATAAAAGTCCTATCAATGAGATTGAAATTGCGATAACAGCGATAAAATCGGGTACGTGTGGGAACGTGCCGTGTATACCCGGGAACGGGTTCTGTGCGCCGCAGCGGATCTCCTGAGCCGTGAGGGCCGTGCGGCCATCTCCACGCGTGCGGTGAGCGCGGCGGCCGGGGTGCAGCCACCGACGCTGTACCGGCTGTTCGGAGACAAGGACGGGCTGCTCGACGCGCTCGCCGCCTACGGGTTCCGGCAGTACCTCCGCGAGAAGCAGAGCCTGGAGGAGACCGACGACCCCGTCGCCGACCTGCGCCGGTCCTGGGACCTGCACGTGGAGTTCGGCCTGTCCCGGCCGGGCTTCTACGTGCTGATGTACGGCGAGGGGCGGTACCGCGGCGGGATTCCCGGAGGACTCGAGACCATCGCGATCCTGCGCCGGAACATCGCGCGGGTGGCGGACGCCGGCCGGCTCCGCATGAGCGTGGAGCGCGCCACGCAACTCATGCACGCCAACGGTATCGGTGTCGTGCTCTCACTGATCGCGACGCCGCCGGGCGAGCGGAATCTCGAACTGGCGGCCGTGGCGCGCGAACACGTGCTGCGCACGATCACCACCACGGGCACCGGCGACCAGGAGGAGGGCACGGACGTCGCACGCCGGGCCGCGGCCCTGCGCGAGGCGTTGCTCGACAGCGACACCACCGTGATGACGCGCTCCGAGCGAGCCCTCCTGGCGGACTGGCTCGACCGCCTCGCCGACACGGGCCCTGCCGCCCGAGAGACACCCGGTAGAAGGGACGGCCCCGATGGCCAGAACTGAGGAGACGACGCCGAGCACCGGACGGGGGACCGGGCCCACGATGGGCGCGGCCATGGCGGTCGTGGACGCGGACGGGTCGGTGATCGCGTGGACGCGGGCGGCGCAGCGGCTGACCGGCCGTCCGGCCGCGGAGGCGGTCGGCCGCCCGGCCGCGCAGATGCTGGCCGTGCCCGAGTACGCCCGGAAGGCATCCGCACACGCGGACCGGGGCCGCTCCGGTGACAGCTGGTCCGGGATCGTCGGGCTCCGCCGACGGGACGGCAGCACCGTGCACGCGCACCTGCGGGCGTGCCCGCTCGCGGGGCAGGGCGGAAGGACCCAGTGGCTGGTCACCGCGGTGGAGGCGACGGACGCCGTCACGGGGCCCCTCAGCGCTGCGGGGGTGGAGGCGCTGCTGTCCGGCACGCCGATAGGCATCGTCGTCCGCGATCCCGCCCTGCGTTGCGTCTGGGTGAACGACGCACTGGCACTCCAGGACGGCATCCCCCGCGAGAAACGGCTCGGACGACGGCTGACGGAGGTGCTGCCGGGACCGGAGACCGAATCGGCGGAGGCGGTGATGCGCCAGGTCCTGCACACCGGCACCCCGATGATCGACCACGCCTACCGGGCGTGGCCGGCGACCGACGGCCGCCAGGAGCATTCGTTCTCGACCTCCTTCTTCCGCCTCGAGGACGCCCAGGGGCACACCCTGGGGGTGTGCGCCATGAGTGTCGACGTGACCGACAGACAGCGGGCACGTGAACGCCTGGCCATGCTCAGCGAGGCCGGCACCCGGATCGGCACCACGCTGGACGTGATGCGGACCGGGCAGGAACTCGCCGACCTCGTCGTGCCGCGCGTCGCGGACTACGTCACCGTCGACCTGGTGGATTCGGTCCCGCGGGGCGAGGAGTCGCTGACCCGGCTCGGCGCGCCGAACAGGCACATACCGGCCTTCCGCCGAGCGGGTGTGGCCTCGATCCACGAGGGGACTCCGGAGTCCCTGTGGGCGCGCGGGGATCCCGTGTTCGTCCCGACGTCCTCGCCCTTCACGGATGTCCTGACCTCGGGCAGATCCCATCTCGAACCGGTGCTCGACACCTCGCTCGGCACCTGGCTCGACCGGGACCGGGAGCGGCTGGACAAGATCCGCGAGCACCGGATGCACTCCATGATGATCGTGCCGATCCACGCACGCGGTGCCGTACTGGGCGTGGCGGTCTTCGTGCGCATGGACGACTCCGCGCCGTTCGAAGCCGACGATCTGGGCTTCGCCGAGGAACTCGTCGCCCGCGCCGCGCTGTCTCTGGACAACGCCCGCCGCTATGTGCGCGAGCGCACCGCGTCGCTCGCCCTTCAGCGCAACCTGCTGCCCCGGCACCTCACCGGAGGGGCGGCCGTGGAGGTGGCCTCCCGCTACCTTCCCTCCGACACGCACGACGGGGTGGGAGGGGACTGGTTCGACGTCATCCCGCTGTCCGGCGCCCGGGTGGCGCTCGTCGTGGGCGACGTCGTCGGACACGGCATCAACGCCGCGGCGGCCATGGGCCGGCTCCGCGCGGCGGTCCACACGCTCGCGAACCTGGACCTGCCCCCCGACGAGCTGCTGGCACATCTCGACGACACGATCTGGCGCCTCGCCGACGAGGCGGCCGACATCCACGGGCACGCCACCACGGAGGCGGGCGCCACCTGCCTGTACGCCGTCTACGACCCGGTCACCCGGTGCTGCGCGATGGCACGGGCGGGTCACCCGCCGCCCGTGGTCATATCGGCGCAGGGGCGGGTCACGATCCCCGACCTGCCCTCGGGTCTGCCGCTCGGCGTCGGGCAGGCCTCCTTCGAGGCCGTGGAGCTGGAACTGCCCGAGGGCAGTGTGCTCGCCCTCTACACGGACGGACTGGTCGAGAGGCGTGACGAGGACATCGAGGCCGGAATGCATCGCCTCGGCACCCTCCTCGCACAGCCGGACCGCCCCCTGGAAGAACTCTGCTCGGCCGTCCTCGACACCCTTCCCACCAAGGCGCTCCTCGACGACGCCACCCTGCTCCTGGCCCGGACGCGCTCGCTCAGTCCCGCACAGGTCGCCTGCTGGAACCTGCCGGACGAGCCGGCCGCCGTCGCGCACGCCAGGGCCCTGGCCACCGCGCGGCTCACCGAGTGGGGACTGGAGCGTGTCGCGGACACCACCGAGCTGATCGTCAGTGAGCTGGTCACCAACGCCATTCGGCACGGTGCCGCACCGATCACCCTGCGCCTCATCCGGCACCACGTCCTGGTCTGCGAGGTGACCGACGCGAGCGACACCGTCCCGCGCCTGCGGCATGCCCGGGTGACGGACGAGGGCGGCCGAGGCCTCTTCCTCGTGTCACAGATGTCCAGCCGACGAGGCACCCGCTACTCACCCGCCGGCAAGACGGTGTGGGCCGAACAGGAGATCGACGCGACCCGGATTTGAAGGACATGTGAGCGGCCGGCCTCCGGCGGGTCAGGCGGCCGTCGGCTGCCCGTCGCGCTCCAGGGCGATCATGGCCATGTCGTCGTTGAGCCGTCCGCCGACGTACGTCTCCAGATCGGCGGTGATCCTTCGGAGCAGCTGATCGGGCCGGTGGTCCGCCCAGGCCGCGACGCGTTCGGCGAGCGGATAGAACACGCCTCGGCGGTCGCGGGCCTCGGTGACACCGTCGGTGTAGAGCAGCAGCCGGTCACCGGGAGCGAAGGGGAAGGACACGGGGGCGTACGCCCCTTCGGAGATCACGCCGAGCCCGAGCGGAGGCGCGGGCTCGGGTACCGCGAGGGTCGCCGTGGCGGCGCCGGGGCGCAGCAGCAGCGGCGGTGGATGCCCGCAACTGATCACGTGCACCACCGGCTGCTCGTCGGGGATGTCCAGCAGTACGGCGGTCACGAACCGCTCGGGTACGTCCTCCGCGGGCTCCGAGAACTCGCGCAGACCCCAGCGGACCGAGTCCTCCACGTAGGCCGCCAGTTCCGGCAGCGGCATCTCGCGGTGGGCGGCGGAACGGAAGGCGCCCAGCGCGATGGCCGTGTCGCTGATCGTGGCCAGGCCCTTGCCGCGTACGTCCCCGATGATCAGCCGGGTCGATCCGCCGGTGCGTACCACGGCGTACAGGTCGCCGCCGATGCCCGTGTCGGCCTCGGCGCTGCGGTAGGCCGAGGCCAGGGACACCGGGCCGGCCCGCTCGGGAAGCGGGCGCAGCACGACTCGCTGGGTCGCGTCGGACACCGTGCGCACCCGGATCAGCTCCCGCTCCCGCCGGTTCCGCAGAGACGTGAAGAACACCAGGAGGCCGCAGAGCACGGCGAGCGAGGAGAGTTCGACGATGACACTCTCGGTCGTCAGGGTTCTTCGCTCCACCGCGGCGCCGACCAGCGCGAGGACCGCGAAGGCGCCGACCAGCGCGGTGGGCCGCGGACCGGTGCCCATGGCGGTGATCGCCACGGCGACGACCAGCAGGTGGGCGAGGTGAATGTCCGGGGGCAGGAATCCGTCGGCGACGGGAATGGCCACGATCAGCAGCACGGGCCCGATCAGCCAGTGTGGTTGCGGGCACGCCCGCCACCACTCGCGCAGCTTCTCGGCCACGGACGTCGTCATGCACACCGTACTCATGCCGTGCTCCAGCCCTGGGCCCCCTGGGCCCAAACTCTCACATCTCTGTGAGATTAACCATGAAACGGTCGACAGTGATGCCCCGCGGGAGCCGGGTCACTCGAAGAACTTCAGGCTCCAGCCGGTGTCGGTGTTCGGGCCGGGAACGTTGGCGCGGCTGTAGGTGGTGCTGCCCCACCAGCAGAACGTGCCGGTGTACCAGTAGCGGTTCTCCCACGTGTACGGCGTGCCCTTGGGCACCGCGTGGAACATCAGCGGGAACGTCGGCCCCGCCGGAGGGCTCGTGGCGATGTCGCCGTCCAGCAGGACGAAGGTGTGGTGGCCGGGGCCGTTGACGTACAGGGTCGGGTCCCAGCCGCGCATCATCGTCGCGGCGTTGGAGCCGAACAGGCAGCCGTTCGACTTGTACCAGTCCCACACGTACGTCGGGTCGCCGCCGGCCCGCAGCCTCAGATCGGCCAGGCAGTACTGATCGCTCCAGCTGCCGTTGGCCGAGTACACGATGTGCAACTGCCCGTTCGGGTCCTTGATCGCCTCGGGCGCCTCGTTGATGAACGGGTTGCCGACCACGCGCTCCCAGCCCTCCCGCGGCTGGGAGATGATGTACCGCGCTCCGGCCGGGGTGGTAGGGCTGCTCATCCGGGCGATGTAGAGGTTCTGCTCGACGTTGGTGTCGCCGGCCCAGCCCGACCAGACGAGCCAGCGCTGCCCGCCGAAGGTGAACAGGGTTCCGTCGATGGCCCACTTGTCGTCCGGCAGCGCCAGCTTCGTCTCGGCGGTGTATCCGCTGTCCGGCGTGGCGGAGCTGATCACGTACATCCGGTGGGCGGCTCCGGCGCCGGCCGAGAAGTAGATGTAGTAGCGCCCGCCGTCTCTCACGATCTCCGGTGCCCAGACCTCGCCCCGGCCCCGCGTGTCCGACCAGACCTGCCGTGCCGGCGCCGAGGCGAGACCGGCCGTGGACGCCGCCTGCCGTACGACGATGCCGCCGCCGGTCGACTGCACCGCGATGTAGGTGCCCCCGACCCGCAGGACGCTCGGGTCCGCGGCCCGCAGGCCGGTCTGCCCCGCCTGGGCGGGCTGCGCGGACGTCAGGGACATCACGGCGGCGAGGAGGCCGGACAGTACGAAGGCCGCAGCCCCCGACAGGCGGCGAGAAAGTCTCATGGTCCCGTCCTGTTTCGCTCGGTTCCGTTCATTTCCGTTCTGTTCCGTGCGACGAGAGCGCTCTCGCAGCATCACCGATTTGTGGCGAGCATGTCAACGCATGCCGCGTGCGGCGTCCACACATGGGAGTCCCGGCCCGATTACGGCGGGCCGGGACTCTCGAGTGGTGCTTGTGGTGCTTTGGTGCTTGTGGTGCTTGTGATGGTGCTGCGTTGTGTTGTGCAGAGAGGTCGGGGATCAGTAGTCGCCGCCGTCGTCGTCGTAGCCCTTGTCGCCGTGGTGGCGGTCGATGACGCGGAAGCTGGCCACCACTCCG
>NZ_BNBC01000059.1:0-10081 GCF_014654675.1 Streptomyces spiralis
TCGGACCTGATGGCTTCCGGTGCCCTGCGGATCTTGAGGGAACGGGGGCGCACGGTGCCGCAGGATGTGGCGGTCGTCGGCTTCGACGATCTCACCCCCATCGCCGAGACCACGGATCCGCCGCTCACGACGGTGCACCAGGACATCGAGGAGATGGGGCGGCTGATGGCTCGACTTCTCTGCAACCGGACCGCGCACCAGTCCCTCCAGGGAGATGGCTCCCAGGGTCTGCCGTCCGTGGTCACTCCCACGCGTCTGGTGCTACGCAAGTCGGCCTGAGCGTGGGGGTTTTAGCGTCGGAGTGCCCTTGCGCTGTGACAGGACCGCGGGCGTGGACGGCCCCTGCACGCAGCGCCCTGGGCAGGGGCCGCTTCCCTGCCCAGGGCGCTGCTGTGGCGGGTGGGAGAGTCCCGCCCTGTCTGCGCGACCGGCTGGGCAGACGCCCTTGGAGCCCGTTGCGCCGGCTCGCCTGCTGGAACGCTGGAGGCTGCGCAACCGTGCAATCCCGGGCCGACCGACCAGGCCGCACTGCATGCCGATGCGCAGCGATGCCACGCGACTTTCCCCCCAGACCTGATGCAGCTCCAGACGGACTGGCACCGCACCTACCAGACCCTAGCCGTACCCGACCCGGCCCGGACCACCGTGCTGCGCCGCCGGCTGCAGTGGCTGTCCGTCCGGCTGTGGTGGAACCCCTACTGGACCGGTCCGGGCCGCGTGCCGGCCGCCCGGACCGAGCCGTGCCGCCAGGCCCGCGTCTTGCAGGGGCAGCGGTGAACCGGCGCCCGGACCACCTCACCGACCGGGAGGAACAGATCCTGCGCTGTATCCGGCGGTGGATCGAAGACACAGGTGAGGGACCGTCGGTGCGTCAGCTCGCCCACGCCGTCGGGATGCGCAGCCGGCATCGGTCGCCTATCACTTGGCCCACTTGGAACGCTCGGGCGCGCTGATCCGCGACGGCCGGGGCTGGAGCACCTGCCGCCTGGGCCACTGACCCGCACCCGTCAGTGCCGGGCTCACTTGGCTGCCCAAGGCTGTGACCTGCCGTGGTCCGGCCTGTGGTCGGGGTGGCCCGTGGCTCCCGCGCCAGTGGCTCTGTTCATCACAACGGACGGACAGCAGATGTTCACCACTTCGGGATGCACTGCGCGTGGAGATTGTTCGATTCGCTACGGGCTCAGCACCTCAGAGGGCGGCCCTGCCGGTCCGAGATTCCGGATTCGGCTGTCATTGAGCTACGAGGACCTCCACTCCGAGTGTCTTGAGTTGCCCGATGACCGTGTCGTGAGGATCGGCGTCGGTGATCAGCCCGGTGATCTTCTCCCACGGCAGGACGCGATACGGCGAGGCAGTACCGATCTTCTCGCAGGAGGCGAGGATGTAGGTGTCCGCGGCGCGCGCGGCCAGGGCGCGTTTCATCGCTGCCTCGTCGGCGTCTCCCGTGGTCAGTCCGGCCTCGGGGTGGACGCCGGTGACGCCGAGCAGGCACAGTTCGGCGGAGACGTTCTGCGCGGCCTCGACCGCGGCGGCGCCGCAGGTGACCGCCGAGTGCTTAAAGACGCGCCCCCCGAGGAGGAAGAGCTCCGCCCGCGGGTGGTCGATCAGGGCCGTGGCGATCGTCGGGCTGTGGGTGATCACCGTGCAGGCAAGATCCTTCGGGAGCGCTCGGGCTACGGCGAGGGCGGTGGTGCCGCCGTCGAGGATCACCGAGCTGCCCGGCTGCACCAGTGCGGCGGCGACCGAGGCGACTTGCCGCTTGCCGTCCGGGGCCACCGTTTGCCGGGCGTCGTAGTCCACCACTGCGGGAGACGCGGGCAGCGCGCCGCCGTACACCCTTTGGCACAACCCCTCGGCGGCTAGATCACGAAGGTCACGCCGCACGCTGTCCTCGGAGATGCCTAGGTCGGCGGCGACGTCCTTGGCCACGATCTTTCCCGTGCGGGCGAGGAGATCGAGCAGGTGCTCGCGTCGTTCAGCAGCCAGCATTCACGTTCCTTCCTGTTCTTGCATGGTTCTGCATGTATCTTAGCCGCCATGACCGACAAGCCCCTGCTCATCCTCATCGCAGGCCCCTACCGCTCCGGCACCGGCGGCGATCCGCAGGCCATGGCCGCCAACCTCGCCCGCCTGGAAACCGCGACCTGGCCCGTCTTCGCGGCCGGCCATCTCCCCGTGATCGGCGAGTGGATCGCCCTGCCCGTCCTCCGCTCCGCCGGCGCGGGCCCCACCGACCTCCTCGCCGACCGGGTGCTGTACCCGACCGCCGACCGGCTGCTCGCCCACTGCGACGCCGTACTGCGCCTGCCGGGCGAATCCGCCGGCGCCGACCAGGACGTCGCCGCCGCCCGCCGCCGCGGCCTGCCCGTCTACCACGACGTCGCCGAGATTCCGCGCCGCACCCCGCAGGAGACCATGTGACCAGCCGCCCGGGTGTCGACACCCCCGATCACCGCGGACGCACCGGTCTCCACCTCGCCGGACGCGACCTCGACCGCAACCCCGATGTCCGGATACGCGACGTCGAACTCACCTCCCAGGGCTGGCACGTCCTGCGCCGCACCACCTTCGACTACCGGCGCCGCGACGGACGGTGGGAGACCCAGCAGCGCGAGACCTACGACCGCGGCAACGGCGCCGTCGTCCTGCCCTACGACACCGAACGCAACTGCGTCCTGCTCACCCGCCAGTTCCGCTACCCGGCCTACGTGAACGGCCACCCCGACGGCATGCTCATCGAGGCGGCGGCCGGACTGCTCGACGAGGCAGACCCGCACACCGCGATCCGCCGCGAGAGCGCCGAGGAACTCGGCGTCAGACTCGGCCCGCTCACCCACGTGCTCGACGCCTACATGAGCCCGGGCTCCGTCACCGAGCGCCTCCACTTCTTCGCCGCCCCCTACACCCCGGCCGATCGGACCGGCACGGGCGGAGGACTCGAAGAAGAGGGCGAGGACATCGAAGTCCTCGAACTTCCCTTTGCCGAGGCCCTCGCCATGACCCGCGACGGACGCATCACCGACGGCAAGACCATCCTGCTCCTGCAATGGGCAGCCCTGTACGGGCCCTTCGCCCGACAGCAGAACGTCTGAAAGTCCGCCTTCGCCAGATACGCCCAGGAAGGCAGAGCGTTCGATTTCCGGGACGGCTCAGGTGCCTCCCGAAGTGGGGTTCTGGCTCGACTTCTGTGGTCCGTGCACGCTGAGTGATGGCTGACGGCTGGGAGGGCTGCCGGCAACTGCCCGAAAGTGATCGTCGTCCCCTTGCCCGCCACGGCATCAGCATGCTGTTCGCGATGCTCCGCGAGGGGACTTTCTACGAGTCCCGGCCGGCCGCGGCGGCGGTCAGATGAGTTGCGGGCCCGCCATCAGCACCACGCGGTCGGCCGCGGGATCGAACCTGAACACCGGGTTTTCGTAATCGCCTTCGGCCGTCATGACCACCGGCTTGCCCAGCCGACGGCCCACCACGGCCAAAAACCGACACAGGACATCCACTCCTTCCTGGCCCTGCAGCTCGCGAAGGTCGACATCGAAGTCGATCTCCTCGGCAACCATCGGACGGAAGATTGCCAGCACGCCTGGGACCGGCCAGACCCGCAGATCGACCGTCTCGGCATCGGCGGGACGCGTCAGCACCTCCACCGCAGGACGCAGCGCCCCGGCGACGCTGCCCTCCGAGTACTCCCACGCCCAACCGCTCGACCGGACCAGATCGAACACCGCCTGCCAGTCCTCCACTGAGGTGCCCGCCACGGAAACATCCGGCAGAGCACCCATCAAGTCAGGGTCAAAGAAGTTCCTGACGTCGTCCCACAGCAGATCCGGCATCCCGCCATGCTGCCTGCCCCGCCACCCGAACGCAGCCCGATTACCTTGACGAACCACATAGAGACACCCACGACGTGGACTTGCGGCGGGCGGTCTCCCCGCTCCCCCACCAGCCCCGCACCACCAGGCGGCCGGCCGCCGCCAGGCTCAAATGGAACGGTAAGCCTCATCCACGGCAACCGCCCCCGTCGTCGATCACAACCGTCAGTTGCACCCCGGCTTCGACTGGGGCGGCCCCGGACGTGAACAGCGGGAGCAGGCGGTGAGGGTGGCGTTGGCGGCGCTGCGGGAGGCCGGCGGATACAGCCGCGGGCTCGCCGCCCGGCTGGCGCGCGAACACGGCGGTGGCGCCCGCAGCCGGCAGCGCGCCGTGAACGAATCCCGTGAGCAGTTTTCGGGTGACTTCGCGTACGGCTCGAGGGAGCCTGGCGGTCACTCAGAGTGGCCGCGTCACAGAAGTTGAGCCAAGGCCGCTTGCCGCGTACGAAGCCACCGCCCCGTGGCTCACTCCAGCACCAATAGCACCGCCAGAGCGACGAGGAGGGAGTCGATCCGGTCGAGGATGCCGCCGGAGCCGGGCAGCCACCGGCCGGCGTCCTTGGCGCGGGCGCCCCGCTTGACCATCGACTCCAGCAGGTCCCCGAGCGGGCCGCCGACCGCCACGGCCACCGCCGTCTGCCACGTCAGGGAGGACAGCACGGTCAGCGTGAGGAGACCGGCCGCGGCCCCGGCCAGCGTGCCGCTCCACCGCTTGGCGGGCGACAGCGGGGAGAGCCGGGGGCCGCCGAGACGGCGACCCGCCGCGTACGCGACGATGTCGGCGATCGACACGGCCACGAACAGGACGAGGCCGATGGCGCCGGACGATACGAGGCCGGCCAGGGCGCCCAGCCACACGAGCCCCAGCAGGCCCGCCCCCAGGCGGCGGAGTCCGTGCTCCGCGTCGCCCGAGAGCAACGGCACCCCGGCGATCGCAAGCGCCCCGGCCGCCGCCACCCGGAGCACCTCCCCGGGGGCCAGCCAGGCGGTGAGGACGAGTCCGACAATCGCCGCGTCCAGCACCCCCCGGTCCACCGGACCCAGGCGGAGCAGCCCGCCGAACTCCGCCACCGCGACCACACCGACCACGGCCGCGAGCACCGCGATCCCCGGTGGACCGAGCCAGAACGCGGCGGTCACCAGGGGCACTCCGAGCGCCCACACGCACCAGCGGACCAGCAGTTCACGGCGCCGGGTCGCCGCCACCGCGACGCCTCCGACCGCCAGTGCCCCGCCGAGGTACGGCACGAGACCGGCGACCGTCGTCACCGGGCGGCCCACCCCGGCGCGCCCGAGACCATTGCGGCCGGCGTGCGCAGCGCGTCCAGGGCTCTCTGGCACGCCGCCACGATCCGGGCGTTCTCCGCCGTGTCGCGGACGGCGATCCGGACGGTCCGCCCCTCGTACGCCGGGGACATCGGCGACAGGTCACGCAGGAACACGTCGTGGCGCCGGCACTCGCGCACCAGCCGCGCCGCGCTCGGTCCGTCCGGCGGCAGGGTCACCGTGAGGAAGTTCGCCACCCCCTCGTCGACCGAGGAGAACCCGTCCAACTCCTCGAGGTCGTACGCCAGTCCCCGGCGCAGCACATGGGTACGGGCCCAGCGCTCCGCGTAGTACGCGGGGTCGCGCAGCGCCGTCACGGCAGCCAGCTGGGCCGGCAAGCTCAGGGGCCACGGCGGCGTCCAGCGTCGCAGCTCCCCGGCCGTCTCTGGACCGGCCACCAGGTACGCGGCCCGCATCCCCGACAGCGCGTACATCTTCGACAGCGAGGTGCAGACTGCGACCCGGGCGTCGACCGAGGCGAGCCCGGCAAGCGAGTCCGCCGGATCGACATACCCCAGGTACGCCTCGTCGATCCACCACCGGGTCCGCACGGGCGAGGCCTCGATCACCGCGCGCAGCGCGTCGGCCGGGGCGTGCCGGCCGGTCGGGTTGTTCGGGTTGACCACCACCACGAGGTCGTACCGTCCGTCGCCCGTCGCGGCAGCGAGCCGGGCCGGGTCGAGCAGCCAGCCGTCCTCCCGGCTCAGCTGGAGCCGGTCGACCCGGCAGCCGATCACCCGCTCGGTGACATGGGCGTACTCCCCGTAGCCCGGCTCGAGCAGGAGCACCCGGCTCTCCGGCGTCAGCCACCGGCCGAACGCGCGGAAGATCAGATCGGACGAGCCCGCCCCGACGACCAGCGAGTCCACCGGCAGCCCGCGGACCCTGGCGATCTCCGCGAGCAGTCCCTCCGCGCCCGTCGGCGGCGAGGTCCGGGCCGCCCACCCAGGATCCTCCGACAGGACCGTGCGAACCCCTGGGGACGGCGGAAACCAGGCGTCCAGCACATCCGCCGCGACCACCTCGTGACGGCGGGTCAGGGTCCGGAAATCGGTGCCGATCGCCGAGAAGAACGCCCCGCCGTGCTCACAGCCGTCCGCACGCGGCGCGAAGGGCACGTCGAGCCGCCAGTCGAGGCCCGTCCGCAGCCGCTCCAGGATCCGGCCGTGGCGCTCCACGACCGTTTTTGTCAGATCGGCCACGGAGCCGCTGAGGACCTCGAACGAGACCGCGCCCGAGCGGACCGTGCGCCCGACCGGCCGCAGCCCGGCGGCGAGGTACATGTCGAGCAGCTCCGTGCGTCCCATCGCCACCACCCGGCGGCCGCCCCGCGCCGCGACCCAGCGCAGCGCCGCGTACATGAGGAGTGGCGCCGCCGCGGTGGACCGCCAGTGCTCCTCGACGGTCAGGACGCGGATCTCGAACGGCGCCTCCTCAGTCAGGACCGGCAGCTCCTCGCGCGTCAGGTACTTGTCGAGGGAGTAGCGGCCGACCCACGGCGGGGTGAGGCTGACGAAGCCGATCCGCGTTTCGCCTCGCGCGGCCACGAGATAGACGTTGTCGCCGTCGAGTCCGTCACTCAGCCTTCCCGACGGATCCACCGGATGCTGGCCGAGCTCCTCCGCGTACACACGGTGGCGCAGTTCCTGGATCCAGTCGTGATCCCGAGGCGTGGCAGTGCGCAGCTGCAGGGCGTGATCCATGCATATGTTCCCCTGAGACGGTCCGGCGTTCATGCCCCAGCATGGAGGAGTCCGGCAGACGGCACCTGAGTACGCGTACTCAGCCGGACAGCGGATGGGTTGGAAGCGGTCCAGGTCAGGGCCGAGTCCATGGGCAGGTGCCGAACCACCGGCGCCGAACGTGCCGGGTGAGCGCGTCGAGTTCGGGGCAGTGGGCTCGGACGGTCTTGAGCTGGAGCGTTTCCGCCTCAGCGAGACTCTCCGGACGGCGGAGGATCCATCCCGCGACGGCCCGGGGCGAGGGCGGTCCGGCCGTCACCAGCCGCGGCCAAGTCCGCTTCTTGTGCAGGTAGGCGCGAACGCGTCCGTAGCTGCCCCTGTAGCCGAGCGGCACGATCTCCTCCCAGAGTTTCCAGGCGTTGGTGCAGCCTTGGTTCCAGCGGTCGTCGAGGTAGGGCTTGCACTCGTCGAGGACGGAGGTCCGGTTCTGCCACTGACCGGTGAAGAGCTCTTCTGGCGTCGCGGCGTCGGCAAGACGTTGGACAGTGCGGTAGGTCATGCCGAGCTGCCTCTGGTGTGAGTCTTCCCGCGGGCCCGGCATTTATCGTATTAGGTGCGGGAGGCGGGATCGTGGAGGGCGGCGAACGCCGAGAGGAACATCGCGCGTTTGAGCTGCCGGTTGCCGCCCCTGGGCGCGTGTTCGCCGTGGATCGAGGTGTACGAAGTTCTGTCGCCCCTGCGCTGGGGGCCCCGAGCGCCGAAGGGTTCTGTCGGGTCGAAGCCCCTCAAGGGCCGCCGCCCGTGCGGCGTTGGAAGCCAAGGCGTTGAAGCCGTACTTGCGTGACGCGCCCAGAGGGGCAGAACGACCGGCACCGCTCACACGCCGCTGGGCGGCTCCCGAAGTTGAAGCCGGGATGGTGGCAGATGAACGACCGCTGGTAGCACGCAGTACCCCTGAGAGCCCGTAGAGCCCCGCCACGGCGGGTGTCTTCTCTGTGTACGCGCCTTGCCGCCATGGAATGCGACACCGATGTCGTACCGATGTCGCTTGGTCAATCACCTGGACTGGGAACTCAAGCCACTGCCCACGACTCGGCACGCCAGCCCGGCAGTTCCTTGTCGAGCCATTCCTCGACGGTCCGCCGCCAAGGGTCGGTGGAGTCACGGTCGGCGACGTCGGCCCAGGTGTCCTCCGCGAGATCGGGGTCGATGACAAGCCTGTCGAGGTAGGCATCGAAATCGTCGGCGACCTTGGTGAAGACACCCTTCGACAGGTATCCGGGGTGAGGGATGCCCTGCACGAAGGCATGGAGCTGGCCGTGGGTGGCTTGGTTCAGGTCCAGGAACAGGGTGTCGCTGCCCCCGTTCCGGGCGATCGGGAGAAGGCCGGCGAGCGGGACCTCCTTGGCGAGCCCCCCGTCACGGCTTCGGCGGTACTCGCCGACCAAGGTGCCCCAGCCGTATTCGCCATCCTCGTCGCGGCCGAGCTGGTAGAGGTCGTCGAACCCCTGGAACGGCTCCGGTTCACATGCCGGCACACGAACCGAATACGGGAGGCTTCCCCCACTCGCTGCCTCCAGGAAAGAGCGATAGGAAGACGGCAGAGACAGCCCGATCTCCCGTTCGAGATCTTCGAACTCACCGACCTCGAGCGGCCTGAACGGCCCCATGACCAGGCGGCCTCGATACCAGCGCGACAGTTCCTCGGACACGTCTGGATTCTCGCACCACGCGGCATCCCCAGATCCGTCAACGTTCTACGTTGCTGGACGTGGAGCCGGCCACGGTCATCCGCATCTGCCTGAGCACGCCAACGAGTACGCGGACATGGGGCCTGGGCAAGTGGCGACGGCCGGTGCCACGAGGCGGGCCCTGAGGGTGCACGGTGCTGACAGCGGCGGACGGGCATGCCTCGTCCACGGCGCCGCGGCGCACGGCGCCGCTCTGTACGTCACCGATGCCGGCGTGCAGGAACCGCACCGTCCGCAGCCGCAGAGCGCGAAGATCAAAGTTGCCCGTCCTGCACCGCGGCACCCACTCCTGACCCCGACGGACGTGTGCGCCACAGTCCTGACCCGGGCGCGTCAGCGCATCCCGATCCACGCGCTGTCCAGCCCACACACCCTCGACCGTTGGCTCAACGCCCCCCCCTACAACCACCGGCCCTGGTCAATGGTCTGACCGCTGCTCGGTCTGGTTGAGCCCGGCCGAGTACCCGTCGACGGACATCGAGAGGTCGCAGGTCACCCTGCCCAAACGTTTGGGCACTGTGCCGTCCTCTTGGTGGCGATCTTCCGTCGCCTTTGCGGTGAGCAGTCTGATCCGTTCATCACTGGGGTAGACCGTTCCGGGCCCGCGAACTCATCGCGCCACGCCAGGTGCCGGCCGGGACGGCGGGTAGGGCATCGACTCCCGTCGCTGAACGGAGCAGCGGAAGCCCCTCAATCCGCCGGGCCCGGCATCGCGCCCTCGGCAAGCTTGATGCGGGTCCAGACGTTCATCAGATCTCCTTCGTGGATACCCCAGCCTTCAGGCTGGGGTGGGGGTACCTCCCGCTTGCGGGGGAGAAACGAAGCTCCTGCGGAGCAGGGCAGGGAAAGGCGAATCGCCGCCAGGGCGATTCGGCGTCTGCAGCCACCGGCCGACCCCCACTCACATGGAAGCTGATAGAAGGTGAGACATCCCGCAGCAGGTCAAGCGGGCTTTCAAGTACCGCTTTTACCCCACCGACGAGCAGGCAGCTGAGCTGTCGCGCACGTTCGGCTGCGTCCGCCTCGTGTACAACAAGGCGCTTCAGGAGCGCACGCGGGCCTGGTACGGCGAGCAGCGCCGTCTCTCGTACGTGGAGTCGTCGGCCGCGCTGACGCAGTGGAAGAAGACCGAGGAACTGGCCTTCCTGGCGGAGGTGTCCTCCGTGCCGCTCCAGCAGGCGCTGAGGCATCTTCAGACGGCGTTCGCCAACTTCTTCGCCAGGCGGGCCAAGTACCCGCGCTTCAAGTCGCGGAAGAGGTCCCGGGCGTCGGCGGAGTACACTCGCAGCGCCTTCAAGTGGTGTGACGGGCAACTGACTTTGGCGAAGATGGCGGAGCCGCTGGACATCCGCTGGTCGCGTCCGCTGCCCGAGGGCGCGGAGCCGTCCACGGTGACGGTGTCCCGGGACGCGGCGGGCCGCTGGTTCGTGTCCCTGCTGTGCGAGGACACCAT
>NZ_BNBC01000059.1:10112-56690 GCF_014654675.1 Streptomyces spiralis
GCCCCGGCCGCTGCCACCACGAACGCGGTCGGCCTGGACGCCGGGATCACCTCCCTGGTGACCCTGTCCACCGGGGAGAAGATCGCCAACCCCAAGCACGAGCGGCGTGACCGCGCCCGGCTGGCCCGCGCGCAGCGTGAGCTGTCGCGGAAGGCGAAGGGCTCGAACAACCGGGAGAAGGCCCGGCGTCGCGTCGCCAAGGTCCACGCGCGGATCACCGACCGTCGCCGGGACTTCCTGCACAAGCTGTCGACTCGTCTTGTCCGTGAGAACCAAGCGGTCGTGATCGAGGACCTCACCGTCCGCAATCTGCTGAAGAACGGCCGCCTCGCGCGCGCCATCTCGGATGCGTCGTGGACGGAACTGCGCTTGATGCTGGAGTACAAGTGCGCCTGGTACGGGCGTGAACTCGTCGTGATCGACCGTTTCTTCCCCAGCTCGAAGCTGTGCGGGGCATGCGGCACGGTCGCGGCGAAGCTGTCGCTGAACGTCCGCCAGTGGACGTGCGACTGCGGCGCGGTGCACGACCGCGACGTGAACGCGGCACGCAACATCCTGGCCGCCGGGCTGGCGGCGTCTGCCTGTGGAGACGGTGTAAGACCTCAACGGGAGTCCTCCCGGACGGGGCGGTCGTCGGTGAAGCAGGAACCCCAGCGGGCGACCGCTGGAATCCCCCGCCTTTAGGCGGGGGAGGAGGTCAAATTGACGACGACGCCGACGATCTCGAGCATCTCCTCCGGGCTGAAGTGCGCAGCGACGGCGTCGTGAAGGCGCTGGAACGCCGCGTCACGGGCCCGACAGATGATCTACACCCGAGACATCCGCCGAACACCAGCATGACCACCCCGAACGACCCTCACGCCACCACCCTGACCCGCTACTCAAGTGCGCGTCAGCCGAGCTTGGACACCTGGTAGTGGCAGATGTACCACTCGTCGGCGATGCGCCGGAGCACAACGCTGAGGGTCACCTGGAGAGTCGGTCGGTCGGTGAACGAGAAGTCGACATCGAGGTAGCCGAGCAGGACATCCTCGGCGAGGCTCCGTGCCGCCAGCACCTCGTAGTCGGCCGCCAGCCCGATCGGCTGGGACTCGTAGTACTCGGCCACTCCCTGACGGCCGACGCTGTGGGGGCGAAGCCCCTGGAAGAAGGCGTCCTCGGTGAAGACCGAGGCGGCCTCCTCCGGCTTGTGCGCGTCGACCGCGGCCTTCCACCGGTCCATGACGCCACGCAGAATCGCTTCCTGCGCCGCTGTACGGTTCATCTTTCCTCCGTGAGTTGTTGTGCGGCCCGGGTGGGCGGCATGACGCGGTGGCGGGGGGTGCGGGCTGCGGGCCGTGACCTCCTGACCGCTGGGGATCAGGCTCCGGGTCCGCCGGCCGGGCCCGGGTCGTTGGGGTGCGGCTGCAGGGCGGTGACCTCGGCGGTCATCCAGGGCCACAGAGGGAGGGTGCCGAGCACCTTCTCGCGCAGGTCGGCCTCGTCGTCCGCGCGCCACAGGCCGATGCTGCGGAGCTCGCCGACCGGGCGCCACAACCGGGCCAGGTGACCGGTGGCGGCCAGTTCCCTGGCCCGGACGGCCTCGGCGGCACGGCGCCGGGTGACCTCGTCCGGATCGGTACCCTCGGGCACGGTCGTGGTGAGCACGACCAGGAACTCCTTCATCGTCTTTCGTCCTCTCTCGGTCGGCTGCCGGTGTCGTGGGGTGCACCGCCTCGGGTGGGGCGGCATCCCGCGGGCCGGGCGAGCCGGTAGTGCACAGGGGGGATGGGAGTATGCTCCGCCGATCACCGTCGGCCGGCGAGGCGTGGCCGCCCGTCCGGCCCGGTCACGGCGGAACCGCCATGACCCGCCGCCCGCGGACGATTGTCGGGGTCCTGCGTGCGATTCGGCGAGGGGTGGCCTGGATGCGGGACGCGGTCCTGGCGGCCTCGCCCACGGGGTTACTCGTCGGACGCACGGTCGACGAATAAGACGACCGGTCGCCTATGCTAGATGACCGGTCTACTGAAGTCAAGGTCGCTGGATCCGGCAGGCGCGCAGGCGCCGCCGGTCCACGGGACGGTGCTCGTGAAGGGGTCCGGTCGGCGCTGTCCGGGCGAAGCCGTCGTCTGGGCGCAGCCGCGTCGTCCGGGCGGCGCGGGTGTGCGGGGTGTTACCGCAGGACGACGCCGAAGACGATGTGGAAGAACGCCTCGACCGGCGCCGCGGACTTGTCGGCCCGGGCCGCGATCAGCGCACCCTCCCAGGCGCTCAGGATGAACAGCGCGGCGGCCGTCGTGTCGAGGGCGCCGTCGAGATCGCCGGCCTCTTGGGCCTCGACGAGGACCTGCCGGATGTGTGAGGCCCAACGGTCGAACCCGCGCTGGACGGCGGAGCGGATCTCCTCGTTGTGGTCCGCCACCTCAGCGCCGAGGTTGCCGGCGAGGCACCCGCGGACGAACCCGTTGTCGAGGGTGTCCCCGCCGAGGTACTCGAAGTGCTCCCGGAGCCGTTCCAGCGCAGGCCGTCCGGGCGCGGTGAGCATGTCGAGGCGCAGGGTGTCGGCGTACCGGCTCAGCGCCTCCAGCGCGCTCTCCTCCTTGCTGGAGAAGTGGTTGTAGAACGACCCCTTGGGGACGCCGGCGGCCTTGGTGATGTCACTGATGCCCGTGGCGTTGAAGCCGCGCGCGCGGAACTGCTGGAGAGCAGCCTGCGCGATCTCCTCCCGCTTGGACGCACGTCCCATCTCCATCACCTCCGGTCAAATATGGCCGGTCGCCTTGCCAGGAGTCAAACGCCGGGACGCGGCGGCGTCGGCTGGACATCAGGTAAGTCGACCGGTCATATTGGAGTCCGACGACGTCTCGTCGCCGTCCCGGCCCGAGCCCGTGCCGTAGAGGCACACCGGGTGCGCCACTCCCCAGGGGACCGGCTCCCCTCTCGCGCGCAGGGCTCCGGAACAACACTCAGGAGCAGCAGCACATGTCCACCTACCGAGCTTTCGAGGCGACCGGTGTCCACAACCTCCGCCTGGTCGAGCGTGAACTGGCCGATCCGGCACCGGGGCACGTCCGGCTGCGGGTCGAGGCCTGCGGTATATGCCACACCGACGTGCTGGCCGTGGAGGGCCTGCGCCAGGACCCCTCGCAGCCGGTCGTCCCGGGACACGAGATCGTCGGCGTCATCGACGCAGTCGGAGCCGGCGTCACCGCCTGGCAGCCCGGCGACCGCGTCGGTGTCGGCTTCCTCAACGGACACTGCTGGGAATGCGAGCCCTGCCGCCGCGGTGACTTCGTCAACTGCCTGAAGCAGGAGCAGACCGGAACGACGACCGACGGCGGCTACGCGGAGGTGGCCTACGCCCGGGCCAGCGGGCTGGTGCGCATCCCTGACGGCATCTCCGCGCTCGACGCGGCGCCGCTCCTGTGCGCCGGCCTGACCACCTTCGCCGCGTTGCAGCGGGGCCAGGCCCGCGCAGGGTCCCTGGTCGCCGTGCAGGGCATCGGCGGGCTCGGTCACCTGGCCCTGCAGTACGCACGCAGCCTCGGTCACCGCGTCGCGGCCGTGGCCCGGGGCGGCGAGAAGGAGGCACTCGCCCGCCGGCTGGGCGCCGACGAGTACATCGACAGCACCAGCACCGACCCCGGAGCCGCACTGCGCGACCTGGGCGGCGCCTCGATCATCATCGCCACCGCCTCCAGCGGTTCCTCCATGAACCCGCTGGTCCAGGGACTGGCCCCGAACGGTCGGCTGATCGTGGTCGGCGCCGCCCCCGATCCGCTGACCCTCGCGACCCCCGACCTGATCTTCGGTACCCGCTCGGTCGTCGGCAGTCTGACCGGTTCCGCCATCGAGAACGAGGACAACCTCGCGTTCACTCTGGCCCACGGCATTCGTCCCAGCGTGGAGGTCATGTCCTTCGACCGAGCCATGGAGGGATACGAGCGGATGCTCTCGGGCAAGGCCCGCTTCCGCGTCGTGCTCGACGTGGCCGCCTGAGACACCGACGGTGGGGCGAGGTCACTGCCCGGCAGGCCGGGGCGACGCCGGCCGGGCAGTGACGCGGCCCGGCCCAGACCGGTCGGGGATCGGGCGGCAGGGTGTACCGGGCCGGCCGGTCGGGCAACGCCACCTCGGTCGGAGCGCCGGGCACCGAACCCACGTCGATCTGCCTGCCGCTCCCCCGCTCCTCCGGGTCAGAGCAGGCCGGCGAGCCGCTGGATCGTGGGTGCGGCGGGCTCTTCCTTCGCCTGACGGCGCCCCGTTCCGGCCCACAGATGGACGAGACGGGTGTCGCCGGCAACCGTGTCCGCCCTGCGCAGCGGGGCGGTGAGGTGGTGCGGGGCCGGACAGCCGACGGGGCTCCAGCCTGTAGCGATGGGCCTCGCCACGCGACACGCCGGAGCCGTTTTCGCCGACGGGGCTCAGCCGCCCAGGCTCAGAGGAACGAACCGAGCAGCGTCACCGCGGCGAGCCGGCGCGCATCGAGGACGGCCTTCTCCACGTCGCCGTCCGGTTCACGCCGGTCCTGGCAGTTCACCCGGCGAAGGAGAGACGTCATGGCCTCCTGGTCCTTGTCGCCGTGGGACAGAGCGGCGAGGAATCGCCTCATCTCGCGGCTCCCCGTCAGAGTCCGAGATCCAGGGCAAGGCAGGAGAAGTACTGCCAGGATCCCTCGGGGTTGTAGGAAGCGCCGATCCCCCCGTTCGGCGAGACCTCCCTCACTTCGGTCATGTCCTCGTAGCGGATACGCTCGGGCAGCTTGCCGAACCGCGCAATCCGCGCCGAAGCAGCGAGATCCACCGCGCCGTCGTCACTCATGGTCATTCTCCGCTCTGCCGGTTCTGCGGGTTCTGCCGTTCTCAGATCGCGCCCTTTGCGCACGAAGCCCAGACTGCATCCGCTTGCGTCACCTGTCAAGGCGGTGACGGGCGAGTGTGGGCAGAGGGGCAGAGGCAGCACGGGAGGTGTCGTCACACCGTTACGGGGTGAAGCTCCTCCAAAAGGCCAGGGGGGACATTGAATGGTCGTGGGCGGCGCCCCAGGTAGGGCAGCCGCTCATCGGATCGCGTCCGATCCGCCGGGGATCCCGAAGACGGGCGTGAGTCCGGCCCGCGCCACGGCGTGCTCCACGAGCCGGAAGCCGAGCCAGGCTGGGGTCGCCTCCGTGGTGACATCGAGCGTGGCGGCGTCCAACGCGTGGACGACGAACATGTATCGGTGAGGCGGATCTCCCGGCGGTGGCGCGGCGCCGAGGAAGCCGCGCCGGCCTGCGTCGTTGACCAGCATCTTCGCCCCGGCAGGCAGGTTCTCCCCACTGGCGTCGCCCGTACCTGTAGGCAGTTCGTCCACCGACGCCGGAATGTCGTAGACCGCCCAGTGCCAGAAGCCGCTGACCGTCAGCGCGTCCGGGTCGTAGCAGGTGACCGCGAAGCTCAGCGTCCGGGCCGGATAGCCGGTCCACGCCAAGTGCGGGGAGCGGTCCTGACCGGGACCGCCGAACAGGCCGCTGCACTGGGCCACGTTCAGAGTTTCCCCGTCCGCGATATCGGCGCTGCGCAGCGTGAACTTCTGCACGGGAGGCAACCTCTTATAAGGATCATAAAGAGGCATGCCCGTTCTCCCTGAGCTGGAGCCGCCTGAGCGAGACCGAGGCGGGCGGCGCCGTACATACGGGCGCACGATGTTCCGGCACTCAGAAGGATAGGTCCTTGCAGCTCTCGACGCTTCCGCTGCAAGCCGCGTGACCTGGTCGCACCGGCACCGTGCGCCAAGGACGGAAACCTCCTGCTCGCGTACGCATGTCAGTGACGGCCCGCCGGACTTCCGGCGGGCCGCTGCCGTACGACTGCTGCGGCAGAGCTCCCGCAGTTGGAGCGTCGAGGACGAGTTTGCTCGGGTGGGTGGGTCAGTAGCGGGCGCCGATGGGGGCCGGGATGGCATCGAGGTCGGCGAGGTCGGCCGGGGACAGCTGGACGTCCGCGCCACCCGCGTTGTCGGCGAGGTACTTGGGGGTCTTGGTGCCCGGAATGGGCACAACGTGCTCGCCCTGGGCGACGAGCCAGGCCAGGGCCACCTGCGCCGGAGTGGCGCCGATCCGGTCGGCGACGCCGCGGACCCTGGCCGCGATGTCCAGGTTGGCCCGGAGGTTGTCCTGCTGGAAGCGGGGCAGACGCCGCCGCTGGTCGTTCTCCGGCAGTTCGTCGAAGGAGCTGAAGCGGCCCAGGAGGAAGCCACGGCCCAGTGGCGAGTACGGCAGCAGGCCGATGCCGTGCTCCCTGCAGTAGGGCAGGACCTCGGCCTGGACGTCGCGGGTCCACAGGGAGAACTCCGACTGCACGGTGGTCACCGGGTGGATGGCCTGCGCGCGCTGGATCTGCTCCACGCTCACCTCGGACAGACCGATGTGACGCGCCTTGCCGGCCGCGACGGCCTCGGCCAGGGCGCCCCAGGTCTCCTCGAGAGGAACCTCCGGGTCCACGCGGTGGAGCTGGTAGAGGTCGATGTGATCGGTGCCCAGACGGCGAAGGCTCGCGTCGACGGCGGAGCGAGCCGATGCACCGGCTCACGACCGGCGACCTGGAGCGGGACGTCGCTGACCGGCTGGGTGCCGACGTCCGCACGGGGTCTGCGGGTGTCAGGTGGCGGTGGGCCAGGACCGCAGCAGGGTGGCGATCTTCCCGGCGGTGCAGCCGGGGTCGAGGAGCAGGTTTTTGAGGGCGATGGCATCCTCGCGGGCGGGCTTGACGGGAATCCCGACGGCGTCCAGGTACATGACGCCGGTGGCGGCGGCGACGGCCAGGTTGGAGCGCTCCAGCCAACGGCACCGGCCCAGCGTGTGCACCAAGGCCGCGGCCTTGGCATAGGGGCCGTCGTAGATCGGCTGCTCGAACAGCTCGGCCCGGTGACGGGCGACCGCCGACACGGGAACACCGTAGTCGTCAGGGGCCGGATCGTTCGCCCCGGCAGCCTCTGCGACCTGCAGGATCCAGGCGACGTCGATGTGCAGATCCATCAGGCCGCGCGTGGTCCCCGAGGTGTCTGCTGGGCTTCCTCGGCCTCGTCGAAGACCGCCTGGTGTTCGGCCAGGAAGTGGGCGGCCGCGTCCACCGCACGGGCACGCAGACCGCTGGCGTCATCCTGTACAAGCCGGGCGAGGTAGTCCCCGACACTCAATCCCAGGTCGGCGGCGCGCTTCTTCGCGAGTTCCGCAACGTCCTCATCCACGCGCGCGCCCAGCTGCGTCTTGGCCATGCCGACATGGTAACAGCTGTTACCAGATCTGCCCAGGCCCGGGGCGTCTGGTGGCGAGCAGGGCGCGGTCAGGCGCCGCTAGGTGTCATTGCCGGGCGCTCTCCGTCCTTTTTCGTCGTTCTTGCTGTGGTGGTGCGGTGGGTGCGTTCGATGGCCTGGCCCCAGTAGGTTCCGGCGATCATGAGCATGGCGCCGAGGGTGGCCCAGAGGGTGAGCCGTTCACCGCCGAGGCTGATCCCGAAGGCGACGGCCCAGATCGGTTCGGTGCCCAGCAGAAGGCTGGCCCGGCTGGCGGAGGTGCGCTGCACGGCCCAGGTCTGGGCAAGGAAGGCGAACACGCTGCAGAACAGGGCGAGATAGACCAGTTGAGTCCAGGTGGTGGCACTGCTGTGGGCCAGGTCGGGCAGGCGGGTGAGGGCCGGTGTCAAGAACAGGGCTGAGCCGACGACGGTCTGTACGGTCGTCAGGTTGAGCGGGTCCAGGGGGCGGCCGACGGTGAGCCGTCCGACGAGCGCGACGTGTCCGGCCCGGACGACTGCGGCGGCGAGTACCAGCGCATCTCCGAGTCGTGGTGCGTGCAGTCCGGTGCTGGAGGTGAGCAGCCCGACGGCCAGGACACACAGACCGGCGGCCAGGGAGAACGTCGAGGGCAGCCTGCGGCTGCCGGTGCGGTCCAGCAGCGGTGTCAGCACAATGGTCAGGCTGATGATCAGTCCGGCGTTCGCGGCGCTGGTATGCGCCACCCCGTAGGTCTCCAGCACGAGCACGGCCGCCTGTGTGACTCCCAGCAGCAGCCCGGCGCGGAGCTCTTCGCGGGTGCAGCGGCGCGTTCGGCGGGAGGCGACCAGGGCGCCGCAGGCGAGCGCGGAGATCGCGTACCGGACGAACAACACCGTCATGACCGGGAGCGCGACGGTGGCCGTCTTGGCCGAGAGATAGCTGGATCCCCAGACCAGGGCGACCAGGACAAGTACCGCATCGGTACGGCGGGCAACAGGCATGGCGCCAACGCTGTCACCCTGGAACATTGAAGGCTATGACCAACTTCTAAAACAAAGATGTAGCAGCTCTACACTGTCGGCATGGATGAACGGCAGCTGCGGATCCTGCGTGAGCTGGGAGATCTGGGCAGTGTCAGCGCGGTCGCCGAGGCTCTGCACGTGACGCCGTCCGCGATTTCGCAGCAGCTGCGGTTGCTGCAGCGCTCGCTACCCGTCCCGCTCACCGAGCGTGCGGGGCGTCGGGTGGTGTTGACCGACGCCGGGCAAGCCCTGGCCGCGGCGGCCATCGAGGTGGAGAGCGCCCTGGCCCGGGCACGTCACACCGTCACCGACTTCGCCAAGCAGCCCGACGGCGACGTATCGGTGGCTGCGTTCCACAGTGCGGCCTCCGCGTTCTTTCCGGTCCTGCTGCGCAGGCTCGCCGGCCAGGGTCGCCCCCGCCTGACCCTTGGCGACGAAGACGTCGCCCAGGACCGTTTCCCCGCACTCACGCGTGACTACGATCTCGTGCTCGCTCACCGCCTCGACCATGGTCCGCCCTGGCCGCGCACCGTGGCCTCCACCACGCTCCTGCACGAGCCCCTCGACATCGCCCTGCCGGCCGGCCACCCACTGGCCTCCAAACCGTTGCTCACACCGCAGGACGTGGCAGACCAGCCGTGGATCACCGTTCACGACGGCTTCCCGCTGATGGCCACCATCGAGGCCATCGCCAGCGTCGCCAACCGCCGGCTCGACATCGTCCACCGCATCAACGAATTCGCGGTGGTCGCCGAGGCCGTAGCCGCCGGCGGCGGCCTGGCGTTGATGCCGCGCTGGACCGCCCGTGCGCACCCCGACGTGGTCCTCAGGCCGCTGAGCGGAGTGCACGCCCGTCGCCACATCGACGTTCTCCACCGACCCGAGCGCACTGCCCGGAACGCCGTCCGAACAGTCCTTGCCGAGTTGCACCGCGCCGCCGCAGAGATCCGGGGGCGAGACGCCTGAGCGCTCCTGCCACCGACCGCGGGTGAAGCTCCGCAGCGCATTCTGAAATGGCCAGTGGGAGGCCGACACTCCCAGCAGGGAGGAAGGCGGTCCTGGAGTCTACGCAGGTGGCAAGGGCAGTCTGGGCTCATGCGACACGGCCGGTACGTCACATCCCAGGCTCTCGGCTCCGGGGAGCAGCCCGGAGTCGGTGCCCTTGACCCTGCGCAGAGCCGGGTCTGCGTGACGACTGGTCCACCGCGTCGAGGAACTCGATGCGCACCCTGTGGCCGATCCGGCAGCGCCGCTTTGGCCCTCATGACCGGCGGCCGACGAAGAAGAGGACCACATCGCACCATGAGCACGTTCACCGGGATCGCCCACATAGCCGTCGTGGTACGCGACATGGCTGCCAGCGTGGACTGGTACGGGCGCGCGCTCGGATTCGAGCCCGTCGGCGAGGCGAGGCCCGGACCCGTCGAGGCGGGGCATCCCCGGCAGATCATGCATCACTCCGGCAGCGGACTCGTCCTGGCCGTGCACGAGCCGCTGCGTCGCAGCGACGACATGTTCGACCCGTCCCGTACCGGACTCGATCATTTCTCGCTCGCCGTGTCCGGCCGTGCAGCTCTGGACGGTTGGGCCCGGCGCCTGGACGATCTCGGGGTGCCCCGTTCGCCGGTGCGGGATGCGGGCTACGCGGAATTCATCTCCGTACCCGACCCCGACGGAATCGCCTGGGAGTTGTGGGCCATCAAGGAGCACTGAGCGTGCCGAACCCGTGCCGGGTGCGCCTCGGCACGGACGGAGGGACCTGCCGTCGGCGGGGCTCGTCTCCCCTGGACCGGCACGCCTTCCAGGCTTCCGCAACGGTCACTTGAGGATCTCGAGCAGCCGGTCTGCGAGTACCCCGGCCGAGTGGGGGTTCTGTCCGGTGATGAGGTTGCGGTCCTCGACCATGTACGGCTCCCAGATCGGACCGCGACTGAAGTCGACGCCGACCTTCTCCTTGAGCTCGGTCTCCAGCAGCCACGGTGCCCTGGGGGCCAGGCCGACGGCCTCTTCCTCCTCGTCGGTGAAGCACGTGACCCGGTAGCCCTTGAACGGCGACTCGCCGTGGATCCTGGTGGCCAGCATCGAGGCGGGGGCGTGGCACACGATCGCAAGTGGCCTGCCCGAGGCGAGCTGCGCCGTCAGCAGTCGGCCGGCGTCGGCGTCGAACGCCAGGTCCGCCATCGGACCATGACCACCGGGCAGGTACACCGCGTCGTAGTCCTCCAGGCGGACGTCCGACAGCTTCAGCGGCCGCCGCATCACCTCGGCGGATCGGATGATGGCCTCCAGTTCGAGCGCTCCCTCCTCACCACCGGCCATGGAGGGACGCAGGCTCATCATGTCGACGTTGGGAATCACGCCGTCCGGTGTCGCGACCACGACCTCGTGGCCGGCTTCCGTGACCTTCTTGTACGGCATCGCGAATTCTTCGGCCCAGTAGCCCGTCGCATATCTGGTGCCGTCCTTCAGCACCCAGTACCTCGCCCCACTCACGATGAAGAGGACTCTCGCCATGGCACACACCTCCTGGTCCCCTGACCGGTGAACCTATGGAGTTCGGCTCAGATTCATACGTGACCAGGCATTTGCCGAGCTTCTCCATTCCACGCCCGGCATCACGGTCCGGCAAGTCGGCAACGTTCCGCGTCCAGCCCGCCCTTTGACACTCGTGAACTGATCAATTAGGTTAGTAGACGACCGGTCGGATATGGGATCGGATACAGCCCGCGGCAGCGTCGGCTGCCCTGCGACAGGGCAGGCACACAGTGGAGCCGAGCGGACCGGAAACCGGATGGCCGACAGTCGTCACCACTACTGCCCGTTCCGCAGGAGACACTCATGAGCAGGACGTTTCTCATCACCGGCGTCAGCAGCGGCCTGGGCCAGGCCTTCGCCCGGGAAGCACTGGCCGCCGGCAACCTCGTCGTCGGCACCGTCCGCAGTCCGGAGCAGGTCGAACTCTTCGAGGCGCTGGCCCCCGGGCGCGCCGTCGGCAGGCTGCTGGACGTGACCGACGATCGGGCAGTCGCGACGGTGTTCGACGACGTCGAGCGGACCGTCGGCCCCGTCGACGTGCTGATCAGCAACGCCGGGTACGGCCTGGAGGGCACCGTCGAGGAGACCAGCATCGAGGACGCGCGTCGGCAGTTCGACGTCAACGTGTTCGGCAGCGTCGCCGTCATCAAGGCCGTCCTGCCCCACATGCGGCGGCGACGGGGCGGCCACATCTTCGTCGTGTCCTCCATGGCCGGGCTGACGGCGCTGCCCGGCGTCGCCTTCTACGGCGCGAGCAAGTTCGCCATGGAGGGGATCGCCGCCTCGCTGGCCCAGGAAGTCGCCGGTTTCGGCATCCACGTGACCTCGCTGGCCCTGGGCTCGTTCCGCACGGACTGGGCCGGCCGCTCGATGGTCCGCACCCCGCGCACCGTGGCGGACTACGACGAGGTGTTCGGCCCCATCCGGGCCGCCCGGCAGGCGAAGGACGGACGGCAGGCCGGCGACCCCGCGCGTGCCGCCAGGGCCGTGCTTCAGGTCCTCGACAGTGACAAGCCGCCCGTCCATCTCGTGCTCGGCAGCGACGCCGTGCGCCTGGTCGAGCAGGGACAGCGGCAACTCGCCGACGATCTGGCCGCTTGGTCCGAGCTGTCGGCCTCCACCGACTTCCGTACCGACGACTGATCACGCCCCGTGCCACCACGGCACCCGTAGCAACAGCAAGAGGAGTTCCGATGGAGGCATCCGCCTCGCACACGTCCCCGATCCCCGTCGATTTCTTCGCCGACCCCGTGTGCCCGTGGACCTGGCTGACATCCCGCTGGATTCTCGAGGTCGCCGACAGGCGCCCCGTCAAGGTGTCCTGGCACGTCATGAGCCTGTCCATCCTGAACGAGAACCGGCTGGACGACCTGCCCGAGCGCATCCGTGTGCTGATGGGCGAGGCCTGGGCACCGGTACGCGTCCTGACCGCCGCCCGCCTCACCCACGGGCCCGAGGTGGTGGAACCCCTCTACACCGCCCTCGGTAGCCGCTACCACCTCCAGCAGCAGCCCAAGAACCGGGCCACGCTGGAAGCGGCTCTGCGGGATGCAGGACTGCCCGTGGACCTGGCTGCCGCCGGCGACACGGATCGCTACGACGAGGAACTGCGAGCGTCCCACACCCGGGGCATCACCCTGGTCGGTCAGGACGTCGGCAGTCCGATCATCGCCGTCCCCGGCGCCGACGCGAGCAGCGACCCCATCGCCTTCTTCGGCCCCGTCGTCAACCCCGCCCCCAAGGGCGAGGACGCCGCCCGGCTCTGGGACGGCCTGATCACCGTCGCTTCCACGCCGAGCTTCTACGAGATCAAGCGGACGCGCACCGGCGGGCCGGACTTCGGCTGACGCACCAGGGCCCGGTCGATCGGCCCACGAACTCCGGGCGGCCCCGACCGGGCTCCGCTGGACCGCGCTGGACGGCAGCAATACGCAGTCCCGTCGGCGCCGCAACCCCTGCCGTCGCGGGTGAAACGGGCCGCGGCGGAGCCGGCGCGTGGCGCAGTACATGCTGAGTGGGGCCCAACAGGTCTCACGCCCCCTTCGTCATGCAGCGAGCGTGCACCAGGTGGCCGAGCCGTCTTCGCTCGTATCCCAATCCGTGGCCAAGGCATCGACGATGAGCAGGCCCCGGCCGCGTTCCTCCTCCGGCCCCGGGTGCCGCAGCTGCGGGTGGCCGTGGGTGTTGTCGTCCACCTCCAGGCGGACGACGCCGTCGGCGACCGACAAGGACAGCGTGATGCGGTCGCTGCGTGTGTGCCGGACGGCGTTGCCGGCGATCTCGCTGACGAGGACCTCCATCGTGTCGGTGAGTGCGGCCAACCCCCACTCGGTCAGATGAGCTCGGCTCACGGCTCGCAGGTGCCGTACGCGCCAGGGCTCGGGGGTGATCGAGATGATGATGAAGGCTTGGCTCATGGCTCGCTTCTCGAGGCACTCGTCGGTTGGGCGATGGGTCGCCCCTTTGCGACTGGCCGTCCCCACGGCGAACCGTTGGTGACTCTAACCGACCGGTCGACTACAAGGGGGTAGGGGCGGCGTCCTAGCGAGCCGACTTCGGCGATGGAGATCCTCGCGGGCTCCGTACCCGCCTCCCTCGCCGCAGACGACCGACCACCCCCACCGGCAACCGCTCAAGGCGCGCAAGATGGTGGCCGCGCCGCCGGACGCGGTCCCGTCCTGTCCGGGCTCACTTCCCGACGGGCTGGGCCGTGTCCGTTGCGCAGGAGGCCGTCTCCTCCTCGCGCGGTGGCCGGGCAGCCGCCGGAGGCGACGGCATGACGGTGCCGGGAAGGCGGACGCGGCGCAGTCGAGGCCGCTCGTCTCTGAACCGGGGGCGCTTCATCGCTTCTCCCAACGTCGCGTCGACATGTGATGCCCGCAGCGCTCGAGGCAACGACGGTGCGACGGGGCGGGGCGGGGTGAATGATCACAAGAACTTCCGCCGCCGCCGACGCATTCCGGGACGGCCGGCAAAAGTGCTGTGAGGGGGGTCACTTCACAGGCGTCCACAGCCGTGCCGTTCTGATGGCGCGTCAATCCCGCGTCCCTCAAGGGGCGATCCACACGTCCCATCGCCTTCGCCCAGGCCGTCGCCGAGCCGACCGTGGATGGCGGCCACGCGGCGGCGGCCCGGGCCGGGCAGCGGTCACTCGGCCGACCGAGCTTCGTCGGTGTCCATGGAGGCGAGCCGGTGTTCAGCGGTGGGTTGCGAGCGCCGGACCGGCTGACCCGGCGTGGGCAGATGGTGCGGGAACCCGAAGCGAAGGACGAAGGCGGCGAGCGCCGCGGCCAGGACGACGGCAGCGGCCAGGACGAGGGCCTGGTGGTAGCCGTGGTGGAGCAGGGGGGTGACGGCCAGTGGGCCCAGGATCTGGCCGACCGAGTATCCGGCCGTCAGAAGCGCCACCGCGCGGGGGAACCGCAGGTGTGCGCCCGCTGCGAGGGCCAGCGTGCTCACGCCTATGAACGTGGCACCGAAGAGCGCCGCGGAGATCAGTGCGGCGGCGACCCCGCCGACCAGCGCGGGCAGGGCGATGCCCACGGCTTGCACGCCCAGTGCGGCCAGCAGGAGGTCCGGGCGGGACCAGCGGCGTCCCAGCGCCGCCCACAGCGCGGAGGAGGGGACGGCCGCCAGGCCCACCAGCACCCACGCACCGCTGCCGATCCAGCCGGGCGAGGTCTGCTCGATGGCCGCGACCAGGAATGTCCCGGCGATGATGTAGCCGACACCCTCCAGCGTGTAGGACGCGAACAGGGCACTGAACGAGCGATGGAGGCGCGGACCGGCCGGCCGCTCCGGT
The DNA here is from genome assembly GCF_014654675.1 of Streptomyces spiralis. Taxonomy (GTDB): domain Bacteria; phylum Actinomycetota; class Actinomycetes; order Streptomycetales; family Streptomycetaceae; genus Streptomyces; species Streptomyces spiralis. The sequence goes on from NZ_BNBC01000059.1 coordinate 24,708, forward strand.
GCCGCGGACTCCGGAGCGGACGCGGGCTGCGGGGCGACCGGCTCGGGCCGCAGACCCCAGGCGACGAAGGTCAGCGCGGCGGCCAGGGCCGCGGAGGCCCACCACGCGGTCTCCCAGTCGCCGGCCGTGCGCAGTACCAGGACGAGCACACCGGACAGGGCGATGCCGGCGCCGACACCACCGAACGCCCAGCCGGGCAGGTGGGCCGGGTGGTCTCGCAGGTGACTGAGCAGCGAGCTCACGGCGATCACGAAGATCAGCGCGCTGAAGATACCCGCGCCCAGCCGCAGGAGCACCCACACGGCGGTGGTGTGCGTCAGTGGCATCATCGCCAGAGAGGCGACCAGCGCCAGCAGGCAAGCGCGGAGTACGGCCGCGGAGCGCACCAGCGCCGGGAGCAGCGTTCCGGCGAGAGCGCCGATCAGGTACCCCACGTAATTGGCGGTGGCCAGGTTCGCTCCGGCGCCGGCCGACAGTCCGGCCTGGGCGTGCATCAGCGGGAGGATCGGGGTGTAGACGAAGCGGCCGACGCCCATGCCGGTCGCCAGCGCGGCGGCGGCTTGGGCGACGTGGACCCACGGCGAAGGAGGCCGCCCTCCCGCGGCGTGCAGATGGCCTTGCGACGGTGTTGAGGTCATGTGATGTTCCTCGGCGGTCCTCGATACGTCAGTGACGGGGCAGGAGTTCGCGCGGTGGCCCGGCGCCGCTTCGCGGCGTCGCGGCAGTCATGTGACGCTCCGAGTCGCGCACCGGTCGTGGGTGGCGCTGCCTGTCGGGAGCCGTGCGCTTGCGTTCCTCCGCGCGGCGGCAAGATGGCCGAGGTCGGGTGCTGCCTCCGGGGTACCGGTCCGTCCGCTCACCATGCCCTCAGGGTGCGCCCGCGACCATGGCACGATCCAGGACCGGCATCCTCAATGCTGGGAGCCTCAGCCTCGTACGGAGAGAGGAAACGTCGGCAGCCGGCCTACTCTGTCATAGTCGATCGGTCGTATACTCGTGGTATGGGCCGGACAAGTGATGCCAAGGAAAAGATCCTGACCGCCGCGCGGTCACTCATCGAGCTGCGCGGCTACTCGGCTCTGGGCGTGGCCGAGATCTGCAAGACGGCAGGCGTGCCGAAGGGCAGTTTCTACTACTTCTTCGAGTCGAAGGAGGCGCTCGCGCTCGCCGTGATCGACGAACACTGGGCCGCAGAACGACGCGAGTGGACCCGGATCCTCAAGGACGACGCGGAGCCACTTCAGCGACTGCGGCAGTTGTTCGAGGCGACACAGGCCACTCAGCAGGCCGGCCAGGACAGCTGCGGAACGATCTCGGGCTGCATGTTCGGAAATCTCTCCCTGGAGATGAGCAATCAGACCGAGGCCGTACGCGAACGGCTCCAAGAGATCTTCGAAGCCCAGGTCGAGATGGTCGAGGCGGTCATCACCGAGGCCCGTGCGCGCGGCGAGGTGACCGTGGCGGACACGCGTACCGCCGCCCAGTCGGTCGTCGCCCAGCTCGAGGGCCAGGTGCTGTTCGCCAAGCTCTACAACAACACTTCTCCGCTCAACGCCCTCTGGACCAATTGCCTGGCACTCCTGGGTGCTCGTACACCGGTGCAGGTCTGACCCGGCGGACGCGGTCGCGCACCCGCTCGCTGACGCGTGGTCCGGCCGGACCGGCACTCACGCTGTCGGCACGCGGAAGGCCTGCGCCACAGCGCTACCGGCGCGACCGCGACGGCGAGGCCGCCCGCGCGGGCGAGGCTCCCCGTGCCTCGGTCCGCTTGCGCGCACGATAGGCAGCCGCCTTGATCCTGTTGCCGCACGGGTCCATGGCACACCACTCCCGGCGGCCTCCGTGCGACCGGTCGAGATAGACCTGGGTGCACTCGGGCCTGCTGCATTCCTTGAGCAACGCCGCTTCCGGTCCGCCGAGCAACCGCACGGCCTCCCGCGCGATCGACGACAGCGCCTGCTGCGGCGTCGCATCGACGCGGCGCCCCTCCCGGGTGAGCTGGGGCACTGCGGACGGCGTACGCGCCGTGCCGTTGACCAGCTCCAGAGCGGCGGCGTCATAGTCGTCGCCCGCCAGCGTGGCGACCAGGAGCAGGTAGACCGCCTCACGAAGAGCGATCGCCCGCTCCACGTCGGACGGTTTGCAGGGCGTGTCCCCGTCGACGAGACCGGACTCACGGAACCAGGCCTCGAGACTCTCCGGACTCGTGAGCATTTCGGTGGGCACGGCATTGCGCCGTGCGCGCAGCGTTCCGACGAAGTCCAGCACCGGAGCACCGCACTTGAAGACATGCACCATGTCACCATTTTGGCAGGTGACGAGAAGCACGACAAGTCTCCTGGCGCCCCGGCCGCGCGGCACTCCGGCAAGGTACGCCGGGTCCGTCACCGATCAGGACGCTGCGCGCTTCGGCAGCCTCCAGTTGGGGCGCGGGAAGTGGCATGTGTAGCCGTCCGGGTAACGCTGGAGGTAGTCCTGGTGCTCAGGCTCGGCCTCCCAGAACGGGCCGGCGGGTACGACCTCGGTCACCACCGGCCCCGGCCACAACCCCGACGCCTCGACATCGGCGATGGTGTCCTGCGCGATGCGTCGCTGCTCGTCGTCGAGATAGAAGATGGCGGAGCGGTAGCTGAGGCCCACGTCATTGCCCTGCCGGTTCTTCGTGCTCGGATCGTGGATCTGGAAGAAGTACTCCAGGATGGTGCGGTAGTCGGTGACAGCGGGATCGAAAGTGATCTCGATCGACTCGGCATGCTTCCCGTGGTCGCGGTACGTGGGATGGGGCATGTCGTCGCCGCTGTAGCCCACCCGCGTCGTGACCACACCGGGAAGCGTCCGGATCAGCTCCTGCATACCCCAGAAGCAACCGCCCGCCAGTACGGCCTTTTCGTGCACGTCAGTCATGGCGCATCGTCTTTCCTTAGGAGACCTGCCTGGCAACCGACCAGGACCCACCAGGATGAGGGTACTCTCGTCACCTATCAAGGTGGTAACCGGTGGACGGACGTCGGCGCGCTTCCGTCACATGGGCGCTATGCGCTCCAGCACCCGCGTGGCCGCAACGATGTCGCAGCCTTCCAGACGGGAGAAGATGTGACGTCGCACGCTCGCAAGATTCGTGGGCCACGCCTGTTTCAGCTGTGTCCAGCCGGAACTGGTGAGCACGGCGAGCCATGCCCGCCCGTCCTCCGGGCACTTCTGGCGCAGCACGAGCGACTGCGATTCCAGGCGGTTCACCACTCTGGTCATGCCGCTCAGGGAGAGCCCGCAGGCCTGGGCCAGTTCGCTCATGCGCAGCTGGTTGTCCGGTGCTTCGGAAAGGTGCACCAGGACCATGTACTCCCCGCCGGTGATCGGCTGTTCCTTGAGCATCTCGGCGTCGACGACGCGAGGCAGTTGTGTCATCACCCTGCCGAGAACGCGCAGGAACGCCTCCTCGTCCTGACTGAGAGGCTCGATCGTCGTCGGGGTCGGCATGCGCACAGTGTAGTTGGCGGAGGCCGACCGCCCGCGACGGTACAGGCACTGGACTCCGGGCCATGAGTCCGCTAGACCGTGTCCGCCTTCTCGGGCACGCCGGCAACGGACTCCTCGCGCAGCCACCGGGCGTGGTGCCGGTCCGCCCAGGACCGGCTGACGTGGCCGGTGCGCATTCCCAGCCTTGCCTCCGGATCCTCGAACGCCTTGCGCATGTGGCCGAGCAGGACGATGACGATCGCCCAGGCGAGACAGTCGTGCACGAAGATGGCGCTGGTGCGCGAGACCAAGGGCAGCAGTCCGATGAACCACATCAGCAGTCCGGTGAACATCATCACGAGCACCGCACCCGCGATCCAGCCCGCGTAGATCTTCTGGCCCGCGTTGAACTTGCCGGCCGGGCGCGCCTCGGGGGACGTGCGGCGCCTGCGGACGCTCCGAAGCCACTGTCTGTCGTACACAGCGAAGCGGTTCAGCCTGCGCAGGTCCGCGCGGAAGTCGGAGGAGAGGAGTCCCAGCAGGGAGGGCACCGGAAGGGCGATGCCCGACCACTCGTGGATCGTGACCATGAGGGGACGCCGGCCGACCAGTTGGGCGAGCGGAGCGATGTACAGGCAGGCGGAGGTCACCAGGCAGAGCAGCATCAGCCACCCGGTGGCCCGGTGAATCATGCGCTCGGCAGTACTGAAACGGCGAACCCTGTCGGGCGGCTCAGGCCGCGTCGTTGTGCCGCTCGGCGTCGTCGAGCCAGCCGTCGACGGCATAACCGCGCTCCTCCCAGTAGCCGGGGACGACCTTGTCGGTGACCGAGATGCCGGACAGCCACTTGGCCGACTTGTAGAAGTACATGGGGGCCACGTAGAGGCGGACCGGTCCGCCGTGCTCGTGGGTGATCGGCTTGTGCTGCATGTTCAGTGCCACCAGGACGTCCGAGCGGCGCGCCTGCTCCAGAGTGAGGCTTTCGGTGTAGGCGCCGTCGAAACATCTGAACCGGACCGCCGCACCTTCGGAACGCACCCCGGCGGCGTCCAGGAGGTCGGCCAGCTTCACCCCTTCGAAGGGCGTCTTGTCCACCCGCCATCCGTCGGTGCACACGACGTCGCCGACAACGCGGGTCTGCGGCATCGCACGCAGTTCGGGCAGCGTGTACGTCCTCGGCCGGTCCACCAGTCCGCCGACGCGAAGCTGGTAGTTCGTCTCGTTCTTGCGGGGCACCGAGCCGACGACGCTGTAGTAGCGGAAGCCGCCCGGATTGGGCAGAAGCCCGGTGATGCCCGTCGCGTCGACCTGCGAAGCGGCGCCGAGGAACCCTTCCCAGCCGCGCTGCAGATACGGGGCGGCGGCCAGGCCCGCGGCTCCCGCGCCCAGCATGCCCAGCATCGCCCGCCGCCCTACGGGTGCGCCGGCGGGCGTGCGCTTCGGCTTTTCTGCCATGGTCAGTGCTCCTTCGAGGGGGCGACGATCCCGGCGGCACGCCGCCGTGTGAACGGCAGCGGTCGGCCGCACACACGTGTGCACACCGGCGAGCCGTCCGACTTCACTATCGTCACCTGTTCAAGTGGTGACAGTCGTCAGTCGAAGCGGGAACCTGCCGGACCGTACCCCGACATCGCCGCGTCGGCTGCCCAGCTCCAGACCTGCGTGGCATCGGGCCAGTCGCCGCCCGGGATATCGGGGGCCTCGGACGGCGCGACACCGAAGGCCGCGGATGTGTCGACGGCGGCGGAGGAACCGACGGTGGCCGTGGCCGAGAGTCCGACGCCGGCGGACCGACGCTGCTCGGCGATGTGTGCGGGTGTGTACGTCATGGAGGTCATGCCTTGGCCCGTCTCTGTCCGGTCGGCACCGGTGTGGTTGGTGGCAGGGGAAGGTGCGGGTTGGGGTCGGCCAGGGGGCAGGTCAGGCGGCGGCGGCGTTGATGGTGACGGGGATGTTGCCGCGGGTGGCCTTGGAGTAGGGGCAGATCTGGTGCGCGGCGTGCGCGAGTTCTTCGGCGGTCTGCTGGTCGACGCCACCCAGGGTCGGGTTGAGGGTCGCCGAGAGGGAGAATTCGCCGTCGTCGCCGTGGGTGAGGGTGATCTCCGCAGTGATGACCGTGCTGGTGAGCCTGATCTTGCGGATGCCGGCGGCACGGCGCAGAGCACCGAGGAAGCAGGCAGCCCAGCCGGCGGCGAAGAGCTGTTCGGGGTTGGTGGCGGTGCCGACGCCGCCGAGTTCCCTGGGGAGGGCGAGGCCGGTCTGGAGCAGGCCGTCGGAGGAATGGACGTGGCCGCCGTTGCGGCCTTCTCCGTCGACGTTGACGACGGCGGTGTAGCTGACTGCCATGGCTTGCGCTCCCCATGCGGGTCGGTTCCTATGTGACGCCTCTCCGTTCACGCTCGACATGCATCACCGGTTGAGGCGGTGACGAAATCATGGCAGGGCAGTGCGTCACCCGTCAAGGTGGTGATCGTGGTGTAGTGGGACGCCGTCGCTGCCATGGCCGACGGTTATGGCGATATGACACCGCCGTGGTCGAGACGGTCGTGCTTGACCCACCGCCGGTAATCGGCGCCGACCTCAAGGCCGACCTCGCCGAGGCCGCCGGCCGCGAGCAGACCCTGCGGTGGATGAGCAAGCGGATCCGGCGACGGTGGAACTGTTCCGGACCTACGGCGCGGTGCTTCTCGCGCCGGTCACTTCCGCTCCAACGCGGCCAGGCGCAGCTCAAGCTGGTCAACCCGGTGCCGAAGCAGGGTGACTTGGGCTTCCAGGCTGACTTCTCGTTCTGCCCTGCGCTGGATGCGCGGTGACGCGGCGGCGCGCTGGATCACCGCCTCCAACTGGACCAGGCGCTGTGGCCCGTTCGGGCCGTCCACCAGCCGGGACTGGATCTCGCCGTTGCGGTACCAGGAGCGCAGGGCCGAGCGGGAAACGCCGGTCTCTGCTTCCGCCTTGGCCAACGTGACCCAGCGGCTCTCGTCCAACTGCTCGAACAACTCCAGCTCGTTCTGCCAGCGCGCGAGCCGGTCCTCCCAGTCCGACGGTGTCTCCATCACACCCACACCCCTCCCTTTGGCATGGAGCCCTATCAATAACAGTGTATTGACATGGTTGCGACCATAGAGCCATGACTTTTGAAAGGTTCTCGGTGAAAGCCCGTCGGGTGGTCGTCGCGGCCCAGGAGCAGGCGAGGCTGCTCAAGCACGACCACATCGGCACGGAGCACCTCCTGTTGGGGCTGCTCGACGTGCAGGACAGCGTGGCGGCGAAAGTTCTCCACCAACTCGGATACGACAAGGAGACGGCGCAGGTCGACGTCGCCGCGGTGGTCAAGCCCGGCACGGAGGAGCTCAGCGGACATATCCCGTTCGCACCGCACGCGAAGGAGACGCTGGAACTCGCGCTGCGCGAGGCGCAGCAGCTTCATCACAACCACATCGGTACGGAACACATCCTGCTCGCCCTGATCAGGGAAGGAGGGGGCGCCGGCGCGAAGGTGCTTGCCCAACGGATCAGTCCGATCAGCAAGGTCCGTGCCGCGGTGCTGGCATCCGTGGAAGGTTCGCAGGATGTCGCGGCCGGCTCATGGCCGGCAGGCACACCCGCCACCGAGGACACCGTAGCCGCCGCCAGAGCGCTGGCCGGTGGCGCACCGGTCGGCAGCCATCACCTGCTCGAGGCGATGCTGCGGGCGGAGAACAGCATGGCGGCCAGGGTGCTGCGCGAACTCGGCGTCGACCCGGACACGGTCGCCGCCAAGATCGACGAACTGGATCCGGAGACGACCACGGACGCGAACCCGGAGGAAGCCGCGGCGCGCAAGATGGACATCCGGCTGGTCGATGATGAAGTGCACCTGATCCTGCGGGACCCGGCAACGGTCACGCTCGCCAAGAAGGTCACCGAGCTGTCCGACGGCCTGATCCAGGGCGTCGGGCCGGTCGCCGGCATGTTCGTCCCGCTGTGGCGGTCGACCAACCATCTGCTGCTCCAGATGCAGCGCCTGCTGGAACCGGAACCCGAGGAAGAGGACGGATCCGCCGAGAGCAAGGTGGCCAAGGCCGTGCGTACGGTCCTCAGGCCCCGGCTCCGCCGGTGAACCGGCTGCGACCACAACTGACCAGGTTCCCGGCAGAGGCATACGGCTTATCGGAGGCAAACATGACCATCGCCATCGTCGGGGCCGGCTTGGGCGGCCTGGCCCTTGCCCGTGTGCTGCACGTGAACGGGATCGACGCCGTCGTGTACGAACGTGAGTCGTCGCGTGGCGCGCGCGGCCAGGGCGGCATGCTCGATCTGCACTCCGGGACCGGGCAGCGGGCGATGCGCGAGGCCGGCCTGATCGACCAGTTCCACGCGATCGCCCGTCGTGCGGGCCAGGATCTACGCCTTCTCGAGCCGGACGGCACCCTGCTGCTCCAGGAGGACACGCCCGACGACGCCCCGCTCGAACGACCTGAGGTCGACCGTGCCGATCTGCGCGACCTGCTGCTGGACTCCCTCCCCGCCCACGCGGTGCGCTGGGGGCATACGTTCGAGTCCGCCGACAACGGCCTGCTGCACTTCGCCGACGGCAGCAGTGCGACGTACGACCTGCTGGTCGGCGCCGACGGCGCGGGCTCCCGGGTCCGCGCCCTGCTCACCGACGCCCGACCGGCGCACACTGGCCAAAACGTCGTCGAGCTCGGTATTCCCGACATCGACCGCACCCACCCCGATCTCGCGGCGATGGTGGGGCGCGGCAACTACTGGGTGCTCGGCAACGGACAGTCCCTGTCGGCGCAGCGCAACGGCGACGGCCGCGTACGCATCTACCTCAGCTTCTACAACACCGCCGAGGACTGGTTCGCCACCAGCGGGATCCCGTTCGACGACCCAGCCGCCGCGCGGGTGCGGCTGATCGACCTGTTCACCGGCTGGGACTCCCGGTTCACCGCACTGATCGCAGCCTGCGACGACATGGTCCTGCCGCGGTCGATCACCACTCTTCCGGTCGGGCTGACCTGGCCGTCGACGCCAGGTGTCACGCTGCTCGGCGATGCCGCGCACCTTATGCCCCCTGTGGGGCAGGGCGCCAACATGGCGTTGCTCGACGGCGCCCTGCTCGGCCAGGCACTGGCCGCACACCCGGACGACTTTGCCGCCGCCGTCCGGGAATACGAACGCGAGATGTTCGAACGCACCAGCGCCGCCGGCCGGCAGTCCGCGCACGTCCAGGCAATCCTGGCGTCACCGGACGCCGGCCGGAAGATGCTTGCGTTCTTCCAGCCTGGCTGAAAGTACTCGGATCGACCAGGCAACCGGTCGCCCAGCCGGCGCGATCACCCGCTCACGGATTCACCCGCTGACGGATTCAAGTGTGCCGTGCACACGGTCGCATGCACGGCACACCGGCGCTTCGGACGGTGGACGTCGGACGTCTGACGTCTGACGCACCGCCTACTTGAAGCGCACCACCTGCGGGTCGTGGTCGCTCGTCTGGTCGGAGAACTCGGCGTTGATGTGGACGACCTGGTACTCGGGCTTCTTCACGGCGGGTGAGACCAGGATGTGGTCCAGCGTCTGGGAGTTGCCGTCGTACACGTAGCTGTACCGCTCGTTCACCGGCAGCGTGTTGATCAGGTCCGTGAGGACACCACCGGAGGTGAGCGCGGCCAGCGGCTTGGAGAACTGGTAGTCGTTCAGGTCACCGAGGACGACGACCTTGGCCTTGGAGTCCTTGTCGAGCAGGCCGGACACGAAGGTGTTGACCTCCTTCGCCTGGGCCGTGCGCTGGGTCTCGGAGCTCAGCGTCGGCGGCTGGAAGGCGCCGTGCACCGGCTGGTCGCCGCCCTTGGAGTTGAAGTGGTTCCCGACGACGAAGACCTGCTTGCCGCGGAAGACGAACTCGCCGACCAGCGGCTTGCGGCTGCTCGTCCAGGCGTCCGAGGTGGGGTCGATCCGGCCCGGGGAGACCGAGAGTCGTACGCCCTTCGTGCCGTCGCTGACGGCTTCGACGGCCGTGGTGGAGTCGCCGCCCGGCCGGTCCACGAAGGTGACACGCTGCGGGTTGAAGAGGAAGACGTTGCGGATGTTGCCGCCGGGTTCGCCGCCGTCCGAGTCGTTGACCGGGTCGATGGCGCGCCAGTCGTACGACGGGCCGCCGGCCGCCTTGATGGCGTCGATGAACCGGGCGATGGTCGTGCCCGCCGTGACCGTGCCGTCGTCCTTGGGGCCGTTGTCGTCCTGGATCTCCTCCAGGCTCACGATGTCCGGGGCCGCCAGGTTCGTGACGATGCCCTGGGCCAGCCGGTCGAACTTGCTCTGCGGGTCGGTCGGGTCGAGGTTCTCGACGTTGTACGTCGCCACGGAGAGCTCGTTGGACTTGCCCTTGCTCGCCACGTCGGGGGTGAGTCCGCCCGGCTCGACCGTTCCGAGAGTGGTCGCCTGGATGTTGTAGCCGCCGTAGTTGGAGTAGTCCACGGCGCCCGTGGTGGTGCCGGCGAGGGTGTCGCCCACGTTGGCCTTGAGCTGGTCACCGGTCAACGACGTGACCAGCAGCCGCCCGGAGTTGGGGTCGTCGTAGCCGGTGACGATGGTGCCGCCCCGCGGAGTCGGGTTCTGGGCGGGCTTGGTGGTGATCCAGGTTTCGTTGTAGGCGTTGGTGGCGCCCACCACGCGGGAGTCGCCGATCTGCACCAGCATGCCCTCGTGGGCTTCCAGCCAGTCCAACGCGTAGGCACCGGGCTGCAGTTCCACGGACTCGATGTTCCCGCCCTGTGCCTGCGGGGCGTAGGCGTCGGGCAGCGTCGAGGAGTCGATGACCTCGGCCGCGGGCACCGCGTTGCCCGCGGACAGCACGGCGGCCGTCGGGCCGGTCAGTTCGGTGACGGACTGCGAACCACTGCTCTTGCCACCGGGGTAGTACTCGCTCACCTTGCCCGAGACGAGCACCGAGTCGCCGACCTTGACCAGAGGCGTGGCGGAGCCCGTGAAGACGAAGAGACCCTCGCTGGTGGCCGGGTTGCCGTCCGGTTCGGGGTCCTGGATCCAGTAGCCCTTCGAGCCGGTGCTGCGCACAGCGGTCACCACGCCGGGCACATTGGTGACGGTCCTGCCGCTCTGCGGGGAGATCCGGCTAGTGCCCTGGATGTCGTGGATGCGGAGGCTGCCAGGGGTAGGAGTGGGCGTGGGGGTGGGCGACGGGTCGCCGGAGCCGCCACCCGCGGTGTTGTGGGGGCTCGGCACGGAGCCCGTGAGGTCGGTGGCGTTGTTGTCGGTGTCGGTGAGCTTCGTGTCGCGCGAGACCGAGGTGGTGTTGCCGGCTCCCGTGGCGGGAGACCCCTCACGGACCACGGCGGTGCCGAACCCGACCAGGTCCTTGACGGTGCCGTCCGCCGCGCAGTCGGCAGCGGTCAGGCAGGTGAGCGGAGTCGTCGAGTGGACCAGTGCCACGGTGCCGGTGGTCGCTGACATGGAGATCGTGCCGGAGGCGTCGGGCGTCGGCAAGGCGGTGTCGCCGCCGGAGCCCTTGGCCTCCTGGACCAGGTAGGTGCCGCCCGCGGGAATGGCGCCGGTGAGCGGGGTGACCTGCCACTTGCTGGTGGCGGTGGGCGATCCGGGCAGGTACTGCACGGACCAGCCCCCCAGGTCCAAGGGGGCGGTGGCGGCATTGCCCAGTTCGACGAAGTCGTTCGTGTACGAGGCACCGGAGTTGCCGCCTCCCCCGTACACCTCGGAGATGACGGCGTCCGAGGAGGGCTCGGCCTGCGCGGTGAAGGGAAGCGCGACGAGCGACCCTGTGAGGCCGACGGGCAGAGCGACAAGGAGGGCCTTGGCACCTCGGCCGCGCAGGGCCGGGGGTATGCGTGTCACGTGAGACTCTTTCTCGCGGGAGCAGTTGTGTCAGAGGCGCGGCGGAGATGTGGGGGGTGTGTGATGCTTCAAGTTGGCGTCAAGATACGCGCGTAGACGCACGTCGTACAAGGAGTCTTACCTGATGGGTGGCTGACGTTCGCCGGCCGTTCGCCCACACGCGGCGTTCAGGTACCGCCTGACCCGTGGCCAAGGCACGCCCGGTCGAGCCCCGTTCCGGACTTCCGGACTTCGGGACTTCCGGACTCCGGGACGGCTCGACCGCCGGTGCACGCCTTCGCTCAGCAGACGCCGCTCGGGGCCACTGCCGTCTATTTCACGGTGCCGGTGAAGATCGCGCTTTCTGACTCCATGTCGGGAGACACTTCGATCTGGATGAGCTTTCCCGCCTTCGGGAGCTCGCAGCCCCAGGGCACATTGATGGACCTTCCGGCGAGGAGCTTGGTGTCGGGTCCTCCGTCGAGGCCGTGTTCGCTGTCGAAGATCGATTCGCTGCTGTGCCCGTCTTCACCGTAGGAGCAGTTGACGGTGAGTCCGGTGGTGTCGAGGGTCTTGCTGCCGCTGTTCTTGATCTTGACGGTGAACCGCACGTAGTCGGTGTTCTCGGGTGCCGCGTACTGACTGGACACGGCCCGTCGGAACCCGGAGAGGCTGACGGCGACGTCGTTCTCGTAGGCGACGGTGTCGGTCAGGGTGTAGACGTCGCCGCCGGTGCCCTCATCCGTGGCGTCGTCCGTCGCGTCGTCCGCAGGGGCCGTCGTGTCGTCGGACGCCGCGTCGGCACTGTCGTCGCCGACGGTCTCCGTGACGGTGACGGTGGGTGCCGCCTTGGTGTCGCCCTCGCCGGTGACGCCGGCCGTGACGGCGGCGGAGACAGCCGCAGCAACGACGGCCGCGGCCACGGCGATGACGACCGTGCGGTGCCTCTTCGCCTGGGGCTGCGGCGCGGGTGGCACGGGCGGCCCGTAGCTCGGCATGGGCGGTGGCGTGATGTCGTGATTCATGGTCCCCCCAGAAGATTGCTTGAGCCATGAATCTTCCCGCGCCCGCAGTGATTTGTGGAGATGTAGTGATGAAATCGTGTTCATCACGGGAAGCTGTGAGGATCCGCGGTTCGAGCGGCGCCCGCTCGGGAGGCGAGGGAAGGCGATCCCGTCGCTCAAGTCCCCGACCGACGCTGCGAGCTGACGACAGCTCCAACTGGCCACATTCCGGCATGAGCAGGTAGACAGATCCATCGCGGCAGCCTCAGCAGCGCTCAACGGCCTCTCCGGGTAGGGCGCCTGGAAGGCCACCTTCGAGGGGCGCGCCACCGCCAAGTCGGTCGTGCGGATCCAAGGGAACCACTGGGCCCAGGGTCGCCGAAATCAGGGGCACCACCGCCAGGGACGGCTCCGGTGCGCTCGCCGCGGTCCCCCATCGTGCATCAGCCTGCCTGGTGCGCACCCTGAGCTGCGGGTTCTGTCGATCCTCCGGGCCGGGGCCTGCCCGGCACCAACAAGATGAACATCAGGGGGTTGTTTTTCAGCATCGTGAAGGTCTTCAATATGTCGCAGAACACAGCCCTCCAGGGACAGGTGGAGACCGTGCACGACACCGACGCACCGATGCCGGACGGCCGGCCGGACCTCGATGTGTTGGCCGCCACGGTCGGCCTGCAGATCAAAGCACTGCGCAAGCAAGCCGGCCTGACCCTGGACGAACTCAGCCGCCGATCCGGCATCAGCACCGGACTGATCAGCCAGGTCGAGCGAGGAAAGGGCAACCCCTCCTTCACCAGCCTGGTACAGATCGCCCACGGTCTGGACGTCCCGATCGGACGGCTGTTCCACCTCGTCGAGCAGGTCAGCCCGGTGGTCCGTGCCCACGAACGCCGCAGCCTGGAATTCCACGGCTCGGACGTGGCGGACGGCGACCGTTTCGAGCTGCTCACCCCGTCGCTCAACGGCGCTCTGGAGGTCCTGTGGGTGGTCACCCAGCCGGGCCACGACACCAGCGCCAACCCCTTCCGTCACAACGGCGAGGAGTTCGGCATCGTGCTCTCCGGTGTGAAGGACGTCTATCTCGACGGCGTCCGGCACCGGCTCGAAGCAGGCGACTCCATCACGTACTCCTCCAGCATTCCCCACTGGTACGTCAACCCCGGTGACGAGCCCGCCACCTCGATCTGGGTGGTCACGCCGCCCAGCTGGTAGGCGAGGCCCCACGCCGCCCCGTCCCCAACGCCCCCGCCTCAGGCCCGGGCGCCGGTCCCGCACGGCCTTGTCCCGTGCGCCTCCCCATGAGGTGCCCCACCATGGCATCACTCATCGGCAGAAACTCTGTCGCCACCGGAAAATCCCTCTCCCACCGTCGCGCCCTGCTGGCCCTCGGCGGCGGTAACGCAGTCGAGTGGTACGACTGGATGGTCTACGGGCTCCTGGCCTCCTACATCGGCCCGCTCTACTTCCCGTCCGGCAACTCCGTCGCCGAGACCATGTCCGCGCTGGCCGTCTTCGCGGTCGGCTTCGCCGCCCGACCGCTCGGCGCGATCGTCTTCGGCACCCTCGCCGACCGCATGGGCCGACGCGCCATCATGCTCTTCTCCATCGGTTCGATGGTGCTGAGCAGCCTGATCATCGCCCTGCTGCCCAGCCATGCGAGCATCGGCGTCTGGGCCGGAGTCATCCTGCTGGCCAGCCGCATCCTGCAGGGACTGTCCACCGGCATCGAGGCCCCACTGAACTCCGCGTACATCGTGGAACTGGCACCCGAGGGCAGCACCGCCCGCTTCGGCAGCATCATCAGCATCTACGTACAGGCCGGGATCGTCGGCGCCTCCCTGGTCTGCTTCCTGACCACCTCGGTCATCGCCCCCGACGCCATGGCGTCCTGGGGCTGGCGCATCCCGTTCGCGGTCGGCGCCGTCGGCGGACTGGCCTTCCTCTGGCTGCGCCGCGCCCTGCCGGAAACCCTGCACACCACGAGCCAGCCACAGACCGGGCCGGCCCGGGTGGGCCAGGTCTGGGCCGAGGTCTGGCAGCACCGGCTGGCACTCCTGGCGATCGTCTTCGTCGTGGCCGGCGCCCAGGCGCTCAACTACACCTGGGCCACCGGACTGCCCAACCTGGCCCGCTCCGCCTACCACGAGAACCCGGACACCGTCTTCCTGGTCTCCACCCTCGCCGGGATCTGCGTCGCCGCGCTCTACCCGCTCGTCGGCCGGCTCGCCGACCGCAAGCGGATCTCCCGCACCTTCCTCGCCTCCCGGCTCGCCGTGGTGCCGCTGATCTTCATCGTCCTCGCCTACCAGCAGCCCGGCATCGCGATGTTCACCGTGGTGATGCTGGTCGGCGCACCCGTGCTCGCCTTCACCATGGGCCTGTACAACACCGTCGCCGCCACCCTGATGCCGACCAGCTGCCGGGTCACCGGCGTCGGCCTCGGCTACGCGATCGGCGTGGCCGGCTTCGGCGGCACCGCTCCCTACCTCCTGCTGTGGCTCCAGGACCTCGGCGCCGGCTGGGCGTTCCCCGTCTACGGCGCGGCCCTCTGTCTGCTCAGCGTCCTGCTCTACGTGCTCGTCCTCCGCCGCGGTGGCGTCCGCGTCGGCAGCTGAAAGGAACTCAGATGCCCCAGACCGTCTCTCTCGACGCCATCGAGGCACCCGTGGTCCAGCGGTCCGACGTCATCGTGGTCGGCGGCGGACCGGCCGGGGTCAGCGCGGCCGTTGCCGCGGCCCGCACCGGGGCCGAAGTCACCCTGCTGGAACGCTACTCGGCCCTCGGCGGCCTGGCCTCCGGCGGCATGGTCCTGGTCCTCGACGACATGATCAACGACAACGAGATCACCGTCACCGGGATCGTCGACGAGTACGTCGAGCGGATGGCCAAGCTCGGACTCGCCGTCTATCCGCCGCCCGAGGACCGCTACTCGTCGCCCGAGACGTGGGCCAGGTGGGGCCGCTGGGGCGCCTTCGACTTCCACTCCCACACCAACCCCAAGCCGATCTGCTACGCCGTCGCCTTCGACCCCGACGGCTGGAAGCGGGTCTCCAACGACCTGATCCGCGAAAGCGGCGTCAACCTGCGGCTGCACAGCTGGTTCTCCCGGCCGGTGGTGCAGGACGGCGCGGTCAAGGGCGTGGTCTGCGAGACCAAGGCCGGCCCGCAGGCGGTGATGGGCGACGTGGTCGTCGACACCACCGGCGACATCGACGTGGCCTCCCGGGCCGGCGCCTCCTACACGCAGGACAACTACCTGGTCACCCTGGTGTTCCGGCTCGGCGGGGTGGACACCGCGGCCGCCGAGCGCTTCGAGCAGGAGAACCCGCGCGAGGCCCGGGCCGTCAACCGCAAGATCAAGCGGATGCTCGGCGGCGCCTGGGAGCTGTGGTGGCTCAAGACGCCCGTCCCCGGTGTGGTCTGGTGCAACTGCCCGCACATGACCGGCTTCGACGGTACCGACCCGCGCTCGCTCACGGAGGCCGAGTTCGAGGCCCGGGCCCGGATCGGCGCCGTCCTGGACCACATCAAGTCCGACCTGCCCGGCTTCGCGAACGCCTATCTCCTCGACGTCGCCGAGCAGATGGGCGTCCGGCAGACCCGGCTGCTGCAGGGCGAGTACGTGGTCACCAAGGACGACATCACCTCCCGCCGTCACTTCACCGACAGCGTCGCCCGAGGCCGCGACTACTACACCCCCTACCGCGCGCTCCTGCCCCGCGGCGTCGACCAGTTGCTGGTCGCCGGCCGGCACTACTCGGCCACCCCGGAGGCACAGCGGATCTCCCGCGAGATCCCGCCCTGCATGGCCATGGGCCAGGCGGCCGGCATCGCCGCCGCCACCGCGGTGGAGCAGGGAGTACCGGTCCGCGACATCGACCCGGCCGTCATCCAGCACCGCATGCGCGAGCAGGGCGCCGACCCCGGTGACATCCCCGCGCAGAACGCGACCGTCGACCAGCCCGAGGAGGCCGTGGCATGACCGCCACCGCACAGCCGCTGAGCGGCGTCACCGTCATCGACTTCACCCAGGTCTTCATGGGCCCGTCCTGTACCCAGATGCTGGGCGACTACGGCGCCGACGTGATCAAGGTCGAGCGGCCCGGCACCGGTGACATCTCCCGGACCTCCATCCCGGACGCGGCCGGCCTGGACAACCCCATCTTTCTGTCGATCAACCGCAACAAGCGCAGCATCGCCATCGACACCCGCACCGAGGAGGGCCGGCAGGCCGTCCAGGAACTGGTGCGCTCCGCCGACGTCGTGGTGAGCAACTTCCGGGCCGGCGTGATGGAGCGGCTCGGCCTCGGCTACGACGCGCTGCGCGCCGTCAACCCCCGGATCATCTGGGCCTCCGGCACCGGCTTCGGCACCCAGGGCCCGTACGCCCACAAGGGCGGGCAGGACGCCATCGCGCAGGCGTACAGCGGAGTGATGTGGCGCCGGGTCTCCGATGACGACCCCGTCACCCTCTACCCGACCACCCTGTGCGACTACACCACCGGAATGCACCTGCTCCAGGGCATCCTGCTGGCCCTGTTGCATCGCGACCGCACCGGCCAGGGGCAGAAGGTCGAGGTGTCGATGTACGACTCGATGCTCCACATGCAGATGCAGGAGGCCTGCCAGCAGCTCAACCGCGGCTCCGAGATCAACTGGGCCGCGATGCCGCTCACCGGGGTGTTCCGCACCACCGACGGTGCACTGATCATGGTCGGCGGCTTCAAGGCCGACCCGCTGCACCACATCAGCCGCGCCCTGGAACTCGACGAGGACCTGTCGGAGCGCCCCGAATTCGCCACCCTCGACCTGCAGTTCGCACACCGGGCCGAGCTGCAGCAGATCTTCGCCCGGGCGGTGGCCGGCAACACCACCGGCCACTGGGTCAAGCGGCTCGAGGACGAGGACATCCTCTGCGCCCCGGTGCGCAGTCTGGAGCAGACCCTCGACGACGAGCAGACCGCGGTCAACGCGATGATCGTCGAGATGGCCCACCCGGTCGCCGGCCGGATCCGCGCCCTCAACGCGCCGCTCCACCTCTCCGCCGCCCCCGCCGAGATACGCCGGGTCCCGCCGCGGCTCGGCGAGCACGGCACCGAAGTGCTCGCCGAACTCGGCTACACCACCGAGCAGATCGAGCTCCTGCGCGAGAAGGGTGTCCTGCGATGACCGACGAGGTCCGCTACGTACGGGACGGGCACATCGCCTACGTCACCATCGACCGTCCCGCCGTCCTCAACGCGGTGGACGTCAAGACCAACGCCCGGCTCAACGAGATCTGGGCCGACATCGAGGCCGACCCGGACGTGCGGGTGGTCGTCGTCACCGGTGCCGGAGAGCGGTCGTTCTGCGTGGGCGCCGACATGTCCGCCGACGCGGTCGACAAGACGGGCCTTCAGTACTGGGCCGGCCTCGACCCCAACGGCTTCGGCGGCTTGAGCCTTCGCACCACCCTGGACGTGCCGGTGATCGCCCGGGTCAACGGCTACGCCCTGGGCGGCGGCATGGAGATGGTCCTCGGCTGCGACATCGTCGTCGCCGCCGACCACGCCCGGTTCGGCCTCACCGAACCCCGCGTCGGCCGGATCCCACTGGACGGCGGCGTCTTCCAGCTGGTCCGCCGGCTGCCGCACACCCAGGCCATGGGGCTGCTGCTCACCGGCCGCCGCGCCTCGGCGGCCGAACTGCACCGGATGGGTCTGGTCAACGAGGTGGTCCCGGCCGAGGAGCTGGACCAGGCCGTCGACCGCTGGATCGCCGACATCCTCGCCTGCGCCCCCACCTCGCTGCGCGCCATCAAGCAGATGGTCCAGCATGGGGACGGGCTGTCGGCGCAGGACGCCCACAAGCTGCGCACCCCGGCGCTGATGGCGGCGCTCGACAGCGAGGACGCCAAGGAGGGCGTGCTCGCCTTCCAGCAGAAGCGGCCGCCCGTCTGGCCCGGACGATGAGGGGAGCCCACTGATGTCCGCACAACTCGCCCCCGGAGTATGGGGTGTGGTCCCCACGCCCTTCCTCGGCTCCGCCCTCGAGGTGGACGAGCCCAGTCTGGCCCGGCTCGTGAAGCACTACGAGCGGATCGGGGCCACGGGTCTGACGGTGCTCGGCGTCTTCGGCGAGGCCGCCCGGCTCTCCACCGAGGAGCGCCGCACCGTGCTGGAGGCGGTGGCCGACGCCGTCGACCTGCCGCTGGTCGTCGGGGTCACCGCTCTTGCCACCGCGCCGGTGCTGGAAGAGGCCCGGCTGGCCCGCGAGGTTGCCGGGGACCGGCTCGCCGGGGTGATGGTGCAGATCAACTCCCACGACCCGCAGGTGGTCGCGACTCACCTCAACGCGGTCCACGACGCCACCGGCGCCGGGATCGTGGTCCAGGACTACCCGGAGACAAGCCGGGTCACGATCCGCACCTCCGACCTGGTCCGCGCCGTCCGCGCGGTCCCCTCCACGGTCGCGGTCAAGGCCGAGGCGCCGCCCACTCCGGCGACCGTCGCCCTGCTGACCACCGAACTGGACGTACCGGTCTTCGGCGGTCTGGGCGGGCTGGGCCTGCTCGACGAACTGGCGGCCGGCGCCGCCGGAGCGATGACCGGGTTCTCCTGCCCCGAGGGACTGATCGCCTGTGTCGAGGCCTGGCGCAGCGGCGGCTACGAGGCGGCCCGGGAGGCCTACCTGCCGTACCTGCCGCTGGTCAACTTCGAGGCGCAGGCCCGGATCGGGCTGGCGCTGCGCAAGGAGGCCGTCCGGCGTCGCGGCCTGATCATGGAGTCGGGAGTGCGGCCGCCGGCCGCGCAGCTGCCCGAGGCCCTGGTCCCGCAGCTGGAACGGCACCTGGCCGCACTGCCCAAGGAGGTGCGGTGATGGACCTCGGCATCCGCGGCCGGGTCGCCGTGGTCGCCGCCTCCACCGGCGGCATGGGCCGGGCGGTGGCCGAAGCGCTGGCCGCCGAGGGCGCCTCGGTCGTGGTGTCCGGGCGGCGCGGCGACGTCGCCGAAAAGATCGCCGCAGGGCTGCAGGACGCGATCGGTGTCCAGGTCGACCTCACCGTCCCGGACGGGCCGCAGTCCCTGATCCAGGTGGCGCGCGAGGCCTACGGCGATCCCGACATCCTGGTCCTCAACGGCCCCGGCCCGCGGCCAGGTACCGCCGTCGGCCTCGACACCAGCGACCTCGCCGCGGCCGTGGACTCGCTGCTGTTGGCCCAGCAGCGGCTGGTGGCGCTGACCCTGCCGGCGATGCGCCGTCGCGGCTGGGGCCGCATCCTGGCGATCGGCTCCAGCGGGGTCGCCGAGCCGCTGCCCGGACTGGCCCTGTCCAACGCCGGACGGGCCGCTTTCGCTGCCTACCTCAAAACCCTCGCCGGCGAGGTGGCCGCCGACAACGTCACCGTCAACCTGCTGCTGCCCGGCCGGATCGCGACCGAGCGGGTGGCGGCTCTGGATGCCGCACGGGCCGAGCGCGAGCAGCGCCCGGTCGCCGAGGTCGAGGCCGCCTCTCAAGCCGCGATCCCCGCCGGACGGTACGGCACCCCGGCCGAGTTCGGCGCGGCCGCCGCCTTCCTGTGCGGCGCCCCCGCCTCGTACGTCACCGGGACCGCGCTGCGCTGCGACGGCGGCCTGGTCCGCGGCCTGTGAATGTGCGGGCTTCATTTGCCGGACTTCGAGCGCCGGTGCCTCTCGTAGATCGCCCAGACGAGCAGGACGACTATGCCGATGACCGCCGGCCCGACCCAGGTGGGCACCTCGCCACCACGGGCCTCGCGATGTGGACGGCGGCGGCCGGTTGCGGCCGGATGGCCCACTGGGGTTCGCAGGCCAGGACGACGGCTCCGTCCAGGCCGCGCAGCAGGCGCTCGGCCCCGGCCAGGGTGCGCTCGGCGGCCTCGCGGGGGTCGGCCTGGTCGCGTTCGCCGACGCACAGGACCGGGGTGAGGCACGTTGCGCAACGCGGCGGCCGTCTTCGCGGCGACGACCGTGTCGCCCTCGCCGTACAGACGGCGGCGCTCGGCGTGACCGACCTCGGCGTAGCGGCAGCCGCTCTCCTTCAGGACCGGGCCGCCGACCTCGCCGGTGTAGGGGCCGGTGTCCTCGGCGGCGATGTCCTGCGCGCCGATCGCGATGCCGTACGGCGTGAGGATGCCGGCGGCGGGGACGATGGCCGGGAAGGCGGGCAGGACGAACAGGCGGGCCTCCCCCGAGGTGACGGCCGGGTGGTGCTTGGCGAGGTGGCGATCCTGCGGCCCCAGTTGAGGGTCTGGTGGTGGCCGAAGTACATCTTCAGGCTCACCCCGAGCAGGACGGCCGGTGGTGCGGGGCTGGTCACCAGGCGGCTGCCTCGGTGTTCTCGGTGTTCTCGTGGTCACACATGAGCTGGACCTTGGCGGCGGACGGGGAGCGCTCGTCGAGCGGTGCCGAGGGTACGCAGGATGGTGCCCCACAGGGACGCGGATGCGGGCGCCGGCAAGCGGCACGATGTCCTCGCCCTGCGGCCATCCAGGCGATGGCGAGCTGGGCGACGGTGCACCCCTTGGCCTAGATGATGGATTCCAAGGGTTGGTGGTCGTAGCGATTCCGGACCGGAGGGGTGGCGCGGTCCCATAGGCTGAGTCCTCGTGCGCACCGTCTGGGGGGGTAAATGACCAGTAGGTTCACCGAGTTGGTTGTCGACTGTCACGATCCGGAGCGGCTCGCGGCCTTCTGGTGCGCGGTGCTGGGCTTCAAGGTGATCGACCGGGGCGAGGGCAAGGTCGAGATCGGCTCCTGGGAGCCGACCGTCGAGGAGGTCCGGGTCCGCCAGATGCCGCCCACCCTGGTGTTCATCCGGGTGCCCGAGGGCAAGAGCGTGAAGAACCGGCTCCACCTGGACGTCAGCCCGATCGACGGCAGTACCGACGACGAGGTGGCCAGGCTGCTTGGCCTTGGCGCCGCCAAGGTGGACGTGGGCCAGGGCCCTGGCCGGAGCTGGGTGGTCATGGCCGACCCCGAGGGCAACGAGTTCGATGTCCTGCGCACCCTGGCACCGTCCAACTAGATGATCATTCCCGAGGGTCAGTGGTCGTAGGCGGTCAGTGAGCGCAGGACGGGCTGTCCGCTCTGGTCGTTGTTCCCGATGGCGGTGGTCAGCGTGAGGATGCGCTGCATGATGCGGGCGACGACGCCGACGGGTGTGGGGCCGTGGTGCTGTTCGAGGTTGAGCCGGCCCTTGAAGGTCTCGTTGACCGACTCGATGACCTGCCTCAGTGGTTTGAAGTGCTCGGCTCCGGACCGCTCTGGTTCACCCTTGCGGGTCAGCCGCAGCAGCCGGATGCCGCACATCTCCCGGTGCCGTCTGCCGATCACACATGGAGACGCGACGAGAGGCTTTCAGGCTTCGTCGACCGGGCGCCCCGCCCCGGGTCGGTCTCGCGATGGCCCTGTCGACATGTGACTCACGTCACATGCGGTTCCTGTCAGGAATCGGGTCGCCGCTCCGCTCAAGGTCACGAGAAGCGAGCGAATCAACAGGAGCTGCAGATGAAGCACCGCATCGTCGTCCTCGGCGCCGGCTATGCCGGGGCCCACACGGCCGGGAACCTGGCCCGTCGGCTGTCCCCGGCGGACACCGAGATCACTGTGGTCAACGCTGAGCCGGACTTCGTCCAGCGGCTGCGGCTGCATCAGTTGGCGGCCGGTCAGGAGATCGAGACTCGGAAGCTTGCCGACGTCTTTGCGGGCACGGGGATACGGCTGCGCGTGGCCCGTGTCACCGCCGTCGACCCCGAGCGTCAGGTCGTCGCCGTGGCCGACACCGAGGGCGGCGGCGAGGCAGAAGGCGAACTCGGCTACGACACGCTTTTCTACGCGCTCGGCAGCCACGTCGCCGACGGCGGCGTGCCCGGGGTGACCGAGCATGCCTTCGACGTCGCCGGCAGGCCGTCGGCGCTGCGCCTGCGCGAGCGTCTGGACGGCCTGGGCGCCGGCGGGCGTGTGCTGGTCGTCGGTGACGGGTTGACCGGCATCGAGACCGCCGCCGAGATCGCCGAGTCCCGGCCCGGCCTGTCGGTGACGCTGGTCGCCCACGACGAGCTGGGCGCCCGGCTCTCCGCCGGAGCCCGCAGCCACCTGCGCCGGGCCTGCGACCGGCTGGGCGTCACCGTCCTGGAGCACACCCGCGTCGAGGCCGTCGAAGCGGCGCGGGTGCTGTGCGCCGACGGCACCGCCCTGGCCTCCGACGCGACCGTGTGGACAGCCGGGTTCGCGGTCAGTCCCATCGCCGCCGCCGGCGGACTGGAGGTCACCGAGAACGGTCGGATCGTCGTCGATCGCACCATGCGGTCGGTCTCCCACCCGAATGTCTACGCCGCCGGCGACAGCGCCTACGCCATCGGCGACAACGGCCGGCCGCTGCCGATGTCCTGCGCTTCGGCCGGCTACACCAGCATGCAGGCGATCGGCGCGATCGTGGGGCGTCTGACCGGCCGCAAGATCCCGCACACCAAGCTGGAGTACGTGGGCAACCACATCAGCCTCGGGCGGCGGGACGGGATCCTGCAGATGGTCGACGAGGAAGCGCAGGCGAAGCCGAAGTACCTCGGCGGCCGGAAGGCCGCGCGGATCAAGTCGGGCATCCTCAAGACCTCGCTGTGGGCCACCTCGCACCCCACCTTCGGCATGCCCAAGCGCCGACGCCGCCTGACCGCCGCCCCGGATACGTCCGCGCACACCTCCGCGCATACCTCCGCGGAGAAGGCCGTCGCATAGCCGCCTAGGGTGGTCCGCGTGGAAAGCACCGCCGCTGACGGCTTCGACACCAGTCGGTTCGAGGCCAGCCGGAACCGGCTGGCCTCGCTGGCGTACCGTCTCCTCGGCTCGGCAACCGACGCCGAAGACGCCGTGCAGGACGCGTTCTTGCACTGGCAGGCCGCCGACCGGCAGCGGATCAGGGTGCCGGAAGCGTGGCTGACCAAGGTCGTCACCAACCTGTGCCTGGACCGGCTCCGCTCGGCACAGGCCCGCCGCGAACGCGCCGTCGGCGCCTGGCTGCCCGAACCGCTCCTCGACGGCGACCCGATGCTCGGCCCGGCCGACACGTTCGAGCAGCGCGAATCGGTCTCCTTGGCCGTGCTGACTCTCATGGAGCGCCTGTCGCCCCTCGAGCGGGCCGTCTACGTGCTGCGCGAAGCGTTCTCCTACAGCCACGCCGAGACCGCCGAGATCCTCGACATCACCGAGTCCGCGAGCCAGCAGCACCTCCACCGGGCCCGCCGCCGCATCACCACCGCGCGCCGCGGCGGCGGCGAAGTCGACCCGGCATCCGCCCGCAGGATCGTCGAGGAATTCCTCGCCGCTGCCACCTCGGGCCGCACCGAACGGCTGGTGGCGCTGCTCACCGACGACGCGACCGCGATCTCCGACGGCGCCGGCCTGGCGAAGACGCTGCTGCACTACGACACTCCACAGCGCATCGCCGCCGTCGTACGCGCCGGCCTCAAGCCCACACCCGCGAAACGGCGGTTGGCCGGCGGCACGCCCGCCGTCCACTACGCGCTCGTCAACGGCGCCCCCGCCATGCTCTTCGTGGTCGGCGACCAGGTCGTCGGCGCCGTGACGTTCGACGTCGCCAACGGCAGGATCGCGACCGTGCGCGGCATCGCCGCCCCCACCCGCATTGCCCGCCTCATCGAAGCCTGGCGCCAGCGCGAACCGGACACGCCGCTCATCGCCCAGTGGTGACGGGCCTGCGTTTCACAGCGGTCGTGTCGGCTCTCACCTTCCGTGCCAGTTCGAGAAAGTGGTCCCAGTCCCAGTTGGCTCCGGGGTCGGTGTGGGTGGCGCTGGACACCTCGTGGTGACCCAGGATGTGGGTTCGGTCCAGTGGGATCGCATGGCGCGCGCACACGGCCGCGGTGAGCGCCGCGGACGAGGCGTACATCTCCTCGGTGAACCAGGCAGAGGAGTTGACCCAACCCTCGTGTGTGATGCCGATGCTGCGGTTGTCGTAGGAGGGATCACCGGTGTGCCAGGCGATGTCCCTCTCGCGGACGCACTGGCCGATGTGGCCGTCTGCCGAGCGGACCAGGTAGTGGGCCGAGGTTCTCCGGCCGGGATCCTGGAAGACGGCGACGGCGTCGTCGAAGTGTTCCTGCGTGACGTGGATGATCACGTGGTCGACCGGATGGCTACGGGGGCGCCGCGCGGTCCGGTAGTTGGCGGGGTCGGCGGGCAGCCACTGCGCGCCCGGATGGTCGACGACCGCGGGGTGAGAGCCGTCGCCGGCCGCGGAAGCGGTGCCGGTGGCGGCTGCGGGGGTGGCTGCCGTGGCCAGGGTGACGGCGGCGGCACCACGCAGCACCGTACGGCGTGACGGGGGAGGTTGCCGGTTGCCGTCGCTGCTGCGGATCGGTTCCGTCATGCTCCGTCCTCCTGTGAGGTCCGGTACCAGTTGTGCCGGGCGAGCCTGGGCTCGTAGACCCCTTTCGGCAGGTCGTCGGTGAGCCGGACCGACCATCGCTGGAGCCGCTGCATGAGATCGGCCTTGACCTTGCGCAGGCTCGGATCGTCCCAGCGGTTGTCCAGCTCCATCGGATCCTTGTCGAGGTCGTACAGCTCACCGACGTCTGCGACATGCTCATAGAGCTTGTAGTGGTCGTGCCGGATCATCCGCGACGAGCCGCTCTGGGTCACGCTGTTCAGCTCGTCGTACCTGGTGCCTTCGTAGGGGAAGTGCAGCGGTGGCCGGGCGTCGTCGGGATAGGGCAGACCGCCGTAGCCGCGCTCGGTGACGATGTCGGCGAACTCCGCGGCCGGGTAGTCGGAGCCGGTGAGCATCTGCCACAGGCTGCGGCCCTGGACGCCCAGGGGGATGGGGCGGCCGACCACCTCGCACACGGTGGGCAGGAGGTCGGCGATCGAGACGAAGTCCTTGTCGTTGTCCCGCGTTTCGACGCCGCAGCCGTGCACGATCATCGGGATGTTCGCCAGGACCTCGGGGATGCCGGCACCCTTGCGCTGCAGGCCGTAGTCGGCGACGTAGTCGCCGTGGTCGGCGAGGAAGACCAGCAGGGTGTTCTCCCACAGGCCCTGCTCCTTCAGATGGCCGACGAGCCGGCGCAACTGGTCGTCGATGAGGCGGAGCATGCCGCAGTAGGTGGCGCGGTAGCGGCGCCAGAGCTTGTCGTAGCCGGGGCGCTTCTCCTCCACCAGCTCGCGCAGCCACTTGTAGGCGCCGCCCTTGGCCTCCGCGGCCTCGGGCCCACAGGAGCGGTCGGGGATCTCGTCCTCGTCGAACAGCGAGAAGTACGGCTCCGGCACCTGGTACGGGTTGTGCGGCTCGGGCATGGAGACCCAGGCGAAGAACGGCTTGTCGGGGTCCCGGGCGTCCACCTGCCGGATGGTGTCGGAGACGATCCGGTACGCGTACTGCTGCTCCGGCGGGAACGGGGTGGGCGCAGTCGTCGGGCCCATGTCGATGGAGTTCATCCAGGCGGTGAAGGCGCGCTGCTCGGTGGTGGTGTCCGGCCCCTTCGTGTGGCCGTACGGGCCGGAGAAGGCGTCGTAGTCGTCCGGATCGTCTCGGTACATGTGCGTCTTGCCGGCGTAGAACAGTTGGTAGCCGGCGCCGCGCAGAACATCGATCAGGTCGTCTCCGCGGGACACGTCCTGCGGGTCGGTGGTGGAGTTCTGCCGTACCCGGTGGGTGCTGGGCCATCTGCCGGTGAGCAGACTGGTGCGCGCCGGGACACAGGCCGGGGCGGTGGTGTACGCGCGACGGAAGCGGGTGCCCCGGGCCGCGATGGAGTCGAGAAAGGGCATCGTGTCCAGGTCGAAGCCGACGCCGGCGGTGAAGTCGGCGCGGAGCTGATCGGTCATCACGAACACGATGTTGGGGGCGGTCGGGCAGGTCACAGTGTTCCCTTCCAGGAGGAGAACGCGATCGGAGCAATCGGGCGGGGACGCGAATCAACCAAGCGGCATGCCACGTGGGTTGACGCCCCGCAACCGGAGATCGCGTCGCCTTGGGCCTTCACTCGCTGACGGCATGGCCTCGGCTCTGGCGCCGGACGTACAGGCGGTTGCCCTGCGGGCCGGTCCACTCCAGGCGGACGACGCCGGGTACCGCGGCGTCGGCGATGCGTGCCGGGTCGGCCCAGTAGCCGAAGTTCGGGTTGCGGAAGAACGTCGCCCACAGCCGGCCGTCGACGTCCGCGAAGATGTTGTTGTGGCCGGCGCCCACGCCCAGGGTCCAGCGGCGGGAGTACGGCCCCTCGAAGTGGTCGGCGACGGCCACGATCGCGTCGTAGTGGTACTGCGTCCGGCCGGGGGCGGGCGTGTCGTAGGCGTGGCGGATGCTGCCGTCGGCGTCCGTCGAGGTGCGGTCCCACGCGGCGTGCAGCAGGTAGTACTTCCCGCCGTGCTTGAAGACGTACGCACCCTCCAGGTAGGGCTCAGGGGTGTAGGGCTGCTGTCGGAACGCCGGGAGTCCCGTCGTCGGGACGATGTCCTCCATGTCGTCCCGGAAGCGGGCGTACAGGTTGTTGTGCAGCACCAGCCAGGCGTCGTCGCCCTCGGTGTACATGCTGCCGTCGATGTGAAAACGTGCCCCGGGATCGATGTTCGGCGCGTCGGGGAGCGCATCGCCGAAGGGCTTGTCGAGGTTGCCCTCGACGAGCCGGTACGGTCCCTCGACGCCGCCTTCGCTCACCAGCAGGAACGAGCCGACCTTGCGTGCCCGGTCGCCCATGCACGCGACGATGTACCAGGTGTCCCGGAAGTAGTGCACCTCCGGTGCCCAGACGTTGCCGCGCTTGCCGAACCGGTCGTCGTACCAGTACTGCTGCCAGGGGGCGACGACCGTGCGCCCGGGCCGGTTCTCGTCGGCGAACTCCGGCGACCAGACCTTGCCCTTCTCGGCGCCGGGCCGGATGCCGGTCGTGTCGACCAGATGCCACGGGCCGCGCAGAGAACCCGCCGTCCACATGAAGATCCCGTCGTTCCAGGGGCCGGCCGTGTCGAGGCCGGGTACGCGGGTGGTGCCGGTGGCGACGTAGAGCGGGCGGCGGCCCGCGATCCTGAAGCAGTTGACATAGGTGTCGCGCATCCAGACCCGGCCGAGCTCCTCGTCGCGCGGACGCAGCTCGAGCGGCAGGACGAAGGAGTTGTCCTGTCTCGGCCAGAGATCCATGCGGGTGTCCGCGAGACCGTACGGCTCGAGGTCGGGCCAGTTCGACGGGTAGCGCCCGCTCGCCGTGCCGTCCGTGGGGACCGCGGCCGCCGCCCGCGCCACCACGCCCAGCGATCCGGCCGCACCGGCGAGGCCGACGGCACCGGCCGCGCCGGCCGTCCTGGCCGCCCCGGCCAACAGCGCCCGTCGGCCGATGGGCGTCCCTTTCTGGGGACCGGTGCTCATCGATCGCACTCACCTTCGTCGTTCCGCACGCCGGCACCGGCGCACGCAGCAGCTCGAACAAGGAATCTTCTGAATGCACTGAGCCCAGCATGCGAAGCCTTTCTGATTTTCGTCAACAGGTCGGAGAATTCGTCCGGATCGGCCCGGATGAATTCACCCCGGCCGATCCAGGACGCCCATCATCACTTCTGTTCTGCCGACCCCTTGACGGAAAAATTCGAGATCCGTTGCATGAGTGCGGGGGCGGCTTCGGTCGTTCCTGCCCTCGCTGCGCCCAAGGCGCAGGTTCTTCAATGGGGAGAGAATTGTCATGGGATTGCGAGGAAGGCCGGCGCGGTCGGCTGCGACGGTGTTGTCGGTCGGCTTGTTGCTGGCCGGCGGGCTCTCGGCGGTCGCACCGGCCGACGCGGTGACCGCCCACGGAGCCGGATCGCCGTCCGCGACCTACACCAACCCGATCACCTCCAATGTGGTGGACACGTTCCCGGATCCGGCGATGATCCGGGGCAAGGACGGTTCGTGGTACGCGTACGGAACGACGAACCCGATCTTCAACAGCGCGGGTGAGCCGGGCGAGCACATCCTCCCCGTTCTCCGCTCCGACAACATGGTCGACTGGACTTACGTGGGCGATGTCGTCTCGCCTGACGCGATTCCCCCCTTCTGGCAGAGCAACTCCCGCGCCTGGGCGCCGGACATCCGCTACGTCGACGGTCAGTACCACCTGACGTATGCGCTCTCGACCGGGGGCATCGCGCTGGCGACGGCGCCGACGCCGACAGGTCCGTGGACTCAGCACGGTCTCCTCGTCCCGAGCGCGGCGGTGGCCGGTTGCCCGACGGGCAACATCGACCAGGCGCTGTTCACGGACACAGACGGCACGCACTACCTCTATTGGGGCAGCTACGACGTCATCTGCGTCTCCAAGACGAATGCCGACGCGACCGCACTCACGGGACCCGTCACCCAGGTCGCCCAGGGGCGGCGCATGGAAGGCGCGTTCGTCGTCAAGCACGGCGACTTCTACTACCTCATGTACTCCGACGGCGGATGCTGCGACGGAGCGTTCAGCGGCTACACCGTCAAGGTGGGGCGCAGTCGCAGTCCTTACGGCCCGTTCGAGGACGACGAGGGAACCGATCTGATGAGCCTCTCGAGCAAGGGTGGCTTCGTCCTCGCCCCGAACGGCAACGGGTTCACGGGCGTCGGGCACAACGCGGTCCAGACCGATCTGTCGGGCCAGGACTGGATCGTCTACCACGGGATCTCGAACGCGGACCCCGACTTCCCGCCGGTGCAGTCGCGCGCGGGCGAACTGAAGCTCTCCAAGCGCCCGATGCTGATCGATCGGCTGGCCTGGATCGACGGCTGGCCCGTGGCCAACGCGGGCGCGGGCGGAAGCGTCTCCGGGGCAGCGGCGCCCGTGACGACCGGACCTGTCGACGACAGCTTCGCCACAGGACTTGGCGCCTGGGTGTCCCGGGGCCCGGCCGTCGTCGGCGACGAGACGGACCCCGGCCGCTTCGCACGTCTGGGTGATGGGGCCGCGCTCACGAGCAAGGTTCGTGTCGAGGGCGATCTGCACGCACGGGCAGACGTGCGGACTTCGCCGGGTGGAGCCGTCGGGCTCCGCGCCGGCGTCAACGGGCGCAACGGCGCCGTCGCGTGGCTCGACGCCCAGGCCGGCGAGCTCCGCGTCGAAGTCACGCACGGTGACACGACCGTCCGCTCGGCCGCTCCGCTGCCGGCGGCGTTCGACGCGAGTACCTGGAAGGTGCTGACGCTCGACTGGGTCGGCGATCACGTCACAGCATCGGTGTCGGAGGACGATCTCATCGATCCGCTCGCGGTGACGACGGCGACGGCACTCAGGAACGCGACTCCGAGCGGCGCGATCGCGGTGAGCGCGCGCCGCGGTGGCGACGTCGACAACGTGAGCGCTGCCCCGGCGGCTCGACCGGTCACCGAGCGCGTTCCCGACCCCGTGCCGGGCCGACTGCTCACGGAATACTCCGACGACTTCGAAGGGACCGGCATGCCGGGAACGGGGGGCTCTGCGTGGTCGTGGGTGCGGCAGCCCGCCGCGGGGCCGCGGCTGGAGGGCGGCCGGCTCGTGTGGCCCACCCAGGCCGCTGAGCTGTACACGGGCAGCAACACAGCTTCGGTGCTGCTCCGGGACGCTCCCCGGTCGGACTACCTCGTCGAGACGAAGCTCAGTTTCGACGGTAGCCGGGCTTCTCAGCAGGCCGGGCTGGTTCTCTACCAGAACGACGACCGGTACCTGAAGCTGGTGCACTCCCTCCTGCCGCTCAACCGCAAGCCCGGCCAGCTTCTGCACCAGACGGAGTTCGGCAAGGAAGCAGAGCGCCCGACGGCCACTCCGCCGGTCGCCGTGGCGAACGGCCCGATGTTCGGGGCAGCCCCCGCAGAGACGACCTGGCTGCGGTTGTACGTCCGGCATGACGTCGTTCACGACGAGTACGACGTGCGCATGGCATCGAGCACCGACGGTGAACGCTGGGAGTGGGGCGGTACGTGGTCCCTGTCCGACCAGGGCGACCTGCGCATCGGTCTCGTGTCCATGAACACCGCCGGAGCCACCGCAAAGTTCGACTACGTGCACACCTACGACATGGCGCAGGGTGCTGGAACACAAGCTGCGGGAGGCGGGACGACCAGCTGACCCGCGGGTGGACCGCGGGTGCGGTGCCCGGGGCGTTGCCCGGGCGGTCCCCCCACCCGCGGCGTGCCGCCGACGAGCGCCCCGTCCCTCCGAGCAACCACAGCTTCGCCCGACGGCGGAACCACGGCCGCACGCTGCGGGGCTGAGCCCAGAAGGAGCCACACCATGTCGCGACACCGACGTGTACTGTCCAAGCTCGCCATCGCCTGCGCCACCACGCTTGCCGTCTCGCTCTCCGGGGGCGGGGCATCGGCCGTGGACGAACATGAGGGCCAGGTCGCGCCTTTGCCCGCACTGGGGGTGCTGGGGGCCAACTTCAACGAAAACCTCGACCAGCTCAGCTACCCGGAGCTGCGCACGGCGCGCGCCGACTGGGTCCGGGGGTTCTACGCCCTGCCCGAAGCCGACCAGGTGCCGCCCGCGCGGAGCGGCACGATCGTGGCCCTCCACGACGCACACGCGCGGGGGTTCCACACCGTGCTGAGCCTGAAGTTCCCGATGGCCGACCGCTCGTTCCCGCAGCCGGGCACGGCAGCCATGGATGCGGAGCTGGCCCGTCTGGACCGGGTGCTGCCGCTGGTGCTCGGCATCGCCGACATCGTCACCATCGGCAACGAACCGTTCATCGAGAGCATCCCCGCCGAGCGCGATCAGCGACTCAACCGGTTCTACGAGACCGTCGCGCGGCACGTGATCGAGGCGCGGGAGCGGCTGTGCGGGTCCGGGTGCCCCACCCACCTGTACATGGGTGCCCTGAACCGGCTGGACATACCGGCCAACCGCACTCCGGCGGTGGAGCGGTACCTCGGATTCGTCCGCGAGACGCCCGAGCTCGAGGGCGTCGACCTGCACCCCCATGTGCCCGACGAGGACGCGATCCAGCCGTTCCTCGACTACACCCTGCCCCGCCTGCGTTCCGACCAGACATTCCTGGTGACGGAGTTCTCCCTGGTCTGGCGCTGGCAGCAGCACATGAGCGACCCGATCCCGGCCACGTTCGCGAAGCGGTACGGCTATGCCCCCGACACCCAGGTGTGGCAGGTGATCGGTGACGCGATCGCGCACCCGTTCCCGTCGCGCGAGTGGGACGACCTGCTCGCCGAGAGCCCGTGGTTCGAGTCCGAGAAGCATCTGCTCCGCGACGAGATGGCGCGGTTCCGGAGCACGGGCCGGCTCGCCGCCGCGATGTACGGGTTCCGGCAGGTGCCGTCGATGACGGCGGGCTGGAACGCGAACAAGCCGCCGTGGCTACTCAACAGCGTGTTCGCCACCCTCACGGTCCAGCCCCGCGGAGCCGGGATGTCGGCACCGGGCTACGCCTGGCTCGACGACTTCCGAAGCCTGCAGTAGCGGGCGCCCCCGCGGTCCCGTTACCGCCGCGGGCCGCACCGAGCACTAGGGGGTGTCTCGTCGATCAGGGCGGATCAGGGAGCGGTGGCTGGTGCCGTGCCTCGCAAGGCGGAGGAGGGAGTCGATGCGGAGCATCGGCGACCGACGACAACGCGGCGAGGTGCGGCACCAGGCGCCGCGAGCCCGGCATGATCGCCGAGACACCCCCTAGGTGTGCTGGCCGGACAGGTTGGTGACGCGGCTGGCTGGTGTTTGGCCGCTGATGCCGGTGTG